>CAVSIX010000006.1:0-244107 GCA_963728195.1 Ilumatobacteraceae bacterium | reverse complement strand
AGGGTGAGGCTCCGTTCCGAGGTGTCGCCTTGGGTGCCCGGTTCAGTGGTCGCGTGCGCGAGTTGCATGTGCTGGCGGACGTAGTCACGCGGCAGGGTGATCGTGCCGTGTCCGTCGAGTCGGGTCACGGTCACATCACCCTCCTCGACAGTGTCGGTGGCGGTGACGGTCCAGCGTTCACGATTCCGCACCGGCTCCCCCACCGAGGTGCGCAGGCGGCGTTCGTTGCGCGAGTCGCCACCACGTCACCGACCATCACCCACGCATCGTCGACCTGGGTGAGCGTCGCCGCGTCGAGTTCGCCGGTGTCGAGGCGACGTTGCTGGATGTGGTCGTTGATGGCGTTGACGTGTTCGGTGCGTGTCGTGATGATCGACAGCGACTCACCCTCGCTCCGGCACTGCTGCCAGAGGTCGCCGATCGTGTCGAGATGCTCGGCGAACGTCCCCGCCCGGATCCGGCCGTGCGCTGCGTACGTGTCGAGTGCGGACGGGTTCCCGCGACGCAACTCGAGTGACGCGGCCGCTTCCCACCGGTTCGTGAACCGGTGGAGATGTTCCAACTCCACGGTCCGGCCGGTGTCGCACAGCTCGAGGAACATGCCGCCCCGCCCCACGGCTTGGAGCTGGTGTGGGTCACCGACCAGGGCGAGTCGCCACTGACGATGTTCGGCGTGGGTGACGAGGCGCGAGAGATCGGAGGTGTTCGACATGCCGGCCTCGTCGACGATCACCGTCATGCCCGGCCCTGCATCCCACCACGAGTCGTCGCTGTCTGGTCGATCGAGTTCGTAGAGGAGTTTGGCAACCGTGTCAGCGACCATGCCCGTCTCGGTTTGCAGGACACGGGCCGCCTTCGCCGTCGGCGCCAACCCCATCACCGCCCGCTGCTGTCCGTGGAGATCGGACACGGCAGCCTGCAACATGCGGGTCTTGCCCGCCCCCGCCGGCCCCACCACCAACACCAACCGATCGTGCCCGGCCACCGCGCTCGCCGACGCGTACTGGCCGTCATCCAACGCGACATCGGTGATCGTGACGACGGTGTCGGGTCATCGGATTGGGCGTCGAGCGCCCAGGTGAGGATGTGTTCTTCTTGGGTGAGGATGTGCTCGCTGGTGGCCTGGTTCGTGATCGGCTCGATCCACACAGACCGACCATCCGAACTCCTTCGCGCCGTGCCGTCGCCGACCGGGTCCAAATCGATACACGACTCCAACACCGTGTTCACCGACGCGTCGAGTGCTGCCGCCCAGCTGGTCCCGTCGTGTCCGGGTTGTGGGGTCACGGTGTCGCAGATGGTGCGCAGCACGTCCATCCGATTCCAAGTCGACTGCCGCGACGCCAACGACTCCACCACCTCCGACACATCCAGCGGCGACTCCTCCAGCGGGTGCTGTCGCGCCGCATCCGTGATCGCAGAGGTGAGCGTGGCGGCGTCGATGCCCAGCCTGGCCGCTTCGCGCTGCCACCGTGTCCGCAGATCCGGCACGCCGAGCCCGGTCTTCTTCGAGCGGGTGTCGACGGCGGCTTCGCGTTCCATCGCTGCGTACTCGAACCCCGACGGGTCACGACCCTCACGGTCGAAGAACTCGGCGAGCTTGTCACCCATCTCCATATCGATCTCGCGGGCCCGCTTCGAGAACTGCTCCAGGAGCTCCGCGGGGACGCCGGCGATCTCGGCTTGGCCGTTCACGATCGGATCGAACACCACCCCGAACCGGGCGGTCACCTCGGCACGCAGCACCGACTGATACAGGTACCCGAAGGCTTGCTGGTACTTCTTCAACGTCAACGCATCCAACGCGTACCAGCGACCATCGAGGGTCTGAACCTTGGCGGAGATCACCACATGGGTGTGCAACTGCGGATCATCGGCACGGCTCGTCGACTGACGAAACACCCCCACCGTCAACCCGCCGGTTTCCGGGTGCAGTCGGGACCCGCTCGAACGGATCCGTGTCGTCGAGCCGTACTTCTCGATCATTGCCGCGACCGCATTGACGGCGACGTCATGACACTCCGCGAACCCTTCGTCACCCGTGAGTGCCCACAGCACCGAAGCGGCTTCGGTGCCGACAATGTCGCGTCGTACCCTGCGACTGCCTTGATCGTGTTCCCGTGCCGGTCCACCCGATCGACCAGTTCCCGACCCAACTGCATACCGGTCGTCGGGTGATACCCCGACAAGAGTGCTTTGAGAGCTTCGGTCGTCACCTCGCCCGATAGGCCGAGTCCCGATGCTTGGGACCCGGCCCACACGCCCGGTTGTTCACCGTCGGCCTTCGTGAGATAGCCGGTGTAGTAGGCGGCGGACACTCCCGCTCCTGCCGCGTACAGCGTCGTCACCCGGATCACGACCACTCCCACCAGCGCGCGGGCACCTGTCTGGAAATTGAAGAAGGAGCGAAGCGAGAGACGGACACGGGAACGGACCTCAGACCTCGAGAAGGAGGGAGAGCTGGCCGGACGAGCGGCGGGCGGACGAGAAGAGAGAGCAGCAGAGGAGGAGGAGGAGCAGACGGAGGAGCAGCACAGGAAGGCAGCAGACGAGAAGGCGGGGGGCTGCGACGGGCCGGCAGGCGAGAGGCAGACCGCGGGGACGCCGAGGCGATACGAGCCGGCATCGAAGACACCGGAGCCTGCGGGCCTGGGCGGCTTCGACCACACCGAGATCGCGAAGGCGACCCACGGCACGAGTCACGGTGTCCTTCGCGAGTCCGAGCGACGACGCCAGCGAACGGATCGACACTCCGGCGACGATGTGGTCGCCATCGCCGGTGGAGCGTTGCAGCATCTCCTCGAGCACCGACCACGCCGTCGGACCGACGTGGCGTCGCAGTTCGTGTGCCCGGGGACCGAGTTTGATGGTGCGGCGGATCGGGTCAGCGGGCATCGGAGGCCCCCCCAACGGGTGCCTCCGCATCACACAGCCGTACCACCCGACCGGTCGTCACGAGTTCCATCAGCGCCCACCGGGGAACCCTGTAGCACTCCGTGCTGAACTGGATGACCGGGAGTCCCGACGTGCCGCCGGAGTTCAGGTACTCGTGAGCGAGTGCGTAGCCGAACGTTCGACCGATACGCAGGATCTTGGTGGCCTCGCGCACCGTGAGAAGTGGGTGCTCCTCCGACTCAGCAAAATCCTCCTGCGACGACATGGACCATCAGAAGTACACCGATGTCATTCACCCTGCAAGGCCCGTGTTTGTTGGGGTTCCGGACGATCCGGCACCAGTGCACACCAGCGGATACGGACGGACACCAGCGGACACCAAACGGACAGTCCGCTGTGACCAACTTCACACTCGCAGAGCTGTCCGGCATTCTCGGACACGGTCGAGCCGAGCGCTCAGCGCAACAACTCACTTGCCAATTCTGCAGCGCCGGCGCATACTTGTGTCTGTCTCTGGCAAGCGCTGGAGAAAGTGGACCCGGTTGCCTACCGGATGGTAGGGGAGCCGGGTTCTGCGCTGTCAGGGCTGAAGTTCGATGACGTCGGTCAGCACGCCACCGAGCCGGTTCGTCCAGGCATGCCCTGACCCGACGGCCCACGTCACCGCGTCGGCAATCCAGAGCATTCGCTCCAGCTTTCCCGGCCGATGCTCGAAGACCATGAACGTCTCCTTCGTTCGAGTCCGCATGATGACCCGCTCGTCATCGCTGTCGTCCTGGCGACTCTCGAGCACGAGGCTCACCACTCCCCTGCTCTGGACCTCTCGGACGATCTCGGCAACGCACTCCGCTCGCGCTCGGAACTCGTCGGTCTGGTGGCCCTTGGCACACACCGTTGCGAACGCTTGGATCGGCATGTCAGCGATGGCATCGAGGACGCGACGTTTCTGATCGTCGGTCTCGTTGTTGAAGTGAATGCGCGACGTCGTCACCGACAACTCGTCCATCGCCGGCCGCAGTACCGACAGATGACGTGCCTCGACGAGCACGCAACCCATGATGTAGCGCCGTCCACGGATCGACTCGTCCACAAACGCATCGGTCGGCCGGAAGGGCCTACTCATCGGACTCATCGCTTCGGAGCAGGTCGCCCAAACCGGCTGCCAGCGCCTGGTCGGCGGCCGCGAAGGCGTGTGCGTACACGCGCAACGTCATCGCCGGGTTGGAGTGGCCGAGGCGGCCGGCGACCGTACGGACGTCGTGGCCCTGGCCGATCGAGACCGTCGCCGACCAGTGGCGCAGATCGTGGAGGCGCCACTTCATGTTGATGCCCGAGTTCTTCCGGGCGCGGGTCCACCACCAACCGATGTGATCGGGCGGCACGAGATCAGGGCCGACACCGAACATCCACGGACCGTACGGCTCACGTTCGCGGCGCAGTGCCCAGATCGCGTTCAGCGTGTCGGGGTCGAGCGTGAGCCGGCGAGCATTGCCGGTCTTGGTCGGCGCATCGCGCAGCTCGCGCTGCTCACCGGGGTGGCGGATCACCTCGATCGCCGAGTCGATCGTGAGCATCCCGTCGTCGTCGACGTCGGTCCATCGCAATGCGGCCAACTCCGCACGGCGAGCGCCGGTCATCGCCGCGAGGCGCAGCGCCAACGCGGCCGCAGGATCGAACTCCCCTGCCGCTGCAATCACCGCACGGACGTCATCGAGCGACATCACTCCCCTCGGCGGCTTCTTGGTGGTCTTGCGCTGCGCCAGCGACGCCACGTTCTGGCTCGCCCACCCCCAACGCACCGCCTGGTTGAGCGCTGCGCTCAACGCACCGTGCTGGTTTCGGATGCCGGCATCTTGCAGCCCAGCGCGACGCAGGCGGGTGTGCCACCGTTCGACATCGGCGATCGACAACTGCGCGATCGAGATCTCGGCGATCTTGTCCTGCTTGATCGAGCGCACCCGACTCTGTTGGTCGCGTGCCGACGACGGCGCCCAGGTGTCGAGGTTCTGATCGATCCACGCTTCGAGGACGTCGACCACCTTGCGGCCTGCGGCCGACGCGCTCCCGGGACCGACCTCCAACGAGGCGGCAAGACGCTGGGCGTCACGCTTGCCGCCGCGGACCGTTCGCGAGATCTGCGTGGGGCGTCCGCGGGCGTCGGTGCCGGTGAAAACCCGCACCTCCCACACCCCCGGCTTCTTCTCGCGCAGCGTTGCCACACCGACAACAGTACGCCAGGGATGTCACACTCGCTAGCAAAACCCTAGGGATGATTCTAGGGATGGCCGGATTTCGCCAACTCGGCGCCGGAGCGCCGACCGCCAGAATCACTCGATACGCAGGCCGGATATCGCCCGAGAGATGACCAGCTGCTGGATCTCGCTCGTGCCTTCGAAGATCGTGTGGATCTTCGCATCGCGATGCCAACGCTCGACGGGGTACTCACGGGTGTAGCCGTACCCGCCGAGGATCTGGATGGCCTCCTCGGTCACGCGCACGGCGGTCTCCGACGCCTTCCACTTCGACATCGAACCCTCGCCGTTCTTGAACTGGCCATTCTTGGCGAGCCAGGCGGCACGCCAGATCAGCAGGCGGCTGGCGTCGATCTCGGTCGCCATGTTGGCGAGCTTGAAGGCGATCGCCTGGTTCATGATGATCGGCCGACCGAACGCGTGACGCTCCTTGGCGTAGTCGAGGGCGTACTCGTAGGCGGCCCGTGCGACACCGAGCGCCTGGGCGCCCACGGCCGGACGGGTGGCCTCGAACGTCGCCATCGCCGGCTGCTTGCCCGACGACACGTTCTCTCGGGCGCGAGCCAGCTTGGCGTCGAGCTTCTCCTTGCCCCCGAGCAGGCACGAACCGGGCACCTTGACGTCGTCGAGGACCACCTCGGAGGTGTGGCTGGCACGGATGCCGTGCTTCTTGTATTTCTGGCCCATCGACAGGCCCTTGGTGCCAGGCGGCACGATGAAGCTGGCCTGGCCCTTTCCCTTGAGTTCCGCATCGACGCTGGCGACCACGACGTGCACGTCGGCGATGCCACCGTTGGTGATCCAGGCCTTGGTGCCGTTCAGCGTCCACTCGTCCTTGGCCTCGTCGTAGACCGCGCGTGTGCGCAGGCTCGAGACGTCGGAGCCGGCGTCGGGTTCGCTCACACAGAACGCACCGAGCTGCACCTTGTCGGCCGTGCCGTAGCACTGTGGCACCCATTCCATCACCTGCTCGGGCGTACCGTTGCCGGTGATGCCCGCAGCGGCGAGGGCGGATCCCATGATCGCCATGCCGATGCCGGCGTCGCCCCAGAACAGCTCCTCGATGGCGACGGGGAGGGTGAGCCCCGTCGGGTCACCCATGGCGTTGAGCAGGAAGTCGACGCCGTACAGCCCGATCTGGGCGGCTTCCTGCACGACGGGCCACGGGAACTCCTCGCGCTCGTCCCACTCCTCGGCGACCGGGCGGATGACGCCCTCGGCGAAGTCGTGGACCCACTTCTGGATCTGCAGCTGGTCTTCGTTGAGGTTGAGCGAGAAGTCCGTCATGAACCCAAGTTACCCACCGGTAACGAGATTGTCTACCCGTCGGTAACTTCGTCCGGCGAGATCCCAGCCGAGCCGTCGGAGCCAGTACGGTGATCGGGCGTGGGACCCGAAAATGCCCGGTCGTAGCGGGCACCCAGCTCCGAGGGAATCGGGATCCGGCCCAACCTGTGACGACGGCGGCGACGTGTTCGTTCCGTGGCCACCGCTCTGCTCGTCGTTCACGGCGCCGCACCGCGCCAGCGGCGGTTGGGAGTGATGGTGGCGACCGCCGAGGACGAGTTCGAACGGTTCTTCCTGGAGAACTATTCGGCCGTCCTGCGCATCTTGACGCTCACGACGGGCGACGCAGACCGCGCGACGGACGCGACCCAGGAAGCATTCATCAAGGCATATGCGAGATGGTCCAAGATCCGCAGCTACGAATCACCGGCGGCGTGGGTGCGACGGGTCGCCATCAACGCGAGCCGGGACAGCTTCCGCAAGGACCGGAGGCGCCGCCGCCGCGAGGAATCGGTGTCTGCGACGCACGACGGGACCCACGCCGACGACTACGCGTCCGATGGCGCCACGCTCGAACTGCTCATGCTGTTGCCCGACCGCCAACGCGAGGTGGCGACGCTGTTCTACGTCGATGACTGCAGCGTCGTCCAGATCGCCATGATCCTCGGACTCACGGAGGGAACGGTCAAATCGCATCTGTCGAGCGCACGCGAGCGCCTCCGCCACCTGGTCGAGCGCGACGAGGTCGAACCATGACCGACGACGAAATTCGTCGCGCACTCGACGGCCGAGCGGACGTCGGCAGTGCGGCCGTGGCATTCGACGACCTCCTTCCCGCCATGCGCAGGGCACGAGTGCGCCGCCGTCTGACCGTCGTGGCCGCCGCCACGTTCCTCGCCGCCGGCGCCGGCGCAGCTGCGCTGGTGGCACTGCCCGAAGAGCCTGCGTCGACATTGCGGACGGCAACGAGCGCTGATCGAGACAGCACAGACGCCTCGGCGGCGACCACCATCGTTCCGATTCGAGATTCGGCCGACCCCGTTGCCGACGATCCCGCCGAGCTCCCGGCAGCGCCGCCGCTCACGAGTCCGGCCCCTACGGCGGTGGTGACCACCACGGAAGCCGAGCCTCCCTCGCAATCAGCGATGGACGAGCCGCCGGCACCACCCCCGGCACCGGCGGCACCTGCGGCACCCGCGGCACCCGCGGCACCCGCGATTGCACCTCCGCCCCCACCGCCAGCTCCGACTCCCGCTGTGGATGAAACCGCGACGTCGTCGACCATCGACAGCGCCTGCGGGCGCGTCGTGGTGAGAATCGAAGGCGACACGGTGCACATCGAGTCGGTGGTCGCACTCGAGGGCTACCGAGCCGATGTCGCCACCGACGGTCCGACCTCGGTCGAGCTGAAGTTCCGCAGCGACGCCGGCACCTGCGAGATCCACGCCGAGCTCGAACGGGGGACGCTCAGGGTCGAGACGCAGGGCCCCGACGCCGATCGCTGACGGTCAGTCGCCGGCGTGGACGGGGTCCAACCGGGCGGGGGTGCGCCGGGCCGGCTGGATCTTCGACTTCCTCGCCGCAAGTATCAGCACCACGGTCAGGAACATCACGATGTTGATCGATGCGAGTGCGACGATACGGAACCACTGGTTCTCCGAGTCCGTACCGGCCGTGATGGAGTGATACGTGGCGACGAAGTACAGCGGAAGACTCGTGAAGTGGACCCAGCGCCAGAGTCGGCGTGGGAGGCGCTTCATCGCGAGGGACGTGAGCTCGATCGCCAGCAACAGGTAGAACCCGACGATGCCGAACGCGACGGGCCCCGGCTTCCACGTCGATGCCATGGGCACGAACGTCTCGGCCCAGCCGAACGTGACGTAGGTGTCGGCGACGAGGCCGATCAGGTGGATGCCGGTGAACACGACGGCGATTCCACCCAGAAACCGATGCAGGTCGAGCAACCACGCCGGGCTCGACGCCTTGGCGACCGCCTTGGTCGAGATGAAGAGGCCCCAACACACCGACAGGCTGAGCAGCGCCCAGGCGATCATGCCGGACGACCGCGAGACGAACCACCACACCTGCGAGTTCATGCTGCGGCCGTTGCGACGTGGACGATCTCGTAGCGGTCGACGGCATCGCGCGACACGAGCACGCCGGTCATCTGCAGTTCGTCGAGGAGCTCGCGGGCGCCACGACGCCCACGGATCACTGCGATCTTGGCGATCACCTCCGCCCACCACAGCGTCGGAGCAACCGTGGTGACCGCTTCGAGATCGGTCGCCGCAGGGAGACCGGTTCGGGTGTCGATGAGGTGGTGCACCTCGGTTCCGCCACACTCCCAGCGGCGTCGCATCACGCTGCTGGTGGCGACGCCTCCCTCGACCAGCGAGATCGTCGCCGGCGAGGCCAGTCCGTGATCGCTGCCGTCGACCAGGACGCTCCACTGCCCGCCTCCCCACGCGGGACCGACCAGACGGACGTCGCCACCGAGTTCGATCTGCACGGATTCCGCTCCGGCCTCGACCAGCGCCGCTGCGACCATGTCGCCGGCCAGCCCTTTCCCGATGCCGCCGGGATCGAATCGTGTGCCTTCCGGCAGACGAATCGCCGAGATCTCCGGGTAGAGCTCGATCGCGGCGAACTCGGCCGGTGTCGGTGGTGGAAGCACGTCGGGCAGCTCGGCGAGTTCCTCCCAGCGACGGTCGTAGCCGAGGGCGACCAGCTGGTCCAGCATCAGCGGGTTGAACTGACCGCCGGTCGCCACACGCGCGTGTTGGGCGAGCGCGATCAGCTCGTAGGTCACCGGCGACACGATCGTGAGGTTGCCCGCTTCTCTGTTGGCGCGGCAGACCTCGCTGTCCGGATCGAACCGCGTCCAGAGTCGTTCGAGTTCCAACACCAGATCCTGGCCATGGCGGGCGAGGTCGTGGTCGGGAGCGACGATGCGACACGAACTGCCCATCGCTCGAAACGTCAGCATCGACCAGTGAGAGACCGCACTCATGACGCCTCCTTCATCCCGACGCCGATGTGACCGGCGGTGGCGGAGCGGGGGCCGGCGCAGGCGCGGGGGCCGGCGCAGGAGCCGGTGCGGGAGCGGGAGCCGGTGCGGGAGCGGGAGCCGGAGCGGGCGCAGGAGCCGGTGCGGGAGCGGGAGCCGGTGCGGGAGCGGGAGCCGGTGCGGGAGCGGGAGCCGGAGCAGGCGCCGCAGCGGGAGCCGCCGTGGTCACCGGGGCCGGGGCAGCAGCCGCCGGAGCAGGAGCAGGCGCCGCAGTGGCTGCCGGTGCAGCCACTGGCGCAGCAGCCGGGGCTGGCGTCGCAGCAGGACCCGCAGACGCCGGCACACCGGCGGCAGTCGGCGCGACCGGCGTCCCGACGGACCCCGGCTCGGCCTCGGGCGCCACGGTCGTCTCGACGGTTCCGTCGCTCGCCGTCGGATCACCGAGGTCGGTGCTCGCCGGTGTCAGCTCGATCGTTGCCTCCACCGTGCTGCTCGGAACCGAGTCGGAGGTCGTCACGTCGGGAACGTCGTCGCCGCCCTCCGGGCTCGGCTCGCTCGCCGTGGCGCCCAGCGGTCCCATCGTCGGCATCAGCGCTGCGAAGCCTGCAGTGGCAGCGATACCCACGGCCCATCGAGCCCTGCGAGCCGGGTGGGGCTTGCGCCGCAGCAGCACACGCCCGCGGGCGTGCGCACCTGGTTTCGTATCGACTGGTGTGACCGCGGGCGTCAGCGGGGGTGACGGGACGGCCGAAGGCAGTGGAGGAGGTAGCGCAGACAACGCGGCACCCGACGGCGGTGCGAGCGGCGCCGCAAGGTGCGACGATGCGGCCGGCACCGCCTCCGCCCCGGCCGGCGCTGCCGATGACGCCGGCGGTCCGCTGGCGGTCACCTGCGGCTGCCCGCGGCTTGCACGCAAGCGTGCGATGCGATCTTCGGGGGACAGTTCCGTCATGTCGGCCTCACGTCTCGATCTTGATCCGGCCACCTTCGACCGCCGCGTGGAATTCGCGGTCGCTCTTGGTGACGACGTTGAAGAACTTGATCTCGACGGTTCGCGGTCCGTTCGAGGCGATCTCGTACACCCAGTTCGCCGCTGGTGTCACCGAGGCCACCGAGATCGACGATCCGTCGAACCGCAACGACACCTCCGACACGCCCGACATCGTGTAGGTCGGATACGACACGGCTGCGGGGGGCGCAGTCGTCGGCGGGAGTGTCGGCTGCGTCGTCGGCGCCACCGTGGCCGGTGCCGTGGTGGCCGGCGCAGGAGTTGCCACGGGGGCTGGCGCGGGCCGCGCCACGGTCGTGGGCGCCTGGGTGCCAGCGGGCGCCGGTGCCGTCGGCGCCACTGCGGCCGCCGGTGCAGGTGCAGGTGTCGGCGCTGGTGTCGGCGCTGGCGTCGGCGTCGGCGTCGGCGCTGCGACCGGTCGAGCGGGTGCGACCGGTTGGCCGGGCGCAACGGCGACGGGTGCCGCCGGCAACGCCGCCGGTGTGATTGCGACGGCCACCTGCTCGGTCACCGCCGCATCTGGCGCCGTCTCCGCCGGCTGTTCGGTCGACTCGGGGACCACACTCGTCGACGGATCCACTCCGTTCGTCGACAGCTCCTCGACCGACTCCAGCACCAGCGCCTCGACCGGCGCAGCGCCGGGAACGGCGACCGTCGGAGCCGAGCCGATCACCATCATCGACAGCGTCAGCCCGCCTGCGACGCAGGCGCCGATCAGGCCGATCGACCGCCAGTGCACGACCTTCTCGGCAAGCGTCGGTACTTCCCCGTTGCTCGGTTCCATGGCGGCAACACGACGCTGCGTGACGTCGAGGTTGGGCTCTTCACCACATCTTTACAATTCGGTGACGTTCATGGCGCCATGACACGGTGTGTCACGCTTCGCGTTGTCGACAGCACTGTGTGCGTTCACTCGCTCCTTGCGGCGCCCGGGCGCGGAAGGACGCTCCTCGGCGCCGGGCGGGACGGCGCCGAGGAGCGTCCGGACTTACGGGTTGGTGATGATCGGGAACGGGGTCGCGTCGACCCAGGCCGACGATCCGACTGCGTTGTCAGCACGGACCCGGAGGTAGTAGGTGGTCGCCCTGCTCAGACCTGTGAGCGTGGCGGACACGGAGTTGGCTGCCACCGTCGTGCTCTTGAGGCCGGTCGTGAACGTCGCGTTGGTCGCCTGCTGGATCGTGAACCCGGTTTCGTTCGCCGAGTTGTCGGTCCAGCTGAGCACCACCGAACGCTTCTTGCCCTGATCTGCCCCATTCGTCGCCGACGGCGTCGACGGCGCGGCAGGCACTGCGGCAGACGCTTGCGTCGTCGCAGTGTCGGAGTACCCCGACAAGGTCGTCACGCCACCGAACAGGTTGACCGCAGCCACCCGGTACCAGTACGCCGTGCCGGTTGCGATCGTCGTGTCCGTGAACGAGACGTTGCCGGTGTTGTTCCTGGCCGGTGCGACTGCGATCTGGACGAACGAGCCGGCCGAGCCGGTCGTCGATCGCTCGATGACGAATCCGCCCTCGTTGGTTGCGTTGTCCCTCCACTGCAGCCGAACCTGAGGACCAGCCTGCAGTGTTGCGGCGAGCGCGGTCGGTGCGTTGGGCGGTGCGGTCGGCAGGTTCACGCCGATCGTGCCCGACACCGAATCGGCGTCGACGCTCGGGTAGGCGCCTCCGTAGCCGACGGTGTTCCTCGCAACGATGCGGTACAGCAGCGCAGCGCTGGCACTGGACGTGGTGTCGGTGAGGTTCCGCACCACGCCCTTCGTGTTCGCCACCTCGAGCGGCGACGGACTCGTCCCGGCGTTCTGCCAGGTCATGCCGTCGGTCGACTTCTGGAGGATGAACGACGTCTCGGTGATCGAATTGTCGTTCCAACTGATGTCGTTCCGCAGCCTGTTCTTGGGTCCGGACGTCGTTCGCACCAGTCCGTCGGCCGCGAACGGTGGGAGTGCCATGAGCACCGGGCGCATCATGTCCATCTCTTCGTGGGACAGGATGTGGCAGTGGTACACGTACTCCCAACCGAAGTTGACCAGCGCATTCTTGATCGTCGTGATGTTGCCATCGGGGTCGACGATCAGCTGGGCTCCGCTGATGTTCTCGCCGATGGACATCATCGGGTCGAGCGGTCGGATGCTGTTCGGCACCTCGAACGGCAGCGTCGGGATGATCGGCCGGAGCGCCACGATCGTGTCCTCCAGCGGACTGACCCGCACCGTGTCCTTCCAGCCGAGTTCGGATGCTTCCGGCGGGATGATGATGTTGTCCCACGTCACCCGGTTCAGCAGCTGCACGTCGTACAGGTGGAAGTGGATCGGGTGGGTGTCGACACCGTTGTGGGTGATCTTCCAGATCTGCGTGCCGTCGGCACCATCGCTGATCGCCTGAACGTCGATGTCTCCCTTCGGTAGATTCGTCCCGTCGATCACCTCCGTCGGTGGTGCGACGTAGGGATAGAGGAAGACGTTCTGCGTCGCCGGCGTGGCCGGCACGGCTTCCAGGCCGAGATTGGCCGTCATCCGACCGAACTCGTCGAAGGCCGCCGAGTTCATCTCGTCGTGGATCGCCTTCGGTTCGAGCGGGACCTGGAGCTGCGGATCCGAACCCTTGAGGTTGTCGAACCGGAAGTTGTCCCTTCCCTGCTGGTTGATACGGGCGAACCCGTCGCACTTGTTGGTCTTCGCCGGGTCGGTGCAGTCACCGCTGTTGGCGAAGTTCGTGCCGTAGGCCGAGTTGTAGGCGGCCTGGCCGACGATGATCGGGTGCTGGCCCTCCTCGAAGACACCGGTGCCGTCGGCCTTGTGGCTGAACCGATTGCGCAGCGCCGACACGTTGAACGCATTCGCAGCCGGAACGTCGCTGATCTTGACCTGCATCACGGTCCTCGTGTTCGGACCGTAACCGGGCAGGACCACGCCGGCGCCCGTGTCGGGGGCTCCCGTGTAGTAGTCGTAGTTCCCGACGCGGGCCGGGAAGGCAGCGGGGGCGTCGTTGTAGAGGATGAGCGTCTTGCCCGCGAACTTCGAGAAGTCGACGATCGCGTCGGACCGCTCTGCCGGCGCGAGCAGCATCGAGTGCTTGTCCACGTTGCCGACGTCGAATCGCGTCGGGTCGGTGATCCAGGTCGTCGGCTGGGCCGGAACCACGGCAGGCGCCGGGAGGAAACCGCCCTCGTTGGCGATCTGGATCCAGTCCGGTCCCGCCGGGCTCCTGGTGGTGTCCGGCGTCGGGACGACGTTGATGTCGGTCTGTGCGGCCGCCACCTCGTCCTGGTTCAGGGCGACCTCGGTCAGGATGTCGTCCGCCGGGTCGTCAGGGGTTCCGTTGTTGTCGGCGACGTACCACGAGAGGTTCCAGAAGCGGTCGTTGGCCGCGTTCAGCATGCGGAACCGGTACGCCTTCGGGTCGAGCGTCGTGGTCGGATAGGCGGTGCCGTTGACGATCGGGGTGTCGTTGAACTGCTCCATCCCGGCGGAGATGTTCGGTGTGCCGGGAATCTGCGGGGGTTCGCAGAACGGGCTCTCCTGGTACGTCCACGTCGAGGGGTCGTCGAGGTTGCAGCTCGAATCGAAGTACGGGTTGGCGATCGGGCCGTGCGGCGGCGTCGCCGGCGGCCAGAACCAGGGACCGTACATCCATCGGCCGTAAGCACTCATGCCACTCGGGTCACCGGGGTTCTGAGCCGGCATGTAGACGTGGTGGTACCACAGGTTGCCCTCACCACCCCAGCGCTCGGAGTCCCACGTCGGGTCCTGTGCGGCGAGCTGGTCGACGCTCGGCACGAACGTGCGGTCCTGGATGACGAGCGGGATGCCCTCGCCCATGTCGGCGTAGGTGCCGCCCTCGCCGAACAGCTTCTGCTCGGTCGGGTCGGTGATGACGTATCCGGCAGCCTCGCCGGCGTACACGTTCAACCGGGTGATGCCCCACGAGTGGTCGTGGTAGAACATGAACCGGGCGCTCTGCTGGTTCGTGTAGTAGAAGGTCTGGCACCCGTCATCGGGGTTGGTGCAGTCGGGGACGCCGGCTTCTGCGAGCTCCGGGGTCACCATGTCGGGGACGTTGCCGACGGCGACGCCCTGGGGCCATGGGGTTTCCTCGTTGGCCGGGGTGATCCACTGGTGTGGTGTGCCGTCGCTGATCCAGGGCGTGGTGCCGCCGTGGAGGTGCAACAGGGCCCGGTTGTCCTTGAAGCAGTCGTTGCCCTTCGGGTACTCGGTGCAGACCGGGTTGCGGATGTCGTCGGTGACGGTGCCCTCGTCGACGGAATCCATCCCCATCATCGGCCCCGTTCCGGAGCCCATCATGGTCGAGTCGGTCGGCAGGAACAGGTCGCCGTCGACGCCGGTCGGCAACAGGTTGTAGAAGACGATGCGGACCGCACGGTCCTTCTTCGCCACGATGAGCGGGCCGAGGTAGTGCGGGTTGTCGACGCCGTACGCCTGTGTGGCGTCGGGCATCAGCGCCGGCGTCGTGCCGTCGAGGAGTGCCGTCTGGAGCGCAACTCGCTTGCCCGGCACGGCGTCGGTCGAGAGCTGGACGTACTCGCGGAGCAGCGTCCCGGTGCCGAGGCCGTTCCCCGGGAGCGACGAGCTCATCTGCTCACGGGTCTGGACGACGGCGATGACGTAGTAGTCGGCACCCTCGTCGACGTCAGGCGTTGCCGGATCGTCCGGGAACGTCGTCGTATCGGGAACTGCGACGGGGATGTACTGGCCGAGGTTGTTCACGCCGGCCTCGCCGAGACCCGGCAGCGTGTCGACGAACTTCTTGATCCCACCCGCCGTCACGTAGCCGGAGCCTCCGTCGACCAGCGTCAAGCCGACGACCGCACCGGTGTCGGTCGACGCCGTCGCCGCCGCGCCTGCGCCGGTGCCGACGGTGTCGGAGAAGGCCACAACCGGAGCTGACGTGTAGCCGGCGCCGTACGTGTCGACGACGACGGACTGGACCTCGAGCGTCGCCGTCGCGACAACGGGAACGAATTGCTCAGTGGGGGCGATCGGGTCGAACTGGGTTCCGTCGCGGACGACCACGGCGGGAGCGGTGGTGTAGCCGGACCCCGGCGAGTCGACCACGACGCCGATCACGTTCAGCTGACCGTTCTCGGTTGCACCCTGGCAGTCGCTGGTGATCGTGCCGGTCGCTTCGCACTCGGCATGCCCCTGGGCCTGGGTCCCGTTCGGATCGTCTGGCAGGTCGAAGTCAACGGTTGGGAACGTGTAGCCCTGGCCCGTTGCCGTGACGCTCACTGCGTCGACGCCGCCGACGACGTGGGCGGTTGCGTCGGTGGTTGCGCCACCGCCGCTGATCGTGACGGACGGGGCCGTGTATCCACCGCCCGCTGCGTCGACGGCGACACTGGTCACTGCGCCGGTGGTCTGCACGTCAGCGGTGGCGGAGGCTCCGGTGCCGGCGCCGTTGATCTCGACGGTCGCAGCCTGGTAGCCGGAACCCGGGTTGGTGATGGTCAGTCCGGTGACGGCGCCGTTGGCACCGACGGTTGCCTCTGCGGTGGCGCCGCTACCCGAGCCGACGGCTGGGGGAACCACGTTCGCAGCGATCGAGTAGGTGCGAGCCTGCGCAAGGAGCTCGAACGGCGTGGTTCCAAGCGTGAACGTCGCGCCCTGAAGCGGCGCGGACGGCACGTTCGGATATGCGACGGCGTCGGTGCCCCCGCCAGAGAACGGGATGCCTTGGCCGAACCAGCCGATGAGGTCGCCCGCTTCGGTCGCGACCGGACCAACCGGATAGGTCACGACCTCGCCCGTCGCCGTCGACAGCACGGGGACGGTCAGCAGACCACTGTCGAAGACGACCTCGAACTCGTCGAGATTCGCAGTCGGACGAAGCACGTAGGCATGGAACCCGTACCCGGCGGAGCCGGTCTGGTTCCAGACCGAAAAGCCGGTCAGCGACCCAGTCGGCAATGTCGCTCCTCGGACCACGCCGAAGACCCTCGGGAACGAATCGGAGAAAGAGGAACCGGAGACGAGCGGATTGCCGTAGGTCATCGGTGCGACGGACGCGCCGGTGATCGTCACCGTCACATCCGGCTGCGTGAGGGGACTGTTGGCCCAGTTCGGATAGGGCCCGAAGTAGTGGGGCACCTTGGTTTCGTCGACGGCCGAGCTCGGCGCCGCACGCAGCGGCGAGGGTGTCACGATCGCGGTCATCGCGAGCATGATCGCGAGCACGATGAAGATGACGATCTGGAGCTTGCTTTCGGAGCGGCCCGCCGACTGCGGGACTCGCACCTTGTGGATTCCTGACATTTTTCGCACCTCCTCGTCAGCGTCCGCACGGCGCGAACGTTGCGTTCGGAGAAAATTCAAGACCTGCCAGCTCGGACCGGAATCAACGACTGCTCAACGCTTGATCAACCAGAATTCACCCCACGCGCGCCTACGCCCACAGCACGTGGCGCCACCGTCGAGAAGTCGACGCTGCGTGGTCGTGTCGTCTCAGGGATCGAACCGGTAGCCGACGCCGCGCACGGTAACCAGATGTTCTGGTTGCGCCGGATCGACCTCGATGTGGCGTCGGATCCGATGGACGTGTTCGGTCACCGTCGAAGGATCCTGCCACCCTGGCTCCGTCTGCCAGACCTGACGCAAGAGCTGGTCTCGCGTGAACACCTGCCGCGGTGACGACGCCATGAACAACAGCAGATCGAACTCCTTGTTGGTGAACGGGATCACCTCGCCGCCGCGTCGCGCTTCCATCGCATGGCCGTCGAGCACGAGGTCGTCGAAGAACAGTCGGTGCTCTCGCACGGAGGACTCGACGTGGGGCGCCGCCCTCCTGAGCTGCGCATGGACCCTGGCGACGAGTTCACGCGGCAAAAACGGCTTCACCACGTAGTCGTCGGCACCGATCTCGAGTGCCAACACGCGGTCCGCCTCGCCGGCGGCTCCGCTGACGACGATGATCGGCAAGCGGTGCCGCTCGCGCACGGCGCGGAGGACCGTGAACCCGTCGATACCCGGCAGACCGATGTCGAGGATGAGCAGATCGAAGGAATCGCCGATGATGCGCAGCGCTTCTTCGCCGGATGAGGCCTCGGTCACGAGCAGATTGCTCGCTTCCAGCCGGGGCCTCAGGAAAGCGCGCACTCCCTCGTCGTCGTCGACGAGGAGCACCGACGCCCGAGGCGACGAATCCGACACCTCCTCATTCTATTCGATGTAGCCAGGGCGCTGGGGTTTCATGGAATCAGCCCATTGCGCCGACACCCCGACTGACCTAACGTTCGTCTCCAGTTCTGAACCAGGCGGTGGGTTTTGAAATGTTGTTGAGAGCACGAGTGTCCGGCGATACGTCGATCCGAGCGCGCGCGTCGAGCGCGTCTCGACGCACGGGCGAATGGCTCGCCTCCGAACACGGTTCGACACTTCCGCTCGATCTCGGGCTGTTCGCCGCACTCGGTGCGGCGCTCGTGACGAGAGACGTCGTCGTCTGGTTCCACATGATCTTCGTGCTGCTGGTCCTGGCGGCGCTGATGCTGCCGTTCCGCCAGTTCGTGATCCGGCTCGCCGTGTGGATGACGATCACCGCAGCACTCATCACCTGGGCGATCACGTCGCTCGGCACCCCGTCGGACGAGCTGACCGAACTCCCGCTGCTCACGCTCGTTCTGGTGTTGGTCTACCTGGTCGCCCAGGCTCGAGCTCGCGCGGTTCGCGACGCGGAACACGCGTACGCCGAACTCGAACGCCGGTCCGAACTCGAGAGTGAGGTACTGCACGGTCAGCTCGAAGATGCCCGCCGACGCGAGCTGATCGGGCGCGCCACCACAGGCCTGGCGCACGACCTGCGCAACGTGTTCGTCGTCATCAAGAGCTGTGCAGCGGAGTTCGAGCAGCCGGTCGCACTGGCCCCCGCCGAGTCCAGCCAGGAACGTGCTGGCACCGAGTGTTGCGTCGACGACCTCGGCGCGGCAGCCGAGCGCGGACTGGCCATCATCGACGATCTGCTGTGGCTGAGCCAGCGTCACGAGTACGAGACACGCGCCACCGACCTCGGCGAGTCGATCCGTCAGATCGAACCCTTCCTGCGCCGCATGGTACGTCGCGGAATCGTGCTGCAGGTCGTGCCTCCCGCGCAGCCGTCGTCGGTGTACATCGACCACGTCGGGCTCAGCCAGGTGTTGATGAACCTGGTCTCCAACGCCGCCGACGCCATCGAGGGGGTCGGCCACATCACCGTGTCGACCCATCGGTCGGTGTCCGGATCGGCAGGACCCTCGTCCGCCCCGATGACGTCGATCGTCGTCGCCGACGACGGCTGCGGCTTCACCACGCAGGCGATCGAGCACGCGTTCGAATCCGACTTCACGACCAAGAGCGGCAGCCACGGCGGCTACGGGCTCGCAACCGTCCGACGCATCGTCGACCGGTGCGGCGGCTCGATCCAGATCGATTCGTCGTCCGAATCCGGCACGACGGTGACCCTCCGGTTCGAGACCGTGGCCACCGATGCAATCCAGCAGGTCACCGGTTCCGAGTCGCCGACGGCGAGCGACTTCGCCACCGGCGTCCTCTCCGAGATCAACGGCTGAGCAGAACGCCCGAGCGACGCCACCGGCGCCTGCAGTCGTGTCGACTCAGATCGCCGCGAGGCGCAAGAGGTCCGGCGCCACGGTGGTGTAGATCAGGTTCGCTCCCGGCTTGTACACGTGGACGCCATCCCAGCGGTAGCCCAGGTCACCGGCGATCAGCTCGTCGGAGCACCATTCGTCGGGTCCTTCGATGAACTCGACTCGAGGTGAGGCGTACGACGCTGCGGTCTCACGGAGCAGATCGTTGACGTGAGCGACGCGTGCATCGTCGCCGCGTTCGGGAAGCGCACGGACGCCGGCACCGTCGACGTCCTGGGGACGCATGCAGGCCACCTCGAGCAGTGCGACGTTCGCGCCCTCGGCGAGCATCGCGTCGACACCCGAACGGAGGTTGGCGACGAAGTGTGCATCGCCTTCGGGTGTCGAGAAGCCGTACACCGTGCCCCCGTCGTCGATGTCGAACACGTCCCAGGCACCCAGAACGACGAGTGCGACGTCGTTGCCCGCAGCGGCGTCGGCCCACTCCTGCTGCCATCCCTGGCAGATCGAGAAGTTGTTGGCGAAGCTCACCGAACTGCGTACCGAACCCGAGTCGTACACGCTGCACCCGTCGACGCTGCCGTTGACGACGGCAGGGAACACCCCGTCGATTCCGTCGGGCAGGTTGATCGCCAACGCGTTCGCCTGGGAATCACCGACGATCGCCAGTCGTGCAGACGTCGCCGGCACGACTCCGACGGCCGGTGCAGTCGCCGGAGTCGGCTCGACCGCCAGCGGATCGTCGGCCGGGAGTGACCCTTCGGCGCCCTGACCGTCCACGAACGTCGCCGAGCCGTCGGCGGCGGCATCGAGGTCGAAGACCGCGTCGTCGCCGCCCTCGAACCGGTTGAACTGCTCGACGTTCGCGTAGAACACGATCAGGACGCCCGCCAGCGCCACTCCCCCTGCGAGCGGCCAGTAGGTCACCGTCGCCCGGTCCGCCCACCATCGCCCGATCGCCCCGCGCCGCACCGGCGTCTCGAGGTAGCGATACGACGCCTCGGCGACCACGACCGTGAGGACCATGGCCCAGAGGAACTTCGCGATCGACCCGGTCGTCGCACCGACGATCACGAAGATCGGCCAGCTCCACAGGTACAAGCCGTAGCTCCGCTTGCCCATCTCGACGAACGGCGTCCAACTCATCATGCGACGGAACCCGGACGCTGCGGGGTGCACGGCGACCATCACCGCCACGAGCGACAGGATCGACACCAGCGGCAACAACCACTGGTACACGTAGCCCTCGGTGAGCACGGCAACCGAAGCCGCGCAACCGAGCATCGCCACCGCTGCAGCGCCGACGGGGTCGAGGATCCGGCCGACCGGCGCATCCGGCGCATGGGTCCACCGCCACGGTCTCCACAGGAAGGCGGCACCGGCACCGAGCAGCAGTCCGCCCGCCCGTGTGACCGTCGACAGGTAGAGGAAGTTCGTCCGGTCGACGCCGTCGAACGCACCGGGAGGGCCACCGAGCGGCGTTGGCGTACGCGAGTGCATCCAGAACATGTAGGCGAACACGACGAACGCCGCCGCGACGATCGTCGAGCCCAGGACGTGACGGGGGAGGCGGATGCGCAGCAGCGCCACGAACACCAGCGGCCAGATCAGGTACCACTGCTCCTCGACGGCAAGGCTCCACAGGTGGCGCAACAGTGGCGGTTCGCCTGCGAAGTACGGCACGTTGCCGAGGATCTGGCCCCAGTTGTTGACGTAGAAGATCGACCACGGGATGTCCCGACGCACCTGCGACTGCTGTTCGGCGGTGCCGGCGAGCGCTGCCCACACGGCGACGGCGAGCAACACGGCGTACAGCGCCGGGAAGAGACGGCGGGCACGCCGCAGCCAGAACTGGCGGAACGAGACGTGGCCGTCGCGTTCGGTCTCGTCGAGCAGCAGCGACGTGATCAGGAAGCCGGACACGACGAAGAACACCTCGACACCGAAGAAGCCGCCGTGCATCCACGAGAATCCGGCGTGGTAGAGCAGGACGACACCGACCGACAGCGCCCGCAGCCCGTCGAGCGACGGCTGGTAGCCCATCGGCGTCGACGACCGGTCGGCCACCAGGTCGTCGGCCGTCTCGACCGGCCGGTCGAGAATCGAGGTCACCGCCGCAGCGACGTGCCGTCGCGGGTCGTCTCCACCGTCCAACCCTCGGCCTGCAGCGCCGCCCGCAACGCATCCGCAGTCGCAAAATCCTTCGCCGCGCGCGCCTCATCGAGCGCCCGAGCGCGCTCCAGTGCGTCGGCGTCGACCTCGGTCGTCGAGCCGAGACGCAGCCCGACCGCATCGGCGATCTCGTGCACGGCGGCGACCAGGGCCCCAGCCGACGCATCGTCGGCGTCGAGCGCGGCGTTGGCCCGGCGCACGGTGTCGAACAGCAGCGCCGTCGCCCGCGGCGTGTCGAGGTCGTCGTCCATCGCAGCGCGGAACTCCGCGAGCACGTCGGGGTCCGGCTCGGCCGGTTCGACTCCCGAGACCCGGGCGGCGAAGGCGTCGAGGCCGGCGAGCGACTTGACCGCAGCGTCGATGTTCTCCTGGGTGATCTTCACCGGGCTGCGGTAGTGCGACTGCAGCAGCACCATCCTGTACGCGCGGGTCGTAGATGTCGATCAGGTCGAGCAGGTTCGACACGTTGCCGAGGCTCTTGGACATCTTCTCGCCCTCGGCGTCGACGACGAAGCCGTTGTGCATCCAGTGGTTGGCGAACGTCTTACCCAACGCCACCGCCTGGGCGCGCTCGTTCTCGTGATGCGGAAAGCGCAGGTCCTGGCCGCCGCAGTGCAGATCGAAACCCTCCCCGAGCAGGTCGAGGCTCATCACGACGCACTCGGAGTGCCAGCCGGGTCGGCCGTCGCCCCACGGTGACGGCCACGCCGGCTCGTCGGGCTTGGAGAACTTCCAGAGCACGAAATCCGCCGGGTGTCGCTTCTGCTCGGCACCGAACACCTCTCGTTCGCCACCGCCGGAGCGCATCTCGTCGACGGACTGGTGCGCGAGCAGCCCGTAGTCGTCGACCGACTCGACCGCCATGTACACGCCGTCGTCGGTGACGTACGCGTGGTCGGAGTCGACCAGCTCACCGATCATCGACACCATCTCGTCGACGTACTCGGTGGCCCTGGGCACCTCGGTCGGGCGCTCGACGCCGATGCCCTCCATCGCCTCGAACCAGATGTGTTCGCACTTCGTCGTGATGTCCCGCCACGGGCGGTCCTCACGACGGGCGCGCTCGATGATCTTGTCCTCGATGTCGGTGATGTTCGACACCAGCCGGACGTCGAGTCCACTCCACTCGAGGTAGCGCCGCAGGATGTCGTAGACGAGCGTGGCGCGGCCGTGGCCGAGGTGTGGCGGGCCGTACACGGTGGGACCGCACAGGTAGATGCTGACCTTACCCGGCTCGCGAAGAGCCAGCTCGCGCACGGATCGCGTGGCGGTGTCGTAGAGGTGCAGCACGGTCCGAGAGTCTACGAGCGCCCCCTCCACCCGCCCCGGCACCTTTCGCCAACGCCCCACCTGCGCCCACCACGCCGGCCCAACCAAACCACGTTTGTGTTGCAGTTCCGGTGGGGCGGTCCACCCGAATCCGCACACAAACGTCGGAGCCCACCCGCCGCCACGTTTGTGTTGCAGTTCCGGTGGGGCGGCCCACCCGAATCCGTACGCAAACGTTCTGGGGAGGGGGTGGGGCGGAGTCGGTAGCCTCGGCGCTCTATGGCGAACATCCCCGACAAGCCGACGCTCGACGGCATCGAGGACCGCTGGGCCGACCAGTGGGACTCCGATGGCACGTACCGCTTCGACTCGTCGGTACCCCGCGAGGGCGTGTTCTCCATCGACACCCCACCGCCGACGGTGAGCGGCTCGCTGCACATGGGCCACGTGTTCAGCTACACCCACACCGACATCGTCGCCCGCTACCAGCGCATGCGCGGCAAGGCGGTCTTCTACCCGATGGGCTGGGACGACAACGGCCTGCCGACCGAGCGCCGCGTCCAGAACTACTACGGCGTGCGCTGCGATCCGAGCCAGCACTACACCGAGGGCTTCGAACCGCCGTTCCGCGGCGACCCACCGAAGAACCATCAGGCGATCCCGATCTCGCGGCCGAACTTCCTCGAACTGTGCGACGAACTCGTCGAGATGGACGAACAGGTCTTCGAGCGCCTCCTCAAACGGCTGGGCTTGTCGGTCGACTGGAGCCACAGCTACGCCACGATCGACGAGCGCTCGCGCCGCACCAGTCAGCGAGCGTTCCTGCGCAACATCGAGCGTGGCGAGGCCTACAGCCAGGAGGCACCGACGCTGTGGGACATCGACTTCCGCACCGCCGTCGCGCAGGCGGAGATGGAGGATCGTGAACGCCCGGGTGCGTACCACAAGATCCCGTTCGCCCGGACCGACGGCGACGGGACGATCGACATCGACACCACGCGTCCCGAGCTGCTCGCCGCCTGCGTCGCACTCGTCGCGCACCCCGACGACGAGCGCTACCAGCCGTACTTCGGCACCACGGTCACCGTCCCGCTCTACGGCCAGCAGGTCGAGGTCTGCGCACACGAACTCGCCCAGCCCGACAAGGGCACCGGCATCGCGATGATCTGCACGTTCGGCGACACCACCGACGTGACGTGGTGGCGCGAGCTGAACCTTCCGATGCGCGCCATCATCGGCCGCGACGGCCGGCTGCACGCCGATGCGCCGAACGACGTCGATCCCGACGCCTATGCGGCCATCGCCGGCCTCACCTCCAAGCAGGCACAGAAGGTGGTCGTCGAACAACTCGTCGACGCCGGTCTGCTGATCGGCGAGCCCCGGCCGATCCAGCACCCGGTGAAGTTCTACGAGCGCGGCGACCGCCCCCTCGAGATCGTCACGTCTCGCCAGTGGTACATCCGCAACGGTGGACGCGACCCCGAACTGCGCGACGCCCTGGTGAAGCGCGGCAGCGAGGTCACGTGGCATCCGCCCCACATGCAGCACCGCTACGACAACTGGGTCGAGGGCCTCAACGGCGACTGGCTGGTGAGCCGCCAGCGGTTCTTCGGTGTGCCGATCCCGGTCTGGTATCCCCTCGACGAACAGGGCGAGCCGGGCTACGACGAGCCGCTGCTGCCCGACGAGTCGCAGCTCCCGGTCGATCCCTCGACCGACGCCCCCGCCGGCTACAGCGAGGACCAGCGCGACCAGCCGAACGGCTTCATGGGTGATCCCGACATCTTCGACACGTGGGCGACGTCGTCGCTCACGCCGCAGATTGCCGGTCACTGGGAGGAGCACGACGGTCTGTTCGACCGCGTGTTCCCGATGGACATGCGCCCGCAGGGCCACGACATCATCCGCACCTGGCTGTTCGCGACGATGACGCGTAGCCATCACGAATTCGACTGCGCACCCTGGAAGCACGCCGCTCTCTCGGGATGGATCCTCGATCCGGACCGCAAGAAGATGTCCAAGTCCAAGGGCAACGTCGTCACCCCGATGGAGCTCTTCGAGACCTACGGCACCGACGCCGTGCGGTACTGGTCGGGCTCCGGCCGTCCGGGCGTCGACACGGCCTACAGCGAAGAGCAGATGAAGGTCGGGCGCAAACTCGCCAACAAGCTGCTCAACGTCACGAAGTTCGTGTTGCAGTTCGGCGCCCCGTCCGGCGACCTCTCACTCGACGACGGCGTGACCGAACCGGTCGACCGCTCGATGCTGGCCAAGCTCGACGGTGTGATCGCCGAAGCGACCGCAGCGTTCGACGCCTTCGACTACGCGCGGGCCCTCGAACGCACCGAAGCGTTCTTCTGGTGGTTCTGCGACAACTACGTCGAACTCGTCAAGGGACGCACCTACGACGAGTCACGGCCCGAGGCCGCCGACTCGGCCAAGCGCGCACTGCAAGAGGCACTCGGCGCCGTCCAGCGGTTGTTCGCGCCGGTCCTGCCCTTCGCGTCGGAGGAGGCGTGGAGTTGGTGGAACGACTCGAGTGTCCACCTCGCGGCATGGCCCTCACCATCGGGCAGCGACGCCACGCCGTTCGGTGACCCGACGCTCGCCGACGTCACGATCGAGGTGCTCACGCAGGTCCGCCGCGCGAAGACCGAGGCCAAGCGGAGCCAGCGGGCGGCGGTCGACTCGCTCGTCGTGTCGGCGCCGACGGCGCTGCACGGCGCCATCGCGGCCGGACGCGACGACCTCGTCGATGCCGGATCGATTCGCGACCTGCAGGTGGTCGACGGCGACAGCGTGACCACCGTCGTCACGCTCGCCGCCGACGACTGATCGGCGGAGGCCTCCGCTGCGGTCCCCATCGCCCGACGGACGACGCCTACACTCACGAATCGTGCCGTCGAAGTTGGGGTTGCCTGCGATGCTCGTGGCCTGCCTGCTCGCGGTCGCGTCGCCCGTGTTCGCCGGATCCCCCGCACCGACCGGCCCCGATCCGGCGCCGGCCGAACCCATCACGACCACGACGATTCCCGTCGCCGAGCCACTCGCAGCCGACACCGCAACTCCGATCGGACCGGCAACGGTGACCGGCCAGACACCGACGCGCGGCACGCAGGTGCAGCTCACGCCGCCACCGCCGAGCCCGTTCGATCCACCCGCCGACGGCGGCAACGGGCGACGCGTCGTCTACTCCAAGACCCAGCAGACGGTCTGGGTGTACGACGAGAGCAACACGATCATCAAGATGCACCGCGTCTCGGGGCGCCAGGACCCGCGCGACCCTTCCCCCGGCGTCTACCGAGTCTGGTCACGCTCGATCAGGACGTTCGCGATCAACAACCCGTCGATCACGTGGAGCTACATGATCCGTTTCGCCACCGGCGATCGGGACGGCAACATCGGTTTCCACGAAATCCCCTACCAGTACGGCCAGCCGGTGCAGACCCTCGAGCAGTTGGGCCAACCGCTGTCGGGCGGCTGCGTCCGACAGGCGCCCGCCGATGCGATCTGGATGTGGAACTGGGCCCAGATCGGGACCGTCGTCATCGTCACCCCCTGAGGCCGCACGACCGGACGCCGGGCTGCGTGGCCAGTATCGTCACGCCGGCATGTCCGATCCGATCGATCCCGAGGCCCAGGAGCCGGACATCACCGTGTCGGTACCTCCGCCGCCGGCACCTCCCAGGGAGACCGGCGCTCCCACGTCGACCAAGAAGATGCCACGCACCTGGCCACAGCGCCTGACGATCACCGCCGTGTTCGCCATGGCGATCGGATCGCTCGGTGGCGCCGGTGCGCTCCTGGCGGGCCAGCGCGTGATCGAGGACCGCAACATCGCCCCGGCGATCATCGACCCCTCGCAGACGGCGACGACGACCCTCGCCGTCCGACCCGAGACGGGCGAGGAGACCGCCGCCCCCTCTGGAGCGCCACCGGAGACCTTCCCGCCCGCCGAGCCCGACGCGAAGAACTTCCTCGTCACCGGCGCCGACAACAACTCCTGCATCGACCCGGACTCGCCGTACGCACCAGCGTTCGGCGATCGCAGCAACCTCGGCGAGCGCAGCGACACGGTCATGATGTGGCGCGTCAACCCGAGCACCTCACAGGTGGCGGTGCTGTCGTTTCCGCGGGACCTGTTCGTCGACATCGCCGGCAGCTCCCGCAAGGGTCGGATCAACGAGGCCTACGAGCGCGACAATCCGCAGAAGCTGGTCGACACGATCTACGAGAACTTCGGGATCCTCACCGATCATTTCGTGCAGGTCGACTTCTGCGCATTCCGCACGCTGGTCAATGCGGTCAACGGTGTTGCCGTCCCGTTCGCCACCCCGGTGCGCGACCCCAACACCGGCCTCAACGTTCCCGAGGCAGGTTGTTTCACGTTCGACGGCGACCACGCACTCGCGTACGCCCGGTCACGAAAACTTCAGTATCTCGACGAGAGCGGGGAATGGAAGCAGGACCCCACATCGGATCTGGGCCGCATCTCGCGCCAGCAGGACTTCCTCCGGCGGACGGTCTCGCGCCTCCTCGCCAAGGGCGCCTACAACCCTGACGTCGCCGGTGGGCTGATCCAGACCTTGTCGGAGTACATCGTGGCCGACCCGGACCTGACACCGCGCAAGATGCTCGAGTTCGCAGGTGTGTTGAGCGGCGTCGATCCCGCCGCGATCACCACCTACCAGATCGCCGCCGACCCACGCACGATCCAGGGCAACGCCGTGCTCGTGCCCGCGATCGGAGGCGACAACATGCAAGCGGTGCTGGCGGTGTTCCGTGGCCAGGCGGCGCTGGGTGATGCGCCGGTGCAGGTGCTGGGCACTGCGCCCGACACCACGGCGACGCCGCCGACCGGCCAGCCGTCGAACCCCGACGCGGCGGACGGCTCCGGCGCCACCACCGTGCCCGAGCTGCAGTCGGAGACCACCCTTCCGACCGTGCAACCCGACGAGAACCAGTTCGGCGTCGTCCCCGACAAGAACGTCACCTGCTGATCGCAGCCGTCACCACCCGAACCAGCTCTCCGACCGCTACCGCAATCCGCACGCTACGCGTCGAGGACCCGCGCCAGTGCCGCAGCGGCATCGGACGGTCCTGCGACCGTGGTGAACCGGGCGCCGACACGATCGGCGAGCTGCCGGGCCTCGACGTCGTCGGACTCCGGGGCGACGATCACGAGCTCGTCGAGCCGCCGAGCCGCACCCGCGACGTCGCCCGGTGCGGTCGCCCGGCAGTCCGACAGCAGCACGGTGACCTTGCGGCCCGCCCTCGACCGCGACAGCTGGTCCGCGGCAGCGCCGAGCGCACCGGCGACGTCCGTGGTGCCGAAGCCTCGCAGGGCGAGGACCGAATCGATCACCCGCTCGTTGGACTTGACGATGTCCTGGCTCTTCGCTGCCACGACATCTTTGCCGAACGACAGCACCGAGTAGTCCTGCGGGCTGCGCCATGCGACGGCGGATGCGGCGACGGCGGCGGTGGCGAGCGGCCGACCGGTCATCGAACCGCTGCGGTCGACCAGCAGACAGATCGCCGTGCCGGGTGTCGCCCACGATCGGATGCGCAGGTCGTCGGAGTCGACGACCGAACCTTCGGCGCGGGCGGTCACGAGTGCGTCGAGGCTGGCGTCCACGTCGAGGTCGCCGCCGTCGGGCCGGTATCGCTGGGTACGCAGCTGCCCGACGCCGCGAGGCGACGCCGGCCCGCGCTTGGCGATGTCGAGGAACAGACGACCAGCCAGTCGCCGGGCCAGCTCGCGGAGCTTCGGATCGGTGGCACCGGTCAGATCGGCGAGCAGCGCCAACGTGTCGTCGGGATCCTCGTCGAGCGCACGCGAGAGCGCATCCTCGTCGAGTTCGCCCACCTCCGGTGAGATCTCGTCGAAGTGCGGCTGCTGTTCCAACGCCCGGCGCGACGTGGTCTTGCGTCGGGCCTTCGACACCTCGTCGTCGGCGGCGTCACCCTCCTTCGCCGGCGGGCTGTTCAGCGAGCCTGCTTCGCCCCGGTCGGGGCGTCGGCTTTTCCCTCGTTCGACCCGTCATCGTCGTGCTCGCCGAACACGGCCGTCCACAGCTCGCGCACGATGTCCTCGGTCGAGCGCACGGTCCCCTCGCGCAGACGCACGCGACCGGACAGCGCGACGAGCGCCGCATCGAGCGACACGTCGCCGGCCGTCACCGACGAGCCTCGCACCGCCGCAAGCGACGACGCCACCGCGCACATGTCGATCGCACCGCGCACCGACGAACCGACCCGCAGATCGGCGTGCGACCGAGTGAGCCGCACGAGTTCGACCACCTTGGCGACCCACTCCTCATCGAGGTCGGTGCCGGATTCGCGCGCCGTTATCCGACGCTCGTCGGTCGCCGTCTGGTAGTCGACGGCCAGTCGACAGACCCGGTCGTACACCGCACCGGAGATGCGAGCGGTACCGATGGCGTCGAACGGGTTCATGGCGGCGACCAGCCGGAACCCGGGCGCAGCAGCGAGGCGCCCGAGACGCGGCACGTGGAGTTCGCCTTCGCTCATCACGGTGATCAGCACGTTCAACGTCTCCTCGGGGACGCGGTTGATCTCCTCGACGTACAGCAGCGAGCCGTCGCGCAGCGCCGAGGCGAGCGGGCCGTCGACGAACACGTCGGCGTCGTAGCCCTCGGCCATCACCCGAGCAGGATCGAAGTGGCCGACGAGGCGGGCCGGCGTCAGCTCGGCGTTGCCCTCGACGAACTCGAAGCCGACGCCGAGCTCGTGTGCGACCGTGCGCAACAACGTCGACTTACCCGTGCCGGGAGGACCTTCGATGACGACGTGGCGGTCGGCGACGAGTGCTGCGACCACCAGTTCGATTTCGCGTCGACGGCCGACCACCGTCGAGCCGATCGAGGCGACGAGTTCGGATGGCGGCGTGACCGTCCGGACGGCGTGCTCAGACATGAGTGCGGCGAGCCGCTCTCAGCCGTGGACGACGACGCCGCGAAGGTTGGTGCCCTCGCGCATCGCCTCGTAGCCGTCGTTGATCTCGTCGAGCGAGTACCGGTTGGTGATCAGCTCGTCGAGTTTGAGTTGCCCGTCGCGATAGAGGTCGAGCAGCCGTGGGATGTCGGCACGCGGATTGAGCGATCCGAAGATCGTGCCCTTGATCTCCTTGTTCCACATCGCCAGCTCGAACAGGTTGACCGACGACTCGGTCTGGGTGATCGGAGCGATGGCCGTGACGACGATCGTGCCGCCCTTGCCGGCGAGCTGTGTACCGAGCGCCATCAGGTCACCGTGCAACACGCCCGGCGTCATGATCACCTTGTCGGCCATCATGCCGCGGGTCATCTCCATCACCGCCGGTAACGCATCTTCCATCGATGCGAACGCCTCGGTGGCGCCGAACTCCATTGCCTTCTCACGCTTGAACTCGATCGGGTCGACGGCGACGACACGACGTGCGCCCGCCATCGCCGCGCCCTGCACGGCGTTGATGCCGATGCCACCGATACCGACCACCACGACGGTGTCGCCGGCAGCGACCGCCGCCCGGTTGGTCGCCGACCCCCAGCCCGTGGCGACGCCGCACGACACGAGCGCGACCGCCTCGAGCGGCAGATCCGAGTCGACCTTGATCACCTGGTTCTCGGCGACGCACGTGTAGTTCGAGAACGTCCCGAGCTTGGCGAACAGCATCGGATCACCGCTGCCGTCGGCGAGGTGGTGGCGGCTGGTGCCGTCGGTGCTCATCCCCTTGAGGAACGCGCCGGCACCGGCGTCACACAGGTTCTGACGGCCCGTCGAGCAGTAGCGGCACGTCCCGCACGACGGCACGAACGACGCCGACACGTGGTCGCCGACGGCGACGCTCGTGACACCGGGGCCGACTTCCGCGATGACGCCGGCGCCCTCGTGGCCGCCGATCGCCGGCCACATGTCCTCGATGCCCATCAACGGCCAGGCCTCTTGCGGCGGCACCATGTCGCCGGTCACGAGATGCTCGTCGCTGTGACACAGGCCGGCGGCCTTCCACTCGACGATCACCTCGCCGGCCTTCGGCGCATCGACCTCGATCTCCTCGATCTGCCACTCCTGGTGCGTCCCGTGGAGGACCGCTGCCCGACTCTTCATGATGTTCCTCTTTCAGTCGTAGATGAGGACGCCGCGGATGTTCGACCCGCTGCGCATGTCCTCGAAGCCCTGGTTGATCTCGTCGAGCGTGTACGTCTTGGTGACCAGCGTGTCGAGGTCGAGCTGGCCCTGGGTGTAGAGCTCGAGGAGCTGCGGGATGTCCTTGCGGATGTTCGCCGAGCCGAACAGCGAGCCCACCAGCTGCTTCTCGAAGAGCGTGAGGAACGCACCGGGGACCGCCATCGACGGCTCGGCGGTGGGGTGGATGTTGGTCACGACGATCTTCGAGCGCTTGCCACCGAGGTGGAACGCCTCGCCGAGTGCGTCGCCGTTGCCGACGCCCATCGCCATCACGACCTTGTCGAACCCGCGGCCCCAGGTGGAGTCGCCGAGGCCTTCCATCGCTTCGGCGATCGAGGCGTAGGTGTGGGTGGCGCCGAGTTCCATCGCCTTCTCGCGCTTGAACTCGACCGGATCGATCGCCGCGATCACCCGCGCACCGGCGAGCCTCGCACCCTGCACGGCGTTGGCGCCGATGCCACCGATACCGACGACGGCGACGAAATCGCCCGGGCCGACCTCGGCCGCATAGACCGCCGAGCCCCAGCCGGTCACGACGCCGCAGCCCAGCAGGCACGCCCGGTCGAGCGGGATGTCCTTGTCGATCTTCACGCAGCTCGACTCGTGCACGACCGTGTGGTGAGCGAACGTGCCGAGCAGGCACATCAGGCCGAGATCCTCGCCGTCCTTGGTGTGGTGACGGGCCGTACCGTCGGAGATCTGACGGCCCGTGGGGAACGCCGCACCGCCGATGTCGCACAGGTTGGAGTGACCGGATGCGCAGCTCGGGCAGCGGCCGCAGGCCGGGATGAAGCCGAAGACGACGTGGTCGCCCGGCTCGAGGCCGACGACGTTCGGTCCGACCTCCTGGACGATGCCGGCGCCCTCGTGGCCACCGATGAGCGGCATCGGCGACGTGGCCCCGGCCAGGTCGCCGGTGACGAGGTGTTCGTCGGAGTGACACATGCCCGACGCCTTGATCTTCACGAGCACTTCGCCCGACTTCGGCGCATCGAGTTCGATGTCCTCGACGCTCCAGTCCTGTCCCACATCTCTGAGTACTGCTGCCTTGGTCTGCATGAGGCGAACAGTAGGTCAGGTGTCTTTGCGCGACGGCATCGGACACACTGGCCCGATGACCGCGCCCGAGGCAGATCCCGAGACCGTCGTCGAACAGGTCCGATCGCTGTCCGACGACGACCTGCACAACCTCGCCGAGGTCGTCCGCCAGGTCCAGATCGAGCGGGCGATCGACAGCGGCGACCACGACGCGATCATCGCCGCCGGCTTCGAGTCCGGCTTCGGCCGAGACGGCCTCGGCATGCTGCCGTGGGTCGAGGGCAGCGTGATCGTGTGTCCCGGTGGGATGGTGTCGAAGTCGAAGACGAGCCATCGCTGCCGCTTCATCAGCGTCGACGACGTCTGGGTGTGGGATTCGGGCCTGCTCTTGCGCGAGGACAAACGATCGTCGCCCGGTACCGAGGAGGGCTTCCGTGCGATCGCGCTCGTCCCACTCGTCGACGGCACCGAACTCGACGTCGTCACCGGCAAGGCGCGCTCGGGCCAGCACTCCGTCGACCATGTGGTGAGCTACGAGGTGCGCGGCGGCGACCTCGTCGAGGTCAGCCAGCGCAACGTGACCCCCGCCAACATGCGCTGAGGCCGCCCCGCGCCCGGGTGTCAGCGGGGGACGACGCGGACTTCGATGTACCGGTCGGCGGGGAGCCAGCGGGCGGCCGCAGCTCGGATGTCGGCGGCACCGATGGTGTCGACCCAACGTGGCTGCTCGAGGAACTCGTCGAAGGAGGAATGACCCCCCGGATCGGTGAACACCGACAACACCTCGTCGTTGACCTGTTCGTTGCTGAACAGGTCGAGCTGCTGGCGGATGTTCTCGCTCGCCGCCTGGAGTTCGGTGGCTGTCGGGCCCGACGTTCGCAGGTCGTCGAGCTGTGCGTTGACGGCGTCGACGACCTCGTCGAGCAGTTCGGGCGCCGTCGTGTTGGAGATGTACGTCTCGGTGTTGGGCGTGGCGCCGTCGGTGATCTGCACGAATGCGAACGGCGAGTACGAGTCGCCCAGTTCCTCGCGTACGACGTCGGTCAGCCTCGCGGTCACCACCTCTTGCAGGATCGCCGCAATGACGTCGTCACGCCGCTGCGCCGTCGCCGGCGCCGTGAACAGCAGTGCCACCGATGCCTGTGCGCCTTCTCCGGCGGCTGTCCGTTCCTCGACGATTCCCGCCGGTGGCTCGGGTTCGACGAAGTCGACCGACTCGATCCGACCGGTCGACGGCAGCGTGCCGAGGTAGCGCCGAGCGAGCTCGGTGGCTTCGTCGACGTCGAAGTCACCGCTGAATGCGAACGAGAAGTCCGAAGCGTCGCCGAAGCGGCCGCGGTAGACGCGGTCGATGTCGTCGGCGGTCACCGAGTTCAGCGAATCGACCGTCGGCAAAAGGAAGCGAGGGTCGTCGTAGCGGGCCTCCAACAGCGTCGTGAACTCGGCGTAGCCGGGGTCGATCGACGGGTCGGATGCGATCGCCAGCTCGTCGTCGAGGTACTGCTCCAGCACGATCGGGTCGACCCGCGGCTGGGTCATCGAGAGGTGGATCAACTGGAACAACGTCTCCAGATCGCTTGCCGAGGCACTCCCGTAGAAGCCCTCGGTGAAGGCGTCGATCGAGGCCTGCAGCGCGACGTCCTTGTCGGAGAGGTAGTCGTCGAGCTCCACCGGCCCGTACGTGGCGATGCCACTCTGGCCGACCACCGCTCCAGCAGCGTCGGCGGCGGGAACGTCGTCGTCCGCGAGCACGGCGAGGCCGCCCGGGCTGCGCGCCTCGAAGGCCACCTGCCCTTCGACGATCCGGCTGGTGTTGAGCGACACCGTGGCGCCGTTGGCGAACTCGAGCACGAACGGGTCGACGAAGTCGTCCATCCCGTCGGCGCTGAGCCGTCCGCTGGAGACTTCGTCGATCGGCTCCGGAGCCACCATCAGGTCGCCGTCGATTCCTCCGTCGTCCGGGCGCGGCGAGAGTTGGCGATCTTGCATCGACGACGCCTGGCGCACGAACGTCGCCTCGTCGGGAACGGCGTCCGCCTCGCTCGACGGCACGACGACCAGGACGTGTGGTGCGGCATCGGCGAGGCGTTGCACGAACCGGTAGGCGATCGTCTCGGGCGTCGCCCGGTCGAGCACGGCCTGGGTGAACTCGAACTGTGCGTCGGCGGTCGGGATCGGCTCGTCGACGAGAGCGTGGCGGACGTACTCGTCAGCGAAGTCGGCGTCCTGTCGCGACTCGCGCCCGTCGTACGTCGACTGCGCCGACGTCCGGTAGGAGGCGACCACGCGACCGACCTCGGCCTGCGAGAACCCGAACCGGCGCACCCGCTCGTACTCGTCGAACACCGCCTGGGTCGAGGCCTCGAGTGCGTCGCCGTCGGCGGACACGATGATCTCCGGTGCGTCCAGGCTCCGCACCAGGCTGCTCGAGTCGACCCTCGCGTCGTCGAACGGTGCCTCGCCGCGCAGTGCGTCGTTGCCGAGTCGGGTGGCGATCATCTCGAAGGCCATCGAGTCGAGGATCACGTTCTGGAAGTCGGCCTCGGGTGACTCGTCGACGGCGTCGGGCAGCGGCAGGGTCACCTGTGCGAAGCCTTCCGCGACGTCGGGATCGGCGAGGATCACGACCTGCGGTTCGTCGGCCGGCTCCACCGTGAATTCGGGTCGGGTGGGTGACGCTCCCCTCGCTGCGATCGGTCCGAACCGCTCGACGATGCCGTCCTCGATCGTGTCGGGATCGATGTCGCCGACGACGACGACGGCGGCGTTGTCGGGGCGGTACCAAGCGTCGTAGAACGCTCGCAGCGGTTCGGCGTCGGTGGCGGTGATCGCCGCATCGGTTCCGATCGGGTCCTTGTCCTGGTACGGCGAGCCGGCGAGGAACAACTCCTCGAGCGCATCGAAGATCCGGCCGTTCGAACTCGTGTCCGAGCCGCGCCACTCGTCGAGCACCACGCCTCGCTCGGCCTCGACCTGCCCCTGGTCGATCGTGGCCGCCGACAGCCACTGCTCGAGCACGTCGAGGCCGGTGCCGACCACTGCGGGATCTGCGGTCGGCATCGTCAGCTGATAGACGGTCTCGTCGTAGTCGGTGTAGGCGTTGATGTCGGCGCCGAAGCCGGCGCCGAAGCTGCGCAGCACGGCGATCAGCTCGTTCTCGGGGAAGTCCTCGGTGCCGTTGAAGAGCATGTGTTCGAGGAAGTGGGCGCCGCCGTCCTGCGTGGGGTCCTCCAGCGCGGAGCCGGCATCGACCGCCAGGCGCATCTCGACGCGGCCGCCGGGATTGTCGTTGTCGCGGATGAAGTACCGCAGCCCGTTGTCGAGTTCGCCGATGACGATCGCCGGGTCGGGCTCGCCGAGCGCGGGCAGCCCGGTTGCATCCGGTGGTGTCACCGGCGTCGAGCCGTCGACCTGTCGCGGTGCATCGGTGCCGCTCGGAGCGACCTCGCTGGTCGGCTCGCTGGTCGGAGCGGGCTTGACCTCGACGTCGGACGTCGCCGTGCACCCGGCGAGGAGGCCGGCGACGGCGAGCGCGATCGCGCAGCGGGGTCGCCGGATCCGACGAGCAGAGATCACGGCGAGAGACTACGGCCGGCGACCGCCTCGGCGATGCCGCGACGGACCCGTTCGGTCCAGTCGATGTCCTCGGTCGACCCGCCGCTCGATCGCACCGCCGCACGTTCACCGGCGAGCGTCTCGGCGAGCACACCGATCCCGTCGGTGAGGAATTCGTCGATCACGTTGCGCAGCTCGCGCGCGAGGGCCGGACTGGCGCCGTCGGTGCTGACCGCCACTGTCACCCGTCCACGCCGCGCGATCGCCGGCAGGATGAACTCACAGTCGACCGGCTGGTCGGCCGCATTGGTCCAGATGCCCTGTGCCCTCGCCTGCGCCGAGATCTCCGCGTCGACGTGTTCGTCGCCCGTCGCCGTCACGACGAGGCGGATGCCGTCGAGATCGGCCGGCTGGAACGGTCGGGACCGCAGCTCGTCGAGTGATGCGACGTCGACGTGCTCGCTGACGGCGGTCGCCACGAGCCGGACGCGAGCGCCGGCGCTGGACAGACCGCCGGCCTTGCGCGCCCCGATCCGACCGCCGCCGACGACGAGCACCGGCACGTCGTGGAGGTCGAGGAACACCGGATACGCGAAGATCGCCGCAGCTTCGAGGGCCATGACCAGGAGTGTAGGAACGTAATTCCCTACAAAGTTGATCTGTTTGGTCGGAATTGATTGAATGCTTCCCGTGACCGACCTCACCGACCGTCCCGAGGAGACCGACGATCCCGTCGTCGACGCCCACCGAGTCCTGCGTTGGGCCCACCGGCGATTCGGTGGCGGACTGTGTGTGACCGCCAGTTTCGGCGACGCTGTACTCGCGCACGTGGCCAGCGAAGCGATCCCCGGCGTCGAGATCACGCTGCTCGACACCGGATATCTGTTCGCCGAGACCGAGTGGTTCGCCGACGACCTGCGGTCGCGTTTCGATCTGAACCTCCGCGTGGTGCGGCCGGAGCCCGGTCTGGCGATCAACGTCTGGCAGACCGACACCGATGCGTGCTGTGCAGCGCGCAAGGTGGAGCCGCTCGCCCGCGCGCTCGCCGGACGGACCGCATGGGTCAGCGGCGTGCGACGCAGCGACTCCGACACCCGCCGTACGGCGCGCTTCGTCCACGACGACCTGCTGCGCGGCGTGGTCAAGGTCAACCCACTCGCCGGGTGGACCGATGCCCACGTCGTCACCTACGTCGCTGCGTACGGGATCCCCGACCATCCACTCGCCGACCGTGGCTATCCGTCGATCGGCTGCTGGCCCTGCACCCGACCGGTCACCGATGGCGCCGACCAGCGCGCCGGCCGATGGGCCGACAGCGACAAGACCGAATGCGGGTTGCACCTGTGAGCGCCGACGCGGAAGCCATCAAGCTGGCGAGCAATTACCTCGGCGGCACGATCGGCGACGAACTCGCGAACGACCGCGACGACTTCGACCACGACGCCGAACTGCTGCTGAAGTTCCACGGCATCTACCAGCAGGACGACCGCGACGTGCGGCGCGCACGCACCCAGCTCAAACTGCCGCTCGACTACTCGTGCATGGTGCGTGCCTCCGTTCCCGGTGGCGTGATCACGAACGACCAGTGGCTGGCCCTCGACCGTGTGGCGGGCCTCGCCGACAACAAGCTCCGGCTCACCACCCGCCAGGGCGTGCAGTACCACGTGGTGCACAAGGGCGACCTGCGAGAGCTGGTCGGCGGCGTCAATTCGTCGCTGTTGACCACCCTCGGCGCGTGCGGCGACGTCGTGCGCAACGTGATGGCGTGCCCGCTGCCCCACCCCGAGCGCACCGCCGTGCTGGCGCCACTCGTGGCGGAGATCGTCGCCCGGTTCCGCCCGCAGACCGAGAGCTACTGGGAACTCTGGGTCGACGGTGAGCGGGCGGTGTCGGCGGAGCGTCCGACGTTCGAGGCGCCGATCGACGACGTCGAGCCGATCTACGGCGCTGCCTACCTGCCGCGCAAGTTCAAGATCGCACTCGCCTGGCCGGGCGACAACTGCGTCGACATCTACACCAACGACGTGGGCATCGTGCCGACGCTCTCGGAGGGAACGACGGGGCAACTGACCGGCTTCGTCGTGCTCGCCGGCGGCGGGATGGGAATGAGCCACAGCCGTCCCGACGACACGTATCCGCTTCTCGCCCAGCCGGTCGCCTGGGTGCCGCCGGCCGACCTGGTCGACGTCGTCGAGGCGATCGTCACCATCCAACGCGACCACGGCAACCGCGAGGACCGATCACGGGCCCGCCTGAAGTATCTCCTCGAGGCACACGGTGTCGACTGGCTGCGCGAGCAGATCGAGGAGCGCACGTCGCTCACGTTGGCCGAGCCCGTCGCCCTGCCGCCGTGGGAGGTGCACGCCCACCACGGCTGGCACGACATCGCCGGCGCCGGCGCACTCGGTCTCCCGGTGCCGTCCGGGAAGGTCGCCGGCGGCCTGCGGCTCGCGCTGCGGCGCCTGGTGGCCGACACGACGGTACGCGGGCTGCGCGTCACGCCGCGCCAGGATCTGCTGCTGCTCGGCGTCACCGATCGCGAGGCCGTCGAGAACGTGCTGCGCGCCAACGGCGTGCGGCTGGCCGACGACCAGAGTCCGACGAGGAACCTCGCGATCGCGTGCCCGGCGTTGCCGACGTGCAGCAAGGCACTCGGTGAAGCCGAGCGGGTCCTGCCCGATCTCGTCGACCGCCTCGAGAAGGTGCTGGCCGACACCGGCAACACCGGACTTCCCCTCCGGCTGAACATGTCCGGCTGTCCCAACGGCTGCTCGCGGCCGTACGCCGCAGAGCTCGGCATCATCGGGCGCACCAAGAAGAACTACGACGTCCTCGTCGGCGGTTCGCCCGCCGGCGACCGTCTCGCACGGGTCCTGCGTCCCGACGTCCCGCTCGACGACGTGCCCGATCTGCTCCGGCCGCTCCTCGACGACTACACCCGCACCGGCGACGGCCAGAGCTTCGGCGACTGGGCCGTCGAACAGGACTGGGACCGCCTGCAGACGCTCCTCCCCGCCCCCACCGCCTCGCGCCGCACCCGGTCCACCCCGTGACATTCCCGTTTGCGCCGCAGTCCCGGTGGGGCGGACCACCCGAATCCGCACACAAACGTGATGGGGGCGCCCGGGCGGGTCGCATTTCCGGTCTGCGGTGGGGGGTGGCGTGAGCGTCGCACTGGTCGGGGCGGGGCCCGGCGATCCGGAGCTGCTCACGCTCAAGGCGGCTCGACTGCTGTCGACCGCGGAGGTCGTCGTGCACGATGCGCTCGTCGGCGAAGGCGTCCTGGCGTTGATCCCCGACTCGGCGGAGCGCATCGACGTCGGCAAACGACCCGGGCGCCCGACGCCACAGGAGATGATCTCCGCCCTGCTCGTCGAACTCGGCCGCCAGGGCCGGCGGGTCGTGCGGCTGAAAGGTGGCGACCCGTTCGTGTTCGGACGCGGCGGCGAGGAGGCCGAAGCGCTGGCGTGTGCCGGTGTGCCGTTCGAGGTGGTCCCCGGCATCACGTCGTCGGTCGCCGCACCGGCCGCCGCCGGCATCCCGGTGACCCATCGCGGGGTCTCGGCTGCGTTCACCGTCGTGACCGGCCACCGGCGCACCGGCGAGCCCGACGTCGACTGGCGTTCGCTCGCCCGCGTCGGCGGCACCATCGTGCTGCTGATGGGGGTGTCCCAGCGCGGCGCGATCGCGTCGGAGCTGATCGGTGGAGGGCTCGACCCGACGACACCGGTCGCAGCCGTCGAGTCGGCGACGACCGACGCGCAGGTGGTGCAACGCTGCACCCTCGAAGGACTCGCCGAGGCGGACATCCGGTCCCCCGCCGTCATCGTCATCGGCGCCGTTGCGTCGTTCGAGTTCGTCGGCGACCTGGTGCCCGCCGTGGCTCGGCAGGGAACGCTTGGGTAACCTCGCCGGATGGACGACACCGCAACGATCGCAACCGAAACGATCGCGACCGACACGGTCGCTACGAACACGGTCGACGACAAGCACGACACCTCGGAACTCCTCGCCGACGAACTCCTCGTCGAAGAGATCTCGATCGACGGGATGTGCGGCGTCTACTGACGCTCGCACGCCGGCGACGGGACGATCTCTCGACGTGACCGCCACGACGACGACAGCCACGCCGGCCGTTCCGGTGCTCGACCGGCGACTCGCGCTGCATCCGCAGGTGGCGCTGCGGCCCGAACCGTTCGGTGCGCTCGCCTACCACTACGGCAACCGCAAGCTGATCTTCCTCAAACACCCCGACGTCGTTCGCGTGGTCCGGGCGCTCGCCGACCACGACACGTTGTCCGACACGCTGCGCGCGTGCGAGATCCATCCGGCGCGCTGGCCATCGTTCGAGCGAGCGCTGGCCGCACTGATCGAATCGGAGATGCTCCATGAGCGCCACCAAGACGCACCTCGTTGAACAACTGAAGTCGGGGCTCGACGCCCCGATCTGTCTCACCTGGGAACTCACCTACGCCTGCAACCTCGAGTGCGTGCACTGCCTGTCGTCGTCGGGTCGGCGCGACCCCCGTGAGCTGACCACCGCAGAAGCCAAGGCGGTGCTCGACGAACTCCACGACCTCCAGGTGTTCTACATCAACATCGGTGGCGGCGAGCCGATGATCCGCCGCGACTTCTTCGAGCTACTGGAGTACTCGATCGGCCGCGGGATCGGCGTCAAATTCTCCACCAACGGCGCATTCATCGACGCCGACAAGGCCCGGCGCCTCGCCGCGATGGAGTATCTCGACATCCAGATCAGCCTCGACGGCACCGACGCCGTCACCAACGACGCCGTGCGCGGCGACGGCTCGTATGCCACGGCGATCCGGGCGATGCAGCACCTCCGTGACGCCGGATTCGGCGAGTTCAAGATCTCCGTCGTCGTCACGCGCCACAACGTCGACCAGCTCGACGAGTTCAAGGCGCTCGCCGACTCCTTCGGGGCGCAGCTGCGCATCACCCGACTGCGCCCCTCGGGACGCGGCGCCGACTCGTGGCACGACCTCCATCCGACCAACGCGCAACAGCGTCAGATCTACGAGTGGCTGCTCGCACACGGCGACAACGTGCTCACCGGCGATTCGTTCTTCCACCTCAACGCGCTGGGTGAGGAGCCGCTGCCGGGCCTCAACATGTGCGGGGCGGGGCGCGTCGTGTGCCTGATCGATCCGATCGGTGACGTGTACGCATGCCCGTTCGTCATCCACGACGAGTTCAAGGCCGGCTCGGTGCGTGACGCCGGTGGCTTCGCCGAGGTCTGGAAGCACAGTGACCTCTTCACCGAACTGCGCGAGCCACAGTCGGCGGGCGCGTGTTCGTCGTGCGGCAGCTACGACGCCTGCCAGGGAGGTTGCATGGCGGCCAAGTTCTTCGTCGGGATCCCGTTGGACGGCCCCGATCCCGAGTGCGTCGGCGGCTACGGCGAGGCGGCGATGCTCGCTGCATCGGCCGGCGACCGCCCGCAGCCGATGATGGACCATTCCAAGCCGGTCCGCGTCGCATTTCGTCGGTCGATGAGCGAACCGCCCGAATAGCGTTCGTTCGCTCATCGGCGCGTCGGCCGCAGGTCGCCGGTTTTCCGCACGGTTCGTGCCAGGATCCTGATTCGTGCTGCTGCTCGTGCCGATCGCCTACCTCCTCGGCACGTTCCCGTCCGCGATCCTGATCGCGCGGGCGAACGGCATCGACATCGCCACGTTCGGGTCCGGCAACCCCGGGGCGTCGAACGTCACCCGCGCGCTCGGCTGGCGCAAGGGCGTCTGGGTCTACGCGCTCGACGCCGGCAAGGGTGCGCTCGCTGCGGGCCTCGGGCTCGCCATCGAAGGACGCCCGGCGGCCTATTGGTGCGGAGCCGCTGCGATCGTCGGACACATGTTCCCGGTGTTCCGCCACTTCAAGGGCGGCAAAGGAGTCGCGACAGGATCGGGGGTGCTGCTGATCGTGCAGCCGATCCTCGCCCCGCTCGCCGTCGGGCTGTGGTGGTTGGTCTCGAAGTTGACCGGCAAGGCGGCGCTCGGTTCGGTGATCGCAGTCGCTCTGGTGCCCGTCGGGTTGATCGTGCAGGAGAAACCGGCCTGGGAGTTCCTGGCTGTGGCCGGCGTGTGCGCACTGATCCTCGTCAAGCACACGGGCAACATCGTGCGGTTGATCCGGCGGGAGGAACACTCGCTCAGCAAGAGCTGAGCGCGTCCAGCAGAATGGACATCGCATGCAGTTGCTGACGCCCATCACCTTCGGTTCGCGCACCGCCCCCAACCGGGTCATGTTCGGGCCCCACGTCACGAACCTCGGCGCCGACGACCGGTCGATCCCCGAACGGTTGGTCGCCTACTACGAGCGTCGGGCCAGCGGCGGCTGCGGGACGATCGTCGTGGAGGGCGCCTCCGTCCATCCGTCCGACTGGCCGTACGAGCGCTCGCTGCTCGCCGAACGATGCGGCGAGGGATGGGCGGCCATCGTCGGCGCGTGCCGACCGCACGGCACGCTGGTCGTCGCGTCGCTGGACCATGCCGGCGGGCAGGGCTCGTCGGCGTACTCCCAACGGCCCCTGTGGGCGCCCTCGCGCGTGCCCGAAGTGAACTCGCGCGAGGTGCCGAAGTGGATGGAACCCGACGACGTCGCAGCGGTCGTCGACGGATTCGCCCAGGCGACCAAGCTCGCCGTCGACGCCGACGTCGACGGCGTCGAGATCAACGCCGGCCAGCACAGCCTGGTCCGCCAGTTCCTGTCGGGCCTCACCAACCAGCGCGACGATCCGTGGGGACACGACCGGCTGCTGTTCGCCCGCCAGGCGATCGAAGCGGCACGTGGCGCGGCGGGTGACCTGGTCGTCGGACTGCGACTGTCGTGCGACGAACTCGCGCCGTGGGCGGGCATCACGCCCGAGATGGCTCCGGACATCGCCCGCGACCTGGTCGCCACAGGGCTCGACTACGTCGTCGTCACGCGCGGCTCGATCTACACCGTCGAGAAGACGCGACCGGACTTCCACGAGCCCACGGGGTTCAACGTCGACGTGTGCCGCTCCGTGCGCGCGGCCATCCAGGAACGCACCGCCGTGCCGGTGATCCTGCAGGGATCGGTCGTCGACACCGGCCAGGCGGAGTGGGCAGTCGGCGGCTACGACGACGAGGCGGCGTGCGACGCCGTCGAGATGACGCGGGCACAGATCGCCGATCCCGATCTCGTCGCCCAGCTGGCTGCCGGCCGGGGCGACCGCATCCGACCGTGCACGCGCTGCAACCAGACGTGCCAGGTCCGCGACGCCCGCAACCCCATCGTCACCTGCATCGCCGAACCGACCAGCGGTCGCGAGACCGAGGATCCCGACTGGTACGTCGCGGCACCACACCCCCGCGACGTCATCGTCGTCGGTGCCGGGCCCGCCGGACTCGAGGCCGCCCGGGTCGCAGCGATCCGAGGTCACCGTGTCACGTTGATCGAACGCAGCGAACGCATCGGCGGGCTCGCCGCCGTCGCCGGCCCCAACGGCGCACTGGTCGACTGGTGGCGTGGAGAACACGAGCACCTCGGCACCGACATCCTCCTCGACACCAGCTCGTGGCAGGTCGACGACCACACGGTGGTGATCCAGGCCACCGGCTCGGTGCCCGGCCCCCACCCGTACGACGTGTCCGACGACGCCAGCGTCCTCGACGTCGCCGCCGTGCGCAGCGGTACCGTCGGACTCCCCGACGACGGCACGATTGTCGTGCTCGATCCCATCGGCGGGCCGATCGCGGTCGCGCTCGCGGAGGAGCTCGGTTCGCGGGCGATACTCGTCACGCAGGACAACATCGCCGGCAACGAACTCTCGAGGACCGGCGACCTGGCCCCGGCCAACACCCGGCTCGCGCAGGCGGGTGTCACCGTCGAGCGGCGGACGCTGCTGCGTGCCGTCCGTGCGGGCGAGGTCGAGCTCGAGGATCGTTACTCCGGCGAGCGCCGCATCGTCTCGTGCTCGGGGGTCGTCGACTGCGGGTTCCGACTGCCCACCGATCCCATCGACGGTGCCGTGCAGATCGGCGACGCCGTCGCACCGCGCACGATCCACGAAGCCGTACTGGAAGCCCGCCGGGCCGCCCTCGCCATCTGACCGTTACACCAGGGGTCAGACCCCGGGTGTAACTCCGTGCGGTCGCTCCTGCAACACTCGCAGGCCATGGGAAGTGACCTGTTCGACCTGAGCGGCCGCGTGGCGGTGGTGACCGGCGGTTCGCGTGGACTCGGCCGGGAGATGGTGCTCGCATTTGCCGAGCGCGGCGCCGACGTCGTGATCGCGAGCCGCAAGATCGACGCCTGCGAGGCGCTCGCCGCTGACGTCCGTGCGCTCGGCCGGCGCGGGCTCGCCGTCGCGTACCACGCCGGCCGCTGGGACGACGCCGATCGGCTGTGCGAGACGGTCTACGACCAGTTGGGCCGATGCGACGTGCTCGTGAACAACGCCGGGATGTCGCCGCTGTACCCGAGCGTCGACGCAATCTCCGAGGAGCTCTACGACAAGGTGATGGACGTCAACCTGAAGGGCCCGTTCCGGCTGTCGGCGCTGATCGGTACCCGGATGGCCGGACCCGATCACGGTGGCAGCGGCGGCGGTTCGATCATCTTCGTGTCATCGATCGCGTCACACCGTCCGAGCCCGAACGAGCTCGTCTACGGTGCCGCCAAAGCGGGCGTCAACAACCTGACCTACGGCCTCGCCCGCACGCTGGGACCGACGGTGCGCGTCAACTGCATCGCGCCGGGACCGTTCCTCACCGACATCTCCAAAGCGTGGGATCTGGAGGCGTTCGAGCGTTCGGCGCGAGCGGGCTTCGCACTCGGGCGCGGCGGCCAGCCGCACGAGATCATCGGGACGGCGCTGTACCTCGCCAGCGATGCATCGTCGTACACCACCGGCGCTGTGATCGACGTCGACGGCGGACCGCGTTGAGTGCCGATGACGGTGTGGCCGAGCGACCACCGGGCCGGCTGATCGCCTCGGGCCGGGCCGCCGACGTGTTCGATCTCGGCGACGGGACCGTGTTGCGGCGCTACCGCAGCGAACACGACACCGCACCGGAAGGGCGGCTGATGCGGTGGCTCGCCACGTCGGGGGTGCCGGTGCCGGCGGTACACCGGGCGGACGGTCGTGAACTCGTGATGGATCACGTGGGTGGCCCGACGATGCTCGAGGATCTGCAGCGGCGGCCGTGGAGGCTCCGCCGACATGCCCGCACGCTGGCGGACCTGCAACGTTCGATCAACGACGTGACTGCACCCGACTGGCTGGCGGCCGCGCAGGCGGCGCCCGGTGGCGACGGCATCGTCCACGGAGACCTGCACCCGATGAACGTCATCCTCGGTGCGAGCGGCCCGGTCGTGATCGACTTCACGAACGCCGGTCGCGGCCCGGCCAGCTTCGACTCGGCCCTGTCGTACGTGCTGATGTCGACGTTCGAGGCGCGAGCGATGACCGACCGGATCGGACAACGGCTGCTCGTCGGAGCGTTCCGACGAGCGCGCGGCAGCGACCTCGTCGCCGCGGGCGTCGCCGATGCCTGCCGATTCCGGCTCGCGGACGCGAACGTCACTCCCGCCGAGCGCGACCGGGTGGAACACCTCTACGCACGCATGACTTCTGGCACAGCCGTGTCGCTACTGTGACCGCCATGGAGATGCACTTCGCCACCGTCTGGGAATCGATCGCCGACGCGATCCCGGAGCTCCCCGCCGTCACCCACGGGTCGACCACACGCTCGTGGCGCGACTACGACGACCGTGCCGCACGCATCGCCGGCGCCCTCACCGCTGCGGGTCTGTCGGCAGGCGCCAAGGTCTCGCTGTTCATGTACAACTCGAACGAGTTCATGGAGTCCCAGTTCGGCGTGTTCAAGATGCGCGGCGTGCCGATCAACGTCAACTACCGGTACCTCGACGACGAGCTCTGGTACCTCCTCGACAACTCCGACTCCGAGGCGATCATCTTCCACTCGTCGCTCGGCGAACGTGTGGCCCGCGTCGCCGGTCGCCTGCCCGAGCTGAAGCTGCTGATCGAGGTCGACGACGGCGATGCCGGCCGGGTGCCGGGCGCCGTCGCCTACGACGACGTGATCTCCGCCAACGAACCGATGGAGCGGATCGAACGCTCCGAGGACGACCTCTACATGCTCTACACGGGCGGGACGACCGGCATGCCCAAGGGTGTGATGTACGACATGGGCGGCATGACCAGGGGCTTCGTGATGCTCGGTCTGCCGATGCTCGGCCTCGCAGCACCGAGCGACGCCGACGAGATCGGCTCGATGATCGCCGGCGCCTCCGAGAACGGCAGCACGCTCGTGTCGATCCCTGCCGCACCGCTGATGCACGGAACCGGCTGCTGGCTCGGCTGGTTCATCCCCCACCTGGCCGGCGGTCACGTCGTGACGCTCCAGAGCCGCAGCCTCGATCCACACGAACTGCTCAGCACGGTCGAGCGACATCGAGTCACGGCGCTGACGATCGTCGGCGACAGCTTCGCCAAGCCCATCATCCGGGCGCTCGACGAGGGCAAACCCAACGGAGAACGCTACGACACGTCGTCGATCGGCATGTTGATCTCCTCGGGCGTCATGTGGACGTCGGAGGTCAAACAACAGATCCTCGACCGGATCGAGCAGGCGGTGCTCGTCGATGCGATCGGCTCGTCCGAGGGGTCGATGGGCACGCAGATCACGATGAAGGGCGTGCCGACCGAGACCGCCAAATTCACGAAGACACCCGAGACCAAGGTCTTCACCGACGACGACCGCGAGGTCGAGCCGGGCTCCGACGAGGTCGGCATGGTCGCTGCGGGCGGCAACGTGCCGATCGGCTACTACAAGGACGAGGAGAAGTCCGCGCGGACGTTCCGGGTGATCAACGGTGTCCGGTACTCGTTCCCCGGGGACTTCGCGAAGGTGGCCGCAGACGGCTCACTGATGCTGCTCGGGCGCGGGAGCCAGGTGATCAACACCGGCGGCGAGAAGGTCTTCCCCGAGGAGGTCGAGGAAGCGGTGAAGCGGGTCGGCGGAGTGCGCGACTGCCTCGTGGTCGGCATCGAGAACGAGAAGTTCGGCCAGGCGGTCACCGCCGTCGTGTCGCTCGAAGACGGCGCCTCGGTCGATTCGGCCGGCATCATCGCATCGGTCAAGAACGACCTCGCGGGCTACAAGGCACCGAAGTCGGTGATCTTCGTCGACCACGTGCCGCGCGCTCCGAACGGCAAGGCCGACTATCGAGCCGCCAAGGAACACGCCGAGGCAGCGCTCTGACCTCGCGCCTCGCGCAGACCTCAGGAGAGGCCGAACCAGGGTGGCGAATCGAGGTCGGCCTCGAAGATCGTGCGGTCGTCCTCGTCGGCGACGTCGACCGACCGCGCTGCTGACAGCTCTGCTTGTGCCTCGTCGTGTCGGCCGAGCAGTGCGAGCGCGCGGGCACGCGCCTCGTGTGCGTAGCCGAGGTCGAAGTCGCGGAGACCGGCATCGGCCACGACGGCTGCGCACTCGTCGGCATGATGCAGCGCCAACTCGCCGTGTCCGAGCAGCACATGGCATCGCGAGAGCAGCCACGAGGCGCGCGCAGCGTTCTCGGGCCCACGCCCTGCCGCCCGCGCCCAGTGGTACGAGGCGGCGTAGGCCCGGCTGAGCAGCTCGGTCACGTCAGGTGCGTCGTCACCGAGCACTTCCCACACCGAGTTGTTTGCGGCGATCGCCAACGAGCGGTGCATCGCGGCGGGGTCGTCCTCCATCGTCACGCGAGCAGCTTCTCGGCGAAGAAGTCGATCACGCGGGTCACGCTGTCGTCGTCGCGTTGTTCGGTCAACACGGAGTGGTCGCTGGCCTTGTTGCTCGGCAGCTCGACGGCGATGAATGCGTCGCCGAGCAGTTCACGCAACGACGAGAACCGGTCTCCGACCAGCTTGTCGCCGGTGAACCGCAGTCCCAGCACCTGACAGCCTGCCGCCGCCCGCTCGGCGATCGCGGCGGCATCGTCGGGCGACAGGTTCAGGTCGCCCGCGCGGGACTTGCCGACGGCGAAGGGCATCGACGGCTGCGACAGCACGGGGGCCAGCATGATGTCGTCGACCATCATCCCGAGGGCGAAGCCGCCCGAGAAGCACATCCCGACGGCACCCACCCCGGGCCCGCCGACCTCCTGGTGCACGTTGCGGGCGAGCGCCCGGAGCCAGGCGATCACCGGAGATGTCTGCTGGAGAGCGAATGCAGTGAATTCTCGAGCGACGCACACCTTGACCATCTGTTGCATCGCGTACGGGGTCGACGGCTCCTTGCCGGGCGTGCCGACCAGCGACGGCATCACGACGGTGAAGCCGCGCTCGACGACCTCGTTCGCGAACCGGGTGACCAGGGGCGTGATACCGGGGATCTCGTGGATCACGATCACGGCGGGACCCTCGCCGCGGCGATAGGTCCGATGGGTGATGCCGGCCGCGGAGAACTCGCCGAGTTCCCATCCGGCGAGGACGTCGGTCATGGCCCGATCTTGCCAGATCCGGCGTGGCTCAGAGGCGCCGCATCGCATCGAGCGCCGACTCGGCGAGGATCTCGGTGCCCACCTTGAACGCATCGAGTTGCTCGGCGCTGATGCTCTGGTCGCCCATCGCGCCGTGCAGGTACCGGGCATAGACGCCCTCGGAGATCACCGCGAGGCGGAACGAACCGAAGGCGATGTAGTAGTCGATCTCGGACAGGTCACGACCGGTGCGCTCGGCGTAGCGCTCGAGCAGGTCGGCGTAGGCAGGGAACCCTGCGATGCCGGTCGGGTCGTTGGGCCGGCTCTGCACGGTGCCGGGATCGGCCCAGTACACACCCACGTACCCGACGTCGGCGAGCGGATCGCCCAGCGTGCACAGCTCCCAGTCGAGCACGGCATTGATGCGCCCGCGCGACACATCGGTGAGCACGTTGCCGAACCGGTAGTCGCCGTGGGCGATCGAGACGCCCTGCTGTTCGGGGAATCGCACGGCGAGCCGCCGCGCCACCTCCTCGACGGCGGGCAGTTCCCGGGTCTTCGAGCGCTCCCACTGCGTGCTCCAGCGTTTGACCTGGCGCTCGACGTACCCCTCGCGCTTGGCGAGATCGCCGAGGCCGACCGCATCGACGTCGACGGCGTGCAGGTCGGCGAGCACGTCGATCAGGTCGAAGCCGGCGGTACGACGGTGTTCTGGGCTGAGCAGCGCACCCTTGGCGGCGCTGTCGAGCACGACTCCGTCGACGAACCCCATCACGTAGAACGGCGCCCCGTTCACGTCGTCGTCGGTACACAGGCCCAGCGCCGGCGGGACCGGCACCGAGGTCAGCCCGACCGCGGAGATGATCTTGTGTTCGCGCGCCATGTCGTGCGCTGTGGCGAGAACGGCTCCGGTCGGCGGCCGGCGCAGCACGTACTTCGTCCCGTCGGCGCCGGTGACGGTGAACGTCAGGTTGGAGCGACCTCCGACGATCGCATCGAACTGGAAGGGCGCCGTCGCTCCGTCGATGTTGTCGACGAGCCACCTGGTCACTCGAGCGACGTCGATGCCGTGAATCGGTTCCTGCACGGTGGTCGACCGTAGCCGCACGTCGCCGTTGCAGACGTGCCTGGCTCGCTCGGGCGGATGGTCAGCCCGGACGGCCGACGCCGACGACCTTGCCCCAGTTCACCGAGCTGACGTTGACCGTCGAGCCGGTGTTCGGTGCATGGACCTGCGTGCCGTTGCCGAGGTAGATGCTCACGTGGCTGATCGGGCTGTAGAAGAACAGCAGGTCGCCGGCCTGCGCTTCGCTGATGGGCACCCGAGGCGTCGCGGCGTACTGCAGACGCGACTGGTGCGGCAGCCCCACGCCCGCCTGCGCCCACGCGTAGCCGGTCAGACCCGAACAGTCGAAGCCGACTCCGGGGATCGATGTCGCATACCGATACGGCACGCCTTGCTGGGCGAGCGCTGCCTGGACGGCGATGCTGGCACGCGAGGACACCGCTGGAGCGGGCGTTGCTGCGCCGCCGCCGGCGCCCGACGATCCGCCGGCCCCGCTGCCGCTCGAGGTGGAGGAGCCGGCCGAACCGGAGCCACCACCGGACGTCGACGTTCCCCCAGAGTTCGAGTTCCCCGCAGCGGTCCTGCTGGCCGACGACGGGCGGGCGGCGGCAGCCGCTGCGGCCTGTTCGCGCACGCGTCGAGCCGACGCTTCGGCGCGTCGCTGCTCCTCCTGCGCGATCAGCTCGCCGAGCTTGGCTTCGGCGTCGGCGCGCGCCTGGGTGTACTCCTGCGTGAGACGTTCGGTCTCGGCCTGGGCGTCGGTCAGCGAGTCGGCGAGTTCGCCCGCCTGCTCCCGCTTGCGATCGAGGTCCTTCTTCTCGTCGTTGATCTCGGCGACGAAGGCATCGAGCTCGTCGGTGGTGATGTCGCCGGCGCTCAAGGCGACTCGGGCGAGCTCGTCACGCTTGACGGCATCGTTGAGGTTCTCGGAGTCCTCGAACAACGGACCGAGCGGTACCGACCCTCCACCGACGAACGAACGCAGCGCCATGTCGCTGAGACTGGCGCGTAGCTGGCTCAGCTCGCCTTCCTTCTCGGCGACGCGCGCTTCGGCGTCGGAGATCTCGACGTCGAGCTGGCTCTTGGTGTCGATCGCAGCGACGTAGTCCTCGCCGAGCTGGCGGGCCCGTTCTTCGAGGCGCTCGAGTTGGTCGACGATGTCCTCGACCTTCTGACGCTGCTGGTCGACGCTCTGTGCGTTGGCGACCGTCGGCAACGCGACCGGGACCGCGAACGTGACGGCGAGCGCGACGGGAAGACTGCGCAGGAGTTGCTTGAGGGGGTGCCGCATAGGTCGAGGGCTGAGCCTAGCGAATGTGACGAACGTGTTGCGAACGCCTGACAATTGTCGGCGTGCCGGTCGTCACAGCGTCATTCCCACTCGATCGTGCCCGGCGGTTTCGACGTGATGTCGTACGCCACCCGGTTGATGCCCGGCACCTCGTTGATGATGCGCTGCGACATCGTCTCGAGCACGTCGTACGGGATGCGCGCCCAGTCGGCCGTCATCGCATCGTCGCTGGTCACGGCGCGGATGATGATCGGGTGACCGTAGGTCCGCTCGTCGCCCATCACCCCGACCGACCTGATGTCGGCGAGCACCGCGAACGACTGCCAGATCTCACGTTCGAGGCCGGCGAGTCGCAGCTCCTCGCGCACGATCGCGTCGGCCTCCTGCAGCAGCGCCACCCGCTCGGGAGTGACCTCGCCGATGATCCGCACGCCGAGGCCCGGACCGGGAAAGGGTTGGCGCCAGACCATCTCGTCGGGCAGGCCGAGCTCGGTGCCGAGCTTGCGCACCTCGTCCTTGAACAACTCGCGCAGCGGCTCGATCAGCTCGAGGCTCATGTCCTCGGGCAGGCCACCCACGTTGTGATGACTCTTGATCACCGAGGCGGTGCCGTCGGTGCCGCCACTCTCGATCAGGTCGGGATAGAGCGTGCCCTGGACCAGCCACTTGGCGTCGGTGAGACCACCCGTGTTCTCCTCGAACACCCGGATGAACTGCTCGCCGATCGCCTTGCGTTTCGCTTCCGGCTCGGTGACACCTTGGAGCGCATCGAAGAATCGCCAACCTGCGTCGACGTGGATCAGTTCGATGCCGAGGTTGCGGCGGAACGTCTCGACGACCTGATGACTCTCACCCTTGCGCATCAGTCCGGTGTCGACGTAGATGCACGTCAGTTGGTGGCCGATCGCCTTGTGCACCAGTGCGGCGGCGACCGACGAATCGACACCGCCCGAGAGCCCGCAGATGACCCTGTCGGGGCCGACCCGTTCGCGAATCAGCTCGACCTGCTCGTCGATCACCGACGACATCTCCCAGTCGGCGGCGATCCCGGCACGTTCGTGGAGGAACCTCGCCAGCACGGCCATCCCGTGGGGCGAGTGCACGACCTCGGGATGGAACTGCACGCCGTAGATCCGGCGATCGTCGTTCTCGAGGACCGCCACCGGCGCCCCCGGCGTGGTCGCGGTCACGGTGAAGCCCTCGGGCGCCTCGGTGATCCCGTCGAAGTGGCTCATCCAGACGTCGTGCTCGGCCGGTGCGTCGTCGGGCAACAGCAGTGAGGTACCGGTTCTCGTCATGCGGGCGCGGCCGTATTCGCCCTGCATGCCGCGGCCGACGACGCCGCCGAGTTGCCGGCCGATCAGCTGAGCGCCGTAACAGATGCCGAGGACCGGTACACCGAGGTCGTAGATGTCGGCATCGAGCGACGGGGCGCCCTCGACGTGCACGCTCTTCGGCCCGCCCGACAGGATGATCGCCGCCGGCTTGCGCTCGGCGACCTCCGCTGCGGTGACGCGGTGCGGGACGATCTCGGAGTACACCTTCAGCTCACGCACCCGGCGGGCGATCAACTGGGCGTACTGGGCGCCGAAGTCGACGACCAGAACGGTGGCGCGGTCGGTGGGGCGATCGTGATGCTGCGGTTGACTCAAGGGTGTGAATCGTAGATCAGGCCAGTGGTTCGTCCGCATCCTGTTCGCACTGGCGTTCGTCGCCGGTCCGATCGCCGCCCAGCCGGTGCACGCCGGCGTGCCACCGTCCGACCAGTCCGCAGCGGCGACGACGATCCCGGACGACGACGTCGTCATCGACGAGGCCAACCCCTTCCTGCCCGAGAGCCGGGACCTGTCCGACTGCGTCGGAACGCTGGAACGGCCGGGCTGCGGTAGCGAGTCGCGCGGTGGATGGCACCAGAACGCCGTGGCGATCGTCATGATCGCGGGCCTGCTGTTCGTGTTCGGCCGTATCGCGTGGGGTGTCCGCCGCGGCCAGAAGGACACTGCCGCCACCATCGCCGACTGACGCGCTGGCAGTTGACGATGTGTGCCGTCGATCTCGCCGACCAATGCTTCGTGCCGGACGGCAAGCCCGGTCCGGCGCTGACTGCGATGTACGTCGACACGCCCGGCATGCCGTTGCGGGAGGCGGCCGACCGGCCGGGGTCGTCCCTCGATCGATCCCGGCTCCGGCAGCCATGACCTGGGCTTGCCGCATCCGATCCGCTTGCGGGTCGGGACACCCGTAGTCTCCACCACGTGACGCCCGACGAGTTCCGCACACACGGCCACGACCTGATCGACTGGATCGCCGACTACGTCGGTTCGGTCGAGCAACGCCCGGTCGGGTCGGCCGTCGGCCCCGGCGACGTGCGCTCGCAGCTCCCCGAGCACCCACCGACGGAACCCGAACCGTTCGAGTCGGTGATGGCCGACGTCGAGCGGGTGATCGTGCCGGGGCTCACCCACTGGCAGCACCCCGGCTTCTTCGCCTACTTCCCGTCGAACACGTCGTTCCCGTCGATCCTCGGCGAGCTGCTGTCGGCCGGCCTCGGCGTGCAGGGCATGAGCTGGGTGACCTCACCGGCGTGCACCGAGGTCGAGACGCTGATGCTCGACTGGATGCAGGAGCTGCTCGGCCTGCCTGCCGCGTTCCGGTCGACGAGCGAGACCGGCGGCGGTGTCATCCAGGGGACCGCGAGCGAGGCCACGCTCGTCGCGATCCTGTCGGCCCGCTGGCGGGCCACCGCCGGCGACGTGAACCACGACGGCGACACGACCCGCCTGGTCGCCTACGCCACGTCCCAGGCCCACTCGAGCATCGAGAAGGGCCTGCGGATCGCCGGCGTCGGCACCGATCGGATCCGCACGGTGCCCCACGACGAGTCGTTCGCGATGCGAGCCGACGCGCTGGCCGAGATGATCGCCACCGATCGATCCGCCGGCCTGGTGCCCTTCTTCGTGTGCTCGACTCACGGCACCACGTCGTCGATGGCGTTCGATCCCACTGCGCAGATCGGTGAGATCTGCGCCCGTGAGGGGGTCTGGCTCCACGTCGACGCAGCGATGTCGGGCATCGCCGCACTCTGCCCCGAGTTCCGCTGGGTCGATCAGGGCATCGAGTTCGCCGACTCGTACTGCACCAACCCCCACAAGTGGATGGGGATCAACTTCGACTGTGATCTGTACTGGACCACGGATCGCTCGTCGCTGCTCGGCGCACTGAGCATCCTGCCCGAGTACCTTCGCTCGGCCGCCGCAGAAGCGGGCGCGGTCATCGACTACCGCGACTGGCAGATCCCGCTCGGGCGTCGCTTCCGGGCGTTGAAGCTCTGGTTCGCCATCCGCTGCGACGGCGTGGCGTCGTTCCAGGACATGATCCGCCGCCACGTCGCACTCACCCAGGAACTCGCCGGGTGGGTCGCCGCCGACGACCGGTTCGAGATCGTCGCCCCACATCCGCTCAACCTGCTGTGCATCGCGCTGCGCGGCGACGACATCGACGCAGCGAGCCGCTCGACCGATGCCCTGATCGACGCCGCCAACGCCACCGGCGACGCACTGTTCACCCGCACCGTCCTCGACGGCCGATCGGTGCTACGGATCTCGATCGGCGCCCGGTCGACCGAGCTCCGACACGTGGAGGCGGCCTGGCAGCTGCTCTCCGACCTCGCCTGACCATTCTCGTGAACCCGTTCGGGAACTGTTCCCGTACGAGTTCACGAGTTCGTTGGCGGCGGCCGAAGTTGGCAGGATGCAGCCATGACCGATCAGCGCCCTGTCGCCCTCATCACCATGGCCAGCGGCTACGTCGGGCCGGCGCTCGCTCGTTCGCTCGCCGCCAAGGGGTACGACCTCGTGCTGCAGGGAGCCGACGGAGACGAGTCGATGGTCGGCGTCGAGGTGCCGTTCGATCGTCAGGTGCCCGAACTCCGAGCGCTGGGCGCCGAGGTCGAGACCGTGACCGACGTCGACCTGGCCACCGCCGAGGGCAACCGAGCGCTCGTCACTGCGGCCCTCGACCGGTTCGGGCGGCTGGATTCGGCGTGCCTGGTGACGGGCCAGATCATCGTCGGCAAATTTCTCGACATGACCACCGACCAGTGGGAACGCGTCAAGCGCATGAATCTCGACATGGTGTTCCACGGCCTGCAGGCCGTCCTGGTGCCGATGGTCGAGGCCGAGCAAGGCCAGGTCGTCGTGTTCACGTCGGCGACCGGCGCCCGGCCGGATCCGATCACCTCGATCTACGGCGGCACCCGGGCCGGAGCGAACGGGCTCGTGCGCGCCGTCGGGCTCGAACACGCCCGCGCCGGCGTCCAGGTCAACGCAGTCGGCACGAACTACATGGACTTCCCCGGCTTCCTGAAGGCCTCACGTGCCGACACCGATCCCGAGCGACGAGCCGCGATCGAGGCACAGGTACCGATGAGGAAGCTCGGCACGATGGACGAACTGGCCTCCTTCACCACCGTGCTCCTCGACGGGACGAACCGGTTCCAGACCGGCCAGTTCTTCAGCTTCAGCGGCGGCTGGAGCACCTGAGCTGCACCGGCGGGCCTATGGGCGCCAGGCGGTCGCACGGGTGAGCAGATCGACCAGCATGTGTGCGGTCGCACCCCAGACCGTCTCGTCGTCGAGTTCGAAGAAGTGCAGCGGGCGATCCATCGGCGGGCTGCCCCAGCGCTCGACTCGGTAGGTGCCAGGTCGTGTGAGTTCCGCCAGTGGCGTCCACAACACGCGATCGACCTCACCGGTGTGTGGAGCCACGTCGGGCCGCCGGTCGAGCACCGACACGACCGGCACGATGTAGCTGCGGCTGACGATCGTGTTCAGGTGCTCGAGTTCGCCGACCACGGTGGGGAGATCGGGGTCGAGACCGACCTCTTCGTGCGCCTCTCGCAGCGCGGTCTCGACCGGCGTCTCGCCGGGGTCGAGCCGTCCGCCCGGGAAGCTGATCTCACCACGATGGTTGCGCAGATGCATCGAGCGACGGGTGAGCAACACCTCGGGCCCGTCGCTGCCGTCGACCAGGGCGATCAGCACCGCCGAGACACGGGCGTCGGGGAACGACGGCAACAGCGGTGCCGCATGCCGGGGCACGTGGCCGACCAGCTCGTCGACGGTCCAGCGGGTGCCGTGGGGCCACGGCGCCTCGTCGTGCTCGGTCCAGACGTCAGGGCGCGGGATCCGTTGGTTCCCGCCGCGCCGGCGCTCGGTCATCCGCCCGCCCGGGCGGTGCTGCTGAGGGCCTGATCGAGGTCGGCCCAGAGATCCTCGACGTCCTCGCAGCCCACGCTGAAGCGGATCAGCGTCGGGGGGATACGTTCCTGGCCCGGAATGGCCGCGCGGCGCTCCATCGTCGACTCGACGCCACCGAGGCTGGTGGCATGGTTGACCAGTTCCACCCGCTCGCACACGTCGGTGGCACGTTCGCCCGTACCGGTCGTCTCGAACGAGAGCATGGCGCCGAACCCGGCCATGAACCGGGCGGCGACCTCGTGCGTCGGATGGCTCGCCAACCCGGGGTATCGCACCCTGGCCACCTCGCGATGAGCTTCGAGGCGAGATGCGAGTTCCATCGCGTTCGCCTGCGCCCGCTCGAGCCGCAAGCCGAGCGTCCGCGCTCCACGGATCGTCAGGAACGCCTCCATCGCACCGATGCTGGCGCCGTGGAGCAGGCGCCGCTCGTGGAACTCGTCGTGGAGGTCGTCGCGACGCACGGCGAGCACACCGGCGAGCAGGTCGGAGTGCCCACCGATGAACTTCGTCGCCGAGTGCATCACGACGTCGGCACCGAGCGCCAACGGCTGCTGGATGAGCGGCGTGGCGAACGTGCTGTCGACAGCGACGATCGTGCTGTCGGGCCGCGGCGTCGAGCAGATCGCCGGCAGGTCGGCGATGGTGATCAGGGGGTTCTCGGGCGACTCCAGCCACACCAGGTCGCAGTCGGCGACGGCGTCGACCCACGCCGCGGTGTCCGCCTGATCGAGACGCCGGACCGACCATCGGCCCTGACGCTCGCCCTCGGCGACGATGCCTGCCACGCCGTGGTACGGGTCGGTCGGCACGGCGATCCTCGAGCCGACGGCGAGCCGCTGGAACACGACGGCCGCCGCGGCCATTCCCGATGCAAAGGCGAGTGCGCGGCCCCCGTCGAGGCGACCGAGCAACGTCTCCAACGCTTCGGTCGTCGGCGTTCCCTCCGAGCGGCTGTAGACGCGCTCGTCGGTCAGGTAGAAGTTGGAGGCGAACACCGGCGGCACGTTGAGTGGCTCACCCGGCGCCCGGTTGCGGGCTCCGGCGACGAGCCAGGTCTGTGGGGTCCAGTCGCTCATCGCTCCGACGGTACCGCCCGGCTCCCGAGTCGACGTCGGTGGAGCCACCGACGTTCAGTCGTCGCCGGCTCCACTGCTGAACGAGTCCTTCCAACGCTTCAATGAATTCACCCCACCGCCGACGACGCGTCCGGCTCCGCGTCCGATGTCCTCGCTCGACGGCCGGTCGCCCGTGTCCGACGAGCGCTTCGCGCGGGGGACCCGGTCGGAGAAGTCGGTGTGGAACCACACGAACCACAGCACGAAGGCGACGCCCGCCAGCAGCAACCGGCTGACGTTGTCCATCGAGAACCACGGCTGGACTGCACCCGCGAGCAGCAGGAGCATCACGACCACGTCCAGTTGGCGGTGAACCCGCTTGCCGGCCAACCGGAACGCGCCGGCAGCGCCCTTCGCGATCGCGGCATTGAGGATGATCACGAGGCCGAGCACGGCGGGCACGGCGGGCTGAGGCATCTGGATGGCTGCGCTGATCAAGCCGATCCCGAGGAGATATTCGACGAGCTGATGGGTCCAGAACGGACGTCGTACGCGTTCGATCTCCACGACGCTGATCCTAGGAGGCGCCGGACCGCTTGTCGGCGGTGCGTGACGCGACGGAGCCCCGAGGTCTCCCCCGGGGCTCCCTCGATTCGATGTTCGGGTTCGGATGATGATCCGACGGCTCGTGCCGTCAGCGGATCATCGTCACATCATGCCGCCCATGCCGCCCATGCCGCCGCCGGGCATGCCGCCGGCACCCTCTTCTTCGGGCTCGTCGGCGACGAGGCATTCGGTGGTGAGCACCATCGCAGCGATCGATGCGGCGTTCTGGAGGCCCGCACGGGTCACCTTCGCCGGGTCGATGATGCCGGCGGCGATGAGGTCCATCATCTCGCCGGTCGCCGCGTTCATGCCCATCGAGCCTTCGGCTGCCTCGATCTCGCGAACGACGACGGAGCCTTCGAGCCCGGCGTTGTTGGCGATGTTCCGAGCCGGCGCGGTGAGCGCTTCCCACACCGTCTTGGCACCGGTCTTCTCGTCGCCTTCGAGCGAGTCGACGACGGCCTGCACGGCCGGCCGCGCACGGATCAGGGCGGTGCCGCCACCGGCGACCACGCCTTCCTCGATGGCTGCACGAACCGACGACACGGCGTCTTCGATGCGGTGCTTCTTCTCCTTCAGCTCCACCTCGGTGGCGGCGCCGACCTTGATCAGCGCCACACCGCCGGCCAGCTTCGCGAGACGCTCCTGGAGCTTCTCGCGATCCCAGTCGGAGTCGGTGTTCTCGATCTCGGCCTTGATCTGATTGATGCGGCCCGCGATGTCGTCCTCGGTTCCGCCACCATCGACGATGGTGGTGTTGTCCTTGGTGATCACGACGCGCTTGGCCGTGCCGAGCAGATCGAGGGTGACGTTCTCGAGCTTGAGGCCGACCTCTTCGCTGACGACCTGGCCGCCGGTGAGAACGGCCATGTCCTGCAGCATCGCCTTGCGGCGGTCGCCGAAGCCCGGTGCCTTGACCGCTGCCGCGTTGAACGTGCCACGGATCTTGTTGACGACGAGCGTGGCGAGGGCTTCGCCCTCGATGTCCTCGGCGATGATCACGAGCGGCTTGCCGGTCTGCATCACGGCCTCGAGGGTCGGCAGCATGGCCTGCACCGTCGAGATCTTGGCGCTGTTCAGCAGGATGTAGGCGTCCTCGAGGACGACTTCCTGGCGCTCGGCGTCGGTGACGAAGTACGGCGACAGGTAGCCCTTGTCGAACTGCATGCCCTCGGTGAAGTCGAGCTCGGTGCCGAACGTGTTCGACTCCTCGACGGTCACGACGCCGTCCTTGCCGACCTTGTCGATGGCGTCGGCGATGACCTCGCCGATCGAGCTGTCGGCCGCCGAGATGGTGGCGACGCTGGCGATGTCGGACTTGTCGTCGACGTCCTTGGCCTGCTTGGCGATCGACTCGACCGCCGCAGCGACGGCCTTCTCGATGCCCTTCTTGACGGCCATCGGGTTGGCGCCGGCGGCGACGTTCTTCATGCCGGTCGACACCATCGCCTGAGCGAGCACGGTGGCGGTCGTGGTGCCGTCACCGGCGATGTCGTCGGTCTTGGTCGCCACTTCCTTGACGAGCTGGGCGCCCATGTTCTCGAAGGGGTCCTCGAGCTCGATCTCCTTGGCGATGGACACGCCGTCGTTGGTGATCGTCGGGGCGCCGAACTTCTTGTCGAGCACCACGTTGCGGCCCTTGGGGCCGATCGTCACGCGGACGGCGTCGGCCAGCTTGTTGACGCCGGCTTCGAGCGCACGGCGGGCCTCATCGTCGAACTTCAGTACTTTTGCCATTGGGGGTTCCTCTCTGGCTGTCGAATGTGTTGCGGTAGCGGTCTGGGAGTCGTGCTGATGTCGCGGAGGCGACGTCAGCTCTCGACGACTGCGAGGACGTCGCGGCTGTTGAGCACGAGCAGGTCTTCGCCATTGACGGCAACTTCGGTTCCGCCGTACTTCGAGTACAAGACGGTGTCGCCGACGTTGATGTCGACGGGGATGAGCTCGCCCGAGGTCTCGGAACGCTTGCCCGGACCGACGGCGAGGACTTCGCCCTGCTGCGGCTTCTCCTTGGCGGTGTCGGGGATGACGAGACCCGATGCGGTCTGCGTCTCGGCCTCGTTGGGCCGGACCACGATGCGGTCATCCAGCGGCTTCAGGTTCATGGTGTAAGCCTCCATTGGCTTGCTCACGGCGGGTTCGATCCCGTTGGTCTGATGAACCGGAACGAGTTAGCACTCGACCCGGGCGACTGCCAAGGTTAGACGAGCCGACCCGCAGTTGGCAACCGGCACCCGAGAGTGCTAATCGGCGTCCTGCGCTGCGAGTGATGCACGCAGCAGCTCCAGCGTCTGCGCGAGCGGGAGCCCGATCACGTTCGTCACGCTGCCGTCGATGCGCTCGACGAACGCCGCCGCCGCTCCCTGGATCCCGTAGGCGCCGGCCTTGCCGACGTGCTCGCCGGTCGCGAGGTACCACTCGATCGCACGATCCGTCAGCTCGACGAAGCGCACCGCCGTCTCGACCACGCACGTCGCCGACGTTCCGGTCCTCGCGGACCCGACCCCGAAGGACGAGACGGTCACGCCGGTGTGGACGAGATGGGTTCGTCCCGACACGAGTCGCAGCATCCGCCGTGCGTCGTCGGCGTCGGCGGGCTTCTCCAGGATCCGGCCGTCGACGTCGACGGTGGTGTCGGCGGCGACGATGACCACCGCGCCGTCGATCCGCTCGCCGACTGCGGCGCCCTTCTCCGACGACAGCCGGGCGACATAGTCGGACGGCGTCTCGCCAGCTCGGACCGATTCGTCGATGTCGGCGGGTACGACGTCGAACTCGAGTCCGGCCGCACCCAGCAGCTCGGAACGGCGCGGCGATGCCGACGCCAGCACCAGCCGGTGGCCCTGAAGGTCCAGAAGTGTCACGTTCGACCCGGCACGGTGTGAGGCACGGTGTGACAGTGACATGGTGTCACGGTCAGCCGCCGGAGAGCGCCATCACGTGGTCGTCGTCGGGCACGGTCACGTCGTCGAGCAGCTCGTCGCGACGGTGACCGTCGAGCCACCCATCGGGAAGGCTGACCTTGATCGGACCGTTGGTGTGGCCGCGCTTGATCCGCTCGCCCCCGGCGACGATGCGGGCGGTCGGATCGAGATCGGCGACGATGTCCTCGAGTTCCATCAGCGATGCAACCATCGAGAACCGACGCCGCACCTCCGGGCCGACCGGGTACCCGCTGATGTACCAGCCGGTGTGCTTGCGGAAGTCGCGCATCGCATGGTCCTCGCCCAGATGCTCGACCAGCAGACGAGCATGTCGCACCATCACGGCGCAGACCTCGCCGAGCGGTCGGCTCTCCGGCACGGGCCGACCGGCGAGCGCCTCGACGAGGTCGCCGAACAGCCATGGCCGCCCGAGACACCCACGACCGATCACGACGCCGTCGCAGCCGGTCTCGGCGATCATCCGTACGGCGTCGGACGCCTCCCAGATGTCGCCATTGCCCAGCACCGGGATCGAACCGACAGCGTCCTTCAGCTCGGCGATCGCCTCCCAACGAGCCTCGCCGGAGTAGTGCTGCTGCACGGTGCGGGCATGCAGCGCGATCGCGGCGACCCCCTCCTCGGCGCACACCTCGCCGGTGCGGATGTGGGTCAGCCAGTCGTCGAACAGACCCATCCGGAACTTCGCAGTGACCGGGACGCCGTACGGCGAGGCGTTCGACACTGCGGCGCGCAGGATTGCACGCAGCAACTCGGGACGGGCGGGCACCGCCGCACCGCCGCCGCGCCGGGTGACCTTCGCCGCCGGGCAGCCGAAGTTGATGTCGATGTGGTCGACCCGTCCGGCGTCGCACAGCTTGGCGACTGCGCGGCCCATCGTGTCGGGATCGCTGCCGTACAGCTGCAGGCTACGGGGATGCTCGTCGGGGCCGAAGCTGATCATCCGGTCGGTCTTGGCGTTGCCGTGCACGACCGGCGTCGCCATCACCATCTCGTTGACGTAGACCAGTCCCGGGGCGAACGACCGGCACATCTCGCGGAACGGCGTGTTGGTGACGCCCGCCATCGGGGCGAGCACCACAGGAGCCGACAGCTCGAACTGGCCGATCCGGAACGACATGGCCCACCACGCTATCGACGGATTGTCGTGCGGAGCCGGCGAGGGAAGCGCCAGCGACGAGCCGGAGTCGGGCCGACCGCACATGGCCCCCACCGACACGCCGTGAGGCCCGACCGAGGAGAAGGGAAGCGCCAGCGACGAGCCGGAGTCGGGCCGACCACACGTGACGTGCTGCAGCCTGCGGTGAGGCCCGACGATCAGTCGAGGAAATCCAGCCGCAGGTTGGGGATGGCGCCGACGCCGAGGGGGGTCGGACCGTCGGAGCGCAGGCGGTGCCAACCGGCCGCAGCGATCATCGCCGCATTGTCGGTGCACATCTCGCGGCTCGGCAGGAACCCCTGGATGCCGTCGACCTCGCAGGCATCGAGCAGTTGTTCTCGCAACAGCGAGTTGGCGGCCACCCCACCGCCGAGCACGATGCCGGTGGCGCCCACTTCGGCCGCCGCACGGCGGGCCTTGGTGACGAGCACGTCCACGACCGCCGCCTGGAACGATGCAGCGACGTCCTGCGACGACACGTCGGGATGCTTGCGCACGTAGTTGACCACTGCGGTCTTGAGCCCACTGAACGAGAAGTCGTAGCCCTCGTCCATGATCGCGCGCGGGAACCTGATCGCTTCGGGGTCGCCATCGAGCGCGGCGCGATCGATCGCCGGCCCGCCCGGATAGCCGAGGTCGAGGAACCGCGCCACCTTGTCGAACGCCTCGCCGGCGGCATCGTCGATCGTCTGGCCGACCAGCCGGTACCGGCCGTGGTCCTGCATCTCGATCAGCATCGTGTGACCGCCCGAGACCAACAGCACGAGCAGCGGGAACTCGAGCGTCGGATCCTCCAGCGAGGCGGCGTACAGATGGGCCTCCATGTGGTTGACGCCGACGAACGGGACGTCCCACGCCATCGCCAGCGCCTTGGCGGCCGACACGCCGACGAGCAGCGCACCGATCAGGCCCGGGCCGATGGTGCAGGCAACGGCATCGATGCGTTCCTCCTCGACGCCGGCCTCGACGATGGCCCGGGCGATCACCGGGTTGAGCACGTCGAGGTGTGCGCGCGACGCGATCTCGGGCACGACGCCGCCGAAGTCCGCGTGCAGTTCGACCTGGGTGGACACCACGCTCGACACGACGTCGTAGCCACCGAGCACCAACGCTGCCGCCGTCTCGTCGCAGCTCGTCTCGATACCGAGCACCAACGTCGATTCGTCGACGTCGATCGGCTGCGCGTTCACGGCGCCCACCGCTGTTCCGCATCGGAACGGATCGAGTCGAGCACTGCGCGGTACTCGGCGCCCTGGATGTCGTTGCACCACATGACGATCGCATCCTCGGTGTTCTCGTAGTAGCGCGCCCGCACGCCCGCTGGACGGAAGCCGAAGCGGCGATAGAGCTCCTGCGCACCGGTCGAGGAGACGCGCACCTCGAGCGTCCATGCGGCACATCCCCGATCGATTGCCGCATCGGCGAGGCCCAACAGCAACGCCGTGGCGACGCCTCTGCGTTGCTGTGCCGCCTGCACGGCCACGTTGGTGACGTGTGCCTCGTCGGCGTTGAACCACAGCCCGGCGTAGCCGACGATCGGGCCACGGCCACGGCCCTGGTCGACGCCGCGGCGACGAGATACCGGCGGGCGCCCGCTCGGACCTGCGCCAGCTCGCTCTCGAACACGCCCTGTGACCACGGCTTCGGATAGCTGACCGACTCGATCGCCATCACCCCGCGCCGCAGGTCGCGGCGATGCATCGGTTCGAGCACGACGCCGCCGATCACGTCGGTGCCGGCGTCGACGTCGCGCCGCAGCAGCCGTTCGATCACGCTCATCGGGTGACCCTCGTCGACCAGTTGATCTGCGCATCCGGCGCCCGCAGGTAGACCGGCTCGACCTCCCACGGATTCACCCACTCCTCGCGCAGCGCCCGCGCGTGGGCGAGCTGGACGAGTGGTGCCGCCGACGGATGGGCATCGCCGCCGATCTCGCAACGAAAACCGTCGAGGATCTCCTCGCGGTAACGCACGGCGCCGTCGCCGACGCACAGCACGTCCTGGCTGCGGGCCAGGAGATCGGCGACGAGCTCCTCGACCGGGCCGACCGTGGGCTCGGACACCTGCTGGAGTCCACCGGGCACCTGGCGGTACATGGCGTAGAACACTTCACTCTTGCGGGCATCGATCACCGGGACGACCACCCGGTCGGTGTGCCGGCACGGGAAGGCGAGCAGATCGAGCGACGAGATGCCGATCATCGGGATCCGCAACGCCTGGGCGATCGCCTTGGCGGCGGCGAGACCGACGCGCATCCCGGTGAACAGTCCCGGTCCGACGTCGACGGCGACCACGCTGATCTCGTCGAGCTCGATGTCGGCCTGGTGCAGCAGGAACTCGATCGCCGGCACGAGCGTCTCGACGTGGCGGCGACCCTTGGTGATCTCGAACAGCCCGATCACGCCCTCGTGGCCGCCGACGGCGACGCTGACGCGCTCGGTGGCGGTCTCGATGCCGAGGATCAGCACCGGAACTCCTCACACGCCTCGACGAGCCGGTTCCAGCGCGACGCCCACTCCGGCCCGCTCGCCGAGATCTCGATCAACCGGGCGGTGTCGATCACCGCATCGTCATCGGCCGCATCGTCATCGGCAGAGAAGTCGGGTTCGAGGTGCACCACCAGATGGTCCCCGAACAGCGCATCGACGACGTCACCCCACTCGACCAACACGATCCCCTGGTACTCCGCGAGCTCGTCCAACGCGAGGTCGGCGACCTCGGCGGTGCGGTCGAGCCGGTACAGGTCGGCATGGTGCAGCGCCTTCGCCCCGTTTCCCGAGCCGGCGCCGATGTCGTAGGAATGCACCAGCGTGAACGTCGGCGAGGTGATCGGCTCCGTCACACCCAGTGCGGCGCCGAAGCCCTTGGCGAACGCCGTCTTGCCCGCGCCCATCTCGCCGGACAGCACGACCATGTCGCCCGGGCGGCACAGCACCGCGAGCGCAGCGGCGATCGCATGGGTGTCCGCCAGCGATGCGGCGCGCAGTTCAAGCATCTTCACGACCCAACATTGCCTGGTCGATGTTACGGCGGTGGCGGCGTGGCACACGACCGCCGATGCCGCACACGATCTCGTAGCCGATCGTGCCGAGCAGGTCGGCCCAGTCCTCGGCGCGGATGCGCTGAGGACCGTCCGGTCCCTCCTGGTCGCCGATCAGCACCACCTCGTCGCCGACGTCGACGGCAACGTCGCCGCAGTCGACCATGAGCTGGTCCATGGTGACGACGCCGACGATCGGGAGACGGCGGCCACTGATCAACACGTGGCCACCCACTTCGAAGAGGCGTCGGGGCACCCCGTCGGCGTAGCCGATCGGCACGGTCGCCACCGTCGTGTCCGACGCGAACGTGTGCCGCAATCCGTACGAGATGCCGCTGCCGGCCGCCACCCGCTTGATGTACGAGACGCGGGCCTTGACCGACATCGCCGGGCGCAGCTCGTGGCACAACGAGTCGACACCGTGGCCGGGCGAGATGCCGTAGACGGCGATCCCGGCGCGCACGAAGGAGCGCCGCGCAGCGCGGTTCGCCAACGCTCCGGCGGAGTTCGCGGCGTGGACGAGCACCGGTCCGGGCAGTGCCAGCGCTTCGAGCACAGCGTCGAAGCGCGCCAGTTGCAGGTCGCTGAAGTCGTCGTCGGGCTGATCGGCCATCGCAAGGTGCGTGAACACGCCCACGAGGCGCAGCGCCGACCCCTGCTCGTCGATCGCGGCGACCAACGGCGCTGCGCCACCGGCCTCGACACCGACGCGTTGCATGCCGGTGTCGACCTTGAGGTGCACCGGCACCCCCTCGACGCCACGATCGCGTGCGGCAGCGGCGAGCGCATCGACGAACGCCACCGTGTACACCGTCGCCATCAGCCGGAACCGGACGATGTCGTCGACGACGTCGACCGGCTGCTCACTGAGCACGAGGATCGGTGCGTCGATCCCGGCGGCTCGCAGCTGTGCACCCTCGCTGACCAACGCCACGCAGAGTCCCTGCGCCCCGGCCTCCAGCGCCGTCCGCGCGACCTCGGCGGCGCCGTGGCCGTACCCACCGGCCTTGACGACCGCCCACAGCGAACTCGGCGCCACGACGGCGCGGAGGTACTCGACGTTGTGACGGATCGCATCGTGGTCGACGTCGACCCAGGCCCAACGTGTGGCGATGTCGGGTCGGCTCACAACGATCCGAGGGCCGACGGGATCAGCTCGATGATGTCACCGGCGAGCAGCCCGCGCCGCGGGCCGCGCCGTGCCGCATCCGCATGGAGCCAGGCCGCGGCTGCGCCGGCACGCCCGGGGGCGACGCCCGACGCGAGCAGCGTCGCGATCATCCCCGAGAGCACGTCACCCGAACCGGCCGTGGCCAGCCGTTCGTCGCCGTGATCGACCAGCAGCGCCTCGCCGCGAGGCGTCGCGACGACGGTGACCGGACCCTTGAGCAGCACGACGACGTCGAGGTCGGCGGCGAGTGCCCGGGTCGCCGCCACGCGGTCGGCGCCCGGCCGGTGGCCGGTCAGCAGTGCGAACTCGCCGTCGTGCGGGGTGATCACCGTGGGGCGCCCGCGCGGTCGCAACAGCGGCGCGGCGCCATCGGCGCTCCAGGTGGCCGCGAAGATGCCGTCGCCGTCGATGACGACCGGCAGCGTTGCATCGGCGATCAGACGGCGCGCCGACGTGATCGTCGCCTCCTCACGGCCGAGACCGGGTCCGATGACGAGTGCGCCGAACCGGTCGAGATCGCTCAGCACCTCGTGGTCGAAACCGCTCGCCGGAATGCGGCGCTGGATGATCTCGCTGCGCGCCTCGGGGTCGATGCCGGGACTCGACAACGTCACCAGGCCCGCACCGCAACGGGCCGCGGCTTCGGCGCTCATCCGCCCGGCGCCGAGCATGCCGGGACTCCCGGCCACCACTCGAACCGCCCCGTTCCACTTGTGCGCATCGCCGGCCCGGCTCGGCCACCACGCGGCAACGTCGCACCGCTCGACGAGATGCTGTGTCGCTCGTGACACGTCGAGTCCGATGTCGACGACGTCGATCACCCCGCTCGACTCGGCACCGGCGCCGAAGACGAGTCCGGGCTTCAGCGCCTGGAACGTCACGGTCCGATCCGCGGCGAGCACGCCGGCACCTGCGTCGCCGGTGAGCGCATCGACCCCGCTCGGGATGTCGACGGCGAGCACCTTCGGACGATCGCCGCTTCTCGACACGATGTCGGGAGCGCTCCAGTCGCCACGAAACCCGGTTCCGTACGCCGCGTCGATGACGAGATCGCAGGGCGGCAGCACCGGCGGCGCCTCCGTTGCGTCGACGATGTGCACCATGACCCCACGTCGGCGCAGGTAGGTGGCCGCCGTCCGCCCGTCGTTGCCGTTGTTGCCGCCGCCGGCGAGCACGTCGACGACCCGGCCGTACGCGCCACCGAGCATGTCGAGGGCGACCCGTGCGGTCGCCCGCCCCGCCCGATCGATCAGTTCCTCGACCGGTTCGGGAGCGGCGGCGTCGATCGCCCTCATCTCCTCCGGCGTCACGATCGGGATCACGTCCGCGAGCGTAACGAGCGGGGTCGGTCGACGTCACACGACCCGGCGCACTCAGGCGCCGAGCAGTGACTCCTTCAGGTCCCGTTTGACGAACTTGCCGTTCGCGTTGCGCGGCAGGCCGTCGTCGAGGAACCACACCCGTTCGGGCAACTTGAACTTGGCGAGGCGATCGCCGAGACGGGCCATCAGCTGTTCCTCGGTCATCGTGGCACCCGGCGACATGACGATCGCCGCCCCGACGATCTCACCGAGCCGGTCGTCGGGCACGCCGAACACCGCCACCTCGGCCACGCCGTCGAGTTCGTAGATGGCCGACTCGACCTCGGAGCAGTACACGTTCTCGCCGCCGCGAAGCACCATGTCCTTGAGGCGATCGACGATGAACACGAACCCGTCGTCGTCGATCGTGGCGATGTCACCGGTGTGGAACCAGCCCTCGGGGATCGAGTCCGCGGTCGCATCGGGCCGGTTGAGGTAGCCCTTGATCACGACGGCGCCTCGCACGCAGAGCTCGCCGGGCTCACCGGCGGGCACCTCGTTGTCGTTCTCGTCGACGAGCTTCGCCTCCAGGGTCGGAACGACGCGCCCGCACGACGACGGCTTTGCGACGTAGAGACTGCCGGAGTTGGCGGTGACGATGCCGTGGGTCTCGGTGAGCCCGTAGCCGGTGCTCGGTGCTCCGCCGGCGAGCGACCGGTCGATCTTGTCGACCAGGTCGGGCTGCAGGGGCGCACCCCCACCGCCCATCCCCGAGAGCGTCGACGTGTTGCGCTTCTCCCAGTCCGGGTGCATCAACAGCTCGCGGCTCATCGTCGGCACACCCGAGAAGTTGGTGACCCCTTCGCGTTCGATCAGCTCGAGCGCCCGACCGGCATCCCACTTGTACGTGAGCACGATCCGCCCACCGGAGATGGTGGCCGGGTGCAGCAGGCAGTTGTTCGCCGTCACGTGGAACAGCGGGGTCGGTGCCATGAAGACGGCCTGCCTGGCCTGACCGTTCTCGTCGGTCGGGGCCGGCGGCGCCACGACGCCGGCCTTCGCTGCGGCCAGTCCTGCCACCGTGGTCATGAAGATGATGTTGAGCAGGTTGTGCACCGAGCCGCGGTGAGTGAGCTGCGCCCCTTTCGGGAAGCCTGTCGTCCCGGAGGTGTAGAAGATGCAGGCGTCGTCGTCGGGGTCGATGTCGACGGCGGGAAGATCCGGCGGGGCATCGGCGGGATCGATGACGTCCTCCCACCGCTCGGCGTCGTCGGGAAGCTCACCGTCGTACCGAACGGTCATCACGACCAGCGGCGCTTCGGTGCGCAACCCGTCGAGCACGGGCAACACCCGCGCGACGCGCTCACCATCTGCGATCAACACCTTCGGGCGCGAATCGGACAGCCCGAACTGCATCTCCTCGGTGGTCCACCAGGCGTTCATGCCGACGACGGCGGCACCGATCGAAATCGTCGCCCAGTAGCCGAACACCCACTCGGGGTAGTTGCGCATCGCCAACGCCACCCGGTCGCCGGGCTGCACCCCGTGGACGTCGACCAGCCGAGCGGCGAGGGCCCGCACGATCGCATCGGCTTCGGCGAACGTGTAGCGCTCGTCCTCGTACACGACGTAGTCCCGGTCGCCGTAGCCCCGGGCCATTTCCCACACGCTGCGCATGTTCGCCAACGCATTCTCGAACACCTTGATCGGGACCCCTCGGACCTCGATGTACTCGGTCGCGAACTGCGCCCCCGGTGCGGTCAACTCTTCCCACGCTGCTTGGTACTGCTCGATCATGGCGAGCATGTTCGCAGTGCGACCGGCCGACCTCCTAGTCGAGACGTCCGGATCCCGGCGTCGACGGCCCGTCGGCGACGACGTAGGCCGCCGCCATCACGTCGCTGTGGGTGAGCGACACGTGCCACGTCACGACACCCGCCGCAGCGGCGAGCTCCGCGGCGCGGCCGGCGAAGCAGAGCGATGGCCGGCCCGATTCCGCACGCTCGACCCAGACGTCCTGGAAGCCGAACGCGCCCAAGCCCACGCCGAGTGCCTTCATCACCGCCTCCCGGGCAGCGAAGCGCGCCGCGAGCGACGGGATGGGGTCGACCTGCGGGGCGACGTAGGCCAACTCGACCTCGGTGAACAGACGTGTCCGCATCGACGGGGTCCGCTCCAACGAGCGCCGGAACCGCTCGATGTCGACGAGGTCGACGCCGATCCCGATGACGCTCACCGCACAGAAACCCTCGTCACCGACGCCAGTGGTCGGCGGCGTCGGAGATCGGTTCGATCAGGAGATCGTCGACGGGCAGTTCACCGAGCAGCGATTCGTCGAAGCTGCCTTCGGTCTCCGTCACCCAGTCGACCAACCGGTCGTAGCGGCGGTCGTAGCCCTGCAGCACCCCGCGCATGACCGCCGCAGGGAGCCGATCGTGGAATCCGAGGTGCAGCAGCGTGATGCCGGTGGTCTCGCCGCCCTTGACCTCGGGGACGAGGGCGACCGTGCGACCGTCGCTGCGCCCGACGGCCACCAGCACCTCGCGCTCGGACGCCACCCGGTGCTTGGTCCCGCGCAGCTGCGATCCGTGCTCGACGCGGCTCGGCAGCTCACGCGAGATCCCCCCGCGATCGATGATCGAGATCATGTCGCCGTCGATGCGGTACCGGGTGTAGCCGTGCACGTCGGCGACGGCCGGATCGAGATCTGCGAGCACTCGCAATGTGCGATAGCTGAGCACGTCTCGGCCGGCGCCCGCCGCAAGGACGGCCTGCACGAGCGGGCGATCGATGACGTCCTCGTCGCTGCGAGAGATCCCCACCGTGACGGTCTTGGCCTGATGCTTGATCGTGTCGATCGGCCGCGTGAGTTCTTCGATCGCCCGCGTCAGTGCGGCGACGACGTCGTCGATCAGTGCGGCGGGTGTGCCGACCTTGCCCGACTGCTGCTGGTACTGCTCGACCGGGCGGTCCGACGACACGTCGCGCAACAGTCCGTACAGCCGTGCGGCGGTGGAGGCCTCGAGATGGCCGTCGTACAGACCCGATCGCAGTCCGTCCTGGAAGCGTTCGACCGGCTGGCGCAGCTCGCCACGCAGCCGTGCCACGACGTCGTCGCCCGACAGGTGCTCGGCGATCAGCCGCTCGATGGTCTCACGCGCCTCACGCAGCGGATGCGCCGAGGCGTCGATGGCGAGCGCCGCCTCGTAGCCGAAGAGATGACCGGCCATCGCCGAGAGCACGAAGCCGAGCGCCGGATCGACCGCAGGAACATTGATCGTCGCGGCGGCGTGGTAACGGCTCTCGCCATCGTTCGCGATCACGATCGGTGTCGCCTTGTGAGCGGTGAAGATCGCGACCTCCTTGGCGACGTCGTCGGCGGTCGAGCCGACGAGCCCGGCGGCGCACACGAGGATCAGCGGCTCGGACGACAGGTCGATGTGCTTCTTGTCCTCGGTGGAGTCACAGGCCATCGACTTGTAGCACAGCTCGCTCAGCTTGATCCGGACCTCTTCGGCTGCGACCTTGTTCGGCCCGTTGCCGACCACGGCCCAGTAGCGCCTCGACGGCGCGAGTCGCCGCGCGGCGTCGGCGACGACCTCACGGCGCTCCAACACCACGCGCATCGCATCGGGGAGTTCGCGCAGCGATGCGAGCAGATCGGACCGGCGCCGTTCGTCGCCGAGACCCGACGCCTCGGCGATTGCACACGAGAGCAGCGCACCGGCGGCCACCTGCGCGTAGAACGCCTTGGTGGACGCAACGCTCATCTCGACGTCGCGGCCGTCGGAGGTGTACAGCACACCGTCGGCCTTGTCGGTCAGGTCGCTGCTGCGCCGGTTGACGATGCCGATGACAGCCGCTCCCCGGGAACGCAGGAGATCGACGGTGCGGTTGGTGTCGGTGGTCGTACCGGACTGGCTGACGGCGATGGCGAGCGTGTCGCTCATGTCGGGCCGCATGCCGAAGCCGGACAGCTCGGTGGCGGTGATCGCGGCGACGTCGAGCCGGGCGTCGGTGAGCTCGTCGAGGATCGTGGCGGTGCTCTGACCGGCAACGGCCGCAGTGCCCTGCCCGATCACCCGGATCCTGGTGATCGTGCCGGCGGCGAGACGATCGGCCACCGCCCGGGGAAGTGCGCGCTCTCCCACGTCGGCGTGCAGGAGGCCGTCACGATCGAGGATCTTGCCGCGCAGGGTCTTGGCGAAGCTGACCGGCGCCTCCGAGATCTCCTTGAGCAGGAAATGCGGGGCATCGCCGCGGTTGATGTCGCGAGTGGTCACCTCGGCGGTGATCACGTCGTCGGCGTCGACAGGGTGCGCAGAGCCGTCGTAGCCGAGGCGGACGATCGCGTCGAGCTCGCCGGCATGCTCGCCGTCGAGCACGACGATCTCGCCGCCGTGCTCGCCGTCCATGCGGACGTACCGTGGCGTCTCCTCGACGACGCCGTACGGCTCGCTCGCCACGATGTAACAGTCGTCGGCGAGGCCGACGTAGAGACCCTGGCCGCTGCCGCACAGCGCGAGGAACAGTTGGGAGGGAGCCTCGGCGCTGGCGACGCCGATCGCCACCGAGCCTTCGAACTCGTTGACCGTACGCCGGAATGCCTCGGTGAGGGTGGCTGCACCCGCGTGGCGGGCGACGAGCGCCGGGATGACCTTGGCGTCGGTCGTGATCGTCGACGCGATCCGCAGCTCGTGCTCGACCCGCAGGTCGGCATGGTTGTCGACGTCGCCGTTGAGGGCAGCGACGACGTAGGGCACGTGCGTACCGCCCGGCTGCTCGAGTTCGAACGAATTGAGCGGGTGCGTGTTCGGCTCGCTGATGATGCCGACGCTCGCCCAGCGTGTGTGGCCGAGGATCGCCACACGTGCCGCGGGTGACTGCAGCGCCCGTCGCAGCAGCGGGTCGGCGCTCAACGCCTGGCGAAGGGCGGCGGTGTTGTCACCCAGCTCGCCGATCTCGGCGGCGGCCTTGTACACGAACGACAGGCAGTCGCCGGCTTCGACCACCGCACCCGACTGGAACAGCGGGTCGGTGCCACGTTCGGCGACCAGCGTGGCGAGCGAACCGGCGTCGATGTCGTGGCCCCAGACGAACACGTGCAGCCCGGCGGAATCGCGTCCGCGGACCTCCAGGCGGTCGATCGCCGAGAACGCCTGCTGGACGGCGAGGTAGCCGCTCAGGGCCGACACCGGCGCATCGCGCCCGGCGAGCGCTTCGACCTGGCGGGCGGTACGCAGCCGATCGTGGCGGATCGCCCACAGCGCATCCTTCAGGTCGATCAACTCGGCGTTGGCGCGTTCGAGATCGTCGGCGCCGAGCTGTTCGGCGTTCGCGTCGAGCCCGCGTTCGATCTCCGACGTCGCAGCGTCGAGTTGATCGAGACGCGAGGTGATCGCAGCGACGACATCGACATGGCCGACCAGCGCCAGCACACCGGGCAGACCTCGCAGTGCCTCGTCGACGGAGCCGGCCCGCCCGGTCGCTGCCACGACGTCGCTCGGCGTCGAGGACATTGCGTCGATCGCCCGGTCCAATCCGGCGATCAGATCAGCGGCGGCCGGAGTCGCTCGCGTCGGTGGTCGGCTGACGATCCCGATGATGCCGCACATGTCGGTCCAGGCTACTGCCGATATTGCGGACGTTCAGGGCGACGACCGTCACGCGCGATGAGCTCAGGTTCCGGCGAGACGTCGGGCGGCGTCGGCCAGCCGGCTGGCGACCGCTTCGGCCTCGTCGTGGGTCGGTGCTTCCACCATCACGCGCACGAGCGGTTCGGTACCGCTCGCCCGCACGAGGATGCGGCCGTTGTCGCCGAGGACCGCTCGGGCCTCGGCGATCTCGTCGGCGAGCCGTTCGGCCACGTCGGGCAGGCGATGTGCGACGCGGACGTTGACGAGCAACTGTGGCAGCGACGTCATCGCCTGCTCGGCGATGTCGGCCAGTGGGCGCCCGGCGCGCTGCACCGCATCGAGCAGGGCGACGGCGGTCAGGATGCCGTCACCGGTGGTCGCGTGGTCGGCGAAGATCACGTGTCCGGACTGTTCGCCGCCGAGCGAGAAACCGCCGACCCCGAGCGCTTCGAGCACGTACCGGTCGCCGACCGCGGTCTCGACCACCTCGATGCCGGCGGTGCGCATCGCGATGTGGAACCCGAGGTTGGTCATCACGGTCACCACCACGGTGTCGTGCCGCAGCGCTCCACGTTCACGCAGATCGGTGGCGACGATGGCGATGATGTGGTCGCCGTCGACGATCCTGCCCGTGTGGTCGACGGCGATCAGCCGGTCGGCGTCGCCGTCGAGGGCGATGCCGACGTCGGCGCCGTGTTCGGCCACGGCTGCCGCCACCAACGACGGCGCCGTTGCGCCGCAACGGTCGTTGATGTTGCGGCCGTCGGGCGATGCCGCCACCACGGTCACGTGCGCTCCCGCCGCCCGCAGGACCTCGGGACCGATCAGGTGGCCGGCGCCGTTCGCCGCATCGAGCACGATACGCAGCCCGTCGAGGCGCAGTCCGTCGAGGAAGCCGAGGACGTGAGCGATGTATGCCTCGTGATCGGCGCTGGCGTCGGTCACCCGTCCGGCAGGGCCCGCCTGGGCTCTTGTCTCGGCGTTGAGGGCGACGAGCTCGGCTTCGATCCGGCGCTCGATCTCGTCGGACAACTTCACCCCACCGCGAGCGAACAGCTTGATCCCGTTGTCGGTCCACGCATTGTGCGACGCCGACACGACGGCGCCCAACGCATCGAGTCGCTGGGCCTCGAATGCGACCTGCGGGGTGGGCGCAACGCCCAGTCGCACCACGTCGATGCCTTCGGCGGCGAACCCCTCGCAGAGCGCTCGGTCGAGCAGGTCGGTCGATTCGCGGGTGTCGCCACCGACCACCACCGTGGTCACGCCGTCGGAGCCGAGTACCCGCGCCGCGGCGCGGCCGAGACGCGTGGCGAAGCCGGTGGTCAGTTCGGTGAGTGCGACACCACGGACACCGTCGGTGCCGAACTGCATCGGACGGAGCCGATCAGCGCTTGGTGAACTGCGGTGCCTTGCGGGCCTTCTTGAGGCCGTACTTCTTGCTCTCCTTCTTGCGCGAGTCACGCGTGAGGAGACCGGCCTTCTTCAGCGCCGCACGGCTCTCGGGGTCGAGCTCGACCAGCGAGCGGGCGATCGCCAGGCGCAGTGCGCCGGCTTGGCCGCTGACACCACCGCCGTGGATCGATGCCGTCACGTCGTAGTTCTCACGGGTGTCGGTGACGGTGAGCGCCTCGGAGACGACCATCTGCGACACTGCGGTCGGGAAGTACGCGTCGAGCGTCTTGCCGTTGATCGTGAACTGGCCGGTGCCGGGGCGGAGCTGGGCGCGGGCGACGGCTTCCTTGCGGCGGCCGGTGGTCTGGGTGAGCGGTGCGGTTCCCATGTGTGTGCGTCTCTCAGTCGGTCGTTCAGCGGGCCTTGGCGGCCGGGATCTCGAGCTTGGTGGGGGTCTGGGCGGCGTGCGGATGCGTCGGGCCGGCGTAGACCTGGAGCTTCAGGAGCTGCTGGCGGCCGAGCGGGCCCTTGGGCAGCATGCCGCGGATCGACTTGCGCACGGCTTCTTCGGGCTTGCGGGCGTGGAGTTCGGCGTAGGTCTCGGACTTGATGCCGCCCGGGTAACCGCTGTGGCGGTACACCATCGTGCGGTCGGCCTTGCCGGCGGTCATCACGATCTTGTCGGCGTTCACGATGATCACGTGGTCGCCGGTGTCGATGTGGGGTGCGAACGTCGTCTTGTGCTTGCCGCGCAGGATCCGGGCGACCTCGGTGCAGAGTCGGCCGAGCACGAGGCCGTCCGCGTCGACGACGTGCCATGCACGCTGGATCTCACTGGCTTTCGGGGTGTACGTAGGCATGCCGCAATCAATCTGTCGAGAGTCGAAGAGTCAGGTATCCCGCAACGGGGAACCGTGAAATGATACGGCCACGGGCAGCGCCCTCCAACCCGCGGCGACAGCGGCCTGTCGGAGATCAGCGCACGTCTGCGCGCGCCGACGCCACCACCTCTCGCAACCAGACCTCGGTGCGTCGTGCGAGCGCCTCGGTGGAGAAGTGCTCCTCGACCCGTTGACGGCACCGGATGCGCTCGATCGATCCGATCCGTGCGACCGCATCGACCAGAGCCTCGACGTCGTCGGGGGGTACGACGAATCCGGTCTCGCCGTCGTTGACGATCTCGGCGGGTCCACCGCGGTCGTAGGCGATCACCGGGACACCCGTCGCCATCGCCTCGATCGCCACGTTGCCGAACGCTTCCACCCATTTCGGCGTCATCAGCACCGCCGCGCATCCACCGATCGCCGCCTGCAGGTCGTCGGTGGCCAGGAAGCCGCAGTACTCGAGTCGTGCCGCCGGATGTTCGGTGCAGATGCGCTCCCAGTAGGAGCGATCCTGCATGACACCCCACACCTTGACCGGCCACCCGCTGCGCTGCGACAGTTCGGCGACGTCCTCCAGACCCTTCTCCGGGGAGATCCGCCCGATCGCTCCGAGGTAGGCGGGGGTGTCTGCGCTGAGATGCATCTCGTAGCGCTCGGTCACGATCCCGCTCGCCAGCAGCCGGAACGACGACGGGTCGTCGAACGTCGCTGCCTGGCTCAGCGTGTGCGCGGCGAGGTGCCCGGGGTGACGAGCGGCGACGTCGGCGACGGCGGCATCCATGGCGTCGTTGAGTGAACCCATCGAGATGAAATGCACGACCGGGACGCGCAGGAAGCGGGTGAGATAGAGCGGTAACCAGTCGTAGGCCAGGTTGACGACGACGTCCACGTCGTCCTGCAGCTCGGCGATCAGGTCCCACATCGCGACGAGCACCGATCCCGCCGGCAGTTCGACCGGAGCCGAACGGTCCACGAGCTGGCTGCTCGTCTGGAGCACCCCGTCGACCTGGTGCACCTTGACGCCGACGTGGAGTGAACCGGCCGGCGCCACCACCTCGACGTGATGTCCGAGCGCGCCGAGCCCGTACACCAGGCTGTGCAGCGTCAACTCGACACCACCACCGACACCGGAGCCGAGCGGGCCGACCGGCGTCGAGGCGATCAGGATGCGCAGACGGTCCACTCGCTCGGGAACCGGTGGGTCCGGTGCCATATTCCCGTTCGTTCGCCAGGATCGGTCGTGGCTCGAGGAATAGTCTCAAGTCCGTGCGCTCGCGGACCGATGAACCCACATGAGTTCCGCCGACTCACGCGCCCCGTCGGTCGACCACCTCGCCGACCCCGTGTTCGCCGTCGACGCGGACGGAGTGTTGCGCTATGCCAACGACACCGCCGCCGACGTGCTCGGCTGGGACGCCACCGAACTGTTCGGCACCGCCGTGCTCGACCTGGTCCATCCCGACGATCTGAGCCTGGCGACGTCGGCGCTGCGCACCGTGCAGGACAAGCCGTTCGGCGACCTGCTGACCCTGCGTGTCCGCACCGGTCGCGGCACCTGGCGCTACCTCGAGTTCCGGGGGACCTATCGCCAGCCCGACGAAGCCGATCCCCTCGCCGGACTGATCGTGATCGTTGCACGCGACGTGACCGACCGTCACCGCCTCGAGTTCGACCAGGGAGACACCGAGGTGCTGCGCGCCGTGATGGCGAACATGCACGGCATGGTGATCCTGGCCGACGGCAACGGCCTCGTACGGTCGGTCAACGGCGCCGTGACCCGTCTGCTGGGCCACGATCCGGAGATCGTCCGCGGCCGGTCGATCCTCGACTACCTGCACGGCGAAGACCGCGACAGCATCGTCGACGCTGCCCAGCGGCTCGACCCCCAGGGATCTCTCACGCTCGACGCCCGCGTGCTGACCGCTGACGGCACGGCGCTGATCTGCGAATTCACGGTCAACAACCTGCTCGACGACCCGGTCGTCTCGAGCTACGTGATCAGCGCCCAGATCGCCACGTCGCTGGCCGACGCGCGCGACCGGGTCGAGTTCCTCGCCGAGCACGACAGCCGCACCGGCCTGCTCAATCGCGACGGGTTCATGCGAGCGGCTCGCACGATGATGCAGGCCGGAACCGGCCTCGGCATCCTGATCGTCGATCTCGTGCACTTCCGCTCGATCAACGAGCTGTACGGCGAACCCGTCGGTGACGCCGTCCTGTCCGCCGTGGCGGAACGCATCGACCAGATTCGTTGGCCCGACCTGATCACGGCTCGCTTCGGTGGCGACGAGTTCGTGTTGGCGATCCGCGCATCGAGCCCGAGCGCGGTGGAGATGCTGCGCGAACGCATCCGTCGCGACATCGCGAAGCCGATCTCGGTCGACGGCCAGGAGGTCAACTTCGACATCCGCACCGCCATGGCGTTCGAGGCCCGGCCGGAGGTGCTCGATGCGCTGCTGGTCAGCGCCAGCAACGAGCTGATGTCGGCGAAGCGGTTCGCCGATCCCGACACGAGCGGCATCTCCGTCGACGCGATCAACGAACGGCGCCGCCAGCTGGAGCTGCTGCGCGCGGCGCTCGACGACGGTCAGATCCAGCCGTTCTTCCAGCCGATCTGCGACGCCGACGGCACCGTCACCGCCATCGAGGCGCTCGTGCGATGGGTGCACCCGCTGCGCGGCGTGCTGGGTGTCGGCGACATCCTGCCGCTGGCCAGGATGGCGGGACTCGCCGAGGCCGTCGACGATCAGGTGATCGATCGAGCGCTCCAGTTCGCGGTCCGCCTGGTCGACGCCGGCCATCCCGAGATCGAGGTCCACGTCAACATCGACCCCAAGGCGATCTCCCGACCGGCGTTCGGTGCGTCGTTCCTCGAACGGTGTCGCCGTGCCGGTGCGAACCCCGCACAACTCGTGGTCGAGATCACCGAGACCGACCTGCTGTCACCGGGCGCGGCCTCGTTGGCCAACATGCAGAAGCTGCGGTTCGCCGGGATCCATGTGGCGATCGACGACTTCGGAACGGGGTACTCGAGCCTGGCCCATCTGCTCGAGCTGCCGATCGACGGCGTCAAGATCGACCGCCGCTTCGTTGCGGGGATCGACGTCGACCCGGCGGCGACCAACCTCACCACGGCGATCCTCGGGCTGAGCGACAACCTCAAGCTGGCGTGCGTCGCCGAAGGCGTCGAACAGCCCTACCAGCGTGATCGGCTCGCCGAACTCGGCTGCCGCGCGTTCCAGGGCTGGTTGTTCTCCCCAGCGGTGGCCGCCGACGATCTGTTGGCGATGCTGCCACGCATCGAACTCGGCGACACCACCGTCGTCGACGACGACGCTCAGGCGTCCCAGCGTTCACCGCGATAGTCCACCGACCACAGCACCAGTCCGGTCGGTGGCGCCACCTGTCCGGCTGCATTGCGGTCGTGGGCGTCGAGCGTCGCCGGCAACGAGTCGACCGGACGTCGCCCGAGTCCGACGTCGACCAGTGTGCCGACGATGCTGCGCACCATCTGGTGGCAGAACGACGATGCGGTGATCTCGAAGCGCAACAGTTGCGAGCCCCACTCGTCGTCGCCGCCGTGCGTCCAGCTCGCCCTGCGGACGTGGCGCACCAGGCTGGGCTCGTCGAACCCCGCTGGCGGCCTCGGTCGGCGGCAGAACGAGGAGAAGTCGCGTTCGCCGAGCAGCGCTGCGGCCGCGAGGTTCATCGCGGCAACGTCGAGCGCCAACGGCACGTGCCAGGTCGTGCGAGCCAGCAGCGGGTTGGGAGCCGGGTCGTTCCAGACGTGGTACCGATAGGTCCGGCCGGTCGCCGAGAATCGCGCCGAGAACGTCGGCTCGGCCCACACTGCATCGCGAACAGCGATGTCGGGGCCGCAGAGGCCGTTGACGCTGCGCTCGAGACGGCGCAGGTCGGTTGCTGCGGGCAGTTCACCGGAGACGACCTGCCCCCAGCCGTGGACGCCGGCATCGGTGCGGCCGGCGGCGATCAGTTCCACCGGGCAGCGCACCACCGTTTCGACGGCTGGGCGGAGGTCGCCCAGGACCGTGCGAACGCCCTCGCTCTCGGCGAACCCGCGGAAGTCCGTGCCGTCGTAGGCGACGGTCAGACGGACGTTGCGCCGCGGTGTCGTAGCGGCGGCCACGCCGTCTCACTCAGACGAGTTCGATGCGCGCCATCTGGGCGTTGTCGCCCTGGCGGGGACCCATCTTGAGGATGCGGGTGTAGCCACCGTTGCGCTCGGCGTAGCGGGGCGCCACGTCGTGCACGAGCTTGTAGGTCATCTCCTTGTCGCCGAGGAACGCCTCGATCTGACGGATGCGATGCACCTGCATCGGGCCCTCCTCCTGCGCCTTCTTCGCCTTCGTGATCAGCTTCTCGGCGATGGGGCGGAGGTGCTTGGCCTTGGCCTCTGAGGTGGTGATGGCCTCGGCGGCGAACAGCGACGCTGCGAGGTTGGCCATCATCAGGCGCTGGTGGGAAGCGGAGCTTCCGAAGCGGCGGGAGCGGCGGGGAGTGGGCATCGTTCAATCGTCTTTCGTTACGTGCGTCGCAGCGGTCAGCCGCGCAGCGTGAGGCCGCGCTCGTCGAGCTTGGCCTTGACCTCGTCGAGGCTCTTCTGGCCGAAGTTGGTGATGTTGAGCAGGTCGTCTTCGGTCTTGGTCAGCAGCTCGCCGACGGTGTTGACCTGGGCCCGCTTGAGGCAGTTGTTGGGGCGTTCGGACAGGTCGAGGTCCTCGATCGGAAGGTCGAGGTCGGGCGAGCTGACCGTGGCGTCGACGACCTCGCCGAGCTCCAGACCCTTGGGCTCGTCGGACATCGTCGCGACGAGATCGACGAGCGAGCGCAGCGTCGCTCCGGCCGAGGCCAGCGCATCGGCGGCGGTGATCGATCCGTCGGTCTCGATCTCCATGACGAGGCGGTCGTAGTTGGTCGCCTGCTCGACGCGAGTCGGCTCGACCTCGAAGGCCACGCGGCGCACCGGGCTGAAGATCGCATCGATCGGGATGACACCGATGATCCGGTTGTCGTCCTCGCGGTTGCTCGACAGATAGCCGCGGCCCTGCTCGACGGTCAGGTCGATGGCGAGACGGCCCTTGGAGTTGAGCGTGGCGATGTGCAGGTCCTTGTTGAGGACCTCGACGTCGGCCGGGCACTCGATGTCGCCCGCGGTCACCGCACCGGCACCGCGTGCGTCGAGGCGCATCGTGACGGGCTCCTCGGACACCGAGGTGACGACGATGTCCTTCAGGTTCAAGATGATGTCGGTGACGTCCTCGGCGACGCCGGGGATGGTGTCGAACTCGTGGAGCGAGTCGTCGAACCGCGCCGTCGTGATCGCTGCGCCGGGGATCGACGACAGCAAGGTGCGCCGCAGGGAGTTGCCGAGCGTGTGGCCGAAGCCGGGCTCGAGGGGGCCGACGGCGAAGCGACCGCGGTTGTCGGACTCCTCACCGAGAGCTTCGATGGTGGGGCGCTGCATGACGAGCATTGGTGCCGGGACCTTTCCGGGTGTTCGGGTGACGAGCGGGGGACGTACGAGAGACGGGGGTTACTTGGAGTAGAGCTCGACGATGAGCGACTCGCGCACGGGAACGTCGATGTGCTCACGCTCGGGCAGGCTGCGAACCGTCACGGTCTTGGCGCCGTCGCTCGCTTCGAGCCACCCGACGAGCGAGCGGTCGAGCGTGTCGATGTTGTGCTGGATCACGATCATCTTCTGGGCCTTGGGCGACAGCGAGACGACCTGGCCCTTCTTGCAGCGGTAGCTGGCGATGTCGACGCGCTTGCCGTCGACCTGGATCAGGCCGTGGTTGACGAACTGACGCGCCTGCGGACGGCTGGATGCCCAACCGGCGCGGTACACGACGTTGTCGAGACGCTGCTCGAGCAGGCGCAACAGGATCTCACCGGTCGGCCCCTGCAGACGCTGGGCCTCGAGGTACGTCTTGTGGAACTGCTTCTCCAGCACGCCGTAGATGTACTTCGCCTTCTGCTTCTCCTGCATCTGGGCGAGGTACTCGCTGCCGGCGTTGCGGCGGCGCGTGCGGCCGTGCTGGCCTGGGGGGAACGGACGACGCTCGAGGGCCTGTCGGCCCTTTTCGTTCTCGAAGACGTTGACCGACAGACGGCGCGAGATGCGCACCTTGGGTCCGGTGTAACGAGCCATGACTCAGTAACTCCTCAGCCGCGCCGACGCTTGGGTTGGCGGCATCCGTTGTGGGGAACCGGGGTGACGTCCTTGATCGAGGTGACCTCGATGCCGGTCTGCTGGATCGAGCGAACTGCGGTGTCGCGGCCCGAGCCCGGGCCCTTCACCTGCACCTCGGCGCGGCGCAGGCCGTGCTCCATGGCGGCGCGGCCGGCCTTCTCGGCGGCCTGCTGTGCGGCATACGGCGTGCTCTTGCGGCTGCCCTTGAATCCGACACCACCCGACGACGCCCAGGCGATGACGTTGCCCTCGGTGTCGGTGATCGAGACGATCGTGTTGTTGAACGAGCTCTTGATGTGCACGATGCCCGTGCTGACGTTCTTGCGGTCGCGCTTGCGCGGACGACGGCTCGCGGTCTGCTTCGCCATTACTTCTGATCCTTCACTTGCGGACTGCCTTCTTCTTGTTGGCGACGGTGCGCTTGGGGCCCTTGCGGGTGCGGGCGTTGGTGTGGGTGCGCTGGCCTCGAACCGGGAGGCCCTTGCGGTGACGGACGCCCTGCAGGCACCCGATCTCGATCTTGCGCTTGATGTCGCCCTGCACGTCGCGGCGCAGGTCACCTTCGATCTTCAGGTTCTGGTCGATGTACGAGCGGATGCGGTTGACCTCGTCCTCGGTCAGGTTCGACACCTTGGTGTTCGGGTCGAGGTCGAGTTCCGCGCAGATCTTCTGCGACGTGGGCAGACCGATCCCGAAGATGTAGGTGAGCGAGATCTCCAACCGCTTCTCGCGGGGGATGTCGACGCCGGCGATACGTGCCATGTGATTTCTCCTGTGCCCCTCAGCCCTGGCGCTGCTTGTGACGGGGATTGGTGCAGATGACCATGATGCGACGATGGCGACGGATCACCTTGCAGTTGTCGCACATCGGCTTGACGCTGGGTCGTACTTTCACGGTTGCTCTCTTACTTGTACCTGTACGTGATGCGGCCTCGGGTGAGGTCGTACGGAGTGAGTTCCACCTGCACCTTGTCGCCGGGAAGGATGCGGATGTAGTGCATGCGCATCTTGCCGGAGATGTGGGCCAAGACTTCGTGCCCGTTGTCGAGCGCGACCTTGAACATGGCGTTGGGAAGCGATTCGAGGATCTTGCCTTCCAGCACGATCGCGTCTTCCTTTGGCTTCGGCAGGGGCTTCTCCTCACTCGTTTCGGATCTGGCGGGACGGAATCGGGCACGACAGCACACGCCGACGGACCCGGGTTTGACGAACTTGCAGTGTTTCGGACACCGTGTCGGCCTGCGCCACCATGGTGCACCGCGGTCCGCGAACAGACCGGCGTGTCATGCTAGCGGCGCTCTTTGTCAGATCCAATGGCGCGGTCCGCCGGAATTCTGGCGCGGTGTGCTATGTCCCGCGACCTCAGGCTCGCCACCCCACGTTTGTGTCGGATTCCGGGTGGGCCGGGCCACCCAGAACCCGACCCAAACGGCAAGTGGCCCTGATTGCTAGCGTTCGGAGATGCATGACCTGGTGATCCGCGACGGCACGGTGGTCGACGGAACCGGCGCCGACCGTCGTCGGGCCGACATCGCAGTCGACGGGACCACGATCGTGGCCGTCGAGGAGACCGACGGCTCGGTCGGTCGAGGACACCGCGAGATCGACGCCGAGGGCATGATCGTCACGCCCGGGTGGGTGGACATCCACACCCACTACGACGGCCAGGTCACCTGGGACCCCGACGTCGCCCCGTCGTCGGTCAACGGCGTCACCACCGTCCTGCTCGGTAACTGCGGGGTCGGGTTCGCGCCCGTGCGACCCGACCAGCACGGCTTCCTGATCGAGTTGCTCGAGGGCGTCGAGGACATTCCCGGCACCGCGCTCAGCGAAGGCATGACGTGGGGGTGGGAGTCGTTCCCCGAGTACCTCGACCTGCTCGACGGGCTGCGATGGACGGTCGACGTCGGCACGCAGGTGCCGCATGCGGCGCTGCGCACCTACGTGATGGGTGACCGCGGTGCCGACGTCGAGGCGATCGCCACGCCCGAGGAGATCGAGCGGATGTCTCAGCTGTGCGAGGAGGCGATCCATGCCGGTGCGCTCGGTTTCACCACCTCACGCACCTACGTCCATCGCACCTCTCGGGGCCAGCAGATCGGAACGCTGCGCGCCGGGACCGACGAGGTTCTCGGCATCGCCAGCGCACTGCGGCGGGCGGGCACCGGCGTCGTCCAGCTGATCTCGGATGCCTACCAGTCGACCGACGACGAGCTCGTCGCCCACGAGATCGAGCTGCTCGGGCGGATCGCCGCCGAGGTCGGTCGACCGCTGAGCTTCACGGTCCAACAGAACGACGACGCACCTGGACGGTTCCGCGAGCTGCTGGCGGCCATCGCCGAGTGGAACGCTGCCGGCGCCGACGTCAAGGCGCAGGTGGCGGTGCGCCCGATCGGTGTACTGCTCGGCCTGCAGGCGACGGCGAACCCGTTCATGTTCTGCGCGTCGTACCGGCAGTTGCACACGCTGGATGCTGCAGAACGCCTCAGCCGCCTCCGCGATCCGGACGTTCGCCGAAGGCTGCTCGACGAGCACGCCGCGTCGAGCCCATCGGGGTTCGTGGGGATCCTGCACTCGGGATACGACCGGATGTATCCACTCTCGGACCCTCCGGACTACGAGCCGACCCCGGCCGACAGCGTCGCCGGCCGTGCTGCGGCGGTCGGCGCCCGCCCCGACGAGTTCCTGTACGACCTCCTGCTCGACGACGACGGCGGTCGGCTGCTGTACGTGCCGCTGATGAACTACGCCCGAGGCGACCTCGACGACGTCCGCGACATGCTCAGTTCGCCGAACTCGATGTTCGGGCTGTCCGACGCCGGAGCGCACTGCAACTCGATCTGCGACGGCAGCTTCCCCACCACTGCGATCACCCACTGGACCCGCGACCGTTCGCGCGGTGCGCAGCTCCCGCTGGAGTACGTCGTGCACCAGCAGACCCAGCGCACGGCCCGCCACGTCGGCTGGCACGACCGCGGCGTGATCGCCCCCGGGATGCTCGCGGACGTCAACGTCATCGATCACGCCCGCCTGACGCTGCATCCGCCGGTGCTCGTCGCCGACCTTCCCGCCGGCGGCACCCGGTTGATGCAGGCTGCCGACGGCTACCTCGCCACCGTCAAGCGGGGCGAGGTGATCGCCGAAGGTGGTGTGCTCACCGGTGCGCGGCCGGGCCGCCTCCAGCGTGGCCGGGCGCACTGAGCAGCTCGCCGCGCAGGAGTGAGCGGATCGCATCGATCGCACCGCGGTGCTGGGCGGTGTCCTGCGAGGCTCCCTCGGTGAGGCCGATCAGCATCACGCGGATGAACTCCGCCATCCGCTCGCGGTCTTCGACTCTGATCTCGCCGGTGGCGACGCCGGTGTCGACGATGCCGACGAAGAAGTCGTCGCGCGCGGCGTCGGCGCGGGCCAGCCGATCGGCGATCTCGGGGAACCGTCGCATGTCACTGCGTACCGTGCCGACGAACAACGCCAGTGTGTGGTCTTCGACGTTCATCACGTGCGCCGCCTCGAGCAGGCCCTCGAACTGGCCGAGGAAGGTCTCCGACGCCTCGACCGCTTCGACGAACCGGCCGTACACACGTTGCTGCATGTCGCGGTGCACGGCGACGTAGAGGTCGAGCTTCGACTCGACGTAGTGGTACAGCGCCGCGGTGGTGATGCCCGACGCTGCAGCGAGTTCCTTGTTCGTGACACCGCCGTACCCGCGCACGGCGAACAGGCGACGGGCGTTGTCGATGATCGAGCGCCACGTGTCGGCGGAGTCGGTCGCCGGAGGGCGCCCCCGACGACGTGTCCGCTGCGGTGCCACATCGCCCATCACACGAGTATGGCGTTGACAGCGCATCCGTGCCCGACCGGAGCGACCGCCTTCGACCGGTCAGTTCCGGTTCGACTCGACCGCTTTGACCAGGCGATCGAAGACCGCATCGGGATGGCCGATGCCGTTGATGACGACGAGACGGTTCTGATCGCCGTAATGCTTGATCAAGGGGAACGTCTGCTCCTCGTACAGGTCGAGGCGACGGTTCACCGACTCGGGCGTGTCGTCGGCACGCTGTTGGACGTCGCCACCGCAGACGTCACAGATCCACGGGTCGGGGTCGTTGCCCGCCGACGTGTAGTTCGTGCCACAGTCGCGGCAGACCCGGCGCGCCGAGATCCGCTCCAGCACGATCTCGCGTGGCACGTTGAGGTCGAGCACGACGTCGATCGGACGTCCGTCGGCGATCGCGTCGAGCGCATCGGCCTGTTCGATCGTACGAGGGAACCCGTCGAGGATGTAGCCGCGGGTCGATGCGTCCGGCGCCGAGAGGCGCTGGTCGACGAGCCCGATCATGATCTCGTCGCCGACGAGGCCCCCCGCATCCATCACCTGCTTGGCCATCAAGCCCAGTTCGGTGCCCTCGCGCACGGCGGCGCGCAGCATGTCACCGGTCGAGATGTGGGGAACGACGAAGTGCCGGGACAATCGCACGCACTGCGTGCCCTTGCCTGCACCCTGTCGCCCGAGGATGATGAGGCGGGCGCCGGGGATCACGGCGACCTACTTGAGGAATCCCTCGTAGTTGCGCAGCGTCAGCTGGCTGTCGATCTGGCGCATCAGCTCGAGCGCCACGCCGACCGAGATCAGCACGCTGGTGCCGGCGAACCCGAACGAGTTGATGCCGGCGATGATCAGCAGGATGTAGGGCAACACGGCGATGATCGCGATGAACACGGCGCCGGGCAGGGTGATGCGGTTGACCGCCTTGCCGAGGTAGCGCTCGGTCTGCGGACCGGGGCGGACACCGGGGATGAACCCGCCCTGGCGGCGAAGCTGGTCGGCCTGGCGCACCGGGTCGAACGCAATCGAGTTGTAGAAGTACGCGAACGCGATGATCATCAAGGCGAAGATCGAGATGTAGACGAAGTTCTGCGGGTTGACGATGTACTTGTCGACGAACGACGCGATCTCGCCCCGCCAGCCCTCTCCCGAACCGAGGAACTGCGTGAAGATCACCGGCAGCAGCAGGATCGAACTCGCGAAGATGATGGGGATGACGCCGGACTGGTTGACCTTCAACGGGATGTAGGTGTTCTGCCCACCCATCATGCGACGCCCGACCACACGTTTCGCGAACTGCACGGGGATGCGCCGCTGGCCGAGTTCGACGTACACGACGGCGACGATGATGCCGAGCGTCAGGACGATCATGGCGACGAACCAGAACACCTTGTTCAACTGCAGGATGCTCCAGAACCCGCCCGGCAGGCTGGACACGACCGAGGCGAAGATGATCATCGACATGCCGTTGCCGATACCTCGCTGGCTGATCAGCTCGGCCATCCACATCAGCACCGCGGTGCCGACGACGAGTGTCGGGATGATCAGGTAGCCGCGCGGCCAGACGCCGTCGGGCAACAGCGGCACGGTCGGTGCTGCACTGGCGGCGGAGAAGAAGGCGGTGCCGCGACCGGTGCCGAAGATGAACACCAGGCCGGTCGCCTGCAGCGTGGCGAGGCCGATCGTGACGTAGCGGGTGTACTGCGTGATCTTGCGCTGGCCGACCGCGCCCTCGTTCTGCAGCTCCTCGAGCTTGGGGATCACGACGCCGAGCACCTGCATGATGATGCTCGCCGTGATGTACGGCATGATGCCGAGCGCGAAGATCGAGAAGCTCTCGAACGCACCGCCCGAGAACAGGTTCAAGAAGCCGAGCGCTCCCTGCTGGCCGGCCGACTCGCGCAACTGCTCGATCGCGATGGGGTCGACACCGGGGACCCGGACGAAGACGCCGAGGCGGTAGACGGCGACCATTGCGACGACGAACAGGAGCTTGTTGCGAAGGTCGTGGACCCTCCAGATGTTCGCCAGTTGCGAGAACACTCAGAACACTCCTGTGCGATGGGGGAAGGGGATGGACGGGACGCTGTGATCAGCGGTTCGCGAACTGGTTGCCCTTGACGGCGGGCCGACCAGCCTTGCCTTCCTCGCGGAAGGGCAGCTCGATCAGCGTCACCGTACCGCCCGCGGCCGTGACGGCAGCTTCAGCGGCGGCAGAGATCGCATGGACGTGGAGGTCGACCTTGGTCGTGATCTCGCCTCGGGCGAGCACCTTCACGAACGACTTCTTCCGAACGACACCGTTCGCAGCGAGCACCTCGGGGGTGACCGTGGCGTCGCCGGTCTTGTCGACCAGTGCACCCAGTGCGTCGAGGTTGACGGCTTGGTACTCGACCCGGAACGGGTTGGTGAACCCCTTCAGCTTCGGGACACGCTGCTTCAGCGGCGTCTGGCCGCCTTCGAAGCCGCGCGCCACCGTGTTGCGGGCGCGCTGGCCCTTGCTGCCGCGACCGGCGGTCTTGCCGCCCTTGCCGCCGGTACCGCGACCGACGCGCTTCGCGTTCTTCTTGGCGCCGGGTGCCGGCGCGAGGTCATGGACCTGCATGGGTCAGCTCGCTTTCGTGTCTGCTGCGTCGGACACCTCGAGGAGGTGCGGGACCCGGGCGATCATGCCGCGGATCTCGGGACGGTCGGGCAGGGTGTTCGAGGAACCGATCTTGCCCAGCCCGAGCGCCCGCAGCGTGCCACGGTGCTTGGGCTTGGTGCCGATCGACGACTTGATCTGCGTGACGGTGATCGTGGCCGTGTTGGCGGTCGACGAACTCATTCGGCACCTCCGGTGGGGGCCGCAGCCACACCGGCGCGGCTCTTCTGGCGTTCGTTGTAGGCGGTCAACAGGCCCTTGGGCACGAACTCGTCCGCCGGGAGCCCGCGGCGTGCCGCGATCTCGTCGGGGCGTTGCAGCGACTTGAGTCCGGCAACGGTGGCGCGCGCCACGTTGATGTGGTTCGCCGAACCGAGCGACTTGCAGAGCACGTCGTGCACGCCGGCCTCTTCGAGGATGACGCGGGCGGCGCCACCGGCGATCACGCCGGTACCGGGTGCGGCCGGCTTCATCATGACCTTGCCGCCACCGGTGGTACCGAGGACGGGATGGATGATCGTGCTGCCGGCCATCGGCACCTCGAACAGATTGCGCTTGGCCTCCTCGGTGCCCTTCTGGATCGCGAGGGGGACCTCTTTGGCCTTGCCGTAGCCGAGGCCGACGCGGCCGTTGCCGTCACCGATCACCACGAGCGCGGTGAACGAGAACCGGCGACCGCCCTTGACGACCTTGGCGACACGGTTGATGGTGATGACGCGCGACTCGCGCAGACCGCTGTCGTCGCCGTCACGGCTGTCACGACCGTCACGGCCTCGGTTGTCGCGGTTGTCGCGGCCGCCGCCGCGGTTGTCACCGGGATTGTTGGTGGGAAATGCCATCAGAACTCCAGTCCTGCTTCACGAGCGGCGGACGCCACGGCGGCGATGCGGCCGTGGTAGGCGAACCCACCACGGTCGAACACGACCTGGTCGACACCGGCGGCCTTGGTGCGCTCGGCGATGAGTTGGCCGACGCGGGCGGCCGCCTCGACGCTCGAACCCGAACCGGCAGCGCGCAGGTCGGCTTCGTTGGTGGACGCAGCGGCCAAGGTGGTGCCGGCATCGTCGTCGATGACCTGTACCGACAGGTGCTTGTTCGACCGGTACACGGCCAGACGGGGACGTGCTGCGGTGCCGTGGATCTTCTTGCGGACGCGGCGATGGCGGCGGATACGGCCACTGCGGCGTGCTTGGGCGATCTTGGTCATGAGACGCTCCGTTACTTCTTTCCGGCCTTGCCGGCCTTGCGCACCACACGCTCGCCCGCGTAGCGGACGCCCTTGCCCTTGTACGGCTCGGGCTTGCGGATGCTGCGGATGTTGGCGGCCACCTGGCCGACCACTTCTTTGTCGATGCCCGACACGATCACCTGTGTCTGGGCGGGCACCTCGAACGTGATGCCCTCGGGCGCCTTGACGTCGACCGAATGGCTGAATCCGAGGTTGAGGCGAAGAGCGGTTGGACCCTGCGCCTCGGCGCGGTAGCCGACGCCGACGATCTCGAGGTTCTTGGTGAAGCCGTCGGTGACGCCGATCACCATGTTGTTGACCAGGCTGCGGGTGAGCCCGTGCATCGCCTTGGTCTTGTTCTCGTCGTTGGGGCGTTCGCACACGAGCGTGTCGCCGTCCTGGCTGATGGTGATGGCGCCGGGGATCTCGCGCTCGAGGGTGCCCTTGGGGCCCTTGACCGAGATGGTGCGTCCGTCGACCTTGACGTCGACGCCGGCGGGCACCGTGATCGGTGACTTTCCGATGCGGGACATGATTCCTACTTCTCCTTCGCTCCGGTCCGGTTCACCAGACGTAACACATGACCTCGCCGCCGACGTTGCGCTTGCGCGCCTCGCGGTCGGTCATGAGGCCCTGGGAGGTGGACAGGACGGCAACGCCGAGGCCACCGAGGACTCGGGGCACGGTGCCGGCATTGCGGTACACGCGCAGGCCCGGCGTCGAGATGCGACGCAGGCCCATGATCGTGCGGTCACGATCGGGCGAGTACTTCATCTTGATGGTCAGCACCTCACCGACCCCCCGGGGGGACGGTGCGGTCTCGAAGCTCTCGATGTAGCCCTCCTTGCGGAGGACTTCGGCGAGGGCGACCTTCTGCTTCGACGAGGGCATGCGCACCTCGTCGTGCTTGGCGGTGTTCGCGTTGCGGACCCGCGTGAGCATGTCGGCGATGGGATCGGTCATCATGATGGTTGTCTCCTCACCAGCTCGACTTCGTCAGACCGGGAATCTCGCCGGCGTGTGCGAGCTCGCGCAGACACACACGGCAGAGGCCGAACTTGCGGTAGACCGAACGGGCGCGGCCGCAGCGGCGGCAGCGGGTGTAGCCGCGAACCTTGAACTTCGGCTTCGCGTTGGCCTTGTTGATGAGTGCTTTCTTTGCCATGTCGTCGCCTCAGCTCACTTCTTCTTGCCGCCGTAGCGGGGGCCACGGGTCTTCTTCTTGCGCGGCTCGTTCTCGGCGTCGGCACCCTTCTTGAAGGGGAAACCGAATGCGTCGAGCAGGGCCTTGCCGCCGTCGTTCTCGTGGGCGGTGGTCACGATCGTGATGTCCATACCACGAGGCTGGTCGGCCTTGTCGGGGTCGATCTCGGCGAACATCGTCTGCTCGCTGAGCCCGAACGTGTAGTTGCCGTGGCCATCCCACGAATTGGCGGGGAGACCGCGGAAGTCGCGGATACGGGGGATGGCGACCGAGATCAGTCGGTCGAGGAACTCCCACATCCGGTCACCGCGCAGCGTCACCTTGACGCCGATGGCCTGTCCCTCGCGCAACTTGAAGTTGGCGATCGACGTACGGGCCTTGGTGACGATCGGCTTCTGTCCGGAGATCACGGTGAGGTCGGCGACGCAGCCCTCGATGAGCGACGGCTGACCTGCGGCGCGGCCGACGCCCATGTTGATCACGATCTTCTCGAGACCGGGCACCTGCATCACGTTCTGGATTCCCAGCTCGTCCTGCAGCTTTGCCTTGATCTCGTCGTTGTAGCGCGCCTTGAGGCGCGGCACGTCGGTGGCGACTGCGGTACTCATCCGATCACCTCTCCGCTCGGGCGGGCGACGCGGACCTTCTTGCCGTCGTCTTGGACCTTGTAACCGACTCGGACCTTCTTGCCCTTGTGCACCAACATCACGTTGCTGACATCGAAGGGCAGGTCCTTCTCGATGATGCCGCCCGGCTCGTTCGCCCGGCGCGCCTTTTGATGCTTGGACGCCGTGTTGACGCCGTGCACGATGATCTTGTTGGTCTTGGGGAAGACGAAGGCGACCTCGCCCTGCTTGCCCTTGTCCTTGCCGGTGATCACCTCGACGGTGTCACCCTTCTTGAGTTTCATCAGAGCACCTCCGGTGCCAGCGACACGATGCGCATGAACTTGCGGTCGCGCAGCTCGCGGCCCACCGGGCCGAAGATGCGGGTGCCGCGGGGCGTGAGGTCGTCCTTGATCAGCACGGCCGCGTTCTCGTCGAAGCGGATGTAGCTGCCGTCGGGACGACGCTTCTCCTTCTTGGTGCGGACGACGACGCACTTGACGACCTCGCCCTTCTTGACGCCGGCACCGGGCATCGCGTCCTTGACCGTCGCGACGAAGATGTCGCCGATCGAGGCGTAGCGACGGCGGGTACCGCCGAGCACCTTGATGCACAGCACTTCCTTGGCGCCCGAGTTGTCGGCGACGCGAAGGCGGGACTCCTGCTGAATCACTTGGCACGCTCCAGAACATCGGTGATCCGCCAGCGCTTGTTCTTGCTGAGCGGACGGGTCTCCATCACGCGCACCTTGTCGCCGACGTTGACGTCGTTGGTCTCGTCGTGCGCGTACAGCTTCTTCGTGCGCAGCACGAACTTGTTGTACTTGGCGTGGCGCACACGGTCGACGACGGCCACGACGGCCGTCTTGTCCATCGCGTTCGACACGACGACGCCCTCACGGGTCTTGCGAGCGTTCCTGCTACTGGTGGCGGGCTCGGCCGCCGCTGCGCTTCGGCCTCGCGCCGCGTCCAGCTCGTCGCTGGCGCTTCCCTCGCTGGCTGTGGTGTTCTCGATGTCGGTCATGTCGTTGCTCACTGTCCGGCCTCGGCCGCAGCGATCTCGCGCTGGCGGATGAGGGTGTTGATACGAGCGACCTGCTTGCGCACCTTGCCGATCTCGGCGGTGTTCTCGAGCTGGCCGGTCGCGTTGCGGAAGCGGAGGTTGAGCGCCTCCTGCTTGGTGGCCTTCAGTTCGTCGATCAGTTCACCGAGGCTGAGCTCGACGAGGTCGTTGTTCTTCGCCATGTCAGATCTCCTCCTCACGTGTGATGATCCGCGCCTTGATCGGCAGCTTCTGGATCGCCTTGTCGAGGGCGGCTCGCGCCATGTCCTCGTTCGGGTACGACAGCTCGAACAGCGTGCGACCGGGCTTGACGACGGCGACCCAGAACTCCGGGTTGCCCTTGCCGGAGCCCATGCGGGTCTCGGCCGGCTTCTTCGTGACCGGCTTGTCCGGGAACACGTTGATCCAGACCTTGCCGCCGCGCTTGATCGAGCGGGTCATGGCGATACGGGCAGCTTCGATCTGACGGGCGGTCAGCCAGCCCGGCTCGAGCGCCTGGATCCCGTACTCACCGAAGTTCAGGCCGGAGCCGCCCTTCGTGAGGCCCTTGGTGCGGCCGCGATGGTGCTTGCGATGGGCGACCTTGCGTGGCATCAGCATGGTGCGTCCCCTTTCAGTCCTCGCCGCGGAAGTGCGGCGTGTCGTGGCCTTCGCCCTGCGCAGTGCGCTTGGCGATCGCCTCTTCTTCGTCGAGCAGTTTCTCGAGTTCCGGATCGGCCTCGCGGACGAGCGGCTGGGTCTCGGGCGCCGGAGCGGCGTCACGGGGTCCACCCGACGACACCACCTTGCGGGGCCCGGCCTGACCGGACGTCTCGCCGACGGCCATGGCGGCCTCACGGGCGATCTTGTCCTCGTTGAGCTTCTTGTAGGGGAGGATGTCTCCCTTGTAGATCCACACCTTGACGCCGACACGACCGCTGGTCGTCTTGGCCTCGCGCATGCCGTAGTCGATGTCGGCGCGCAGCGTGTGAAGCGGCACCCGGCCCTCGCGGTACCACTCGGTGCGGCTCATCTCGGCGCCGCCGAGGCGACCCGAACACTGCACGCGAATGCCGAGGGCGCCGGCGCGCTGTGCGTTCTGCACCGCCCGCTTCATGGCACGGCGGAAGGCGATTCGGTTGACGAGCTGGTCGGCGACACCCTGGGCGATCAGTGCAGCATCGAGCTCGGGGTTCTTGATCTCGACGATGTTGAGCTGGATCTTGGGGTTGCCGGTGATCTTGGTGATCAGCTGACGGAGCTCGTCGGCCTGGGCACCACGACGACCGATGACGATGCCGGGACGAGCGGTGTGCACGTCGACACGTAGTTTGTCACGGGTGCGCTCGACCTCGATGCGGCTGATCGCCGCCGACTCGAGACGCGTCATGATCTCGCGGCGGATCGTCCAGTCCTCGGTGAGGTAGTCCTTGTAGTCGCGCTCTGAGAACCAACGCGACTTCCAGTCGGTGGTCACTCCCAGACGGAAGCCGTACGGATTGATCTTCTGACCCATTAGTTCTTCTCGGCCTCTCCGGACTCGTCGGCTGCTTGCATCTTGGTCGGCCTCGTCCAGCTCGTCGCTGGCGCTTCCCTCGCTGGCTGTGGCGTCGCTGGCGCTTGCCTCGGCGGGTGCGTCGACGTCGGTGGACTCGTCCACTTCTGCTTCAAGAGCCTCTGCAGACTCGGCGTCCTCCGAGTCGACCGCGTCGTCGGCCTCCGAGTCGGAGTCGGCGGCGAGCTTGCCGTGGCGTCGACGGCGTCCTGCTCGTCGGCGGTCTCGGCGATGGTCTCGTCGTCGACGATCTCCGCATCGACCACCTCGTCGGAGGTGTCGGTCGTGTCGGTCTCGCCGGCGGCCTGCTTGCGGCTGCGCTCGACTCGGGCACGGCGGCTGGCGCTGCTCGACTGCGGGCGTCCACGGCCGGCGCTGCCACCGGCGCGTTCCTGGCGAGCCTGGATGATCGCGATGCGCTCGTCGCTCATGCGGGCGACGATCACCGTGATGTGGCAGCTGCGCTTGTTGATGCGAGTTGCGCGACCGCGGGCACGGGGACGGAACCGACGCAGCGTCGGACCCTCGTCGGCGAAGCAGGCGATGACGAACAGCTCGTCGGCGTCCTGGTCGTCGTTGTTGACGGCGTTCGCCACAGCGCTCGCGAGCACCTTGCGGACGTCACGGGCGATGTGACGGTCGGTGAACTGCAGCACCTCGTCGGCGCTGCGGACGTCGAGGCCGCGGATCAGGTCGAGCACGGCGCGGGCCTTGGAGGCCGACGACCGGACGTACCGAGCGGTGGCCTTCGTGCCGGAACGCTCGCCGGCGACGAACGACTTCTCGTTGAGCTTCGGACCGGTCATCAGCGGCGACCCTTCGAGTTGCGCTCCATGCCGGCGTGGAACTTGAACGTGCGGCTGGGGCTGAACTCACCGAGCTTGTGGCCGACCATCGACTCGGTCACGTAGACCGGGACGTGCTTGCGACCGTCGTGGACGGCGATCGTGTGGCCGACCATGTCGGGGATGATGGTGGAGCGACGCGACCAGGTCTTGACGACCTTGCGTTCTCCGGCGGCGTTCTGTGCGTCGATCTTCTTGAGCAGATGCTCGTCGACGAACGGGCCCTTCTTGAGACTGCGAGACATGCGGAGTTACCTTCCTTGCCGCGTCAGCGGCGACCCTTGCTCGTACGACGACGACGGACGATCAGCTGCTGGCTGGCCTTCTTCTTGTTGCGGGTGCGGCCCTCGGGCTTGCCCCACGGCGACACGGCGGGACGACCACCGGATGTGCGACCCTCGCCACCACCGAGCGGGTGGTCGACGGGGTTCATCGCGACACCACGGGTCTGGGGCTTCTTGCCCATCCAGCGGTTCCGGCCGGCCTTGCCGATCTTGACCAGTTCGTGCTGGCTGTTGCCGACCTCGCCGACCGTGGCCCGGCAGTCGATCATCACTCGACGCATCTCGGTCGACGGCATGCGCAGCGTGGCGTAGTCGCCTTCCTTGGCGACCAGCTGCACGGCGATACCGGCCGAACGACCGATCTTGCCGCCCTGGCCGGGACGCAACTCGACGTTGTGCACCGTGGTGCCAACGGGGATGAACCGCAGCGGCATCGCATTGCCGGGCTTGATGTCGGCGCCCTGGCCGCTCTGGACCGTGTCGCCGACGTTCAGGCCACGCGGAGCGAGGATGTAGGCCTTCTCGCCATCGTTGTAGTGCAGCAGGGCGATCCGACAGGTGCGGTTGGGGTCGTACTCGATGGCGGCGACCTTTGCGGTCACGCCGTCCTTGACCCGCTTGAAGTCGATGATGCGGTACTGCTGCTTGTGGCCACCACCGCGATGACGCGACGTCTTGCGGCCGTAGCTGTTGCGACCACCGGTCTTGGTCTTCTTCGCGAGGAGGCTCTTCTCCGGCGTGGTCTTGGTGATCTCGCTGAAGTCGGAGCTCGTCTGGAAGCGACGGCCGGGGCTGGTGGGCTTGCGGGAACGGATAGCCATGATGCGCTCAGTTCTCGAACAGCGGGATCTCGCCCGCTGCAAGGGTGACGATGGCCCGCTTGGTGTCGGGACGCTGACCGATTCGGTTGGTGCCGCGGGTGCGCTTGCGCTTGCCCGGACGGTTGAGAGTGTTGACCTTCAGCACCTCGACGCCCCAGATCGCCTCGACGGCGTCGCGGATCTCGGGCTTGGAGGCCTTCGGGCTCACCTTGAAGGTGTAGACGCCCTGCTCGATGAGGTCGTAGCTCTTCTCGGAGACGACCGGAGCGATGATGATGTCGCGAGGATCCTTCATGACGTGCTCTTCTCAGTTGACTCGGCCTCACCCTGATCGGGTGCTGCACTCTCCGGGTCGGCCGAGTCGCCAGCCTCGTCGCTGGCGCTTCCCTCGGCGGCCGTGGCGGACTCGGCGGCGGTGACCTCGTCAGCGGACGACTTGGCCGCCTTGGGTGTTTCGGTGGACTTCGCTGGCTTGCTCGGCTGCTCGCTCGACACGGGGGTGCCGGCGGGGAGGACGTCCTTGGTGAAGACGACCCACTCGTTGCACAGGACGTCGTAGGCGTTGAGCTCGCCGGGGCCGATCACCTGCACCTTGGGAAGGTTGCGGAAGCTCAGCGCCGCAGCGGCATCGTCACGACCGACGACCACCAGAGCGGTGCCGGTGATGCCGAGTGCGTCGAGCGCTGCCTTGGCGTCCTTGGTCTTCGGGGACTCGAAGCCCCACGAGTCGACCACGACGACCTTGCCTTCGCTGGCACGGTCCGACAGTGCGGAGCGCAGTGCTGCCTTCACCATTTTCTTCGGGGTCTTCTGGTCGTACTTGCGCGGCTTCGGGCCGAGTGCGACGCCACCACCGACGAAGTGCGGTGCACGGATCGAGCCCTGGCGTGCGTTGCCGGTGCCCTTCTGGGCGTACGGCTTGCGGCCACCACCGGAGACGTCCGAGCGGGTCTTGGTGCTCTGGGTGCCGGAGCGACGAGCGGCGAGCTGGGCGGTGACGACCTGGTGCATCAGCGACACGTTCGGCTGGATGCCGAAGACGTCGTCGTCGAGCTCGATCGTGCCGCTGTCCTTGCCGGAAGCGGTCTTGAGGGTGAGAGCGGCCACGTCAGCCTGCCTTTCCTGCGAACTTGACGGCGTTGCGCACGAGCACGACGCCACCGGCGGGACCGGGCACCGAACCCTTGATCAACAGCAGGTTGCGTTCAGAGTCGGACGAGACGACCTCGAGGTTCTGCGTGGTCACCTGCTCGTGGCCCATGTGGCCCGCCATGCGCTGACCCTTGAACACGCGTGCCGGGAAGGCACACGAGCCGATGGCACCAGGCTTGCGGTGGCTCTTGTTGTTGCCGTGCGAAGCGGGCTGACCGGCGAAGTTGTGACGCTTCATGACACCGGCGAAGCCCTTGCCCCGACTGGTGGCGGTCACGTCGACCTTGGTCCCGGCCGGGATCTGCTCGACGGTCAGCTCCTGGCCGACCTCGAAGCCGTCGACGGAGTCGAGGCGCAGCTCGACGAGACGCTTTCCGGGAGCGACGCCGGCCTTCTCGAAGTGGCCGGCGGCCGGCTTCGTGAGCTTCTTCGCGTCGCGGTGGCCGTAGGTCACCTGCAGCGCGGTGTAGCCGTCGCGTTCGTTGGTCTTGATCTGCACGATGCGCATCGGTTCGACACGGAGCACAGTGACGGGGACGACCTTGTCGTCGACCCATGTCTGTGTCATGCCGACCTTCTCGCCGACGATCGATTGTTGTGCCATGGCGGCCGGTTCCTTTTCGTTGTCCAAGCCCTGAACTCGGGCTCTCCACGCAAATGCTCCGCCGCTAGCCGTTCCTGCGTTCAGGACGGACGAGCGTGCGGAGCACGAGATCATGTTGTCGCTGGGCGGTTCCGTTCCGGACGATGCGGACGGCCTACACAGACATCGATTGCTGAATGGTCTGGTGACCGGAATGCCTTCCGATCACGGCCATGCAATGCTATGGGCGCCGGTTGCCGCTTCCAACACGGCTCGACGCCGTTTCCGGCAGCCACCGAGGGGTACCACCGGCGGATCGTGTCGCGGACTCCCTACGACCATCGGATCCTCGCCGTTCTGGGCGCCGCGCCACCTGACCACGCCCACGTGGCAAACCGCTGACGCGCGGACTGTCCCACGCGCGACAAACTGCGGCCATGCCACCGACGAACTCGATGCTGGCCTTCGCCGCACTCGCCTTCGCGATCATCATCATCCCCGGCCCCAGCGTGATGTTCGTCGTCACGCGGGCGCTCACCTACGGCCGTCGGGCGGCGCTGCTCACGGTGGCGGGCAATGCCGCCGGGTTCTATCTCCAGGCGCTGCTGGTCGCAGTGGGCGTCGGTGCGCTGCTCGAGCGATCGGTGGTCGCCTACAACACCGTCAAGCTCGTCGGCGCCGTCTACCTCGTCTGGCTCGGCATCCAGACGTTCAGGCGCCGCAGTGATCTCGCCCTGGTCACCGACGCCACCGAACTGCAGGCCCACCGATCGATCGTGTTCGACGGCTTCGTCGTCGGGCTGGCGAACCCGAAGACCGTCGTGTTCTTCGCTGCCGTGCTGCCCCAGTACGTCACCAACGGCGGCGCACCCGCCGGCGTGCAGATGGCGGTCCTCGGCCTGGTGTTCGTCGCCGTGGCGCTCGTGTCCGACGGCGTGTGGGGTCTCGCAGCGGGGACCGCCCGGTCATGGTTGGCCCGATCCCCGCGACGCCTCGAACAACTGGGCGGCGCCGGCGGGCTGGCGATCGCTGCGCTCGGCGTGCGCCTGGCGGTCAGTCGCCGAGAGTGAGCGCTGCGGGGACATCCCGGCGGACGCACCGGGGAACATGCTGTCACGTAGCATGATTTGATGCTGTCCGACGACACACCGTTTCCGCATCAGGGCCCGCTCGCTCCCGACCGGGTGCGCGGCCGCGACGACCTCGTCGCCGACCTCGTCGAACGGGTCACCGGGCGCCGGATGACGGCACTGCTCGGCCCACGGCGCTTCGGCAAGACGACCGTGCTCGGGGCCGTCGCATCCACCCTCGAGAACGCCGGGACATCGGTGATCCGGCTCGACCTCTACGAGACGCGGTCGACCGCCGACCTGGTCGTCCGCCTGGATCGCGCGCTCGCGGCCGGCCGTGGCGGCATTCGTTCACGCTTGTCGTCGATCGCGGTCGCCAGTTCGGTGAACCTCGGTGTGTTGAAGCTCGAGTTCGCACGACCGCCGTCGCAGCGCCCCGACGCCGATGCATCGCTCGATCTCCTGCTCGACCTCCTCGTCGAGGCAGCCTCCCAGGAACCGACGCTGCTGGTGGTCGACGAGTTCACCGGCATCAACGGCGTGGCGGGCGCCGCCGGACTGCTGCGCACGAAGCTCCAGCACCACGTCCGAGACATCGGGGTGCTCTTCGCCGGATCCGAGCCATCGGCGATGGCGGCGATGTTCACCGAGCAATCCCAGCCGTTCTACGCCCAAGCCGACATCATCGAGATCCAGCCGTTCACGCTGGCCGAGCTCACCGACATCATCGACGACGGATTCGTCTCGACCGACCGGCGCAGCGACGGCCTGGCCGGGCTGGTGCACCACGCCACCGGCGGCCACCCGTACCGGGCGATGCAACTCGCCGATGCGGCGTGGCTGCGCACCGAGCCGGGTGGCTCCGGCGAAGCGGCGTGGGCCGACGCTCGCCGAGCGGTGCAGCGCAACATCGCTGTGGGCCTCGAGGTGTTGTTCAGCACGTTCAGCCACGCCGAGCAGGTCGTGCTCCGAGCCCTGGCCACGGGCCGACCGCTGTTCGGGGGCACGCTGGAGTTGTTCGGCGCATCGTCGGGCGCCGTGCAGGCGGCACGCGACCGGCTGATCGGCAACGGCGCGCTCACCCGCGATCTCGCGATCGTGGACCCGCTCCTCGCCGACTGGATCCGCACCACGCTGCCGCTCTGAACGCGATGACGCCGCTCAGGGATAGCGCGTCGACAGCCAGTCGGCCACCGCAGCCATCGCTGCTCGACGGTGACCCTCGAAGTAGTGCGGCGCACCTCTCATCTCGACGTACGTGACATCGTCGGCGCCGGCGGCATCGACGATCTCTTCGGCCTGCCACAACCGGATCTCGGTGTCGGCGGTGGGATGCACCAGCAGGGTGGGCACCGTCACGTTCGGCATCGTGTCGGCCAGCTTGGCGCCGCTCGACAGACCCGACCAGGTGCTCAACCAGCCTCGCGTGGTCATCGTGCGCGCGAGCCCACCGCGCCCGTAGTTGGCGTCGAGCGGATCCGGGAACGCGAACAACGAACCCATCGGGCGGTCGTCGGGATCGATCGACAGATCGAGATAGGCCGGATCGGCGAGCGTGCGATAGATCGTCAGATACTTCGTGAAGACCGCTCGGCGGCGCAGCTCGCGCCAGCGCATCGGGTCTGCCGCCTTGTCGACGGCTCGAAGTTCCGCCACGACCTCGGCCGCATCGCCGATGGACGCCTTCGCTATCGCGTCGATGCGCGCCACACGCGCTCGCTGCGCCACCCGGTACCGCTCGACCCACGCCGGGTCGTAGCTGCACGGCTCGGGCCACGGCCGCCAGCCGTTGTCAGGGTGGTACATGTCGAGCTCGGCGACCGTCGAGAACGGATCGTCCTCGTCGGCGACCGACGGGTCGATCACCTGCAGCATGAACATCCCCTCGCCAGGGTGCGCCGCCATGCCGATCCACCCGTCGCCGATTCCGAGTTCGGCGTTGGCCATCGCCATCAACGACCCGCCGCCGGAGTTGCCGAGCAGCACCACCGCCTCGGCACCTCGTCGGATCATCTCGTCGTGCGCCGTGCGTACGTCGGTGAGACAGGCTTCATGGAGGCAGTCGGTGTCGTTGTTCATGTAGCGCGTGCCGAACCCGAGCACCGCGCAGCCGGCTGCGGCGAGCAACGGGCAGGCGTAGTGGACGCTGAAGTCACCGCGAGGGTGCGACAGGATGACGGCGGTCTTCCACGCGGTGCCGATCGGCGGCGTCCAGAGGATCCCGCGCACCAGTGCGCCGTCGGGCGACACGAGCCGAACCGCCTCGCGCTGGACCTCCACGCCGGGGTCGTCCTCCGCCAGCGGCCAGTAGCCGAGCCCGGCGGGCCGGGCACCTCCGAGCATCACGTCGAGTGCTTCCACGATTCGCAACGTAGGCGACCAACGCCGCCCGATCGTCGCTGGCGGCCGCCGCCGTCGGCGCGATGCCGTGCGTCAGTCGGCGGGGCGCTCGACCAGGGTGACGGTGACGTCGATCCGGCTGCCGTCGCGCAGAATCGTCAGCGTCGTCGAGTCGCCGGGAGCGAGATCTCGGATCGCAGCGATCAGCCCGGTGGCACCGTCGATCGGCGCATCGTCGGCTGCGACGACGAGGTCGCCGGCCTCGATACCAGCGTCGGCGGCCGGGGTGTCGTCCTCCACGGACTGGACCACCGCACCCTGGCCTCCATCGCGGCGCTCGCCGAGCATGACGCCCAGATATCCCTCGGTGCGGGGATTGCCTCCCGCTCGGGTGCGCAGCGCATCGATCACCGGCAGTGCCTCGCGCGCACTGATGGCGAAGCCGACGTTGGTGGCCGCCGCCGTCGCAGTGTCACGGGCCACCGCGGTGTTGATGCCGACCACCTCGCCACGCGCATTGACCAGGGGACCGCCGGAATTGCCCGACGAGATCGCTGCATCGGTCTGGATGAGGCCATCGAGGTAGGTGCTGGCGTCGGTCCCGATGGTGCGATCGAGCGCCGACACGATGCCGAGCGTCACCGAGGGATCGCCGTCGAGACCGAGCGCGAAGCCGATGGCGACGACCTCGTCGCCGATGCGGACGCTGCCGGGATCGGCAAAGACCGCTGCGTCGAAGCCGTCGCCGCTCATACGTAGTAGAGCGAGATCGTTGCCGCGGTCGGAGGCGAGCAGACGAGCCTCGCGAGGTTCGGTCTCGCCGGCCAGACGGACGCGGATCTCGGTCGCCCCGTCGACGACGTGCGCGTTCGTGAGGATCTCGCCATCCGACGAGACGATCACTCCGGTGCCGGTCGACTGACCGCGCCCGAGCTGGCTGTCGATGTCTGCACTGATCGTGACGACCGACGCCGACATGTGATCGATCACCTGTGCGACGTCGAGGCGCCCCTCGATCGGACCGTTCGGGCCCGACACGTTGATCGGCTCGTCACTGGCACTTCGGGGCGGAGAGTCGATCCAATCGGACAGCTGGTTGCCGACGAGCGCACCGGTGAGCCCGGCCGTCCAGGCGACCACACCGACCGCGACGACCGCCACCCAGTCGCGCCGCTTGTGCGACCGCGCAGCGGGTCGCACGGACGACGGCAGTCCGGGAGTCGCTCCCGGAGCCGGTGGCGGCAACGAGGACATCACCCTTGTCTACCCGGGTTCACGCCTCCGCCGCGCCGTCGCAGTCGCTGTTCTCACCTCGTTCACACTCGCGTACGGCGCCCGAAAACGCCGAAATTCGGAGCGATCGTCGCGCTGGGCGCGAGACCGACTCCGAATTCCGTCGTACGTGTCGCCGAATCAGGCGTTCTGGATCTTGATCTCGATGTCGACGCCGGCGGGCAGCTCGATGCGCTGCAGGCTGTCGATGGTCTTGCCGTTCGGGTTCACGATGTCGATGAGGCGCTTGTGCACCCGCATCTCGAAGTGCTCGCGACTGTCCTTGTCGACGTGCGGCCCACGGATGACCGTGTAGCGGTGCTTGTCGGTGGGCAGCGGGATCGGGCCACGTACGGTGGCGTCGGTGCGGGTGACCGTCTCGACGATCTTCTTCGTCGACTGGTCGATGATCTCGTGGTCGAACGCCTTCAGGCGGATTCTGATGCTCTGTGCCATGTCAGTCAGCTCTCTCTAGAACGTCGCGGTCACTTGAGGATCTTGGTGACGCGGCCGGCACCAACGGTACGACCACCCTCACGGATCGCGAACCGCAGACCCTCGTCCATCGCGATCGGCTTGCCCAACTCCACCGTCATCTCGACGTTGTCACCAGGCATCACCATCTCGGTCCCCGACGGGAGCTCGATCGTGCCCGTCACATCCGTCGTCCGGAAGAAGAACTGCGGCCGATAATTGTTGAAGAACGGCTTGTGACGCCCACCCTCATCCTTGGTCAAGATGTACACCTGACCCTCGAAATTCGTGTGCGGCGTGATACTGCCGGGCTTGCACAACACCTGCCCACGCTCCACATCCTCCTTCGCCGTCCCACGCAACAACGCACCGATGTTGTCACCCGCCTGGCCCTCATCGAGCAACTTACGGAACATCTCCACACCCGTACACGTCGTCTTCTGCGTGTCACGCAACCCGACGATCTCGATCTCATCACCGGTGTGAATGATCCCCTGCTCCACCTTGCCGGTCACCACCGTGCCACGACCCGTGATCGTGAACACATCCTCGATCGGCATCAAGAACGGCTTGTCCAACTCACGCACCGGCTCAGGAATCGACTCATCACAGGCATTCATGAGTTCCATGATCTTCTCCTGCCACTCAGCGTCACCCTCCAGCGCCTTCAACGCAGAGACCTGCACCACCGGAGCGTCATCGCCGGGGAACTCGTACTCGTTCAACAACTCACGAACCTCGAGCTCCACCAACTCCAACAGCTCCTCGTCATCGACCATGTCCGCCTTGTTCAACGCCACCACGATGTACGGCACACCCACCTGACGGGCCAACAACACGTGCTCACGCGTCTGCGGCATCGGACCATCGGTCGCAGCCACCACCAAAATCGCACCATCGACCTGCGCCGCACCAGTGATCATGTTCTTGATGTAATCCGCATGACCCGGCATGTCCACATGCGCATAATGCCGATTCTCGGTCTCGTACTCGATGTGCGCGATCGAGATCGTGATCCCACGCGCCTTCTCCTCCGGCGCCTTGTCAATATTGTCGAACGACGTGAAATCAGCCAACCCACGCTCCGACAACGTCTTCGAAATCGCCGCCGTCAACGTCGTCTTGCCATGGTCGATGTGACCCATCGTCCCGATGTTCACATGCGGCTTGTTGCGCTCGAACTTCTGCTTGCTCATGATGCGTGCGACTCCAATGTCGTTTCTTGATTGTCAGATGTGGGTTGTCAAAGAACTGCTGTGCGTCGGTTCAGCGGCGATCACTCGCCGCGGACCCGCTTCACGATTTCCTGGGCGATGGCTTCGGGCACCTGCTGGTACTCGGAGAACTGCATCGTGTAGGTCGCCCGTCCCTGGGTGCGCGAACGGAGGTCGGTACTGTAGCCGAACATCTCCGACAGCGGCACGGCGGCGTTGACGACCTGGGTGTTGCCGCGGGCCTCCATGCTGCCGATGCGGCCACGACGGCTGGACAGGTCGCCCATCACGTCGCCCATGTACTCCTCGGGCGTGACGACTTCGACGGCCATGATCGGCTCCATCAGGACCGGCTTGGCCATCTCGGCGGCCTTGCGGAACGCCATCTGGCCGGCGATCTTGAACGCCATCTCCGAGGAGTCGACGTCGTGGTACTGGCCGTCGACCAGCGACACCTTGACGTCGACGGTCGGGTAGCCGGCGAGCACGCCGTTGTCGAGCGAGCTCTGCAGACCCTGGTTGGTCGGGTTGATGTACTCGCGCGGGATCTTGCCGCCCGAGATCTTGTCCTCGAACTCGTAGCCGCCGCCGGGGTTCGGCTCCATGTCGATCTTGACGACGGCGAACTGGCCCGAACCGCCCGACTGCTTGATGTGGCGGTACTCGACGTTGGAGACGGCCTTGGTGATCGTCTCGCGGTACGCCACCTGCGGCTTGCCGACGGTGGCCTCGACGCCGAACTCGCGCTGCATGCGGTCGACGAGCACCTCGAGGTGCAGTTCACCCATGCCGGAGATGACCGTCTGTCCGGTCTCCTCGTCGGAGCGGATGCGGAACGTCGGGTCCTCGTCGGACAGCGACTTGAGCGCCTTGCCGAGCTTCTCCTGGTCGGACTTCGTCTTGGGCTCGATCGCGACGTGGATCACCGGCTCGGGGAACTCCATGCGCTCGAGGATCACGGCGTGGTCGCGGTCGCACAGCGTGTCGCCGGTGGTGACGTTCTTGAAGCCGAGACCGGCGACGATGTCTCCGGCCATGGCGACGTCGAGGTCTTCGCGCTGGTTGGCGTGCATCAGCAGGATGCGGCCGAGGCGCTCGCGGTCCTCCTTGGTGGAGTTGTAGACCTCTTCGCCCTTGCTGATCTCGCCCGAGTACACGCGGAAGTAGGTGAGCTTGCCGAACGGGTCGGCGACGATCTTGAACGCGAGTGCGGCGAACTCCTTGTCCTCCGGACCGCGGGTGACCGGGTGCTCCTCGCCGCCCTTCATCTCCACGCCGTGCGCCGGCTCGATGTCGAGGGGGCTCGGCAGGAAGTCGATGACGGCATCGAGCATCGGCTGGACACCCTTGTTCTTGAACGCCGACCCACACAGGATCGGGACGAACTCACCGGCGAGCGTGCCGGAGCGGATCGCCGCCTTGATGTCGGCTTCGGACACCTCTTCGCCACCGAGGTACTTGTCCATCAACTCTTCGCTCTGGGTGGCGATGGTCTCCATCATCGCCTCGCGGTACTCGTTGGCCTGGTCGACCATGTCGGCGGGGATCTCGACCTCTTCGTAGGTCGCTCCGAGATCCTTCTCGTCGACGTTGCGCCAGAGCAACGCCTTCATCTTGACGATGTCGACCATGCCCTCGAACGCCTTGACGGCCTCGGCGCCTCCGGCGCCGATGGGCAGGTGGAGCACGAGCGGGTTCGCCTGCAGGCGGCTCTCGACCATCTCGACGGTTCGGTAGAAGTCGGCGCCGATGCGGTCCATCTTGTTGACGAAGCACATGCGCGGCACGTTGTACTTGTTGGCCTGACGCCAGACGGTCTCGGTCTGCGGCTCGACGCCGGCGACCGAGTCGAACACGGTCACCGCACCGTCGAGCACGCGCAGCGAACGCTCGACTTCGATCGTGAAGTCGACGTGGCCCGGCGTGTCGATGATGTTGATGCGGTGGTTGTTCCAGACACAGGTCGTGGCAGCGGAGGTGATCGTGATGCCACGCTCCTGCTCCTGGGCCATGTGGTCCATGGTCGCCGCACCGTCGTGGACTTCGCCGATCTTGTAGCTCTTGCCCGTGTAGAAGAGGATGCGCTCGGTCGTGGTGGTCTTGCCGGCGTCGATGTGCGCCATGATCCCGATGTTCCGGGTGCGCTCCAGGGGGAACTCTCGCTTGGCCATCTGCTACTTCACTTCCGTGTCAAGGGGCGACTGGGGGGTTGCCGTGCTGCGCTCAGGTCGGTGCAGGCACGGGGTTCGAGTCTACCGCTGGAAGTGGCTCCCCCACCCTGAGCTGTCGGGCCGGGACCGCTGGTTCAGCAGTTCGCGACGAGGGTGCCCTCGACGGGGGCATCGGACAACTCGCCGCCCTCGAGGAACGATCCCGTGCCGGAGATCGTGCTGCCCTCGAGCGTGAGTTCGACCTCGGAGCCGAACATCGTGTTCGCCTCCCAGAGCGTCTCGTAGTCACCGTTGTACACCGAGATCGACGCCACGCCGGTGACGGTGCCGTCATCGCCGAACTGCGTCACGTCGAGGCCGGGATCGCCGTACGACACAGCGGTGAACAGGATCTCCGAACCGGCCGACATCTGGGCTTCGAGTGAACACAGCAGCCCGTCGAACTCGAACGTCTCACCGTTGGCGAGCGTCAGCGTCGCCGTGCGACCGTCGGACCCGACGGGCGCTTGGGCTCCACCGCCGGCGTCGGCGGGTGCGGTGCTGTCGGCGTTCTCGGCGGTGTCCGTGGTACCGGCGGTGTCCGTGGCGCTGGAGTCGTCGGGCGCTCGTGTGCTCGCGGTGTCCCGCGCCGCCGAGGTGGCCGTGTCCACGCCGTCGCTGCCGGCGTCACCGTCGCTGCCGCAGGCGGCGGTCACGAGCAGCAACGGGGCGACGAGGAGCACACGCAGAGAGCGACGCATGCCGTCGGACCCCTGCCGACGCTGCCGAAGCATCCGGACGCTGGTCATCGGGCCTGGATGTAGTCGTGGAGTTGGTTGTTCTCGTGCTCGAGTTGGCCGACACGCGCCTTGACGACGTCGCCGATCGAGATGATCCCCGTCAGGTGGTCGTCGTCGTCGACGACGGGCACGTGGCGGATACGTCGGTCGGTCATCATCGCCATCATGTGGTCGACGGTGTCGTCGCCGCGGCACGTGACCACCGAGGTCGACATCGCCGACGCCACCACCTGACCGAGCGTGGAGGCACCGTGCGCTGCCAGGGCTCGTACGACGTCGCGTTCGGAGACGATTCCCTCGATCGTGCGACCGTCGCGACTGACGACCAGTGCGCCGACGCCGTGGTCGCGCAGCGATGCCGTCGCGTCGCCGAGCGACGCGTCGGGGGCGATCGTGGCGACCGCATTCCCCTTGACCTTCAAGACGTTGTGAACATGCATCGAGTTCCCCTCTCGATCTGGCGACCGCCGAACGATCGCGTGAGCCGACGTCCTCCCCCGAACCAGCAGGCTAGTGCATTCGTGAAGCCGAGAATCCACGAGGCCGAATACGCCGGAACCCGGAGCCGAGGCCCCGGGTTCCGTACGAATCCGTGTGCTGCCGACGTCGGTCGGCGGCTGTTCACCAGCGATCGTGGGTGTCAGCGATGGCGGTTACCAGCGATAGTGGGCGAACGCCTTGTTCGACTCGGCCATCTTCTGGATGTCGTCGCGCTTCTTCATCGCGGCGCCCAGGCCATTCGCGGCGTCCATCAGTTCGTTGGCGAGGCACTCGGCCATCGTCTTCTCGCGACGGTTGCGCGCGTAGTCGACGACCCAACGGATCGCCAGCGTGGTTGCCCGGCGGGGACGCACCTCGACCGGCACCTGATAGGTCGCGCCGCCGACGCGGCGGCTGCGCACCTCGAGTGGCGGCTTGACGTTCTCGATCGCACGCTTGACGGTGTCGATCGCCATGTCGTCGCCGTCGAGACGGGACTGGATGATCTCCATTGCGTCGTAGACGATCTTCTCGGCGACGGTGCGCTTGCCGTGCAGCATCACCTTGTTGGTGATCTGGGTGACGAGCACCGACTTGTGGATGGGATCCGCGACGAGCTCGCGGCGGGGAGCGGGACCTTTACGTGGCATGTCGGGTCACTTCTCCTTCTTGGCGCCGTAACGGCTACGGGCCTGCTTGCGGTTCTTCACGCCGACGGCGTCGAGTGCGCCACGGATGATCTTGTAGCGCACACCGGGCAGGTCGCGGACACGACCGCCGCGCACGAGCACGATCGAGTGCTCCTGCAGGTTGTGGCCCTCACCGGGGATGTAGGCGGTGACCTCGATACCGGAGTTCAAGCGGACACGGGCGACCTTGCGCAGCGCCGAGTTCGGCTTCTTCGGGGTCGTGGTGTACACGCGGGTGCAGACGCCACGACGCTGGGGCGAACCCTTGAGCGCCGGCGTCTTGCTCTTGGTGACTTTCGAGCTGCGACCTTGACGGACGAGCTGCTGGATGGTTGGCACGAATGAAACCTCGTTCGTTCGGTCGTGTCGTCAGCTCGGCGCCGTCGACATGGGGTGGGTTGGACGAAATCGCGGGTTGCGACCCGCCCGCCGTACATCGATTCGCCTGACGACGAGCCCGATGAGAGGACCCTGCAAGGCTACGGGCGCCCTCCTCGGCGCGCAACACGTCCCCGCACCTCTCCCACGTTCGCGAGCGGCGCCGGGCGGTGGTGCTAGAACGCAGTCGTGGGAGTGTTGACCTCCGATCCGCTCCTGGTGTTGTTCGTGGTCGTCGCGGCCGGTGCAGCGATCGCTCGCGTGCGCATCCGCGGGGTCGGCCTCGGTCCGGCCGCCGCACTGTTCGCCGGTCTGGCGATCTCGGCGATCGAGCCGGAGCTGGCCGATCTGCCGGCGATCATCCCGCTGTTCGGCCTCGCTCTGTTCATCTACACGATCGGGCTGGCGTCGGGCCCGGCGTTCTTCGGCGGTCTGCGCCAGGACGGACTCAAGGTCAGCGTGGCGGTCGTGCTCCTGCTCGTCGCCATCGGCGTCACGGTGGCCGGCGTCAGTGCGATCTTCGACTTCGACGACGGCGCCCGGGCAGGGCTGTTCGCAGGGTCGCAGACGAACACGCCCGCGTTGTCGGCAGCGCTCGAGCAACTGGCGCCGCAGATCCAGTCGGGGGAGGTGACCGATCCCGTGGTCGGCTACTCGCTGGCCTACCCGCTCGGCGTGCTCTCGATGATCGTGGCCGCGGGTCTGTCGCTGCGCCGGCTGCAGCATCCGTCGCGCCGGAGCACTCGCCCCGTGGCGCCGACGTCGGCCCGCGCCCGCAACGTGACCAGTACGACGGTGATCGTGACTCGCGAAGATCTGCCCAGCCTCGGCGAGCTGAGGGCGTGGGAGGGCGAACGGCTGGCCTTCTCCCGGGTCGAGCACGGAGGCGACGTCGACCTGGCGACCAACGACGTCCACCTCGTGCCAGGCGACCTGTGCACGGTGATCGGCGAGCCCGATGTCGTCGACCGGTTCGTCGACTGGGCGGGGCATCGCAGTGAGCGGCATCTCGCGCTCGACCGCCGCAAGCTCGACTTCCGCCGGATCTCGGTGTCGAGACGTGAGCTCGCCGGCGCCCGGCTGCGCGAGGTCGACCTCGAGGGTCGGTTCGGTGCGATGGCGACGCGCGTCCGGCGCGGCGACGCCGACCTCGTCGTCGATCGCGACTTCGTGCTGCGCCTCGGCGACCGGGTACGCGTGGTGGGACCGTCGGAGAAGATGGGCGAGATCGCCACTGCACTCGGTGACTCCGACCGTGGTCTCGGCGAGGTGGACGCGCTCGGCTTCGCCACCGGCCTGGCGATCGGACTGCTGCTCGCACAGGTCGCGATCCCGCTCCCGGGCGGTGGCGAGATCGAGCTCGGCGTCGGTGGTGGTCCGCTGATCGCCGCACTCGTGCTCGGCACGCTCTCGCGCACCGGGCCGTTCACCTGGCAGATCCCGCATGCGGCAAACCTCACGATCCGCCAACTCGGCGTGTCACTGTTCCTGGGCGGCGTCGGCATACGGTCCGGTGCCACGTTCGCCGACGCCGTCGGCACCCGGGTCGGCCTCCAACTCGCCGTCGCCGGTGTACTCGTCACTGTGGCCACCGCCGTACTGGCCTCGATCATGATCCGGATGCTCGGCCGTGATCCCGTCGACGGTGCCGGCATGATCGCCGGCATCCAGACCCAGCCTGCGGTGCTGGCCTTCGCGGCCGAACGGGCGGAGGGCGACGAACGGGTCGACACCGGCTACGCCCTCGTCTTTCCCCTCGCAATGATCCTGAAGCTCGTCATCGTCCAACTGCTGATCTGAACGGTTCGCTCATCGCACGCCGGACGCGCAACGACCCGGGCACTCGGCCCGGGTCGTTGTGTCGTGTTCCGAGTGGATGATCAGCCGATGGGTTCGGCTGCGGCTTCGGGCTCGTAGGTGCCCTCGAGGCCGGCCAGGAACGCCGCCGGGTCCTCTTCTTCGCCGTCGCTCGAGTAGAACGACATCGGCTCGTATTCGGGTGCCTCGATGCCGAACTCGCGGTACTTCATCATGCCGGTGCCGGCGGGGATCAGCTTGCCGATGATGATGTTCTCCTTGAGCCCGATCAGGCTGTCACCGCGGCCGTCGATGGCGGCCTCGGTCAGCACCCGGGTGGTCTCCTGGAACGACGCCGCCGACAGCCACGACTCGGTCGCGAGCGAGGCCTTGGTGATGCCCATCAGTTCGGGGCGACCCTCGGCGGGGCGGGCACCTTCTTCGACCATGCGACGGTTGGTGTCGCGGAAGCGCTTCGAGTCGACACGCTCGCCCGGCAGGAACACCGTGCCACCGGGCTCCTGCACGCCGACTCGACGAGTCATCTGGCGCACGATCAGCTCGATGTGCTTGTCGTGGATCGACACACCCTGGTCGCGGTACACCCGCTGCACTTCCTCGACGAGGTAGAGCTGCGTCTCGCGGATGCCCTTGATCTCCATGATCTCCTTCGGATCGAAGGGACCGTCGGTCAGCGGATCGCCCGCCTTGACGTCCTGGCCGTCCTCGACGATCGGACGAGCACCGAGCGGCAGCAGCACCTCGTGTTCCTCGCCGGCATCGTCGACCACGACGACGGGAACGCCCTTGCCCTCGTCCTCACGAAGATGCAGGACACCGGTCGCCTTGGCGAGACGAGCCGAACCCTTGGGGGTACGGGCCTCGAACAGTTCGACCACGCGGGGCAGACCGCCGGCGATGTCCTTGCCCGCCACACCACCGGTGTGGAAGGTACGCATCGTCAGCTGCGTGCCCGGCTCACCGATCGACTGCGCCGCGATGACGCCGACGGCCTCGCCGAGCTCGATCATCTTGCCGGTGGCGAGCGAACGGCCGTAGCACATCGCGCACACGCCGAGTTCTGCGTCACACGTCAGCACCGAGCGCACCCGCAGGCGGGTGATGTTCGGGTCGTCGCGCAGCGCCTCCATCTCCTCGTCACCGACGATGGTGTTGCGCGGCAGCAGGGAGATCTCCTCGCCGTCCTTCACCATCGGGGCGGCGAGTTCGGTGTCGTTGAGCAGGGCCCGGCCGTACAGCTTCGTCTCGAGGTACGAACGACGGTTCGCCGTGTCCGCCGAGACGTTCTCGATCCACACGCCGAGCGTCGAGCCGCAGTCGTCCTCGCGGATGATCAGCTCCTGGGCGACGTCGACGAGACGGCGCGTCAGGTAACCCGAGTCCGCCGTACGCAGCGCCGTGTCGACGAGGCCCTTTCGGGCACCCGGCGTGGCGATGAAGTACTCGAGGGTCTCGAGACCCTCACGGAAGTTCGACTTGATCGGGCGGGGAATCATGTCGCCACGAGGGTTGGCCACCAGACCGCGCATACCGGCGATCTGACGCATCTGGGTCATGTTCCCGCGGGCCCCCGAGCCGACCATCATGTCGATCGGGTTGAACTGCTGCTCCTTGAACTCCTTCTCCATGGCGGCCTGCACCTCGGCGGTGGCGTCGGTCCAGATGCGCACCTCCTGCTGGCGGCGCTCGCCGTCGGTGATGATGCCCCGGCGGAACTGCTTCTCGACCTTGTCGGCCTGTTCCTCGTAGCCGTCGAGCAGTGCTCGCTTGGCCTTCGGCGTGCGGACGTCGTCGATCGACACGGTGAGGCCGGACTGCGTGGCGAAGCGGTAGCAGAGGTTCTTGATCTTGTCGAGCGACTCGGCGACGATCGCCTTGTCGTAGTTGTCCGAGAGGCGTTCGACGATGACGCCCATCTCCTTCTTCTTGACCGTCTCGTTGAAGTGGCCGAACTGGTCGGTGTAGTCCTCCGGCAGCGCCTCTTCGAACAGCACGCGACCAACGGTCGACTCGAACGGCTCCTTGCCGGGGGGACGCATCGTGATGCGCGCGTGCAACGAGAGGCTGCCCTCGTCGTAGGCGCGCAGCGCCTCCCAGAGGTGGCGGAAGACGCGACCCTCGCCGGCGGTGCCGTCCATCTGCTCGGTGAGGTAGTACCCACCGATGATCAGGTCCTGCGACGGGGTCACGATCGGGCGACCCGACGCCGGCGACAGGATGTTGTTGGCGCTGAGCATGAGCACGCGGGCCTCGGCCTGCGCTTCGGCCGACAGCGGCACGTGGATCGCCATCTGGTCACCGTCGAAGTCGGCGTTGAACGCCGTGCAGACGAGCGGGTGGATCTGCAGCGCCTTGCCCTCGACCAGCACCGGCTCGAACGCCTGGATGCCCAGGCGGTGCAGCGTCGGCGCACGGTTGAGGAGCACCGGATGCTCCTTGATGACGTCTTCGAGCACGTCCCACACCTGGGGACGGCGACGCTCGACCATGCGCTTGGCGGTCTTGATGTTCTGCGCCAGCTCGAGGTCGACGAGTCGCTTCATGACGAACGGCTTGAAGAGTTCGAGCGCCATCAGCTTGGGGAGCCCGCACTGGTGCAGACGCAGCGTCGGGCCGGCCACGATGACCGAGCGGCCCGAGTAGTCGACGCGCTTGCCGAGCAGGTTCTGACGGAAGCGACCCTGCTTGCCCTTGAGCATGTCGGACAGCGACTTGAGGGGACGGTTGCCCGGCCCGGTCACCGGCCGGCCGCGGCGACCGTTGTCGAACAGTGCGTCGACGGCCTCCTGCAGCATCCGCTTCTCGTTGTTGATGATGATCTCCGGCGCACCGAGGTTGAGCAGGCGCTCCAACCGGTTGTTGCGGTTGATCACGCGGCGGTAGAGATCGTTCAGGTCCGAGGTGGCGAAGCGGCCACCGTCGAGCTGCACCATCGGGCGCAGTTCCGGCGGGATCACCGGGACGGCGTCGAGGATCATGGCCTTCGGGTCGTTGGTGCGGCGGCCGTGTTCGTCACGACGGTTGAACGACGCAACGATCTTCAGTCGCTTGATCGCCTTCTGCTTGCGCTGTGCGCTGAGCGGCTTCTGACCCTCTTGCGGGTCGATGGCGTTGCGGAGCTTGACCTCTTCCTCGTCGAAGTCGATCCGGTCGATCAGCGACTTGATCGCCTCGGCGCCGGTGCCGCCCTCGAAGTACTCGCCGTACTTGTCGCGCATCTCGCGCCACAGCATCTCGTCTTCGATGATCTTGCGGGCGTGGAGGCTCTTGAACTCGTCCCACGTGCGAGCAATGAGATCGAGCTCGATCTCGTAGCGCTCGCGGATCGCTTCGACCTCCTTGTCGGCCTCCTTCTGGATCTTCTTCAGATCGGCGGCCTTCGCGTCTTCCTTCTCGGCCTCGGCGGCGGTCTCCTCGAGCTCCTTGAACCGACGATCGATCGCGAGCTCCATCTCCTTCTGGATGGCGTCACGCTCTTCGAGGTACTCGGCTTCGAGATTGGACAGCGCCTCGTGGCGGCCCTCCTCGTCGACCCAGCTGACGAGGTGGGCGGCGAAGTAGATGACCTTTTCGAGCTGCTTGGCCTTCAGCTCCTCTTTCGGCTCGATGCCGGCGAGGAGATACGCGAGCCACGACCGGGTGCCGCGCAGGTACCAGATGTGGACGGCCGGGGCGGCGAGCTCGATGTGGCCCATGCGATCGCGACGGACCTTCGAGCGGGTGACCTCGACGCCGCAGCGCTCGCAGATGATGCCCTTGAAGCGGACGCGCTTGTACTTGCCGCAGTAGCACTCCCAGTCGCGGGTCGGCCCGAAGATCTTCTCGCAGAACAGGCCGTCCTTCTCGGGGCGCAGCGTGCGGTAGTTGATCGTCTCGGGCTTCTTCACCTCACCGTGTGACCAGTTGCGGATCTGGTCCGCCGTGGCCAAGCGGATCTTCAGTTGGTCGAACATGTTGACGTCGAGCATGTTTTTCTCTTTCGCGTCGGTCTTCGTGCTTCGTTCTTGCTCTTGCTTCGGGTCTCTGGCCGGAGCCAGGGGTCAGACCCCAGATGTAACGCTCACCGTCTCTCGACGGGCCTGCGCATCGCGTTGGTCACATCTGGGGTCTGACCCCTCGCGACCAACGCGGCGCGTCAGTACCTCACTCGTTCTGCCTTTTCGCGTTCGCGGCGGGCGTCGTCTTCGTCGGTGCCGCGCTCGGGGCGGGAGATGTCGATGCCGAGCTCCTCGGCGGCGCGGTACACCTCGTCGTCGAGGTCGCGGATCTCGATCTCGTGGCCGTCCTCGGTCAGCACCTCGACGTTGATGCAGAGTGCCTGCATCTCCTTCATCAGTACCTTGAAGCTCTCGGGCACTCCCGGTTCGGGGATGTTGTCGCCCTTGACGATCGCTTCGTAGACCCGGACCCTGCCGAGCACGTCGTCGGACTTGATGGTCAGCAGCTCCTGCAAGCAGTACGCCGCCCCGTAGGCCTCGAGAGCCCACACTTCCATCTCGCCGAATCGCTGACCACCGAACTGTGCCTTACCGCCCAGCGGCTGCTGGGTGATCATCGAGTACGGACCGGTGGAGCGGGCGTGGATCTTGTCGTCGACCAGGTGGGCGAGTTTCAGGATGTACATGTACCCGCAGGTGATCTGGTTGTCGTACTTCTCGCCGGTGCGGCCGTTGAAGAGATCGAGTTTTCCGTTCGTGCCGACCAGGCGGTCGCCGTTGGCCGACTCGGGGTTCAACTGCTCGAGGATCTCCTGGATCGTCGGATGGTCGAGCGACTTCTCCTTCTCGTCCCAGTTGGCGCCGTCGAACACCGGTGTCGCCACGAACGTGGACGGCTTCGTGTTCGGCCGGGTCTTGGTCTCGGTACCACGCACCGGCGTGTCGCCGATCTTCGTGCCGTCGGGGTTGGTCCAACCCCATCGGGCGCAGTAGCCGAGGTGCGCTTCGAGTACCTGGCCGACGTTCATGCGGCTCGGCACGCCGAGCGGATTGAGGATGATGTCGACCGGCTGGCCGTCGGCGGTGAACGGCATGTCCTCGATCGGCAGGATCTTGGAGATGACGCCCTTGTTGCCGTGACGACCGGCGAGCTTGTCGCCGACGCTGATCTTGCGCTTCTGGGCGACGTAGACCCGCACCAGCTGGTTGACGCCCGGCGGCAGCTCGTCGCCGTCGTCGCGGTTGAACACCTTGACGTCGATGACCTTGCCGACCTCGCCGTGCGGCACCTTCAGGCTGGTGTCGCGGACCTCGCGGGCCTTCTCACCGAAGATCGCTCGCAGCAGGCGCTCCTCGGGCGTCAGCTCGGTCTCGCCCTTGGGCGTGACCTTGCCGACGAGGACGTCTCCTGGCCCGACTTCGGCGCCGACGCGGATGATGCCGCGGTCGTCGAGGTCGGCGAGGATGTCGTCGCTCAGGTTCGGGATGTCGCGGGAGATCTCCTCGGGGCCGAGCTTGGTGTCACGGGCGTCGACCTCGTGCTCCTTGATGTGGATCGACGTCAGCACGTCGTCCTTCACCAGACGCTCGGACAGGATGATCGCGTCCTCGAAGTTGTAGCCCTCCCAGGGCATGAACGCCACGAGCAGGTTCTTGCCGAGTGCGAGTTCACCCTCGTCGGTCGACGGGCCGTCGGCGATGATCGTGCCCTTGGACACCTTGTCACCTTCCACCACGCGAGGTCGCTGGTTGATGCACGTGTCCTGGTTCGAGCGGCGGAACTTGGCCAGGCGGTAGACCCGCTTGCCCTCGTTCTTGTACTGCACCGTGATCGATTCGCCCGACACCTCGGTGACCTCACCGTCGTCGATCGCCTGGATCAGGTCGGCCGCATCACGCGCTGCGCGGTTCTCGATGCCGGTGCCGATGTACGGCGCCTCGGCACGGATCAACGGCACCGCCTGGCGCTGCATGTTGGCGCCCATCAGCGCGCGGTTGGCGTCGTCGTGTTCGAGGAACGGGATCAGCGCCGTGGCGACCGACACGATCTGCTTCGGCGACACGTCGATGAAGTCGACCTCGTTCGGCGGGACGTACCCGATGTCGGTCGTGGCGCCGAAGAAGCTCTCGGCCTCGAGCATCTTGCGGAGGTCCTCGAGGCTGGCGGCCTGCGGCGACCGGCGTACGAGCGTGCGTTCGTCGCGGATGCTGCCGTCGTCCTTCAGCGGCGTGTTGGCCTGGGCGACGACGTAGTTCTCCTCCTCGTCGGCGGCCATGTACACGATCTTGCCGGTGACCTTGCCGTCCTTGACCTCGCGGTACGGGCTCTCGATGAATCCGAACTCGTTGACGCGGGCGTACGTGGACAGACCACCGATCAGGCCGATGTTCGGACCCTCCGGGGTCTCGATGGGGCACATGCGGCCGTAGTGACTGAAGTGCACGTCGCGGACCTCGAAGCCCGCGCGCTCACGCGACAGGCCGCCCGGGCCGAGCGCCGACAGGCGGCGACGGTGGGTCAGGCCCGACAGCGGGTTCACCTGGTCCATGAACTGCGACAGCTGCGAGGTCCCGAAGAACTCCTTGATCGCAGCGACCACCGGGCGGATGTTGATCAGCGTCTGCGGCGTGATCGCCTCGACGTCCTGGGTGGTCATGCGCTCGCGCACGACGCGCTCCATGCGGCTGAGGCCGATGCGGACCTGGTTCTGGATCAGCTCGCCGACCGAGCGGATGCGGCGGTTGGCGAAGTGGTCCTGGTCGTCGAGGCGGTAGCCGGGCTCCTGCTTGACGAGGTGCAGCATGTAGGTGATCGAGGCGAGGACCTCGCAGCGGCTGAGGACGTTCTGATCCTCGGCGGGGTAGTCGAGCAGCGGCTCACCCTCGGAGTTGACGGCGTTCTCGAGGCCGAACAGCGAACCGAGCAGCGCAACTTCGCTGCCGAGCTTGCGGTTGAGCTTGTAGCGACCGACGCGACTGAGGTCGTAGCGGCGGCTCTCGAAGAACGCGTTGCGGAAGTACGCCTTGGCCGACTCGACCGTGGGCGGTTCGCCCGGACGGGCCCGCTTGTAGATCTCGACGAGTGCCTCGTCCTGGGTCGGAGCGATGTCGCGCTCCTTGTCCCACTGGCCCTCGAGGAAGTCGAAGTGGTTGACGAAGCGGTCGAGGAAGCCCGGGGCGTTCTCCTCGTCGTAGCCGAGCGCACGCAGCATCGTGAAGATGCCGAGGCGACGCTTGCGGGCGACACGGGTGCCGGCGGTGACGTCCTTGCCGGGCTTGTGCTCGACGTCGAACTCCATCCACTCACCGCGGTAGGGGTGGATCGTGCCCTTGACGAGCTGGTGCTTGGTCAGGTTGCGCAGACGGAAGCGCTCTCCGGGCTCGAAGATCACGCCAGGGCTGCGGACCAGCTGCGACACGACGACGCGCTCGGTGCCGTTCACGATGAACGTGCCCTTGTCGGTCATGATCGGGAAGTCGCCCATGAAGACGGTCTGTTCCTTGATCTCACCGGTGTTGCGGTTCATGAACCGGGCGCGCACGAACACCGGTGCGCTGTAGGTCATGTCCTTTTCCTTGCACTCCTCCACCGTGAACTTCGGCGGCGGGCGCAGGTCTTCGTCGAACGGATCGAACTCGAGCTCCAGCTGGAGCGACTCGGAGAAGTCCTTGATCGGGCTGATGTCGCGGAAGGTGTTCGCGAGGCCCTCGTTGAGGAACCATTCGAAGCTTTCCCGCTGGATCGCGATCAGGTCGGGGAGTTCGAGCGGCTCCTTGAGGTTGCCGAACGAATAGCGTTCACGGGACACGGGACGAGTCGCCACGGATCACTCTCCAGAAAATCGAGGGTGGACGACGCAGAATGCTGCGACGTGATGCCGGGCGCGCTGAACCAGACCGAAGGGACGGTAGGGGAACAGTGAACGCACGGCAACGGACGAGCCTATCGGCGTAGGACGCACAACGTCAACCGCTCTCGGCGTCGTTTCGCCGAGCGGGAGGGTCCTTCGCTGAATTGCCGGTCAAGGTAAAGAGTTCCGCCGCGGATGTCAAGCATTCCGGCTGCATCGATGCGAAAACGACAAGAACCCGGCCACCGCAGCGGCCGGGTTCTCGTCAGAGTCGTCACAGCGCCGAAACGGCGCCGAGCTCACTTGAGAGCGACGGTGGCGCCGACTTCTTCGAGCTTGGCCTTCGCGGCGTCGGCGTCGGCCTTGCTGGCCTTCTCCATCAGCGGCTTCGGGGCAGCGTCCACGAGGTCCTTGGCGTCCTTCAGGCCCACGCCGAGCAGGTCCTTGACGACCTTGACGACCTGGATCTTCTGGGCGCCGGCGCTCTCGAGCACGACGTCGAATTCGTCCTTCTCCTCTTCGGCGGCGGCATCGCCACCGCCACCGGCGGGGGCGGCGGCCGCAACGGCGACGGGCGCCGCAGCGGTGACGTCGAACTTCTCCTCGAAGGCGTCGAGCAGTTCCTTCAGCTCGATCACGGTCATGTTGCTGATCGCGTCGAGGATGTCTTCCTTGGTGGACATGGTGTTCTCCTATTTCGAAAGGGTCCGAAATCGGCCTGGACTGTCGCGCTCAGCGCGACGAACGAGGCATGTTTCGGGATGAATTGGGGTGACCAGGGTCAGGCGGCCTCGTCGGCTGCCTGCTTGTCGATGAGTGCGGACAGCCCGTAGGCGAAGTTGCGCGGCAGCGCCTGGAGCAGACCGGCGGTCTTGACCAGGGGCGCCTGGAACGCACCGGCCAGTCGGGCCAGCAGTTCTTCGCGCGACGGCAGGCTCGCGAGGGCCTTGACGTCATCGGCCGACATCGGGCTGGTGCCCAACATGCCGCCCTTGATGACGAGCAGCGGGTTTGCCTTGCTCCGATCGAGCAGCGCCTTCGCAGCCGCCACCGAATCGCCGGTGACGAACGTGAGCGCTGTCGGCCCGAGCAGGTACTCGTTGAGTCCCTCGTAGCCGGCGTTGGTCGCAGCGATGCGAGCCAGGGTGTTCTTGTACACCTTGTGCTCGGCGCCGGCGTCACGCAGCGGGGTTCGCAGATCGGCCAGCTGGCCGACCGACATCCCTCGGTACTCCGAGACGAACACCGCGACGCTGTCGTTCAGCTTGGCGGTGATCTCCTCGACGATGGCGACCTTGTCGGCGCGTGGCTCGCTTCTGAGTGTCGTTGTCGTTGTCATGTGTGCATACCTCCTTTCGCTCGACTCGTGGTGCTCGCATCAGATGCGAACACCGACGAGGAGCGCACTGCTCGACGTTGCGTCGGGCAGTGGTTTCTTCGGCGATATGCACCTCGGTTGGCGGGCGGACCCATTACCCCCTCACCGCAGTGCGGAATCGGGGACCAACGGTCTCAGGCGAGCGACCGTGTAGATATGTGAGAACTGGATGCTACGGCGACGCGCCGGAGCTTCCTCCGCAAGTGTCGAAGCCCCACACCGATGGCGGGTGCGGAGCGAGTCAGGTCGGCTTCGCTCCGGCTCGTCGCTGGCGCTCCGCTCGCCGGGTGTCAGACGTTGGTTTCGGGCTTGAGGCGGCCGGTGTCGATGTGGATGCCGGGGCCCATCGTCGACGACACGGTGATCTTCTTCAGGTAGCGGCCCTTTGCCGACGCCGGCTTCGCTCGCTGGATCTCGTCGATCACGGCACGGAAGTTCTCCTCGAGCGCAGCGGGCTCGAAGCTCGCCTTGCCCAACGGCACGTGCACGTTGCCGTAGCGATCCGTGCGGTACTCGACCTTGCCGCCCTTGAAGTCCTCGACGGCCTTGCCGACGTCGGGTGTGACCGTGCCCGTCTTGGGGTTGGGCATGAGGCCACGCGGGCCGAGCACCCGACCGAGACGACCGACGACGGGCATCATGTCCGGCGTGGCGATCACGAGGTCGAAGTCCATCTTGCCGCCCTCGACCTCGGTGGCGAGGTCGTCGGCGCCGACGATGTCGGCACCGGCGGCGCGAGCTTCGTCGGCGGCCTCACCGGTGGCGAACACCGCGACACGAATGTCCTTGCCGGTGCCGGCGGGCAGTGCGACGGTGCCGCGCACCATCTGGTCCGCCTTGCGGGGGTCGACGCCGAGGCGGATCGACACGTCGACGCCTTCGTCGAACTTGGCCGACGCCATCGTCTTGACGAGGCCGACCGCCTCGGACGGACCGTAGTACTGGTCGCGATCGAACTGCTTGAGTGCGTTTGCGTACTTCTTGCCTGACATGTTCTGTCTCCCTCAGTGGTTGGCCAGCCGGGCGAGGTCGTCCCGATCGTGGCGATTGATGATTGTTCATTCACGCACGAAGTGCGTTCGGCGCAAGGCGCCGAGAAAGGATCGTAGCGGCGAAGCCGCTGAGGCGCCGGAGGCGCCCGGGCGTCGTCAGACGACCGTGATCCCCATCGAACGGGCGGTGCCACGGACCTGGAGCTTGGCGGCGTCCATGTCGTAGGCGTTCAGGTCGGGCAGCTTGATCGTGGCAATCTCCTCGAGCTGAGCTTCGGTGATCGAACCGGCCACCTCGGCACCCGGGTTGTTCGCCGCCTTGGACAGGCCGGCCTTCTCACGGATCAACACGGCCGTCGGCGGCGTCTTGAGCACGAAGTCGAACGTGCGATCTTCGTAGATCGTGATCTCGGTCGGCACCACGGTGCCGGCCTGCGATTCGGTCTGGGCGTTGTAGGCCTTCACGAAGTCCATAATGGCGATGCCGTGCGGGCCGAGCGCAGTGCCGACTGGCGGTGCAGGGCTGGCCTTGCCGGCCTCGATCTGGATCTTGACGACCGTGAGTACTTTCTTCTTCGCCATGGCGATGTTCCCTTTTGGCTCTCTCGTGTTCCTGTGTGTTCCGTCGCCGGCGGCGAATCAGAGTTTGGCGACCTGGCTGAAGTCCATCTCCACCAGGGTCTCGCGACCGAAGATGTTGACGAGGACCTTCAGCTTCATGTGGTCGGCATTGATCTCGGCGATCTCGCCGGTGAAGTCGGCGAACGGGCCTTCCTTCACGCGCACGCTCTCGCCCTCTTCGTAGTCGAGCTTGGCCTTGCGGCGCGGTGCGGCGTCGACGCCCTCGGTCTTGGGGGTGAGGAACGTCTTGACCTCGCGACGCGACAGTGGCGTCGGCTTCTGGCCGTGACGGCTCTGGCCGACGAAGCCGGTGATGCCCGGCGTGTTGCGCACGCAGTACCAGGACTCGTCGTCCATGACACAGCGCACCAGCAGGTACCCCGGGAAGACCTTGCGCTGCACGGTCTGCTTCTTGCCGTTCTTGAACTCGTCGACCTCCTCCATGGGGATGACGATCTCGTAGATCTTGTCCTCCATGTTCATCGACTGGATGCGCGCCTCGAGGTTGGCGGTGACCTTCTTCTCGTAACCGGACTGCGTGTGCACCACGTACCACTGCCCCGGACGCAGCATCGGGTCGTCCATCACACTTTCCGATGCCTCACCTCCGTCGCCGTCGTGACTGTCGAGGTCGGCATCGGTGTCTGCCTCGTCGCTGGCGCTTGCCTCGGCAGCTGCGTCCACGTCGGTGTCGGCGGGCTCTGCCTCGTCGCTGGCGCTTGCCTCGACAGCTGCGTCCACGTCGGTGTCGGCGGGCTCTGCCTCGTCGCTGGCGCTTGCCTCCTGAGTGGCGGGCTCGTCGTCCGCTTCGCTTCCTCCTCGCGCCGCGTCTGCCTCGTCGCTGGCGCTTCCCTCGGCAGCTGTGTTCGTATCGCTGTCGGTGTCGTCGGGTTGGTCTTGGAGTTCGCTGGTGGGGTCGGCGATCTCGTCGGACGTCTCGACGTCGGCGAGGACGTCGGTGTCGCCGACCGGCAGGAGGTCAGCGGAGTTCGGTGTCGCCTCGTCGGTGGGGGTGTCGTTGTCGCTCATGTCAGTGGTCTCAGTCAGGTCGTCGGTCATGTCGGTGTCAGCTCGAGTAGAACCACTGCGAGAGCTCGCCGAACAGGAAGTCGAGACCGCCGACGAGCGCCGTGTAGACGACGACGGTGATGATCACGATGATCGAGTAGCGCTTGACCTCGGGCGACTTCGGCCAGGCCACCTTGCGCATCTCGTCGCGCACCTCGCGGAGGTACTGACGAGGACCGACCCGGTCGGTCTTCCTCGGCTGCTGTCGCTGGGCGCGCGTCGGCTTGCCCTGCTCGTCGAGGGCACCCATCTTGCGAAGCTGACGCTTCTGCTCGCGGTTCAAATCGTCCAGTGACATGATTTCTCGTTCGGTGGTGGGCAGGGCAGGAGGGACTCGAACCCCCGACCGTCGGTTTTGGAGACCGATGCTCTACCAGCTGAGCTACTGCCCTCGGGCGGGATGGCCGAGTACCCGATCGAGGGTACCAGCGCATCCCGGAAGGCTGACTGCGGCCGTTGCCGACCGCACTCGCTGCCCGTGAATCAGCGCCGTGGGATCAGCGGGTCTCCTTGTGGAGGGTGTGCTGACGCTCGTTGGCGCAGTACTTCTTCATCTCGAGACGCTCACGATCGTTGATCTTCGACTTCATCGTGATGTAGTTGCGTCGTTTGCACTCGGTGCACTCGAGGGTCACCTTGACCCGCTTGTCACTCTTGGCCATCTGAGTTCCTGCTCTCCTGCTCGAGGATCGGCTTACTTGAGGATCTTGGTGACGCGGCCGGCACCAACGGTACGACCACCCTCACGGATCGCGAACCGCAGACCCTCGTCCATCGCGATCGGCTTGCCCAACTCCACCGTCATCTCGACGTTGTCACCAGGCATCACCATCTCGGTCCCCGACGGGAGCTCGATCGTGCCCGTCACATCCGTCGTCCGGAAGAAGAACTGCGGCCGATAATTGTTGAAGAACGGCTTGTGACGCCCACCCTCATCCTTGGTCAAGATGTACACCTGACCCTCGAAATTCGTGTGCGGCGTGATACTGCCGGGCTTGCACAACACCTGCCCACGCTCCACATCCTCCTTCGCCGTCCCACGCAACAACGCACCGATGTTGTCACCCGCTTGGCCCTCATCGAGCAACTTACGGAACATCTCCACACCCGTACACGTCGTCTTCTGCGTGTCACGCAACCCGACGATCTCGATCTCATCACCGGTGTGAATGATCCCCTGCTCCACCTTGCCGGTCACCACCGTGCCACGACCCGTGATCGTGAACACATCCTCGATCGGCATCAAGAACGGCTTGTCCAACTCACGCACCGGCTCAGGAATCGACTCATCACAGGCATTCATGAGTTCCATGATCTTCTCCTGCCACTCAGCGTCACCCTCCAGCGCCTTCAACGCAGAGACCTGCACCACCGGAGCGTCATCGCCGGGGAACTCGTACTCGTTCAACAACTCACGAACCTCGAGCTCCACCAACTCCAACAGCTCCTCGTCATCGACCATGTCCGCCTTGTTCAACGCCACCACGATGTACGGCACACCCACCTGACGGGCCAACAACACGTGCTCACGCGTCTGCGGCATCGGACCATCGGTCGCAGCCACCACCAAAATCGCACCATCGACCTGCGCCGCACCAGTGATCATGTTCTTGATGTAATCCGCATGACCCGGCATGTCGACATGCGCATAATGCCGATTCTCGGTCTCGTACTCGATGTGCGCGATCGAGATCGTGATCCCACGCGCCTTCTCCTCCGGCGCCTTGTCAATATTGTCGAACGACGTGAAATCAGCCAACCCACGCTCCGACAACGTCTTCGAAATCGCCGCCGTCAACGTCGTCTTGCCATGGTCGATGTGACCCATCGTCCCGATGTTCACATGCGGCTTGTTGCGCTCGAACTTCTGCTTGCTCATTGCTTTCCTCTTGACTCCTGAGGTGAAGATCCGGGGTGGATCTGCTGTCTGACTGTCTGGTAGCGGCGATCGGACTTGAACCGATGACCTTCCGATTATGAGCCGGATGCTCTGACCAACTGAGCTACGCCGCCAGGGGTTTGGCTCGCGGCCGAGCGGATGCCCGACCACTTGGTCGAGCCCTCTGTGGGAATCGAACCCACGACACCAGCCTTACCATGGCTGTGCTCTGCCGACTGAGCTAAGAGGGCATTCTGACGGGTCCCCACCACACTCTGCGAGTGGCGCTGGGCACCCATGTTCCGGGATGCCGGGGCACCCTTCGGGGCGCGGCACCGCCGCGACCAAGCGGAGGAGTGTACCGGCGGTGCGAGGACAACCACCGCGCCATTTGGGCCCTGCGCCACTACTCTGCACCGGCGTGGCGACGATACCGTCAGGGCCCACCGACCCCGGCCCGACCGGCACCCTCGGCGTGCGTCTCGCGACGCTCGACGACGCTGCGGCGATCCTCGCCATCTACAACGTCGAGGTCCAGAACCACACCAGTACGTTCGATCTGGTTCCTCGCACGCTCGACGACCAGCGACGCTGGATCTCGGAACGTTCCGGCGCATTCTCGGCCGTGGTGGCCTCGATGGGCGACGAGGTGGTCGGATTCGCGTCGCTGTCGCCGTACAAGGAACGCGCCGCGTATCGCACGACGGTGGAGGACTCGGTGTACGTGTCGCGTGAGCATCCGCGCCTCGGAATCGGTCGCACGCTGATGGAACACGTGATCGGCATCGCTGCCGACTCGGGGTTCCACTCGATCGTCGCACGCATCGAGGCGAGCGGTCTGGCGTCGCGCCAGTTGCATGCCGCGTGCGGATTCGAGCTGGTCGGCGTGGAGCGGGAGGTCGGCCGCAAGTTCAACCGGTGGCTCGACGTCGCGGTCATGCAGTTGATGCTCTGACGATCACCGAAAACGCCGAAACGCCGGTGCGCGCGCACCGGCGTTTCGTTGGTGGGCCGGGAAGGATTTGAACCTTCGAAGGCAATGCCGGCAGATTTACAGTCTGCTCCCTTTGGCCGCTCGGGCACCGACCCGTGACTTGTGTTGCGTACCCCGGTCGAGCGTGGACGAGGCGGCTTGAGCGTACCGGTCGACTCGCCGAGCGCCACGCCGATTCCGGTCGGTTCGGTACCCTGGAGGCCATGCCAACCTTCGATGTCGTGTCAGAAGTCGACGCCCAAGAGGTCCGCAACGCGGTCGATCAGGCTCAGCGAGAGATCGCCAACCGATTCGACTTCAAGAACACCAACTCCACGATCGAGCAGAACGAGATGGTGATCACGCTGCACACGGTCAGCCGGGACCGGCTCGACGCACTGCGCACCGTGCTCGAGGAGAAGCTGGTGAAGCGTGGCGTGTCGCTCAGGGGCGTCGATTACGGCGACATCCAGGATGCCACGCAGAACACCGTGCGCCAGATCGTCACGATCAAGGTCGGGATCTCGTCCGACAAGGCAAAGGAGATCAACAAGCTGATCAAGGAGAAGGCACCCAAGGGCACCTCGAGTCAGACCCAGGGCGAGTCGATCCGCGTCTCGGCCAAGAAGCGCGACGCCCTGCAGGACGTGATCGCCATGCTGAAGGCCGAGGACGTCGGGATCCCGCTGCAGTTCCAGAACTTCCGCGACTGACGTCAGCCGCAGTCGCCGTCAGCCGGCGGGGACGAAGAGGGCGTTGAACGACGTTCGCGCCGTCGCCGCGATCTCCGCAGGCGTCGAGCTGGCCGGCAGCGCCATCAGATCGAACGCCACGGGCGACGTCTGGACGAAGTTCCACGCATCGGCGAGTTCGGCCTCACCGCCACCGACGGCAGCGATCGCCTCTTCGGTGGCGAGCTTCGCCGTCCGCCAGGCGATCAGCTCTTGCGCGACGTCGGGGCGGGCGGCGACGTCGAACCCGGCGCCGGGATCGCACGACACCAGTTGCAGCGCGCCATCGGGAAGGACCTGGAACGAACTCGACATCTCCGCCGGCGCGGCAGCCGCCCAGGCGGTGAGCGCCGAACGCAGCGTGGCCGTCTGGTCGACGCCACCGCCGGAGAACGTGGCGGACACACACTCGGTCGCCCCGAGCGGCGCAACCGTCAGCGAACTCTCGACGACGGCTTCGCTGGCGAGGTGCGCAGTGCCGGCGTCGAGGTAGGCGGCGAACACGAGATACCAGAACGAGCGGTCCTGGGCGAGGCCGGCCGCGTCGCTGGCGTTCGGGTCGGAACCCGCCGCGACGACCGACGTCTCGCGTCCGAGGAGTCCCGGACCGTTGGCTCCCAGACCGGCGAGCGGATTGGTGCCGTCGTCGGGTCCGATCGATGCGTCGAACTCCGCGAAGACGTGCGGGGCCAGCAACCGGTAGGCGACCACGGGGGGCAGCGTTGCCGCCGCCTCGCTCGGCACGGGAGGAAGCTCAGCGTCGAAGGCCGACGACTGCTGCAGCGCTCGCGACTGCCGGAGCACCTCCGCCGACGTGGCGGCGGCAGCATCCAACGTGCGCTGCGCCTGACCGGCCGACCAGGAGAACTGCTGGTCGAGCGACGCCGCCGTCATCTCCTGCACGAGCCGGGCATCGAGTTCGGCGCCGGCTGCACCGAGATCGTGGTACACCTGGCCGTCGGCGGTGGAGTACAGGGCGTCCTGCCAGCCGGCGAGCTGGCGCGCGATCGCGGCATCGTCGACGGTGCCGCTCAGCAATCCGAGCGCCCGCCACCGAACGAGTTCATCGGCGGGCAAGGGAGCGAGCTGGGCCCCGAGTCGCGAATCGAAGTCGTCGGTCGGCTCGGCGACGATCGCCAGGGATTCGGCGAACTCGACCTCCCGACCGATTTCGACCGCCTCGGCGTACCGTGCGGTGGCGCTGTCCCACTCACCGGGGAACAGATAGGGCTGCCCGAACACCACGCCGGCGGCGACGAGACCACCGAGAACGACGAGCGTCGCCATCAGTTTGAGCGCGCGACCGCCACTGCGCCGCTGTGGCTGGCGAACCGGTGCAGAGGCCACCGATGCTGGCTCGAACTCGAACGAGGCAGCAACTGCCGCACGGGGCACCGCGGGGGCCACCGACGGCAGCAGCGGCGCAACGTGGGCGACGACCGGCGTCGCCTCTCGAATCTGCGGGAGCGCCTCGGTGACCGGTGGGACCTGGATCGACGCCACCGTCGAATCGGACGCCGAGTCGGGCGCCGGCGCCGGTTCGGACGCCTGGGCCTGGGTGCTCGCGTGGACAGGCGCCGGGGGCGGGGCTGCAGCGGGCATCGGCGCAGGAGGCGGCGCAGGGTCCGGCACGACTCGGTCGGGACCGGAGGTGACATCTCCCAGGGCGGGAACGATCACCGCCGGGGGTGTCGTGCGGATCGTGATCGCTTCATCGGTGAACGACGCAGGAACCGGCGACGCGGGAATCGGCGGTGCGGCTGGCGGTGCGAGTCCCGGTGACGTCGTCATCCCGAGTTCCTCCGACGAACCCAGGTGCAGCGGCTCGAAGGCGATCGGCGCCTCGATCACCGGTGCGGCGGCAGCAGCAGCGGGCGACGAGAGGTCGAGCGCCAGTGGCGCCAGCGTGATCGGTTCCTCGAGCACCGCAGGCGCATCGGTCGACGCCGGCGTCGGCTGATCGTCGCTGTCGACGACCGAGTTCCACGACAGGCTGGGGATGCGCTTGGTGCGAGCGCCATCGGGCGGAACCATGCAGCTTCATCGGCACGCGATCACGCGGACTTGAGCCAGGATCTGCGCCAGCTCGGTCAGCCCTCGGTGGACGCTGCGGCCTTCGCCTGGAGCTCGTCGACGATCGAGGAATCGGCGAGCGTGGTCGTGTCACCGATGTTGCGACCCTCGGCCACGTCGCGCAAGAGACGGCGCATGATCTTGCCCGACCGTGTCTTCGGCAGGTCGGGTGTGATGTAGATCTGCTTCGGTTTTGCGATCGCGCCGATCTCAGCGGCGACGTGGGCGCGCAACACCTCGGCGTCGACGTCCTCTCCCCCGCGCAGGATCACGTAGGCGATGATCGCCTGACCGGTGGTCGCATCGCTGGCGCCGACGACGGCCGCCTCCGCGACCGCAGGGTGTGACACGAGGGCGGATTCCACCTCCGTGGTCGAGATGCGGTGGCCGGAGATGTTCATCACGTCGTCGACCCGTCCGAGCAGCCAGAGGTAGCCCTCGTCGTCGAGCTTGGCACCGTCACCGGCGAAGTAGCGACCCTCGAATCGGGACCAGTAGGTGTCTCGATAACGCTCGGGGTCACCCCAGATACCACGCAACATCCCCGGCCACGGCCGCGTCAGGGTGAGGTACCCGCCGCCGACATCGACGCGGTTGGCCTCGTCGTCGATGACCTCCGCCGACACGCCCGGCAGTGGGAACGTCGCCGAACCCGGCTTGGTCGTGGTGGCGCCGGGCAGCGGGCTGATCATGATGCCGCCCGTCTCGGTCTGCCACCAGGTGTCGACGATCGGGCACCGTCCCCCACCGATGTGCTGCTGGTACCACATCCATGCCTCGGGATTGATCGGTTCACCGACCGTACCGAGCAGGCGCAGCGACGACAGGTCGTGCTTGGCCGGCTCGGCCGCGCCCCACTTCATGAACGTGCGGATCGCCGTCGGAGCCGTGTAGAAGATCGTGACGCCGTACTTCTCGATGATCTGCCAGAACCGGTCGTTGCCCGGATGGTTGGGGACCCCCTCGTACATCACCTGCGTGGCGCCGTTGGAGAGCGGCCCGTAGACGATGTAGCTGTGACCGGTGATCCAGCCGACGTCGGCGGTGCACCAGAACACGTCGGTGTCGGCATGCAGGTCGAACACGTACTTGTGCGTGTACGTGACGTGGGTCAGATAGCCGCCGGAGGTGTGCATGATGCCCTTGGGCTTGCCGGTCGTTCCCGACGTGTACAGCAGGAACAGCAGCTGTTCGGAATCCATCGGCTCGGCGGGACAGTCGGTGGACGTCCCCTCCATCAGCTCGTGGTACCAGTGGTCTCGGCCCTCGACCATGTCGACGTCGTTGCCACCCCGCTTGACGACGACGACGTGCTCGATCGTCGGCGTGTCGGCGCAGGCCTCGTCGGCGGCCGGTTTGAGCGGGAACACCTCGCCGCGCCGGTAGCCGCCGTCGGCCGTGATCAGCACCTTGGCCTCGGCGTCGTTGATGCGGTCCGCGAGCGACTGCGACGAGAAGCCGCCGAACACGACACTGTGCGCTGCGCCGATACGGGCGCAGGCCAGCATCGCCACCGCCGCTTCGGGAACCATCGGGAGGTAGATGTTGACGCGATCGCCGCGTTCGACGCCGAGCCCCTTCAGCACGTTGGCGAACCGGCTGACCTCGTCGAGCAACTGCTGGTAGGTGATCGTGCGGGTGTCGCCCGGTTCGCCCTCCCAGTGGATGGCGACCTTGTCGCCCCTGCCGCCGAGCACGTGCCGGTCGAGACAGTTGTACGCCACGTTGAGGCGTCCGCCGACGAACCACTTCGCGTCCGGCAGGTCCCACTCGAGAATCGTGTCCCACGGCGTGGCCCAGTCGATCAGCCCGGATGCCTGCCGGGCCCAGAACGCCTCGTCGTCCTCGGCTGCCTGGTCGTACAGGAACGTGCCGGTGACCAGTGCGTCGGCTTTGAAGGCATCGGACGGCGGGAACTTGCGGTTCTCCGCGCTCAGTGCGTCGATCGTGTCGTGATGGTCGCCGTTGCCCTGTTCAGCCATGCACCGATGGTAGATCACACCGGTAGAGCCGGGGAGGGGTCGGGAGCCACGGTCGGACAGCGTCGGTGCGGTGTCGCGCGTGGAGTTCGCCGAGATCTTCGCGTGGTTCCTCGACGTGGAACGGCGCACTGCGACGCCGACCACTCGCTCGGCTGGAAGGCACACGGCGCTCGGCCCCGCCGGCAACGAAGTCACCTGACCGGACTCCGACCGAGTTCACCCGGACAGGCCAGTGAGGCGAACGTCGATTGCGCCGTCGGCTACACCATCGCCGTGCACCGTCACGTCGGCGATCTCGGCGATCGGCAGGATCAGCGAGGTGATCGAGGTACGCCCCTGGTCGGCGAGCACCTCGACGCTCGCCCGGTCGACCAGCACGGTCACCGGTCCCGAGCCGAGTGGCGCCGGCGGTGTGGCCCCGGCGAATCCGTCCGGCCCAGCGTTGCTCTCGTCAGGTCGGACGATCTGCACGGCGTCGCCCGAGACGTCGATGAACACCTCGGCCACCACGGTGCCGTCGCCGTCCACGAGTCCGAGTGTGACAGAGCCCTCATCGGGCGGTTCGACGTCGAGCAGGAACGCCGGAGGCAGCCCGGGGTCGTCGGGCGAGCTGTCAGGACCGTCGCGACCGGTGAGGTCGTCGAGTCGCGTCGCATCATCGGCCATGTCGGTCACCTGCTGGGGGAGTCGTTGGGTGAGCGCCAACCGGCCGTCGCCGCTCTCGGTCAACTCGAGACGCCGGGGGATCGTCATCGAGCCGCGCCACGGGAACGTCGGGAGTTCGGTTGCGTAGTTCCAGTTGTTCATCCAGCCCAGCCACAGAGGACGGCCCTGATCGTCATCGGCCGCATGGAAGGTGGTGGCGCAGTAGAAGTCTTGGCCCCAATCGACCCATCGCGGTAACGGAGCCGTCGGTTCATCAGGGGTGAACGTCGTGCCGTCGAATTCGCCGAGGAAGTACTGGCCACCCGAGCCGCCGGCGATGTGACCCGGGTTGAGGTCGACCTTCATCACCCACTTCTCCGACGGACCGTCGGGGCCGGCGTCGGTGATCGGTGCCGGGAAGAGATCGGGACACTCCCAGATCCCATCGATTGCGCCGAGCGGCCCGAAGCGACTGAGCTCCTCCCAGACCACCAGATCCGGCGAGCCGAACAGCACCACCTGGCGGTCGATCGGAAGCACGACCACCATGATCCAGCGAGCAGTGCCCTCGTGCCAGAAGACCTTCGGGTCTCGGAAGTCGGCCGAGCCGAGGTCGATCACCGGGTTGCCCTCGTACTTGGTGAACTCGATGCCGGCGCGGTCGCTGACCGCGATGTCCTGCGTCTGGGTCGAATCTTCGCTGCCCGTGCGGTCGGTGGTGTAGACCGCGACGAGACAACTCGGCTCCTGGTCGGGCTCGCACAGCGGCGAAGTGCCGTCGACGTCGTTGACCAGGCTGCCCGAGAAGATCAGCTGGTCCGGCTCGGGTTCGATCGCGACCGGCCAGGTCTCCCAGTCGACGAGGTTGTCGCTGACCGCATGCCCCCAGCCGATGTCGCCGAAGTCGACGTCGAGCGGGTTGTACTGGAAGAAGAGGTGATAGCGGCCGTCGACGTACGACAACCCGTTGGGGTCGTTCATCCATCCGTACGGAGGGGCATAGTGGATCGCCGGGCGCCAGGGCTGGTCGAGCCTGAGCGCCGTGGCGTCGACGTCCCCGGCCACGACGTCGTTGGGCAGGACGTCACTCGGAACGTTCTCGTCGGTCACGACCGGATCGGAACCGACCGGATCGACCGCACCGTCATCGTCGGTGACGGCGGGTCCGGAGTCGGTCACTGCGGTCCGAACACCGCCCGCGTCCTCGCCGGTGCATGCCGCCACGGCGACGGCAACGGTCGTGGCAGCGGCGATCAGCGATCTCGGCGCCGTCACGGCGATGCGACGATCGTCGTCTCGTCGCCGTTCAGCTCGAGCTGCACCAGTGGCACGAGTGTGCCGCCGAAGTGCTCACGCTGCCATTCGACCGACTGGGAGGCGATGCCGTCCAGGCCGCCGTCTCCGAGGTCGAAGTAGTTCGCGAAGCTCAACACCGCACCGGTCGGCAGCACCACCCAGGAGTAGGTCTGCTGTTCCGCGCTCGCCGGGTTGGCCAAGACGAGGCCACCGTCGTTGACGGGACTGAACTGGCCGCCGATTCCGCCGTCCGACACGAACCCGTACAGGCCCGGCGGTGCGTCGAGGTCACCCAGGAACGAGAATCCGTGCGTCGACACGAACATGTACGTGAGCCCGTCCCGACGCACGAGATGCGGTCGCTCGAGCTGATTGTTGACACCGGGCGCAGCGAGCACCGGCTGCAGCGGCACCCAGTTCCCGTCATCGCCGAGCATCGCCAGACCGACCACCCCGCCGGCGGACTCATCGGTGAGGAACGCCGGTGAGGCACTGAACAAGATGTACTCGCGTCCGTTGTCCGGGTCCTGGAACCACCACGGATCGCGGAACACGTACGGGCCCTGCAACGCCGCTGCTTGTTCTGCGGTTCGGTAGATCTCGCCGTCGGCGGTGAGGATGATCTCGTGCTCGCCCATGTCGGTGAGTGACGGACGATCGCCGTCGAGCGACAGCTCGGCGGAGACCGCCACCATCTGTTGACGGTCCGGTCCTCCCGACGTGAGGTTGGCTCCACCGGTCCAGTTGACGTCCTCGTAGGGGTCGGTGGCCGGACCACCGGTGAGCGCTTCATCCGACGGTAGATCACCGAGTGCGGTGTAGTACATCGTGACCTGCATCGTGTCGGGATCGATCACCGACGATCCCGCCCACTGGCGCCCGCCGAGGGCGCTTCCGTCCGGCCAGACCAGTCCGAGATCGATCCACTCGCCGCCGTCGAGCGACCCCATCATGCGCCACGTCGCGAGGCCGTGCCGGTCGCCCGGCACACGGTCCGGAGTGATCTCGGCCGACAGACCGAACAGGATCTGCCAGCCGTCGACGTCGGCGACCTCGCCGTCCGGGAAGCGCAGCGGCCACGAATCCCAGATCCAGTGGCCTTCCACCACCGGCGTGAGCGACTCCTTGACCACTTGGCCCATGACCACGTCGTCGGTCCGGCGGATCGAGGACGCGTCCGACGGCGCCCACAGTGACACCAAACCGCCGTCGAACTCGTAACCGTCGGGCAACGTCGGTGCCGTATCGTCGGCGTTCTCGTCGCTGATGTCCAGCTCGACGTCGCCGCCGACCGTGGTCTGCGGCGCCATCGTCGGCTCCGACGCCACGGTCGGCTCCGTCGCGGTTGCTCCATCGTCGTCATCGCTGCTGCACGCAGCGACGACGAGCACACCAGCGGCCATCACCGCGAAGAGTCGACGCTTGTTGTGCGGTGCCGACGCCCTCATCCGGACGCCTCTTGGCCGGGCGTACGTTCGCCGTCGTCGGTACCCGAACCCGACCCGTCGTCGGAGCCGGAACCCGAGCCGCCGTCAGCGGACCCGTCGCCGGGAACTGCGTCGGGGGACGGCGGGTCCATCGGTCGCACGGCCGATGCCGGCGGTTCACCGTCGAACGCAACGGCGGTGGTTGCTCCGTCCATGACGATCTGGAACATCGGTGACGGCGCGCCGACCCAGGTGCCCGCCGGCGGCGAGCCGGCCGGTGTGCCAGCGGTGTTGAGGTAGCTCATCACGTGGCCCGAAGGCAGCACCAGGTAGCTGTAGGTCTGCGTCGGGGCAGCTTGCGGATTGCCGGCGACGAGGCCTCCCCGGTTCAAGGGCACGTACTGGCCCTGCCAGTCGCCCGACGGAGCCACCATGCCGTAGAGGCCCTCGGGCCCGGCGCCCTGTTCGGCGAACGTGAACGAGTGGGTGCTCCAGAAGAGATAGACGCCGTCGTCTCGCCACACGAGATGGGGGCGTTCCAACTGCGAGTTCACCTCGGGCGCTGCGACGATCGGCGTCTCGAGCGCCCAGCTGCCGTCGTCGGCCTGCCGAGCAACGCCGACCACGCCGTTCTGGGGCCCCGGGTGGAACGCCGCGTTGCCGGTGAACAGCATGTACCGGTCACCGGTGTCCGGATCCTCGAACGCCCACGGGTCCCGGAATCCGTAGATCACCTGATCGGTGACCGCATCGTCGATCGTCTGGTAGATCTCGCCGTCGGCGCTCAGGATCTCGCGGTGTTCGCCGACGTCGGTGAATCGGACGCCGTCGTCGTCGAACTCCACCGCCGCCTCCACGACTGCGATCGTCTGATCGACCGGCGGGCGACCGGCAGCGGGATCGCCTTGCGGGAACGATGCCGGAAGCAGGTCCGTGGAACCCTCACCCGATTCGCCACCGACCGCGGTGTAGTAGAAGCTGGCGGTCTGCGACTCCTCGTCGTACCGGGCGCTGCCGGCCCACTGCCGGCTCCCGAAGGCTTCGGCCGGATCGAACACCAGCCCGCCCGGACGCCATTGACCGTCCTTGGTGAACCAGTACCGCCACTCGGACACGGTGTAGAAGACCGGGCCCTCGTCGGGAGTGCGCTCAGCGGACAGACCGACGAGCACCTTCCAACCGTCGAGATCGGCGATCTCGCCGTCCCAGGTGCGCAGTGGCCAGGCATCCCACATGAACACCGTGTCGTCGAGCACCTGCGCAGGAGGGATCAGCAGCGGTATGCGGTTGTCCGCCTGCATGTCGATTTCTCGCATGTCCTGCTGACTCCAGATCGACACGGCGTCGCCGTCGAACCGGAACCCGTCGGGGAGGTCGCTCTCCTGAGCGACCGCTCCTGCTGAGCTGATGCCGAGGAGGCCGGCGATCATCACCGACAACCCCGAGAAGTACTTGCGTGCCCGCATGGGTCTGCACCTTTCGTCGTGGGTCGATGGTGCGTCAGGTACCCACGACGATGTCGGCGTATTCGCGGCTGCCGTCAGGAGGAGTCAGGCGCGAGGTCGGTGCGCCACTCGGCGACGAGGAACCCACCGAGTCCGGCCGGGTCGAGCAACGCCTCGGCCTCACTGATGCGGCTGCGCATCTTCATCGCCTCGAGCCCAGGCCGTGCGGCCAGTTCCTCCCAGATCCGCTTCCCTTCGGCGACCAGTTCGTCGATCCCCCACAACTGCAGGAACTGGGCCTGGGAACGCACGGTGTCCGGTTCCGGGAGCTGATCGATCGGGACGTCGATCGTGATGTCCTGGTCTCCCACGGCGCTGAGGTAGTGCTCGCCACGTTCGTTGCCCCGGTACGTCCGCAGCCAGTCACGCCACGGCCGGCCGGCGAGCATGGCGGTCAGCGGCGTGCCGTAGTCGAACGCGACGACGGATCCGGCGGTGAGGAGATGCCGGGCATCGTCGACGAATGCGGCGGCTCGATCGACCAGCGGCGCACGCGAGCCGAAGGTTCCGGCCGCCGGGAGCTGGGCCGGTACGGGATCGAGTGGTGTCGACAGGACCTCCACGAACCGGCCGTCGGTGCCGACGTCGACGAACGCCTCCCGCCAGCCGTTGTCGAACACCACCAGGCGGAACGGCAGATTGTCGAGGAGTTCGTTGGCGATCACGACTCCGGCGAACGGCTCGTCGGGTAGGGACGCCGATGACTCGACACCGTCGGGATGCCGCTCGCGTTGACCGGCGGACACTTCGACTGCCACGTACCGCACCGCGTGAGCGCACATCGGGCGCGCGGCGAGCACCGAGCGGGCAAGGGTGCCAGGACCGGCGCCGGCGTCGACGACGGTGAACGTGTCGGGTCGGCCGATGCGCTCCCACTCGGCGTCGAGATACCGAGCGATGACCGCTCCGAACAGCGGGCCCACTTCCGGCGACGTGATGAAATCGCCCCGCCGCCCGGCCGACCCCCCGTCGAGCTTCGTGTAGAACCCGTCGGCGCCGTACAGCGCGAGCTCCATGAACCGCTCGAACGCAATCGGCCCCGAGCCACGAATGAGCGAGCGAATCTCTTCAGTCATTGGTTTCCTGAGACGGGATCAGATGTGGGGAGCGCAAGGAAGCCGACGACGACGCTGCCTCCGGGCAGCGAGGAGTTCGGGTGACGCAGCGATCGCCGCATCTGGCCCGCCTCAGTCAGCCGGAGAAGGCGCCGGTGAGAGCGTCGAGCGCACCGACTCGGGCGACGATGTTCGGCAGGACGCCGACCACGATCGTGCCGATGACGGTGATCGCCAGCGCTGCGACGACGGGAGCGGGCGGGTTGACCGGGCTGACGTCGCCGTCGGGGGCGTCATCCATCCAGACGACGCGCAGCACCCGCATGTAGTAGGCGGCGGCGATCACGGTGTTGACCGCAGCGATCGCGGCGAGCACGTAGGCAGCGGTGGTACCGGCATCGAGCACGGCCTTGAAGGCGTTGAACTTGGCGAACCAGCCACCGAGCGGCGGGATGCCGGCGAGCGATGCGAACAGGATCGTCATCGCCACGGCGAGCCCCGGCGCGTAGCCGAACAGCCCGCCGAACGACGAGATCTCGCCGCTGTGGGTCTTGCGCGAGACCGCGATCACGACGGCGAACGCACCGAGGTTCATGAACGCGTACACGAGCAGGTACACCATCACGGCGTTCATCGCGGATCCGGTGGCGTCGGGGTTCCCGGCGAATGCGAGCGGCATCAGGATGAAGCCGCCCTGGCTGATCGACGAGTAGGCGAGCATGCGCACGATGTTCGTCTGGCGCAGCGCAAGCACGTTGCCGAGCGTCATCGTCAGCGCCGCCATCACCCACACGAGCGGCCCGTAGACCACGTCGGCACCGGGGAAGGCGACGAAAATCAACGTCATCAATGCGACGAAGCCGGCCGACTTCGACGCCACCGAGAAGAAGGCGGTCACCGGTGTCGGCGCACCCTCATAGGTGTCGGGCGCCCACTGGTGGAACGGGACGGCGGAGACCTTGAACGCGAACCCGCAGATCACGAACACGACGGCGACGACTTCGAGGCCGATCAGGTCGCCGTCGGCGAGCGCTGCGCCGATGTCGACGAGCAGCGTCGAGCCGGTCACGCCGAACAGCAGGCTCATGCCGTAGAGGAGGACGGCCGACGCGAACACGCCCATCAGGTAGTACTTGACGCCCGCCTCGTTCGACTTGCGATTGCGTTTGTTCCACGCCGCCATCATGTAGCCGGGGATCGACAGCAGTTCGAGTGCGACGAAGATGCTGACGAGGTCGCGCGACGAGGCCATCATCACCATGCCGAGCACGCTGCACAGCAGCAGGACGTAGAACTCGCCCTGGTAGTAGCCGCCCTCTTCGAGTTCGGTCTGGCTCAACAGGACGACGATGTAGGCGGCCAGCAGGAACAGGCCCTTGAGCACGAGCGCGTAGTCGTCGATCACGTACCGCCCGTCGAAGAGCGAGCGGGGGCCGTCACCGATGACGGCCAGCGTGACCACCGGGATGAAGGCGCCGAGCAGTACGAATCCGGTGATCGTGGAGATCATCCACTTCTTCGTCTCGGCCAACTGCAGGTCGAGTGCGAGGACCACGTTGATCCCGATCGCCAACACGAGCTCGGGCGCGAGCGCATGCCAGTCGATCGTGGGCGACACCCAGTCGCCGGCTTGGGCAAGGAGCGTGGCGAGCATCAGCCCAGCGTCTCTCCGAGGCGGCTCACGAGTGCGGTCACCGCAGGATCGAGCACCTTGAACATCAGCTGCGGATACACACCGAACACGACGATCGCGATCAGGAACGGTGTCCAGGCGATCCACTCGATCGTGGTCACGTCGTGGATGTCGTCATGATGGTCGCCACTGGCCTCCGCTTCGCTTCGGCTGCTGGCTCCGTGCGCCTCGTCGCTGGCGCTTCCCTCGGCGCCTGTGTTCACGCCCGCGCTCAGTGCGTGCGTCATCGGGCCGTGCCCGGAGAACTCCTCGCTCGGCTCTCCGAACGCAGTGCGCTGGTAGAGCCACAGCAGATAGCCGGCGGCGAGCACGGTGCCGATGGCGGCGATGACCATCAGCGTGCGGAACAGTGCCGTGCTGAGACCGAAGCCCGGGTTGTAGGCGGACAAGATGGCGGGGAACTCACCCCAGAACCCTGCGAGGCCGGGCAGACCGAGCGACGCCATTGCAGCAAAGCCGAGGATCCAGCCCAGACGCGGGGCCTGGATGAGCATGCCCGACAGCCGCTTGATCTCGAGGGTGTGGTAGCGGTGCTTGACCGAGCCGGCGACGAAGAAGAGCATGCCGGTGATCAGTCCGTGAGCGACCATGCCGAACAGCGCAGCGTTGATGCCGAAGGTGGTCAGTGTCGAGATGCCCAGCATCACGAAGCCCATGTGGGCGACCGACGAGAACGCGATCAGGCGCTTCATGTCGGTCTGGGCGAGACAGCCGAGCGCACCGTAGATGATGCCGATCACCGCGAGTACGCCGATCACCGGCGCCCATGCCTTGGCGCCCTCGGGCAGCATCGGCAGGGCGATGCGCACGAAGCCATAGGTGCCGAGTTTCAGCAGGATGGCCGCCAGGATCACCGATCCCTGTGTGGGCGCCTGGGTGTGGGCATCGGGCAGCCAGGTGTGGAACGGGAACATCGGCACCTTGACGGCGAAGCCGAGGAACATGCCGGCGAAGATCCAGATCTGCACGTCGCGGTCGATGCCGGCACCCGCGTCGATCAGATGCTGGAAGCCGAAGCTGACGGCGTCGGTCTGAAAGAAGAGCGCGAGGAAGGCGACGAGCATGAACGCCGAGCCGAACATCGTGTACAGGAAGAACTTCAGCGAGGCGTACTTGCGCTGCTCGCCGCCCCACACGCCGATCATGAAGTACATCGGCAGCAGCACCACTTCGAAGAACACGAAGAACAAGATCAGGTCCTGGGCGATGAACGTGCCCGCCATGCCGGTCTGCAGCACCAGCATCAGGATGAAGAACGCCTTGGGGTTGCCGGCGTCGGGCATGTTGTCCCAGCTGTAGACCATCACCAGGAACGTCACGGCCATCGACAAGAAGTACAGCGGCAGGCTGATGCCGTCGAGGCCGACCGTGTAGTTCGAGTGGATCACGGGGATCCACTCGGCGTCGACGAAGAACTGGAGCTTCTCCGACTGGCTGTAGTCGAAGGCGAACAGTGTCACGATCCCGACGGCGAGGGTCGCTCCGGCGGTGGCGATGCCGACGAGCTTGACCGTGGCCTCCTCGGTGCGCGGGATGAACATCATCACGAGCACGCCGACGAGCGGGAGGAAGGTGCCGACGCTCAGCAGCCAATTCTGATCGGTGAGAGTTTCCATGGGTTCAGAGTTGCTTTCAGCTCACGTTGACGAGGACGAGGACGATGGCACCGACGGTGGCGGCGCCGAACAGGAGTGCGCCGTACTGGCCGATCTTGCCGGACTGGGTGGGTTGCATGGCGTGGCCGGCCTCGGAGGCGGCCCAGCCGGACCCGTTGACTGCGCCGTCGACGATCTTCTGGTCGATGTTGTCGTACACCCATTCGCCGGACTTGCGGGCCCCGATGCCGACGGTGTTGACCGTGGCGTCGAGCACGTGTTGGTTGATCCAGTACGCGACCCTGGCGATCGGGTGGGCGACCGCATGGACGATCACGTTCTCGTAGAGGTGGTCGAGGTAGTACTTGTTCTTCAGGAACAGGAAGCCGCCGCGCAGTGCCTTGTTCCGTTCGGTCAAGCCGACCAGGCGGGGGTCGCGGCGTCCGTAGAACAGCACGCAGAACGCGATGGCCAGGGCGTAGCCGACGGCGACGACGACGAGCGACAACAGGATCTTGGCGAACGTCGGCTCCGCGTGGCTGACGCTGGGGAAGAAACAGACGGTGCCGGACTCCGGTGACTCGAACCCACACCCGGTGCTGTGGCCGCCCTCTTCGCCGCCTTCGGCTGCGGGGGTGACCGACGGTGCGTATGCGACGCCGTCGACCAGCACGACCGACTCGCCGGGGCCCGACGCGAGGAACTCCTCGGTCACCACCGGCGACGGCCTCGGCTCGACGTACTTCTTCAGCACCTCGACGCCTTCGCCGAAGCGCGAGGCGAGCGGCGTCGGGTTGAGCAAGCCGGCGAAGACGGCGAAGAACGCCAGGATCACGATCGGTACCAGGATCAGCGGCCCGCTCTCGTGCGGGCCGCCACCATGGTGGTCGGTGTGGGCGTTCGCAGCGGCACCGAGCGAACGCGGTTCGGGGGCGCCCACGGAGATGTGTTCCATCTCGTGTTCCTCGGCGTTCAGGTCGTGCTCGTCCTCGTGACCGTCATGCTCGCCGGCGGCGGCGCCTCGGGGCTCACCGAAGAAGGTGAGGTAGGTCGCACGGGTCATGTACATCGCCGTCAGTGCGGCACCTCCCAGCGCCGCCCACTGCAGGAACGTGTAGCCGTTGGCGCCGACGTTGTCGATGATCTCGTCCTTCGACCAGAACCCGGCGAACGGGAAGACGCCGGTGAGTGCCAGCGTCGAGATGATCCAGGCCCAGAACGTGACGGGCATCTTCTTGCGCAGGCCGCCCATGTCCTTCTTCATGTCGAAGGAATGGTGCGAACCGGAGTGGCTCACCGAGCCGGCACACAGGAACAGCGCACACTTGAAGAACGCATGGGTGACGATGTGGAACACCGCCGGCAGCCAGGCCCCGGTGCCGAGGCCGAGCATCATGTAGCCGAGCTGGCTGACCGTCGAGTAAGCGAGCACCTTCTTGATGTCGTCCTGTACGAACGCCAGCAGCGCGGCGATCACGATCGTGATCGCACCGATGATCGCAATGAACGACAGGCCACCGGTGCCGATGTTGAAGCCCTCCCAGAACACCGGGTAGACCCGAGCGACGAGGAACACGCCGGCGACGACCATCGTCGAGCTGTGCAACAGCGACGACACGGGCGTCGGGCCGGCCATCGCGTCGGGCAGCCAGGTGTGCAGCGGGAACTGACCGGACTTGCCGATGCAGGCGATGAAGAGTGCCACGGCGCCCCAGAGCAGGAACTGGGTGTTCGCCTCGCCCGACAGGGCCCATGCCTGGATCGCAGCGATGTTGAATCCGTTGGAGTCGAGGTTGTCGACCGCCCACTGGTTGGCGCCGAAGAAGATGATCGCCGTGCCGACGAGCAGGCCGACGTCGCCGACACGCACGGTGAAGAACGCCTTGAGTGCTGCGCGGCTGTTGGCCTCCTCCTCCCACCAGTGCCCGATCAGCATGAACGAGGTGAGACCCATGATCTCCCAGCCCAAGATGAGCTGCACCATGTTCTCGGCCATCACCATGATCAACATGCCGCCGGCGAACAGCGTGATCGCAGCGAAGAAGTGCGTGTAGCGGCGGTCGTCGCGGACGTAGTCGACGCTGAACACCATCACCAGCAGTGCAATGAAGGCGACCAGTGCGAGGATCAGCACGGCCAGGCCGTCGACGCTCGAGCCGATGCCGAACTCGAGGCCGGAGTTCTGCCACCACACCCAGGTCTTGACGACCGGTGCGATGAACGGTTCCGCCTCGCCTTCGGTGGCGCTCGGCAGCGACCGGCCGAATGCGTGGAGGACGCCGATGGCCTCCTCCCCGTGGGTCTCGGCGGAGTTCGTACGCGCCATCCACTGGACGACTGCGCCGACGGCGACCACCAGCGAGGCAGCCATCGATGCGAGGCCGATCTCGGCCCCCTTCATCGGGAGCTTCTTGCCGAAGCCGATGATGATCGCGAAGCCGATCACCGGGATCAGCCCGGTGAGCCATGCGTTCTCCAGGAACCATCCGGAGCTGAGTTCGACTGCTTCTGCGGCGAGCATCTCAGCCCTTCATTTCCGAGAGTTCGTCGAGGGCGATCGTTCTGCGGTTGCGGTAGATCATCAGCACCATCGCCAGACCGACGCCGACCTCGGCGGCGGCGATCGCGATCACGTAGAGGGCGAAGACCTGGCCGTCGATGGCGCCGGTCATCAGAGAGAATGCGACGAGGTTGAGGCTCACCGCGTTGAGGATCAGCTCGATCGACATCAGCACCATCACCGCGTTGCGGCGCGCGATCACGCCGTACACGCCGATCGCGAACAGGGCTGCGGCAAGCAGGAGGAAGTTGACAGCCAGCATCAGACGTTCTCTTCGCATCGAATCTTTGCGTGCGAGGACGATGGCGCCGATGGCGGCGGCGAGCAGGACGAAGGAGATCGCGATGAACGGCACGAGATAGATCGACAGGAACTGGTCGCTGAGGCCGACCGTCGGCGCCGGGCCGCGGTCGGGAAGAACGTCGTCGCCGTAGGCGTCGAGTACCACCCAAGCCAGCAGGCCGAACAGCACGAGACCGACGGGGATGCCGACGATCCAGCCGGTGTTGTTCAGATCGGATTCCTTGCCGATCTGTGCGCGGGTCAACATGATGCCGAACAGGAACAGCACCATCACGGCCCCGATGTACACGAGCACCTGCGAGGCAGCGACGAATTCGGCGGCGGCGAGGATGTACTGGGCAGCGACGCCGGCCAACACGACGACCAGCCACAGCGCAGCGTGGACGACGTTCTTCGTGGTGACGACGTTGAGTGCAGCGAAGATCATCGCGGCGGCGATGATCCCGAAGCCGACGTTCTGTGCGACGTTCACGCCATCGGCGGCGATGAGGACGGCGCTCACTTCTCGGTGCTCATTTCTTCTGTGCTCCCGCTTCGAGCTCCGGTGCCTCGGGGACGGTCTCCATCCATTCGCCGAGCTTTTCCTTGTCGTGGAGGAGATCGGCGATCCTCGGCTCGGAGTACTCGTACTCCGGGCTCCAGAACAGCGCATCGAACGGGCAGACCTCGACGCAGATGCCGCAGTACATGCACAGCGCGTAGTCGATGTCGAAGCGGTCGAGGTGGTTGACCTGCCGGGGCTTGCCACCGGCGCGACGCGGTGGGGCCAGTTGCTTGTGGCCCTCGATGTAGATGCACCAGTCGGGGCACGAGCGGGCGCACAACATGCACGCAGTGCAGTTGCCCTCGTGCAACGCGATGACGCCACGGGCACGGATGGGAGGCGCTTCCTTCTCGTGCGGGTACTGCACCGTGTTGGCGCCGTCGACGATCGTGTCCTTGAGGATGCCGAGCGTGACGCCCAGTCCCTTGAACAGACCGGGAACCTTGGGTTTGTCAGGCATCAGAGCGCCACCTTGAAGATCGCTGTCACAGCGGTGTTGAGGAGTGCGAGCGGAATCAGCACCTTCCAGGCGAAGATCTGCAGTTGGTCCTCGCGGAAGCGCGGCATCGAGAACCGCACCCACATGATGATGAACGTCAGGACGAGCATCTTGGTGAACATGATCAGCGGGCCGACCAGATTCATCCAGTCCGGAACCTGATCGATGTTCTCCCAGCCGAACCAGCTGAACGGGATGCCCCAGCCACCGAGGAACAGCACCGATGCGATGAATGCGAACACGCCCGCCGTCGCGAATTCGGCGATGAAGAAGATCAGGAAGCGGAAGCCCGAGTACTCGGTCATGTAGCCCGACACCAGCTCGGATTCGGCGATCGGCATGTCGAACGGCGCCTGGGTCAACTCGGCCTGCACGGCGATCATGAAGATCAGGAATCCGACGAACTGGGTGACGATGAACGGGTTGCCGAACCAGTCGAACCCGAACCAGCTGCCGGTGTTCTGCGCGACGGTGATGTCCTGCATGTTCATCGAGCCCGCCTGGATCACCACGCCGAGCACGGCGAGGACCATCGGCAGCTCGTAGGCGATCAACTGGCCGGCGGCTCGCAGACCGCCGAGGAGCGAGTACTTGTTGGCACTGGCCCAGCCGGCGATCAGGATGCCGAGAACGCTGACCGACGCAACCGCCAACCCCAGGAAGATGCCGGTCGAGAAGTTCGTGAAGTAGGCATCGGGACCGAATGGCACGATGACGACGAGGAGGAACGTCGACAGCAGCACGACGAGCGGGGCGATCTTGAAGATGCTCCGGTCGGCGGCGTCCGGCGCAAGGTCCTCCTTCTGCATCCACTTGCCGACCTCGGCGACGAGCTGGAGCGACCCGTACGGACCAGCTTCCATCGGGCCGAGACGGCTCTGCATGAACGACATCATCTTGAACAGGAACAGATAGACGATGGTGCCCGCAGGCAGCAGCACCGCGACGAGCCCACCGAGCACGCGCAGCAGCGACTGCCCCCAGTACGGGATCTCAATGGCCAGAGCGCTCACCTGTCGATATCCCCGAGGATGAAGTACAAACTGGCGAGGATCGTGATGATGTCGGGCACGTAGACGCCCTTGAGCGCCCACGGAACGATCGAGATGTTGTTGAAACTCGCCGAGCGGATCTTGACGCGGAACGGTCCGAGGTCGCCCTTGGACACGACGTAGTAGCCCATCTCTCCGAGCGGATTCTCGGTCGACACCCAGGCTTCGCCCTCGGGCACCTTGATGATGCGGGGCACCTTGGTCATGATCGGGCCGGCGGGGATCTGGTCGAGCAGCTGCTCGACGATCTTGCACGACTCGCGGGTCTCCTGCAGGCGTATCCAGCAGCGCGCCCAACTGTCGCCGTCGGGATGGGTCCACACCTTCCAGTCGGCCTTGTCCCACGCCATGGGAAGCTGCTGGTCGCGCCGCAGGTCGTAGTCGACACCACTGGCACGCAGATTGGCGCCGGACAGGCCGTAGTCCTTCGCCACGTCGGCGGGGATGATGCCGATGCCGCGCATCCGGCTCTGGAAGATCTCGTTGCCGAACAGGAGGTCTTCGATGATGTCGCAGAACTCGCGGAGCTTGACCATCACCTGGCGGGTCTCGTCGATCCAGCCCTTCGGCAGGTCGTCCTTGAGGCCACCGATGCGGTCGAAGTTGGGGTGAAAGCGTCCACCGGTGGCGCCCTCGATCAGGTTGAGGACGTATTCGCGGTCACGGAAGGCGAGGAACACGGGCGTGATCGCACCCATCTGCACGCCGAGGTCGCCGAGGAACAGCGACACGTTCGAGATGCGCGACAGCTCGAACAAGATCGTGCGGATGACCTGGGCGCGTGGCGGCGCCTCGATGTCCATCAACTTCTCCGCTGCGAGGATGAACGGGACCTCGTTGGCGAAGCTGCCCAGCCAGTCGATCCGGTTGACCAACGTGGTCACCTGCGGGAACGTGCGGACCTCGGTGAGCTTCTCGTACCCGCGGTGCATGTAGCCACACGACGGTTCGGCCCACACCACCTGCTCGCCGTCGAGGCGACAGATGATGCGCAGGGTGCCGTGGGTCGCCGGGTGCTGCGGTCCGATGTTGAGGGTCATCCCCTCGGTCTCGAGTTCGACGTTGAGGCGCGCATCAGCGGCCTGGCTGGCGATGTAGCTCAGCTGCTGACGGTCGGAGAGGGTAGTCATTTCGATTCACCCGGCCTCACAGCAGTCCGTGCGACGGCAAGCGAGGTCGGCCGGGTGGCCAGCCTCGTCGCTGGCGCTTCCCTCGGCGGCATGACGTCACGCATCACGACACCTCCTCTGCAGCGGGCTCGTCGGCTTCGTCCTGGGTGGGCATCGGTTCGACGTCGACGATGCCGGGCCACGGCTTGATCATGCGGGCGAGCAACGGGAAGTCCTTGCGGAGGGGATGTCCCTCGAAGTCGGTCGGCAGGTACATGTTGCGGAGGTCGGGATGGCCGTTGAAGCCGATGCCGAACATCTCGTGGGTCTCGCGCTCGTGCCAGTTGGCGCCGGCGAAGACCGTGGTCCACGAATCGACGGCGAACGGCTCGTCGGGCACGTCGGCCTTGACGGTGACGCCGACATGGCGGTCGAGGTCGACGAGCCGGGCGAACACCTGGAACCGGGTGTCACCACCGGTGACACCCTGGCGGATCTCGGTGTCGGGTTCCTGTGGCTCCGCAGTCGGATCCTCCTCGCCCTTGCCGTACGGCGATGGCAGCCAGTCGAGACCCGACAGGAAGCAGAAGAACGTGAACCCTGCGGCCTTGAGCGCCTCGGCGGTCTGACGCCAGGCGCCGGTCTGCACGCGGATCCACAGATCGTCGTTCGGCGAGATGTGGGTGTCGACGATGCCATCGCCGATGCGCCGACGGAGGTCGTCGATGATGCCCTCGCGCAGCCCGTCGCCCGGCAACGCCTGAGGTTGTTCGCCGCTGTCGGTGGCAGTGTCGGTGGCGTCACTCAATGGGGCCACCGCCCACCACGATCGGTTCGCGATCGGGCGCCGTCGGCGCCTGGACGGCGGGCGCCGCAGCGACTCGCTCGCGCTCGCGGGTCGCCTGGTTGGTGGTGAACTCGTCACCTCGCCACTTGGCGGCCATGTCCTCGTTCTTGATCCGCTGCTGCAGGAGCACCACGCCTTCTAGCAGTGCTTCGGGGCGGGGCGGACACCCCGGGATGTACACGTCGATCGGGATGATCTGGTCGACACCCTTGGTGACCGAGTAGCTGTCCCAGTACGGGCCACCGCAGTTCGCACACGAGCCCATCGAGATCGCGTACTTCGGCTCGGGCATCTGCTCCCACAGGCGTCGCACGGCCGGCGCCATCTTGTCGGTGACCGTCCCCGAGATGCACACGAAGTCCGCCTGGCGCGGGCTGGCGGGCAGCGGGATGACACCCAGACGCATCACGTCGTAGCGGGGCGAGCCGAATGCGGCGCCCATCTCGATCGCGCAGCACGCGAGGCCCCACTGGTACACCCACAGCGAGTACGACCGGCTCATGTTGAACAGCTTGGTGAGAGGGGCCGGCATCCGGCCTCGGTCGACTAGACCCATCGCAGGAGTCCTCGCTTCCAGGCATAGACGAGACCATCGAGCAGCAGCACGATGAAGATCAGCATGGTCACCAGCCCGAACGTGCCGTAGCGCTCGATGTTGGCCGCCCACGGGAACAGGAACACCGCTTCGACGTCGAAGATCACGAACAACAAGGCGAACACGTAGTAACGGACCTGGCTCTGCGACCACCCGATGCCGACGGGGTCGACACCGGATTCGTAGGCGATGCCCTTGTCGTAATTGGGTCTCGACGGGCGCACGAGGGCCGCCAGCCCGAGCAGGATTCCACCGATCGCCAAGGCGGCGAGGCCGAACCAGACCACGGTCAAGTAATCGCGCAGGAACACCGACATCGGGTCGAGAAGCTATCAGGGGCCGGGAAATCCCACCCAAATGTGGTCCCGTGCGGGCCGTGATCTCCTTCGTGTGCGACCGGTCAGGCGGTCGAGGCGACGGTCTCGACCTCGACGGGCTCGAGCACCATCCACAATCCGCCGGCGAGGACGGCGCCGATCGCCGGGAACACGATGAACGCCCAGACCTGGCCGAGCGCCCAGTCACCCTGGAACACGGCGGTGCCCAGCGACCGGGCCGGGTTGACCGAGGCGTTGGTGACCGGGATCGAGATCAGGTGCACCACCGTCAGGCCGAAGCCGGCGGCGATCGGACCGAAGCCCTTCGGCACGCCGTGCTCGTTGGTGGTGCCGAGCACGATCAGCACGAACACGGCCGTCACGACGATCTCGATGATCGCAACCGACAACAGGTCGAAGCCGCCCGGCGAGTGTTCGCCGTATCCGTTCGATGCGAAGCCGGCGTCCTGTGCGACGGACAGATAGCCATCGGTGCCGGCGAGCACCAGAGCGATGATGCCGGCGCCGATGATGCCACCGACGAACTGACCGATGAAGTAGGGCGCCGACTTCGCCGCGTCGAGTTTTCTGGTGACCACCATGCCGATGGTGACCGCAGGGTTGATGTGGCAGCCCGAGATCCGGCCGATCAGGTAGGCCATGCACAGCAGGCTGAGGCCGAACGCGAACGACACCCCGAGGATGCCGACGTCGAGATTCTCGTTGAAACCTCCGGTGGCGAAGATGGCCGTGCCGGGACCACCGATCACCAGCACGGCGGTGCCGAGCGCTTCGGCCAGTGGGATGCGCAGGTTGTCGTTCATGAGTGGTCGTCCCTCTTTTCGTCCCCGGCCGTGACCGGCGGTCACGGTGCCGGCAAATCGTATGGCACGAGCCGTGACACGTGCGTGATCGACCACCTCGTCGCGGTGCATCGTTCGGTACCGTCGCCGGCGATGTCCGACCGGCGATCACTGTTCGTGCTGATCCTGGCGATCACCGGCACGGGAATCATGGGCAACACGCTGCTCGCACCGGCGATCCCCGACATCCTCGACGACTTCGGTGTGTCGGACTCGGGGGCTGGACTCCTGATTGCGGCGACCTCGTTTCCCGGCATCTTCATGGCGCCGGTGATGGGCGTCCTCGCGGACCGGCTCGGCCGGCGACGGGTCCTCGTGCCCTGCCTGGCGACGTTCGGCGTGTTCGGGACGGCCGCTGCGCTCGCCCCCACGTTCGCGTTCCTCATCGCCGCCCGGTTCGGCATGGGGATCGGCGCCGCCGGATTGATCAACCTCGCCGTCGTGCTGATCGGCGATCACTGGGGGCCCGCCGATCGCACCCGCCTCATCGGACGCAACGCGGCCTTCCTCACCGTCTGCCTCGCGGTGATGCCGCCGATCGGCGGGATCCTGACCGACATCGGTTCGTGGAGGCTGGCGCTCGCGCCCTACAGCCTCGCCCTGCTGACCGCCGCCGTCGCATGGCGGATGCTGCCGGCCGATCGTCCCGATGCGACGGTGTCGGTGCGCGAGCAGCTCGGCGGGATCGGCGACGTCGTCCGGCAGCCGGCCGTGTTGATCATCATGATCGGCGGCGCGGCGTCGTTCGTCATGATCTTCGGCGTCTTCCTGTCGACGCTGCCGATCCACCTGCAGAACGAGTTCGGCTACGGCGCGTCGATGCGCGGACTCTTCCTGGCGCTGCCGGCCATCCCGTCGACGATCGTGGCGTTCAACCTCCAGCGCGTGCGCGAGCGCATGTCGGCGCAGGTGCTCCTGGTCGGTTGCTCGTTGGCATTCGCAGCCGGCTTCATGTTGATCGGCGCAGGCGAAGCCGTGGCGTTGGTCGTGTTGGGCTGCATCGTGTACGGCGTCGGCGAGGGTGCCCTGATCCCCACCCTGCAGGACCGAGTCGTCGAACTCTCGCCTGCCGAGCACCGAGGGGCGTTGGTCGCCGTGTACGTCGGAGCCGCCCGGCTCGGTCAGACGATCGGCCCACTCGGTGCCGCCGCCCTGTTCGGCGCGACCTCGACGTTCCTGGCCCTGCGCGTCGGCGTCGCCATGGCGGCGGGGCTCGCCGTGCTGTTCGCACTCGGCCCGGCGTCCACCCGACCAGGCCCCGCCGAGTAGGCGACGTCAGCTGCCGTCGAGGACGGGGGCGAGGTGCTGTTCGGCCTCCTCGATCGTCCAGCCCTTGCGCGCCGCGTAGTCGGCGAGCTGGTCGCGCTTGATCTTGCCGACGCCGAAGTACTTCGCGTCCGGGTGAGCGAAGTAGAGCCCCGACACCGACGATCCCGGCCACATCGCGAAGGACTCGGTCAGCTCGACGCCGATCACGTCGGTCGCGTCCAGGAGTTCGAACAATGCGAGCTTCTCGCTGTGGTCCGGCTGGCTCGGATAGCCGGGGGCCGGCCGGATGCCACGGAACGACTCCTTCAGCAGCTCGCCCGGCGTGAACGACTCGTCGGGGGCGTAGCCCCACAGTTCGGTCCTGACTCGCTCGTGCATCCGCTCGGCGAAGGCCTCGGCGATGCGGTCGGCCAGTGCCTTGAGCAGGATCGACGAGTAGTCGTCGTTGTCCGCCTCGAACCGTTCGGCGATCTCGATCTCCTCGGGCCCCGCCGTGACGACGAACCCACCGACCCAGTCGGCGACTCCCGACTCGACGGGCGCCACGTAGTCGGACAGGCTGAGATTCGCCCGCCCGTCGGTCTTGGTGGCCTGCTGGCGGATGGCGTGCAGGCGGGTCCGTTCGGCGACGCGCGTGCCGTCGGCGTAGACGACGATGTCGTCACCGTCGGCGTTGGCCGGCCAGAACCCGACGACGGCCTTGGGACGGAACCAGTGCTCTGCGACGATCCGGTCGAGCATGGCGATCGCATCGTCGTAGAGCGGTCGGGCGGCGTCGGCGAACTCGGGGTCGGTGAGCACTTCGGGGAACTTGCTGCGGATGCCCCACGTGCGGAAGAAGGGCGTCCAGTCGATGTACGGCACCAGCTCGGCGACGTCGTAGTCGTCGAAGACCCGGGTGCCCACCAACGTCGGCTCGCTGACGGTGGTCTCGTCGAACGTGGCCGCAAGCCGGTTGGTGCGAGCGACGTCGAGTGACACCCGGTCACGCTCGATGGTGGCGCGTGCGTGCGATTCGACCACGCGGGCGTACTCGGTCTCGAGATCGGCGAGGAACCCCTCGCGCTGCGTGTTCGAGAGCAGGCTCGAGATCACGCCCGACGCCCGGCTGGCGTCGCCGACGTGCACGACCGGGCCGTGGTACGCCGGGTCGATCTTCAAGCTGGTGTGCAACCGGCTGGTGGTCGCCCCGCCGATCAACAGCGGCGTGGTGAAGCCGAGCCGTTCCATCTCGGTGGCGACGCGCACCATCTCGTCGAGCGACGGGGTGATCAGGCCCGAGAGCCCGATGATGTCGACGTCGCGTTCCTTGGCCGTGTCGAGGATCGTCTGGGCCGGCACCATCACACCGAGGTCGATCACCTCGTAGTTCGAGCAGCCGAGCACGACGCCGACGATGTTCTTGCCGATGTCGTGGACGTCACCCTTCACGGTGGCGAGCAACACGGTGCCGGCCTTCGATGCGGCGCCGTCCTCACCCTCCGCTTCGATGAACGGCGTCAGATAGGCAACGGCCTGCTTCATGACCCGGGCGGACTTGACCACCTGGGGAAGGAACATCTTGCCGGCGCCGAACAGGTCGCCGACGGTGTTCATGCCGCTCATCAACGGTCCCTCGATCACGTCGACGGCACGGTCGGCGGCGGCGCGTGCCTCCTCGACGTCGGCCTCGATGAAGACCGTGATCCCGTTGACCAGCGCGTGGTCGATGCGCCGGGCGACGTCCCACGATCTCCACTCCGCGGCGGCCGGATCGACGGCCTCGGCGCCGTCACCGGCGAAGCGGGCGGCCGCGTCGAGCAGCCGCTCGGTCGCATCCGGGCGCCGGGCGAGCACGACGTCCTCGCACAGCTCGCGCAGTTCGGGATCGATCTGGTCGTAGACGGCGAGTTGGCCGGCGTTGACGATGCCCATGCGCATGCCGGCCTCGACGGCGCGCAGCAGGAACACCGAGTGCATCGCCTCGCGGACCGGCTCGTTGCCGCGGAACGAGAACGACAGGTTCGACACACCACCCGAGATGTTGACGTGCGGGAGTTCGTCGGTGATCTGCTTCGTCGCCTCGATGAAGTCGAGGCCGTAACGGTTGTGTTCGTCGATGCCGGTCGCGACGGCGAAGATGTTCGGGTCGATGATGATGTCGTCGGGCGGGAACCCGACCTCGTCGACGAGCAGGTGGTACGCCCGCCGGGCGATGTCGACCTTGCGTTCGACCGTGTCGGCCTGGCCGACCTCGTCGAAGGCCATCACGATCACCGCAGCGCCGTAGTCGAGGCAGGTCCGGGCCTGCGCGAGGAACTGCTCCTCGCCCTCCTTCATCGAGATCGAGTTGACGATCGGCTTACCCTGCACGCACTGCAGGCCGGCCTCGATCACCTCGAACTTCGACGAGTCGATCATGATCGGCACCTTTGCGATGTCGGGCTCCGACGCGATCAGGTGGAGGAACGTCGTCATCGCCTGGACACCGTCGATCAGGCCGTCGTCCATGTTGACGTCGATGATCTGGGCGCCGTTCTCGACCTGTTGCAGGGCGACTTCGAGGGCCTCGCCGTACTCGTTGTCCTTGATCAGCCGGCGGAACTTCGCCGAGCCGGTGATGTTGGTGCGTTCACCGACGTTGACGAACGGGATGTCGTCGGTGAGTGCGAACGGCTCGAGGCCGGACAGTTCGAGACGCTGCGTGCGGGCGGGCACGAGGCGTGGCGTCTTGCCGGCCACCGCGGTGGCGATGGCCGCGACGTGTGCCGGCGTGGTGCCGCAGCACCCTCCGACGACGTTCAGGAGTCCGGCATCGGCGAATTCGCCGACGAAGGCGGCGGTCTGCTCGGGCCGCTCGTCGTAACCGCCCAGTTCGTTGGGCAACCCGGCGTTCGGATATGCGCACACCAACGTGTCGGCGACGGTGGCGAGCTCGAGCAGGTGCGGGCGCATCTCCTCGGCGCCGAGCGCACAGTTGAGTCCCACGGTCAGCGGCTGGGCATGGCGGATCGACTGCCAGAAGGCGGCGGGGGTCTGGCCCGAGAGCGTGCGTCCCGAGCGGTCGGTGATCGTGCCGGAGATCATCAACGGAAGACGCGTGCCATGGGCGTGCATCGCACGACGGCTCGCCACGATCGCCGCCTTCGCGTTGAGCGTGTCGAAGATCGTCTCGACGAGAATGGCATCGACGCCACCGCGCAGCAGTGCTTCGATCTGTTCCTGGTACGCGTCGGCGAGCGCCGAGAACGTGATGGCCCGATAGCCGGGATCCTCCACCTTCGGCGACAGCGACAGCGTCATGTTCGTCGGACCGACGGCGCCGGCAACGAAGCGACGGCGGCCGTCGCGACCCTCTGCCTCCTCGGCCGCTTCACGCGCGAGACGAGCGGCGACCTCGTTGAGCTCGACGACCTGGTCGACGGTGCCGTAATCGCCCTGCGACACGCGGTTGGCCGAGAACGTGTTCGTCTCGACGATGTCGGCCCCGGCCAGCAGGTAGCGCAGGTGGATCTCGCGCATCGCATCGGGCTGGGTCAGCGTGAGCAGCTCGTTGTTGCCACCGAGATCGCAGCCGTGGTCGCAGAAGCGCTCACCACGGAAGGCATCGTCGGACAGACCGAGCGACTGGATCTCGGTGCCCATGGCACCGTCGAGCACGACGATGCGCTCGCGGGCGATCTCGGCGATCGGGTGGTCGTGGAAGGGGTGGTCGAGCAGGGGGCGATCGTGCGAGGTCATGCGACTTCTCTCTGGGCGACGGGGAGGGTGCGATTGGTGGCGAGCCAGACGGTGACGGTCAGACCGTCCTGGCCGGCGGGAGGATCGACGTCGATGATCTCCGGGCAGTCGAAGCCGGCGTGGTCGAACCAGTCGGCGAGCTGCTGGTGGCTGAACCCCAAGCGCCGATGCGCTGCGGCGCGCAGGAAGTCGTGGCGGTGCGGGGCGAAGTCGACGACGAGCAGGCGACCACCGGGCGCAACCAGTCGAGCGGCCTGCGCGACGGCGCCGGTGGGATCGTCGAGGTAGTGGAGCACCTGGTGGACGACGACGAGATCGAAGCTGGCGGCCTCGAGCGGCGGGCTGTGCACGTCGCCCTGGCGGAGTTCCCAGTTGACGAGGCCCGTCCGCTCGAGATTCGCGCGAGCCACCGAGAGCATCGAGTGGCTGGAGTCGAGTCCCACGGCTCGATCGGCTCGATCGGCGAGCAACTGCAGCATCCGTCCGGTGCCGGTGCCGACGTCGAGCAGCCGGCCGAGGCGTCGGGCTCCGACCACGCCGACGATCGCCGCTTCGACGGTGTCGGCCGCAGCATGGAGTGAACGTTCCTCGTCCCAGATCGGTGCGATCTGTTCGAAGTACTGGCGCGCAGCGGCGGCCCGGCGGGCACGCACGGCATCGAGCCGAGTCAGGTCGCCGGCGAGCACCGTGTCGTCGGCGTCGACCGTGGCGATCGCAGCGCGGACGAGGTCGAGCCGCGAACCGGTCTCGACCAGGCAGAAGAACACCCACGTGCCTTCGCGATGCTTGTCGACCAGGCCGGCGTCGACGAGCAGGCGCAGGTGCCTCGACACGCGCGGTTGGCTCTGCCCGAGAATCTCGGTGAGGTCGGTGACGGTCAGCTCGCCGTGCTGCAGCAGCGCCACGATCCGCAGTCGCGTCGGTTCGGCGATCGCCTTGAGTGCGTCGAGCGTCACGTCGAGCGATGCAGACATCGGTCCACTATATAAAGACATGTGCATGTCTGCAAGCTGGCGCAACGAACGGTTCGGGGTACGGTTCGCACATGGCAGCGGTGTTCCACCTCGGGTTGACGGAAGCGATGTTGCAGGGGGCGACCGTGGCGATCGTGCCGGGTGACCCTGCTCGGGTCGAGCGCATCGCGGCGACGATGGATCGCCACGAGTTCCTCGCCGCTCACCGCGAGTTCACCTCGTTTCTCGGATGGCTCGGCGATGTGCCGGTCGTCGTGTGCTCGTCGGGCATCGGCGGGCCGTCGACATCGATCGCCGTCGAGGAGCTGGCACAGCTCGGCGTGCGCACGTTCCTGCGCGTCGGCACCACCGGTGGCATCCAGCCGGAGCTGCAGCAGGGCGACGTGATCGTCACCACGGGCGCGGTCCGCCTCGACGGCGCGAGCCTGCACTTCGCACCGATGGAGTTCCCGGCGGTCGCCGACTTCTCGTGCACGACCGCACTCGTCGAGGCGGCGCGAGCCGTCGGCGTGCAACCCCACGTCGGCATCACGGCGTCGTCGGACACCTTCTACCCGGGCCAGGAGCGCTACGACACGTACTCGGGCCGGGTCACGCGGCGCTTCCGCGGGAGCCTGGCGGACTGGCAGGCGATGGGCGTGCTCAACTACGAGATGGAGGCAGCGACGCTGTTCACGATGTGCGCATCATCGGGACTGCGCGCCGGCTGCGTCGCTGGGGTGCTCGTCAACCGGACGCAGCAGGAGACGCCCGACGAGGAGACCGCGCAGCGCATCGAGTCGACGACGGTAGCGGTCGCTGTCGAAGCGGTTCGCCGACTCGTCGGCTGACCCCACGGACCGGCGCACCGGGCTCACCGGCAGGTGTCCCGACGTTGCAGGTGTCCCGACGTTGCAGGTGTCACGACGATGCGGCGACGTCGTTCGCGGCGATGAACGCCCGGTAGAGGTCGAGCAACGACTGCTTCTGGGTGTCGGTCAACCGGTCGTCGGTGGCGATGGCCGATTCGGTCGAGCGCTCGGCGGGTGCCTCGCCGTGTCGGCCGAGATACGCCAGGAGCTTGTCGCTCGGCACGTTCAACGCCTGGGCGAGGCCGTTGAGTACCCGGACCGAGGGCTCGTGGAGGCCACGCTCGAGTTGGCTGAGGTAGGCGTCGGAGAGGTCGGCGAGTCGGGCGAGTTCGCGCTGGGACAGGTCGGCGATACGGCGCTGGCTGCGGATGAACTCACCGAGCGCCGGCACGCCGCGAGGCGCGCGTGCGTCGGACCGTTCGCTCATGGGGCGTCAGCCTACGACGGCGGCGCAGCCGGAGTCGGGGGGAACTCCGGCGCGACCGCCGTCGCAGCGTGGTGTCACGCGGTCGCGGCGACCGGCTTGGCGACCGTGCGCTTCTTCGCTGCGGTCTTGCGGACCGGCGACTTCCTCGGCGAGGTCTTCGCGGTCGTCTTCTTCGCGGCCGTCTTGCGCGCGGTCGTCTTGGTCGCGGTCGTCTTGGTCGGGGTCGTCTTCGTCGCGGTCTTGGCGGTGGCGACGACCTTGTCGGAGGCGGCGCGCACGTTGTCGGCCTTGATCATGTCGGCGACACGCTGGTTCATGTCACGGTTGAGCGACACGGCACGCTCGACGAATTCGAGGTACCGCTCGCCTGCGACGGTCGGAGTGGGGAACCGGTCGCCGAAGGGCAGTTCGACGTTGAGCTGCTCCACGATCCGGTCGGCGGTGGTCACGCTGATCTCGACGATCCGACGGTTGGCGTCGAGCACGGCGTCGAGGACCTGGTCGCTCGTCGTCGTGAATCGCTCGCTGATGTTGTTGTCCTTGATTGCGTCGGTGACGCTGCCAGTGAGGTTGTCGGTCGCCTCGTTGGCGAACTTGGTGATCTGCTCGAACATGTCGAACTCCTTCGATGCTGGGGGTTGCTGGTGATCCGGCGACGGTGCGAGCGCTTGCTCGATCTGTCGTTCTGGTGCTAACTATACCACGCATTCCGTGATCTGCAAGATGGGTGCATGAAATATCTCGCATCCCGGCTCGGCCTCCGGTCGGGCGGCGACATGTCGGCGGTCGCAACTGGCGTAACGTGGCGATGTGGGAGGGAACCGGGCGCGTCGCAGCACGGCGCGTGTGCATCGAGGGATCGTCGCGCTGACGGTCATGCTCACGATCGCCGGCTGTGGTACCGACGATCCGGTTGCAACCGATGTCGTCGGCACTGCGGATGCGATCACTGCGATCGTCGCCTGGGAGGCAGGCGAGCAGGATCCGGTGCTCGACGACAACGGTGCGCCGCTCCTGCCGGTCGTGTTCATCGTGCCCGATGGCGGTGCCACGATCGACGTCGGCGTCCAGGCCGACGTGGCCGAGTCGACGGTGGACTGGGCGAAGGTGCGCTTCGCCGACGAGACCGACGAGACGTTCGAGTCCGACGAGGACGGTGAGCCCGTTCGAGACGACGGTGCGCTGCTGCTGCTCGGCAACATCCCCGAACCCGCACCGTCGATCGTGGTCGAGGTCGTGCGCTACACCACGATCGACGACCCCGAGCCGTTCACCTTGGAGATCACGGTGGACAGATCGACCGAGACCACCGCCGAGCCAGCGCTGCGTGCATCGGTCACCGCGGTGACGCAGCCCTGATCATCGAATCGGCGAGTCCCAGCGCGCGCAGCGCATCGTCCTCGTCGACCGTGCGGTCGATGTCGATCGCTCGCCGACGAAGCTCGTCGAGCTGACATCGCCCGTCGCCGGTCATCGCCCCGGCGACGCTCTGAGCGAGATCGACCGCTGCGGATGCGTCGACGATCGCGACCCGCAGCGAACCGGCCTCCCACGCCTGATGTGCCATCGCCAGTCGGGCGTGCGCCCCGCCGAGATGCTGCTCGGGCGGGCCCTCGAACCGGTGCGCATCACGGACACCGCGCAGGAACACCACCAGTGCCGGGACGTAGATGGCCGTCAGCACCGTCATGCTCACCTCGACCGGCAGCGAGATCGGTGTGGCCAGGACGCCCCCGAACACCCAGGCCAGCTGGAACCGTGTCTCGTAGCGGGCGCCGGCGCGTCCCAGCAGCGCTTCGGGAGCACGCCGCTGCAGCAGCCCGTCGAACGCATTGCGCCCGAGCGTCGTCGACAGCCCGACGAGTCCGGAGATGACGATCATCAGCGGCACCGATGCACCCAGGATTCCCACCGCGGTGAACGCCGCCGGCAGCGCAAGCGACAACCCGATCAACTGCTCCTCGCGCAACCACCGCCGCAGCACGGTCGCCGCCGTGTGCCCGACGAACGCCCCGACGCCGTAGGCCGCGGCCGCGAGCCCGTAGATCAGTGCCGGTTCGCTCGAGCGGCGGAACGTGAATGCCAGCGTGAACACGAAGAAGCCGACTGCGGCGCGGATCGCCAGCACACCGATCGACGACACGACGACCGTCGGCAGGTGGGTCTCGGCATATTCGACGTCGTCGGATGTCACGGCCGCGGTCGAGCGCGGCCGTGCCCGCAACACCGCCGCAGCAGCGAGGGCGAACAGGACGGCGGCAGCGCGCAGCGACCACTCGGCACCGGCCGCGGCGAAGACACCGGTCGCCGCCACGACGCCGAGCGCTGCGGTGACACTCGAGAAACGCGCCAGTCGAGCGTTGGTCGCGACGAGCTCCTCGGGGTCGTCGACGAGCGTCTGCACCAACGTCTGCTTCACGATCCCCGACGCCTTGCTGGCGATCAACAGCAGCAACACGACGGGATAGAAGGCGACCTGGAGCAACGTCAGGGCGAGGATCAGGCAGAACACGCCACGGGATGCGAAGAAGCCGGCCGCGACGAAGCGCTGCGATCGCCGGAACCGATCGACGGCGGGGCCGACCAGCGGCGACAGCACTGCGAGCGGTGCCATCGTGATCAACAGATACAGCAGCACCTGTTCGCGCGATGCGTTCGGGCTGACGTTGAAGAACAGCGACCCCGCAAGGCTGACCGACACGAACGCGTCGCCGGCGGCTGCGAGCCCCTGTGCGATCGCGAGCGGTACGACCGCTCCTCGCCCGATCAGCGTGCGACGCAGCCGCACGTGGATCGGCACGCGTCCACTGGCGGCAGGTTCGCCGGCGGCGCCGGCCGCCTCCTGCACTCCTCCAGCGGACATCACCCCATCTTGCTGCACGCGGCCGTGGAGCGCGGGGCCCTGCGGGGGTCGCGATGGGCACCGTCCGGCCGTGTCCGTTGTGCGAGAGTCTCCTGATGTGCTCGACCGACGACGGCCCGGGGCTGGCAGCGTGACGTTTCCTTCCGATCTCGACATCGCCCGGCAGGCCAAGCTGCAGCCACTGACGGACATCGCCTCGTCCGCCGGGATCCCGCTCGACCTGCTCGAGCCGTACGGCACCGGTGCCGCCAAGATCGACCTGCGGGCGATCGACGCCATGGCCGACCGCCCACGAGCGAAGTACGTCGTCGTGTCGGCGATCACGCCGACCCCGCTCGGCGAAGGCAAGACCACCGTCGCCGTCGGGTTGGGTCAGGGGTTCTCCCACATCGCCAAACGGGCCACGCTCGCCATCCGTCAGCCGTCGATGGGCCCGACGTTCGGCATCAAGGGCGGCGCCGCCGGTGGCGGCTACAGCCAGGTGGTGCCGATGGAGTTGCTCAACCTGCACCTCACCGGCGACGTCCACGCCGTCACGGCGGCCACCAACATGTGCGCGGCCGCCGTCGACGCGCACGTCTTCCACGGCAACGCCTCCGGTCTCGATCCGCACCAGATCACATGGCGACGATCGATCGACGTCAACGACCGTTCCCTGCGCAACATCGTCACCGGGTTGGGGTCGCGCCTCGACGGGTTGCCGCGCGAGACCGGCTTCGACATCACCGCAGCGTCCGAGGTGATGGCGACGCTCGCGCTGTGCACCGACCTGCAGGATCTCCGCCGCCGGCTCGGGCGCATCGTCGTCGGCTACACGTCGACCGGTGAGCCGGTGACCGCCGAGGACGTCGAGGTCGCCGGAGCGATGGCCGTCATCCTGCGCGAGGCGATCAAGCCCAACCTGATGCAGACACTCGAGAACACGCCGGTGCTCGTACACGCCGGCCCCTTCGGCAACATCGCCACCGGGAACTCCTCGATCGTGGCCGACCTGATCGGTATCCACATGGGCGACTATCTGATCACCGAGGCCGGCTTCGGCGCCGACATGGGTGCCGAACGGTTCTTCAACATCAAGTGCCGGGTGTCGGGCCTCGCCCCGGACGCCGCGGTGCTCGTCGCCACCGTGCGGGGGTTGAAGGCGCACAGCGGCAAGCACACGATCGTCGCCGGTCGACCGCTGCCCGAAGCGATTCTCGCCCAGAACCCCGACGAGGTGCACGAGGGTGGCGCGAACCTGCGCAAGCAGTTGGAGAACATGCGCATCCACGGCTGCACGCCCGTCGTCGCGATCAACGTGTTCCCCGACGACCATCCGGCCGACATCCGGGCGATCGAGGAGATCGCCGCCGAGTTCGGCGCCCGATCCGCCGTGTCGACACACTTCTCCGACGGTGGCGCCGGTGCGAAGGGCCTCGCGCAGGCGGTCGCAGAGGCCGCGGAGGAGCCCAGCGAGTTCGCCGTGCTCTATCCCGACGAGATGTCGTTGCGCGACAAGATCCACACCGTTGCCACGAAGGTGTACGGCGCGGACGGTGTCGACTACACACCGCAGGCCGCCCGCCAGATCGACACCTACGAGCGCAACGGGTTCGGCACGTTGCCGGTGTGCATCGCCAAGACGCATCTGTCGATCTCGTCGGATCCGTCCTTGCACGGCGCACCGACCGGCTGGAGGTTGCCCGTGCGTGAGGTGAGAGCCTCGGTCGGCGCCGGGTTCGTCTACCCGATCTGCGGTGCGATGAGCACGATGCCGGGTCTCGGAGCGTCACCGGCCCTGCAGCGCATCGACATCGACGCCGACGGCAACATCGTCGGATTGAGCTGAAGGCGAGTACACGATGACCAATCGTCCGATCGATGCACTGCGCGAGTTGCACGACGAGCTGTGGGATCCCGAGCGAGGCATGGACCGCTACGCGCCCGGGGTGACGCCGGGGCTCGACATCTCCGCGCTGAACCTGCATGCGGTCCGCGAGACGGCGAACGGTGCCTTCCTCGATCTGCAGGACGGCAACGTCGAACGGGCGGTCACTGCGCTGCGCAACGTGCTCGCAGTGCAGTACCCGCTGTCGGAGCGGCCGTGGAGCGCCACGTTCCCCACGTCGGCCGAACAGCCCGACCCGCCGGGTGACGATGCGGTCGAATGGGTGCACTACGACCCGAACTGGCGACAGTTCATCGGAGTCACGCTCGCGCTCTGCTCGATCGTGCACGGCTCGGCACTGCCCGCCGACGTCGTCGCCGGAATCGACTCCGCACTCCGACGATGCGTGGCCGGCGAGCCCGCCGACCGCATTCCCCGGTGGTACACCAATCCCAACCTGATGCACGCCTGGCTGCAGGGCCACGTCGCCGCATCGACCGGCGACATCGAGCTGCGCGCGGCTGCGCACTCGCGACTGGCGGTACCGATGGAGCGGCTCCTGCGCTACGGCGACGTCGACGAGTACAACTCACCCACCTACGACGGCATCGACCTGCTCGCGATCGGGCTGTGGGCACAGCACCCGCCGACGCCCGGGTTCGCCGATGCGGCGTCGACGATGCTGCCGCGAATCGGCGAGCGCATCTCGGAGCTCTACCACCGCCGATTCGGCACGGCGTGCGGACCCTACATTCGTGCATACGGTCTGACACCCACGAGCTACGTGTCGCTGTCGGGCCTCGTGTTCTCGCTGTGCGGGGAGCCGGCCGAGCTCGTGTTGCCGTCGCCGATCGCCGCCGACACCGTCCACGTGCACGACCTCTACTTCCTGCCGCTGCTCGAACACCTGGCGCCCGTGCTGCGCGAGCACATCGAGCTGTCGACGGTCGACGACGAGCGCCTCCACGTCCAACAGTTCCGCGACTCGATCGCCGAGAGCCTGCTCCGACCCGATCTGGCGGTCGGCTGGGATCGCGGCCGGCGCCACCAGGCGTCGCTCGGCCAGTACGTGCCGTTCAGCGCCCACGTGGCCGAGCCCGACGGGACGACGACGGCAGTCGGGATCATGCTCCCACCGGCGACGAACTGGGTCGACGTCGAACGGGTCGGCGACCTCGAGTTCGTCGTTCGGGCTGCGGGCCACGACAGTACGGTCGGGCTGCGGATCCTGGGAGCCACGCCGTCGCCGAGGGGCCGCGGTGCGTTCGGATCCGGTCGCGTGAGCATCGAGTTCGACGCGGCACCGCCCGACGTCGTCGACGGTTCGACACACGGCAGGTCCGAGGCGGTCCTGACGTGGCCGGGCGACACCGTCGTCGGCCGGATCACGATCGGCGACTGAGCGACGTCGTCCGGCGACGGCCGCGCTCAGCCCTGGCGGCGCAGGCGCTCGCGCGATGCCCGCAGCGGGCGCGACGTGAGGCGGATCGCGAAGTCGGTCGCGCGGGCGGGCACCGGGACGAACGGTCCCTGGCCGCTGATCGGGACCGCATCCTCGGCAACCAGCCGGTAGGCGACGTACATCGCAACCAGGCCGTGCGTCGCCACCAGGCACCAGAAGAACGCGGTCTCTCCGAACGACGCCATGATCGCCCCGGCGATGATCGGCCCGAGCACCGCGCCGGTTCCGTTGACCCGCAACGACGTGCCACTCGCACCCATCGCAGTGCCGGGGGCGGCACGGTCGAGCGTGTGCGACAGCAGCAGCGAGTACAGCGGGAACGTGAGGCCGCCGAGCACGAACATCACCGGCAGGACGACATCGCTGCCCTCGGGGATCGCACCGAGCAACCCGGCGATCGCCGCCGCCGACACCGCCACGACGAGGATGACCCCACGACGCGGGAGGCGGTCGGAGGCCCACCCGATCGGCCATTGCAGAGCCAGCGCTCCGAGCGACGGCAACGCCAGGAACGCAGCGGTCGCCGTCGGCGAGAACCCGGCGCGGGTCGCGTACACCGCACTGAGGCCGAACAGGATGCCGTGCGACGCACCGACGAAGAAGATGCCGATCATCCCGGTCGGAGCGGTGCGGAAGAACTCGCGAACCTTCATCGTGGGCGACACGCGGACCGGCGGTGCGTCGGTGGTGGCGGCCAGCGCGAACGGCACGAACGACATCGACACGAGGATCGAGGCGATGACGAACAACGTCGCATCGCCGGGATCGCCGGTGGCGATCAGCAGCTGTCCCAGTCCGAGGCCGCCCATCGAAGCGATCATGTAGACGGCCAGCGTGCGACCTCGCGTGCGCGGCGTCGATGCGTCGTTCAGCCAGGACTCGACCACGACGTAGAGCCCGGCCATACAGAAGCCGAACACGAACCGCAGTGCGCCCCAGCTGAGCGGGCTGACCCAGATGAAGTGCACGAGGACCACGCACGATGCGACCGATGCGAGGCTGGCGAAGACGCGGATGTGTCCGACGCCCGACAGCCATCGCACGACCAGCACCGGGCCGAGCAGGAATCCGGCGAAGTAGCACGCCATGACCACACCGCTGGTGCGCACGTCGAATCCTTCGTCGACCATCCGCACGCCGAGCACCGCGAGGTTCAAGCCGTTGCCGACCATCAGCATCGTGAAGCCGAGGAACAGCGTCCACAACGCCACACCACCGCGCACGGTCGGGTGCAGCTCCTCCTCGCCGTCGACGAGGTGATCGGAGTCGGGTTCGGTCAGCGGCACGCCACGCGCACGTTACCGACACCGGCCGCGATCACTTCGAACGGCCGCGGAGACGGTCGAGTTGGCGCTTGTCGCGCTTGGTTGGCCTGCCCGTCCCGCGATCGCGCTGGAACACCGGCACGTCGCGGTTGCGTTCAGGGGGCGGTGCGCTGTGATCGACGAAGCACTCCGCAGCGATGCTCGCACCGACGCGCTTGGCGATCAACCGGCTCACCTCGAGCACCCGTCCCCGATCGTGGAGGTACGCCTCGACCGTGTCGCCGAGCTTCACCGGCGTCGCCGGCTTGGCCGCCTTGCCGTTCACCTTCACGTGGCCGCCACGGCACGCTGCGGCGGCGTCGCTGCGCGTCTTGGTCATCCGCACCGACCACAGCCACTGATCCACACGCACCGATTCGATCCCCCAGCCTCCCACCGCACGCCGGGGCCGGACGACTCAGGCGGGGATCTGCTGGGTGATGCAGTGGATGCCGCCGCCGCCTGCGGCGAGGATGGCGCCGACGTCGAGGGCGAGCGCCTCCCGGCCCGGGTACTGCTCTGCGATGAGGGCGACCATGTCGGCATCGGCGCGGTGGCCGCACGTCGGGATCAGGACGAAACCGTTGCCGAGGTAGTAGTTGAGGTACGGCACGACCACCCGTTCGGGACCGTCGCCGCGATCGATCTCGCTGAACGGGAGCACCGGCACCGTGACGACGTCGACGTTGCGCCCGCGGGCATCGAGCGAGCCCTGGGCGATCCGCCGGTCGACGTCGAGACGCAGCCAGTCGGCTTCGTCGGTGTCGTCGCAGCCCTGGAGCACGAGCCGACCCGGCGCTGCGAACGCAGCGATGTTGTCGACGTGCCCATCGGTGTCGTCGTCGAGAGCGAGACCGTGCGGTAGCCAGATCGTGCGCTCGGCGCCGAGTTCGGTGCGCAGGACCGCTTCGATGTCGACCTGGGTCATCGTGGGGTTCCGGTTGGGGTGCATGAGGCACTGCGTGGTGGTGACGAGCGTCCCGTCGCCGTCACCGGTGATCGATCCGCCCTCGAACACCATGTCGATCGAGCGCACCGGATCGCCGCGGCGCTCGGTGAACCGCCTGGTGGCGGCGGCATCGTCGGCGTACGGCAGGAACTTGTCGCCCCAGGAGTTGAACGTCCAGTCGGTGGCGATGCGGTCGCCGGCGTCGTCGGTCACGTAGATCGGACCGGAGTCGCGAAACCACGAATCGTCGATCGCCTGCTCGATCACCTCGACGCCCGAGGCGCACATCGCAGCTGCACGCTCGGCGAGGCGCGGCGCCGCCAACATCGTCACCGGCTCGAACCGAGCGATCGCATTGGCGACCTCGGCGTGCGCTGCCTCGGCATCGGCGAACAGCTCGCCCCACATGTCGGTGCGCGCCGGCCAGCACATCGCCGTGCGCTCGTGCGGTTCCCACTCCGCCGGCAGCCGTGTCACGCCGGTCCACCCCTCGCGTGCTCGCCGTCGAGTGTCACGATCGGTCCGTACAGCTCGGGACGGCGGTCGCGGAACAGACCCCAGGCGGCGCGCTGGCTTCGCAGCTGCTCGCGGTCGAACGAGGCGACGAGGACCGCTTCACCGTCGCGGCCGGCCTCGGCGACCTTGGCGCCGGTGTTGTCCGTGATGAACGACGACCCGTAGAACGTGATCTCGCAGGTGCGTCCGACCTCGCGCCCGATGCGGTTCGCAGCGATCAGCGGCATCAGGTTGGCCCCGGCGTGGCCCTGCATCACGCGCTGCCAGTGGCCACTGGAGTCCCACGTGGGATCGGGCGGTTCGCTGCCGATCGCAGTGGGATACAACAGCACCTCGGCGCCGAGCAGCGCCATCGACCGCGCCGTTTCGGGGAACCACTGGTCCCAGCAGATGCCGACGCCGATCGTGCCGTGGGTCGTGTCCCACACCCGAAAGCCGGTGTCACCCGGGCTGAAGTAGTACTTCTCGGTGTATCCGGGACCGTCGGGGATGTGACTCTTGCGATAGTGGCCGAGGACCGTGCCGTCGGCGTCGACGATCACGACGGTGTTGAACCGTGCCTGCCCGGCACGCTCGTAGAGGCTCAGCGGAAGCACGACACCGAGTTCGCTCGCGACGGTTCGGAAGTGCTCGATCGTCGGGTGGCCGGCGAGCGGACGAGCACGATCCAAGTGCTCGGGCAACTGGTCCTTGCAGAAGTACGGCCCCTCGAACAGCTCGGGGATCAGGATGATGCGAGCGCCCTGGGAGGCGGCATCGCGCACCAGACGTTCCGCGGTCGCCACGTTGGCGTCGACGTCGTCTCCCATCGCCATCTGCACGGCGGCCACACGTAGCTCGGTCATCGCCGAAACGCTACTGCCGGACGGAACCACCGTCAGTCGTCGGTGAGCGCGTCGGCGCGTTGCCAGGCGGCCTCGAGGCGATCGAGGCGCTCGGTGGCGCTGGAGCGCAATGCGGTGGCGACGTCGGCGACGAGCAGGTCGAACAGTGCGAGCGTGCCGACATGGCTGTCGAACGGACCTGCGGAAGCCGCCTCGACGACGAAGGCGTGATCGGCGGAACGCGCGAGCGGCGACAGCACGCTGTCGGTGATCGCCACGATCGCCGCTCCGTTCGCCCGTGCCTCCTGTTGTGCGTCGATCAGCCAGCGCTCGTATCGCCGCAGGTCGAGCGCCACCACCGTCGCCTCGGCACCGACGAGGGCGAGGGTGCGCACGATGTCGATCGGGTTGCCGTCGAGCAGCCGACACGCCGGGCGCAGCTGTTCGAGGTCGCCGACGAACTGCATCGCCACGCCTCGGGAGGCCACGCCCGAGAGCACCAGCACCGGACGCTCCCGGTCGGCGAGCAATGCCACGGCGCCGGCGAGCGTCGCAGCGTCGACCGACTCGAGCGTCGCGCGGACGTTGGAGACCTCGGCGGTGAGATGGCGGTGGAGCAGCGCCGCTCCGCCCGACGCCGGTTCGTCGCGGATCCGCTCGACCGCAGGCCTGAGCTGGCCGGTCAGGTCACGGCGGATCGACGCCTGCAGTTCGGAGTAGCCGTCGAAGCCGAGTTTGACGGCAAAGCGCACGACGGTGGCGGTACCGGCACCGGATGCAGCAGCGAGATCCGCGACGGTGCCGAACGCGACGACCTGCGGACCGGCGAGGATCGTCTCGGCGATGCGCCGTTCGGACGGCGTGAGACGTGCGGCGCACTCGCGAAGCCGTTGCTCCACCTCCATGTGGGAGTCACCGTAGCGGGCGAGCACCCGTCCGCGCCCCCCTCCGCGACGACCCGTGCGCGCCACCGTCCGGACGACCCGATGATCGACGACGTTCCATCGATCCGCTATACTTGGCAGATCTGTTCCATCGCGCGAGTCCCGAGGAGGCGACGACCATGTCCACGACCAGTGCCACCACCACACACTGCGCCCCGGCAACCGTGGATGCCTCGGCGTGGGTCCTGCGGTCGACACCTGGCGACGAACTCGACGAAGACCTCGTCCGTCTGGCGGCACTCGGCGCCCGCGACCTTCCGGTCGACGTCGACGATGCCGTCGTCCGGTTCGCCTCGGAGTCGCATCGTTCGGGTGCACTGCTGATCCGCAACGCTCCGATCGGGCCGCTGCCACCGACGCCCGCCACTCCCGAGTCGCCCGTCGACAAGGACCTGTCCACCGAGCTCACGCTGCTCACCGTCGCTCGCCGGCTCGGTCAACCGGTCGGCTACGTCCCCGAACACGGTGGCCGCATCGTCCAGAACATCGTGCCGACGCAGACCGACGCCGACCGTCAGACATCGACGTCGTCGCGCTCCAACCTGATGTTCCACACCGAGACCGCGTTCCATCCGTTCCGCCCCCGGTACCTACTGCTGTTGTGCCTGCGCGGCGATCCGTCCGCGCACACGACCCTGGTGTCGGTACACGAACTGATGGATCGACTCCCCGACGACGTGGTCGACGTCATGTTCGAACCGCGCTTTCGGACTGCGGTCGACGCCAGCTTCCTCGGCGGGCGCACCAACGAACTCGGCCCCGCCCGACCGCTGATCACCGGCACCCGCGAGGAACCGACGTTCATCTTCGACGCCGACCTCACCGTCGGCACCGACAGCGAAGCCGAGGACGTCCTCGTCGAACTCCGTGAGACGATCGCGCAGATCGAGACCTCCGTCGTGCTGGAGCCCGGCGACCTGCTCGTCGTCGACAACAACGTGGCGATCCACGGGCGTTCGCCGTTCACCGCCCGTTTCGACGGCAACGACCGGTGGCTGCAGCGATCGTTCGTGGTCACCGACCTCGCACCGAGCGCCGGCCAGCGCACCGGGCGCGTGATCACCACCGAGTTCGGGCACTGAGCCGTCGTCGACGGCTCAGATCTCGACGAGCGTCCCGACCTCGAACACGCGCCCTGCAGGCAGGCAGAAGAATCGCGTCGCACTCGATGCGCTCCGGTTCAACGCGACGAACAGCTGCTCGCGCATCGGATTCATCCCCGGCGCCTTCGTCGACGTCACGGTCTCGCGACCGATGAAGTACGTGACCGACTCGGGGTCGAAGGGCTGGCCGGGGATGTGCATCGTCGCCAGAGCTTCGGGCACGTTGGGCTCGTCGAGGTAGCCGAAGCGCAGTTCGACCTGCTGGATGCCCGAGCCGACCTTGCGCATGTGCACACGCTCGTCCGGCGCAATACGCGGCACGTCCGACGTCTCGACCGACACCAGCAACGTCAACTGGTGCAGCACGTGGTTGTGCTCCAGGTTGGCGATCAACGCCGGCGGGGCCGCGCCCGTGTCCTTGAACATGTACACGGCGACGCCCGGGACGCGCTCGACATCGACGGCCTGCGCCTCGTGGACGACGGCCTCGATCGGGCGCTCGCCACGGTGGATGCGTTCGGCGACCAGCTGGCGTCCTCGCCGCCACGTTGTCATCAACGTCACCAGGAGCAGTCCGATGACGAGCGGGAACCAGCCCCCGGTGACGATCTTCGGGACGTTGGCCGAGAAGAAGGCGAGATCGACGACCAGCAGCGGGAAGCACACGGCGAGACCCTTTGCGAGCGACCAACCCCACCGGTCGCGAGCGACGCGGTAGAACAGCAGCGTCGTGATCAGCATCGTCATCGTGACCGCGATGCCGTACGCCGACGCGAGATTGCTCGAACTTCCGAAACCGAGCACGAGTCCGACGCAGCCGATCATCAACAGCCAGTTGACGACCGGCACGTAGATCTGGCCGATGTGGTGGGGCGACGTGTGCACGATCTTCACGCGTGGCAGGTAGTCGAGCTGCACCGCCTGCGCCGTCAGCGAGAACGCACCGGAGATCAATGCCTGCGACGCGATGATCGTCGCCAACGTCGCCAACAGTGCGAGCGGCAGCGTGCCCCACGACGGGGCGAGCCGGTAGAACGGGCTCTCGATCGCCTCGGGAGAGGCGCCGAGCAGTGCGGCCTGGCCGAAGTAGTTCAGCAACAGTGCCGGCAACACGAGCAGGTACCAGCTGACCTGGATGGGACGACGGCCGAAATGCCCCATGTCCGCATAGAGCGCCTCGCCGCCGGTGACCACCAGGAAGATCGAGCCGAGGGCGAGGAACGCCCGCAGCGGTTCATCGCCGAAGAACGTGATGGCATACGTCGGCGAGATGGCGCGCAGCACGCTCGGATGCTGGAGCACCTGGCGGCCGCCGAGGATGCCGAGCGTCGCGAACCAGACCAACATCACCGGCCCGAAGATCTTCGAGATCTGTGCGGTCCCGTGCCGTTGCACTGCGAAGAGCCCCACCAGGATGACGATGGCGATCGGGATGACGAAGTCGGCGAACGCATCGCTCGCCACCTCGAAGCCCTCCACGGCGCTGAGCACCGAGATCGCCGGTGTGATCAGCCCGTCGCCGTAGAGCAACGCCGTGCCGAACACACCGAGCGTGATCACCGCCGCCAGCGCACCGGTCGCTCGCCCTGACGACGGCCCGACGAGTGCGGTCAGAGCGAGGATGCCGCCCTCGCCGTGGTTGTCGGCGCGCATCACGAGCGCCAGGTACTTGATCGAGATCACGATGATCAACGCCCAGAACATGATCGAGGCGACGCCGTAGGCGTTCTCGACCGTGACGGCCAGACCGGCGTGGTCGAAGCTCTCGCGCACGGCATAGAGCGGGCTGGTGCCGATGTCGCCGTAGACGATGCCGAGCGCTCCGAGTGCGAGCGCTGCGGTCGGTACCGACGTGTGACCTGCGGGATCCCTGGTGTTCACATCACCTTCTCGACACTGGCGGACGTGACCGGAGTGCCCGTCCGACCCGGCAGTGAACCACACTGCGGGCTCGATCCCTCGAACCGGGGGCCGTCGTGACCGTTCAGCGTTCGAGGAGTTTCCCGCGGACGATCTCGGTCTCCGGCGAACTCAGCGGGCGGTTGGTCTTGACCCTGACCATCACGGTGTCGACGTCGGCGTCGGACTCGGGCGCGTGGGTCTCGATGTCTCGAAGGAACACCACGCCGGTCAATCCCACGTCGTTCGACGCCACCGCCAACCGCTCGGCGGCGGCGTCCTCGTCCGCTCTCGCCCAGTCGTCGACCGGTACCTCGATGTCGCTCACCGCCGGCAACTGCGACAGGTTGGTGACCGCCTCGACGGAGTGATGCCCGGCGTGCCACGTCGCCCCGTCGGACGTGCGCAGGCGGATCGACGCCGAGCCGATCAAGTCGACGGTGCCGCGGACCTCGGTGCCCGACACCCGCAACACGACCTCGTCGCCGACGGCGTAGCGGTCCTCGAGCAGCGCACGGGTTCCGCCGAGGAAGTCCTTGACGAAGTCCTGGGCGCTGAGCGCGATCGCCACACCGATGAACCCCGCGCTGGAAATGGCGAACGCCAGGTTGACCCCGAGGATCTCGAGTGATGCGAACGCAGCGAACGTGAAGATCACGACCGTCACGAGACGCCCGAGCATGCGCGCGACCGCATCGGCCCGCTGGCGCTTGCGGACGTCGGCCTGGCCGTCGTCACCCAGCCGGTCGAGGCGCACGCGCCACGTGCCCTCCGAGCGTTGGGCACGGCGGACCGCCCGACGCGTCAGCCGGCGGATCGTCGTGCGGGCGAGCCATGACGCACCGATGGCGATGGGGAGCATGACGACGGCCTCGGAGAGCGAGGCGAACCAGGTGAGCATGGGTGTCCTTGTCGAGAGGGCGCACCGACCGGCGCACCGAACATTACGGTTGTGTTACGGCGCCATCCTGCCACGGTCGCCCACCGACGCCTCGTCACCCCGCACCGCCGAGCTGTGACATCGCTCACGTCCGCCGTCACACCACCTCGTCGGCTCAGCGTTGCGAGGACGGCAGCGCCGATAGCGTGCGCGCGTGTCTCCGGCCAAGCGCCTCGAACCGATCACGTTGGGCTGGCGCGAATGGGTGGCGCTGACCGACTGGGGCGTCGCCCACCTCAAAGCGAAGATCGACACCGGCGCCCGGACCTCGTCACTGCATGCGTTCGGCCTGGAATGGTTCGATCGCAGCGGCAGTCCATGGGTGCGCTTCGAGATCCATCCATGGCAGCGCTCGACGGCCGATTCGATCGTCGCCGAAGCCGCCGTCGTCGCCACCCGCGACGTCAGGAGCTCGTCGGGCGAGGTCGAACACCGTCCCGTCGTGCACACCACGCTGCTCCTCGCCGGACGCGCCGTCACCGCCGAGGTCACGCTGACACGTCGCGACGAGATGGGTTTCCGGATGCTCGTCGGGCGCGAAGCCCTGCGCCACCGCTTCGTCGTCGATCCCGCCGTCTCCTATCTCGGTGGGCGCCCCGACCGGTCGGTCCGCCGCCGCAACCGGGGCGACGAGACCATCAGCCGGACCACCAGCCCGACCATCAGCCCGACCAGCAGCCGAACCACCAGCCCGACCAGCAGAAAGTCCACGTGAAGCTCGCCATCTTGTCCCGGGCGCCCCGCTCGTACAGCACCCAACGCCTCAAGCTCGCCGCACTCGATCGTGGCCACCAGTGCAAGGTGCTCGACACGCTGCGCTTTGCGATCGACCTGTCCGGCGACGAGCCGGACATGCAGTTCCGCGGCAGGCCGTTGTCGGACTACGACGCGATCATCCCGCGTGTCGGCGCCTCGATCACCTACTTCGGTTCCGCCGTCGTGCGCCAGTTCGAACAGATGGACGTCTTCACGCCGAACACGGCCAACGGCATCACGAACTCACGCGACAAGCTGCGCGCGATCCAGATCCTGTCGCGCCACGACATCGGCATGCCGAAGACGGCGTTCGTACGCGACCGCAAGGACGTCCTTCCCGCCATCGACCGGGTGGGCGGCGCACCGGTCGTGATCAAGCTCCTCGAGGGCACCCAGGGCATCGGCGTGATCCTTGCGCCCGATCGCAAGGTCGCCGAGGCGATCATCGAGACCCTCCACAACACGAAACAGAACGTGCTGATCCAGGAGTTCGTCGCCGAGAGCAAGGGGCGTGACATCCGCGCCCTCGTCGTCGGCGACCGGGTCGTGGCGGCGATGCGCCGCACGGCGCAGGGCGACGAATTCCGCTCCAATGTGCACCGTGGGGGCACGGTCGAGGGCGTGTCACTCGATTCGAACTACGAGCGCACTGCGGTGCGAGCCGCTCAGATCATGGGCCTTCGAGTCGCAGGCGTCGACATGCTCGAGGGCCACGAGGGGCCCCTCGTGATGGAGGTCAACTCGTCGCCCGGCCTGGAGGGCATCGAGACGGCCACCGGGCTCGACGTCGCCGGCGCGATCATCGACCACGTCGCGAACCAGGTCGCATTCCCCGAACTCGACGTCCGCCAACGGTTGTCGGTGAGCACCGGATACGGCGTCGCCGAGATCATGGTGCGCGAAGCCGGAGACTTCGTCGGCAAGACCATCGGCGAGTCCGGCCTGCGCGACCGTGACATCACGGTGTTGACGCTGCACCGGGACACCGACGTGATCCCGAACCCGCGTGGACACGCGCAAGCTCGAGGCCAACGATCGGCTGCTCTGCTTCGGCAATCTCGAAGAGATGCGCGACATGATCCCGGCGCGTCGACGTCGGCGCGCACGGGTACGCAAGCTGCCCGAACACCCGCTTCCCGAACCGGAGTAGGTTGCGCCACCGCAGTACGGTGCACGGCGTGGCCGCCAGCGTCGAACTCGACGACATCCGTGACGCCCGTGGCGTCATCGCCGGCGTCGTCGAACGCACACCCGTGATCCGCTCGCTCACCCTGTCGGCCGACCTCGGCGGCAACGTCGTGCTCAAGGCCGAGAACCTGCAGCGCACCGGTGCATTCAAGATCCGCGGCGCCACCAACAAGGTCGCATCGCTCGGCGACGCTGCGCGACGGGGCGTCACGACGGGAAGCGCCGGCAACCATGCGCAGGCGCTCGCCTTCGCCGCCCGGCACTTCGGTGTTCCGTGCGAGATCTTCGTGCCGGTCGGAGCGGCGATCACCAAGATCGACGCCTGCCGAGCCCTCGGTGCAGTCGTCGTCGAGCACGGCGCAGCGCTCGCAGAGGCGGTCGAGGCGGCCAAGCACCGGGCCCAGGAGAGCGGGATGTCGTTCTGTGCGCCCTTCGACGACGCTGCCGTCATCGCCGGCCAGGGGACGCTCGGGCTGGAGTTGGCCGAGGACATCGCCGACCTCGCGAGCGTGATCGTCCCACTCGGCGGCGGCGGGCTGATCAGCGGCACGGCGATCGCCGTCAAGTCACTGCAACCCGACGTCCGGGTGATCGGCGTCCAAGCGGCGGTGTGTGCACCGTATGCGGGAGGTTCGCCAGCCGAGGGTCCGGTGCTCACGCTGGCCGACGGCATCGCGGTGAAGTACCCCGGCGAGGTGACGGGACCGCTCGTCGAGCGATGGGTCGACGAGGTGGTCACCGTCGACGAGGACGCCATCGCCGACGCGATGGTGCTGCTGATGGAGCGGGCGAAGCTCTACGTCGAGGGCGCCGGGGCAGTCGGTGTCGCAGCGTTGCTGTCGGGGGTCGTCGCACCGGATGCCGACGGATCGACGTGCGTCGTGCTCTCGGGTGGCAACGTCGACCTCGGCGTCGTGCCGAGCTTGATCCGTCGCCACGAGAATGCCGCCGGCCGCCGGCTGTCGGTAGTGGCGCGCATCGACGACCGCCCGGGGTCGCTCGCCAAGCTGTTGGCACTGTTCGCGGACGGCGGTGCCGACCTGATCGAGGTGCAGCACGTCAGGGAGGGGCTCGAATTGCACGTGCGCGAGACGGGCATCCACGCCACCTTCGCAGTCCGCAACGGCGACCAGGCCACAGCGTTGATCGACTCGGCGCGCGCTGCGCACTACGAGATCAGGGTCAGCAGTTGGTGACCGGCGCCGGTCGGCGCTGACGGGGGCAGGGGCCCACCCTCGGAGCCGTCGCGTGTCACACTCTCGCCATGGACGAACTCTGGTTGATCGGTCGGATCCTGTTCTGTGCGCTGTTCATCGCGTCGGGGATCCTCCAGCTCATCGACCTCGAGGGCTCCACCGAGTACGCCGCAGCAAAGGGCGTCGGACCGGCCCGCGAGGGCGTGATCGTGTCGGGCGTCGCCTTCATCGTCGGCGGCATTTCGATCCTGTTCGGCATCTGGGGAGACCTCGGTGCGCTCCTGTTGATCATCACGCTGATCCCGCTGACGTTCCTGATGCACCAATTCTGGGCCGAGCGCGATCCCGGCTCGAGGCGCACCGAACTGTCGATCTTCTTGAAGAACATCGCCCTGATCGGTGCGTGCGTGCTGTTGTTCTCGTGGTTCGCTCGCGACACGTTCGGCTTCGGACTGCCCTACACGATCACCGACGGCGCGTTCAGCTTGCGCTGACGACAGCCGACCGTCGAGGCGACCGCTTCAGACGGCCCGGTAGACGGCGTCGAGGCGCGGGAGCGGCGAACCCTCCACCTCGACGGTGCCGTCGGCGACGAGCTTCACCAAGTGGGCGAGCACGCTGCGCCGAGCCGGCTTGAACAGCTCTCGGCGTACGTCGACGTACAACGACTCGACGATCGTCGGGATCGTGTCGAGCCCGGAGCGGACAGCACCGAGCACCTGCTGCTCGCGCTGCAGGCGGTGTTCGACGAGTTGGGTCACGAAGCCGGCCGGATCAGGGATCGGCGGTCCATGCGTCGGGATCGCCACGTCGTCGGAGCGTGCGGCGACTGCGCGCAGCGACTCGAGGTAGGCGGCCATGTCGCCGTCGGGCGGTGACACGACGGTGGTGCTCCAACCCATCACGTGGTCGCCGGTGAAGATCGTCCGAGTGGTGCCGTCGTCGAACGTGAAACAGGTGTGGTTCGACGTGTGCCCCGGCGTGTGCAGCGCCGACATCGTCCATCCGCCACCGGCGGCCACCCGGTCACCGGAGCGCACGACGACATCGGGCACGAACTCCCGATCGGTCGCCTCCTCGATCACCGGTTCGGCCGCCGCTGCGTCGCGCTCCTCTGCGGCGACGACGTCTGGCGGGTCGTCGCCGATGTCCCAGCTGTCCTCACCGTGGGGCCCGTGGGCGACGGTCGGCGCACCGGTCTCAGCTGCCAGCCACGCCGCCAGGGGCGAGTGATCGGCATGGCAGTGCGTCACGAGGATGGCGCGAACCGTGCAGCCGACCAGGGCGGCGGCGAGGGCATCACGATGGCTGTCGAGGCGCGGGCCGGGGTCGATCACCACCACGTCGCCACGCCCCGTCGGCCCGCCGCCGACGATGTAGGTGCCGGTGCCGTGGTACGTGAACTTCGACGGATTCTCTGCGATCACCCGCCGCACCGACGGAGCGATCGGCATCGCCGCGCCGTAGGTGAACGCATCGCGGTCGAGCGTCAGGAACTGCATCGAGCCCACTCCACCGGTTCGATGCGACCGACGGGTCGGCCGTGGCCGAGCACCGGTACCGCGACCTGCTCGACGGTGACCGCAGCCATCTCGTCGACGTCGACACCGGCGGCGCGCAGCGCCTCGGCGACCACGGCCTGACGGGCCGGATTGCTGCCGTCGGCCACCTTGAATGCGATCGCTCGGCCGTCGGCGAGCCCGGCGGCCATCACGCCCGCGGCACCTTCCTTCGCGACCAGCGTCGGCACGGCCTGCATCCACAGCGTGACGTCGCGAGTCGGGCCCCCGACCATCACCGGATGGCGGGTCATCGCCCGCGCGATCGGCGAGCCGGGTGCCGCGACACCAGCGAACGCGACCGCGAGATCCCGCAGCGTCATGGCGTGGGTCGGCGCACCACAACCATCGGTGCCGACATGGTGGACGACCGCTCCGAGCGATTCGATCCCCGCGTTGATCCCGATCTGCAACGGGTGAGCGGGATCGAGATAGTCGTTGATCGACCAACCGTTGACGCGGCAGGTGGCCAGCATGGCGGCGTGCTTGCCGGAGCAGTTCTGCTGCAACGACGACGGGGCGATACCGGCGGCTCTCGCGGCAGCACGCGCAGCGGCATCGCTCGGTCGCGCCGGGGTGTTTCCCAGGTCGGATTCGTCCAAGCCGTAGCGGGTCAGGAGCGAGCACACGGCGTCGAGGTGCACCGCTGATCCGTCGTGGCTCGCACAGGCCACCGCCAGCTGTTCGTCGGAGAGTTCCAACCCGAGGCCGACCATGGCGTGGGCCTGAAGCGGCTTGAGGCACGAACGCGGGTAGACGATCAGGTCACGGTCGCCGACCGTTGCCAGCACCGCCCGGTCGGACCCGATCGCCAGGCCGGCACCGTGGTGCATCGACTCCTCGAGGCCACTGCGCGTCGCGACGGCGATCGGGGACAGCCGGCCGTCGAATCGCGTTGCGTGGGAGTGCGTCGTTTCCGAGGGGGTCATGCCGGATCGGGCATCGGAGTCTCGGCGTCGGGGGGCGCATTCGGATCACCGGCGGAGCGCGCCGAGCGCGGTCCGGGGACCGCCGTGAGGTGGCTGTCGAGCACGTCGTACCGGTTGCCCCACTCGCTGGTGAGCGCCTGGATCATCGCCGCGGCGGGCAGCGCGAGCAGGGCGCCGACGAAGCCGAGGAGCGCAGCGCCTCCGAGTGCGGCCCCGAAGGCGACCGCAGGGTGGAGTTCCATCGTTCGAGCCGTGATGCGCGGCGCGAAGAAGTAGTTCTCGATCTGCTGGTACACGATGATGAACCCGACCACGATCGCGGCGTTGAGCGGTGAGTCGAGGAGGGTCAACAACACGGGCAGGATCCCGGCGAGATAGGTGCCGACAACCGGGAGGAACTGGCTGACGAGGCCGACCCACAGCGCCAGTGCGATGGGAGCCGGCGTGCCGATCGACTGGAAGACGATCCAGTGGAAGAACGCCGAGAGCAATGCCAGTAGCGCCCGGGAGTACAGGTAGCCACCGGTCTTGGTGATCGCCAGTTCCCACGCCTTGAGCACCTGTGCCTGGCGCGCCGGACTGAGTCGGGAGCAGATCCCGCGACGCATGCGCGGGCCGTCGGCGACGAGGTAATAGGTGAACAGCAGCACGGACAGCATCTGGAAGATCACCGCGACCACCGCCAGCGACAGGCGTACTGCTTCGTCGCTCTGCGACTGGATGAACCGCTGGACTCGACCGTCGGGATCGTTGAACTCGTCGATCACGTCCTGCGGGTCGATGTTCGAACCGAAGTTGTCGTTGAGGAAGTTGACGGTGTCGGTGATGTACGCGTCGGACTCCGACAGCAGGTCTGCGACCTGGGTGCCGACGAGCGTGCCGACGGCGCCCGCGAAGATCAGGAAGGCGAGCAGCACGCCGAGCAGGATCGTGATCGTGGCACGGCCGCGCCGCCAGCCGCGCGCCGCCAGCCGGTTGACCCCCGGCTCGATCGCCAACGACAGGAACACCGACACGAGCAGCAGCACGAGCAGCGACGACAACCGGTGGAAGACGTGCCGGGTCGTGAACGTGAGCACGTAACCGAGCCAGAACAACAGGATTGCGGGGATCACCCACCTGGGGAGCGTGCGATCGGTGGCGCGTCGCTCGATCGGCCGACCCGAGGCGTCGGTGGGTCGCCCACCGGTGGACGCCACGGAAGCGACATCCGACTCGGGCGGCATTTCTTCGGGCACGTCCGGATGGTACTCACGGGGCCGTGGCACGATTGGCCAATGGCACTGGACGTCCGCTCCTGGCTCGGCGAGCAGGTCAGGACGCGCGTGGTCGGACCCGACGAGCCCGCTCGACGAGCCGAGCTGTTCGACACCGGTGAACCGGGATGGTTCGCCGACGACGCACCGATCCGTCGCGTCCACGCCGACGCATCGATGTTCGTCGGTGGTCTACGCGCACTGCTGTTCCAGTCGCTGCACCCGCTGGCAATGGCAGGTGTGGCGCAGCACTCCGACTACCGGCGAGATCCGTGGGGCCGGCTCCAGCGCACTGCGGACTTCCTCGCCGCCACCACGTTCGGCCCTGCGTCACAGGCCCAACGCGCCGTCGATCGGGTCCATCGCGTGCACCGGAGCGTCGAGGGCGTCGCGCCGAGCGGCGAGCCGTATTCGGCGAACGATCCGCACCTGCTCGAATGGGTGCACATCGCCGAGCTCGACAGCTTCCTCGCCGCCCATGACCGCTACGGCGACCGACCGCTCGTCGGCGACGAGCGCGACCGGTACGTCGCTGACGTCGCCGTGGTTGCGAGAGCGCTCGGCGTCATCGACCCGCCCGAGTCCGAATCGGCGCTGCGACGTCGCCTCGCCGACTTCCGACCCGAACTCCGGGGGACTGCCGAGGCCCGCGCAGCGGCGCGTTACCTGCTCCTGCAGCCGCCGCTGCCGCTCGCCGCGCGTGCCCCCTACGGCCTGATCGCCGGCGCCGCCGTTGCGCTGATGCCGGCCTGGACGCGTGTGCCGCTTCGCCTGCCCTGGTTGCCGCTGTCGGAGGCGGTGGCGCTGCGACCCGCCGGTGAGATCGTCACACGAACGCTGCGTTGGGCCACCACCGCCCGACCCGCCTGAGCCCGCCCCCGCTCCGTGTGGTGACGATGTGCCCTGCCCGCCGACGAGCGCAACCGGTACCGTCACAGCCATGAGAACCCCCGTCGCGTCTGCCCGCCGCCGCCTCGCCACCGTCGGCGTCGTGATCGCTCTCGCCGCGGCCGTGGCGGCGTGCGGCAGTGACGATCCCACTCCGGAACTCCCCGAGGGTGGGACCGGCAGCGCCTACAACGATGCGATCGTCACGTCGGAGTCGCACGACGAGGTCCTGCTCGCCGGGGCGACGGGTGAGATGGTCGTGGCGGTCGACTGCGACCCCGACAGCGGCGCGACGTTGGTCACCGTCGTCGCCGAGGGTGTGGAACCGGGGACCTACACCGGCGTGTTCGAGCCGTCGACAGGCGTCGACGTCAGCCTCGACACCACGGGCGGTGGCCAATCGGTGGGTCAAGCGGAGATGACGCTCGACGCCGAGGAGTACACGGTGACCTTCGCCGGCATCGACGGCGCCGTCTTCACGGTGCGCGGTTGCCAGCCGTAGCGACGGCATCTGCCAGTGCCGGCGCCAGGTCGCCGTGCGGTTCGACGACGATCCCGTTGTCGAGTCCCAGCCACTGCGCCATCGACGCCAACTCGGCGGCGAGTTCCTCGGCGACGTGGTGCTCGTCGACACCCGGTTCGCCGAATGCGCCACGCACGAGCAGCGTCGCAGACTTCCGGTCGGCCTTCAGGTCGACGCGGCCGACGAGCTCGTCGCCGAGCAGGAACGGCAACACGTAGTACCCGTAGCGGCGTTTGGCCGCCGGGACGTAGATCTCGATGCGGTAGTGGAATCCGAACAGCCGCTCGACACGGTCGCGGTACCACACGACGGGATCGAACGGGCTGAGCAGCGCCCGCGCCGCCACCCGTCGGGGGATCCGGGCATCGGGATGCAGGAACGCCGGCTTCGACCATCCCTCGACCGAGGCTGCAACGAGGCGGCCCTCCTCGACCAGCTCGGCCAGCAGCGTCCGGGTGTGCGACAACCGGTGGTAGTCGGTGAGGTCGCCGGCGGTGCCGACGCCGTGGTGTCTGGCGGCGCGCACGAGCAGCTCCTTCTTCGCGTCGTGGGCCGGCAGGCCGGGCAGCGCGAGCACGTCAGCCGGGATCACCCGCTCGGCGAGGTCGTACAACCGAGCGAAGTCGTTGCCTCGACGACGGGCGGCGACCTCACCGGTTCGGAAGAGGTGTTCGAGCGCCAGCTTTCCGTCGTCCCAGTCCCACCACGTCCCCTTCGGGCGGTCGCGCATCTCCAGATCGCTCGCCACGATCGGGCCGTCGGAGCGCACCCGATCGAGCACACCCGTCACCAGCGAGTCGTTCGCTGCGGCCCACCGGCGCAACGACGCCCAGCGCGGATGGTCGTGCATGGCCCAGCGCTGTAGCGGATGGAGGTCGATCGGCACGTGGCAGGCCTCGTGGACCCAGAACTCGAACAGGTCGCCGTGCCGGGTGGCGTCGTCGATCAAGCTGCGCCGATGAGGTCCCAGCCGCGCGAACAGGGGCAGCTCCTGGCTGCGCACGAGCACGTTGACCGAGTCGATCTGGATCAGACCCATCCGGTCGAGCGCCCGCCGGAGGTGACGGCGATCGACACGTCCCGAGGGACGGGGATCGGTGAACCCCTGGGCCCCGAGCGCGAGTCGTCGTGCCTGGGCGTTGGAGAGCTCCACCCCGGTCGACATCGGCGAGGACCATACCGGGCGTCGCCGAGCGGCCGGCAGAGTCAGTCGTCGGCGACGGTGATCTCGACCGAGTTGATCACCACGTCGGTCTTCGGCTTGTCGCCGCCGCCGGTCGGCACCTTCTGCATCTGGTCGACGATGTCGAGGCCCTTCACGACCTGACCGAACAGGCTGTAGGCCGGCGGGAGACCGACGCCGGACGGGCCGGACACGATGAAGAACTGGCTGCCGTTCGTGTTCGGTCCGGCGTTGGCCATGGCGACCGAGCCGATCTGGTAGTCGCGGGGCTTGGGCAGTTCGTCGTCGAACCGGTACCCCGGCCCGCCGCGACCGGTGCCGGTCGGGTCGCCGCCCTGACACATGAAGCCGTTGATGATCCGGTGGAAGATCACGCCGTCGTAGTAGTGGTTGAGCGCCAGGAAGACGAAGTTGTTCACCGTCTTGGGCGCCTTGACAGCGTCGAGTGCGATCACGATCTCGCCGAGGCTCGTGTCGAGCTTCGCCGTGTACCGCTTCGACGGATCGATGCCCATCTCGGGAGCTTCCTTGAAGTCCTGCTGCTTGGGAGCCGAACCGTCGAACGGGGGAAACGCTGTAGCCATGGCGTCTGACCCTACCGGGAGCACCGCCGGGGCTGAACTCAGTTGCGCTGGTTGTAGCTGGCGATCAGGGCGTCGGCCTGGGCGGCGGCATCGGTCAACGTCGATGCAACGTCGGCACCGTTGAAGATCGCCGCTGTCGCGTTCGCCGTGGCGACGCGTACCTCTCGCTGGGGACCGAGCACCGGTGCGAGCGACGACACGCCGTCGGGCGTCCCCAGCATCTGGTCGTAGGCCACACGGAACCGGGGATCGTCGGCGTACGTCGTCAGCAACGGCTCGATGTCGAGCGCATCGCTGCGGATCGGCACATACCCGGTCTGCGACGCCCACTGCGACTGCGCCTCTGCGGTGATCAGGTAGGTGATGTAGTCCCACGTCGCGGCGGTCTTCTCGTCGCCCTTGCCGTCGACGATCCACAGCGACGCACCGCCGAGGTTGACCGCAGGGTCCGGGCTCGGACCCGGCATCGGGCCGATGCCGAGGTCGGCCTCCGTCAGGCCGGGCGCCAACCCGCCGTCGATCGCTGCGAGGACGCCGCCGAGCGCAGCTGACGTGCCGATCGTCATCGCCCCGTCGGCCGCCGGGTCGATCAGCTTGAGATAGGTGTCCTGGCCGCCGGCGTTGTCACCGATCGACACGGCGAGGCCGTCGGCGATCATGTCCTGCACGAACGTCATCAACTCGACACCGGCGGCACTGTCGAAGAGCACTTCGGTGGCCGGAGCGGTGCGGCCGTTGTCGTTGTCGGCGTACGGTTCTCCGGCGCGGGCGAACCACTGCTCGAGGAACCAGCCGCCCCCGGAGTCGGCGCCGGAATCGACGACCCATCCGTACTCGGCGGCACCCGAATCGACGATCGCCTGCGACGCATCGCGCAGTTCCTCGAGCGTGATCGGGCTCACGTCGGGGTCGAGACCGGCGGCCTCGAACTTCGGACGCAGGTAGTACAGCACCGGATTGCTCACGTTGAACGGCATCGCCCACTGCACGCCTTGCCAGGTGTAGGCATCGAGCGCCCGATCGAGGAACGCCGACGTGTCGAACCCGCTGTCCTGCATGCACGCACCGACCGGGATCAGCGTGTCGGACTGGGCGAAGGTCTGCAGTGAGTACTCGGGGAACTGGACCAGCTCCGGTCGGCTGTCCGGGCTCGACTGGATGTACTTGTCGATCGCCGCGTCGTAGCCGGTCTGGTTCTGCAGGGTGACCTGCACCTTGTCCTGGCTGGTGTTGTAGGCGTCGGTCAGCTCGATCAAGGAGTCCTCGAGCACGTCGTTCATCCCGTGCCAGAACGTGATCTCGACCGGACCGGACGCCGACTCGAGCGCATCGGTCGGACAATCCGGGTACTGCTCCAGCGGTGCCTGGGTGGTCGTCGAGGCGAGTGCGGTGGCCTCGGGCGACGTGCTGTCGGTGCCGGCGGTCGTGTCGGTCGTCGAACCATCGGTCGCGACCGTCGTCGGGGTCTCGTCGGCGCCGCTGTCGATCTCGAGGGCCGAGTCGCCCGACGAGCACGCTGCGGCGATCGAACCGCCGACCACGGCGAGCGCAGCGAGTCGCATGACGGGTCGACGGCGGGGCCGGCGACGGTCCGAGTGGACGTGCGTACGTGCTGGGGGAAGCATCGAATCATCCTTTCACGGCGCCCGCGGTGAGCCCGCGGACGAGTTGACGTTGGAACACGAAGAGGGCGACGAAGATCGGCACGGCGGCGATCACCGTGCCGGCCATCACCAGGTTGGGATCGGAGAGACTCGATCGCCTGAGCAGCCGCAGACCGCTCTGCACGGTGTTCATGTCGCCTTCGTTGATCACGAGCGTGGGCCACAGATACTGGTTCCACGTGCCGAGGAAGCTGAACAGCGCCAGCGCACCGATCGTCGGTCGCACGAGCGGCACCGCGACGTGGCGAAGGAATCCGAGGTGGCCGACGCCGTCGATCGCCGCGGCGTCGCGGAGATCCCGTGGCAGGGTCATGAACACCTGCCGCAGGAGGAAGATGCCGAACGCCGTCGCCAGGAACGGCACCGCGAGGCCCTGGTAGGTGTTGAGCCATCCCAGGCTGTCGACGGTGTCGAGGTTGACGACGAGCGTCGCCTCCATCGGCACGAGCAGGGTCGCGACGAACAGGAGGAACGCGACACGCTTGCCGGGGAATTCGAGGATCGCGAACGTGTAGGCGGCGAGCACCGACGTGACGACCTGGGCGACCGTGACGATCACCGCGACCACGAACGAGTTGAACAGGTACCGACCGAGATGGCCTTCGTTCCAGGCTTCGATCAGCACGTCGAAGGTCACCGTGGTCGGCAACAACGGATTGTCCAACACCTCGCTGCCGGGCTTCAATGCGGCGACGACCGTCGTGTAGATCGGGAAGACGACGACGAACGCCACGAGGCACAGCAACGCGTAACGTCCGATTCGACCCGCCCCGGTCGGCTCGTCGAAGGACTGCATCGGGCGTCGACGCCGCTCGGCGCGTGGGGAATCCGGCTCGGTCGGGACGAGCCCGTCGACGGGAGCGGTGTCGCCGACTTCAGTCGCCATAGTGCACCCGCCGTCCGATGCCGGCCAGCTGCAGACCCGACAGCACGAGCAACATCGCGAACAGCAGCACCGCGGCCCCCGCCTGCAGGCCCGTGTCATTGCGGATGGGCGAGTTCTGCCCGTAGATGAAGTAGGGGATGGTCGTCGTCGGGTTGGTCGGCTGAGGCCCTCCCCCGGTGAGGAGATCGATTTCGCCGTAGGTCTGGAAGGCACGCGTCGACGACACGATCACGACGAACAGCAGCGTGGGGCTCAGCATCGGCACGGTGATCGACCAGAAGCGCCGGATCCCACCCGCGCCGTCGACGGCAGCGGCCTCGTGGAGATCGCGTGGGATCGACTGCAGCCCGGCGGTGACCAGGATGAACGTGAACCCGAGGTTGGCCCACACGCTCGTTGCGCTCACCGCCCACAGCGCCGTGTCCGGATCCTGGAGCCATCCGGGACTCTTGACCGACGGGAAGAGCGTGTTGAACCATCCGACGTTGGCCAGCGCACCCACCGACGGTTGCAGCAGGAACAGCCACATCAAGCTCGCGACGGCGACCGACGTGGCCACGGTCGAGGAGAACACGGTGCGGAACGCACCGATCCCGCGCAGGTACTTGTCGGCGAGCACGGCGAGGCCGACGCCGAGGACGACGCCTGCGGGCACCGTGATCAGGGCAAAGCGGATCGTGACACCGAGCGCGTTCTGGAACTCGGTGCTGCGGAACAGATCGAGGTACTGACCGAAGCCCTGTGACACGCAGCGGTTGCCGAAGTTGTCGCAACGTTGCTGACCCAGCCACACCGCGCGCCCCAGCGGGTACAGCACGAACAATCCGAGGATGATCGCCGAGGGCGCCAGCATGAGAGTCGCGAGCGGAAGATCCCCCCACCGCGATCGTCGACGCCGGTCCGAGGCCACGACACGAACACTATTCACCTGCTGCGCTCGCTCTTCGAATCCCCTGGCACACCGCCGACTAGCGTCGTGCCCGTGACCGACGTGCCGTCCGAACCGACCACACCAGCCGACCACGATGTTCCCGAACCACCGGACCATGATGTTCCCGCGCCGTCGGCGTCGCCGGCGTCCGACTCCGACGTGCCCGACGTCGACCTCGACGCGGTCGAGCGCGATCTGGCTGCCGTCGAGGTCGCGCTGGAGCGGCTGTCGGAGGGCACTTACTGGACCGACGAGGTGACCGGCGAGCCGATCGCCGAGCACGTCCTCGCCGCCGACCCGACCGCTCGGCGGGCGTGATGCAACGCAAGGCGGTCGCCGGGCTGGCATCGGTGGTCGCGCTCGCCGCCGGACTGGCTGCGGCGGCACAGAAGGCCAGGGAGTCACCGCTCACCAGCCGGTTCAACCGATCGGCGCGCGTGTGGAAGCTCTCGGCGCGCAACTCCGTGCGCTTCGGCGTGGCGAAGGTGCGCGGCATCGGGTCTGCCGAGGAGCGCCGGGCGCAGCTCGACGAGCAGTTCGCCATCCGCACCGCCGAGGACGTCGCCAAGGAGCTCGGCGAGATGAAGGGCGTCCTGATGAAGGCAGGCCAGTTGATCAGCTTCATCTTCGAGGCGCTGCCCGACGAGGCGCAGGATGCGCTGGCGACGCTGCAGGCCGACGCGGCACCGATGGCGCCCACGTTGGCGGCCAACGTGGTCAAGGGTGACTTCGGCAAGCCACCCGAGAAGCTCTTCCTCGACTGGGCCGACATGCCGGTTGCAGCGGCGTCGATCGGCCAGGTCCACCGGGCGATCACCCACGACGGCCGCGACGTCGCCGTCAAGGTGCAGTATCCCGGCGTGCACGAGGCGATCGAGAGCGACCTCGATGCCGCCGAGGTGATGTATGCGATGTTCTCCTCGATGATGCTCAAGGGCCTCGACGCGAAGGGTCTGGTCGACGAGCTGCGTGACCGCATGCGCGAGGAACTCGACTACTCGATCGAAGCGGGCAACCTCGCCGAATTCGAGTCACGCTTCCAGGGCCATCCGTGGGTGCGCATCCCGAAGCTGGTGCCCGAGCTGAGCAGTGCTCGGGTGCTGACCACCGAGTGGATCGACGGGATGACGTTCGACCAGTTCCGGTCGTCGGAGTCCTCCGGCACCAAGCAGCGCGCCGCCGAGGTCATCTGGCGATTCGCCCAGGGTGCGATCATGCGCCACGGGATCTTCAACGGCGATCCCCATCCAGGCAACTACAAGTTCCACCACGACGGCAGCGTCACGTTCCTCGACTACGGCCTCGTCAAGCGATGGTCGCCGGGCGAATGGGAGACGCTGCGGCCGACCGTCGATGCGATCATCATCCACCGCGATCCCGACCTGTTGGTGCGCGAGATGGTGCACTCGAAGTTCCTCCCCGAGGGGCACGGCCTCGATCCCGCACTCGTGTACGACTACGTGTCGAGCCCGTACGTGCCGTACCTCACCGACGAGTTCACGTTCACCCGCGACTGGATGCGCGACACGATCGCCAAGATCTTCGACGTGCAGGGTCCACACGGGCCGGTGATCGAGAAGCTGAACATGCCGCCGAGTTTCGTGATCCTCGACCGCGTCGTGTGGGGCGTGAGCGCGATCCTCGGCAAGCTCGAGGCGACCGGACCGTGGCGGGCGATGCTGCTCGAGTACATCGCCGGCGGCGAACCCGCAACCGACCTCGGCGCCGCCGAAGCCGCCTGGGCCGCCGGCCGCCCCATCCCCTGACGCCACACGGTTGGTCCGGTCCGAGGGCGGCGGTACGGGTTCACTAGCGTCCACGCGATGACCGACACGATCGAGACCGAGTCGACGGCACGGGCACCGTTCGCACCATGGGACCGGCGCGACATCCCCGGGTCGTTCAGCGTCGAGGAGACGGCGCGTCGCGTCGGCAACTACAAGTGGACCGAGATGAAGCTGTTCGAAGCGCTCGGCGGCTGGGTCGCCACCGTGCCCGAACTCGACGTCAAGATGCGTCTCGGTACCCACTGCTACCACCATGCGTGGCACGCGGACCTCTGGCACAAGCGCCTGCCCGAGCTCCGTGAGATGAAGCCCGAGCGTTTGACCGTTCCCGCCAACGAAGCAATGGAACGCTTCATCGAGGCGATGACCGAGCCGGAGGCGCCCGAGCTGACCATCGAAAAGCTCGTCGGCGTCTACCGGGTGCTGATCCCTCGATTCATCGCCGCCTACACCTACCACCGCAACAACACCAGCGAGATCACCGACGCACCGACGATCCGCTCGATCAACTTCATCCTGCAGGACGAGTTCGACGACTGGCGCGACGGCGAGATGCTGTTGCAGTCGCTGATCACCACACCCGAGCACGTCGAGCGTGCAGCGGTGCACCAAGCCCGCCTCGAAGCAGTGATGGTGGAGGCGGGCGGTATCACCGGCCTGGACAGCATCGGCACGGCGAATAAGATGTCCGACAGCACCAGCACTGAAGGGGGCGCCTGATGCGTCAGTTCTTTCCGGTAGAGGATCTCGCTCGCGACGAGAGGTTCGTGCAGACGAACATGGCCGAGCGCATGAAGGACGGTCGTACGGCGATCGACGTGAAGGAGTCGTCGGCCAAGAGCCGCGGCGCCGCCAAGCGACTCACCCCCGAACGCCACGACGCATCCGATGCCGCCCGCGGGCTGATGCACGGGATCATGGTCGGTGAGATCCAGGCGCTCGAGGGCGCCGGACGCACCGCGCACGACTTCGCAGCAGGCGACGGCACCAACGACACGGTGCCGTTCGAGCTGAAGCTCGACATGGCACGCCAAGCCTGGGACGAGGCGCGCCACGTCGAGATCAGCGCCAAGCTCTCCGACTGGATGGGAACCGAGCTCGGCGAGTTCGCCGAGAACACCGTGCTGTTCGAAGCGGCGTGCTCGAACGACCCGATCCTGCGTCTCGCCGGGGTCAACCGGGCGCTCGAGGGTCTGGCGATCGACGTCTTCACCCAGATGAAGGAGTTCGGCGACATCGCCGGCGACCCCTATCTCGAGTTCTGCGAGGACTGGATGCTCGCCGACGAGGTCACCCACGTGAAGATGGGCTCCGACTGGCTGCGCAAGGTGACCGCCAACGATCCCGACCGTCGCACCAAGGCCCTCGAGTTCCAGCAGGTCGTCGACAAGCTGTTCAGCTTCGGTGGTGCCCGCGGCGAGAGCCCCGAGAGCTCGTTCAGCCTCGCTCGCCGGTTCCGCGAACTCGCCGGCTTCACCGACGACGAGGTCCAGACGATTTCGGAGATGGACGCCGAGGCGCTCGAGGAACGCAAGCAAGCGGTGCGCCGGTACCGCGAGCGCGTCGGCGCCGACGCCTGACGTTCATCGACGCATGTCCGACGTGTCGACTTCCACTGCCCCTCGCGCCTCGACGGCCAAGGTGAGCGTCTCGCCCGAGGAGTTCATCTTCGTCAAGTTCGATGCGACGGAGATCGCAGCGGTCGTCGCCGAGCTCGCCGAGGGGCTGGGGATCGCGAACCCGATCCACGTCGTCGTCGACGAGACGACGCCGCTCGCCAAGGTCTACGAGGAGATCGAGGCCGCCTCGTCGGATGCCGTGATCACGCTCCACGCCCAGAGTGGCGCGCTCGAGGACCGCCAGCATCCGATGTCGTTCAGTGACACCGGCGCCCGCGAGGCACTCGGGCGAATCCTCCTGCGCGCCCGCGACCGCATGCGCAGCGACTTCGCCGACGCTCCGGCCGACCTCGACCTCACACTGACGCAGAACGCCGCATGGGACACCTACTGCTCAGGACGCCTCGCGCGGATGGGTGTCGCGGTCAACCAGCAACGGTGGCGCTACAACCACCGCAACCGCTTCGGATTCTCCGACGGCGTCGATGCCCACTTCGATCGGCTGTGGGCCGCCGACGACCTCGGCTGGTCGGACCTCACCTCCGCCTGCTGACCGGCCAAGAGCACGTTTGCGTGACATTCTGAGTGGGGCGGACCACCGAGAGTGCAACGCAAACGGGGGGGTTTCTGCGCTCAGACGGGGCGGTGGAAGGGGCGGACGATCGGATTGCGCCAGCCGAGGCCGGCGACCTTGCCCGATGGCGGCCAGTGATCGTCGCGGCTGTACGCCCACCACTCGAACGGGTTGAGGTAGTACGCACACGACTCCACGACACGGGTGAAGCGCTCGGAGCGCCGGTGCGTCACCCACACGATCATCCCGACGGCGCCGCCGCCGAGCATCCATGCGCCGTACAGCAGTGGATAGGTCGGTCCGAACCAGCGCGCCTGCCACACGTGAACGTCCTCGTGATCGGCCACCAGTTGCCGCCGTCGACGATTCGACGTGTCGCCGGCTCCGCTGATCACGTTGCCGACGGTGATGGCGAATCCCCGGCGAGGCACGAAGCCGCGCCGGAACACCATCCGGTTCGATCGACGGCTCAGCGTCGCGTCGTACCCGGGCGCACCGCGCACGATTCCGAGTGCCTGCGATGCGACGCCCGCCGCCGTCATCGGGATCGACCAGGTCGAGTCGAGCGTGAACGCCACGACTCCGTTCGAGCAGCTCCAGTCGTACACGCGCCGCCAGCCGGTGATCACACCGTTCGCTGCGCCGACTGCGGCGAACGGTCCACCCAACCCCAACGGCGCCCCGACCGCCGACGCCAACGCGGCCCCGAGCGCGCCGACGGCGGCCGCCTCGAGGAGACTGCCGCCGCCAGTGCGTGGTTCGTCTGTCATGCCGGCACGCCGAATCGGCGTGGCGTCAGTTCCGCAAGTAGGACAGCAGGCGCAGCAACTCGAGGTACAGCCACACGAGGGTGACGACCAGGCCGAGTGCGGCGACCCACTCGTAGGCCTTGGGCATGCCGGAGTTGGTCGCTCGCTCGATGAAGTCGAAGTCGAGCGCCAGGTTCATCGCAGCGAGACCGCACACGAACACCGAGAATGCGATGCTCAGCGCCATGTTGTCGCCGTTCAGGAACGGCAGCGAACCGCCGAAGAGGCTGAAGATGAACGACCCGAGGTACAGCACCATCACGCCGAGCGTGGCGAAGATGACGACCCGGCGGAACTTGTCGGTGACCTTGATGATGCGTGTCCGGTAGAGCAGCAGCATCACGGCGAACACCGACGCCGTGGCGAGCACGGCCTGCAGGACGATGCCGTTGTAGAAGGTCTCGTACCCCTTCGAGATGGCACCGACGGCGAAGCCGTAGGCAACCGCATAGACGGGGCCGAGGAACTTGGCGAGGTTCGGCTTGAACATCGACAGCATGACGGCGCCGAAGCCGACGATGATGCCGACGAACGCCATCGGCGGGAACTGGTAGGTCTCGACGCCGTTCACGTCGGTGGGACCCGACGCTGCCGACCAGCCGAACGATGCCGCCACGAGGAGCAGCGTCAACAACACCAGCGACGCCGTGATGGTGCCGTTGATGGTCATCGCCTTCTGCCAACCCGAGATCGGCCCGTCGGACACCGGTTGGGTGGCGACGTGGGTGCCGGCGGTCGGCGCACCCCAGCCGGCCTGGCCGGCGCTGGTCGGCTGACCCGCCCGGTACTGCTGTGATGCCGCCTTGAAGGATTCTTCGTTGAACACTGGATTCGACATGGTGTGACAATTGTACCGCGCTGCCTGCACGTGGTGCCCTCGGCGGTGCGAGCTTCACCCAGTTCTCACCCGCGGTTCTCACCGTGCCGCCGGCGGGTGCCACGGGCCGTCGTCACTGCGACCAGGGGAGAACGCGATCAGCGCAGGTCGTGGGCGCTCGTCGCGTCCCACAGGTCGATCTCTGGGGCACGGGACAGCACGCCGACACACGCCGTCGCCATGTCGACCATCACCTCGGAGTCGAAATGGATGCGCTGGTGCTGCGACGTCTCCCACTTCTGCACCACCAGGTGGCGGCCAGGATGGGTGACGCTCGAGCAGAGGTCGACGTTGCGACATCCGTCCTGCATCCGTGTCAGCACGACGTACTTCGACAGGATTGCGAGCAGTGCGGCATCGTCGGCGGCGTCGAACGTCATCGTCACGATCGTCAGCTCGACGTCACCCGCTCCGGCGCCGTCAGGTTTTACATCTGCGTCCATTTCTGCGCTGGCATCGCTCACGGTGATTCCTCCTCGTCGCGCATCTCGAACTGCGATATCAGTGTTGCGGTTTGGCTCCATTGGTTGACGGATCGAGCGGCGTCGGTATCGTGACCGGCGTCTCATGTCGATCGTCGTGCAATCCGTTCCGCAGACTTCGCCAGCAGACACTCTCGCACGCCGAATCCTCCACGACGGCACCGGCAGGTTCGACGCCGTCGTCGAAACGACACAGTAGGAGCACCAGGTGGCCAAAGACCGCGTCGACCGCGACGACGAAGACCTCGTCCGTCTCTATCTCACCGACATCGGGCAGTACACGCTGCTGACGAAGGACGACGAGGTCCGCTTGGCCAAAGCGATCGAGGCCGGCAACGAGGCGATCGCCGAGCTCGACGCCGGCGGAGAACTCACCGCAGCGAAGAAGCGCGAGCTGCGCCGACTGGCCCGCCAGGGCGAAGAGGCCGAGCGCCAGTTCGTCCAGTCGAACCTGCGCCTCGTCGTCTCGATCGCCAAGAAGTACCAGGCATCCGGACTCCCGTTGCTCGACCTCATCCAGGAGGGCAACCTCGGGCTGATGCACGCCGTCGAGAAGTTCGACTGGCGCAAGGGCTTCAAGTTCTCCACCTACGCCACGTGGTGGATCCGCCAGGCGATCACCCGCGGCATCGCCAACACGGGCCGCACCATCCGTCTCCCGGTTCACGCCGGCGACACGCTCGCACGGCTCCAGAAGGCGCGGTCGCGTCTCGAGCTGAAGTACGGCCGACCGGCCACGCTGTCCGAGCTCGCCAAGGAAGTCGAGATGCCCGAGGACAAGGTGACCGAAGCGCTGCGCTTCGCCGCCGAGCCGCTCTCGCTGTCGGAGCCCCTGCGCGAGGACGGCGACGCCGAACTCGGCGACGTGGTCGAGGACCGTTCGGCCGAGTCGCCGTTCGAGGTTGCCGCCACCGCGCTGCTGCCCGAGGAGATCTCGCGGTTGCTGGCACCGCTCGACGAGCGCGAGCGCGAGATCCTCAAGCTGCGCTTCGGCCTCGACCGTGGCGAGCCGCGCACGCTCGAAGAGGTCGGCGAGCACTTCAACCTCACGCGTGAGCGCATCCGCCAGATCGAGGCCCGCGCGATGAGCAAGCTGCGCCACCCCTCGAGCGACACCGGCGCCCGCGACCTCCTCGCCGTCTGACGCCTCAGCCTGCGCCGGCCCAGCCTGCGATGAGCGAAGAGCCGGTATCCGGTCGGTTCGCTCATCGCTGACCACACCGCTCGACTTGCGATGAGCGAAAAGCCCGGATCTGGTCGGTTCGCTCATCGCTGATATTCGGGACGACATCGGACTCGGCGTGTGGCAACGTGCAGGTGTGACTGAGTACGACATTCGGACGTTGGAGGTCCACGAGCGGCGGGCTGCGCTCGACACGGTCCGAGCCGCCCTGCTCAGCGGGCCGGTCAACGACGAGATCTTCGAGAGCGGCGCCGCATCGTGGGACGACAGCGACTCGCTGGCCGCGTGGGACGGGGATCGCTGCGCGGGCAGCGTCAGTGCGTTCCGCTTCGACTCGACCGTGCCGGGCGGCGCCAGGCTGAAGACTGCGGGCGTCACCCGCGTGGGTGTGCTGCCGACGGACACCCGCCGGGGCCTGCTCACGCGCATGATGCACCGGCTGCTCACCGAGTCGCACGAGCGCGGCAACGTGCTCGCCACCCTCCACGCCAGCGAGACTTCGATCTATCGGCGGTACGGGTTCGGCCTGGCGACCGACCTGGTCTCGGTCCGGGTGAACAGCGCGAACGCAACGCCGTGGCGTACCGCCGCAACCCCGGGCTCGATGCGCTTGCTCCACCACGGAGAAGTGTTCGACGTCGTCGCGCCGCTGTACGAACGCGTCGCACGGTGGCGTGTCGGGTCGATCAGCCGGCCGGAGTGGTGGTGGACCCGCGTGTTGAAGGAGGCGGGCCGGCCGGTCGACTCGCCTTGGGGGAAGGGGTCGTTCGTCGCCGTGCACGCCGGCGTCGACGGCAACGACGACGGCTACGTGCACTACGACGTCGACTGGGACGAGTCGTTCGCATCCAATCCGGCTGGGCACGCGAAGTTGCGCGACCTCTGGGGCGCCTCCCCCGCCGTCGAGCTGGAGCTGTGGCGCTACCTGCTCGGCATCGATCTGGTCGTTCGTTGGGAGTGCGGCGAGCGTCCCGTCGACGAACCGGTTCGGCGAGCGATGCACGACGCACGCGCCTACGAGGCGAAAGCAAGGTTCGACGACCAGTGGGTGCGCCTGCTCGACGTCGACGCCGCACTCCGCACACGCGCCTACGCCGCCGTCGACGCCGCCGTGACGATCGCCATCGACGACCCGATGTTCACCGACAACTGCGGGCTCTGGGAGATCTCGGCGGCGGGCGCCCGTCGCGTCGATGCCCCCGCCGACCTTCGCGTCGACATCGGGACGATCTCAGCCGCCTACCTCGGTGCGGTCAGCTGGAACGACCACGCCACGATCGGTTCGGTCACCGCCAGCGACGACGTGCTGCAACGCCTCGACGCCCTCTTCGCGGTCCGGCTGACCCCGTTCTGCGGCACCGGCTACTGAGCCAGCGATGAGCGAACCGACCGGATACCGTCCCTTCGCTCATCGCAACGCACACGACGCCGTCACCGATGAGCGAACCGACCGGATACCGGCCTTTCGCTCATCGCAGCGGGAGTGTGGCGGCGGTCAGGGACCGGAGAAGATGCCGTCTTTGACGTCGTCGGTGCGCGAGAGGTACTCGGCCTTCGGGTCGTAGGTGTTGCCACCCTCTTCTTCCCAACGGGCGATCTCGGAGCGACCGACGACGAACCAGTGGACCTCGTCGGGCCCGTCGGCCAAGCGGAGCGTGCGCTGCGAGGTGTACATGTCGGCCAGCGGGGTCCACTGCGACACACCGGTCGCACCGTGGATCTGGATGGCGTTGTCGATGATCTCACACACCCGGATCGGCACCATCGCCTTGATCGCGCTGACCCAGCACGCGAGCCTCGGCGTTGCCGAGCTCGTCCATCGCCTTGGCGGCGGTCAGCACCATGCGGCGCATCGACTCGATCTCGATGCGCGACTTGGCGATCATCTCGACGTTCTTGCCGAGGTTGCTGACGCGCTTTCCGAACGCCTCGCGGGTGAGGCCACGCTTGACCATCAACTCCAACGCCCGCTCGGCGGCACCGATCGAGCGCATGCAGTGGTGGATCCGGCCGGGGCCGAGGCGCACCTGGGAGATCTCGAAGCCTCGGCCCTCGCCGAGCAGCACGTTCTCGTAGGGCACCCTGACGTCGTTGAACCGCAGGTGCATGTGGCCGTGGGGCGCGTCGTCCTTTCCGAACACGTGCATCGGACCGAGGATCTCCACGCCAGGAGTGTCCATCGGCACGAGGATCTGCGACTGGCGCTGATGCGGCGGACCGTCGGGACTCGTCTGCACCATCGTGATCATGATCTTGCAGCGCGGATCGCCGGCACCGGAGATGTAGTACTTCTCGCCCGTGATCACCCACTCGTCGCCGTCACGTACGGCCTTGCATGCGACGTTCTTCGCGTCGGACGATGCGACGTCGGGCTCGGTCATCGCATAGGCGGAGCGGATCTCGCCGCGCAGGAGCGGTTCGAGCCACTGCTTCTTCTGCTCGGGGGTACCGACCCGCTCGAGCACTTCCATGTTGCCGGTGTCGGGGGCGGCGCAGTTCATCGACTCCGACGCGAGCGGGTTCTTGCCCAACTCCATGGCGATGTAGGCGTAGTCGAGGTTGTTCAGCCCCTCACCGGTCTCGGCGTCGGGCAGGAAGAAGTTCCACAGGCCTTGCTCCTTGGCCTTGTCCTTGACCGACTCGAGCAGTTCGAGCTGGCCTTCGCCGTAGCCCCAGTGGTCGGCGCGGTTCTGGCCGAGGCGGAAGAACTCCGCCGTGACCGGTTCGACCTCGGTGTAGATGAACTTCTTGACCGCGTCGTACAGCGGTCGGACGCCCTCGGACATCCGGAGGTCGTACATGTCAGGGGTGGATTCGAGACCGGCCATTTGCTTCTCCCAGGTTCGGCGGACGTCTGCCAACCTAGTGACGACCGACAATCGTCGACGTATCGACGACGCAATGAGACGCAGGGGGATCCTCCTGCGTCTCGCGTTGAACGGTGGTGTTCAGGAGTTGGGAGTGAACGTGCCTTCGAGGTGCCACACACCGGTGAAGCCGTCGAACGATCCACCGGAGATCAGGCTCGTCCAGTCGAGCACGTAGGCGCCGGTCTCCGGGTCGAGGGTCCCCATCGGGGCGTCGCCGGTGCCATCGGGCTTGGGCGCTCCTTGATTGAAACTCCCACCGCCGTAGTAGGCGGTGAACGCCGAGAGGTCACCGGTGAGCACGCCGTCGGTCGCGGTCAGCATCGGCATCGCCTCAGCGGAGTCGGTTGCACCGGCGAACGCCACGGCGAAGAAGGTCACCGGCGCGAAGATCGCGTCCGCAGTCGCATTGCCGGCGTCGTCGAATGCGGGGTCCGGCGCTTCCTGGTAGGTGCCGGTCACGAGCCCGCCGTCCGTTCCGGCCGTCAATCCGGAGTACGTGACGTCGGCACATGCCGAGTCGGCGTTCGGGATGTAGTTGCCGTCGGGCTGCAGCATCCGGAAGTACGAACCGGACACCTCGGTCGCGTCACACGCGGCGTCATCGATCGAGAACGTGCCGGCGAGTTCGCCCTCGAGTGCTGCCGCCGGTTCGGTGGTCGGAGCCTCGGCGGCAGGCGGCTCGGTCGCTTCCGTCATCGCCACGGTCGTCTCGGTGGATTCGGTCGTCTGGGTGGCAGCGGTCTCCTCGGTGGCCGCTGCGGTGTCGCTGCCGGCTTCGTCGTCGCTTCCGCACGAGGCCGCGACGAACGCGACCACGGCGAGCGAAGCGATCAGGCGTCGGTGGGAGAGATGTCTGGTCATGGTGACTCCTTGCCGGCCGAGGCCGGGATGTTGGGGGATGAGGAGCGATCCTCGGCATCCGGTCGCCGCGACCGCATGGCCACCACGGCGAGACCAGCGACGAGGACTCCGGGGATCACGAAGAACCACGGGAACAGATCGAACGAGGGCAACGCGGCGACGGCGTCGTAGTTGTCGACGTTGTCGCTCATCGTGGCGACCATCGGATTGAAGTCGGTGAGGATCATCGGCCAGTCGGCAGACCACTGGCCGATCGAGCGAAGGTCGGCCGGATTGCCGCCGGCTTCGACGAACAGCGGCAGTGCGTTCGCGCGCAACTGGCCCTCGGCGGCGCCGAGCGTGACGAAGTAGCCCTGCACCGACTGGACCCGTTCGCGAGTCATCATCGGTCGGAAGTCCTCGATCATGTCGGCGCCCTGCGGCGCACGGTCGAACATCTGGAACGCGACCGGCGCGGCCGCGACGGCGATCCCGAGGCCGAACAGCACCCAGAGGGCGGGGCGCTCACGGTTCGACGGCGTGCGTCGCTGGTACAGCGCGATGCCGGCCGTCAGAGCGATCAGCGCGCCCGGGATGACGAAGAACCACGGAAACATCGGGAACGGCGGGAGCGCCGCAACCGCGGCGTAGTTGTCGAGGTTGGCCTCCATGCGATCGATCAGATCGCTCATGTCGGCGTCGATGGCCGGCCACCGCTCGTTCAGGTTGACGACCGAGGCGAGGACGGCGTCGTACTGCGACGCCTCCACGGCACCCGACTCGACGAGTGCGTCATGGAGGACCTCGACCGACTCGGCGTTGGCGGCGCCGATCTCCTCCAGATACCCGCGGAACCTCGCGACCTCTTCGATCGTCATGTACGGCTCGAAGTCCTCGATCATGTCCCCGCCGAGCGGTGCCCGGTCGAACATCTGGAAGACGAACGGCGCAACGATCATCCCGATACCGACGACGAGCGCTCCGATGATCGGAAGGTTCCGACTTCGCGGCTGCATCATGCTCCCGTCCTCGGCCAACAGGGCCTTCGACCATTGTCGGCCCGGCGGACGTCTGCCCACAGGGGCGAAGGTCACGGCGGTGAGCCGGACCGCTCGGCTCAGACGTCGACGAGCGTGAGGCGAACGACGACTGCCGATCCCTCGTCGAGGCCCTCGGCGATGCGGACCGCCTTCTTCACCGGCAGCAGGAACGACTGCGACTTCGTGTCGGGGAACACCGACGTGTTCCACGTCGTGCCGCCGACGGTCACCTCAACCCTCACCGACCCGAACCCGCGACGGGCGTCGGCGGTGATCTCGTCGATGTCGTCAGCGACGTCGTGCGACAGCGTGACGAAGTACCACGCCGCCTGGCCGGTGTACCGCCAGAGATCAGCGGCGAACTCGAAGGTGTTCACCAGCTCAACGCCCCGTGCCCCAACGGCGCGGTGGGACGATTCCACCCGACGTCGAGGCCCTCGACCTCGACGCACGGGCCGAGGTGCTCGACGGTGCCGAAGTCGGTCTCCGACCGCCGCAGCGTCGGCACGAGTCCGGCGGGCGGACCTTCGCACGAGTTGCCGCCGACCCGCAGCATCCACGCCGCCGTCTGACAGAGCGATGCGTCCACGCGCTTGGTGCAACCGTCGCCGAGCGACGCGTCCAGTGCCTCCATGATCCCAGCGGCCATCACGAAGCCGGTCGTGTAGTCGGTGAAGGCGCATGGCAGCAACGCCGGCTGGTCTTCGCCGAGCGGGTCGAGGCACAAGCCGCTCGTCGACTGCGCCAGCTGCTCCCAACCGGCGCGGTCGGACCACGGGCCGTCGTGGCCGAATGCCGACACCGACCCGAACACGCCACCGAATCCGTCGGTGCGCAGCGAGTCCTCGTCGAGGCCGTACCGCGCGACGACGCCCGGGCGATAGCCCTGCACCACGACGTCGGCATCGAGCGCGACTGCGCGCAGTGCGGCGAGTTCGTCGGGATCGGTGAGGTCCGCATGCGCCTGACGCTTGCCGTGGCCGGTGTCGATCACGAACGCGGGGACGACCGGGACGCTCGGTCCGCGGACATGCAGCACGTCGGCGCCGAACGCTGCCAGCGTGCGCCCGCACGTGGGCCCTGCGAGCACCCTCGTGAGGTCGAGCACCCGCAGACCGTCGAGCGGACGGATCGACGACGGCGCCCACCGGGATCGGACGGGAACGTCGGCGTCGCGTCGCACGACCGTCGGCCACGAGTGGACGAGCTCACCATGTCGATGTCGGCGCCACTCGTCCTCGGTGCGGATGATGGCCGAACAGCCGCGTCGCTCTGCGATGGCATCCTCCAGCGTCGTCGACTCCCACGTCTCGACCGTCGTTGCGATCCTCGCTGCGTCGGCATCGACACGCACATCGAGCAGCGATGCCAGCCGGCCGGCGAGTGCAGGGAACCCGCCGTGCACGTGGATCCACCGTCCGTCGGCGCATCGGTACGGACCGACCCACGGGTTGTCGGCATTGGTGCGTGACATCGACTCGCCGCCGACACGCATCAGTGCGAACCCGATCGTCGCCGCGGCTGCGTCGCCGACATCGGCGCGCACGACACCGGGGTCGCCGCCGGCACGTCGTGCGAGCCTGCTCGCAGCATCACCGGCCACGGCGAGTGCGACCGCGGCGACGTCACCGACCGGCCACGGCGTTGCGAGCACGGGATCCGCTCCCGTGATGGCCACCTCGGACTGGAGCGTCCATCCGCCGAGCGTCGCGGTCTCGGAGATGCGCCCGACGTCCATCCGACCATGATGCCGGAACGCCGGCCCTCGTCGCGTCAGCGCGAACCGGCGAGTGTCGGCAGCAGCGCCTCGGCGACAGCTTCCGGGCGTTCCTCGTGTGAGAAGAGTCCAGCACCTTCGATCACACTCAGACTCGCATCGGGGAACTGCGCGACCATCGCCCTCGCCCGCTCGACCGGGAAGAAGGGATCCTTGTCACCCCACACCAGCTGAACCGGCACGTCGAGGCGGCGGTGGATGTCGGTGAGGTCGGTGACGTACTTCATGTCGAAGGTGCGAAGCACCTGCACCGCCGCGTCACGGCGCACCGGGATCCCGTGCAGCGGTGCGAGGAAGAACTCGTCGAACTCGCCGCCGAGCAGCGAGCGGTCGGCGAACGCGTCGCCGAACACGGCGCGTGACCGTACGATCCGCGGTTTGCCCGACACCCAGCCGAGCCCGGCGCTCAGGCCGGGGAGGTGGCGTGATGCGATGAAGGACTTGAATCGCCAGCTGGGGTTTGGCGGTTCGGTGTTGATCAGACCCATTGCGCTGAGTCGTGGATCTCCGACCATCGCGTGTCGAGCGATCATGCCGCCGCTGTCGTGGCCGACGACGGCGACCCGGTCGAGTTCGAGCAGGTCGACGACCCGACGGACCGTCTCGATGTGCTGGGCGATCGACATCGGTGTGTCAGCGTCGAACCTGCTCGAACCCGCCGACGGGAAGTCGATCAGGTGACACGTGACGTGGTCGACCAGGTGGGGAAGGAGCTTGCGGAACGTCGCTGAACTGACGGGCCATCCGTGCACGAAGAGCACGTCGGGCCCGTTGCCGATCCGACGGTAGGCGGCCTCGCCCGCCCCGACATCGAGGAATCGATCCGGCGCGCGCCGGAACAGGTCGGATGCTTCGGTGTCGGTCAGTGTCGGCATCGGCTTCCTCCGTCGTTCGGGCGCCATGCGGCAGCCTCGTATGATTCGTAGTGACGACTACGGACCGTAATCGTAGTAATCACTACAGTCAAGGCCGGGATGGGCTACAAGCACACGAGACAGGACATCCTCGATGGAGCACTATCCGTCGCGCTCGACGACGGATTGAGCCAGCTCACGTTCGGGCGGTTGGCCAAGCGGCTCGGTATCAACGACCGCACGGTCGTGTACTACTTCCCGACCAAGGACGACCTGATCACCGAAGTCGTGATGTCGATGGGCCTGCAACTGCAGACGACCCTCGCTGCCGCATTCTCCAGCCCCGCCGCGAACCACGTCGAACTCGCCCGAGCTGCGTGGCCCGTGCTCGCCGACGATCAGGCGGATCCGATCTTCGCACTGTTCTTCGAAGCCAACGGACTCGCAGCGACAGGGCGCTCCCCCTACGACACGATCGTCCCTGCGCTCGTCGAGGCGTGGATCGAGTGGGTGATGTCGTTCCTCACCGGAACGAAGGCCAACCGGCGCGCCGAAGCAGAAGCGACGATCGCCACGATCGACGGGCTGTTGCTGTTGCGTCAGGTCGCCGGGCCCACGGCGGCCACTCGGGCGGCGAAGCGTCTCGGCATCACATGACGTCGCCAGGCCGAACGGCACCGTGCCGATCAGGTATCCGACGACGAGCCGACCGCCGGGGGATCTGGTCGGTTCGCTCATCGCAACCGATGTGCAGCCATCTCCGGTGAGCCAACGGCCGGCATTTGGTCGGTTCGCTCATCGCAGCGGGGACGTACGGTGGGGCACGATGACGACACGTGGACGCGCACTGCTCGCCGACCGGTACGTGAACAAGGGGACGGCGTTCTCGGCGGCAGAACGCCGGCGCTTCGGGCTCGACGGGCTGCTCCCTCCGGTGATCGAGGACCTCGAGACCCAACTGGCGAGGGTGGCGACGGAGTTCGACTCGAAGCGCACCGACCTCGGCCGTCACGTGTTCCTGCGGGCGCTGCAGGACCGCAACTCGGTGCTGTTCTACGCCTTCTTGGAGCGTCGCCTCGCCGAACTGCTGCCGATCGTGTACACGCCCACGGTCGGGCTCGCCTGCCAGCAGTGGTCTCGTATCTACCGTCGCGAGCGCGGCCTGTTCCTGTCGTGGCCGCTACGTGACCGCGTCGAGGAACTGCTCGACAACGCGGTCGGCGACCTGGAGATCGACGTCGTCGTGGTCACCGACGGCGAACGGGTGCTGGGCCTGGGCGACCTCGGCATCGGTGGCATGGGGATCCCGGTCGGCAAGCTCGCCCTGTACACCGCCGGCGGCGGACTCGACCCGTCGCGAACCCTGCCCGTGATGCTCGACGTCGGCACCGACAACGAGGCGCTGCTGTCGGATCCGCTCTATCTCGGCTGGCGCCACGCACGCGTGCGCGGCGAGCAGTACGACGAGCTCGTCGATGCGTTCGTGCAGGCGCTGAGCAAGCGGTTCCCCGATGTGCTGCTGCAGTGGGAGGACTTCGCGCAGCTGCATGCGAACCGGTTGCTCGCTCGCCACCGCCACCACATCTGTTCGTTCAACGACGACATCCAGGGCACCGCTGCGGTCACCGTGGCGGCGATCGTGGCCGGGCTCGTGATGGCCGACACTCCGGTCAGCGAGCTCCGCCTCGTCGTGGTGGGAGCCGGTTCAGCCGGCACCGGGATCGCCGGCCAAGCGGTGCGTGCCATGGTGGCAGCGGGGCTGTCCGAGGACGAGGCCGTGCGCCGGTGTTGGCTGGTCGACCGCGACGGTCTGCTCCACGACGGCATGGACGCGTTGGCGTCGTTCCAGCAACCGTTCGCCCGCCGGTGGAGCGAGGTCGGCGACTGGGACGACGACGGCGATGGCGTCGTCGATCTGCTCGACGTGGTCGAGCGGGTGGCGCCACACGCCCTCGTCGGTGTCACCGGGCAACCCGGCATCTTCTCCGAGGCGGTGATCCGCGCCCAGGCCGCCGGTGTCGAGCGCCCGATCGTGCTGCCGCTGTCGAATCCAACGCCTCGCGCCGAAGCGATCCCGGCCGACGTCCTCGCGTGGACCGGCGGTGCTGCGCTCGTCGGCACCGGAAGCCCGTTCGCGCCGGTGACGGTCGGCGAACGATCGGTGCCGATCGCCCAGGTCAACAACGTCCACGTGTTCCCGGGCGTCGGCCTCGGCGTTGTTGCGGTCAAGGCGAGCGCCGTGTCCGACGAGATGCTCACCGCCGCCGCAACCGCGATCGGACGACTCGCCGCCGACAACTCCGACGGCGGCATCCTCCCGCCGATCACCGAGAGTCGCCATGTGGCTCGTCATGTGGCGTTCGCCGTGGCCGCCACGGCCGTGGAGCAGGGGCTGGCCGCGGCGATGACCGACGACGAGATCTCGACGCGGATCGAGCAGGCGAGCTGGTTGCCGGTGTACCGAGACCTCCCCCACCAGCTCGGTGATTGAGGCCCCGCAACGGCTGCACGTCGTCAGGCGTGGTACAACCCGACCGTGACGACGGTGTTGTGGCTCGGCCTGATCGTGATCGGTACGGCCTCGATCGTGTGGGGCGCCGAGACGTTCGCCGAGCACCTCGCCGACGCATCGAAGCGACTCGGCGTCACCGCCTTCGCCCTTGCGCTGCTGCTCGCCGGCGCCGAGCCCGAAGAGCTCGCCACCGTCGTGACGGCGTCCGTACGGGGTGTGGACGGTGTTGCGTTCGGCGACGTGATCGGCGCCAATGCGGCGATCGTGACCATCGCCCTCGGTACGGGCGCCTTCATCACGCTGTTGCCGTTCGGCCGCAGTGTTCGCCGATATGCGCTCGGCGGCCTCGCCACCGGCGCCTTGGCGGCGGCGCTGATCTGGGATGGCAACGTGTCGCGCGGCGAGGGTGCCGTGCTCGTCAGTGCCTACGTCGCGTTCGTCGCAGTGATCTGGATGCTCGAACGACGACCCCCGACCCTCGGTGAAGCCGGTGAGCTCGAGGAGGAACTCGACGCCGGCGGGCGCGTCGGGCGTGACCTCGGTCTGGTGTTGGTGGGGCTCGCCGCACTGACCATCGGCTCGATGGCGCTCGTCGAAGGCGTCCGCCAACTGACCGATGTGGAGGCGACGCAGACGCGGCTCGGACTGACGATCGTCGGGTTCGCCACGGCCTTCGAGCTGGTCGTCCTGGCGTTCTCGGCGAGCCGCCACGGCATCACCGATGCGGTCGTCGCCGGGGTGATCGGCTCCTACGCCTACAACATGACGATGAGCCTCGGAGTGGGAGCGATCGTCGCACCGCTCGCGATCAGCGACGCCACCCTCGTCCATGCGCCGATGATCGTGATGCTCGCACTCCTCGCCGTGGCGATCCTGCTGTCGGTACGTCGAGGATCGCTGGGGCGCGCGGAATCGTGGGTGCTGTTCGCCGGCTATCCGGTGTTCGTGATCGTCTCGTCGATCTGATCTCAGGAGTCGGAGGCGGCGCTGGTCCGACGATCCCACAGCACACTCGCCGCTGCGGTCAGTGCGGCGGCGAGCGGGACGAACAGCAGTGCACCGGCGATGCCCCACAGGATGGCGCCGGCCGTGACGGCGATCAGCACCACCGCTGGGTGCAGCCCGATCAGCCGATCCATCACCCACGGCTCGATCACGTCGTTGCCGACCTGCTGGACGACCACGACTGCGACGAGCACGATCAGCGCTGTGACCAGCCCCTCACTGCCGAGTGCGACGGCGACGGCGATGCCACCTGCGACGAAGGCGCCGATCGTGGGGATGTACGACAGGACGAACTGCAGCGCCGCCAGTGTGAGCACGAGTGGCACGCCGAGGAGCAGCAACGCCACGCCGATGCCGACCGCATCGAACACTGCGACGATCGTCAGCCCGCGGATGTATCCGCCGGTGGTGGTCCACGCGTTGCGACCCGCAGCGTCGATGCTGTCACGACGCTCCGGCGGCACCTTGTCGAGCGCCCACGCCCACAGCCGCGCGCCGTCTTTCAGGAACAGGAACGTCAAGGCGAGGGTGAGGAACGCACCGAACAGGACCTCGGATCCGACGGTCAGCACCCGTGTCGCCTGACCGGCACCGAACCCCGACTCCGACTCCGAGGACTCCTGGTCCGGCTGGGAGGAGTCCTGGGTGGCCCCGGGAAGATCGGGCAGCGTGATCGAGAACCGCTCCTCCAGATCCTCCAGCGACGACGAGAACTCGTCACGCAACTCGGGCCACTGGTCGGCCAACCGCGCCCCGGCCACCGCGATCAGCCCGACGACGGCACCGAAGAGCAGCAGTACCGTGACGAGTGGAACCACCCAGTTCGGCCAGCCGTCGCGATCGAGCCGGCGCACGACCGGTTCCAGCACGCCGGCGAGCAACAGCGCAACGGCGACGGGAACGACAACCGTCGTCAACGCCGAGGTCAGCGAGGCGAGACCCCACACGACCACGCCGATCGCAGCGAGGCGCCACGCGCCGTCGCCGGCGCGCCGCAACAGCCCGTCACTGCGGTTCGTCGTCGCCGATCGCTCGTCGGGAGTGATGGCGTCGGGATTCGTGGCGTCGGGTTGCATGGCGTCGGAACTCACGGGACACGGGGTACCCAGATCCGGCCCGAAGCACCCGTGCCGACCTCGCACAGCCTGCGGGCGTGGTGTCAGCGCAGCCCGTCGGCGATGAGGACGATGCCGAAGAGCAGGAAGATCACTGCGGCACCGATGCGAACGGTCCGTTCGGGGAGGCGGGCGCCGAGTTGCTGGCCGACGAGGATCGCCAGTCCGTCGGCCGCGACCATGCCGAGCGTCGAACCGAGCCATGTGCCGAACAGGCCGTTGTCCGCCGCCAGCGTGATCGTCGCGAGCATGGTCTTGTCACCGAGTTCCGCGAGGAAGAACGCCAGACCGACGGTGAAGAACACCGAGCCACCGCTTCGAGCGGCGCGAGCCGCCTCGTCGTCGTCGAGCGTGTCACCACGCAGGGTCCATGCCGCGAACCCGACGAACGCGATGCCTGCCACGACGGAGATCGCGTCGGTCGGGAGCGCCGCACCGACTGCTGCGCCGACGACGACGCTGAACAGATGGACCAGCGCTGTTGCCACGGTGATCGCCAGCAGGATGGTGAGCGCTCGGTAACGAGCGGCGAACGTCATCGCCATCAGTTGGCTCTTGTCGCCGAGTTCGGCCAAAAAGATGATGCCGAAGCTGAGCAGGAATGCGTCCACGATGTCCTCCGTTGTGGGGCCCGGAGGAAGGTGGAACGCCCTCGACCGGGCATCTGTCGATGCCTGGCCGAAGGTCTTGCTCACCCACAGGTGTGGGCCTGGGGACCGGGGCTCATCACCCAGTGTGTCGATCTCCCAGCGTCGAGCTACTCCCCTTCGCCGGCGAGCACCATAGCGTCTCGCGTCGACGGCGCTGCACTCGCCTGCGGTTCTGCGTTCGCGTCATCCAGAGCCGCGGTGCACCCCACCGGCGTCGGATCGCACGCTGGGACAAGCGCCAACCACCTGCAAAGTGCGTTCACCGTCGGGCAGGCCGACAGCGCATGGCTCGAGCGGTACGTCACGTCCGGCCGGCGTGACCCGAGCAATCCACCCGGGCCGGAACTCGCCCGGTCAATCGTCGCCGGCTCGCGGACCAGCGAGCGAATCGGCGATGGCGCCGATGATCAGGCCGAGAGCGGCACCGAATGCCGCACCGAGGGCGATGCCAACCCCACCCCATCCGACCAGGCCGACGATCGTGCCGAGGCCGGCGCCGACAGGGATGCCCACGCCCGCCCACATCGGCTGGTTCGATCGACGACCCACGGTCTCATTCTGTCCGCTGTCACGTCAGGCATCACGCCGAGACGCTCACGATCCGCCACTGGTGCGAAAGACCGCAGGGTCGGAGCCACAGCTCGTACTGTCTGGCGATGGCTGCGAGCACGCCCACGGCGGACGCCGACCAGCTCGCTCGGTTCGAGCAGCGCATGCGGCTACCGATCCTCGTGTCGGCGATCCTGCCGATCCTGATGACCTACGGCGGCGTCGACTCCGGCATCAACGAGATCGTGCTCGTCGCAACCTGGTTCGTCTTCGTTGCCGACTTCGTCGTCCACGTCCGGCTGCAGCCTGCGTACTTCCGCAACCGCCGGGGCCAGTTCGACCTCGGCGTGGTGATCTTCACTGCACCGTGGTTCCTGATCCCCGGGATGGGCGACGCTCGATTCCTCGCACTCGCCCGACTTGCCCGGCTGGCACGAATCACCAAGGCGAGCGGCGGCGCGATGCGGCGACTCGCGCGACAACTCGGTCAGGTCGGCATCGTCACCGCGGCGATCATCGCCGTGTGCGCCTACATCGCCTACGTCGCCGAGCACCCGGTCAACGACAACTTCGCCGACTTCGGCGACGCCGTGTGGTGGGCGACGGTCACGATCACGACAGTCGGCTACGGCGACGTCTACCCGATCACACGCAACGGTCGGCTGAGTGCCGTCGTGCTGATGTTCTCCGGCCTGGCGGTGCTGGGCATCATGGCTGGTGCGCTGGCATCGTTCTTCGGGTTCGGCGACGATGCGCCGCCGTCGTCGGACCAACCCGAGACGATCGACGCCGACGCACTCGCCGCTCGGCTGAACGAACTCGACCGGGCGGTCGCTGCGGTCCGCGCTCAGATCACCCAGAACTCGCCGCCACCGGCCGGCTGAACGTGCGCCTGCCGTGAGGATGCGTCACCACCCGGACGTGCTAGGAAATGCTGATGAGCAGCCAGGAGCAGGGCCACCCAGAGCCGGTGATCGTCGGCGCATTCGGATCCGTCGGTGAGGCCGAAATCGCCCAGGCCAAGCTGCGCGGATTCGGCATCGAGAGCGTGATCGTCGACAACGAGGGCGGCGGGTCGATCCCCACCGAAGGCCAAGAAATCGAACTCGAGGTGCGCGCCACCGATGCCGACACCGCTCGCGAGGTGCTCTCGGCCTGACCGCCACGACACCGGAGGACTCGATGACCGGCCCGGAACAGCACGACCAGACGGAGGACGAGGGCCCGACCGAGACCGCCTACGTCCCGGTGACGTTCGATCGGTTCCAGCACGTCGAGGGGCCGTTCTACCACGGGACGAAAATCACCTTCGAAGTCGGCGATCAGCTGCTGCCCGGTCGAGGTTCCAACTTCCACGATGGCCGCGTGTCGAACAACGTCTACTTCTCCGCACTCGTCGAGACGGCCGTCTGGGGAGCAGAACTGGCCACCGCGCTCGCCGGGTCGGCCGAGCGGGGACACGTCTACGTCGTCGAGCCGACGGGACCGTTCGAGGACGATCCGAACGTGACGAACAAGCGGTTCCCCGGCAACGTCACACAGTCCTACCGCACCCGCCATCCACTGCGCATCGTCGCTGAGCTGCAGCAGTGGGTGGGACACCCTCCCGAGGTGTTGAACGGAATGCTGGACAACATCGCACGGCTGCGTGAGCAGGGCCTCGACGTCATCGAGGACTGAGTTCGGCCGGACGGCGAGGAGCACTGTCGGGTCATGTCTCGGGGTGGAGTTCGAGGCGTCGCAGGAGTTGGGCGTTGAGGGCGACGATGATGGTGGACAGGCTCATCAGCACGGCGCCGACGGCGGGTGACAAGGTGAAGCCGATCGAAGCGAGGGCTCCTGCGGCAAGGGGGATGGCGATGGCGTTGTAGCCGGCTGCCCACGTCAGGTTCTGGAGCGACTTACGGTAGGTGGCTCTGGCGAGCCGGATGATGGCGACGACCCCGCGGGGATCGGAGCTGGCCAGGATCAGTCCGGCGGATTCGATGGCGACGTCGGTGCCGGCGCCGATGGCGATGCCGACGTCGGCTCGGGCGAGGGCGGGTGCGTCGTTGACGCCGTCGCCGACCATGGCGACACGCTGTCCTCGCTGTTGAAGCTCGGCGACCTTGGCCGCCTTGTCCTCGGGGAGTACTTCGGCGAACACCTCGTCGAGGCCGAGGTCGCGGCCGACGGCGTCGGCGACCTGGCGGGCGTCGCCGGTGATCATGACGACCCGCAGACCTCGGGCCCTGAGTTGGTCGACTGCTTGGCGGGCTTCGGGGCGGATCTGGTCTTCGAGTGCGAGCGATCCGATGATCGTGCCGTCGCGCACGACGTGCAGGATGGCAGCACCGCGCTGTTCCCACGCTCGGACGGCGTCGGCGAGTTCGTCGGGCACGTCGAGTTGGCGTTCACGCAGCAGTGCCGGGCCGCCGATCGCGTAGGTGGAGTCGTCGATCGTTGCTTCGACGCCACGCCCGGTGAGGGATCGAAACTGCGTCGCAGAGGCGATCGGGCCCCGGTCTCGGGCGGCGACGACGATCGCACGGGCGAGGGGATGTTCGCTGTCGGATTCGACGCCGCCGGCGACACGGAGCAGTTCGGCATCGTCGATTCCTGTCGTGGTGGCGACACCGATGACGGCGTGTTCACCGCGGGTCAGGGTGCCGGTCTTGTCGAACAGCACCGCATCGACGGTCCGGCTGGCTTCGAGGGCCAGGCGGTTCTTGACGAGCACGCCGTTGCGTGCCCCGACGGCGCTCGACAGCGACGTGGTCAACGGGATGGCGAGGCCGAGGGCGTGAGGGCAGGAGATGACCAGGACCGTGACGACACGGACGACCGCTTCGTCGCTGTTGCCGATGGCGACCCAGGCGATGGCGGTGACGGCGGCAGCGGCGGTCGCCACGTAGAACAACAGTGCAGCGGCTCTGTCGGCGAGCACCTGGCTGTGCGACCGGGACTGTTGTGCCTCGGCGACGAGGCGGCCGATGCCTGCGAGTGCGGTGTCGTCGCCGACGGCGGTCACCCGGATCCGGATCGCCGAGTCGGTCGACACCGTTCCGGCCACGACGGCGTCACCGGCGGTCTTGGGCACCGGTCGAGATTCGCCGGTGATCATCGATTCGTCGAGCTCGGCGGCGCCGTCGACGATCTCGCCGTCGGCAGGCACCCTGCCACCCGAGCGCACCAGCGCCGTGTCACCCGGCCGCAGGGCGCCAGCGGGCACCGTCTCCACGGTGCCGTCGTCACCGATGCGTTCGGCTTGATCGGGCAGCAGTGCGGCAAGCGCCGACAGCGCATCTTGGGCGTGGCCGAGCGCCTTCATCTCCTGCCAGTGCCCGAGCAGCATGATCGAGATCAAGGCGCCGAGCTCCCACCAGAAGTCGAGATCGAACCAGCCGAGCGAGGTCGCCATCGAAGCGACGTAGGCCACGGTGATCGCCATAGCGATGAGCAGCATCATTCCCGGCGTGCGCATGCGGGCTTCGTGGCGCCCGCCGGCGAGGAACGGCTGGCCGCCCCAGAAGAACAGAACGGTGCCGAGCACCGGGCCGACCCAGCCGATGCCCACGAACTCCAGTTCGTAGTCGAACCAGTCCATGACCATGTGGCTCGTCACCACCAACGGCACGGTCAACAGCAGACTCCACCAGAACCGTCGGCGGAACATCTCGACGTGATCGCCGTGACCGCCGCCGTGACCGTCGTGGCCGGAGCCGTGTGCGTCGTGCGCGTCGTGCGCATCGTCGTTGGCGCCAAGTGCGTCGTCGGTGGCCTCGGCGGCGAGTGCGACGTGCGTCGTGTGGGCGTGCGCCGTGTGGGCGTTTTCGGTGATCCTCGGCATGGCGATTCCTCTCTCGGTGTGTGACTACCACAACCGCTGCAAACTTCGTTTATTCCACCCCACCTGGGGTGGGGTTCCACCTGAGGTGGGGTGGGTTAACGTGGACCATGGACGACTACATGCGAACGGTCACCACTCGGCTGAAGACGGCTCGGGGGCACCTCGACGGGATCATCCGGATGGTCGAGAACGAAGCGTGGTGCCCCGACATCATGAAGCAGCTCTCCGCCGTGCAGGGCACGCTCGAGAGCACGAGTCGGGAGGTGTTCCGTCACCACCTCGAGACGCATGTCGCCGAGGCCGTGACCGCCGGCCGCGGGGCCGAGATCGTCGACGAACTCATGGAAGCACTCAAGTACGACAAGCGCGTGTTGCGCCCCACTCCTGATCCGTAGAGGAACGGCGTCCGACCCGCCGTTGGCGTACTGTTCGTCGCCAACAGCCGACGAACAGTCGTCGACTGGCACCGTCAGCGGGGAGAGAGGTGTGGGGTGAGCGACGTCGGACTCGAGGCGCAGGAGGGTGCGCTCCAACGGCTCCTGGGATTCATCGAGCGCATCGGCAACAAGGTGCCGCATCCAGCGGTGCTGTTCATCGGCCTCTGCGTCGGCCTGATCCTGCTGTCGCAGATCCTGGCCTGGGTCGGTTGGAGTGCGACGTACGAGGTGGTGAAGCCTCCGGTCGAGATCGCTCAGGAGATCGACATCGGCGGGTCGATCCTGCCGGGCGAGCTGATCTCCGGCGAGCAGGCCGACGCAGACTCCTACGAGATCGTCACCGAGACCACCGAGATCCAGAGCCTGCTCTCGGACGACGGCATCCGCTTCCTGTTCACCTCGTTCGTGCAGAACTTCATGGCCTTCACCGCGATGGGGATCATCCTCATCGTGATGATCGGCGTCGGCGTCTCGGAGGTGTCCGGGCTCATCGCGTCGTTGATCCGCAAACTGGTCGACGTCTCCTCCCCCGGCACCCTGACCTACATCATCGTCGGCCTCGGTGTGGTCTCGAGCATCGCCTCCGACGCCGGCTACCTCGTGCTCATCCCGCTCGGCGCCGCCGCGTTCCACAGCGTCGGTCGCCATCCGATCGCCGGCATGGCCGCCGCCTTCGCCGGTGTGGCGGGAGGCTTCGGCGTCAACCTGCTCATCACGCCCACCGACGCCGTGCTCACCGAGATCACCAATGAGTCGATCGGGCTGGTGGAACCCGGACGGACGATCGACATCACGGCCAACCTGTACTTCGGCATCGGCTCCACGATCGTGCTCACGATCCTGCTCGCCATCGTGAGCCGACGGCTGGTCGAGCCTCGTCTCGGCACGTACGACCCGTCGGTGGCCCCGTCGGGCGACGAGCTGCGCGATCAGCCCGACGTCTTCGAGGGCATCACCCCCGACCAGGACTCACGCGGACTGCGGTGGGCCGGCATCGCCTTCGTGGCCGTCGTCGTTGCGGTGCTGCTGCTGACCGTGCCGTCCGGCGCTCCGCTGCGAGACCCCGAGACCGGCAGCGTCATCGGCACCTCACCGTTCATGGACAGCCTGATCGTGATCATCGCGCTGCTGTTCCTGGCGGCTGGTCTGGGCTATGGACGCGGAGCAGGCACCCTCACGACGAGCACCGAAGCGATCAACGCCGTCACCAAGTCGTGGGCGGGCATGGCGGGGCTGCTGTTCCTCTTCCTGCTCATCGCTCAGTTCATCGCCTACTTCAACTACTCCAACATCCCGCAGATCGCGGCGGTGAAGCTGGGCGACCTCATCGAGAACTGGAGCATCGGAACCCTCGGCCTGCTGCTGGTCGCGATGCTGATCACGCTCGTGGTGGGGATCATCATGCCGCAGGCGATCGCCAAGTGGGCCCTGCTCGCACCCATCTTCATCCCACTGTTCCTGCGCCTGGGCGTCGAGCCCGAGGTGGTGCTGGCCGCCTATCGAGTCGCCGACTCCCCGATCAACATCGTGACGCCGATCATGGCGTACTTCCCGTTGATCGTCGTGTTCGCGCTGCGCTACGACAAGCGCTCGGGGATCGGCACGGTGATCGCCCTGATGCTGCCGTATTTCGTTGCCCTCACCGTGGTGTGGACGTTGTTCTTCTCGGGATGGTACCTGCTCGGGATTCCCTGGGGGCCGGGGACTGGCTGACTCCGATCGCTGCGCAACCGAACCGCAACGACCGACGCAGGTCGCTACCGCATGGGCCCGGCCGTCAGCGTGGTTGCGCAGACGCGTGAAGGACCGTGGCCACCGCAGCGGTGACCTTGCGGCCCGTGGGGAGATGGAGGAACTCGTTGGGTCCGTGGGCGTTGCTGTGCGGGCCCAGCACGCCGGTCACCAGGAACTGCGTCGCCGGGAACCGCTGGCCGAGCATCGCCATGAACGGGATCGTGCCGCCTTCGCCGAACTGGAGCGCCGGGGCGCCGAAGAAGCGGTCGGACGCCGCTTGCAGCGCATCGTCGAGCCACGGCGCAGTCGGCGGAGCAGCCCAGCCCCACGCCCCGTTCCCGCCGCCGAAGGCGACCTGTGCGCCGTAGGGCGCATCGGCGGTGAGGGTGCGCTCGAGCGCTGTGAGAACCGCATCGGGATCGACGTGCGGCGGCAGGCGAAGCGAGAGCTTGAGCGTCGTCTCCGGACGCAGGACGTTGCCGGCGCGTGCGGTGACGGGCAAGCCGTCCTGGCCGACCACCGTCAGCTGCGGTCGCCAGGTGGTGGCGAGCAACGCCTCGAGTGGGTCGTCACCGGTGACGGGACCGACGCCCGGGGTCCACGGCACCTCGGCCACGCGTCCGGCGCCGACCAGCTCCGCTGCTCGTGCGAGTGCGGCCCGGGTCTCGGGCGGCACCGTCACCCAGGCCTCGGAGAGCAGCACCCGTCCGTCCTCACTGTCCTCGATGCGTTCGAGCAAGCGGCGCAGGATTCGGAAGGCGTCGGGCACCACACCGCCATAGCCGCCGGAGTGCAGACCCTCTTCGACGACGCGCACCGTGAGGTTGCCGTCGGCCATGCCCCGCAACGACGTCGTGATCCACAGGTGCTCGTAGTCGGCGGCACCCGAGTCCAGGCACACGATCAGCTGGGGCGTCCCGATGACACCTGCGAGCGCCTCCACGTGTGCGGGCAGGTCGGGGCTGCCGGACTCCTCGCTCGCTTCGATGAGCACCACACACCGAGGGTGGGCGCCACCTGCTGCCTGCACCGCCTCGACGGCACCGAGTGCGGCGAACGCCGAGTAGCCGTCGTCGGCTCCCCCTCGGCCGTACAGCCGGTCGCCCTCGAGCACCGGCTTCCACGGACCGAGGTCGTCGCGCCAGCCTTCCATCTCCGGTTGCTTGTCGAGGTGGCCGTAGAGCAGCACCGGCGGCGCCTCCTCGGCGCCGGCCGTCGACGGGATGTCGCACACGACCACCGGGGTACGACCTTCGAGACGATGGACCGAGACCGTCATGTCGGGGATGGCCCGATCACGGCACCACGACGTGACCAGATCGACCGCCCGCTCCAGGTGGCCACTGGTCTCCCAGTCGGCGTCGAAGGCAGGAGAAAGCGCTGGGATCGCGATGTACTCGCAGAGCACCGGCACGAGACCGGACCACAGTTTCGAGGTGTGGTCGTCGACGATCGGGAAATCGAGGAGCGTCATGCAGGAACCGTAGCCCCGGACCGTCGACGTCGCGACGACGTCTCCGGCATCATGGACCCGTGGGAGTGCGACACGTCACGGTCGTTGAACGACGCGCTCGGCTGGCGCACCGTCATCGTCTGGTCTCCTCGACACGAACCGATGACGTTGCGGCGATCGGGGATTCGGTCGTGGCGCTGCATTCGTCGGATCCGGTGTCGGTGTTCCTCTCGGTGCTGGCCCGGATGCGTCACCCCTCGATCGCAGCGGTGGAGGCCGCGCTGTACGAAGCGCGAAGTGTGATCCGGTTCCACGCGATGCGGCGCACACTGTGGGTCGCGACGCCTTCGGTCGCGCGGATCGCCCACGCATCATCGACGACGAAGCTGTTGGGGCCCGAGCACCGCAGGTTCGTGAAGCTGCTTGCCGACAACGGCATCTCCGATCACGGAGACGACTGGATCGCGTCGGCCAAGGAGCAGATTCTGGCAGCGCTGCACCGCGCCGGTGAGGCGTCGACTCGTCAGCTCGGCGACGCAGTGCCCGCCTTGCGGCAACCGATCGATCTGTCGCCGGGCAAGCCGTACGCCGCAACCCAACACGCTCACGTACGCATCATGTTGCACCTCGGCTTCGAGGGCGTCGTCGTGCGCAGCCGCCCGATGGGCTCCTGGGTCAACAGCCAGTACCGCTGGGCCGCCATGGACGACTGGGTGCCCGGCGGCATCGTGGGCATGGATCCCCGTGAGGGCTCCGCCGAGCTGGTGCGACGTTGGCTGCGCGCGTTCGGGCCCGGAACAACCGCCGATGTGCAGTGGTGGACCGGCTGGACGCTGCGCGACACCCGGCGGGCTCTGGACGACGCACACGCCGTCGTGGTCGCGATGGAGACCGCCGACGGGGACATCGATGCGTGGCTCGCGCCAGACGACCTCGATGTCGTGCATGGATCGTCGAAGTGGGTCGCAGTCTTGCCCGGCCTCGATCCGACGACGATGGGTTGGAAAGAACGCAGCTGGTACCTCGACGCCGTGATCGCATCGCACGTCGTCGACCGCAACGGCAACGCCGGACCCACGATCTGGGTCGACGGCCGCGTCGTGGGCAGTTGGGTCCAACGTAAGGACGGCACCATCGCGCTCGGGTGGCTGACCGACGTGCCCCCGGCTCGCCGCGCTCAGGTCGAGGCGACGGCGCGCGTGCTGGAGCAGGCGTTGGGCGACACCCGCTTCACCGTGCGCTTTCCCGCTCCGATCCAAGCCGAGCTGCTCTCGTCCTGAACCACCGCGTCGACGAACATCGCCGACCGTGCCAGCGGCGTCTTTGCAGCGGGCGTGTGACCATGACGCCTACATTGCGTCGATGAACGAAACCCGCTCGTTCACCTCGCGACAACTCCTCTTCAAGGAGCTCTTCGTCGGCACCCTGATCTACGCGGTTGTGCTGGGGCTCTTCGACGACCACACATCGATCGTCGAGGCGCACAGCTTCACCGACCTGTTCCTGGCTGCGATCGTCCTCGAGGTGCTGACGTGCGGGGCAGTCGCTGTGAAGGATGCGATCGTCGGCCACCTTCGACACCGTGATTCCCGCGGCGCGACCGCCTTGATGGCGCTCGGCGTGTGGTTCGTGATGTTCGCTTCGAAGTTCGTGTTCGTCTGGACGATCGATCTGGTGTTTGGCAACGACGTGAACATCAACGGGTTCTTTGGCATCTTCGTGGTTGTGCTCGTGGTGACCGTGGTGCACGGGCTCGCGGATTGGCTGTTCGTCCGGCTCGGACAGTGATCGAAACCTGAGCGAACCGTCGCAGAACGACCGAGGCGTCCGACAATGCGCCTCACCAGCCTGCCGACCTACATGATCACAGAGTCGACGACCACCGCCGCCACGCCGTCGGCCAAACGCGATCCCAACTGGGATGCTCAGCCGGCGGTCGGTGACACTCGTTGATGCTCTCAGGTGATGTCGAAGATCGCCTCGTCGTGGTGGTCGAGCATGTGTTGGACGGTGGCGTCCACGGTCATGTGGGTGGTGTCGATCCAGAGTCCGATTCGAGGAGTTCGCTGACGTCCCGGTCCTCGGGTTCGTGCCGACTCGACGCGACGGCGAGGGACTGGCGATGCGCGCGGGCTTCAGAACAGAAGGATCAGCGCGGCGACCCCCACCGCGAGTAGAGCCACTCCGATGATGGCGACCCGCTTGTCGCTGCCATCTGGTTGCTGGCTCGCTCCCCCGGTGCCCGCCTCGCGGGCCGCGGCGCTTTGCACTCGGAAATTTCCCGAATTGCTCATACGGGCGAACCTACCAGCCGCCTGATTGCTGGAACCGCCGATCACGGAGGTTGACCTGTGCCGCAGACGGACCTTGGGGTATGAGGGCGCTACGAGGTGACGAAACCGCTTCCTGAAGACGTGCATCATCGAATCCACCGTCAGCGTGGACGTCGCCCGCCGGGCCGCCGAGCTCCGCAGACTCGCTCGCACCGGCTCCGCCGTCGATGCACTCGTCGTCGCGATCGCCGAACCAGGAGGCACGGTCCTCACCGGAGACCGAGCCGACATCGAGGCTCTTGCGGCCCACGCCAATCGCATCAGCGTCGAAGTCATCTGACACATCGCCGCCCCAGGTCGGACGGAGGTCCCGCCCACCTTTCTGCATCTCACCCTGCCCGCTGATGCACCCGCCTGACGAGCGTGATTATGCGCTACCCAACCGACCGTCGGACCTCAAACACTTCGCCGGTGTTGCATTGCTCGTCGGAGCATTCTTTGCAGCGATTATCGGGCTCTTCTCGTTGAAGTGGGGAGAGAGCTTGGTGTGAGGGTCCGCGATCGGGTGCAGGGATCCCGCCATCGTTGGAGTTGTTCTACGACTTCAACTCTGAGGAGATCCCTGCGATGGTTGACGGTAGTGGCCTGGCCGAGGCGATGCTTGGACTCGCCGGCGTGCGCGTCACGGGCGTGTTCGAGGCCGATGGTGAGGTGACCATCGAGGTCGAGACGACCGAGCCTCGAGCGTGGTGTGTGCGCTGTGGATGTCGGGCTGAGTCACAGGATCGGATGTGGGTCGACGTCCGCGATCTCGAGTGTTTCGGCCGGTCGACACGACTGCGAATTTGGAAGCGTCGCTGGCGATGCCGCGAGCCGCTGTGTGCGGCGCGGACGTGGACCGAACCACTCGAGTTCCTCGACGCTCAAGTCGTATTGACCCGCCGGACCGGTGCTGAAGCATGCCGACGAGTGGGTGAACTCGCTCGTCCCGTGTCGCAGGTCGCGGACGAGTTCGGGGTGTGTTGGGAAACGATCATGAACGCCGTGGTCGAGCACGGCACCCCGCTCGTCGACGACCCCAACCGGGTCGGGGCGGTGCGTCAGTTGGGTGTGGATGAAACGTCGTTCTTGCGAGCGAACCGGGATCACCACACGATCTACGCGACCGGTCTCGTTGACCTCGAAGCCCGACGGGTGATCGACATGGTCGAAGGCAACGCAGCCGTTGACCTGCGCAAATGGACAGCGAACGCCGATCCTGACTGGCTTGCTGGGATCGAAGTTGTGGCCACCGATCTTGCCCAGTCGTTCCGTGCTGGGCTGTCGCCGCATCTCGATCACGCCGTCCGAGTTGCTGACGCGTTCCACGTCGTGCGCGTCGCGAACCGCTGCTGCGACGCCGTCCGGCGGAGGGTGCAGAACCAGACGCTCGGGCATCGAGGCCGCAAGGACGACCCGCTCTACTTTTCGGGTTGTGATGCTCGTATCGATACGGATTCGAGTGCCGTCGAGCCATCGCTGACTTCTGTTGGCCGCAGTGTTGAGTGGCTGGGGGGTCCGTACTGTTCGTTCGCTTTCAGCGAGCGGGCGACTGCGGACTGTGGTGTTCTGTCGGGTAGCTGAGCTTGGGGATGTCATGGCGGGGTGGGGTCGTCGGTGCTGCTCCAGCGCCCTAGCGACTGCGGCAACTGGCGGAGTCGGCGCAGCGACGGGTGGAGTTCGTGGCGCAGCTGGTTCCGTCACCAATGACGCTGCACGCAGTGTTGTCGCGAACTGGCTCAGGGTGTGCTGATCCTCGTCAGCGTTCTCGCCATCGTGATCGGCGTTTGGTGCAACTTCCGACCGGACAAGAACGGAAGGACGTCAGCGCTCCCGCTGATCTACGCCGGAATCATCGTGGTGATCTGGATCATCTACCTGCTCGGTTGGACATAGGAAATCGGTCCCGGTGTGGACCTACCGGCTGAGCTGTTCGATCGCGTGGTGATCATCACCGCCCCAGAGCGACTGCTCGCTTGTTGCCGTCGGGCAACGGGTGATTCCACGCAATCCGACATGCAAGCACTTGCGGCCTTGTCGTACACGTCGGGGTAGACGTCGGTGTCACCGAAGCCGGCGTGCGGCGCGTGCAGTGCGGAGTCGACGAGCTGAGCGCCACTGGCTGATGAGCGTTGCTGCGTTGATGTCGGTGACGTGCTCGGCGAGGTACCAGAACTCAGCGAGGCTGAGACAGCGGGTCACTTCGCAAGGCGGTCGAGGATCTCCCGGTCGCGCTCGAGCAGCTTCTTAGCCCGTGCGATGAAGTCGTCGTCGGAGCGGATGCGCTGGATCTCGGCGGCGAGTGCGTCGATGATGAGCTGGTTGACGCTGTCGCCTCGGACTCGGGCAACGGCCTCCGCCTCGTCGGCGAGGTCGTCCGGCAACCGGACAGTCGTCTGCTTTGCCATGACATCACGATATCAAGATGCGGTTCGGTGAACTGTGGCGATTCACGGGCGCATATCGCCGGATCTGTGGCGCCTCAGGACGAGTTCCGGCAGGTGATTATCGGGCAGCTATCGAGGTCCGTGCAGGTCGATCTCGATGCCGAACAGCGAGATGGTGTCTTCGTTGATCAGTTGTCCGACGACGACGACTGCGTAGACGAGGCGGCCGCCGGTGACGAGGTACCGATAGTCGTCTCGCTCGGGGTAGAGGCGGAGCAGCTCATCGAAGCGTTCGCCGAACGTTTCGGCGATCGTCGGAAGTTCGATCAACAGGAAGTCGCTCGCTGACGGCTCTCCGTTGGGTCCGCGTGTCTCGCCGAGCTGAGCGTCGAGTTCGATGAAGAACTGCTGGTCGACGCGAACCGTGCGCCGGGTCACTGGCGGGTGTGGCGATCCTCGGTGGCGGCGATGCGTGCATCAACCTTCTGCCGGGCCCGGTCGACGAGCGCGGCCGGGACGTCGTCGGGGTCAGTAACGAATCCGGCTCGAATGGTCGCAGCGCGTTCGTCGGGGGTCAGCGCCTCGAGTTCAGCGGCTGACCAGATCCGATCGACGTCCATCTCGAAACTGTACCCGCTCGGCCGTCGGCAAGGTCAGACATCGCCGAGCCACGACGTGGTGCTGGCAACCACGGCCGCATCGCTTGGCGCCGCACCCGGCGCCGGTCTGAGTCCCTGTCTCTGGTACTCGACGTTGCGTCGATCGATCAACAATCGCACTTCGCTGTACAGAGTCCACTCCGGGTAGCCGCCGCCCTCGGACTCATAGGTGTAGCGCAGCCGACGGCGCAGGCGAAGTCTCGGCGGCTACCGTCCGTTGGGCATGGGGAGAATCACAGCCCTGATCGTCGCTCTGCTCCTGACTGCGGCATGCGGTTCTGGAGACGGTGGCCAAGGGGAGGCGTTGCCTTCGACAACCGATGCCGGTGGATCGCCAGCATTGGAGGTTCCATCGGAGCTGATCGACGGATTACTCGTCGTGGACTACTCGTCCGTCGATGAGACTCGGTCGATGGTGGCAACGCTTGCCCCGGTCGGCGTGGCAGAGCCAGTCGGCATGTTCGTCACGGCAAATGACGACGGCGCAATCGGACAGTTCTTTCCGTAGTCCGACGAGGAGACGGAGGTGGCCGTCCCGATGGGTGAGCTTTCCGGTGCGACAGACACGTTCGACCTCGGCGACGTTGCGGCTGGCAGCTACGAACTCTGCTCGAAGCTCGTCGGGGGATCCGTGCTGGCCTGCACCACGTTCAAGTACCCGTAGAGGCCCTGTCGCACGAATGAGTGATCACCGCGGCGACATCTCCGGCACTGTGGGCGAGTCGTCATGCGAGACTGGAAGAACCGCTCAGAAGCCGCACAAGATAATCCGATCCAGATCGGGCAGGGTGCACCGCACAGGCACAAGCCGGGCGCTGCACTTTCACCGGTGCAACCAAGCCGAGCACGGCACTTTCACGTTGGTGCAGTCCTTGGGGGATGAAGTCTCTTCAGGAAATGACGTCCTGCCCGTGCTACGCCCAGGTCGATGACAAGACACGTCCATCGGCGGCTTCCAGTCGAATTTCGACGTCACCGGCGGGAAGGTCTACGGCGAAGATCCGCTCCGGCCATCCCTCCACGACGGTCAAGCTGACAGCTTGTTCGTTGCTGACGCTCGCGATGACGACGCGAACCGCATCGGCGTTGTCGGTTCCACCGATGATCGTCGCCTTCGGATAGTGATCCCCGGCTTCCACCGTCCGGATACCCAAGTCGTCGTGTGAGTCGTCGAAGCAGACGCCGCTGGCCGCTCTGTTCGCCGTCGACGTTTCGTACTCCACACATCGCAGGCCTTGCTCGTCGATGAATGTTCGAGGCGGCGGTGGGGAAACGGATGCGTCAGCAGGTTGCGAGGATGCCGTCGTTTCGCCGCCAGCTTGAGTGTGGGGTCCCGAATCCGGTTGCTTTCGGAGTTGCTGCCATCGTTCGGGAGAAATTGTGGTGAGCGCGTCTGCTGGCGGGTCCGGGGAGCCGTGGGCGTTACGGGCTTCGATTCCGCCGATGTAGACGGCCCCATCGGCTCGAACAATCCACGCAGGACGATGCCGGTCGATCGCGAGGGCGTAGGGAGCGACGCCTTGGTCGGCGATGACTGCGACGCGGACGTCGAGGCCGTTCGTGGCGCGACAGGTGATCGAGTAACGCGATGACGGCAGGGCGTCGGTGGTCTCCTCGGCGACGAGGGCGAGCCGTGCGGGCTGCGTTTCGCTGGTGTCGTAGTCGAAGCCGGCAATCGGATGATCGGATGGCCGTGGGCGGAGGTTGGCGACGATCGATTCGATGTCGGCGCGGTCCAGGCCGCGGGAACGGAGGTAGCCCTGCGATCCATCAGGCAGGTTCCAGACGGCCTCGCCGTTGCCGATGTCACCGGAACCGTCCAGTGCGTCGTAGACGCTGACGAAAACCTGATTCCCCTCGATTTCTGTGGCCTCTGCGGTGCCGGCGGTGCGGGTGGGTGCGTAGTCGCGCAGAACAACGGCGAACGGTCCGGCCGCGCCCTCGGACGGATCCGCGATCACTTGAACTGGTGCACCCTCGGCGATACCGCGAGCGAACGCCTTCCAGATGAATGGTCCGTCAGGTTCCGTCCATTCGATGCTCTGGGCCTGGCAGGCGCTTTCCTCGAACGCCACGAGCGGCAAGTCCTCGGGCACCGCCCCCGGTGAGGGCGTGATCGTCGTTGTGGCGTCCGCGGACGCCGTGGTGCTCTCGGGAGTCGAGGTGCCGGCGTTGGGCGGTGGGCTGGTGTTGGTCGTTGATGCGGTGTTTGCCGGAGCTTGCGCATCGCGGTTGGAGGCCACAAGCACGAGCGACGCTGTTCCGGCCACCACCAGCAACGCAGCTGCGAGAGCCAACCAACTCGACCGTGCCGACGTCACCGATGCCGGATGCCGGTCGCGGCTGTGGTCGGCGAGTGCGGCTGCTTGGTCGTTGACGCGTCGCCCAGCAGCGTGTGCACGTTCTTCGAAGTCGTCGGTCACGGCGTCTCCTGTTCCATCATCGACCGCAACTGCGTTCGGGCCCGCGACAGGTCTGACTTGATCGTGCCGACCGGCGCGTCCAGGGTGTCAGCGATCTCCACGACTGACAGGTCGTGCACGTAGTGCAGCACCACGGCGTTACGTGGCCGCTCTGACAAGTTGGCCACATGGGCCCAGAACCGCTCGTCCCAATACCGCTGGGTCGACGAGTTGCCGGGATCTGCGGCGGCCGCCATGGCCAGGCGATCGGCCAGACGTCGCCGCCGTTGCCGGTCGCGCAACATGTCGGTTGCCAGGTTCAACGCAACACGCCGGCACCATGCCCCGGGGCGATCGAAGTCGGCGACCTCCGCCCAGTGCCCCCGAAGGCGAAGCATCGTCTCTTGGGCCAACTCGGCGGCGTCGTCGGGATCACGCAGCAATGCCACCCCGATCGCCAGCATCGACGTGTACTCCGCCTCAACGATCGCGTCCAGCCCGAGTCGATCGTCTTCCTGATTCTCGACCCTGGAACTCAATACAACCTCCGAGACCACACCATCACACACGCAACAAGACACATTTCGGTTGCAGCGAACCGGACAATCTTCGTGCCGCAACTTCGGCCCGGCGCCACAACCTGAGGTAGCGGGCGGATCTGCACGGCGGCCGCACACTTCGTCACGCAGAATCACGACCTGGAGCCAGCGGTCGCCGCCGCATCGCGGCCCGACTGCAGTGCAACAGAATTGCGAGGTCCGCCGGACACAAAGCAACGCCGCGGGTTTCGTTACATGTAACATGGCCGCATGGTTCGTCGACAGTCCTCGTCACCCACCGCCATTCGTGTACGCGCCCACCGCCAGCGACTCCGCGAACAAGGGCTCCGGCCGATCCAGATCTGGGTCCCCGACGTCCGATCCCCACAGTTCGCCCAGCAGGCCCACCAACAGTCGCTCGCTGTCGCGTCGAGTCGACACGAAGCCGACGACCAGGCCTTCATCGATGCGCTGGCTGACGACGAGTGAATCGAGGCGAGATCTGGACGGCCTCAGCGGGCAGCGGCTACGTCGGCAAGCCCCGACCCGTCGTCATCATCCAAGACGACCGCTTCGATGCCACCACTTCGGTGACCGTCTGTGCGTTCACCACTGATCCGACCGACGCACCGCTGGTCCGATTGCTCGTCGAGGCCGACGAGAACACCGGCATCCGAGAGTCCAGTCGGCTGATGGTCGACAAGATCACCACCATCCCCCGCTCCAAGCTCGGAGAGCGCGTGGGACAGTTGAGCGACGACGACATGATCAGGCTGTCGCGAGCGCTCGTGGTGTTCCTCGGCCTCGCCGGAACCTGACGAAGCCGCACAGTTCCCACACCCAGAATCACCAACCCGACAGTCACGCCAGCGCTGCGCTGCGGCCCAGCTCGAGCACCCGATATTCGCATCGGAGTGAATCGCCGGGTTTCGGTATAGGTCTGTCGGACGTGACGGTCGCGTGGGCCAACGAGCCGTCCGGCCGATCGGATGTGACTCAATGAGCACCGTCTACTCGTCGAAGATCAGGGACTCGGAGAGAGTGCGATATGACTCGATGTCCTGTCGGAGCAATTCAATCTTCTGCTGTGCCAATGCGATGACGTCAGCACCAGCGATGAACCGCCGAGGAGGCGGGTCCGCGTCCGCGAGTGCAATCAGAGCGGCAGCCAGCTTGGCTGGATCACCCGCCTGTTGCCCGTCCTGCGCCGACCACCACTCGCGCCGTGCCTCACTCCGTCGGGCGTAGTCGTCGATCGACAACTCGGGCCACACCAACGACTCGGGGCTGGCGAGCCCAGTGCGGAAGAAGCCAGGGTTCACGATCGTCGTGTGGATGCCGTACGGCTCCACCTCTTGGGCCAAGGCGCCCATCCAACCCTGCAATCCTGCCTTCGACGCCGCATACACCGACGAGTATTCGAACCCCATCAGCGCGGCGCCCGACGAGATCGCAATCAGATGACCCGACCGCTGCAGCCGCATCACCGGCAACACGGACCGTGTCACGTTCATCGGACCAACGAGATTCACGGCCAGTTGCTGTTCGACCTGGCGTGGCGACATCTCCTCGAAGTAGCCCTTGAACGACGCCCCGGCGCTGTTGACCACCACGTCGATGCGCCCAAACCGTTCGACACCAGCAGCGACCGCTGCGTCCGCGTCGTCCTGGCTCGTCACGTCGAGCGCAGCGACGAGCAGGCGGTCAGAAGCGGGAACTTCATTCGCGACGTCAGTGGTTCGGCGGCCAGTCGCCACCACTGCGTGCCCGGCTTCGAGCGCCGCTCTCGCGAAATGGGTCCCCATCCCTCGACTGGCTCCGGTGATGAACCACACCTTCATGTCGTCCATGCGTCTCCTCCTCGATCGTCGGGCCCGACAGTACCGACATCGCTTCGACGACTACGCCCGACTGCGAACAGCAACATCAACAAACAGCACCGGCCGCGCAGACGGCGCCGCACATCACGCGAACGCCGTAACGCGTCGCACGACGCAACGTTCGTGTGCGACTTCGGCCCTTCCGTCAGCGAGATAATCGCTGGCAGTCACCGACGGTGGAGCCAATCCAGCAGCTCCGCAGGAGCAAGCTTGCTGGTTCGTTCGCTGTACTCGTTCAGCAACGTGTCGGGCACGGCCGTGACACCTGCACCAGATCGGCCCTGGCGGAAGAACTGGTCGGGGTCCTTGATGAGTCCACGGTGATCTGGGACGAGTTCATGGCTTCGGGCCTTCATCGCAGCGAACGTCGCCTCGGCAGCCAAAGCCTCCACCTCGTCGGGATCGACGACGAAGCGGAGTTCGTCGACGAGTCGCGCCATCTCGCCGGACAAGTCCGCCAGAAGGTCGTCGTAGTGCACCAATACGACATTGTGGGCGTCGCGGCGCTCCCAGGCATCGCAGAGATGCCACATGACGCCAGGGAGCGAGTCGAGATTCTCGGCGTAGTGGCCACTCCATCTGATCCAGTTGGTCATCCAGGTCACGAGATCAAGACGCGCCCGGGCGGGACGCAGCTCGCTGCCGGTCAGCTCGGCGATTCGTTCGCGATCGAGGTTGCCGCCTTGGTGGTAGAGCGACACCGCCATGTCGAGCGGATCGCGAGCGACCACGACGTAATGGACGTCGTCATACATCGGGAGTCCATCAAGGGGTGTGTGTGTCTTGATGAACCGCCGATGCTGCTGCTGTTCGAGTTCCGCAAAGAGGTCGGACTCGGGGATCGCCAACCAGTCGAGCCACGGGGAGAGCTCCGAGAGTGGACGTGGCAGCTTTGGTGTCTCGAACACGAGCAGTGCGCAAATCATCTGCATCCATGTCGTACCGCTCTTTGAGCGGGTACTGATGACGATGTCGCCCTGGCGCGGCGAGAACCTCTCCCATCGTCCGCTGTCCTCGTCGGGCGATCGATACCTCAGCGGCTCTCCTCCCACAATCCGAAGCGTACGGAAGAGGAATCCGTACGGTCGGGCACTCGATAACGCTCCGCATATTCACTCTGTGTTCGAACACAACCGCGCCGCATCACGGCCGCGCCCAACGGCGGCGACAACATCGCAGTGTCGGGCGATGCGCGCACATGGCTCCAGCTCGTCGCCAGCGACATCCATCAACTCAACGGACACCGCATCGAGTGGCTATCAGCCGACGTGATACAGGTGTCGTGGCGTCACCGCTCAGGTTGGGTGTTCATCGTTGCGATCATTCTGTTTCCATTCGAGCTCCTCGCACTGCTGTTCAGAGTGACGTCGTTCGGCACGATCGTCTTGGTCCACGACGGTTCACCATCGACGATCCGTCTGGGCGGCGAAATGTCCAACGCCGCAATAGACGCGATCAACGTGCGTGCTGCAGGAGCAGTGCCCACGAGCGTCTGAGCGCAGCGGCGGCCGGCGCCAACGAGGACACGTCAGCCGGTCAAGTGCTGGGCTGCAGTGGCTGCCCGCGCTGAACGCGAGAATTGATTGCAACGTTTTCGTCGTCTCGAGCACCTACAACATGATGATGGACGAGCCGGCGGTGGTGGACGAGGCGCGATCGGATGAGTCGTTCGACTCGTTCTTCCTCGAACGGTTCGCCGAGCTGTCACGATTGGCGTTTCTGCTGACCGGTTCGTCGGCCGTCGGTGACGAGATCGCCCAGGACGCTTGTGAGGAGGTGTTCCGGCGCTGGGACGACATCGAACACCCTCGTGCCTATGCCCGCACCGCCGTCGTCAACGGTGCACGCGCGTGGGGTCGGCGACGTGCTCGCAAGGCGATGCAGCCTGTCGGATCGAACCGGATCCCCGGTGTCGACGCCGAGGCACTCGCCGTGCGTGCGGTGCTCGCCGAGCTTCCTCAGGCCGAGCGTGAGGTCCTCGTGTTCCGCTACTACGCGGACTTGAAGGTCGACGACATCGCCGTCGAACTGGGGATCCCGGTCGGCACGGTCAAGTCGCACATCCATAGAGGTCTGGCTCGAATGCACAAGGAGCTGTCGTGATCGACCAATCGTTCGAAGGCACCGAGCGCCGTGTCCGCGCCGCATTGCGCCAACTCGGCGACAGCCACCAACCCGACATCGAACGGCGCTGGCCGGCGTCGCATCCGAGAGGCACGCAACGACCGGTTCCGCCGTCGAGGACGCGACGCTGGATGCTCGTGGCCGCGTCGCTCATCATCGTGCTGGGCGGGATCGTGGCGGTGGCGGCAATCCAAGGCGACGAGAGCGACCCGTCGATCGACATGGCGCCATCGCCGACTGCGATGACCGAGGAGGAGCGTGACGGCGATCCGCTGGCGACCACCGACCCGACCGTCCCTTCGAACTCGGTCCCCGCCACGGCGCCGGCTGAGGAGTTGACTGGCGTGCGATTCCCGGTCGGCGCCGCCGAGCAGGAAGCCGGCATCCTGTCGTGGGGCGACGGGTTCCTTGCCATCACGGTCGACCCGGCCGACGGGAGTGGTGGCGGGGCGACGATCCGAGCCAGCGTCACGGCCGACGGATCCAGTTGGGAGCCGGTCGAGGTGTCGACGCCGCCCGGCCTTCAGGTCGCTGGGAGGATCTCCTCGGTCGGTGACCGTCTCGTCATTGCGGACTCCGTCTCGACTGCGGATGGTGGCGTCGTGGTCCGCGTTGCTTCGACCACCGATCTGCGCGACTGGTCGTCGCAGGATTTCGAGCTGCCTGGTGCGCGGCCGCTGGGTGACCAGTCGCAGTTCGGTGTGTGGTGGCCGTCGATGAGGAGCTTCGCCGTCAACGAGACCGGTTGGGTGTTCGAGATCGTGCGCATGTACAGCGCTGACGTCACCAGCGTGCTCCCGGCCGACGTGCAACGCGACCTGGTCGCGGGGACCTACGAGGTCCGCTCGAACGACACCGGGTTCACCGTCGCCGTGAACGGACCTGACGGGTCGCCGCCGACACCGGAGTCGACCTACTCGTACACGTGGGACGAGGTCGGCGTCGCCGCCGAGGACGTGCCGTACCTGACCGGCGAGGTCCCCATCTCGCAGACCTGGGCGGCGACGTGGGACGGGACAGCCACGGTCGGGCAGACCGCCATGGCGACAGGGATGACGATCGCCTCGCCGGCAGGGTTCGTGCGTTGGAACGACCGCACATGGTTCTCACCCGACGGTCTCACCTGGTCGGCGAGCCCACTGCCGGACCCCACCGGAACCGTCACGAACGCGTTCCCGATCGACAACGGATTCATCGCAGTCGTCGCCAACCAGGGCGGCACGAGCGACGTTTACCTCCTCGACGAACGTGGCGGCAATCCTCGCCAGATCTCCGTCGACGAGCTGGACGAGGAATTCGACAAGGGCCTTGCCGACCAGACGTCGACCGGGTTCGGCCAGACACCATCGAGCCCCTCGAATGCCGCCTTCCTGACGATCGGGCCCTCGGTGCAGATGCCCCTGGTCATCGACTCCGACGGATACCGATACATCGAACGGAGCGGCTTGAGCTCTGTGGTCGACCTCGCAACCGGCGACGTCGTGGCGTCCTACGCCCGCGAACGCCCCCCTGCGGCTGACACCACCTTCGTCTTCGGTGACGACGGCCTCACGGTGACCGATGCCGACACCGAGACGGTGTTGATGCAGGTCCCGACCGAGACCTACCAGGCCGCCCGGGACGAAGCACAGGTTCTCATCGGGTCCCCCGAGGACGGTGAGGCCGTCGCCGCGCTTCGACTGATCGCCAGCAGCGACGGCCAACAGTTCCTCGTCGAGCCCCTCGCTTCGAGCGATCCCAACACCGACGTCAACAACCCCGTCGCCGAAGTCGCAACCAACGGCCGGTTCGTCCTCGCACGCCTGACGAACGAATGGATCCGCTACGAACTGCCCTCCTGAACCCACCCCGCACCGTGGCACCCACGGACTCGCCGGGTGACCCCAACAGCGGTACGACACCCGATTCTTCTATGTCGGTCAAGTAGCGATTTCGAGCGTGTTCGGGTGCTCGAGGAGTCGCCAGACTCGGCGTGCGATGATCGAACACCTACGTCGCCTGCACGGCGACGGCCGCCTCGGTGCTACCCGGATCGATGCTCTGGCTACCCGGATCGTCGACGCCGCGGTGTACCTCGACCGTCATGGTCACCTTCCCGACGGCTGGACCGAGTTCGGCCTGCGTCCAGCCACCCGCCCGCTCCCCGTCATCGAGATCGAGGTACCCGGGCCGTGATCCGGGTAGCTACAGCGAGGACTTTCTCCGAGATTCCTCGCATCTGGACCGATTTCCAGTCAGATTTCTTGCACTCTGCGCCAATTCGGGCAGACTTTCCCACATGGAACTCGCATCGACGCCGCCCCACGGCGAGTTCGTCGCTGCCACCAAGGCGGACTACAGCCGACTGAGTCGGCTCGCCAAGGCTGGAAAAGCCCAGCGGCTCGCTGCTGGACTGTACGCCGTCGGAGCGAGCCTTCCGCCCGAGCAGGTCGCTCGCCACCACCTGCACGCTGTGGTTGCGGCGATCTGGCCCGAGGCGGTGTTGTGCCATCGGACGGCGATCGCCGGTGGGATACCAGTCGACGGTGCGATCTACGTCGCACACCCCGATCCACCCCGCGCTCAGCCCCTCCGGCTGCCCGGTGTCTCGATCGTTCCACTGGTCGGACCACCGGCACTCCCCGGCGACATCCCGCTGCCTCACGGCCTCTGGATGTCGGGACCTGCACGAGCGCTCGTCGAGAACGTCACCCTGCGCGGGCGGCCGGCCAAGTCGAAGATGGGAACGGCAACAGTCGACGATCGCATCGACGAGCTGGCCCGCTCGGGCGGTGCCGGCCGCGTCCAGGCCACGCTCGAGCAGCTCGACGTGATCGCCGGATCGTTCGACCCGAACGACGTCGAACACGTCCGCGAGCGCCTCGCAGCCGTGCTCGGCAGCTTCTCGGACGTGCCACGTTCGGTCGGGGGGCGGCTTGCGGCGAGGCTCGCTGGCACTCCGTACGACGCTCACCGAATCGAGATGATCGAGGGACTCGTCGAGGTGCTGCTCGACCGGCCACCCATTCCTCGACCGGCTGCACCGCCAGTGTCCCGGTGGGAGTGGCTGTCCTTCTTCGAGGCCTACTTCTCGAACTTCATCGAGGGCACGGAGTTCGGCGTCGACGAGGCCCGTCGGATCGCGGTGGACGGCGTCATCTCCGAGACGCGACCGCAGGACGCCCACGACGTTGCCGCCACCTACCGCCTTGCGGTCGATCCCGTCGATCGAACCAGGACTCCGAGGTCCGGCCAGGAACTCGTGGACCTCCTCCGCGAGCGACATGCAGTCCTGATGGCTGCGCGGCCCGAGAAGAGGCCGGGCGAGTTCAAAGAGGTGCTCAACTTCGCCGGGGGCTCTCAGTTCGTCGAGCCTGCCCTCGTCGAGGGCACGCTCGACAAGGGATTCGATGTGCTCGAGCAGTTGCGATCACCGCTCGCGAGGGCCGCTGCGATGATGGCGCTGATCACCGAGTGCCACCCGTTCGACGACGGGAACGGCCGTGTCGCTCGGCTCGCCGCCAATGCCGAACTGTCGATCGCCGGTGAGGTCCGGCTTGTCATCCCGACCGTCTACCGCAACAACTATCTCGCCGCACTCTCCGGGTTCTCCAACCGCGCCGGTCATGGCGAGCAGCTCATCGCCGTCCTCGAGTTCGCGCAACGCTGGTCCGCCGCCGTGAACTGGTCGAGCTACCCGATCGCCCACGAGGTGCTCACCGCATGCAACGCCTACGTCGATCCCAACCGGGCCGAGAACCTGAGCCTGCGTCTCGTCATGCCCAGGTCGTGAGCGATGCGGTCGTCGAGATCCGAGCACCCGGGCGGTGATCCGGGTAGCAGGTCAGGCGGTGATCCGTGACGTCGGTGTTGGACGATCGCCGACATGAACGAACCCACGGACAACACCCCACATCCCCACACACCACAGCCACCGCTCCTCGTCACGATCCCGCAAGCGGCCGAGCTCCTCGCCGTCAGCCGATCCACCGTCTACCAACTGATATGGGACGACGAACTCGCACCGATCCGCATCGGCCGCAGCGTCCGCCTCACCATCGACGACCTCGAGGATTACGTCCAACGCAAGCGAGCAGCATGAGCGAGCCGATCCTGGATCAGTCGCTGTCGGCGTCCGCTTCATGAGGCGGACACGGATCGAGCAGCAGGAACGCCTTCTCGCTCACCTGGCGTGGTCGCTCGCCTTGGTGCTGCACATACCCACGAGTCGTCGAGTCGTCCACCACTCGCTTTCCACGCGGTGTCTTCGGCATGCCGCGCCCCCTGTTGCGTTGCTCTCAGACTAACGGTTTCGAGAGTAACCCTGAGAGTAACGCTCCACGGACATCCACGAACGTCCACCGACGACCCTGCACAAAAGCCCTGGTCAGAGCGATTTCGACAGTCCGCGGTGGACGCCCGTGGACCCATTGGCGGAGGTGGACGGGAATCGAACCCGCCGGACGGGGATCGCCCGTCCCAACCGCTTTGAAGGCGGCGGAGCCCACCAGGTGCCCGGACACCTCCGATCTGGACACTAGCGGCCATGTGGCCGGTCGGCGTTGTGGAGCGCGTCGAGCGTCGGTACTCTCGATTCACCGACTCTCCCCATGCATCCACCCGCTGATCGGGGGAACGTCATGGTCACACTCTGCTGGGCCGCCAAGGGCGGCAGCGGAACCACGGTCGTCGCTGCGGCACTCGCACTGAGTTCGTTGCGACCGTCGCTGCTCGTCGATCTCGACGGCGAGATGCCCGCCGTCCTCGGTCTACCGGAACCCGACCGGCCCGGTGTCGCCGAATGGCTGCTGAGCGATGTCTCGGCCGACCACCTCGCCGAACTGCTGATCGACATCGGGCCGCGAGCGTGGCTGTTGCCGTGGCGTTCTGCCACGGCAGATGCCCAGCACGTACACGTCGACGACGGCACCGGGCGGTGGGGACTCCTCGGCGACTGGCTGCACGACTGGTCCGACCAATGGGGCTGCGACGTCACAGTCGACGTCGGCACCCGCGTCCCGCCCGAGCCGTTGACCACGCGCGCGGACCGATCGCTGCTCGTGACACGGCCGTGCTACCTGGCGCTGCGTCGGGCGGTACGGAGCCCCACGCGACCCACCGGGGTGATCCTCGTCGAGGAGCCCGGACGCAGCCTCGCCCGACACGACGTCGAGCATGCGATCGGCGCCCCGATCGAGGCCATCGTCAGCCTCGACCCGAGCGTGTCACGGGCCGTCGACGCCGGCCTGCTCGCCAGCCGCCTCCCGCGCGTCATGGTGCGCGCACTGCGGCGGGCCGCCGCATGAGCGATCTCGACATCGTACGAGCCGTCTGCCAGCTGGTCGCCGACCGCCCGGGCGATCCGGCGTCGCTCGTCCACGCCGAGGTGCGCCGGCTCGCCCCGCTGTGCTCGCCCGAGCAGCGGCTCGTCCTCGCCGACCGAACGATCGCCCACCTCCGCGGGCTCGGCGAACTCGACGCCTACGTCCGTGACGACACGATCGACGAAGTCCTGGTCAACGCCGGTCGTGAGATCTGGATCGACCGCGATGGTCATCTGCACCACATGGGCTCGCTCGGCGACGACACCGTCGAGTTGTTGATCGAGCGGGTGCTCGCGCCGCTCGGACGCCGGGTCGACCGCAGCTCTCCGGTCGTCGACGCCCGCCTCGACGACGGTGCTCGGGTGTGCGCCGTGCTTCCGCCGGTGGCCGTCGACGGTCCGGTGTTGTCGATCCGACGATTCCGACGGCGAGTACTACCGCTTGCGTCGTTCACTTCCGGCGCCGGCGTCGGCCTGCTGCGTGAGTTGGTGCGAGATCGGTGCAACCTCGTGGTGTCGGGCGCCACGTCGTCGGGCAAGACGTCGCTGGTCGCCGCACTCCTGAACGAGATCGAACCGTCGCAACGTGTCGTGGTGGTCGAGGACACCGCCGAGCTGCCACTGCACCATCCGCATGTCGTGCGTCTCGAAGCGCGACCGCCGACGATCGACGGGCCCGGCCACGTCGACCTGGCCCAGCTCGTGCGCACCGCACTGCGACTGCGACCGGACCGCATCGTGGTCGGCGAGGTCCGAGGCGACGAGGTGCTCGCACTGGTCCAGGCGATGAACACCGGCCATGACGGGTCGATCTCGACGTGCCATGCGAACGGGCCGACCGATGCACTGTTCCGACTGGAGTCGCTCGTGCTCCAAGCGGCGCCGACGTGGCCGCTCGCTGCGATCCGCCACCAACTCGCACGATCGATCGACGTCGTGGTGCACGTCGATCGGATCGCCGAGGGTCGTCGTCAGGTTTCCGAGATCGCCGAAGTGACCCCGCCCAGCGCCACGGCGATCAACGGTGGACCCGACGCACCGTTGACTCGCACGCTGGCCGCGGCCGGCCGCGGCGGCGAGCTGATCATCGCTGGATCGCTGGAGAGGCGCCGGCGATGAACCGTCCCGTTGAATCGAACCAGCCGTGACTGCGTTCGCCCTCGTTCTTCTCACGGTCGCCATTGCCGTCGCCGCCGTGCCGCTCCGACCGCGCTGTCACCGCCTCGAGCCGGCGACGGCCCCACTGCCGTGGGCGGCGGCTCCGTTCACCGCTGCTCGGACGCTGCGGCACACACGCCGGCCTCTGCCATCTCCGCGGGCGGTCGCCGGCTGGTGCGACGACATCGCCCGCCGAGTCCGATCGGGATCATCGCTGCGCGACGCCGTCATGGTGCTGCCGCACGACCCTGCAACCGAGCGGGCGACCTCCAACCTGCGGCTCGCAATCGACCGTGGCGCTGCGCTCACCGACGCAGTGGGGAGAGTCGACGATGCCGGGCCCCACCTCCGCCTGGCGCTCGGCGTCATCGCCACGACGAGTCGCCTCGGCGGGCCGTCCGCAGCGTCGATCGACCGCACCGCCACGTTGTTGCGTCAACATGCCGGCGATCTCGACGAACGATCCTCACACGCGGCGCAGGCCCGGCTGTCGACCCACGTGATGACCGCCGTACCGCTCTCGATGCTCGGCATCCTCGTCGTCACCGACGACGACGTCCGATCGGCAGCGGGCTCGCCGATCGGTGCCGTGTGCATCACTGCCGGACTGGTACTCAACCTCCTCGGCTGGTGGTGGATGCGCCGCATCGTCGGCGGTGCGACGTGATCGGATTCACGGTCGGCGAGGTCGTCGGCGCCGTCTCGATGCCGGCCTCGATCGCCCCCGTCGCTGCGGCATGCAGCGCCGTCGCCGTCGGCGCAGTCGCCCGGCCCCTGGTGATCCGGCCAGCACGGGCACCGACCGGTGCACTGCCACGAACGTCGCGGCGCCGATGGTCCTCGCCGTGCGTCCGACGTATGGCAGCGGTGCTCGGTGCTGCGGTCGCGGTCTGGGTGATCGGTCCGCTCGCCGCAGGAATCGTCGCCGTCGCAACGCTGATGATTCGCCGGGTGCGACCGATCCGCGCCGAGCGCCGGCGGCGCGCCGACATCGAACGAGGCCTGCCCGATGCGATGGACCGGTTGGTGCTCGGCGTGCGAGCCGGACTGACACCGTTCCAGGCGGTGGGCGAACTCGCCGGATCGGACGACACGGCGATCGGCGACGCCTTCGGCGAGGTGGTACGCCGCACCGAACGGGGCCAACCCTTCGCCGACGCGCTCGACGCACTCCCCCAGCGCCTGGGGAAGCAGGCCGGCGGGCTCGCCGACGTGATCGCCACCAGCGACCGCCACGGCCTCCCCCTCGGACCGGTGCTCGACCAGCTCACCACGGAGGCTCGGACGACTCGCCGCCGGCTCGACCAGGCCGACGCACGAAAGCTCCCCGTGCGCCTGTCGTTCCCGCTCGTCGTGTGCACGTTGCCGTCGTTCGTCCTTCTTGCGATCGCGCCCGCCGTGATCGCCGCACTGTCGTCACTCGGCGCAAACGCCTGGTGACCGCCCGTCCACCGATCACCTTCGAAGAGGAGCACCCCATGCCCCATCACCTCACCCTCGTGCTGTTCGTTCACCTGCACATCGCACTGACCGCTGCCTCCGCCGGACCCCGACGATCCCGTCTGGTTCGTGGCGACGAGTCAGGACAGGCGACGACCGAGTACGCGCTCGTGTTGCTCGCCGCTGCACTGGTCGGCTTGATGGTCGTCGCCTGGGCGACCGCAGGCGGCGGAGCGGCTCGTATCAGCCGGTTGTTCAACGGCGTGATCGATGCCGTCATCGAGAAGGTCTGACCACACATCCGGTCAGGCCTCGGTCGAGTTCGCCCTGGCACTGCCGATCGTGGTCGTGATGGCCATGGGACTCGTGCTGGTCGGCACCGCCATCCGCAACGAGCTCGCGGTCGAACTGGCCGCACGGGAGGGCGCCAGGGCGGCGGCGGTGTCGGCGAACCCGGCGACCGCTGCCGCGACGGCAGCATCGCGAGCGGTGGCGTTGCCGATCACCGTGGCGACCACGACCGATGGATCGACGGTCACGGTCAGGGTCACGTACGTCGATCACGTCGACGTGGCACTCCTCGGATCGCTGATCGGACCGGTCACCCACGTCGCATCGGCCACGATGGCGCTCGAACCACCGTGACCGACGTCGGACGCCCCGTAGTCTGGTCGACCATGCAGGTACACACCAGGGTCGACACCGTCGGTGGGTCCATCGTCGTCACCGTCGACGGCGTCGTCGACCTCGCTGCAGTCGGCGGGCTCCACGATGTGCTTGCACGGACGGTTCGACAGCACCCGGCCGCCACGGTGCTCGTCGACCTCGACGGCGTCGGGGCACTCGACGACGCCGGCCTCGGCATTCTGCTGGGTGCGGCAGCAGCAGCCCGCGCTGCAGGCGGTGACCTGGAAGTGGTGTGCACACGACCGGCGCTGTGCGAGCGACTCGAACTCACCCGTTTCGACCGTGCGGTCGACGTGCGCACCTCGATCGCATGACGACGCCGTCGGGCGACCGTCCGACCGTCTGGGTGCTCGGCGACCAACTCAACCGCAACCTCGGCGCGCTTCGCGACGCCGATGCGGACACGCACCGCATCCTGATCGTGGAGAGCAACGCGAAGCTGCACAGCAAACGATGGCACCGCCAGCGCGTCCACTTCGTGCTCACCTCGATGCGCCGCTTCGCCGACGAGCTCCGCGACGCCGGCTTCGACGTCGACCACCGCACTGCCGCCTCGCTCAGGGCGGGCTACGACGATCACGTCGCTGCGTTCTCTCCATCCGAGGTGATCGCCACCGAGCCGGCGAGCTGGGACGGGCTGCGGCTGCTGCGCGATCTCGGGGTCACGGTCGTGCGCTCGAATCAGTTCCTCTGCCACTACGACGACTTCGCGGTCTGGGCGCAGGGCCGACGTCGGCTCAAGATGGAGGACTTCTACCGGTGGCAGCGCCACCAGCTCGGCTATCTGATGGACGGCGACGAGCCGGTGACCGGTCGTTGGAACTACGACGACGAGAACCGGCAGGGACCACCGACGACCGACTTCTCGTGGCCGCAGCCGCAGCGGTCGCGTCTCGACGACCTCGACCACCGCGTGCTCGACGAACTTCCCGACGGCTGCTGGGGGGCCGAACCCGACGGCACGTGGGCGACGACTCGACGAGGCGCACTGTCACGGCTGCGGCACTTCGTCGACGACGTGCTCCCGTTGTTCGGACCGCACGAGGACGCGATGGTCGAGCGATCGTGGCACCTCGCCCACTCGGTGCTCTCGCCGTATCTCAACGTCGGACTGCTGCTGCCCGACGAGGTCTGCGACGCGGTCCAGCAGGCCTACGACGAAGGCCGGGTCCCGATCGCCTCGGCGGAGGGATTCATCCGCCAGGTCATCGGTTGGCGCGAGTACGTGTGGGGCGTCTACTGGCTGTGGATGCCCGACTATCGCGACCGCAATGCGCTCGGCGCCGACCGGCCGGTGCCACCGGTGTTCCGCGGCGACGCCGGCACCGACATGAACTGTGTGCACCACTGCATCTCGACGCTGCACGACCGGGCGTACAACCATCACATCCAGCGGCTGATGGTGCTCGGCAACCTGGCGATGCTGCACGGTGTCGATCCGTGGGAGTTGACCGAGTGGATGTGGTCGAGCTTCATCGACGGTGCGGAATGGGTGATGCTCCCGAACGTGATCGGGATGAGCCAGTGGGCCGACGGCGGCATGATGGCCACGAAGCCCTACGCCGCCGGCGGCAACTACATCGGCACGATGAGCGACTACTGCGGCGGATGTCGCTACGACCGCAAGCAGCGCATCGGCGACGACGCCTGCCCGTTCACGACGCTGTACTGGGACTTCCTGGCGCGCCACCACGACCTGCTGGTGAAGAACCCGCGCATCGCCCGTCAGGTGCGAGCGTCCGAGCAGCTGTCCGACCTGCGCGCTGTCCGGGAGCGTGCGGTGGAGGTGCGACGTCGACTCGACGAGGGCACGCTGTGACGATGACCGACCAGACACCCCACGACGAGCCCATCTTCCACATGGCACTCCCTGACGACTGGGCCGCAGCGTTCGCGAGCGGCGAGTACCGGATGTCGACCCGTGGTGTGACCCTCGAGCAGGAGGGATTCATCCACTGCTCGATGCGGGAACAACTGCAGGACACCGCCAACCGGTTCTACGCCGACCTCCACCAGCTCGTGGTGCTGACCATCGACCCCCAGCTGGTCCCCTCGCCGATCGTGTACGAACCACCGGCAGTAGGCCTCGATGTGCTGTTCCCGCACATCTACGGCCCGCTGCCGGTGGCCGCTGTCCACCACGCCGCCGTGTGGCTCCGCTCCACCGACGACGTGTGGACGACCGACGCGCTCTGACCTCCGGGCGTACCTCTGTCGTCTGACACCAGACGTGCGTCTCAGTCGTGGGAGTAGGCCGGGACACCCATCTCGGCGCCGTCCAGGCCGGCGATCTCATCCTCAGCGGTCGGGCGAATTCCGCCCTTGGTGAACTTGTTCTGGAAGTGGAAGAAGCCGAAAGCCAGACCGAAGATCACTGTGCAGATCACCAGGACGCCCACCGCTTGTGCGCCGAGCTGGCGGAGACCCAGATCGAGGTCGTAGAGGATCCCGGTGATGCCCTTGCCGGCTGTTTCGGCGGTGTCGGTCACGTTCCATCCAGCGCCGTACGAGCCGTCGGAGAAGATGCCGACAGCCAACACGCCGAACAGACCGCACACGCCGTGCACAGCGATCGCACCGACCGGATCATCGATCTCGAGACGCCGCTCGATGAACCACACGACCTCGATGACGATGAAGCCGGCGAGCAGTCCGATGACGGCGGCGGCCCACGGCTGCACGAATGCGCACGGTGCCGTGATGGCGACGAGGCCGGCAAGCATTCCGTTCACCATCATCGACGGGTCGGGCTTGCCGGTTCGACGTGTCACCCAGAACAGCGCTGCGACCGAACCGAATGCCGCAGCGATACCGGTGTTCGCCGCGACGGTGGCGAACTGGATGTCGGTGGCTGCGAAGGTCGAGGCGGCGTTGAACCCGAACCACCCGAACAGCAGAATGAACGTGCCGAACATCGCCATGGGGATGTTGTGGCCGAGCAACGCACGTGGTGTGCCGTCCTTGTCGAACTTGCCGATGCGGGGGCCGAGCACGATGGCGCCCGCGAGCGCAGCAGCGCCGCCGACGGCGTGGACGACGCCCGAGCCGGCGAAGTCGACATAGCCGAAGCCGAGGCCGACGTTGTTGCCGAGCTGGCTCAGCCAGCCGCCGCCCCAGGTCCACGCGCCGAACAACGGGTAGTAGATGGCACCACAGAACAGGCCCCAGATCACGAACGATCCCCACTTCCACCGTTCAGCCATCGAACCGGTGGGAATCGTGGCGGTGGTGTCCATGAACGCGACCATGTAGAGGAAGAACGCCATGATCGACGCTGTTGTGGCCTGGTCGCCGAGACCACCGAGACCGAATCCTCCTTTCCACAAGAACACCCAGTCGCCGACGGAGATCAGCGCTCCGCCGACGGGAGCGTCCATGCCGAACACTCCGGCGTACGAGAACCCGCCGAACATGAAGGCGAACCCGCAGAAGAAGAATCCGACGAACCCCAACCCGAAGATCATGAAGTTCGTCGACACCACGTGGGCGGCGTGTTTGCTCCGACAGAATCCGGTCTCGACCATCGCGAATCCGGCCTGCATGAAGATCACGAGCGCCGCGCCGATCACGATCCAGAGCAGGTTGAGCGACAGCGCAACGGTCGGTGCGTCGACGTCCGGACCCACCGCGAGGAAGGTTGACATGAAGTTTGCTCCTGCTTTCGGGCACCTTGCGGTGCGCCCCGTCCCCGACGGTTGTCGGGCACGCTCGTGCGGTTCCAGCCCCGCTACAACGAGTGGACGCATCGTTGCGGCCCGAAATTTCCTGTCGATGGCGGCAATGTGACGGCAGGATGAACAGCGAACGGGGCGTCGTCCGGACCGATACGAGCGATACCTTGCCGGTCGTGACGAGAGATGACCCCGGCCTGCACCAGCGCCTCGCGGGATCGGTGGCCGAACTCGACGCACGGCGTCTGCAGCGTCGGTTCAACGGCGTTGAGATGAGCTCGATCAGCGAGGTGGTGGAACGACGCCCCGTCCGCTTCGGTGGCGAGGTGCGAAGTCAACACCGATCGTCGCCGGGCAGCCAACCGATGCTGCGCGTCACCGTCAACGACGGAACCGGCTCGGCTGTCGCAGTGTTCACCGGCAGGTCACGCATCCTCGGCCTCGATGCCGGGCGTGCCGTCGTGCTCGAAGGTGTCGCCCACCGCGAACGCGGCCAACTCGTCGTGGTCAATCCCGCCTACACCGTTCTCCCGTAGGGCAGCGCCCTTCGGACGTCAACACACGAGAAGGGCGGTGACGTCGGCTTCGGCCTCGTCGGTCACGAGCACGATCACTTCGTCGCCGACGTGGAACGACGTGTCACCACGAGGCACCACGACATTGCCGGAACGAACGATCGCAACCACGCTCGATCCGCGCGGGAAGCCCGCTTCGACGAGTTGTCGGCCGACGACCGGACTGTCGTCGGCCAGCGTCACCTCGATCAGCCGGGCTTTTCCGCCGGCCACCTGCAGCAACCGCACGATCGAACCAACCGACACGGCCTCTTCGACCAACGCCGACAGCAGGTGCGGAGCCGACACTGCGATGTCGACGCCCCACATCGCGGTGAACATCCACTCGTTGGCCGGATGATTCACACGGGCGATCACCCGAGGCACACCGAACTCCTGCTTGGCGAGCAACGATGCGACGAGGTTGTCCTCGTCTTCGCCGGTCACCGCGAGCAACACGTCGGCGCGCTCCGGCTCGGCTCGCGCCAGTTCGCTGATCTCGCAGGCGTCGGCGACGACCCAACTGATCGAACCGAGACCGGACCCGACACGGCGACGCTCCACCTGGTGATGGTCACGTTCGACGACGATCACCTCATGGCCGTTCCCGACGAGGTCTTCGGCGATGAAGGTCCCGACCTTGCCTGCCCCGACGATCACGATCCTCACGACGTCACCTTCCCTTCGCCGGCATCGGCCCAGGCGGCCTGAAGTTCGGCCACCTGATCGTTCGGCACCATCAGGTACAGCAGGTCACCCTCCTGGACGACAAGATCAGCTGCCGGAACCACGCTGACCCCGAGGCGACGCAGCGCGGCGAGCCGCACCGTGCCGTCGGATTCGAGTTGACGCACGCTCGTGCCGATCAGAGCTCGCGACGCCGGCCGCTCGACCAGACAGACTTGAGCACTGGGGTCGACCCACCGGACGGCATCGTCGAGCGGCAGCAACTGACGCATCGACATGTCGATCGTGAGCCGCGCCGATGCAACCGTCGGAATCCCGAGCCGTTCGTACACCGCAGCTCGACGCATGTCGTAAATGCGCGCGAACACACGGCGGACGCCGAACGCTTCGCGCCCGGTGCGTGCGATGACGATGTTGCTGTTGTCACCGTCGGTCACCGCCGCGAGTGCGACGGCGCGCTCGATCCCTGCTCGTCGGAGCGTGTCGCGGTCGTAGCCGACGCCTTCGACCTGCTCGACGTCGAGTTGCGCGAGCCGCCTGAACGCAGCGCGGTTCGTGTCGATCACCGCGACCGAGTGGTCGTGGCCCAGCATGCGTTCGGCGAGGCCGGCGCCGACGCGCCCGCACCCGACGATCACGACGTGGCCAACGGCGGGCCGCTGCTCGTTCTGCGCGTTGGTCTGGCTCACAGCATCTCTTTCTCATTGGGCTCGAGGATCACGGCCGTGCTCGACCGACGGCGAGGCGCTTCGGTCAGGTCGCCGACCTGTACCGGCACCGACAGAATCGCCGTGTTCGGGCGTTGGCGCAGCTTCGTCTTGATCAACAGCGCACTTTGGTTGTGGAGCGCCTGATCCCACCAGTGCTCGACGACGAACTCGGGGATGACGACGGTGACCACGTCATCTGGGCTCTCGGCGTCGAGTTCGTCGATGAGCTGCATGACCGGACCGGTCAGATCGCGGAACGGCGAGAAGATCGTCCGCAACTCGACGGGAAGCCCGAAGTCCTCCCATGCGTCGACCACCGCCGACTCCTCCTCGGCAGAATTGACGACACTGATCGCAACGAGTCGATCGGGACGCATCGAGCGTGCATAGGCCACCGCCTTGAGCACGCCGAGATTGACGGTGCCCACGAGGATCACCACCGTGTGCGAGTGGCGAGGGATGATGTCGCCCGGCTCGACCTTCAGCGCCGCTCGAACGCCGTTGTAGTGGCGCTTGATGCGCCTGAACCCGTACACGATGATCGGAATCAGCACGGCGGGAATCCATGCTCCGATCGTGAATTTCGACACCAGCACGACGATCAACACGATGAACGTCGCGATCGCACCGATCGTGTTGACGGTTGCGCCACGCCTCCAGCCGGGCTCACGCAGCTTCTGGTGGTGACGCACCATGCCGATCTGCGAGAGCGTGAAGCCGCAGAACACGCCGACCGCGTACAGCGGGATGAGCTTGCTCGTGTCGCCGGAGAAGACCACGATCAACACCGCCGCCACGGCGGCCAGCGCCAGGATGCCGTTGGAGAACACGAGCCGATCGCCGCGGTTCTTCAACTGCGCAGGCAGATATCCGTCCTGGGCCAGGATCGACGACACCCTGGGGAAGTCGGCGAATGCAGTGTTCGCTGCGAGGATCAGGATCGCGAACGTGGAGAACTGGAGGACGTAGTACGGCACGCTCTCGCCGTTGAACACCTCACGCCCCATGATCGACAGCAACGTCTCGCCTTCGCTCGGCGTCGGCCGCAAACGGTTTGCGAGCACCGAGATCCCGAAGAAGAACGTCGCGAGGATCGTGCCCATCAACAGCAAGGTGGTCGCCGCGTGCTTCGACTCCGGCTTCTTGAATGCGGGAACGCCGTTGGAGATGGCTTCGATGCCGGTGAGGGCCACTGCGCCGGATGAGAACGCACGCAGGAACAACAGCACGGTCAGACCGGTGAGTTCGTTCCCACCGGTCAGCTGATTCACCGCCTCGGTGTTCGCCACGAGCGGTTCGAGCCCACCGGTTGTGAGCCGGATCAGACCCACCACGATCAGCGCCCCGAGGGAGACGATGTACACGTAGGTCGGGCCAGCGAACAACCGGCCGGATTCCTTGAGTCCACGGAGGTTCGCGATCGTCATGATCGCGATGAACCCGAGACAGATCTCGACGCGCTCGGGACGCAGCCCTGGGAACGCCGAGGTGATCGCGGCGACGCCGGCCGACACCGACACGGCCACGGTCAGGATGTAGTCGACGAGCAGCGATGCGCCGGCCACCAGCGACGGGGTCTCACCGAGGTTCTCTCGCGACACGACGTAGGACCCGCCACCACCCGGATACGCGAAGATCGTCTGGCGATAGCTGGTGATCACCAGCACCAGGAGCACCATCACGATGATCGAGATGGGGATCAGCTGGTTGAGCGCGACCGACAGTCCCGCTGCCGGGATCAGGACGATGAGGATTTCCTGGCTGGCGTACGCCGTCGATGAGATCGCATCGGACGCGAACACTGCGAGCGCCGTGGGAATGCCCAGTCGCTGGTGTTGCTCGTCCTCGCTCGCCAACGGCGAGCCGACGACGGCACGCTTCCAGCGGCTGATCACGGCCAGCGCATCGCGACGGACGAACCGGGCCGTGACGACCCGAACTGATGCTGCCAAGGTGTGCTCCTGCTCTCGGGTGCGGTGGGAGCCGCAATGTCCCGACGGATCGCTCCGTCACTCACGCGGATCCAGCCCCGCTTCGTGAGCACGACGAACGCTATCCCGCGTCCGCCGGAACACTCATCGGCCGTCGGACACGTCGTCGATCACCAGTGGCCGGTGCCGGGGGCGCCCTTGAACGGACCGGTGACGTTGGCGGTGACCCATCCACCGTAGAAACTGCCCTCGTTGCTGGTGACCCGCTCGTCGTCGATCCAACACTCGTCGACCTTCTGGGCGTAGAAGGCCCAATGGTCTCGGATCGCGTCGAAGGCGGGGGTCGGCTCGGGATACGTCCATCCGGCATCGGCGATCCGTCGCTCACCGACGACGACGTCGGCGTACCCGGCGACGCCCTTCCACTCACAGAACGTCGTTCGCTGCGATCGCTCCAACCGTGCGAGGTCGACGAACTCGGCCGACACGTAATACGCCGGTGGTTGGCTGGTTTCGAGGACCCGGACCGCCGTGGGAGCGTCGACGATCGTGACGCCGGCGTGTGCGACGCGAATCCGCCACTCGACGCGCTCGAGGCGCGGCGGGCGTGGAAAGTCCCACACCGATTCGACCGGCTTGCCGTTCGCTGCGATCTCCACGTCGTCCACCTTGTGCTGCATGCGGCGAGGACGTCGAGTCGTGCTCAGTCGAATTCCGATTCCTCCGGCGGCCGACTGCGGCCGCCCGCACGCTTGTCGGACGCCTTGTCGTGCGCTCGCTGCTCTTCCTCGAGCGCCGCCTCCTCCTCGATCAGCCGTTCGAGGCTGTGCAACCTGACCGCATCCAGCTCGCCGGCAGCGATCGCTGCCTGCACTGCGCAGCCCGGCTCCTGGTCGTGCTTGCAGTCGCGGAACCGGCAGTGGTCCATCAGGTCGAAGACGTCGGCGAAGGCCCGCTCGATGCCGTGGCCCGACAGCCACAGACTCAGCGCCCTGACCCCCGGCGTGTCGATCAGCCATCCCTCGCCGGGCAGCGGCACCAGCTCGGCCGCGACCGTGGTGTGGCGGCCGCGCTGGTCGCCCTCGCGCACCTCGAACGTCGCCTGGCGCTGCGTTCCGATCAACGCGTTGACGAGCGTCGACTTGCCGACACCGCTCGCACCCAGGAACGTCAGTGTCCGGTTGCCGGCAGCCAGGTCGCGGATCGCCTCGACGCCGTCGGCGGTCCTGCCACTGGCGAGCAGGACGGGGACACCCAGTGCGACATCGCGCAAGGCCTGGCGGCCGGGCTCGGGATCGTCGACGAGATCGGTCTTGGTGAGCAGCACGACCGGCTCGGCACCGGAGTCGAACGCCAGCACGAGTTCTCGCTCGAGGCGACGTGGGCTCGGCGGCGAGCCCAACGCATGCACGAGGAACACGACGTCGATGTTGGCGGCCAGCGTGTGCGACACCGCCCGCATCCCGTCGAACGACGCCCGGCGCGTGAATGCGGAGCGTCGCTCGAGCACGTGCTCGATGCGCTCGCCGTCGTCGGATGCGATCACCCAGTCGCCGACGGCCACGTCGGCGCCGATGTTGCGCACCCGCATCGGCTCGGCCATGGCGCGAGCCTCCTCGATCGAGCGCACGACGGTGCTCCATCCGCGGTCCAGTCGCGAAACCCGCCCGGGCGTTCCGGGACGGCCGAGAAGGTCCCAGGCGTCGGCGAAGTCGGGCGCCCACCCCAGCGCCGGATCGGGCTCGTGGATTGCGCGCGACATCGTGGTGGAACCGTACCGCGATGGGGAATCCGCCGTTCCCTTGGCACACTCACCCGTGTCGAGCGATCACGACAGCTCGAGAAGCGACCTTGTCACGTTGTCGAGAATCGACGTCACCTCGTCGAGAATCGAACCGGTCACCTTGACAACGTGGTCTCCGATCACCTAGCGAACACACCAGCACGATCTCGCGAAAGGCACTGATGTCCAAACCCCTCGTCGTCGTCGAATCGCCGGCCAAGGCGAAGACGCTGTCGAAGTTCCTCGGCAGCGACTACGACGTGCGCGCGTCGGTCGGCCACGTGTCCGACCTGCCGAGCAAGGGGTTGAACATCGACGTGGACAACGGCTTCAAGCCCACCTACGAGCTGACCGAACGCGGCAAGACCGTGGTCAAGGATCTCAAGGCGGCGCTGAAGGACGCCTCGGAGCTCTATCTCGCGACCGACGAAGACCGCGAGGGCGAAGCGATCTCGTGGCACCTGCTCGAATATCTCAAGCCGAAGGTGCCGGTGAAGCGCATGGTGTTCCACGAGATCACCAAGGCCGCCATCGATCACGCCGTCAACAATCCGCGCGACCTCGACTACGGACTCGTCGACGCCGCCGAGACACGTCGCATCCTCGACCGGCTCTACGGCTACGAGGTGTCGCCGGTGCTGTGGCGCCGGGTGAACCGTGGCTTGTCCGCGGGACGCGTGCAGAGCCCGTCGGTCCGTCTGATCGTCGAGCGCGAGCGCGAGCGGATCGCGTACGTGACCGCCGACTACTGGGACATCGACCTCGGCACGGCCACCCAGCCGGTCTTCGACGCCAAGTTGGTCGCCGTCGGCGGCGCCCGCGTGGCCACCGGCAAGGACTTCGACGCCAAGGGCCAGGTGTCGGCCAAGGCCGTCGCACTCGACGAATCCCGCGCCCGGTCGCTGGCCGACGGCCTCGACGGTGCGACGTTCACCGTGCGTTCCGTCGAGGAGAAGCCCTACCGGTCGTCACCGAAGGCGCCGTTCATGACCTCCACGCTGCAACAGGAGGGTGGCCGCAAGCTGCGGCTGTCGTCGTCGCAGGTGATGCGCGTCGCACAGGGTCTGTACGAGCGCGGCTTCATCACCTACATGCGTACCGACAACGTCGTGTTGTCCGACGAGGCGATGCAGGCGACCCGGGCGGCGGTCACGAGTGAATACGGCGCCACCTATCTCAACGGCGCACCGAAGCAGTACTCGTCGAAGGTCAAGAACGCTCAGGAAGCCCACGAGGCGATTCGACCGACCACGCCGTACCGCTCGCCCCAGAACCTCGGCTCGGAACTGAACAGCCAGGAACTCGCCCTGTATCGGCTGATCTGGCAGCGCACCTTGGCCTCCCAGATGGCCGATGCGACCGGCGTGACCGTCAGCGTGCGGTTGGCGGCCAACGCCACCGACCGCACCACCGGCGAACTCACCGATTGCGAGTTCGCGGCCTCCGGCACCACGATCACGTTTCCCGGCTACCGGGCGGTCTACGTGGCGTCGAAGGAGGAGACCGGCGACGACGACGCCGAGAACGAGGCGCTGCTGCCGCCACTGGTCCAGGGCGACGAAGTGCCGATCGCCTCGATCGAACCCCATGGGCACGCCACGTCACCGCCGGCGCGTTACACCGAGGCGTCCTTGGTCAAGCGACTCGAAGAACTCGGCATCGGCCGGCCGTCGACGTGGGCGTCGATCATCCAGACGATCCAGGACCGCGGCTACGTGTGGAAGAAGGGTCAGGCACTCGTGCCGACCTGGACGGCATTCGCCGTCATCCGACTGCTCGAAGAACACTTCGACGCACTGGTCGACTACGACTTCACGGCCTCGATCGACGCCGACCTCGACGAGATCGCGAGCGGACGGCGCGCCAAGGAGAAGTGGCTCAAGCGCTTCTACTTCGGCGACACCGGCGACGGCGACACCGAACCGATCTCCGCTGAGGCGGGGTTCGGAGACGATGCCCTGCGGGGGCTGAAGCGGCTCGTCGAGGAGAACCTCGACGAGATCGACGCCGCCGAGATCAACACGTTCCCGCTCGGACTCGACGCGAACGACGAACTGATCGTGGTGAAGCCCGGCAAGTACGGTCCCTACGTCAAGCGTGGCGAGGACACCGCCAGCGTGCCCGACGATCTCGCGCCCGACGAGCTGACCGTCGACAAGGCGATCGAGCTGCTGGCGGCGCCGAAGTCCGACGAACCGATCGGCGAACTCGACGGCTACCCGGTGTACGCCAAGAACGGTCGCTACGGCCCCTACGTGCAGTGGGGCGACCACGACGATCCGCCGCCCGGGCTCGAGAAGCCGAAGATGTCGAGCCTGTTCAAGACGATGGTGCTCGAGCGCATCACGATGGACGAGGCCGAGGCACTGCTGCAGTTGCCCCGCCACCTCGGCGACGATCCGGCCGACGGCGTCCCCATCTACGCGAACAACGGTCGGTACGGCCCGTACGTGCAGAAGGAGAAGGACTACCGCAACATCGACTCCGAGGACCAGCTGCTGCAGATCACCCTCGACGAAGCACTGCGGATCTTCAGCGAGCCGAAGGTCTACAAGCGCGGCGGCGGCAACATGGCCGCGAAGGGCCCGCTGCGCGAGTTCGGCACCGATCCCGTCAGCGAACGCCCCGTCGTCGCCAAGGACGGCAAGTTCGGGGTGTACGTCACCGACGGCGAGACCAATGCCTCCCTCGGCAAGGGCGACCGGCTCGAGGTGATGGTCCCCGAGCGCGCGTACGAGTTGCTGGCGATCCGCCGCGAGGCGATCATCGCGAAGGGCGGCCCGACGAAGAAGCGCCCCGCCAAGAAGTCGGGAGCGAAGAAGAAGTCGCCGGCGAAGAAGGCCGCTCCAAGAAGGCCGCTTCCAAGAAGAGCGCGGCGAAGAAGGCGTCGGCCGGGAAGGCTGCGCCGGTCATCACCGACCTCAACGAGGGCTGACACAGCTTCTCGTGAACAAGTTCACCTCTGAGAGGTGAAGTTGTGCACGAGAACCGGTTGGCGATGTTGATCTCTGCAATGTCTGGTGTTAGGTTGCCCTAACCACGATCCCTCACCACGATGTCGTCGTGGTGAGGGCACGACCCCCGCCAGCATTCCGAACGCCCGGAGAACACCGTGTTGCAGACATTCCTCACCGGATTGCGCGAGGGGCTCGAGGCGGCACTGGTGGTCAGCATCCTGATGTCGTTCATGGTGCGAAGCGGCCACCGCGATCGGATCCCGGTGCTGTGGGCGGGCGTCGCCGTCGCCGTGGCGCTGTCGTTCGGATTCGGCGCACTGCTGCACTACACGTCGGCGAGCATGAGCTTCGAGGCCCAGGAGGCCTTCGGTGGTGCGCTGTCGATCGTCGCCGTCGGCTTCGTCACCTGGATGGTGTTCTGGATGAAACGAGCGTCGCGCACGATCAAGGGGGATCTGCACGACAAGATGTCGGCCGCCATCGAGATCGGCACGCTCGGGGTCTTCACTGCGGCGCTGCTGGCGGTCGGTCGCGAGGGCCTCGAGACCGCACTGTTCCTCTACCCGACGTTCCAGGCCCAGGGAGCCGGCGCCGGCCCGGCGATCGGTGCCGTGCTCGGCATCGTCACCGCCGTCGTGATCGGCGTGCTGCTGTACCGCGGTGTCGTGTCGATGAATCTCGCCACGTTCTTCAAGCTCACCGGCGCTGCATTGATCCTGATCGCTGCAGGTGTGTTGGCCTACGGCATCCACGATCTCCAGGAGGCCGGCATCCTGCCCGGCATCGACAACCTCGCGTGGGATGTCGAGGGCTGGGAGATCACGAGCTGGTACGGCGCACTGCTC
>CAVSIX010000005.1:0-395530 GCA_963728195.1 Ilumatobacteraceae bacterium | reverse complement strand
GCCCGCTCCCACCAGCGAGAGCCACAACAGGCCGTCAGCTGCGGCTTGCGCCACGGCGCCCTGCGCCTCGGAAGGAACCACGACCGCCACCCAGAGTTTCGCCGACGGTGAGCTGGCTGATGCGCGTTCGACCGACCACACCGTCCCCGACGCCAGGGTGGCTGCAGACGGAGTTGAGGACTCCTGAGTCGGAGCACCGGTCGTGCTTTCAACCCCGAGCAGTTCGACCCGATCGCCCAGCGGAGCCCCGCGACTGGAGCCGCCCCTGGATCGAGGGATGCGCCCACGACGACCTTGCCAGGGGGATCACCTGCCCCGCCTCACCGAACAGATCGGTGTTGAGGACGGTGCCCGCGGGGATCGGTCCGCGTGCGGCAAGCCCGACGACGAGCGACTGTTGATTCGACTGCACCGCACGCATCCTCCGACGAGCGCCCACCTCGACGACGCGCAGGTCGGCAGCCTGGATCACTTCACCCGGGTCGATATCGCGAGCTGCGACCATGATCGACATCTCGTCGGAGGTGGCGACGAACACCCACGCTCCGAGCAGTGCAGCGAGTCCGACCAGCAACGCTCCGAGCAGCACCCATGACGGCTTTCGTTGCGTCGGGCCCCCTATCGAGACCGGCGGATGCGCCGTCACGGGTCGTGCTCGCGTGCACCGTTGGACGAGGGTTGGTCCGTTGGGCGGAGCGTGGTGCGAACCATCAGCAGTCTCCTCTTGAGGTCGTGAGCCAGTGCAGGTGACGATGCCTTTGACTTCGGCCACGGCGAGGGGCGCAGTCGTCGAGGTCGAGAAGCCGTCGAGTGCACCGCCGGCACCGGTCGACGACGTCCAGCTGATGTCCCAGTCGATGGTCATCGTGGTTTGGAAGTGGTACCCGTCGAGCTGAGACGTCGACGACGCGTTCGTGTAGGTGTAGGAGCACTCCCCGGGCTGTTCGGCGATGTAGTCGGCGATCGGCGCATCGCCAGCACATGTGGCGCCTTGATCCGGTGCCGCCGGGTCTCCGGAGTCGAATGACAGCGTGGCGGCTGTGCTGTCACCGTCGCCCAGATCGGACCGATCGACGCGGTGACGCTGACGGGCCGCCACGAGTTCCCGCCGGCGCGGAAGTCGACCGGGACGCGGACGTACGCCCACTGGTTCTGTGGATCGAGCTTCTCGAACACAGGCAACGGTGAGGGGAGCGTCCGGGTTCGCAATCGCTCCAAGAGTTCCGGCAGCAGATCCCTGGGATCGACGTCCGGCACCTCATATGCGTCCACCTGTTGGCCGCACGTGCGAACCCACAGCCGGTAGGTCACTCCGTCGCGCTCACGCGGCCACGTCGGCCCGAACCCGTCCGGGGCGATTGCGCCAACGACCTCACCCCAAGTGCACCCGGTCGGACCGCCTCCGCCTCCCCCACCGCCGGGTCGCGTGTACGAGACATAGGCGACGAGAACATCGTCGACCGTTCCCCCGCTGCCGCCGCCTCCCCCGCTTCCGGGAGCAGCAGAAACCGCGGCAGGTGCAAAGGCGACGAGGGCAGCAGCCAGCAGCGGCTGCGAACCGGATCGTCACCCGACCGGACATACGTCCGTGTCCTCCGTTTCTCCGATCAGCGGCGCGTCGTAGGCCCGCCAGATGCCATCGCCGTCGAGCCGCATGTCCCACGCTTCTCGGCCCGAGGCGAACGCGCCGTCGATGATCACGTCGATGCCGCCAGGTCCGGCCCCGGGTTCAACGAGCTTCGAGCCGTCGGCGAAGCAGACCGTCACCGTCGCCTGGTCGAGTGAGTCAGCGATCACGATCGACTCGATCACGTACCGGAACTGGTCTCGATCGACGACGGTGTAGCCGGCTGCGTTCCACTCGGCGACGCGGTCCGTGTTCACGGTCAACAACGGATCGGCGCGAGTCGCTGCGAGCGTCGCCGTGTCGCAGTTCGGCATCGCGACCAGGCACGCCGAGAAGTCCTCGATCGCCCGGATGGTGGCTGCGCGGACCTCAGCCTCGACTTCAGCCCGGGGATCTACGGTCGTCGTGGTGGCAGGTGGCGCCTCGGTCGAGGTGGTCGCCGAAGTCGACTCCGTGATCGTGGCTGGGTGCCGTGGACGTCTCCACGGAAGGTTCGGTCACCCCGGATGCGATCGGCGAATCGGAGTCGGAGCTGCACGCAGCAAGGAGCGAGGCCGCACACACCACGAGCGCGCCGGCCCATCGGCTGGCACCTACTGCACGGCCACCTTCCACCGCAGCACCCCACCGAACATGGAACCCCCAACACGTCGAGCTGTGACGGGCAAAGCTACGTGCTCGTGAACTTGTGAACTCTGGCGAGTTCCCCGCGGTCATCGCAACCTCCCGGCAACTTCCGCGTGCTGTGGTGCGCTTTCGATGTGACGAGGAGGGACGGAACGATCGCCAGCGGGTCCCACTATCTAGCAACAGCCCCGACGTCGATTGATCGTACGCCGATACGTGCAGGAGTCAAGAGCGCTCACACCCCTCAACGGGGGCGCGATCAACGAGCCGACTGGAAAAGAATTCCTCGGACACCTCCGGCTCCCCAACTGCGTTCGTTAACGGATACCAGGCGATCAGTGAGAAGCGATTCGTACCATCCAAGTCAGACTTCCCAGGTCGAGCCACGCGACTGGCGACCTGCCACTGACGGGCCTGTCCGGTTGACGTCCCCCTTACGGACACCAGCCCGGTGCCAACGATTCCGCGGTTTTTAGCCAGAACGCTTGCCTGCTGGCTAGCGTCGCCGAATGGGCAGAACAGGCAGTCTCGCAATCGTGGCAGCAGCCGCAGGCGCACTCTTTCTCGTCGTGTGCGGGTCAGAGAGCAGTTCGAGTTCGGACGAGGTTGCGGCGCTACAGGCCCAGGTTGACGAACTCACAGAGGAGAACGCACAGCTCAAGGAGCTACTGGACGATTCGAGTACGGCTGAGACAGCCGAAGCCCCTGAAACCGAGACAGAGACCACTGAGCCAGCGGACACCGAAGTGCTTCCAGCTGAGACAGAACCGCCTGCAACGGACCCTCCGGCGACAGAGGCAGTCGTTTCGCTGCTGAGCTTCAATGGAGTCGATCCAGCGAGCTTCCCCGACGCGACCCCAGGCGAGATCACAATCGTCTCCGCGCTCGATCCCGTCTGGACGAGTACAGCGGGTTACTGGTCCTGACGAAACGGCACTGAGCAAACGCTCACCGGCTTCGAGGTGTCAGTCAGCACGGGCCGCGACCCTGCAGGAACACTTGTCGCGACTGGCTCGGACCAAGGTTCCGTCGAGCCAACCCGCATCGGCCGAGGCCAGTTGGCAATCGCATCGGTCTATATGGGTGTCGACGCTCTCCCGCCGAGCACCACGTTCGAGTACGAGATCGTTGACGTCCAGTCAGACACAGAGTTCATAGGCGGCGTGTCGGTACCAATCGTTGAGACGTCACCGGCAGGAATGGACGTTCTTGGACTCGTTGAAAACTCCACCGAGGACGAAGTGTCCGGCCCAATCAGCATCCTCTACGTCTGTCTCGGCAGCGACACCGAGATCACGGGCTACGCAAGGGCGTTCGCTGACCAGGAAATCCTGCTCCGGCTCGTCGTCCCCATTCCGAGCGACGATCTATCGTGGGAGTGCGTGTGACAGATCGATCGCGGGCGCATCCGGCTACAACTTCTAGGTCCCGCCGATGAACCAACGCTGACCTGACTGTCCGTTCAGCGACCATCTACTGACACATCCGAACAACAGTCCCGACCGGTGTCGAGAAAAGCAATGTCGATGCAGCCTCAAGCGGACTGGTGAGTGTGACCACGGAGGACGTGGATCACCTGAATCTTTTCCAGTAGCCCACGCCTCCACGGCGGAGTGTCTGTAGCGGACGTGCCGACCGACCTTCACGTAGCGCGGACCCCTGCCGAGGTAGCGCCACTGAGCGAGTGTGCCTTCGGGGGATCTTGAGGTAGGCGGCGAGCTCGACCGGGGTCATCAATGCGTCGTCGACAGTCATGGACGTGTCACGGCCTAGCCGGCATCCATTCAGGGTGCCGCAGGTGCTGACCAACTGCCGCTCGGTCGTTCCTCTTGCGGCTTCGCCCGGTTCAATGGCAGGTGAAGTTCCGAAGGCGACCACTGCACCCGCAGTCGCCAACCAGAGACCCAACCGACGGACGCGGTTGCGAACTCATTGGCGGCATCTCCCACGTTTCGATTCACGTTGACGAGGTCGTAGAGCAGCACCGCAGCCGTGAGGATCTGAGCAGACTGGTTGCCGCGAAGGAACTGGATACTGCGTACCAGCAGCGCGATCACGGCACCACCGGCGAGCGTGATCACACCGTCGCCGTCGGTTCCACTCACGCTGATCGAGCCGAACACCGTCGCCACGGTCACCCACGGAGACACGGAACCGACGATGATCGCCGCTGCGCCCCCGATCGCGGGCGAGATGCTGTAGAGGCGGCCAGTTCGAGTCCGACCCACCCGCCGAACAACTGCAGGAGGCTGGGCCTTCGGTGCTCGATTCTCAGTCCGACTGTGCGCCGTCCCAATACCGCAACGACGTCGAATCACCCGGATCGTCGTGCCAGCCGGGCGGCGGTAGCGGCGGTGAACTCATAGGACGAACCTAGTGGCAGGCCTCGTGCGGCAACCGACCTATCGTGCGGTGCATGCCCGATCTCGACCAGGCGGCGCGGCGGCTCGATGCCGGCGAGCGCGGTCACGGCCATCGCCGCCGACCTCAGCGATACTCCCCTGGGCCAATCGCGACGGGCTACACGCTGCCGGCCTGCCGCTCGCGTCGACACGTTCCCGCCAACGTCCCCTCGCCCTCTTCGCAGACCCACTGTGACTCCGCCAGCAGTACGTCGACGATAGGCGCACGCGTCGACCATCGCTCGAATCTAGGAGTTGTCGACCGACGAGGTCCGCAGGGCGCTCAATGGGTTCGGCATCGAGCGGCCACTGGCGCGTCCGGAACGGACCGCCGAGGCGCTGCGAGCTGCGGTCGCCGACGGTGTCGTCGATCGCCCGCACAGTGGGGGTCGACGGTGCGGCGGTGATCGTGAGCAGCGAGCCGAGCAACTGTACGACGATGCCGAGGATAGTGACCCACGGGAGTTGCCTTCTGGGCGGCGTCGCCATGCAACTCCACAACCGTGCCGATCCAGGACACCTCGACACCGGTGTCGTACTCTGGCGGCCATGAGGCGGATGAAGCGCGTGAGTCTATTTGTCACTGTCGCGAGTTTGGCGGTGGCTGGATGCGGGAAGCGACGGCGCTGAGTCGACAGCGGTCGTCACCTTCACTCCGTCGGCAACGGAGCCATTCACGTCGGCGTCGGCCTCCACCACGTCTGAGGCTGTGCCCGAGTCGACCAGCACTCCGACGGCTTCTCCGACCACTGTCTCAACGACAACGGAGCCGTCGGTGTGGCCGCCACCCCAAGAACTGCTTGACCAGGCCGTGCTTCCGATCTCCGAGATGCCAACCGGTTGGGCCTCCGTACCGACGATGGCGAAGACTCCGACCCGCCTTGCGGTGTGTCGATCTCGTCGATCGCCGGAGTCGACGACGTCCCATCCGGGCGAGCCGAGTACGCCGAAGATGCGAACGTCGGTCCAGGGGATCCTGGTTCTGCCGGCGTACTGCCTCCCGACCTGGGCAACCTGGACGTACTCGGGACGCTCAAGCAGGGACGGCTCGATTGCCAGACGAGCAGACGGGTTCCATATCACCTTCTCCGAGCTGAGCTACCCGCCGATGGGCGACCAGTCGTTCGCGTCCGGATGACAGTCACCAACGGGGACGTCACGTTCGTCTTCGACGCTGTCGAGGCCCGTGTCGGCGACGTCGTCGTCCAAAGTGGCCGGATTCGACCTCTTTCTTGGCAACGCGACCCACATCGTCGACGAGTTCGTTGAGCGTCAACTCGCACTCGCTGTCGAAGCGCTCGGTCTTCACTCAGCCCGGTCTGTCCGGTTGACGACCCTCCAGAGGACGCCGCCGGCGATGCGCTTCCGCTACGCGATCGTGACAGCAACCCCGGCGTGATCGCCGGTCCGTTCCCCGTCGATGATGTTGGACCACGCCTCCACCTCGTGCACCGCTACATCCGGGCTTACCGCGATGTGATCGACGAGTCGACGAACGGACTGCTCACCAGCGGTCGGAACATGTAGCGGTCCCAGGGCCTCGACGAGTGCCTGAACTGCCGCTAGCGGCTGCCGATACCTCGGCAGGCGCTGGTTGAAATCTCCAGCCACAATGGAACGGCCAGCGCCGACCGACTCGGCAATCGCTGGACCGAGCGCCTGGCAGTAGTCGATGTGCTCCGCCCACCGCTCGCGGTCAGCGCGACCACTCCTAACGTGAGCATCCTGCCAAGCAATGCAGACGCCGAGCACCCGGTACGTCTCGCCTCCACCGAGGTCGTGCCCTGGACAAACCGACCCTGAGTTGACGGCACATCGAGATGCTCGTGGACCAGCCATGGGCTTCGAGACCATGCAATGACCTTCCGGCGCTGCCCACTGATCGGGTAGCCCCAGTCTGGTCCACCATCGATCCGGTGCGGATAGTCGACCCAGTCATGCAGCGAGTCCTCGGTAGTGACGATGATGTCGGCATCGAGCCGGCCGAGGTACCGAATGGCTCGATCGTGTCGGGCACTCCCCGGGGTGGCCCACTCAAGATTCCAGGAAGCTACCCGCACATGTCCGCTCACCGGACCAGTGCTAGCAGAAACGCCACGGACGCACCTGCACCGTTGCCCGCGCCGCTCTGATACGCATCCTGCAAGCGCCGTGGCACCGTGCACTTTGGCCCGAGATTCTTTACCCGTGAGGGGTCACAAGACCCGTTGAGTGTCGTGAGCGATCGAACGACTTCGCTGTGCGCACTTTCGAGGACGATGACGCTGAAATGCGCCCGTTGCTCGTGAGCGTGAAGCAGGCCGCGGCTATGTTGGGAGTCAGCCGAACGATGATCTACGAGCTGACGTATCGAGGCGAGATCCACCCGCTCCGCATCGGACGGTGTGTTCGGTTCCGACGACAGGAACTCGAGGACTTCGTGGCCCAGCTCGAAGCGACGGGCTGACACCAGCCACGTTTCGACACTGCACGCTCACCGACCGTAGCGGATGCGCCGTCGCGCCGAGCCCCGGTCGTCAATCGCCACCCCCGGCGCTGACACCGTGTCACGTCTGCTGCGCCATTCGCGGCACCGTGTACCGACTCAGCGCCTCGGTCCGAGCAATCGGCGGACACTGCGTCTCCGACCGTTGCCCACCCAGTAGCCCACCTGGACCAACGACCCGCAAAACGAACGAACCCCAGGCCTGTGACCTGGGGTTTTCCGTGGAGCTAAGGAGAATCGAACTCCTGACCTCTTCCATGCCATGGAAGCGCTCTACCAACTGAGCTATAGCCCCAACTGCCCGTAGGGGACGGCGTACGTTATCAACCGCCGCTCCCCCATCACAACGGCCGGACGCCCCGGTTCTCGTGAACCGACGCCACCGAGGAAGCACCGTAGGTTCACGAGTTCGGCGGGTCGTTGTCAGCCGGCGGCGGGCTTCACTCCGAAGGTGGCCAACCAGTCCTGGGCGATGCCGATGTCGACTCGCTGCAGACCGTCGATGTAACGGCAGTTGCTCGTGTAGCCGTAGCTCGTCACGGTCACGACGTAACCACCTTGGAAGGCGGGGCCACCGGAGTCGCCGAAGCACGTTCCACCGTCACCACGCGTGTCGTTGCCGTTGCCGTTCGTCTGCAGGATCTGCGCATCGAGCTTCTGGCCGGGCGAGTCGGCGTTGCGTCGGATCAGGGGATAGCCGAACGGAGTCGGCGTCTGCGGGCCCGTCTCGGCCTTGCGCACTTCGGTGCCGTAGCCGACGAGCGTGAAGAGTGTGGAGTTCAGCTGGTCCGACGTGAACTGGTCGAGGTAGCCGCGAGGGGCGAGGCGAGCTGGAGTGATCTTCTTCACCGACTTGTCCAGGACGACCACCCCGTAGTCGTTCCAGTTGGCGAGGTCCGTGAAATCGGAGTAGCCGGGCGCAGTGTGAGCGGTTCCGTACTGCACGGCGATGTCACTGGACGGGCGCTCGCTCCCGGAGAATCCCTTGCTCGGGTTCTTCGCCACGGGGAGGCCACTCGGGGGCTCGAGTGCGATCGTGGTCTCGAAGGTCACCATCGTCTTGCCCAACGTGCCGTCGGTGCAGTGCGCTGCCGTCAGCACGACCGTCGGCGACACCAGGGTCCCCGAGCAACGGAACCGCCCTTCGGCGGTGTAGAAGAGCAGCATGCCGACGTTCGGGTGATCCTCCCCGTCGATGTTGCCGTCGGTGATCGCCGACGCCGACGCACCGATGACGGTGACGGCAAGTGCGAGCGATGCGACGAATCCGATGATCCGGTTGCGTGTCATGACCGTTCCCCTCGATTGGATGACCGCCCGCTCAGCGCAAGCTACACCACCGACGGCGTTCGCCAGAACGCGTCAGCGGACGCGCGGGACGATCGACGGATCGCCGGGCCGACGTTCGGCGTGCGCACGTCGCCACGTGGCAAACGCATCGAGGATGTGTGGCGGTGTTCCATGGATCTCGGTGAACCCGCCGGTGAGGTGGCGGGTGTCGAAATACGCTGCGTCGACGTTGTCGGCGTGCAACCGTGTCGCACAGACGAACCCGAGCGATTCGAACCGCGCGAATTCGGCCTCGAAGTCGTCGACCAGCACTCCGCTGTGGTGAAACCCGAAGTGCCCGGGCTCGAACATGTCGCGGTAGATCGACGGCGTGTCGTCATGCTGCACGATGAACTGGATCATCGTGTCGCCGAGATAGCCGAACGCATACGACACGTCGGCCTCGTGGTCGGTCCCGCGGTAATCGAACGAATCGGTTCGGTGGTGCTCACTCAGCACGAACGGCCCAGCGCCGAACACCCGGTCCCACTCGTCGATCGACGCCCGCAGGTCCTCGACGAAGAAGGCCTGCTGGAAGAACTCGTACCGATCCGACGCCATACCGAAGTGTGGCCACGAGGACCGATCTCAATCGAGTTCAGCTGTGCGCGGCTCCCATTCGATTCGCGGAGCATCCATGTAGAGCCGTTCGATCTCGTAGAACTCGCGGACCGAGTCGAGGAACACGTGGACCACGACGTCGCCGTAGTCGATCAACGTCCACTGCTGCTCGCGGGCGCCTTCGGTGCGCACCGGGGCACGACCCAGCTCGGCCTTCACCTTCGTCTCGACGTCGTCGACCACCGCACGCACCTGGCGCGGGTTCGAGGCGCTGGCGATGACGAAGTAGCCGGTGATCGACAGCAGGGAGCCGACGTCGAGCACGATCACATCGGTCGCCTTCAGGTCGGAAGCCGCCCGTGCCGCGCACTGCGCCAGCGCCTCACTCGAATCGGTCCCCGTCGCATCGTCGCCATCAGCCATGTCGGTCATCCATCCCCTGCGACCGTAGCGGCCACATCGCTCGACGGGGTCACGTCGCTCTGCGTCGACGGGGCCGTCGAGGTCTCCACTGACGTTTCCTCCGGAGCAACCGCCGCTGCCCGTTCCACTTCGTGCTGCAGATATGACATGCCGAGGGTGATCTCGGTGTCGACGCCCTCGAGCACGGTGTCCGCCACCCGGACGTCCACTTCACCGAGAAGTGCACCGAGGACCTCGACGGTCCCTTCGCGTTGCCACTCGTTGGCGATCTGGACGACGGTGACCGCGGGGGCTCCCGATGGCGCCGTGTCGATCGAAACGATGTTGGTCGACAGGAACAACAGACGTCCGACCAGCTCGTAGAGGATGTCCGACGACGATGCGTACAGGCCGTCGGCCTCGGCGAGCTGCTCGTCGGTGAAGCCGGCGACGATCCTCACCTTCGAACCGAGGTTGGGCGTCGACACCAGAGCAGGGGACACCTGGGCGAACACCATCACCGAGTCCCGGCGGTCGATCTGCACCACATCGACCTGCGTGGGATTCTCTGCGTCGGTGACCGGGCGCACCAGAAGATCGCGCACGGCCACCTCGCCCTGCCACAGCCGAGCCACGAGCTCGGCGACGTCATTGGGTGCGACAGGGCGGCCGACGTCGTCGAGTGGCACCGGATCGGGCGGAACGGTCACCGGCGCCATCTGTGCCAACGACTCCCACACGGCGACGTCGTTGGGATGCGACACATCGGTCTCGGCGTCGTCGTCGATCGCCGCGAGGATGTCGGTCAATTCGCCGACGGTGAAGGTCTGGGGGCCGGCGGTCGCGATCACGCCACCGCCTCCCTGTGTGTCGATCACGTCCGCCGGCAACACCATCCGCGATGCAGCGATCCCGGGCAGCATCGCCTCCAGACCTGCGGCGTCGACCGCCTCGGCACGCTGCAACGTGATCGAGAGCATCTCCTCGACCAGGGCGACGAACCCGGCGAGATCGACGGTGTCGAAGGCGGCCGCCACTGAGCGCCGCTCCTCGCCGAAGCCGGCGGTGACGTCGGCATTCACGGGGACGGCGACGATGCTGCCGCCTTGTCCTTCGGGCAGCAGTGTCATCACCACCAACGAGGCGAGACGGCCCGCTTCATCCGTGACTGCGAGCAGGGCGTTGGGCGTGGACGGCAGATCGATGCGAGGCCTCGTGTCGACACCGACCGCCTCGCCTTCCTGCGAATTGGACAGCGTGACCACTCCCACGCCGAACATCACCGTGGCGACTGCGAGCAGCACCAATGCGAGCACACCCCCGACGATGGTGCGGCGGGTGCGGCGTTCGGCGATCGCCGTCACGACGATGCCCCGTAGAGGCCACGGCGGCCAATGACGTCGAGTACCGGTTGCGTGACGAGATAGTCGAGCGGTCGGCCATCGGTGAAACGGGCCCGCAGGTCGGTGCTCGACACCTCGAGGCGCGGTACCTCGACGCGGATCCAGTCGATGTCACCGTCGACGTCGGCGTGCTCACCCGGACGATCGACGACCACGAGTCGAGAACGCTCGACGACCTCCTCCCAACGGGTCCACGTTCGCAATCCGGCAGCGGCGTCATCGCCGATGATCGTGAAGAACTCCGCAGCGGGATACTCGCCCGCCAGCACCGCCAACGTGTCGGCGGTGTAACTCGGCCCACCGAGATCGATCTCCTGCCGACCGGGCACCAGCCCGGCGACGTCGTGGACGGCGGCCTCGACCATGGCGAGGCGGTCGGGTGCCGGCGTGATCGCCCGGCTGCCCTCCTTCTGCCACGGCACGTTCGCCACCATCATCACGACCAGGTCGAGGCCCAAGGCGTGCCGGACGTTCACGGCGGTGACGAGATGACCCACGTGCGGCGGATCGAACGTGCCCCCGAAGAGCCCGACACGACGCAACGATGAATCGATTTGGGGCACGATTCCCCGATTTTACGTCGTCGTGACGGAAATCGGACGCAACCGACCCGTCGCGGGGTTGACACGTCTGTTACTGTAAATCGCTCCCCCATATACCCCCGAGTACACGGTTTGCGACGGTTTCCCCCGGGAAGTCCCTCGTAGTCGGCGTCTGCCGCATATCGATCGCCTCATCGGACCGCACATTCCACGTGTCGGATCCGGCGTCGGTTCGATCCGCACGGTCGATGCAGTGTGTCAGATGGCACATCTTGGCCCCGGAATCAACACGAACACGAACGGTTGTAGGAAACATCATGAACGACTCCATTGGTCTCTACCTGAATGACATCGGCAAGGTCCCGCTGCTGACCGCCGAAGACGAGCGTGAGCTGTCGCGCATCATCGAAGCCGGCCGCGAAGCGCAGGAACAGCTCGACGCCGGCAAGCGTGGCGTCGCCCTCAAGCGTCAGGTCCGCGAAGCGGCGAAGGCCAAGGATCGGTTCATCCGCTCCAACCTCCGCCTGGTGGTGTCGATCGCCCGCCGCTATCCCCTCCCCCAGGGCATGGATCTGCTCGACCTGATCCAGGAGGGCAACCTCGGCCTCGAGCACGCCGTCGACAAGTTCGACTGGCGCCGTGGCTTCAAGTTCTCCACCTACGCCACGTTCTGGATCCGTCAGGCCATCGGTCGTGCGCTCGACCAGAAGGCCAGCCTCATCCGCATCCCCGGCGACCGCTCCGCCAGCCTGCGTGCCGCGCTGCGTCAGGCCTCCGGCGATGGCGAGACCCTCGACCAGACCAACGCCGAACTGCACCGACTCACCACGCCGGTCAGCCTCGACAAGACGGTCGGCGACGACGGTGATGCCACGCTCGGCGACCTGATGGCCAATGGCGACGGCACCCCCGAGGACCACGTGATGACGCTGGTCGACAGCGAGCTGCTCGACGAACTGCTCGGCACGCTCGACTCTCGGGCCCGCTTCGCCGTCGAGTCCCGTTTCGGCCTCGTCGATGGTGAGCGCAAGAGCTTCCGCGAAGTCGGCGAGCAGCTCGGTGTCACCGCCGAAGCCGCCCGCCGCCTGGTCAGCCGGGCAGTCGCTGGCCTCCGCGACGACGCAGAGCGAATCCTCGCCGTCTGAGCTGATCCGCCAGAACACTCGAATTGACCGGAGCGGTCGGAGCAATCCGACCGCTCTTGTCGTTTTCGGGACCGGTAGCCTGAGCCGATGCCTGACTCCCGCGGATCCTGGTTGCCGACGTCGTGGCACGACCGTCCGGTCGGCCAACAGCCGGAGTGGCCGGACTCGGGTGCGCTCGAAGCGTCGCTCAAGCAGATCGCCTCGATGCCGCCGCTCGTGTTCGCCGGCGAGGCCCGCTCCTTGCAAGCCGAGCTGGCGCGCGTTGCCGGCGGCCGGGCGTTCCTGCTCCAGGCCGGCGACTGCGCCGAGAGCTTCGAGGAGTTCTCCGCCGACAACATCCGTGAGAAGCTGCGCGTCATCCTGCAGATGGCCGTCGTGCTCACCTACTCCGTCGGTGTGCCGATCGTCAAGGTCGGCCGCATGGCCGGACAGTTCGCGAAGCCGAGGTCGTCGCCCACCGAGATCATCGGCGACGTCGAGTTGCCCTCGTTCCGGGGCCACATCGTCAACGACATCAACCCGTCCGAGGCGGCGCGGATGCCGAATCCCGAGCGGCTCGTGCAGGCCTACCACCAGTCGGCGTCCACGCTCAACCTGCTGCGGGCGTTCACCAAGGGCGGCTTCGCCGACCTGTCACGGGTGCACGCATGGACCCAGGAGTTCGTCGCATCGAGCCCGGCCGGCCAGCGCTACGAACACGTCGCCGCAGAGATCGAGCGGGCGCTCGCGTTCATGCGCGCGTGCGGCATCGACACCGAATCGAACCCGAATCTGGCTCAGGTCGACGTCTACACGTCGCACGAGGCCCTGATCCTCGGCTACGAGGAGGCCCTCACCCGTCAGGACTCCCTGACCGGCGGCTGGTTCGACTGCTCGGCGCACATGCTGTGGATCGGCGAGCGGACACGCGAACTCGATGGCGCACACGTCGAGTTCCTCCGTGGCGTCGGCAATCCGATCGGCTGCAAGATCGGCCCGACCACCTCGGCCGACTACGTGCTCGAGTTGTGCGAGGTGCTCAACCCGTCGCGTCTACCCGGGCGGCTCACGCTGATCAGCCGTATGGGTGCCGACAAGATCGAAGCGTCGCTGCGCCCGCTGCTGCGGTCGGTCACCGACGCCGGCCATCCGGTGGTGTGGGCCTGCGACCCGATGCACGCCAACACCTACACCGCTGCCAACGGCCTGAAGACCCGGCACTTCGACGACGTCGTCGCCGAGATCGGCGGATTCGTCCGAGCCCACCGCGCCGAGGGCACGTGGCCAGGCGGAATCCACGTCGAGCTGACCGGCGAGAACGTCACGGAATGTCTCGGTGGCGGAGATGCGTTGTCGGACACCGACCTCGACCACCGCTACGAGACGATGTGCGACCCCCGGTTGAACGCCCGCCAGAGCGTCGACCTGGCATTCCGGGTCGCCGAGCTCCTCCGCCAGTTCACCTGACGGGTCGGGGTCGATCGCCGTGACCGCTCTCGACCTCACCTCCAACTGGCCGGTCCCCCACGTCTCCGCCGCAGTCCTGCGCGACGCTCGGGTGGTGGCGACCGTCGGAGACGCCGACCGCACGCAGCGGCTCGCCTCGATCTCCAAACCGATGGCCGCCTGGGCGATGCTGGTCGCCGTCGAAGAGGGCGTCGTCGAGCTCGATCAGCCCGTCGGCCAGCCCGGCTGCACGCTGCGCCACCTCCTTGCCCACGCCGGCGGCTATCCGTTCGACGGCGACGAGCCGATCGCACGTCCTGGAGCGACGCGCATGTACTCCAACACGGGCATCGCCCTCGCTGCGCAGGCCGTCGAGGCGGCGACCGCCATGACCTTTGCCGAGTACCTCCACGAAGCGGTGTTCGCCCCGCTCGGCATGGCGTCCAGCGAGCTGCGCGGGTCGCCGGCGCAGGGCGTGCACGCGAACCTCGCCGACACGTGCCGGTTCGTGGCCGAGGTGATGCATCCGACGCTGATCCACCGCGACACCGCAGCGGAAGCGAAACGTATCCACTACCCCGCGCTCGCAGGTATCGTTCCGGGCGTGGGACGCTACGAGCAGTGCCCCTGGGGGCTGGGGTTCGAGGTACGTGGGACCAAGGATCCGCACTGGACCGGCACGACCAACTCGCCGCGGACGTTCGGCCACTTCGGCGGATCGGGCACGATGTTCTGGATCGACCCCGATCGCGACCTGGGTCTGGTCGCACTCGCCGACCGGCCCTTCGACGAGTGGGCGCCGAGCGCACTCGCGGCCTGGCCCGAGTTGTCCGATGCCGTGATCGCCGAGTACGGCGCCGGCGACGAGGTTCCGGTGTGACCACCTTCCACCACGGCGACCGCATACGTTACGCCACCACCGGCGAGGACGGCCTGCCGCTGGTGCGGTACGGATTCATCGGCGGCGTCGGCAGCGACGGCGGACCGATCGTGATACTCCTCGACGGCGAACTCGGCGGCGACGTCGTCGACCCCGAGCACGTCGAACCGGTCCACATCTGCAACGTCACGCTCACACTCGGCGGCTCCGACCTGCTCGATGACCCGTCGCTGCGCCAGGGTCTCGTCAACCTGTGGGCCGCCGAAGCCGAGAGTGCCGGGCTGCAGCTGGCTTCGCTGCACTGCATCGGCACCGGCGTGCGCGACTCCAGCGAGGGCTACGCACTGGCGGAGCTGTCGAGCGGCGGCGAGCAGTACGTGCTGCGCGCGACTCGCTGCATCAAGCAGTACGACGCCATCGTCGTCCACGCCGACCGCCCCAACCGCTGGGAAGTGCTCTGACCGGGGACTCGTCGCCGGTCCGTCGGGATGCCAGCGATGAGCCAACGGACCAGATGGCGTCGGTTCGCTCATCGGAAGCCCGGTACCACTGCGTGCGATGAGCGAAACGACGGCATGTGGGCGTTTCGCTCATCGGTCGGGGAGCCGAGGTAGGTTCGGGCGGCGATGGGACAGGTGATCGCCGTGATGGACGTCGGGGGAACGTCGATCAAGACGGGTGCGGTGCGGTTCGACGACGACGGCCGCAACCCACGCATCGACGTCGGCGCCGCGTTGCCCACCAACGCCAACGAGCCCGCCGACGTCGTCGTCGACTCGCTCGCCGCCGGAGCCGACGCTGCGCTCGACGTCGCAGGGCCCGAGGTGGCGGGGTTGGCGATCGCGATCTGTGGGCCGTTCGACATCGATGCGGGGATCTCCCGGATGCGCGGCGTCCACAAGTTCGAGGACATCTACGGCCTCGACCTCGGCGCGGCGCTGCGGGAGCGTTCGGGCGCATCCGACCTTCCGATCCGCTTCGCCCGCGACGCCGAGTCGGCCGGCACCGGAGAGGCGCTCGCCGGAGCGGGCGCCGGGATCGACCGGGTGCTGACGATGACCGTCGGCACGGGACTCGGCACGTGCCTCACCGATCATGCACGACCGATCGAGTACATCGACGGGTTCGGCGTCGAGCACCTGGCGATGCGTGACACACCGTGGGGCGGACGCGCCGACGACGTGCTGTCCGCACACGGCCTCGCCGTCCGCTTGGGCGTCGACATGGCCGACCTGCGCACCGCCGTGGAGGATCCCGCCAACGCCGATGTCGTCAGCGATCACGGCACACGACTCGGCACGTTCCTGGCACCCGTGGTCGAGGAGTTCGACGCCCACCTCGTCGTGATCGGCGGCGGGTTCTCCGCAGCCTTCGAACGGTTCGGCCCAGCGCTGCAGTCCGCCATTGGTGACGTCACGGTGCGTCCCGCGGTGCTCGGGACCGCCGGTCCCCTCCTCGGCGCCGCCCACCTCACCTTCCGCACCTGACGCTCCGCCCCCACCGATGAGCGAAAAGCCGGCATCTGGTCCGCTCGCTCATCGCACGCAAGGTCCGCAGCCCACCGATGAGCGAAAAGCCGGCATCTGGTCCGCTCGCTCATCGCACGCAAGGAACTGCGCGGTGGAAGGTCAGCGGGTATCGCAGACGCGGAAGAGTTCGGCGCTGCTGCCGTCGGGCAGGCCGTGTTCGACGGCGAGTTGACGGAAGCGGGCGCCGACTCGCTCCATCATGGCGTCGGGATCGACGTGTTGGCTCTCGTGGCAGCGCAGCGCCCGGAACTTACGGTCGACCTGTGCGGTGATGTCGACCACGGCGAGATCCTGATCACCGCCCATCGGGCCGGCCTGGATCCACACCTCTTGCACCTTCCAGTCCTCGAGGTCGGCGCACGGCAGCCCGGGGAAGGCGAACGGGTTGCGAGCGTCGGGGTAGACGGCACACATGGTCGCCTCGCCCGTGGCGGTGTGGTCGGGATGTGAGCCGTAGGTCGAGGAGAGATTTCGCAGCGGCGACTGGGTGATGACGACCTGTGGGCGTACGTCGCGGATGATGAGGCTGATGTCGTGGCGCAGCTCCATCGTCACCTCGACGGTGCCGTCCATGAACCCGAGGAAGCGGAGGTCGGTGACGCCGACCTCGGCGGCCGCCTTCGTCTGCTCCTCACGGCGGATCGAGGCCATCTCCTTGCGCGGGATCGAGTGGTCGAATCCGCCTGCCTGGCCGTCGGTGACCAGGCAGTAGGTGACGGCGATGCCGGCGTCGGTCATCGCGGCCACCGTGCCGGCGGCGCCGAAGTCGACGTCGTCGGGATGTGCGGTGACGACCAGGACACGCTCGATGTCGGAGAACTGCAGCATCGGCCCAGTCAACGCCGAATCACCGCCGATCTCAACTCCGGCCGATCCGTGTCGATCACGCCGGGCGCTGACGCCTGGCATGATCCGACACCGATCGTTCGAACGCCGGGCCATACAGTCGAGTCGCATGACGACGATCGCACCGCACGACGAAGTCTCCGTCGACGACTTCGACCTCTCCGATCCCGAGTTCTGGCTTGCGCCCCGATCGTTCCGCGAGGGCGCCTTCAAGGCGCTACGCGACACGCCGGGACTCGTCCACTACGACGAGCGCGAGATCCCCGATCTTCCCTTTCCGCCCGGTCCCGGCTACTGGGCAGTCACCCGCCACGACGACATCTGGCACATCAGCCGAAACCCCAAGGTGTTCTGTTCGGGGCAGGGATCGAACATCGGCGACCTGCCACAGGAGATGAACGAGTTCTTCGGCTCGATGATCAACATGGACGATCCGAAGCACTTCCGGCTGCGCTCGATCGTGTCGAGAGGCTTCACACCGAAGGAGATCACCGCAGTCGAGGACGTCGTCAGGACCAAGGCGAACCAGATCATCGACCGACTGCTCACCGACTTCCCCGACAAGAGGTGCGATTTCGTCGAGCACGTCGCAGCGGCACTGCCGCTCGAGATCATCTGCGACATGATGGGCATCCCCGCCGACGACTACGGGAAGATCTTCAAGTGGACCAACACGATCCTCGGCGGCGGCGACCCCGACTTCGTCACCTCGTACGAGGACCTCATGGGCCAGTCGCTCGAGATGTTCCTCTACGCCCAGGCACTCGGCGAGGATCGCAAGGCCAATCCGCGCGACGACATCACCTCGGTGATGATGGCCGCCGAGGTCGACGGCGAGCAGCTGACCGCCCAGGAGTTCGGCTCGTTCTTCATCCTCCTGGTGGTCGCCGGCAACGAGACCACCCGCAACGCGATCAGCCATGGGATGAAGGCGTTCACCGACTTTCCCGACCAGCGCAACCTGCTCTACGGCGACTTCGACTCGCACGCGAAGGGCGCCGTCGAGGAGATCGTGCGCTGGGGCACGCCCGTGATCCACTTCCGGCGCACGGCGACGGAGGACACCGAACTCGGTGGCCAGCCGATCAAGGCCGGCGAGAAGGTCGTGATGTTCTACAACTCCGGAAACCGTGACGAGCGAGCGTTCGACGACCCGTACACCTTCGACATCACCCGCGAACCCAATCCTGCCCAGATCGGCTTCGGCGCCGGCGGGCCGCACTTCTGCCTCGGCGCCAACCTGGCCCGTCGCGAGATCACGGTGATGTTCGACACGATCAGGACACGGTTGCCGTCGCTGCGGATCACCGGCGAACCCGCCTACTTGCAGAGCGCGTTCATCAACGGCATCAAGCGGCTGCAGTGTGCCTGGGACTGAGCTGACGCCCGAGCGCCGGTCCGTTCTCGTCCGCGATCTGACGATCGCCGGGTGGCTGTTGCTCGGCGGTCCGATCGGGTTCATCGCCTTCCAGCTGGAGCGCGTGCGCGACGTCGGTGAGCAACGGTTCGCGAGCGTCTGGGACCAGCGCATCGAGGTGCTGAGCTTTCTGATCCTGCCGCCCAACCAGATGGTGCTCGCTCCGGCCGTGTTCGTCGCTGCGCTCGCCGTCTGGCTGGCGGCCACCGACCGCGACCCGTGGCTGTCCACGCTGCTGCGGGTGACCGCCGGCTTGGCGATCATGTTCGTCGTGATCGGCGTCATCTCGATCGTGAGCATCCTGGCGCGCGACGACGGAGGATCGTTCGATGCCGAGAGCGTGTACCTGCGCCTCGGCGGCATCGCGATGGCCGCCGCCTTCGCCCTGATCTGCCGCACCGCCGACCGCCTCCGCACGTGACAGCTGGCCCGCCGGTCACCTGTCCTTCCCGACCCGACCCCGACGGACAGCCAGTCCTTGCGGAGCCGACCCCGACGGACAGGCGACCATCACGCCGATCTCTGCGACAGCCCTTCGTCAGGCTGTCTGCATGTGCCTTCAATGTGACGGTTACTCCTACGAGCAGACGATGCTCGCCCTCGATCTCACGATCCGCACGTACGGCTGGCAGCTCCAGCAGATCACCGACACGAACCCCTGGTCGTACACGATCGGTCTCACCGAGAGCTACGGCCATCCCGAGCTGATGATCGCCGGGGTCGAACTCGACCTCCAGAACACCATGATCCGCAAGATCGTCGATCCGATCGTGGCGACCGGGAGCGTCGACCGCCCGTTCCTCGAGCGAGAAGGGGTCGCGTTGGCAGAGGTGCACCCGAACCATCTCGCTGGCGAATGGTTCGCAACCTGGTCGAACCACTACGAGCGCACCCCACCGCCGGGCTCGTTCCTCCAGATCGTGCCGCCAGGCGACTGGTTCTGCGAGTGCCACCAGCACTCGATGCCCCACTTCGAACTGCCGGGCCCGATTCGCTTCGGAAATCGAGCCGAACGGCGGCGGCGACGGCGGTGAGGCCGTACGCGCCTGCGGCCCCCGTCCGCGCCCCAAATCTGCCTGGATCCTCGCGGTGGGCGCGACATTCGATGCATATTTCGGGGTGGATCGGGAGGGCAGGACGGCGAGACGGTGGGGAGGGCGTCAGGCGCCGAGGTCGCCACGCAGGAAGTGGGCGCGGCAGAGCAGCTCGTAGCGGACGGTGTCGCCGAACAGCGGGGATTCGTTCGGATTGGTGTCGCCGACCATCACGGTCGCGCCCTCGTACACCACGTCGCCGTTGACCACCCGGGCGTTGTGCGTGGCGCGGGCCCCGCACCAGCAACGGGCCTCGACCTGCAGCGGCGTGTGCTCGTCGGCGATCTCCAACATGCGTGCGGTCCCCTTGAACAGGCGACCCCGGAAGTCGGTGAGCAGCCCGAACCCGTACACGTCGACATCGAGTTCGTCGACGACCCGGGCGAGCTGGTCGCACTGCTGCGGCGTGTAGAACTGGACCTCGTCGCAGATCATGTAGTGGATCGGCCAGTAGCGCACGGCGAGTGCATGCAGGTCGAGGTCGGGTGTCACCTCGATCGCCGGGGCAGCCACACCCAGCCGGCTGGTCACCTGGCGCCCCTCGCGGTCGAGGGTGGTCAGCAGCAGCCCGTAGAGCTCCCGGCTGGACAGGTTGTGGTGGATCTGCAGCGCCACGGTGCTCTTTCCCGAGCCCATGGTGCCGAAGCTGAATCGGAGCGACGCCATGCGAGCGACCGACCCTAGTCGCGGCCCGTGGCGGGGGGCGCGGACGGGTCGGTGGCGAACGGATCGAACGACGGGTCGACGACGGCAGGCCCGTTGATCCCGCCGATCGGCAGGGGCTCGTCGATCGGGTCCGAGCCGCTGCAGGCCGTCAGGCCCAAGGTTGCTGCCAGACACAGCGCCATCGTCGATCGTTGCACGTCATCGACTCTACGGTCAGGGCGTTACGCCAGGGGTCAGACCCCGGACGTGACGGTCGGGCGTTACACCAGGGGTCTGACCCCTGTCGTGACGGGGACAGCGGGACGATGGTCACTTTCCTGCGGCCGTCCCGCCCGGCACCGAGGTCTGCCACTACGGTGTCTGTCGATAGGCCCGGCAACGGAGCCAGGGCTGCCAAGCTCCCGGGGAGACAACATGACGGACACGATCGACCGGCCAGCGGCCGACGGCGAACACGTCCTCGACCACCTCATCATCCGCTTCGCCGGCGACTCCGGCGACGGGATGCAGCTCACCGGTGACCGGTTCACCTCGGTGAGTGCCTCGTTCGGAAACGACCTGTCGACGCTCCCCGACTTCCCCGCCGAGATCCGTGCTCCGGCCGGCACGGTCAATGGCGTGTCGGCGTTCCAGGTGAACATCGCCGACCACAAGATCACCACACCCGGCGACGAGCCCAACGTGCTCGTGGCGATGAACCCGGCGGCGCTGATGGCCGACCTCCACCGCTTGGAGCCGGGCGGCACCGTGATCGTCAACGAGGACGCGTTCGAGGAGCGCAACCTCGAAAAGGCGGGCTACAAGGCAAACCCGCTCGACGACGACACGCTGTCGAACTACCGCGTCCTGCGCGTCCCGATGACGAGCCTGACCAAGGAGATCTGTGCGCCACTCGGCGTGAAGCCCCGTGACGCCGAACGCTCGAAGAACTTCTTCGCACTCGGTCTGGTGTCGTTCATGTACACCAGACCGGTCGACCCCACGCTCGGCTGGATCAACGAGAAGTTCGGCGGCAACGAGCTGGTCGAGGCGGCGAACAAGGCGTCGTTCCTCGCCGGGTTCAACTTCGGTGAGACCACCGAAGCCGTCGGCCACCGCTACGAGGTCAAGCCGGCCAAGCTGCCTGCGGGCGAGTACACGAGCATCACCGGCAACACGGCACTCGCGTGGGGCATCGTCGCCGCCGGCCAGCTCGCGAAGCTGCCGATCACGCTCGGCTCGTATCCGATCACACCCGCGTCCGACATCCTCCATGAGCTGTCGAAGCACAAGCACTTCGGCATCCGTACCGTGCAGGCAGAAGACGAGATCGCTGCGATCGGCATGGCACTCGGCGCGGCGTTCGCGGGCCATCTCGGCGTGACCACCACGAGCGGCCCCGGCGTCGCCCTGAAGAGCGAGACCACCTCGCTGGCGGTGTCGATCGAACTGCCGCTGCTGCTCGTCGACATCCAGCGCGGCGGCCCCTCGACCGGTCTGCCGACCAAGACCGAGGCGTCCGACCTCAACATCGCGCTCTACGGCCGCCACGGTGAAGCGCCGCTGCCGATCGTGGCCGCATACACACCGGCGCAGTGCTTCCATGCCGCCATCGAGGCGGTGCGCATCGCACTCAAGTACCGCACCCCGGTGATCCTGCTGTCCGACGGCTACCTCGCGAACGGCTCGGAGCCCTGGAACCTGCCGTCGGTCGACTCGCTCCCCGACATCTCGGTGCCGTTCACGACCGAGCCGAATCACGTCGACGACGAGGGCAACGAGGTGTTCTGGCCGTACCTGCGCGACGAGACCACCCTGGCGCGACCGTGGGCGATCCCTGGCACGCCGGGGATGATGCACCGCGTCGGCGGTCTCGAGAAGAAGGACGGCACGGGCAACATCGACTACACGCCCGAGAACCACGAGCGCATGGTCCATCTGCGCGCCGAGAAGATCGCCGCGATCGCGGCGGACATCCCGCCGACGGAGATCAACGGCGATCCCGATGCCGACGTCCTCGTGCTCGGATGGGGTTCGACGTGGGCCGCCATCGACGCGGCGATCCAACGAAGCCGGCGCGCCGGCAAGAGCGTTGCATCGGCCCACATCATGCACCTCAACCCGTTGCCGCCCGATCTCGGCGACATCCTGAAACGGTTCCAGCGGGTGATCGTGCCCGAGCTGAACATGGGCCAGCTGACCACCCTGATCCGGGGCAAGTACCTCGTCGACGCGCACTGCCTGAGCAAGGTCCAAGGCATGCCCTTCAAGTCGCGCGAGATCGAAGCCGCCATCGACGAGGCGCTCGCCTCGATCGCCAACTCGACCGACAACTCGAACGGAGCAACGTCATGAGCACCGCCCAGGTTGCGGTCACCACCAAGAAGGACTGGTCGAGCGATCAGGAGGTCCGCTGGTGTCCCGGATGCGGCGACTACGGCATTCTGCTCGCCGTGCAGACCCTGATGCCCGAGCTCGGCATCGCCCCGGAGAACACGGTGTTCATCTCGGGGATCGGCTGCTCGAGCCGATTCCCGTACTACATGAACACCTACGGCATGCACTCGATCCACGGTCGCGCCCCCGCGATCGCCACCGGTGTCGCCGTCGCCCGGCCGGATCTCGACGTGTGGGTGATCACCGGCGACGGTGACGGCCTGTCGATCGGTGGCAACCACCTGATCCACGCCCTGCGCCGCAACGTCAACCTCAACATCCTGCTGTTCAACAACCGGATCTACGGGCTCACCAAGGGCCAGTTCTCCCCCACGTCGCCGGTCGGCAAGGTGACCAAGTCGACGCCGATGGGCTCGATCGATCCGCCGTTCAACCCGCTGGCCGTGGCGCTCGGGGCGGAGGCCAGCTTCGTGGCACGCACCCACGACCTCGACCGCCATCACATGATCGAGACGTTCCGCGCCGCCCACGCCCACCACGGGGCGTCGTTCGTGGAGATCTATCAGAACTGCAACGTGTTCAACGACGGCCAGTTCGACGACGTCACCAAGAAGCAGGCCCGCGACGAGATGATGATCAACCTCGTCCACGGTGAGCCGGTCACCTTCGGCGCCGACCAGCACCGTGCGGTGGCGATGGGCGTCGACGGCCAACTCCGCCTGGTCGAGCGCTCCGAGGTCGCCGCCGAGGACATCTTGATCCACGACGCGCACCGTCACGATCCGTCGTTGGCCTTCGCGCTCGCCCGCCTGAGCCACGACGACCACTCCCCGACACCGTTCGGCGTGTTCCGCGACATCCAGCGGCCGGAGTACACCCACGCCGTCGCCGACCAGGTGATGGCTGCGAGCGAACGCAAGGGCGCCGGCGACCTCGACGCACTGCTGCGCTCGAACGGCACCTGGACCGTCGACTGATCGCACACTGATCGGCTGACGTGTGCGTCAGCCGATCACATGGTCGTCGACACGGTCGAAGATCACGTGGTGGTGCAACCGCAGGCGCACGGCTTCGCCGATCGTCGGGCGTGCGCCCGTCGGTGCCGTCACCGACACGCGCACGCCGGCGACGATGCAGGACATCCCGCCGGCGACGAGCTGCGCGGTGCGGTCGACGACCGCAGGGATCGTGCCCCGCTCGCCGATTTCGACGTCGTGCGCACGCACGCCCACGGTCACCTTCGCGCCGACGTACGGCGCCAGGCCGGCTGCCCACGATCGGATCCGTACCAGCTCGCCGCCGGCGGGGTCTTCTCGCACGAGCCAGAAGCCTCGTTGCTCGGCGATGACGGTCATGTCGATCAACGACAACGGCCCGGTCGCCACGGCGGCGAGCAGGTTGATCGGGTTGCGCCGAACGGTTTGCGTCGTGCCGAACTGGACGAGGCGTCCACCGTCGAGGACGGCAACCAGCTCGGCGAGCGGCTCGACGTCGGCGCATTCGTTCGTCGCCATCAGCGTCGTGACGCGGTAGCCGGCCTGCAACATGGCGAGTTCGGCCCGCATACGGTGGCCCAGTTGATCGTCGAGCGAGGCGAACGGCTCGTCGAGCAGCAGCACCATCGGCACCCGGACGAGTGCCCGCGCGATCTGCACCATCTGCTGCTCGCCCACCGACAGCGTGGCCGGATGGCGCTCCATCAAGGCCTCGATGTGGAGCGCTCGAACTTCGGCATCGACTCGGTTGCGGATCTCCTCGGATGCCAGACGCCGGACATCGAGCGGGAACGACACGTTGCGGCGCACCGACAGATGCCCGATGAGGGCGGGCGACTGGAACACCATGCCCATCTCCCGCTCACCGGGAGGCAGCGCAGTGATGTCGCGGCCATCGACGCTGATGGTGCCGTGTTCGATGCGGTCGAGGCCGGCGACGGCGCGCAACAGTGACGTCTTGCCGCTCCCCGACGCCCCGACGACGGCGACGAGCGCACCGTCGCCGATCGACATCGTCACATCGTCCAGCCGCGTCGTACGACCGCTGCGAACGGTGACATGATCGAACTCGACCGCCGCCATCAGGGCACCACCCCGAGCACCCAGCCCTCTTCGCCGACCACTGCAGCCGTCACGTCGGCCGACAGTACCGGCGAAAAGAGTTCGGCGAGTTCGCCATGCTCGTCGAGTCCCGCCAACCAGCGCACCGCCACACGCACCTGTGCGGCATCGCGGACCGCCTCCTCGGAATCGTCGTTGGCCAGCATCGACGGCCAGATCTCGGCCACGACGATGCCTCCGTCGCCGACCGTCGGGGCGCCCAGCCCCGTGGTGAACGGCCACACCTCCAGACGGCAATCGAACCGTCGGCGCAGATCGTGCAGCCGCCCGATCCCCAGCATGCTCTGGCTGCCGACGGCACCCGCACCAAGCAGCTGCCACGACGAGAACGGGCGTCGGCCCTGCGACCGCAGCACGATCTCGGTCGTCCGGAACTCCGCCAACGCGTTCGGCCCACGAGGCTTCGTGCGGGCCAGGTATGCGCACGCCGCTGACGGCGGGCATCCCCAGAACGGCGCCGCTCGGCCGGTCAGCCGCTGGTTCAGCGCCGCTGCGACGGCGAAGCGGTTGTTCGCGTTGCGGGAGTCGTCGTCGAGTTGCCCGGCGAGCAGCGCCCACATCGCCGACCACGGGGTTCCCGCCACGCCGAGCGCGCCGGCGGTGCCAGCCGGATAGCCGAGCGAGAAATCGACACCGATCAATGTCCGCGACGACGGATCCGACTCGATCACGTCGACGAGGAACGCCGTTGCTGCGTCACGGGTTGCGAGGTTCGTGGTCGAGACGTCGCCGAGGCGGTCGTACACCCCGATCCAGACCGAGTCCCGCCCCAGCTTCGGTGTGGAACTGGCACTCCAGTCGACCACGACGAACCGGTCGAACACGGCGCCCGACCGACTTATGCGAGGACGTCGGCCACGGCGGCGAAGTGCAGGGCCGCCGCGATCACGGTCAGCAGGTGCCACACCTCGTGGTAGCCGAACGTGGAGGGCCATGGATTCGGGCGCCGGACGATCAGCACCGGAAACCCGATGGTGTAGGCGACGCCGCCGGCGACGATCAGGCCGAACTGCAGGTCGGTGAGACTGTCGATGAGGACCGGCGTGGCTGCGATCGCCACCCAGCCCATCACGATGTAGAGCGAGTACGACACATAACGCGCACCGTGGAAGAACGCCAGCTTGAGGATCACGCCCACCGCGGCGAGTCCACCGACGATCGCCAACATCGGGATCCCCCAGGTGGGCGGCATCGCCACCAGGCACAACGGTACGTAGGTACCGGCGATCAGGAGATAGATCATCGAGTGGTCGAGCCGCTGCATGATCGCCCGTGCCCGTTCCGAGTGCGCCAGGCGGTGATACGACGCCGAGGTCCCGAAGAGCAGGAGCAGCGTCGCTGCGTAGATGGCGGCGCCGACGGTGGCGGCGGCGCCCTGCGCGATCACGACCAGCGCAATGCCGGCCGGGATCGACGCGAAGAACGCCCACGCGTGCATCTTGCCGCGCCACACCGGCCTCGCAACCGTGTGGTGCGACGTCGGGGCGGCAGCGGTGTTCACGTGTCCACCGTACCCGCATCCGGACAGCTCACTCCCGCGGGCGACACCGGTCTCGGGGCGCCCCGGCGAGCGAAACGGGATCGGTCGAACGGGACTCGGGCGCTCCGACCGCCGGAGTCAGCCGAGGCGTTGCATCAGCGTGATGACGGCGTCGCCGTAGCGCTCGAGTTTCGCCGGGCCGACGCCCGAGATCCGGCCGAGATCGCGCAGGGTCGTCGGTGCGTCGCGGGCGATGGCGGCCAGCGTCTTGTTGTCGAAGACGACGTAGGCGGGCTTGCCGTCGCGCAGCTCGTTGCGCAGATCGCGCAGTGCGCTGTACCGCTGTTGGCCGGCTGCATCGAGCCCGGCGGCCGGATCAGCGCCGTCGGACGACGGGCGCGCCGCCCGGGCCACCGCCTCGGGCCGATGTGACGACACGACGGGGCGCTGCGCCGACGGCTCAGTGGTCAACTCGGCCACGAACGGACTCGGATTCGTGCCGGTCACGATCGTGGCGTGGCGCCGCGCCCGGGTGACCGCCACGTGGAACAGGCGCCGCTCCTCCTCGACATCGTCGGCCAGGCGGTGCGGGTACTGCTCGGCATCGGCCAGGTGCACGATCACGTGCGGCCACTCCTGGCCCTTCACCCGGTGCACGGTCGACAGCAGCACACCGTCCGGCGACCGTCGTGTGGCGAGATGCGACCGCAACCACCGTTCGAAGTCCTTCGGCTCGTCGTGGAGCGCAGCGAGGTGGGCGATCGCCGTGAGGTCGTCACCCTGCGCCGACCGATTCATCCCGCGACGGTTCGCGTCGAGCGACGCGACCGAACCGGCGAGCCCGATCTCGTCGATCAGCTGCATCACCACGTCCGACGTCGTCGACCCAGCGGCAACCGCCTTCTGCAACGTCTGGACGTCGGCGGCGAAATCGACCACCCGCTCGGCGTCGCGTTCGTTGTTCAGCCGGCCTGCGAGCCGGTTGAGATCGACCACGCTCGTCTGCTCGGCCACCCAGTCGGTGATGCGCGGGTGGAACGAGCGCGACGGCCGGCGGAGCGCTTCACGGATGTCGTCGGGCGCCAGCGCTCCCCCACGTCCGGCCACGGCGAGACGCAGCCAGGCCAGCACGGTGCGCACCGCCGTGCGCTCGGCGAACTCGAGGCCGACACCGCCGCTGATCGGTATGCCCTCGCTGGCCAGCGCCACTTGGACGGGGGCCAGCACCGCATTGACCCGTGCCAGCACGGCGACCTCGTTCGTCGCCGCGCCGCCTGCGAGTACGTCGCGAACTGCCGACCGAGTGGCCCCGACGGCGTCGACCGAGGTGTCCGCCGACCATCCGCCGGGATCGGACGACGCCGCACGGATCACCTTGGGCACACGACGCCGGTTGTGACGAAGCAGGCGATCGACCGCATCGACCACACCGGCCGGACAGCGGTAGTTGACCTCGAGGGGATGATCGCCGGAACCTGGGAACAACGAGGCGAAGTCGATCAACCAGGCCGGGTCGGCACCGTTGTAGCCGTAGATCGTCTGATCGTCGTCGCCCACGCCGAACACGGCTCCGCCGGGTGCGGACAGCAGCCGGATCAGCAGCAGGTGGGCGGGGGTGAGGTCCTGGAACTCGTCGACGAGCATGATGCGACACGCCCGCTGCGCCACGCGGCGAGCGGCGGGGTCGCGCAGCAACACGAGCAGCGCCCGGTAGATCTGATCGTCGAAGTCGACCGCGCCACGGCGCTCGAGCGCGGCACGGTAAGCGGGCCACGTGGCGGCGAGTCCGTCGACGTCGCCGTCGTAGCGACCCTCGGCCTCGTCCGGTTCGACGAGCCCCAGACGGATCACGGTGAGGGCCTCGATCCAGGGGCCGATCGGATCGCTGTTGCGGCGCCGAGGGAAGTCGACGAGGTCGCCGATGATGCGCCGGACGTCGGGTTCGTCGATGGTGCGCCACGACGTCGGCTGCGGCGCGAACGGCGCCGTGCCGTTGATGATCGCCAACGCGATGGCATTGAGCGTGCGCACCTGCAGCCCCGGGAGGTCGCGGGTGCGTTCGACCATCTCCTCCTGGGCGCGCTTGTTGAACGCCACGAGGCTGACTGCGGTCGGTGGAAGGTTCCACTGGGTCAGCAACTGACGGGCGCGCTCGGTGAGGACACGCGTCTTGCCGGAGCCTGCGGGAGCGATGATCCGCGCTCCGCCGCCGGGATGCGTGACCGCCGCGAGCTGGTCGGGGGCGAGATCGGCCGTGCACACGTTGGGCGACGGCACGCGGAGAGCACCGTGTTCGACGGCGACGGTGTGGATGACGGCGACACCCTCGATGGGCTCACGGTGGCGAACCGGTCCGCCGTCGAGCCAGGCCACGGTGCCGTCGGGCAGCGTCACGTCGCCGACGCCGCCCGGCTCGACTGCCGTTGCGCCGGCGCCCACCGCCCGGTCCAGCCCCACCCACACCGGTCGGTCGGGGTTGCGGGCATCAACGCTGTTCGACCACACGAGGTGATGGAGTTCCTCGAGACCGAAGGCGAACGTCGGGCCCAGCTCGTAGGGAGCAGCGTCGGTCATCAGCATCGGTTCGCGCTCGAACGGCGCAGCAAGTTCGATCACGAGGCGGTCGCCGGCGTGGTGGGCGACTCGGAGTCGGTCGAGGGCACGATGCGGTGCGGCCAGTGTCGCCTCGTCGACGACCAACCGATCGGAGCCCGCCCAGGGTGCGGCGACGGTACCGCCCGCCTCGATCACCAGATGACGTCCGAGTTCCTCCGGGCCGGCACCGGCCACCGCCACGCCGCGTTCGAACGTCGGAACGGTCACCGACCGTGGGGCGCCGGTGGCCCGCCCTGCGCGACGATCGCCCGACGTGCGTGGTGGCTCGGTCGGTGGTGGGATGGCGTCGCCGTCATCGACCGGTACGTCCTGACGACCGCCGTCGTGCCAACACTGGCGCACCTCGGCCGGAGTGTCGTGCTCGCCGCTGCAGTACGCACACGCGATCGCCATGCTCCGACCCTACCGAACCACTCCGGAACCCGCACACATGTTCGATCCGGGGATCCCGTCGGTGCTGCGGAGAGGCGACGACTCCGAACGCCGTGACACGATCTTGACGGGCGAGGGGACCTTCGACCGGTGCACGGTCCGAGCCGACGAGCGACACTGGAATCGAGATCCGACAGAGATCGGGTCCCGGCGGGAGGCTGTGAACCGCTGCCTCGTGATGGTCGCAATCGGCAGCGAAGAGCCAAAGGCGAACCCGGCCCGCTCCTGGAACCACCACCTCGGTGGTCCCGTGAGAAAGGAGCAGCCATGAACACCTTCAGCACCCTCACCCATCGCGGTGCGGCGATTCTCTTCTCCGGTGTCCTCCTCGTCGGTGGCCTGACGCTGGCGAGCCGGGCATCGGCTGGCGATGCAGTCGGCGGCAACCCGACCTGCTCGGCGCTCGGCTACACGCACGAATACAAGTCGGGCGACAACCCGGGCGCAGGGACCTACATGGTCGAGAGTGACGGCATGGAGGCCACGCTCAGGGTCGGCACAGCGTCCGACGTCGGAAGCCCGAACCCGAACAACGCAATCGTCGCGTACAACATCTCGACGATGGCGAATGGGTACGCAGTCGTCGTCAAGGGCAGCAACGGCGCAACCGTCTACCGTTCGGCTCTCGACCCGGCGCCGCTCCACGCACCGACGAATGCGAGCGGCAAGTGGCCGTCGATCAGCCACTTCCAGCTCTGCTGGAACGACCCGCCCGCACCGGGACAGCTCGTGGTGACCAAGGTCGTCAACGGAACCGACACGCCCGAGGACTACGAGTTCGAGTTCTGCGTGACCCCGGTCGTCGACGGCGACCAGATCTGCCAGACGGTCCTCGGCAACGGCACGACGACGTTCGAGAAGCTGAGCCCAGGCGACTACGTGCTGACCGAATCCGATCCCGGAGCGGACTTCGAGGTCGCAGGGTCCGGTGCCACCGTCACGATCGCATCGAACAAGACGGCAACGGCGACCGTGACCAACAGGTGGATTCCACAGCGCACCGAGTTCGGTGAAGTCGAGGTGACCAAGGTGGTCACGGGCGACGGCGCACCGACCGATGGGACCTATCGGATCTGCGTGCAGGGTCCTGACGCTGCGTCGACACAGCACTGCGCGACGATCGTCGGCCAGGGCATGCTGACGTTCGACCGTCTCGCCCCGGGCACCTACGAGGTGATCGAGGACGACCCCGCCAGCGAGTACGTCGTGACGATCGAGCCTGCGACCGTCACCGTGACGCCGGGTGGAACCGCCACGGCCACCGTCACCAATGCGTTCACGCAGCAGGAGTCGTTGCCTCCCACACCCGAAGTCCTGCCGCCCGAAGTCCTGCCGCCGACCCCGGAGGTCGTGCCTCCGACGACCCCGACCGCCCCAGCGGCGCCGGTGACACCGGCGGCACCCGCTACGGCGACCGGCGTGGGGGCTCAGACCTCGCTGCCCACGACGGGGAGCGAGACCGCGCTCGCCATCATCGCCATGATCCTGGTCGCCACGGGCGCAGGACTCATGCTGGTCGGACGACGACGTCAGCCCCGACAGCTCTGACGAATGCGTCGCAGTCCACGATGACGGGACTCCCGAGCGAAGGGGTGGGCCCTCGGCCCACCCCTTCGACGCGGTCCGCGGTGGCGCACGCTGCCGGGCGCCGCTCGACGACGGCAGACTGGGACGATGGGGAACTCGACCACTCGACCCGACCTCGTACTGATCCGACACGGCGAAACCGAATGGAGTCGTGAACGCCGCCACACCGGACGAACCGACGTACCACTGACCGAACACGGCCGCTCACAGGCTCGCCACATCGCATCCGCCGTCGAATCGTTCGAGTTCGGTCACGTGTTCTCGAGCCCACTGTCGCGCGCGTGGGAGACCGCCCGGCTCGTCGGTCTCGATCCCGTCGAGGAGCGCGATCTGATCGAATGGGACTACGGTCGCTACGAGGGGATCACCACGGCGACGATCCGTGAGACCGAGCCCGGCTGGTCGGTGTGGACCCATCCGATCGACGGCGGCGAATCGATCGATGCGGTCGGCGCTCGGGTCGACGGACTCCTCGGCCGGTTGACCGAGCTCGACGGCACCATCGCGCTGGTCGCCCACGCCCACCTGCTGCGGGTCCTCGGTGCCCGCTGGCTCGGCCTCGATGCCGTCGAGGGGCGCCGGTTCTCGCTCGACACCGCGACGATCTCGATCCTGGGCTGGGAGCGCGAGAACCAGGTCGTCGTGCGCTGGAACGATCCCTGCGGTTGGGGCTGAGACCGACGCCGCCGTCACCTCCAACCGGGCGCGACGTGGCAGTTCGACCTGCCGGTCGGCGTCACCAGGCGATTTCGGGGAGCCCGTAGGTCACGCAGAGGCCTGCGCCGTTGACCACGACCAACGCGGCGATGATCGCCGACACCGCGATCACACGTGGCCGGGTGCGGCGCACCGATGACGGCACGGGCATGTACCACTCCGGGAGCAGGCCGCGGTCCTCGGTCGGTGATCCGAACGGCACCGCATCGTCGGCGATCGGCTCATCGGGATCTGCCGCCAGCGCGAGTTCGGCGAGTTCATCGTCGGTGAACGACTCCATTGCGTCACCGTACCGGCACGTGACGCTCTCAGAAATCGGCGGCCAGTTCGCGCGCCACGTCGAGCGGCGCCCCGCCCTCGCCACTCACGACGAGATAGGCGACCTGGTCGCCGGTGGCGCGGACCAGTGCGACCTGTACGAGCGGACCCGACCGAGCCGTGAACTGCACCCCGACGACACCGTCGGCGACACCGTCCACGTCGGCGACGTCGAAGTCGGCGACGTCGAAGTCGGCGCCATGGCAGTCCATCGCGGCCCAGGCATCGCGGACGATCATCGGTGCCGACGGGTCCCCGGACAGTTCCGCAACGGTGTGGTTGAGACCGATTCGTTCGGCCACGTTGCCGATCTCGACGGCGGCGATCGCATCGACGACGAAATCGACGGCGCCGAGTTCCACCGGACACGGCGGGTCGAGCGACGCCTTCGTCGCCAGCGGCTGGGGCGTGTCGATGGCGGCCCACCCAGCGCCGAGGAGATCCGCCGTGATCAGACGCTCCGACACCCGCTGCTCGGCTTCAGCGGTCTTCCCCTCGCCGTCGCCACCAGCACACGCCGCACCCGCCAGCGCCAGCAGGACCACCGCCGAACTCGACCGCCACCGAACCATCCCGACCAGTATCACCAGCCATCCGCTCCGCCCCACCGATGAGCCAACCGACCGAATACCGTCCGTTCGCTCATCGCAACCGACTACTCCACCCCTGCGATGAGCCAACCGACCGAATACCGTCCGTTCGCTCATCGCAACCGACTACTCCACCCCTGCGATGAGCCAACCGACCGAATACCGTCCGTTCGCTCATCGCAACCGGACCGAACGGGCGACGCCGGCGATCGTCGTCAGGTGCCGGTGAATTGTGCGGGACGGCGCTCGAGGAAGGCGGCGACGCCCTCGCGGTGATCGTCGCTCTTGAAGCATGCTGCAAGTGCGGCGGTGTGTCGCGCCATGTGCTCGCCGATCGGTGCGGTCAACCCCTCGTGCACCAGTGACTTGACGAGCCCGAGGCTGTGCGGCGATCCCGCAGCGATTGCGTTTGCCAGTTCCATCGCACGAGGCAGAAGGTCGGCGCTCGGCACGACGTCGAGCACGTACCCGAGCCGCAGCGCCTCGGCAGCGTCGATCATCTCGCCGGTGTACAGCAGGCGCAATGCCGGTTGCAGACCGACGATGCGCGGCAGCAGCCAGGTGCCCGCACCCGTGTCGGGAACGAGGCCCCGATGCACGAAGTTCCAGGCGAAGCGAGCGTCGGTGCTGGCGAGGCGCAGGTCGCACTGCGAGGAGAACTCGGCGCCCATGCCGACCGCCGGCCCGTCGATGGCGCCGATCGTGGGCTTGCGGGCCTGGGCGATCGGCCACCACTTGTGACGCTCCTCCGCCTCGCCGCGCAGGCCGCGCACCTCGCCGGGCACGGTGGCCAGGTCGGCGAGGTCGGTGCCTGCACAGAACGCTCCGGGCACCCCGGTGATCAGCAACACCGCCGTCGCCGGATCGTCGTCGGCACGAGCGACGGTCTCGATGAAGTCGCCGAGCATCGCATAGGTCATGGCGTTGCGCTTCTCCGGTCGGTCGATCGTGACGACGCCGACCTTTCCCTCGACGTCGTAGCGGATCAGTTGACGGCTCATGGTGCGAAACGTAGCGTCGGGTCAACGCGCCTGTCGAAGGCCCCGGTTTGGAGCCGGCGACCGGCGCGCATGCTGGAAGTGGGCCGAGCGTCGACCGACGCCTCGAATCCTTCGAGCAAGGAGAACACGATGACGGCAGTTTCATCGGGCGGCTCGAGACATCCCCTGTCGTTGCGGGCGACCGTGGCGGATGTCGACCACGCGTCACGGCGGCTGCGGATCGGTCTGCTCACACCGCCGTGGGTGCCGGTACCTCCGTCCGGTTACGGCGGCACCGAGAGCGTCGTGGACCGACTCGCCCGGGGCCTGCAGGATGCCGGGCACGACGTGCGTCTGTGGACCACCGGTGACGCCACGTGCCCGGTGCCTCGCGGCTGGGCCTTCGACGTCTCGTGCCGCGACGCCATGGGCACCGCCGTCCTGGAACTCCGCCAGGCGATCGAAGGCTACGAGTGGTTCGCTGAGCAAGGTTGCGACGTCGTCCACGACCATTCGCTCGTCGGACCACTGCTCCCCCACGTCGCGATGCCGGTGGTCACGACGAACCACGGTCCGTTCGAGAATGCGGAACTCGCCACGATCTACCGACACACTCCCGCAACGATCCCGATCATCGCCATCTCGCGCAGTCAGGCCGCGATGGCACGCCGGCTGGGGATCCGAGTCTCCCACGTCATCCACCACGGCATCGACGTCGACGAGATCAGCGTCGGTGACGGGCTGGGCGACGACCGAGGTCAGTACCTGCTGTTCCTCGGGCGGATGAATCCCGGCAAGGGTGTGTCCGAGGCCATCGACATCGCCCGGGCGACCGACTCCCGCCTGGTGATCGCATCGAAGACCAGCGATGCCGACGAGCTGCGGTACTTCGAGCGCGAGATCGCACACCGGTGCGTCGACGGCATCGAGTACGTGGGCGAAGTCGGCGGCGCAGACAAGTACCGGCTCATCGGCGGTGCCACGGCACTGCTGAATCCGATCCGATGGCCAGAACCGTTCGGTCTGGTCATGATCGAGGCGCTCGCCGCCGGCACACCGGTGATCACGACCCCGTACGGCGCCGCCCCCGAGATCGTCGCCCATGGGCACACCGGCCTGGTCTGCGCGGATGACGCTGCGCTGGTCGATGCCGTCCGGGCGGTCGAGCGCATCGACCGCCAGCGCTGCCGGAGCGACGTCGCCCGGCGGTTCAGTACGGCGTTGATGGTCCGCCGCCATCTCGATGCGTATCGCCAGCTGCTCGGATCGCAGCGTCCGTTGAAGCCCTGCACCGCTGCCTTGGAGGCGCTGTGAACACGAATGACCGGGTGCACGTCCGGTGAGCGAATCGATGAACGTCGACGACTGGAGCGTGCCGGCGGTGGACACGGGTTCGGTCACCCTGGTGTCGGGCCGCGATTTCGCGATCTGCGATGCGGCGGGCGACATGGTTCCCGGTGCGGTGCACGGCCTGATCCACCACGATCGCCGGTACCTGGACTGTTGGGCGATGAGCGTCGCCGGCTACGAGCTGCGCCGGCTCGCCTCGACCACCCCGACGCCGTTCCACGCCGTCTTCGTCGCACGCCTCCACGACTTCGGCGGACGGCCCCTGCCGCTGCTGATCATCAGGCGGCGATGGGTCGGGCTGGGGATGCGCGAGGTGGTCGAGATCAACAACTCCGGATCTGACGCTCAGGAGCTGGAGGTGTCGATGTCGGTCGGCGCCGACTTCGGGCACCTCTTCGACGTCAAGGCGGGGCGGTCGAGCGGCGCCCATGCGACGGTCGCACCGACCGAGCGGGGGCTGGCCCTCGAGTGCCCCGACGCCATCGTGCGCACGACGATCGTGCTCCGTCCCCAGGCGTCGAGCGTGGGCGACGAGGGGTGGAGATGGCGCTTCACCATCGGTCCTCACGAGCGCCGCGTGGCACGGATCACCGTCGACGTCACCGACGACGATGCCGACGCAGACGACTGGTCAGCGGACGGCGACGACACGCATGCGATCGACGACGCCTCGCACGAGCGCTACCGGGCGTGGGAGGAGCGAGTGGCGTCGGTCGTGTCACCGGATCCTCGGCTCGCGCTCGCCACACACAGGTCGCTCGACGACCTTGCCTCGCTGCGGATCTTCGACGCCGAGCATCCCGACCGAGTGGTCGTGGCCGCCGGGGCACCGTGGTACATGACGTTGTTCGGACGCGACTCGTTGCTCACGTCCTACATGGCCCTTCCGTTCGCCCCCGAGTTGGCCCGCGGGGTGCTGCGTGAGCTCGCCGAGCTGCAGGGCCGCACCACCGATCCGGGCTCCGGCGAGGAGCCCGGCAAGATCCTCCACGAGCTGCGCTCGCACGGTGGCACCGGACCGTTCCGCACGCGCTCTCGCTACTACGGCACCGTCGACGCGACCCCGCTGTTCGTGCTCGTCGCCGCAGAAGCCATGCGCTGGGGTGCCCTCGCGCCCGGCGACCATCGCTGGCTGTTGCCGGCGATCGACGCCGCGCTCGGCTGGATCGACGACGTCGGCGACAGTGACGGTGACGGGTTCGTCGACTACGCGCCGCACGACGAACTCGGTCTCACCAATCAGGGGTGGAAGGACTCGTGGGACGGTGTCACGTTCGCGGACGGTTCGCTCCCCCGGGCACCGATCGCGCTCGTCGAGGTCCAGGGCTACACCCATGCGGCGCTGCTCGGCGCCGCCGACATCTACGACGTCGCCGAACGGAGCGATGACGCACGCCGCTGCCGCCGCCAGGCCGCTGCGTTGCGCGAGCGCTTCGACGATGCCTTCTGGGACGACCGCGGCTTCTACGTCGAGGCGTTGGACGGTTCGGGGCGACGCATCGATTCGCTCGGATCGAACCCCGGCCACGCCCTGTGGACGGGCATCGCTTCAGCCGAGCACGCGGAGCGCTACCTCGATGCCGTGACGGGTCAGGAACTGTGGAGCGGCTGGGGCGTACGAACGCTCGGGACGTCGATGGGCGCCTACGACCCCCTGAGCTACCACAACGGCTCGGTGTGGCCCCACGACACGGCGATCACGATCGCCGGGGCCGCTCGGTACGGCCGCTGGGACGTCGTCGACCTCCTCACCGATGGCCTGCTCGATGCAGCGATGTACTTCGGTGGCCGTCTCCCGGAGCTCTTCTCCGGGATTTCCCGGCGTCGGGTCCCCGTCCCGGTGCAGTACCCGGGCTCGTGCTCGCCGCAGGCCTGGGCTGCGGGCTCGGTCCTGCTCACGCTGCGAGCGAACCTCGGCCTCGACGCCGACGTCTCGAGCGGAGCGATCAGCATCGATCCCGGCGGGGCACTCGTTCGCAACTTCTCGTGTGACGGCCTCGTCGTCGGCGGTCACCGGCTCTCGGTCGACATCCGTGACGGCGACGTGACCGTCGACTCGATCGCCATCGTCGACGGCGTACTGCATCGCACCTCCTGACTGCGCCGACGTCGACGCCCGAAACCCCGCGAACGGGTCCGTCAGGTCCGCAGGAGACAGGCGGCGACGTGGTCGGGGTCGCCGTCGACGGCTCGCAACTCGGGCTCGGTGACGTCGCACCGACCGAGCTGCACGATCGGGCATCGCGTGTGGAATCGGCAGCCGCTCGGAGGCATCGACGGGCTCGGCGGATCACCCTGCAGCAGAATCCGTTCGCGCTTGCGCGTCGGGTCGGGAATCGGGATGGCCGACAGCAACGCCTCGGTGTACGGGTGCGTCGGATCGTCGAACAAGCCGTCGCGTTGCGAGATCTCGACGATCCGGCCGAGGTACATCACGGCGATCCGCTGGCACACGTGCTCGACGACGCTGAGGTCGTGAGCGATGAACAACAGCGTCAGGTTGAGTTCCTGCTGGAGGTCCTTCAGCAGGTTGAGGATCTGCGACTGGATCGACACGTCGAGCGCCGACACCGGCTCGTCGAGCACGAGCAACCGCGGATTGACCGCCAGCGCGCGGGCGATGCCGATCCGCTGGCGTTGGCCACCGGAGAACTCGTGCGGGAACCGTCGGGCGTGGTACTTCTCGAGCCCGACGAGTTCGAGCACCTCGTCGAGGCGCTGCAACCGTTGCTTCTTTCCGACCCCCTGGGCGCGCAGACCCTCCATGATCGACTCGGCGACCGTCGTGCGCGGATCGAGCGACGAGAACGGATCCTGGAAGATCAGTTGCATCTCCGAGCGACGAGCGCGCAGTTCACGCATCGAGAGTTCGGTGATGTCGCGCCCGTCGAAGGTGATCGTGCCGGCGTCGGGTGGTTCGAGCCGCAGCAGTACGCGCCCGAGCGTCGACTTGCCCGATCCGGATTCGCCGACCAACCCGAGTGCCTCTCCTTCCCAGATGTCGAGGTCGACGCCGTCGACGGCGTGGACGTGGCCGACGACCTTCTGCAGGGCACCCGAGGTGATCGGGTAGCGGCGCTCGACACCACGCAGGCGCACCAGCGGTTCGTGCTCGGTCACCGACAGCGCATCGACGGCGGTCATGCGTCGGGATCCTGGTGGAGCCAGCAACGCACCATGTGGCCGGGTTCGACCTCGATCAGGTCGGGCAGCCGTTCCCAGCACACCTCGAGATCGTTCTCGATGCGGGCCTGGCATCGACTCGCGAAGCGGCATCCCGGCGGCGGATCGATCAGGTTCGGCACCTGGCCGGGAATGACGTCGAGTCGCTCGCGACGAGCGCCGGCGACCGGGATCGAGCCGAGCAGACCGATCGTGTACGGATGCTTGGGATCGGCGAACAGATCGATCGTCGACGCCTGCTCGACGATCTGGCCGGCGTACATCACCGCCACACGATCGGCGGTCTCGGCGACGACGCCGAGATCGTGGGTGATCAGCACGATCGCCATCCCCAGTTCGCGCTGCAACTGGGACATCAGCTCGAGGATCTGCGCCTGGATCGTCACGTCGAGCGCTGTCGTCGGTTCGTCGGCGATCAGCAGTTCAGGCCCCGATGCGAGTGCCATGGCGATCATGACGCGCTGCGCCATGCCGCCGGAGAGCTGGTGGGGGTAGGCCTGTGCACGCTGTTCGGGGCTCGGAATACCGACGCGCCGCAACGCTTCGACCGCGCGTTGCATGCCGACCTTGCGCTTGAGTCCCTCGTGGATCTCGAACACCTCCGAGATCTGCACGCCGGCCGTGAACACCGGGTTGAGCGATGCGTTGGGTTGCTGGAAGATCATCGAGATCTGATCGCCACGGATGGCACGCAGTTCCGCCGACGACTTGTCGGCGAGGTTCTCGCCCTTGAACATGATCTCACCGTCGACGATGCGTCCCGGCTCGCTGATCAATCGCAGCACCGACAGCGAGGTGACCGACTTGCCGCACCCGGATTCGCCCACCAGGCCGAGGACCTCGCCGCGCCGCACCTCCAGATCGACGCCGTCGACCGCTTGGACCGTCCCGTCTCGAGTGAAGAAGTAGGTCCGGAGCCCGCGGATCTCGAGCAGCGGGGCTTCGTCGGACTCGACCGGGGCAACGGCGGTGGCGTCACCGGCGGATGTCTCGGCCGTCATCGGTTGAGCCTCGGGTCGAGAGCGTCCCGCAGACCGTCGCCGAGCAGGTTGAACGCGAGCACGTTCCACATGATCGCGATGCCGGGGAAGAACACGAGGTGCGGTGCGGTGAACACCTGGTTGCGCTCGGCGGCCAACATCGATCCCCATTCGGCCGTCGGTGGCTGCACCCCCAAGCCGAGGAACGACAACGCGGCGATCTCGAGCACGGCGGTGGCCACGCCGAGGGTCGCCTGGACGATCAACGGGGTCAGCGAGTTCGGCAGCACCCTGTGCCAGATGAGGCGCGGCGTCGAGACGCCGAGGGCGATGTCCGCGGTGACGAAGTCGGCTTCGCGGACCGACAACACGCTTGCACGAACCACGCGGGCGTAGATCGGGATCGACACGATCGCGATCGCGAAGATCGCATTGACCAGACCCGGCCCGAACACGGTGACGACGAAGATCGCGAGCAGCAACGACGGAAACGCGAGCAGCACGTCCATGAACCGCATCGACACCGTGTCGAACCACTTGCCGAAGTAGCCGGCGATCAACCCGATCAGCGTGCCGATGACGACCGCGAACACGACGGCGCCAAGACCGGCCGCCAACGACACGCGGGCGCCGAAGATGATCCGGCTGAGCACGTCGCGGCCGTTGCCGTCGGTACCGAGGATGTGTTGAGGCGTCGCACTGTCGCAGCCGAACAGGTGGACGCACGGCGGGTCGCGAGGCGTGACCCCTTGGCCGAGGAGCACCTCGTTGGGGTCGAACGGTGCGAGCAGCGGCGCGAACGCCGCTGTGAAGACGAGCACGCTGAGCATCGCCAGCCCGACGATCGCGGACTTCTTTCGCAGCAGCTGGCGCAGCGCATTGCCCCACAGGCCGTGTGCGGGCTGCACCATCATCGGATCGGGCCGGCGCCGGTGCCACCGACCGGAGGCCGAGCGGGCACGGCGCAGTTCCTGCTGCACCTCGCTCGGCCCGTCCGTGGCGGCGACGTCGATCGCAGGGCTCGGCTCAGCCATAGGACGTCCTCAGTCGCGGGTCGAGATAGGTGTAGGCGACGTCGACCGCGAGGTTGACGAGCACGAACGCGACGGCGATCACCAGCGTGAACCCCTGGACCACCGTGTAGTCGCGTGACTCGATCGCGTCGAACAGTGTCTTGCCCACGCCGCTCAGGTTGAAGATCGTCTCGGTGAGGATCGCACCGCCCGCCAGCGCGCCCAGGGACAGACCGATCACCGTGATCACCGGCAGCATCGCGTTGCGCAACCCATGGCGTAGGACGACCAGTCGTTCCTTCTGGCCCTTGGCGCGGCTGGTGCGCACGTAGTCGAGCCCGAGCACGTCGAGCAGCGACGACCGCGTCATGCGGGCGATGACCGCCAATGGGATCGTGGCGAGTGCGACGGCCGGCAGGATCAGGTGGGTGAATGCACTCCAGAACACCTCCCAGTCGAGCGTCAGCACGGCGTTGACCAACTCGAGGTTGGCGATGAACTCGAAGATGCCGTTCTCCGGCAGGCCCCATTTCTCGTAGAACGGCTCGGGGATCAGTCCGGCGTCGAGCCGTCCCGACGGCGGCAGGGCCAAGAACGTGTTCTTCAGTTTCACCGCGAACAGGAACTGCAACATCAGGCCCAGCCAGAACACCGGCATCGACACGCCGACGTTGGCACCCACCATCGTGGCCACGTCGACCTTGGAGTTGTGGCGATAGGCGGAGATCACGCCGAGCGGGATGCCGACGATGACGGCGATCGTCAGCGCGGCCACCGCCAGTTCGATCGTCGTGGGTAGCCGTTCGATCATCAGATCGGTGACCGGCTTGTTGAAACGGAACGACTCGCCGAGGTCGCCGTGGAGCACGTCGCCCATGTAGATGACGAACTGGGCGAAGATCGACCGGTTCAGGCCGTAACGCTCGTTGTAGGCGTCGCAGATCTCGTCGGTCGCCCGCTCGCCGAGCGCCGCCCGGCACGGATCACCAGGGATCAGGCGCGCGATGACGAACACGACGGCGAGGATCCCGATCAGCACCGGGATCGCCGTCAGCAGCCGACGCGCTACGAATCTGCCCACGCAACGGCCCCAGGTGACGGTGCGACGGGGGACGGGTCGCCGTACACGACGACCCGTCCCCACGTTGCCACGTCGATCAGCCCTCGTCCTCCGGAGCGTTCAGGAACGCACCGAAGTCGGCGCCGAAGTAGGTGAAGTCGCCCACGCGACCGGTGTGGAGCGGGCTCGATGCGTCCCACTGCGCCACGAAGGTCGTGACGACGTCGTTGGCGTCGAGCGGGTTGCCGTTGTGGAACGTGACGCCCGGACGGAGATTGAAGGTCCAGACGGTTCCGTCCTCGTTCGACTCCCACGACTCGGCCAGCGCCGGTTCGACGGCCGTGCCGCCGACCTCGTAGGCGAGCAGCGATTCGTTGATCTGCTCACACGCACGAAGCGACTCACCGTCGGTCTCGTCCGCGCAGTACAGGCCGATCGGCTCGGCGTTCTGCATCCACACGAACGTGTCGCGGCCACCCGGGTCCATCACCGAGAACCGCTCGTTGCCGAGCGGGCTCGCCTGGGCGTTGGTGACGTCGGCGATGTAGGCCGTGCCCGAACCACCGTGAGCGATCGGCACCATCGGCACGTGCTCCTTGATCAGGCCGGTCGCCTCCTCGTAGATGGCAAGGCGGGCATCCTGGTCGGCGATCTGGCCGGCCTCGGTCAACAACGCCTGGATGTCCTCGAATCCGGCACCGAACTGCGGCGATGCGCCGGCACCGAAGTGGAAGTCGAGGAAGTTGGTGGCGTCGGGATAGTCGGCGCCCCAGCCGAGGAGGTACGCCGGCAGTTCGCCGGCGTTGGCCGCATCGATGAAGGCGCCGGATTCCATGACCTCGATGTTGACCGTGATGCCGAGCTGCGCCAGCTGGTCCTGGATGTCGACGGCCACCGTGCTGGGCGATGGCAGATAGGACCGCACGACGTCGCGATAGCTGAGCGTCATCTCGAAACCGTCGGGGAAGCCGGCCTCGGCCAGCATCGCCTTGGCGGCGTCGGGGTCGTAGTCGTACCAGACCGGTTCCTCGGTGTAGCCGAAGATCGACATCGGCAGGAACTGATCGGCGACGGTCGAGCCCGGCGGATAGAACGCATCGACGATCCGTTGGCGGTCGAGGCCCATACCGATCGCCTGGCGGACCTGTTCGTTGTCGAACGGTGCGATGTCACGGTTGAAGCCGAGGTAGAAGACGTTGGTGCCTTCGCGCTCGAGCAACTGGAGATTCGAATCGTTGGCGATCACCTCGAAGTCGTCGCGGCCCGGGTTGTCGATGCCGTCGACGGTGCCGGCCTGCAGTTCGACGAGACGCTGGGCGGCCTCTTCGCTCCACCGGAACACGAGCGTGTCGGCTTCGGGTGCATCGCCCCAGTAGTCGGGGTTGGCGCTCATGACCAGCTGGTTGCCACGGTCCCACTCCTCGAGCTGGTACGGCCCGGTTCCGACCGGATTCTCGAACAGCTCGGGGCCACCGCCGCCGGTCTCCTCGAGGACTTCGTCCGGGAAGATGCCGAACGCCGAGAAGGCAACCTTCGATTCGAAGGCGACGTCCGGCTGGCACAGCGTGAACTGGACGGTGAGTTCGTCGAGCGATTCGATGGTCTTGAACACGCCGCCGTAGTCACAGTCCGGCGCCGAGACCGACATGGTCTCGAAGTCGGCGTTCGGCTCGGCGGGTGCGGTGGTCTCCGCCGACGAGTCGGTGCCGTCGGTGGCCTCGGTCGTCTCCGACGTGGTGCCGTCGGTCGCGTCGGGTGTGGTGGCCCCCGAGTCGTCGTCGCTGCCACAGGCTGCGACGACGAGTGCGATCGCCGCTGATACGGCGAGCAGTCTCCTGGTTCGCATGATGATGCTTCTCCCCCTTGTGTCGAACTCGCCACGTAGAGCGAGTGGATCGTCGAACCCTAACGCATGGTGGTGGGCGGAACGTCTGTTCCAACCCGCTCGACGCCGGCAGTGACGCCCGGCGCCGATCGTCGAGTGACATCCGCTCCCAGCGGTGTCAGAAGCCCAACTCGTCGATCAGGTGGTCTGCTTCGTCGCAGAGTGAGAACACCGCCGCTGACAGGCCCTCGAGGTAGGCGTCGAACACGACGTCCTCGAGGGCGAGGCTCTCGTCGACGTCCATGCCGGAGAACGCCGCCGTTGCGATCACCAACGGTGCGAGTTCCTCACCGAGAGCGCCCGGCCCGGTGAACGCCCAATCGATCATCGTGCATCGCTGTTCACCGTCGTGCTCGACCGGTGGGAACAGGTTGCGGCGATGCGCATCCATGTGGCAGATGCCCTGTGGCAGCGCCGAGAGCACATCGAATCGGCGATTTCGCGTTTCCCAGAGTTCGACGATCGCCGCGACGTGATCCGGCGGGAACATCATCGCCACGGCGGGTTCGCGACGGCCACCCGTCAGGCCGTCCGAGATCCTCGAGCCACAACCCGACCAGCCCGGGAGCGAACTCCTCGACGGCGAAGCAGCGTGGAGCGACAGCGCCGCCGGGCAGAGCATCGAGGAAACCGGATTCGTACGCGTCGGCTTCGCGCCGCCAGGAGTTCCAGCTGTCCGGCTCATCGCCTCCATTGGGACGCGCAAGGCACTTGAGGACAACCGACCAGTGCACCTCACCTGACGCCGATCGGCCCGTACCGGTGAACCGGCGGATCCCCGGGCTACGACCACCACCGCCGGTGACGATCTCCTCCGACCACGACCCCAACGAATCCGAGGTTCGACCGACAGCAGCATCGACCACGGGCCGGAGCGCCGCCTCGTCGATCGCCACCACGTCCTGCCACGAAACGTCCTCGCCCACCGCCATCGTCACGTCTCCGACGGCAGGATCAAGAGCCGCTGCACGGCGGCCATGACCCGGTCGGTGTTGGCCCGGTGATCATCGCCGGTGAGCCAGATCGGCTCATCCGCGACGTTGCAGATCACCTGCTTGCGGCGCAACGGGTTCAAGCGCGGCAGGCGGGCATGGGGAGGCATCACCTCGGCCGTGCCGCCCAGCGCAGCGGCCACGACAGGAACCTGGGCGCCGACAGCGAGGCGCGAGACGCCGGTACGGGTCGGACCCATGGAGCGCGGGTCGTGCGGATCGTGGTGGAGCTTCCCCTCGGGCAGCATGACGATCGGGATGCCGTCGCGCAGTGCGGACAGCGCCGCCTCCACCGACGTGCCGCCACCCTTGATGCGGTCGACCGGGATCGCACCGATCGCCCGGGCGAACGGCGCCGTCCACCAACCCTCCACGTACTTGCGCTCGATCAGCAACCTGGGGTGGTGCCCGAAGTGGTGCAAGCAGACCAGCCCGGCGACGACGTCGAACATGCTGCGGTGGTTCACCGCAATGACGCCGACGCTGAGCTCGGTGGCACACCGGCCGCCGCGAATGTCGTATCGCACGAAGGGCGCGGTGAGCACCCGAGAGATCCGGGCCAGCCAGACGAGATTGCGCTCAGGCCGCACGAGCGCCCCACCATTCGCCGAGCGTCACCAGCGCCTCGCGATAGCCCTGTTCGACCAGCTCGTCGAAGCGGCTGAAGTCGAGCATCGCGAACCGCTCGACGTCCGGTCGAACGAGCACGTCGGGCATCTCGGTCGAACGGCTGCTGCCGCCGAGCTCGGTGAGCCGGGCCAGGATCGTCAGGATCCCGACCACCTTCGGCGACCGGCGACGAGGGTGGAGCCGATCCAACACCAGCCGCCAGCCGTGAAGCACCGTGGATTCGGGGAGGTCGTCCGCGCTCAAGCCCCGTTGTACGCCGACATCGACGGCGATCACGGTGATGCCCTCGTGGGCTCGGCGCATCTCAGCCACCGGCATGTTGTCGATCAGTCCGCCGTCGACCAGCACGTCGCCGCCCTCGGCCACCGGTGGGAACACGCCCGGGATGGACATGCTCGCCCGAACGGCCCGCCAGCCCCGGCCCCGGCGGTGGACCTCGGCCCGGTTGTGGGAGAGGTTCGTCGACACACAGTAATACGGCAGCCAGAGGTCCTCGATGTCGACGTCGCCGGCAGCCATTCGCAGCCGCTCGGTCATGCGTCCGCCAGCGGCCAGCGAGGTGAGCGGGACGGTGGGATCGATCGGGCTTCCCTGGGCGACCATGCCGTCGTAGAGGACGTCTCGGACCTGCTCGACGGGCCACCCACGCGCGACAGAACCAGCGACGAGTGCGCCGGCGCTGGTGCCGCCGACGGCGTCGATCGGGATCCCGAGTTCGCCCATCGCTCGCACCACGCCGATCTCGGCCATGCTCCGAGCGCCGCCGCCGGAGAGCACCAACCCGATACCGCGGTTCGTCAACAACCGAGCCACCCGCGCTGCGTCGCCATCGCTGCCGGCGTGCACGTGGTGGTGTCGGCGCACGTCTCGGCCCTCCAGCCAACGGCTCGTGCCCCGCGGCTCGATGCGACCGGCCGGGTGCACGAGCACCAGCTCCACCGGCACGTCGATCTGCCGGCGGTGCGCAGCGAGCGCGGCCTCAGCAGCGGTCAGGTCCGGACGCTGGTCCGCGTCCGCCACCAGCACCACGACGTCGGCTTGGCGCAGGAAGGCGACGGTGGCGTCGTCGTCGCCGGCCTCCCCGCGGTACACGACCAGATCGTTCTCCGACTCCAGCGACTGCACCCACCGGGCATTGTCGCTGGCTGGTCGGTCCTGCGAACGAACCACGACTGCGCGGCCGACCCCGGCGGCCATGGCTGCGGCCAGCGCGGTCGCGCCGTCATCGGCCAGCGGCGTGGCGTGGAGCGGTACGACGGCGGCCGTGGTGATCGGTCGAGACGGCAGCGGGCCGCTCTGTGTGGCGAGCATGCGTCTGACCACCTGTGCGCTCACCGCTCGCAGGAACGAGGGATTCTCGGCGACCACCTTCTCGAAGGACTGGATCGACAGGTAGAGCAACTCGCTGTCGCGCAGCGCGACCACGGTGGCTGACCGGGGCTGGTCGGTGAGCAGCGCCGCCTCGCCCACGACTTCGCCGCGGCCGATGTCACCGAGCACCCGCCGCTCTTCGCCGTCGCCCACCAGGGCCCGCAATCGCCCGGCCTGCACGAGGTAGAGGCCGTCGGCCTCGTCGCCCTCGCGCATCAGCACCTCGCCGCCATGCAGCGAACGAGGCTCGAGCCGGTCCGCGAGCGCACGGCGCACGGCGTCGGGCAGCCCATCGAGCAGACCCCCACCTTCGATCATTCCTTCCCCCATCCGGAGACAGCCACTCCCGGAGATTTGTCGTGTCGTTGGCTGTCGCCGCTGCCGATCGCCCCGTCGGTCATGTTGAACACGACGGCGATCGTATTCTGGTGGCGATCGCGACGCACGACGTCGAACACACCCTCGGGTGGTTGCGCCGCGCAGAGCTTGTCCAGCGTGACGGCCACGTACTCGGCGATCGGCTGTCCCGACAGCGCCGGCAGTTCGAGCCCGAAGGTCTCTTGGATGTTCGCATCGAGCCAGTCGAGATAGGCCACGTCGAGTTCGGTCAGCACCGCCCGATCGCGGCGGGCATCAGCAAGTTCGAATGCGATCACCAAACGGCACCCCTTGTCTCGATCGTCGAACGTCAGGTGACATGGTGGCACGCCACGTCTACCGTTGTCGGCGCCGCTCGGAGCGTCGCCTCCAGTCGGAGCACCACATCGGGGAGAACATGGACGTTCGAGGGTCGGGCTACATCGGCATCGACGGCCCGACGACAACCGCCTTCGCACTACTCCTCGACCCTGATCGTCCCGATGAGCTTGCGTATCGAACCATCGGTGAAGTACTGGAATCCGTACGTCGTACCCGCCGCGAAGTCCGACCACAGCGAGACGATGATCCCGTCGTGCTCCACCCATCCCGTCAACGTCGTGCTCTCGTCGACGTGGATCGTGGAGATGGTCTCGTTCGCGTCTGCGCCGGACACTCGTTCCTTCCAGTAGAGCTCGGAATCGGAGCTGAAGGTCAAGTCGATCGTGACGTAGTCCTCGAACTCGTAGGCGAGTCGTCGGTTCATCGCCTCTGCGGTGGTCATGTTCACGTCGACGTCACGCCCAGCCGAGTTCCTGCATCGCCATGCCGGAGTGCCAGATCTTGGTCATCTCGGCGATCTTGTCGTCGTCGAACCGGAGCGTGTAGGCGTAGTCGCTGTTGGTGGTCTTGCCGGTCGGCGGCACGGGACCACCGTCGCCGCTGTGGGTGCCGGAGAACACGGCGCTCACCACGACGCAGTTGCGTGCGGCGTCGGTGCCGAAGCCCGTCACCTCGTAGGACACGTCGCTCATGAAGGTGTGCAGGCCCTGCATCCAGTTGCTGTACGCCTCGATCGAGGCGACCCCGACGAGTGCTTCGGATTGCGCCGAGAACGCGGCGTCGGGGGTGCAGTACCGGGCGCACTCGGCCCAGCCCTGGCCCGATTCGCAGGCCTCGAAGAAGGCAGCGGCGGTGTCGGTGATGCTGATCGTGGTGGTCATGGGTTGCTCCTCTCTCGGGGCCGCCGGTGTGCGACCCGATGCCAGCGATCATGAACCCCCGGCCCGTGAGGAACATCTCCCAGGTGGCATATATGCCAGGTGGCAGATGTCCAGGCGTCGGACATCGAGCACGATCAGGTCGTGGACACGACGCTCGACTCCGGGTCAGAATCGATCATGGCCGCCACGCTCCCTGATGATCGCGTCGATGACCCGGTCGGCGACGAGGTTGACCAGCGGACCAACCTGTCGTTGCCGTTGTCGAGTTTCGTCGGCCGTGGCGCCGAGATCGATTCGCTCCGCTCGGAGGTCCGCACACAGCGACTGCTGACGATCACGGGCTCGGGCGGATGCGGCAAGAGCCGACTGGCATACGAGGTGGCGTGGGCCGAAGTCGGCCGTGTTCCCGACGGCGTGTGGTGTGTCGAGCTCGCACCGCTCGGTGATCCCGAGCGCGTCGCTGCGGAGTTCGCTCAGGTGCTCGGCCTCCGCGAGGAGTTCGGGCGCCCGATCGTCGACACCCTCGCCGTGGGCCTCCGCCAGTTCGACGGTCTCGTCGTGCTCGACAACTGTGAACACGTGCTGGGTGGCGTCCGGCCACTCGTCGACCAGCTGTTGCGAAGCTGCCCGACGCTTCGCGTTCTCACGACCAGCCGCGAGCCGCTCGGTGTGACGGGCGAGACGACGTGGCGCGTTCCCTCGCTCGATCGGGCGGCGGGCGTCGAGCTGTTCGTGCAGCGCGCCCTCAGCGTTCGGCCCGAGATTCCACCCGGGCGAGGACGAACTGGAGGCGATCGCCCGGATCGTCGAGCGGCTCGACGGCATCCCGCTGGCGATCGAGCTCGCTGCGGCGCGGGTCAGGATGATGGGACCGAACGGCATCGAGGCGGCGCTCGAGGATCGATTCCGGCTCCTGACCGGCGGGAGCCGCACATCGCTGGCGCGCCAGCAGACGCTCGAAGCGTCGGTCGCCTGGAGCTACGACCTCCTCGACCACGACGAGCAGCTGCTAGCCCGACGGCTCGCCGTGATGTCCGACTTCACGCTCGATGCGGCCGAGGCCGTCGCGCTCGACGACTGCGTCGAGTCGCACGCGGTCCTCGATCTCCTCACGCACCTCGTCGACAAGTCGATGGTGCGCGCCGACCACACCCATCCGGTCGTGCGATACCGCTTCTTGGAGTCGGTCCGACAGTTCCTCCACGGCAAGCTCGTCGAGTCCGGGGAAGCGGAGCGAGTTCGCGCACTCCACCTCGAATACTTCCTGGCCCTCGTCGAGTCGGTCGAGCCGAAGATCGCATTCAGCGACAGCGCCCGGCTGTTGGCGATGCTCGAACTCGAACACGACAACCTCGAAGTCGCACTCGACTTCGCTGATGCGACCGGCCGGCGCGAGCAGGCGTTGCGGCTCGCCACGTCGATGACCCTGTTCTGGGAGCTGCGCGGTCACCTTGGCCGGGGAAGCCGCTGGCTCGCACGCCTGCTCGACCAGACCGACGACGAGCCGACCCGGTGGCGGGGTCGTGCGTGTTGGGGAGCGGCGCACATCGGTCTGTACGGCGGCGATGTGGAGACCATGGGCGTGCGGGCGCCCGAGGCGCTGGAGGAAGCCGAGCGGTTCGACGACGACTGGACGCGCGCTCGCGCCCTCAACACGATCGGGTTCGCAACTGCGATCATGGACCCCGCTCGAGCTCGCCCCGGCCTCGAGCGCAGTGTCGAGCTGGGCATGCGGATCGGTGACGACTGGGCGGTGCTCAACAGCTCGAAGATGATGACGGCGGCAGGCTGGGCGTCGCAGGACGATGCCCTCGCAATGGCCGATCTCGACGTGCTGCGCGATCGTGCGACGGCGCTCGAAGCGTCGTACTTCCTCGCCTGGTACCACGGCTTGCGCGGGTACTTCCTCACCCGGCGAGGAGAGCTGTCGACGGCGCGTTCGGAACTCGACACGGCGATCGAGATGTGTGACCGCATCGGCGAGCCGGTCACCGGAAGCATGAGCAAGGCGTGGCGCTGGGCCGTCGACGTCATGGAGGGCCAGTACGACGAGGCTCGCCTGCAGAGCGCCACGCTGCTCGAGCGGGCCTCGGCGTCAGGCGGGGGGCTGGCGATCGCAGATCTGTTCGCCAACCTGGGCCGGGCGGCGATCGCTCAGGGCGATGCGGAGGCCGCCATCGACGTGCTGGCTCCCGCCTACGACGCCCAACGAGAGCACGGAATTCCCTATCTCCTCGCCACGATGGGCATGCCGCTGGCGGCCGCTCACCGGATCGTCGGCGACCTCGATCGCGCCGACGCACTGCTCGACGACGTGGGCCGGCTGGCCGACGGTCTCGGCAACGAATGGGTCGGTGCGGTCGTCGACCTCGAACGATCGTGTGTCGCTCTCGCCCGCGACGACGTCGAGGCGGCCGACCGCCTCGCCCATTCGGCGCTCGCGGTGTTCGCCCGCACCGAACGCCGTCCCGACCTCATCGCAACGATCGAGCAACTCGGTTGCATCGCAGCGTCGGTCGGCAGTGGCGCCGAGGCGCTCCGATGTTTCGGCGCTACCGGAGCCGAGCGAGCAGCGATCGGCATGGCGACACCGGCGCCGGTCAGCACCGAGATCAACCGGTGGCGAGCGACGCTCGTCGAGTCACTCGGGGCGGACATCGCCGAGGAGCACTGGACAGAGGGAACTGCGCTCGGGCTCGACCAAGCCGTCGAGTACGTGTCACGCGCCCGCGGTCAGCGCAAGCGTCCGAACGCCGGGTGGGCGAGCCTCACCTCCACCGAACGACGCGTCGTCGAACTGGTGGCCGAAGGGCTCACCAACCCGCAGATCGCGGCGCAGATGTTCATCGCCCGCGGCACCGTCAAGGTCCACGTCAGCCACATCTTCGCCAAACTCGGCCTGTCGAACCGCGCCGAACTCACCGCCCTCGCCACCCGTCGCTCCGGCGGGGCCGGCAGCCGGATCCGGGAGCGCTGAATACGTCGAGGTGGGAGCACGTCTTCGATGCCGCCTCCGAGATGGCCAGCCTCATCGAGCAGACGTCACGGTGTCGCCGGTCTCTGAGGACACCGCTGTCCTCGGCGGTCAGTGCGACGGTGGGTGGGGGTTCAGGTGCTCGCGAGCGCATCGGCGAGCCGGCCGTACGCCCGCTCGTCGAGACCGCAGCGGGCGAGGTCGAGCAGGGAGGCGAATGCGTCGTCGGGCGCACCGGCTCGCATGGCGGCGTACAACTCGGCCAGGTCGTGCGGGTTGACCGCTGCAACGATCAGGCGCATGTAGCCGTCGATGTCGTCGGGACTGATCGCGGCGACGAGCTCCCCATTCGCCTCCGTGAGCTCGTGGAGCTCCGCCGCCCGGTTGAGAGCGGGCAACACCTCGACCTCCTCGGTCGCCTGGTGCTGCAGATAGGCCGCCGTGAATTCCGACAGGGTGAGGTACAAACGGTGCTGGCCGATTCGGCGATCGTCTCCCGTGACGCATCCGAGTGCGGTGAGCTGCCGTCGGATCTCCGCTGTCAGCTCGTCGAGATGCGCATGCTCGCGCTCGAGACGAGCAGCGAGCGCCGGGAGGTATCGCGTGATCAGCGGACCGAGATACTCGTCCTCATGGGCGGCGTGGACGTCGAGGAGGTGCAGGAGGCGTTCGATACGGCAGCGCTCCTGGTCGTGTGCGGTGTCGTCGAGGGGATCGACGTGGCCCGCCCGCTCGGTGATGTGGAAGAGGCCGTGGCGGATGCCCTTGTGAACGTCGCGGTAGAGGTCGAAGCTCACGTCGCCCAGCGGTGCGTCCACCGATCGGAGCATCCCGGGAGAGGCGGCCGCGGCAATGCCGTCGAAGAACACGGCGTCGCTCACGCTGGCCCCGAGACGGAGATCGCGCAGGGGTGCGTACAGCGCCGACGAGTACCATTCGTTGGCGAGGTCGAGCGACGGGAAACGGATCAGTACGGGGTGGGCGGGGCGCCAGTCACCCTCGACGATCTGCCACGGCCCACCGACCACGACGTACTCGCCGCCGAAGGCAGCAACGGTCTCGCCGACCCGGGCCACATAGTCGTCCATGGCTTCGTGATCGTGGATGTCGCGGACGTTCCACAGGCAGTAAGCGGTCATCGGATGGTTCCTTTCAGGATGCCGGCACATCGCCGGCGGTTCGGTTGATCAGGTGTCTCGATCATCCGGCCGACTGCGCTGGAAGAGAAGCAGCGATCCGCTGTGACAGCCACAACATCGCGTTGTGAGCGGTCCACTACCCTGACGGGCCGTGGACATCGAACTGCGGCACCTGCGGGCGTTCGTGGCGGTCGCCGAGGAACTCAACTTCACCCGTGCGGCCAAGCGGCTGTTCATCGCCCAGCAGGCGTTGAGCACCCAGATCCGCCAGCTCGAGGACCGCATCGGCGCCAAGCTGCTCGAACGCAACACCCGTTCGGTGTCGCTCACCACGGCCGGCGAAGTCCTGCTGGGACAGGCCCGCCTGCTGCTCGCAGACGCCGACACCGTTGTCGCGGCAACGCGAGCTGCTGGAGCGACGCGCACATCGCTGACCGTCGGCTTCGTTGCTGCGGTCAATCACCCCGAGATGAGCCACGCCCTCGACCGGTTCAGCGAGTCACACCCCGACGTCGACGTGATGATCAACTTCGGCGACCAACTCGACCCGACCGGCGGCCTGCACGAAGGCCAGGCCGACGTGGCGTTCGTGTACGGACCGTTCGACCACCGAGGCCTCGACCTCACCGCCTTGTACAGCGAACCACTCGGCGTCGCGCTCGCCACTGGACACCACCTCGCCAGCGCCGAGTCGCTGACGATCGACGATGTCATCGCCGAGCCGACCTTCGACTTCCCCACCGCCGACCGCGAGTGGCGCGACTACTGGAGCGGCACGGCGCTCCGCCACGGCCGGCCCCCTGTCAAGTACGTGGCGCAGTTCCGCACACTCGAGGGACTCATCGCGTCGATCCGAGCCGGACTCGGCGTCTACTTCGCCACCGAGGGCCTCGTCGCCTCGGCGGGTCCCGGAGTCACGTGGCGACGCCTCGATGGCCTGCCACCGCTACAGCACCACATCGCGCGACGTGCCGACGACGACCGGCCGCTGGTGAGGGCGTTCGTCGACTCGGCCGCCGACACACTCGGCCGCCGGTCGACGACTGCGAGCCCCCGCTGACGTCGACGCGGCGTGTTCCCGCAATGACCTCAGAGCGAGTCGGCTACCATCCACACCATGTTCGGCGGCCACATGGGGAACCCGAACCCGCTCAAACAGTCGTACCGGTGTCAGACCTGCGGCGAGCCGAGACCGCCGTACCAGTTCTACTGCGACAAGCATCTCGCGGATGGTGAGCGCAACGACAAACCGCTGCTCATCGACCGGCTGATGCGCAAGCTCCTGGGCCGCCCGTGACAACGGGTCACTCCGCAACGACCTGTTCGCGGCCAGCGAGCGGTACGAGTGGGGTCCATACCTGGCCGAGCCGCCTGGTGTTCGGTCCGCGACGGGCTGGACTGCACTGATCGTCGAACCGCTGCGACACACGCAGGTTCTGGGTGTCGGCCCGTGCGGGCGGGGGTAGTCCTGCGACAGGTGATGACGACACCCGACGAGGAGGACACGTCATGGAAGCAATGGATCAGATCCGCACAGGAATGCATGTCGTGGGGGCCGACGGCGATGAGGTCGGCACCGTCCAGGACTTCAAGGTCGGTGACCCCGATGCCGCCTCGGCGGAAGGCCAGACGACCGGCGACGACAAGGGAGTCGCCGGAGATCTCGTCAAGGGCCTCGTGGGCGACGATCCCGACGTCACCGAGGAACAGCGCGAACGGCTGTTGCGGCTCGGCTACATCAAGGTCGACCGCGACGGCTTGTTCGAGGGTCATCTCTATGTCGCCAGCGACGACATCGTACGAGTGAGTGGCGACTCGGTGCATCTCTCGTTCACCCCCGAGTAGGTCGGCCCGGCGGCGGTCGCCGGCGATCCGACGATCGGTCACCGGCGGTTGCGAGCCGGCGGGTCACGATCCCGCTCGCGCATGTGGCCCGGTCGAGGAGCGTCGGGCGGAGCCACCGTCGACAGCGATGCTGGCCAACAGCTCCTCCTCCTGCGCGAAGTGCAACCGCAAGATCGCATCGAGGGCGTAGAGGATCCGGCGCGCTTCGCTGCGGTCCTCGTCGTCGAACCCGTCGAGCGCGGCATCGTCGACGAGCCGATCGAGCAGCGAGGCGAGGTGGAAGATTTCCTGATGGGTGCGGCTCATGGGCGCCAGCGGATCGTTGCCACCGAGGCGCTCCGCGACACCGGGATACACGTGCGACTCGTCTTCGCGCTCGTGCGGAAGCACCTCATCGGAGAGACGCGTCGCCACCTCGCGCAGCGAAGCGAGTGCCGCTGCGTCGTCGGTGGTGTCGAGACCGAGCGCGGCCGAACGGAGACCTTCGAGCACCAGCCGCAGCGGACCATGGCCGCCGGCGAGCTGGTGGCTCCACGACTCGGGCACCGTGCCGGCACGCGACAACGTCCGCGGCGGTCGCAGCGCCCGCAACGCCGTGCCGATCGCCAGGACGTCGATCACCTCCTGTGCGACGGCGCCGCCGACCGGTGCGAGAAGCCCGAACGCAGCCGCACCCATGCCGAGCAGCGACAAGCCCATGCCGAGCAACACGCTCTGCCGGGCGATCGCACGAGCGCGCTTCGCGATCACCACGCCTGCCGCCAGGCGGTCGAGCCGGTCGACGATCAGCACGACGTCGGCGGCCTCTGACGACGCCGTCGCCCCGCGTGCGCCCATCGCCACGCCGAGATCGGCAGCGGCCAACGCCGGCGCATCGTTGACGCCGTCGCCCACCATGACCGTGACCCCCGACCGATTCGCCGACTCGGCGCGGACCACGTCCAGCTTCTCGGCCGGTGTCCGATCGGCGTAGATCTGCTCGATCCCCAGCGAGGTGCCGATCGGTTCTGCCACTTCGATCCGGTCACCGGTCACCATCACCACCCGGTCGACGCCCGAACGCCGCAGGGCCCGCAGCGCGGCGGCACTGTCGGTGCGCAGCTCGTCGGTGAACAGGATCAAGCCCACCGGTTCGCCGTCGACGACGACGACGGTGACGCTGCAGCCCTCCCGTCGAGCGCGACGCTCGCCGGCAACGAGCCACGGGGCGCGCAGGGGGTCGTCGACCGCCGTCAAGGCACCGACGAACACACGATGTCCCCCGACGACGCCGCCGACACCGGCGCCCGGCCGTTCGAACACCTCGGTGGGTTCCGTGAGAACGAGCTCGCGGTCGTGTGCCTCGCGTACGAGCATGGCTGCCAGCACGTGCGGTGACGCCTGCTCCACCGAAGCCGCCAATGCGAGCGCCTCTCCGGGCTCGACGTCCGGCGCACTCAAGACGGCCGCGACGCGAGCGCTCCCCGCCGTCAGCGTGCCGGTCTTGTCCAACAGCACCGTGCGCGTCTGAGCCATCGCTTCGAGCGCCGCTCCGTCCTTGACGACGACCCCGTGGCGCGCCGCGCAGGCAATCCCCGACACGATGGCAACGGGGGCTGCGAGCACCAACGGGCACGGTGTGGCGACGACCAGCACGGCGAGTACCCGCGTCGCGTCTCCGGTGGCGAGCCACGTGGCTCCAGCGATCAGGAACACTGCCGGCACGAACAGCACGGCGTACCGGTCCGCGAGACGAACGAGCGGCGCCCGACCGACCCCGGCGGATTTCACGAGCCTGACGATCCCCGCATAGGAACTCTCGCCGGCCGAGGCCGATGCGGACATGCGGAACGCTCCTCCCGCATTCAACGATCCGCTGTGCGCCCACTCGCCCACCTCGCGTTGCACCGATCGGGCCTCCCCGGTCAACACCGACTCGTCCAGCACCGCAGGCTCGAGCACGGCGCCGTCGACCGGCACCACTTCACCCGGCTTGACGAGCAGCACCTCACCCGGAGCAACGTCGTCGACCGGCACGGTCTCGAACGAACCGCCGACGAGCCGGTGGGCCACTTTCGGAGCGAGCGACAGCAGCTCGGACAGCGACCGAGCGGCTCGACGATGTGCGTACTGCTCGAGCGCATCTCCCGACGCCACCATCAGCGCCAAGATCACCCCGGCGAGCGCCTCGCCCATCGACATCGCACCGACCAGGGCCACCAGTGCCACGACATCGACCGCGACGCGGCCCTCGCGCAATCGTGCGACCGTCACGACGACCAGTTCGACGGCCACGACCCCCGACGCCACCCACCACAGGGCATCAGCCACATCGTCAGCGCCGGCGATCGAGGCGACGGCTCCGGCGACCAAGGCGGTGGCCACGAAGGGCAACAGGCCGCGGCGAATGGCTGCAGTGACAGCTCCGATCACCCCATCAGCCTCGCCACCGGCACGGCCGGCGGCCAGAGCACATGGTCATCGCTGCGACGGTCGCGTGCGGCTGCGTCGCCATCCAGGAGTCGAACTCCATGCGCCGGGTCGTCACCTGGAGCCGTCGACTCAGGTGGTCGTCGATGCGGCAAGGAGATGGCGTTGCCAGAGCTCGACGAGCCACCGCTCGTAGCGCTCGGGCTCCCACCTTCGTTCGGACGTCAGCAGGACGTAGAGCTCGGCGCTGTTGGTTGCCCAGATGAAGTCGGCCACCTCGTCGATGGTGAGACCGGGGCGCAGGCCGTGCGCCGACGCGAGATCGGTCGCCAGGAGTCGCATGTTGGCCGCACGCCGGTCGCTGATCTCACGCCACACCGCCTCCGCCTCGGGTTCGGTCGTGGCGGCGTCGCGCAGCGCCAGCAGCAACGGCGCCATGCGGGCGTGGATCGCCGTGGTCGCCGCCGCGTAGATCGTCAGCTTGCGCGCCGGGTCGGGTTCGGCACGCATTGCCGCGACGTAGTCGCGCTGCTCGGCGGGGATGGGTCGGTCGGCCCCCGAGATGGCCCGCTCGATCAACTCCCTCAGGATTGCCGGCTTGCGCCCCACCAGCTCGTACACCGTGGCAACGTGCACGTCGGCGGAGCGAGCGACGTCGGCCAGCTTGGTCGCCCGGTAGCCGCGTTCGAGGAGGCTGGCATGCGCACGGTCGAGGATGCGTTGCCGGGTCGCCTCCGAACTCGCCTTGCGACCGGAGCTGTCATAGGTGGATCGCTTCGTCGTGCCCACACACCGAAGCCTATTGACCCGAAGCCACATCGTTTGATTAAATTCACACGAAGTCATTTCGGATCGAAAGAGGTCGCCGTGTTCGCATACATCCAGGACGTCCCCATCGACGCCACCGTCTACGAGCGCATCCGATCCGGCATCGGCGACGAACTGCCCGACGGGCTGGTGATGCACCTCGCGATCGAACGACCCGAAGGTGGCCTGCGCTACATCGAGGTCTGGCAGAGCGAAGACGAGTGCGAGCGATTCGTCGACGCTCGGCTGCACCCCGTGGTCCACGAACTCCTTCGTGGCGTCTTCGGCGACGACCTGCCGCCCGAACCGCCCCGCCAGCCCATCGAGATCGTCCACGCCTGGGGCCACGGGATGCGCTGATCCCTGCCGTAACGCGACCCGCTCTGGTCTGCGATGAGCGAACCGCCGCTTTCTGGTCCATTGGCTCATCGCACGACAACGATCCGAGCAGCCGAGTGATTGCCGCTCTGGCCGGGTCGGAGCGGATCAGCGACAGCGCGAAAGACCCTGGTGGCAGCCGGTACACAACGATCACGATGATGAGATGAGCGGACATCGTGGAGACTCGACACCCGAGCGGGAGCACGAGCCCATCACGGTCGTGAACATCACCTTCCAGGGCGACGAGTGGGACTACGACGAACTCGTCAGCCTCGGCGGCCGCGACTTCCGACTCGTCCGCGTCGGCACGAGCGGCGACGCCCGGGCGGCCGAGGACCACGTCCGGCGCTGGTCGCTGGAAGCCGACGCGATCGCCGTCAGCGGGGTCCGTGAAGCTCGCGCAGCCGGACACCTCGAGAACTCCATCGACGACGTGGAGCGGATCACGCACACGACGCAGCGGGTTCCCGTCCGCGACGACTCACTCCTCGCCGACATCTTCCAGGAGTGGGCGATCCGGCGAGTCGAGGCGGAAATGCCCGGCTACTTCGCCAACGCCAGGGTGGTCGTGGTCGGGGGGACCACCCGCGAGCGCACCATTGCGGTGCTTCGCGAATTCACCGACAACATCATCTTCGACTCCTCCGACCACGATCTCGTGCTGCCCGGCCACGTCAAGACGAATCCGATCACCGCCACCACCGCCGGCATCGGGGAGTTCGCCTGGCGCCAGGTGCCTCACACGTTGAAGAAGCAGGTCGACGGCCCCGTCGGCTGGATCAGCGACAAGATCGCCCACTTCGCGGTCAAGGACGCCGACGTCCTCATCGGCTCGTACTCCGAACTGATGCGGTTCGGTCTGCCGCAACTTGCCGGCAAGGCCGTGATCACGAGCACGGTCTCCGACGCCCGGCTCGCTGCGCTGAGCGATCTCGGCGCAGATCTCGTCGTGGACGTCACTCCCCAACCATTCGACTTCGTCATCGTGCCGGCGATGTACGAGGCGATGACGGCAGCGACCCTGCCATCCGGCAAGGAATTGACGACCGACGATCTCGCCCAGTTCATCCAGGGCGCCGGGCTCGAACCGCGTCTGCTGTGGCCCCGGGGCCGCCGTCGCAAGAGTCGCTTCTCGTTCGTCATCCATCCGCTGTCGACCGAGTACTTCAAGCAGGTCCAGCCGTTGGGGCAGATCGCCCGTCTCCCCGGCATGGGCCGCATCGTCGAGAAGACGGTGGCCTACATCCCGCCCTTCGTGTACAGCCACGTCACCGGGATCGTGTCGGAGACCGGCGACGAGGCCGAGGGGTGGCTGATCTCCGTCGGCGGCACCCCCAAGGAGATGCTCGCCCACCCACCCGAGTTCACGTACTCACGGCTGCTCGAGGCCGCCGACCTGTCGCGTCGCCTCGGCGCACAGATCATGGGGCTCGGCGCGTTCACGAAGGTGGTCGGCGACGCCGGCGTCACCGTCGCGAAGAGGGCGACACTGCCGGTGACCACCGGCAACAGCTACAGCGCCTCGGGAGCGTTGTGGGCGGCGCACGAGGCAGTGCGCCGCCTCGGCATCCTCGAACCCGACGAGAACGGACTCCTCCACGGCAAGGCAATGGTCGTCGGCGCCTCGGGAGCGATCGGCTCGGTCTGCGCCCGGCTGCTCGCGCTCGCCGCCGACGAGGTCTGGCTCGTGTCGCCGGAGACCGCCAAGCTGCTCCAGATCAAGCGGGAGATCGAACGGGAGGACCCGCGCGCCGTCGTGCACGTCGCGACCGATCCGTCGGCTGCGCTGTCGGACATGGACATGATCGTGACGGCGACCTCGGCTGCCGGACAGAAGGTGCTCGACATCATGAGCGTCAAGCCGGGCTGCGTGATCACCGACGTCGCACGACCGCTCGACATGTCTCCCGAGGACATCGCCAGACGTCCGGACGTGCTGGTGATCGAGTCCGGTGAGGTCGAACTGCCGGGCGAGGTGCGGATGAAGGACATCGGACTGCCCGACGGTGTCGTGTTCGCCTGCCTCGCCGAGACGATCGTGCTCGCCCTCGACGGCCGCTACGAGAACTTCACCGTCGGGCGCAACATCAGCTGGCCGAAGGTCAAGGAGATCTACCAGCTGGGCCTGAAGCACGGCATGAAGCTGGCCACGATCTCGGGCGTCAACGGGCCGTACACCGACGAGGACTTCGATCGGGTCCGCACCTCGGCGCTCGCCGCCCGGGCGGGGCAGCAACCGGCGGTCACTGGTCTCGGGAGGAGGGAGTCGTCATGAAGTCGGTCGAGGGAAAGAACGTCCTGGTCACCGGCGCGGCGATGGGGATGGGCCGGATGTTCGCCGAGCGCGCCATCGCCGAGGGGGCCTCCTCGGTCGTGCTCTGGGACGTCGACGAACCGGCGCTCGACGATGCGCTCGCCGAACTCGACGGCGAATCGAGCGAGGTCAGCGGCTACGTGCTCGACGTCAGCGACGCCGAGGTCGTCGCAGAGACCGCCGACACGGTCCTCGACGATCTGGGCCGCATCGACGTCCTGGTCAACAACGCCGGCATCGTCCGAGGCAACCGGTACTTCTGGGAGACCGACCTCCGACGCGACGCCACGTCGACGATCGAGGTCAACACATTGGCCCCGATGTACGTGGCCCATGCGTTCCTCCCGGCGATGATCGACGCCCAGAGCGAGTGCCGATTGCTCAACCTGGCCTCTGCGGCGGGCTTCACGGCCAACCCGCGGATGGCAGCGTACGCCGCGTCGAAATGGGCGGTCATCGGATGGTCGGACTCGGTGCGCCTCGAGCTCAAGCAAGCGGGCCACGACCACGTGAAGGTCACGACGGTCTGCCCGTACTACACACGCACCGGAATGTTCGAGGGTGCGAAGTCGGCGCCGCTGCTGCCGATCCTCGACCCCGCCGATGTCGTCGACGAGGCGTGGAAGGGGACGCTCGCCGGCCGGGCGTTCGTCGTCCTGCCCAGGACGGTGCAGCTGAGCGAGATCCTCAAGGGTGTGGTCCCGACCGACGTGCGTGACTTCCTGGCCGACCGAATCTTCGGCGTCTACCACACGATGGACGATTTCACCGGCCGCACCGAGCCCGAGGGCCCGTCGGCCACGACCGATTAGGGTCGCACCATCCGACCAGCGACGAGAAGATGGTGATGACGATGGCGATCGACGCCTCCAAGCTGCGCGTGTCCCCCGTGTTCGAGGGACTCACCGACGAGCAACTCGAGCGGAGCGCCGCACTCTTCGAAGAGGTCGAGTTGCTCGCCGGATCGAGCCTGATCAAGGAGGGGGACTTCTCCTACCGGTTCTTCGTCGTGCTCGACGGCGAGGTCGATGTCACCCACGACTTCGACCCGGTCCAGCGGCTCGGACCCGGCGAGATCTGCGGCGAGATCGGTTTGCTGACCGGCAAGCGCCGGACCGCTCGAGTCGTCGCTCACACCCGGTGCAAGCTGGCGTCGCTGATCACCTGGGACTTCCGCACGCTGATGGAGCAGGCACCGGCAGCTGCACGCAAGATCGAAGCGATCGCCGAGGAGCGCCTCGCCGCCAACGAAGCGACCACTGCGGACCCGGACGCCAACGCGTCCTGACCGTCAACCGTTCAGGAACGCCGGCGTCCTGGGCACGTCGCACATGACGTTGAAGACCGCACCGCCGGTCGGGCCCTGCGCCGACCGCCGGCGGCGCTTGTGGTCGTCACCGTCGACACGATCATCGACCCGCTGCCCACCACGAACCGGAGGCCGAACATGAACCGATGACCCCACCGGTAGGAATCGTCCTCGTCAGGCGGATCTTCGCTCGAAGCGGCGGCTCGGGTGGATACGGCGGCCGCCCCATCGCGGCGTCGTGGTCGATGCCCACGGTTGATGCCATACCACTCCCCTTCTCCGGCCGTAGCGCCGATCGCCTCGCTGGTGTCAGCTTCGACGATCCGAGGGACGGCGACATCCGTGAGATTACAGATTCGGCGACGATCGTGGGCCACTCACGATCTGCGGGTGACGCACGCCCCCGACCGCTCGACCTCGGGTCGTCGTGTCGGCGAGATCGCCACGGTCATATGCGTCGACCTGCAGCGTTCCTCCAACGGAGTCTGATCCTGCGCCGCGACCGCCGGGTGCGGGCGGGATTGCGTGAGGAGGATCGCCGACACGACGAGGACGGCGCCGAGGAACTGCAGATTCGTGAGGCTCTGGTCGAGAACGATCCACCCGGCAGCGGTGGCAACGAGCGGGCTGAGCAACCCGAGGAAACTGACGACCGCCACCGGGAGCAACTGAATGCCCCGGAACCAGTTCACGTAGGCGAGCCCGGTCCCGACGACGGCGAGCCAGACGAAACCGGCCGCATTCGTCAGCGAGATCCCGTCGGGCAACCCCTCCGCGACGAGCATGACCGGCACGAGCACCATCCCTCCGACGGTCAATTGCCACCCGGTGAACGTGATGAGGTCGACTGGGCGGCCCCAGTGTTTCGTGAGCACGACCCCGGTCGCCATCGAGAGCGTGCCGGCGAGGGCGGCCGCCACCCCGATCGGGTCGAGCGCCGCCTGCGGTCCGAGGACGAGCAGGGCGACGCCGGCCACGCCGAGCGAGCCCGCGACGGCGGTGGTGCGGGTCAGTGCTTCACGGAGCACGAGCGCGGCGATGGCGGCGGCGACGAGCGGCTGGATCGCGCCGGCCGTCGCTGCGACACCGCCGGGCAGACGGAATGCGGCGACGAAGAGCAAGGCGAAGAACGCTCCGATGTTGAGCACTCCCAGCACGATGGCGCGCCACCACCAGTGGCCGTTCGGCAGGCGGCGCGTCCGGGCCACGAAGACGAATCCGACCGGCAACGCCCTCACGGTGGCGGCGAGAAGCGGGCGCCCGGTCGGCAGGAACTCGGTCGCCACCAGGTAGGTCGTGCCCCAGACCGCCGGTGTCAGTGCCGTGGTGAGTGATGCGTGCTGCATGGAATCTCTTGACATAAAGAGACCATACCGCGAGATATCTTGATGTCAAGAGATATTGCGGTACGCTGCTGCGATGCCGGACGATCACGTCGACGAGATCATCACGCAGTGGAACCGCGAACGACCCGACCTCGACGTGTCGGCGATGGCGGTCATCGGTCGGATCTCCAGATTGGAGAAGACGATCCGCCCACGACTCGAGTCGGTGTTCGCCCGACACGGGCTCGAGTCGTGGGAGTTCGACGTGCTCGCCACGCTTCGACGCCACGGCGAGGCCTACCAGCTCACCCCTGGTCAGCTCCTCGCATCGACGATGATCACCTCAGGGGCGATGACGCACCGCATCGACCGGCTGGAGGAGCGCGGCCTCGTCGAGCGAACGAAGAGCGCGACGGACGGTCGCCTGGTGCTCGTCGGACTCACGGCGACCGGGCTCGACCTGATCGATCGAGCGGTCGCCGATCACGCCGCCAACGAGTCGGAGATCATCGCCGGGCTGTCCCCTCGCCAGCGCAAGCAGTTGACCGATCTTCTCCGGGTGCTGCTCCAGTCGGTCGAGAGCCCGGCCGAGCAGGACTGAATCGGTCGGCTCCGAGCTGGTGGCCAACCTGCGGCGGTCAGCCGCCAGCGAACCGAAGCCATCGGTGAGCCAAACACCCCGTATCCGGTCGCTTCGCTCATCGGAGCGCATGACGGCGCCAACGCGTCCGCAGACGCGGCGGTGGGGTGCCGCAGCGCGACACCCCACCGAACAGGAAACCGGAAACTTCAGCTGAGATCGAAGCGGTCGTTCTCCATGACCTTCACCCAGCCGGCGACGAAGTGGCGGACGAAATCGTCCTCGCCACCCGCCGCAGCGAACTCCTCGGCGAGCGCTCGCAGCTGGCTGTTGGCACCGAACACGAGGTCGACGCGCGTCGCCTTCCACTTCAGGTCGCCCGTCGAGCGGTCGCGGCCTTCGAAGACGTCCTCCTCCTCACCGACCGCTGACCACTTGGTCTTCATGTCGAGGAGGTTCACGAAGAAGTCGTTGGTGAGTTGACCCTTGCGGTCGGTGAACTCGCCGTAGCCCTCGTCGCCGACGTTGTTGCCGATCACGCGCAGCCCGCCGACGAGCGCCGTCATCTGCGGAGCGCTCAGGTTCAGCATGAACGCCTTGTCGATCAGCAGGTGCTCGGTCGGAACCGAACCGAACTTGCGGACGTAGTTGCGGAACCCGTCGGCGTTCGGCTCGAGCCACTGGAACGAGTCGATGTCGGTGTCGTCCTGCGAGGCGTCGGTGCGACCGGGTGTGAACGGCACCGTGACGTCGTGGCCGGCAGCCTTGGCCGCAGCTTCGACCGCGGCGGTGCCACCGAGCACGATCATGTCGGCGAGCGACACCTGCGCGCCGCCCTTGCCGTTGAAGTCGCTGCGGATCTCGTCGAGCTTGGCGATGACCGAGTTGACACCGGACTGGACGTTGACGTCCCATTCGCTCATCGGCGACAGGCGGATCCGGGCGCCGTTGGCGCCACCGCGGTAGTCGGTGCGACGGTAGGTCGACGCCGACGCCCATGCGGTCCGCACGAGCTGGTCGGTGCCGAGGCCCGAGCCGAGGATGCTCGACTTGAGTTCGGCGATCTCGGCGTCGCCGATCATCGGTCCCTCCTGGGCCGGCACGTTGTCCTGCCAGAGGAACTCCTCGCCGGGCACCTGCGGGCCGACGTAGCGGTTGGCCGGCCCCATGTCGCGATGCAGCAGCTTGAACCACGCCTTGGCGAAGGCGTCGGCGAGCTGGTCGGGATTCTCGTGGAACCGCTTGGCGATCTCGAGGTAGGCCGGGTCGGCGATCATCGCCATGTCGGCGGTCGACATCGTGGGCGGGTTCATCTTGCCCTCGACGTGGGCGTCGGGGACCATGAAGCCGTCCTTGACCTCCTTCGGCTGCCATTGCTTGGCGCCGGCAGGCGACTCGACGAGTTCCCACTCGTGAGCGAAGATCGTGTCGAGGTACATGTTGTCCCACTTGGTCGGCGTCGGCGTCCAGGCGCCCTCGAGACCGGACGTCAGCGTGTACTCACCGAAGCCCGTCTCGTGCTTGTTGGCCCAACCGAGACCCTGATCGGCGATGCTCGCCGCTTCCGGCTCGGGGCCGTGCATGTCGGGCGAGACGGCTCCGTGCATCTTGCCGAACGTGTGCCCACCGACGGTCAGCGCCACGGTCTCTTCGTCGTTCATCGCCATCCGGCCGAATGTCTCACGGATGTCCTGCGCCGACTTCAGCGCATCGGGGACTCCGTTGGGGCCTTCTGGATTGACGTAGATCAGACCCATCTGGACAGCGGCAAGCGGATTGTCGAGCGCCCGGCTGCCATCCTCCCAGCTCCCGGTGTAGCGATCGTCGTTGATCGACAGCCACTCGTTCTCCGGGCCCCAGTAGATGTCGTCTTCGGGCGCCCAGATGTCGTTGCGGCCGAACGAGAATCCGGCGGTCCTGAAGCCCATCGTCTCGAGGGCGCGGTTGCCGGCGAACACGAACAGGTCGGCCCACGAGATGCGCTTGCCGTACTTCTGCTTGATCGGCAGCAGCAGGCGCCGAGCCTTGTCGAGGTTGCCGTTGTCCGGCCAGGAGTTGAGCGGCGCATAGCGCTGGGCACCGGTGCCACCACCGCCGCGGCCGTCGCTGACGCGGTAGGTGCCTGCGGCGTGCCAGCTCATGCGGATGAAGAACGGGCCGTAGTGACCCCAGTCGGCGGGCCACCAGTCCTGCGAATCGGTCATCAGGGCGTCGACGTCACGGGTGAGCTCGTCGACGTCGAGCTGGGAGAACTGCTCGCGGTAGTCGAACTCCGGACCGAAGGGGGTCGAGTCGGGGTGCGCCTGGTGCAGTATGCGAAGGTTCAGTGCGTTCGGCCACCACTTCTCGTTCGACTGGAACTCTCCCGAAGTGAGAGAACCCCATTCTGCGGACTGTGCTTTGCTGTCGGTCATCGTTGCTCCTCGGGTTGGACGGTTTCGCTCGTGGAATCTCGGGTCTGGCACGCAGGGCAGATGCCCCAGTAGGTCACCTCCGCCTCGTCGACGAGGAAGTCACCCGCGTCGACGGGAACGAGGCAGGGCACCTCACCGACGGCGCAGTCGACGTCGACGAGACGATCGCAGCTCCGACAGACGAGGTGATGGTGGTTGTCGCCGATGCGATCCTCGTACCGAGCCGACGAGCCGGCCGGCTGGATGCGCCGGACCATGTCACGCTCGGTCAGCAGGGTGAGGGTGTCGTACACCGACTGCCGCGAAATGGTGCCGATCGTTCGGCGCACATCGTCGGCGATGTCGTTGGCCGTCGCGTGCGGATGCGCGGACACCGCACGCAGCACCGCGAGCCGTTGTGCAGTCACCTGCAGATCGCGGTCTCGCAACAGTTGTGCTGGATCGGTCGACATCAGTGCTGAACGGTAACACCAATTTTGGACTCCGTCAAGATAACGACATCGACATCTCCCTTGTTGCCCAGGTCGAGGACCACACCGCCACGTCGTGCGATGAGCGAAAAGCCGGGATCTGGTCCGTTCGCTCATCGCGACGGCCGTCCAACTCCGGCGATGAGCGAAAAGCCGGGATCTGGTCGATTCGCTCATCGCTGGGTGGTGTCCGGGCGGGATTCCGCCAGATGCTCCAGCTCCGCGACCACGTCCGCCGGGTGGGGCATCGCTGCGAAACAGTTGCGGAGATACTCGGCCGATGCCTGCGTCGACGTGTCCGACAGCAGGTGCTCGACGGATCGAGCGATCGTCTCGGCGTCGCGTTCGGTGACCTCCAGCGTCATCCCGGCACGAGCCGCCGACAACGAGTCGGCGTTCTCCCACTGGTCGGCACCGACGGGCAGGCAGAGCTGGACCTTGCCAGCGGACGCAGCCCCGATCAGCGTTCCTGCGCCGCCATGGGAGACGACGACCTGGGCGCGATCGAGCAGGAAGCCCTGCGGTACGTACTGCTCGATGCGGATGTTCGCTGCGGTCGGAGCGAACGTCGCCGGGTCGATGCGACCTCCGACGGTGGCGATCACGTCGACGTCGACGTCGGCGAGCGCATCGAAGATCGCCGGCCAGGGAGCGAGGTGGGCGAACTCGGTCCCGAAGGTGACATAGACACCTGGGCGCTCGGCACCGAACGATGCGGTCCAATCGGGCGGCGTCGTCGACATCGCACCGTCGAACGCCAGGGGTCGCATCGGCGCCGCCGGGCCGTCCGAGCGCGGCGTGTCCAACTCGGTCGGGAACGGGTGGAGCAGCACGTCACCATGGAAGTCCGCCGTGGTCACCTGCAGACCTTCGCTCTCCCACACGACGGCGACGCTCTGTTCGGCGGCGGCCTGGGCCGCATCGGGCAGCGCTCCGCTGAAGCCGACGGCGACGTGGGGGATCCCGCGTGCCTTGGCGATCGGAGCGGCGGCAAGCTCGGCCACCTCGTGCACGATCAGTTCCGGCTGGAAGGTGTCGACCACACCGACGAGCTCCTCGTGCATCACCGGTGCAGCGATCTCGGCGAACATCACCGAGAAAGCCAGCGCTCGACGGTCACGAGACGCCAATGCCATCGCCTGCGGAGCCCGTTCGGCGAACATCGCGTTCCTGACGTCGACCTCCATCCCGCAGTCGACCGCTCGGAAGCCGAAACTTTCGACCTTCGGGCACGCCGACGCCGCCGTCGCCCACAGCACCTCGTGGTCGGCTGACGCAAGTTCGCGTGCGAGCGGCACGATCGGATGAAGGTGGCCAGTTCCCGGCGTCGACGTCACGAGAATGCGCACGAGCCACGGTACCGCGCCCCACAGGACCGCCGGAGCGGATCGCCCGCCGACGCCATCACGGATCCACCACTCGCGTGCGATGAGCCGAACGACGCCATCTGGTCGGTTCGCTCATCGCAACCACCGACATTCGCGTGCAATCGTCGGAGCATGGTCAGCGGCGCACGTGTCGATCGGCGGGGGTCGGGAACACCAGCGACATGAGCGGTTCACAACGACACACCGACGCCGAGCCCTGGTGGCGACGAGCCACGATCTACCAGATCTGGCCGCGCAGCTTCGCCGACGCCAGCGGTGACGGCATCGGCGACCTCGCCGGGATCGCCGAGCACCTCGATCACCTCGTCGACCTCGGCGTCGATGCGGTGTGGATCTCGCCCGTCTACGCCTCACCCCAGGACGACGCCGGCTACGACATCAGCGACTACCGCGCGATCGACCCGATCTTCGGCTCGCTGGACGAGTTCGACCAGCTGGTCAGCGAGCTGCATCGTCGCGACCTCCGCCTGATCATGGACCTGGTCGTCAACCACACCTCCGACGAGCACGACTGGTTCGTCGAGTCGCGCTCGTCGACCACGTCACCACGGCGCGACTGGTACTGGTGGCGGCCTCCCCGCGCGGGCATGACCGGGGGTGAGCCGGGCGCCGAGCCGAACAACTGGGGATCACTGTTCGGCGGGTCGGCGTGGGAATTCGACGAGGCGAGCGGCGAGTACTACCTCCACCTCTTCTCGCGCAAGCAACCCGACCTGAACTGGGAGCACCCCGACGTGCGCACCGCCGTCCACGACATGATGCGCTGGTGGGTCGACCGGGGCGTCGACGGCTTCCGCATGGACGTGATCAACTTCATCTCCAAGGACGTCGACCTGCCCGACGGGATGGTCAGCGACGGATCGGTGTACGGCAACGGCATGGCGCACTTCGTCGACGGCCCTCGCATCCACGAGTTCCTCCACGAGATTCGCAGCGAGGTCACCACCGAGCACGGCGACCTCGTGTGGATCGGCGAGATGCCCGGCGTCACCGTCGACGAGGCGGTTCACTACACCGATCCGGCGCGCCGTGAGGTCGACATGGTGTTCCAGTTCGAACACGTCGGCGTCGACCACGGTCCCGGCGGACGTTTCGACGTGCGGCCGCTGCCGCTGCGCGACCTGAAGGCCTCGCTCGGCCGTTGGCAGGCCGGTCTCGCCGAGACCGGCTGGAACAGCCTCTACTGGTGCAATCACGACCAGCCGCGCATCGTGTCTCGCTTCGGCGACGACGGCGAATACCGACGCCGCTCGGCCAAGATGCTCGCCACCGTGCTGCACCTGCATCGCGGCACACCGTTCGTGTACCAGGGCGAGGAACTCGGGATGACCAACTCGACGTTCTCCGACGAATCACAGCTGCGCGACATCCAGACGCTGAACTACATCGCAGAGTCCGAGGCGCTCGGACACGGCCGCGCCGAGATCCTCGCCGCGGTCAACGCCGGCGCCCGCGACCACGCCCGAACGCCGATGCAGTGGAACGGCTCGGACCACGCGGGTTTCACGGCCGGTGAACCATGGATGGCGGTCCATCCCAACCACGTCAGCGTCAACGTCGCCGACGAGCGTGATGATCCCGACTCGGTGCTCCATCACTACCGGCGACTGATCGGGCTGCGCCACGAGCTGGCGGTGATCGTCGACGGCGACTTCACGATGGTGCTCGCGGACGACGACCGCATCTACGCGTTCAGCCGACGCCTCGACGACGTCGAGCTGCTCGTGTTGGCCAACTTCTCCGGCGACGACGCCGGGTTCGAGGTGCCCGACGCCCGCCGGTGGCGCGACGCCGAGGTGCTGCTCACCAACCTCGACGACGCCGGCGAGCCCCGCACCGTCGATGTCGCACTCGCGCCGTGGGAGGTGCGGGTGTACCGCCGCTCAGTCCCCTGATTCGAGTGAGAACCAGCGGTAGCCGTGGGCGTCGAGACGCACGCGGGCGACGCCGCCCGTGACCGCGACCGGCTCCGTCGAGCCGATCCGGTCGCGCAGGATCGCCTCGTCGATCTCCTCGTCGGATCCGCCATCGAGATGCAGGTCGACGGACGTCTTGTGGGCGGCGAGATTGTGGACGGTGACGGCGGTGCGTTCGCCCCAACGGAACTCGAGGGCGAGCACCGCGTCGTCGTCGACGGCGAGGACCCGGTATTCACCCCACCCGATCTCGGGCATCGTCTTGCGCAGGCGGATCATCCGCTCGAACCAGTTGAGCAGCGACTCGGGATCGGTGCGCTGCGCCTCGACGTTGACGTGTTCGGGGCCGTACTCACCGTCGGGGAACGGACGCCACACGGCGTCGGCCGGCGCCGTGGTGAACCCGGCGGCCGGGGCGGAACTCCACTGCATGGGGGTGCGCACGGCGAGGCGACCGTCGATCGCGAGGTTCTCCCCCATGCCGATCTCCTCGCCGTAGAACAGCGTGGGGGCGCCGGGCATCGAGAACATCAGGCTGTAGGCCATGCGCAACCATTCGGCATCGCCGCCGAGCATCGGTGGCAGCCGTCGGCGCAGACCCCGACCGTAGAGCTGCATGTCGGGATCGGATCCGAACGCGTCGAACACCTCCTGGCGTTCACTGTCGGACAGCTTGTCGAGCGTCAACTCGTCGTGATTGCGCAGGAACGACGCATACGCGCCATCGGCGGGCACGTCGGGTCGCCGTCGCAGCGCCGCCGTGATCGGACCGACCTCACCGCGGGCCATCGCCAGGTAGATCGACTGCATCCCGATGAAGTCGAACAGCATGTGCAGCTCGTCGCCGTCCTCGTCGCCGAAGAACTCGCGCTGCTGCTCGAACGGCAGGTTGACCTCGCCGAGCATGATCCCGTCGCCGCGCCGGCGCTGGAGGAAGGCGCGCAGGTTGCGCAGGTAGTGGTGTGGCGTGATCTCCATCGCCTCGTCGATGCCGGCGACCTCGAGCAGGAACGGCACCGCATCGACCCGGAATCCCGACAGGCCCTGGGCGAGCCAGAACCCCATCACCTTGGCGATCTCGTGACGAACCTGCTCGTTGGCGACGTTGAGGTCGGGCTGGTGCCGGTAGAAGCGGTGCAGGTAGTACTGACCGGCCATCGGATCGAACGTCCAGACGCCGTCCTGCTCGCCCGAGAACACGACGCCCTGCGGACCGTCCTCGGGGATCTCGTCCTGCCAGACGTAGAAGTCACGGAACTTGGAATCACGGCTGCGGCGCGCCTCTTGGAACCACTGGTGCTGGTCGGAGGTGTGGTTGACGACGAGATCGGCGATGACGCGGATGCCCCGATCTCGGGCGACGGCCATGAACTCGGTGAAATCGCCGAACGTGCCGAGACGGGGATCGATCGCATAGTGATCGGCGACGTCGTAGCCGTCGTCCTTGTCCGCCGTCGGGTAGAACGGCATCAGCCAGATACACGTGACACCGAGGCCGGCCAGGTCGTCGACGTGTGCGGTGAGCCCGCCGAAGTCACCCATGCCATCGCCATCGGAATCGGCGAACGTCTGGACGTCGAGGCAGTAGATGACCGCGTTCTTCCACCACAGGTCAGCCGTTGCAGGAGCGCTCATCCGCGACGGGAGTGCCCTTCTCGACACCGGGCAAACGTGCGGCAACCGATCGGATCGTCAGCTCGATGCGTCCACCCACGGACGTTCGGGGTCTCGCGCCACCAGCGTCAGGCCGAGCAGGATCCCGAGTGAGATGCCCACCATCGAGATCACGGTGGTGGTGATCGCCGTGGTGCCGGCGGTGCCGCCGTCGGCACCGATGATCCGGACCACGCCCTCGAGGCCGAGCGCTCCTGGCACCAGGATCCAGAATCCCGGCAGGAACGTCACGAGCGGGGTCGGACCGGTCGACTGCCGGGCGGCGAGCAGCGCCACCGGAGTCATGGCGGCGGCACCGAAGAACGCCGAGAGGGAGCTCCCGAAGAAGAGCCCGCCCACCATCTGGCCGGCGAACGCTGCGTAGAGCGACACCGTGATCCACGGCAGCGTCGAACGCCGCGCACCGTTGAACCACACCACACCGACGCCGAAGACCGCGACGCCGATCCACGGCAGCACGGCCGCCGACAACCCCTCCACAGCGGGTCGAATGTCTCCTCCCGGCACGCCGACCAACTGTGCGCCGGCCACGATGCCCAGCGCCAGCAGCAGCAGTTGCATCGCGCCGGATGCGACGCGTGCGGCCCCCGCCACGATCTGGCCGGTCGCCAACTCGAGCGACGCGGTGGTGAGCAACGCACCGGGCAGGAAGGTGACCAATGGCGCCACGAGGGGCGGAAAGATCACGAGGTCGTCGACGAAGCGGGCGGTCGTGAACACCACGGTCGACACGCCCGCCGCTGACACCAACGGCCAGAACGGTTGGGACGACGTCGCTGCGCGCTGCGTCGACTGCCGGACAGAGCCGACGACCAGGCCCAGCGCAGCGGCGACGACCACTTCGGTCCAGCCCCCGCGCAGGACGAGGGTGATCCCGATCGTCGTGAGCACGTAACCAGCGAGGATCACCGAAGGTGCGTATGGCGGATCGGACGCGCGGATTCGAGCCAATGCGGCTGGGCCGTCGTCGACGCCCACCTCGCCACGCTCGACGGCGTTCACCAGGTGAACGACGTCGTCCACCTGGTCGAGACGCAGCGTCGATCGCCCAGCGCCGCTCACTTCGGTCTGCACGTTGCCGACACCCGGTATCGACACGATGAGACCGGTCGGCAGCACCAGCACGCCCACGTCGTCGATGCCGTACCCCCTGGCGATGTTGCGCAACGTCGATTCGACGTGGTTCACCGCATTGCCCGCATCGATCAATGCCTCACCGAGTTCGATCAGCAGGTCGAGCATCGCCGTGCTTGCGGGAGGGCGCGAACGCGGGGCGGGGGCGTCGACCGACAGCTGCGTCCGGCGGCGGGGCCGGCGTATCAAGACCGTCGAGAAGCCGCCGATACCGGCCAGCACGAGCAGTGCGAGCAGGATCGAGCCGACGTCGATGTCCGAGGTTCGCACCCGCGGTGCGACGCTCGGTCGCGCCTCGGTCGGGGTTGCATCCGTCTCCTCGTCGACGTCCGGTTCGACCACGGTGGTGCCCGATGGCACGGTGGTGCTCGGCGCGACGGTGCTGGTCGGCGGGACAGCGGTGCTCGGTGGCACCGACTCCTCCACCTCCACCGGCGTGTCGTCCGCCTGACCGGGGGACGGCTCGGTCGATGCGGTGACGTCAACGGAGCCCGCCCCCGCCGCAGCCGGCGCAAGAGCGCACGCAAGTGTCGTGGCTGTCATGACGGCGACGACGAAACGGCGGACGGTCACGGGTAGGTCACCGCGACCGCACGCTACCGGACCGCTCAGGAGGACACCTTCTCGCGAGGCGACTCGATGGCCTCGCGGCCCGCACCCGGTGCAGCACCTTGCCGGGAGCGTCGCCCGACTAGCGTTGCGCCGTGCTCGACCAGAGTGGCGCCGCCGACACCACGCAGATCACGCCGGTCGGCTCGATCGTCCAGTGGACCCGCACGACGTGGGCCCGTGAGCCCTCGGCGGAGGAGCACGCCGCCATCGACGAACTCGTTCCCGAGGGTGGCGCCGAGTTGGCCGAGTACGTCGTCCGGTTCAGTTTCCTGATCGCGCTGTCGGCGTCGATCGCCGGGTTCGGTCTGCTCGCCGACTCGGCCGGTGTCGTCATCGGTGCGATGCTGGTGGCGCCGTTGATGACGCCGATCACCGCCGTCGCCGGTGCGATCGTGACCGCGCGCAACGCGCGCCTGTGGCGTTCGCTCGCGGTGATCGCGCTCGGCGTCGTCCTGGCCGTGTTCGTCGGCTGGCTGGTGTCGCTGATCGCCGGCGGCAGCGTCACCGACGTCCGCGAACTCCCGGACGAAGTCCGTGCCCGTACGTTCCCCGGTCTGCTCGACCTCGGGATCGCCGTGACGGCGGGTGCGGCGGCGGGCTACATCCTGCCGCGGCGGTCGACGATCGGGGCGCTGCCCGGTGTCGGCATCGCCGTGGCGCTCGTCCCGCCGCTCGCCGTCGTCGGCATCACGTTCGAGCTCGGTTTGCCGACCGAAGCGTGGAATGCCTTCTTGCTGTTCCTGACGAACTTCGCCGCAATCGTGTTTGCCGCCGGCATCGCACTGGCGCTGACCGGATTCCGTCCGACGCAGTACTCCGGTCGCGCCACGCTCGGCATCCGGATCGCGATCACGCTGGCCGTCGTCGCCGTCGTCGCGGTGCCGCTGACCGTGCACACGCTGACCACCCTCGAGGACGCCCGGCTCCGCAGAGCCGTCGTCGCCTCGGTCGAGGACTGGGACGACAACGTGCGCATCCTCGAACTCTCCGCCGACGCCACCGACGACGGAGCAACCGTGGAACTGCTCGTCGTCGGCACCGGCGATCCGCGCCCGGCGTGGGTGCTCGCCGAGGCGATCCGGCAACGCTTCGATGCACCGATCGACCTCCGCCTCCGCTACCAGCGCGACCAGCTGTACACGGTGAGCGCGCGATGAGGGCGGCGCTCGCTGCGTTGTCGGTCGGGATTCTCGGCGTCGCAGTCGTCGGCTGCGGCTCATCGAGCGATGCCACGCCCGAAGCGGAAGCGATCGACGTCTTCGGGCCCTACCGCGGCACCGAAGCCGACAGCTTCGCCGCAGTGCTGCGGGACTTCGAGCAGTCGACGGGCATCGAGGTGAACTACACCGGCAGCGCCGACTTCGTCGGCGATCTGCGCCAGCGCGTGGAGAGCGGCCTCGACGCTCCCGACATCGCCATCGTCCCGCAGGCCGGCTTCGTTTCCGAACTCGCCGCACGCGACCTGGTCGTCGAGCTGGGCGACGACACGGAGGCCGCGATCGACGAGAACTACGGCGAGCGTGCTGCGAACCTGACCCAGGCGGCGCCCGGATACACGGCGCCGTACCGCATCTCGCCGAAATCCCTGGTGTGGTATCGGCCCGACGTGTTCGAACGGTACGGCTGGCAGGTGCCTGCGACGTTCGACGAAGTGGTCGCGCTCACCGACCGGATCGCCGAACAGGACGTCGACGGCTCCGGCGGGCGCATCGCTCCGTGGTGTTTCTCGATGGCGGCGGGGACGGCGACCGGCTGGGCGGCCACCGACTGGGTGGAAGACGTGGTGCTGCGCACCGGCGGGCCCGAGGTCTACGACCGCTGGACCGCCGGGAACCTTCGCGTGGGACGGCCCGCTGATCCGCGAGGCACTGGCGCAGGTCGACGAACTCGTCGTTGCCACCGGGCGGAGCGCCGGTGGGCTCCGCAGCATCCTGCAGGTCGACGTCGCCGAGGCATCCGAGCCGTTGTTCGACGATCCGCCGGGGTGTGCGATGTACAAACAGGCGGCGTTCGCCGAGTCGTGGTTCCCCGACGGCGTCGAGATCGGCACCGACGTGGAGTTCTTCGTGCTGCCGGGTACCGACGCCGCGACGCTCGCGCCGATGGTCGTCGGCGCCGACTCGCTCGTGCAGTTCAGCGGCGACGACCGCGTCGACGAGCTGATGGAATACCTCGTCTCGCCCGACGGCGGCCGTGCGTGGGCGCAGCGCGGCGGCTACCTCAGCGCTCGGACCTCGGTCGACGTCGACACCTACTACGGCGAGAACGACCGCCGCTTCGCCGAGGTGTTGCGCGACGGACGTCAGCTCCGCTTCGACGCCTCCGACCTGATGAACCCGGACATCGGTGCCGGGCTCCTGTGGAGCGAGATCACCGACTGGGTCGCCGGCACGTCGAGCACCGATGCATTCGTGACGACCATCGACGACGCGAGAGCGAGCACCGATTCAGCCGAGCCCTGAACCGGCGCTGCGGACCATCGGCCGGCGGCGACCGGAGGGTCAGCTTTCACGGCGACGCAACGCCTTGTGGAGCTCCATCGCCACCAGGATGCCGGCAGCGATCACCACGATGCGCAGCCATGCGCCGAGCGTGATCGGCTCCACTCCCAACACGTATTGGGTGGGTGGGAAGTAGAGCGCAGCGACGTGAACGCCCAGCGCGGCGGTGGTCGCGAAGAACAGGAACTTGTTGGAGAACGGATCACGGCGAAGCACCGACTCGGTCTCGGAGCGGGAGTTGCCGGCCTGGAACACCTGGAACACGACCATCGTGGTGAGTGCAACGGTCTGCGCTTCGACGAGGGTTCCGCCGGCGTCGAGCTGCCAGCGGAACATGGCGAGCATGCCCGCACCCATCACGATGCCGGCCAGGACGACGCGCTCCCACATCAGCCGGTCGAGGACACCGCCCCCGGGCCGCCGAGGCGGCCGGCGCAGGACGCCACGTTCAGCGGGTTCGAAGGCGAGGGCGACGTCCTGGAGCCCGTTGGTGACGAGGTTGAGCCACAGCAGCTGAACGGGGAGCAACACGAGCGGCCACTGCAGCCAGACCGCCACGAGGATCGCGACGACCTCGGCGGCACCGGTCGACACGAGGAAGAAGGTGACCTTGCGGATGTTGTCGAACGTGACCCGTCCTTCTTCGACGGCGGCGGTGATCGAGACGAAGTTGTCGTCGGCGAGCACCATCTCGGAGGCCTCCCGGGCGACGTCGGTCCCCTTGTCGCCCATTGCGATCCCGATCTCGGCGGCTTTGAGCGCTGGTGCGTCGTTCACGCCGTCGCCCGTGACGGCGACGACCTCACCGCGCTCCTGCAGGGCTCGCACGATGCGGAGCTTGTCCTCCGGTGAGACGCGGGCGCAGACGGAGACCCGGTCGATGCGGTCCGCGAGCGTGTCGTCGTCGAGATCGGCGAGTTCGGTTCCGCTGAGCGGTTCGCCGGTGCCGGCGATGCCGAGTTGGTCGGCGATCGCTTGCGCCGTTTCGACGTGATCGCCGGTGATCATCACGACGCGGATGCCGGCGTCGTGACAGGCGGCGATCGAGTCGCGCACCCCGGGCCGGGGTGGATCGATCATCGCCTGCAGCCCGACGAACACCAGCCCGTCGGGTTCGCCGACGTCGCGTGGATCGGTGAGTGGCGACGGTGAGATCCGCCGGGCGAAGGCGAGAACCCGTTGGCCCTGTGACGCCAGTTCGTGGGCGGCCCGGGCGATGGCGACGGCGTCGAGTGGAACCGGGCCCTCGTCGGTGAGCATGTCAGTGCACATCGCCAGCACGCGCTCCGGCGCACCCTTCACGAAGATCGTGTGGTCGTCGTGTCGAGTGCGGATGCTGGCCGAGTACCGCTGGGTCGGCTCGAACGGGATCTCGGCGAAGACGGGGTACGCGGTGCGGGCGTCGCCGGGCTCCAGCCCCGCAACGAGCGCGGCGAGCAGGAGTGCGACCTCGGTCGGGTCGCCGGTGGTCACGAGATCGCCGCTCGTCCAGTGGAGATCCGCCTCGTTGGCCAGGACGCCGGTGAGGAGCGTCTCGTGCAGCGCCACGTGATCGCCGAAGACAGCGGGTTCATCGCCTTCGAGCAGTTCGCCGTCGGGTACACCGCCGGCGAGGGTGTAGCGGTGCCCCGGCGTCCAGATCTCCTGCACGGTCATTCGGTTCTCGGTGAGCGTGCCGGTCTTGTCCGAGCCGATGACCGTCGTGCTCCCCAACGTCTCGACCGCCGGGAGCCGGCGGATGATCGCATTGCGACGCGCCATGCGCCTCACCCCGACCGCGAGCGTGATCGTGACCGCCACCGGGAGCCCTTCGGGAACCGCCGACACCGCCAGTGCGACCGCCACGAGGAACATGTCCTCCGCGGATTCGCCGAGCGCGACCCCGCTGACGAAGGCCACGAGCGCGGCGATGGCCACCGCGAGGCCGATGACCTTGGCGAACTGATCCATCCGGCGCTGTAGCGGTGTCGCAGCGACCGCTTCGGAGCGCATCAAGCCGGCGATCGCACCGAGTTCGGTGTTCGATCCGATCGCCACGACCACACCACGGCCACGACCTGCCGTGACCGTCGCTCCGGTGAAGGCCATGCAGTGCCGGTCCGCCAGTCCGACCTCGGGCTCGACGGGGTCGACGGACTTGGTGACGGGCACGGACTCGCCCGTCAACAACGATTCGTCGACCTGCAATGCGTTGGCGCCGACGAGACGGAGATCGGCGGGGATGCGCGCACCGGACTCCAGCAACACGACATCGCCCGGCACCAGGTCACGGCTGTCGATCTCCAGGTCCCGCCCGTCACGCACGACCCGGGCGTGTGCGACGACCAGCTGCATCAGCGCTCGGACCGCTCCCTCGGCCCTGCGTTCCTGCGTGAACGAGATCACCGCATTGAGGGCGAGGACCACGGCGATCACCGATGCGTCCAGATACTCCCCGAGGCCGATCGTGACGGCGAGCGCCACCAGCAGGATGAAGATCAGCGGGCTACGGAACTGACGCAGGAACACCGACCAGGCGGGCGGCGGCGGCTCCTCCTCCAACTGGTTGGGACCGAAGCGTGCACTGCGGGCCTCGGCTTCGGCGGCCGTCAATCCATGGCCACCGGTTCCGAGCAACCGCTCGACCTCGGCGCTGTCGACTGCATGCCAGTCCACGCGATCCACGTGCTCCGGGTGGCGCGACGGCGCAGCGCTGTGACCCTGTCGCATGCCCCCAGCCAACCAATCCTCGATTGCCCTGCCTAGGGTCGATGGCCACGACTGCGCGCCTCGCCCACCGATGAGCCACACGCCGCCATCCGGTCCGTTCGCTATCGCAGCCGCCGGACCTCGCCCACCGATGAGCCACACGCCGCTATGTGGTCGGTTCGCTCATCGCAGGGATGTCCGGCGGGGGCGGCAGATGGATCGGGCGGTGGCCGGGCGTGATCGCCGGGGTCACCGCGGTGCCGATGGGGACGCGCAGCAGGTGTGAACGCATCGAGTGCACGTCGCATCCCGACGACAGCTTCAGCCGGTAGTTCCACGTCGAGCCGCGGAACTCGGCGTCGACGACGACGGCGCTGCCGCGGTCGTCGACGGCGAACGTCACGTCGTCGGGGCGCAGCACCACGACGGTGTCGTCTCGCGTCCCGCCGACCACATCGGATCCGAACTCGGCACGGGCGGCGGCGACCGGCACGAAGTCCGCGTCGCCCATGAACGCCGCCACGAAGCTGTCGACCGGTTGGTGGAACACCGCTTCGGGCGAGCCCAGCTGTGAGATCCGGCCACCTCGCATCACCGCGATCCGGTCACCGATCGCGAGTGCTTCGGGCTGGTCGTGGGTGACGAAGACCGCCGGCGTGCCGGTCGAGCGCAGGATGGCGACGACGTCGTCGCGCACCCGGGCGCGCAGGTTGGGATCGAGGCTGGCGAACGGCTCGTCGAGCAGCATCAGCGCCGGTTCGGGTGCCAGCGCACGCGCCAGAGCGACCCGCTGGCGTTCGCCGCCCGACAGTTCGTGCGGATACCGCTCGCCGAAGCCTGACAGCCCGACGATGTCGAGCATCGACGCCACGCGAGCATCCGCGTGCGCTCCCTTGCCGACGCCGAAGGCGATGTTCCTGGCGACCGACAAGTGCGGGAACAGTGCGTGTTCCTGGAACACGAGGCCGATGCGGCGGCGTTCGGGGGGCACGCTCACGTCGTCGTCGTCGACCGTGGCGCCGTCGAGCACGACCGTGCCGGCGTCGGGTCGCTGCAGCCCGGCGATCGCGCGCAGCAACGTCGACTTGCCGCAACCGCTCGGCCCGACGAGTGCGAGCAGCTCGTGCGCGCCCAGCTCGAACGACACGTCGCGCAACGCCTCGACGTCGCCGAAGTGCTTGGCGAGGTCGCGCACGACGAGTGCGGGCGCCCTGGTCGTGTCGCTGGCTGTGTCGGTGGTCGTGTCGGTGGTCATCGGCGTGAGGGTCGATCGAGCTGGCGGGACAGGATGAACACGGGCACGAGCGCGACGGCCACGATCGACAGTGCGGGCAGTGCGGCCTGTTGGAACCGTGATTCCGAAGCCAGGTTGTACACCCAGATCGGCAGGGTGTCGAACCCGAACGGGCGCAAGAGCAGCACGATCGGCAGCTCTTTGAGGGCGTCGACGCCGACGAGGATCGCCGCTCCGGCGAGCGACGCCTTGGCGAGCGGTAGGTGGACTTTCCACATCGTCGCGGCGGGCGGCGCACCGAGCGTCCGTGACGACGCAGTCATCTCGTCGGGCACCTGGCCGATCCCGGACTCGACCGCCACCAGCCCGGGTGCGAGGAACCTGACGGCGTACGCGTACACCAGCACGAGGATCGACCCGGTGGCGACGGCGCCGGGGAGATCGAGGCCGATCCACTCGAGTGCTGCATCGAGGGCGACGACGGTGAGCAGCACGCCGATCCCCACGACCGGGCCCGGCACGGCGTAGCCGATCGACGTCATCCGCGTGGCGGCACGGGTCACACGGGGGCGACCGAACCGTTCGGCGTTGGCGAGTACGACGGCGACCACCACGCAGATGACCACCGTGGCCATCACGAGCTGCAGGCTGTTCCACAGATAGCTGGGGTACTCGTCGAGCAACGGCGTGCCACGGTCCGAGGTCTGCTCGCGTAGCGCCCACACGCCGAGCTGGACGACCGGCCCGACGAATGCGGCGACGACGACGAGCGCGCACACACCCGTCGCGGCGGCGGCGCGCCATCCGGTGAGGCGCCGTGGTTCGATTCCGGCACCGGCGCCACCGGATTGGCCGAACCGGGCGCGTCCCCGACCGATCCGTTCGAGTGCGATGGCGAGCAGTGCAAATCCCAGCACCAACGTGGCGATCTCGCTCGCCGCATCCCGGTCGTAGGTCCCACGCCAGATGCGGAACACGCCGACCGACACCGTGTCCACGCCGAAGTACTGGACGGTCGCGAAGTCGGTCAGCGTCTCCATCATCACGACGGCGGCGCCGCCGGCGATCGCCGGACGCACGAGCGGAAACACGACGCGCCGGGCGGCCTCGTTGGGTCCGGCTCCGAGCGAGCGCGCTGCGTGATAGGCGCCGGCCGCCTGATCTCGCAGCGCCGCACGCGTCAACAGGTACACGTACGGGTACAGCACCAGGCTGAACGACGCAATCGCGCCCCACACCGACTCGATGTCGGGGAACCATGCGTCCTGGCCGAACGTCGCCCTCCACCAGTCCTGGATCGGGCCGGTGCGCCCGAGCGTGGCCAGCGTGAGGAAGCCGAGGATGTAGGTGGGCATCGCCAGCGGCAGGATCAGCATCCAACCGAGGTGACGTGAGCCCGGGAACCGGTAGGCCGACACCAGCCACGCCAGACCCGCGCCCATCACGACGGTGCACACGGCGACGCCGACCAGCAGGACCGCCGTGGTCCAAATCTCCTCGGGCAGCCGGGTGCGCCACTGCTGGCTCCACACGTCGGTGTTCGGCTGCACGATGCTCGACACCAGCATCGCGACCGGCACGACGACGAGCACGGCGGTGACGACCGTCGCCGCAGTCCACGTGCGCGAACCACTCGGACGGCGGCGCAGCGCCCGCGTCACGCTCGACTCCTCACGTCAGCCGTAACCGGCTTCGTCCATCAGCCGAGTGGCCTCGGGGTTCAGCGCCCCGAAGACCGCTGCGTCGAGCGGGTCGCGCACGAAGTCGGTACCGAACCGCTCGACGATCAGCGGATCGACCGGCGTGTCGGGGTTGGCCGGGTACTCGAAGTTGCCGCCGACGAGCACCTCCTGGCCATCGGTCGCCAGCCACTCGAGGAACTGCTGGGCCAACTCGGGATGCGAGGAGTATCGGGTCACGCCGCCACCGGACACGTTGACGTGAACGCCGCGACCGTCCTGGTTGGCCCAGGCGAGCTCGACGGGGAAGTCGGGATCCTCTGCGTAGAGACGCGCGAGGTAGTAGTGGTTGGTGATGCCGACGTCGCACAGCCCGTCGGCGAGTGACTCGAGGATCAACACGTCGTTGTTGAGGATGTCCGCGTTGTCGGCCCAGCCCTCGACGATGCGCTGCGCCTCGTCCTCGCCGTGTACCGCGATCAGGCTCGCGACGAGCGACTGCTGGTACACGTTGGACGAGTTGCGCAGGCACAACCGGCCCTCCCACTCGGGATCGGCGAGTTCCTCATAGGTGGTGGGCACCTCGTCGGCGGAGATGCGCTCGGGGTTGTAGACGATGGTGCGCGCCCGCTGCGTCAGACCGAACCAGTTGCCGTCGGGGTCGCTCAACTCCGCCGGGATCGCCGCGTCGAGGACCGGCGAGTCGATCGGCTGGAAGAGCCCCTGCTGCGTGGCGGCGGCGAGGTTGCCGGCGTCGACGGTGATGTAGGCGTCGGCCTTGGTCTCCTCGCCCTCGGCGGCGATGCGCTCGCGCAGCTCGGCGTCGTTGCCGGTGAGGAACTCGACCTCGACGCCGGTCTGTTCCTCGTATTCCTCGAACGCCGTCTCGATGCCGTAGTGGCGACCGCTGTAGACCTGCAGCGTCTCGCCGTCGTCATCGTTCGAGCAGCCGGCGGCGGCCACGACCGCCAGTGCGCCCACGCCGAGCAGCGGGACGAGGCGGCGGACGCTGGGATGGGAACGGGGGTGCAACGGAGACTCCTGGAGCGTGGTGGCGTGCCGCCGGTTCGACGTGCTCGCTGTCCTGCGGGGGTGGTGCGATCGGCCGTGCGGCCTTCGTTGGTTAAGCAATCCTAACACTCCGGCGACCGTCGACCACCTGGAACCGTGAGGCAAGGTGTCGCCCCGACTCGACCATGCGTTCGACTGCGATGCCGATGACGATGCCGCCGATCAGCGTCGGGACGTAGGCCCCCTCGATGCCGAGCAGGTCGACCAACGGTGGCCAGATCGTGAAGTGGGTGATGTAGATCCACATGCTGTACGACGCCAACAGCGCCAACGGCTTGACGGCGAGCCGCGGCACCGGGATCTCGCGCCAGAACAGCAGGACGAGCAGCGAGATGGCGATCAACCACTCGCGCGGGGCGTACTGGAAGAACCCGGGGATCGTCGCGACGCACAGCGCGGCGGTCGCCATTCGCGTGGTCGGCGTGTCGGACCGGTGGACGAGCCAGCCGAGCGCCACGAACCAGGCGACACCGTGGGTGCGATACCGCACGTTGTACCAGTCGCCCATCCACGCCCAGTCCATGCGCAGCACGAGCAACACGCCGAGCACTGTGAGGGCGAACGCATACGGGAACCGACGCTCGAGCGCCCGCGCCTTGGGCACCGCCAGCAGCACCGCCAGCACGACGATCACGTGGACGAACACCTCGATGAACCAGAAGTGCCAGTGGTCGAGCGCATGAGACGCCGGCCCGATGTAGTTGTTGACGAGCAAGAGCGTGCCGATCCCGTACGTGGCGCCGAACAGTGAGCCGACACCGACCCATGCGATCGTCGGCACGGCAACCCTCGCCACGGTTCGTGCCGCAGCGCGAAGACGATCGCCGACCGGTTCGATCGGCAGCAGGAAGCGACTCAGGTTGTAGCCCGCGACGGCGAGCAACAGATGTGCTCCGCCGGGGAGGAACTCGAGGCGCATGTGCGTCGAGACGACCAGGCAGATGGCGATCGCCCGCAGCGCCACCGTCGTGTCGACACGCGAGACGAACCGTGACCGCCGCCGCTGCTGCAGGGATCCGAGGGGGCGCAGGTGCCAATCCGGCGGCAGTGTCCCCAGAACCGATTCCAACCGGATCGAGCACTCCACGTAGGTCAGCGAGTCGCCTCCGAGTGTCACGAAGGTGTCGGTCGGCGACACGTCGGTGCGACCCAGGACGAGTGCCACCACCGCGGTCGCGCCCGAGACCTCCGCCGACGACGGCACTGGTCGGCGGCGGCCGATGGCGGCGTAGTCGGCCTTGCCGGACGCTGTCCGAGGGATCGGAGCCACCGTGTCGACGGCGATGTGGCCGACCGGCAGGCCGGTGCGCGCCCGGACCGCGGCGGCGACCGCTCCCCGATCGGCGCCCGGCGCCGCGATCGAGAGCCCCTCGTCGTCGCCGGCGACGGCCACCTCGGCGCACCCGAGCACCGATCGAAGGTCACGTTCGACCCCGTCGAGATCGATGCGCAGGCCGAATGGTTTGACGAACCGTGCGCACCGACCGACGATCTCGTACACGCCACCGTCGGCGTGGAACCGTGCGAGATCGCCGGTGCGCAACTCCTCGACGGTCGACCCGAGTGCGAGTTCGACCTCGGTCGTGGCGTACCCCATCATCACGTTGGGGCCGCGATAGACGAGTTCGCCGACGCCGTCGTCGCCATCGACCGCGCTGTCGCTTTCCAGGCGGGCCCGGTCGAGGCGGAACTCGCCGCCGGCGATCGGCCGCCCGATCGCTGCGGGATGGCGCCGCGCGAGCGACGGCGCCAGACAGGCCATCCGGGCGGTCGCTTCGGTCTGGCCGTACATGACGACGAAGTCGCAGCCCCACTGCTCGCCCCGGTCGAGCCAGCGCACGACGGCGTCGGCTGCCAGCTTGCCACCGGCCTGGGTGATCAGCCGCAGGGTGGGCACCCGCAGTTGCTCTGCGCCCACTCGTTCGACGAGATCGAACGTGTGCGGGACCCCGGCGACGTTGGTGACGCCGTGATCGAGCATCGCCGCACGGAAGCAGGGATCGACGACGGAAGCCTCGCTCAGCACGACGCCGGCGCCGACGAGCAGGTGGCTGTGGAGCACCGACAGCCCGTAGCAGTAGTGCAGCGGCAGCGACGTGATCCCCCGATCCGTCGCCTCGAGCCCGAGTGAGTTGGCGATCGCACGGGCATTGCCGAGCAGGTTCGCCTGGGAGAGTCGCACGAGCTTCGGACTGCCCGTCGACCCCGACGTGCTCAGCAACAGCGCCAGGTCGGGGTGCAGCTCGCGCTCCGCCGGAGGCGCACGCCGCTCGACGTCGAGTCGACTGGCACCGACGGAGACCACGGCGGACGGCGACCACGCCTCGACAAGGTCGCCGGTGTGGTCTGCTGCGAGCAGTGGGACGTGACGGTCGTCGAGCAGAGCGAGGTAGGTGACCACCCAGTCGAGCGACGGCGGCCCGGCGAGCACGACCAGGCATCGTTCGTCGAGACCGAGTTCGGCCTGTCGCTGCGCGACCAGCGCACCCAGTTCGCCGTACGTGACCGCTCGATCACCGGCGATGACGGCGATCGACGAGGGAGCGGGCGATCGGAGCACGGCGCCTGCGAGAGTGGTGCGCACGTCGGTCGAGGAATCGATCGGCATCCATCAATGTTAGGTGTGCCTATCATCGAACGGCAAGTCACCTCACCGGTGAACGCCGATCAGTGCTCGGGGCGGCCGCCTGCCAACACCGCGAGTCTCGCCACGCCCTGCTCGCCGACGCCGGCGAGTCGCTCCGAAGCTGCACGAACGCCAGGATCGTCACGCTGCCACGGCTCGATGCGTGCCGGGTTCAGCGCGCATCGGTCGGCCCATGCAGCGATGTCCGACTCGGCGCCGAAGGCCTTCACGGCGTGCGCCCCTCGCACCTGCATCGTCGCCCAGCTGGCCGGATCGTTCGGAAGCACGTTCGTCGGACACAACCGGTTGCGTTCACGGTCGTCGTCCCGGGTCGCCTCCACGTAGCCGGCGAGCGCTGCATTGAAGCACGGGAACCCGGCCCTGATCGTCTGGAGGCGTATCGCATCGGCACCCCAGATGGGAACCGGAGGCGGGTACTGCAGACCCGATGCCGCGCAATGCACGATCAGCGCACCCGGCGCCAGGGCGACGATTCCGTCGTCGAAGATCATCTCGCTCGGCGTCACGCGCCGGAGGTGCCCGAGGCGCACCACGTCCTCGATCGTGCGGAGCAGGTCGAGTTCCCACCGCCCGATGGTCGGCGTCTTGGCCATGGTCGGCGTGACGTCACGGTCGATCCGCAGCATCACGCCTGCGTCCTCGAGACGGAGGAACAACTCGTCGAGCGTCGTCGCCCCCGCCGCAGCTGCCATCGTGTCGGCGGCCAGCCCGATCGCCACGGCGGGATCCGGCTGCACGACGGCGCGGTCGAGCATCCACGGCTCGCGAGGGCGGATCCAGAGGATGCGGTCGGGGTCCACACCGTTGGCCGACAACCACACGATCGCATCGGTGGCCGTCTTGCCGGAACCGACGATGACATAACTGTTGGGCGCTGCGTCCAGTGAGGCCAACTCGTTGACAGCAACCACGGCGACGTCGTCGGAGACCTCGAACGGTGGTGCGGTCGTCGAGGGGATGCTCGGCGACAGGTATGCGGCGTCGACGACGCGATGACGGACGCGGATCTCCACCGTCTCCCCCGAGACCCGAGACGTGACGAGGTGAGCCGCCCCTACCGCTCGGTACTCGCCCCCACCGAGGAACGTAACCCGACCGGAACCGATGAATCGATCGTGCAGGACAGCGTCGTAGTAGGCCTGGATCTCGGCACGATGCGCCCGCTCCTGGAGCCCCGCCTCCGGACCGCGCTGTTGTACGGCACCGCCCAGCACCGTCGACGCCACGCCGTAGAACGGCGATGCCTGGTGCAGCTGAACGAACGGATAGGCGTCCTGCCAGTGCCCGCTTGCTGCATGACGGCGGTCGACGAGCGTGACGTGCACGTCGGCGTGATCGATCAGGGCATCAGTGAACGCCATTCCCATCGCCCCCGCACCAACGACGAGGTAGTCGGTGTCCAACGACTGCAAGACCATGATCCCCTCACCGGAGAATCTACCGACGAAGTCACCAGGCGTTCGCCAGCGCATCCGGGATCGCACGTGGCGAGACGAGCGTTCACGTCGAGTAGTCACGAACTGACTAGTGTCCACGTGGTGCTGGTCCCGTCCCCGATGCGCTCGATTCGCGCTCTCGCCGCCGCACTGCTCGTCGTCCTGACCGCCGCATCGGCGTGCGACAGTGACGGCGACTCCGACGCCACGACGTCCACCGGCGCGTCGGGCGACGTGGTCGTCTTCGCCGCGGCATCGTTGACCGAGGCGTTCAGCGAACTCGGCGACGCATTCGAGGAGGCGAACCCCGACGTACCGGTGACGTTCAGCTTCGCCGCATCATCCGAGCTCGTCGCCCAGATCATCGAAGGCGCCCCCGCCGACGTGTTCGCGGCGGCCGATCTCGCCAACATGGCCAAGCTCGCCGACGCCGGCGCCAGTGCGGGCGAGCCGGTCGTGTTCGCGAACAACCGGTCGGAGATCATCGTGGCGCCCGGCAACCCGCTGGGGATCACCGGTGTCGACGACCTCGCGAACGACGACCTGATCCTCGTCACCTGCGCTCCGCAGGTGCCGTGCGGCTCGTATGCGGCACAGATCTTCGAGCGCGCCGGCGTGACAGTGACGCCCGACTCGTTCGAGGAGAACGTCAAGGCGGTGGTGACCAAGGTGACGCTCGGCGAGGCCGATGCAGGCATCGCCTATGCCACCGACGTCGCTGCGGCGGGCGACGACGCCGATGGTGTCGAGATCCCGTCTGAGTCGAACGTCGTTGCCGACTACCCGATCGCCGTCACGGCCGACGCACCCAACGCCGAGGGCGCCCGTGCCTTCGTCGACTTCGTGATCGGCGAGGCCGGACAGGCAATCCTCTCCGACTACGGGTTCACGTCGCCGTGACCGACACCAGCGTCAGGCCGCGGACAGGGCCGGGTCGGCGTCGGCGCGTCGGCCGGGAACGCCTTCCGTGGCCGGCCCTCGTGCTGGCTTGCTGCGCGATCGCGTTCTTCGCGCTGCCGTTCATCGGACTGTTGTGGCGCGCACCGTGGGGGCGACTCGTCGACGTGCTGGGGAGCCCGACCGTGCGCAATGCGCTGGTGCTCTCGCTCAGGACCTCACTGACGTCGACGGTGTTCGCAGTGGTGTTCGGCGTGCCGCTCGCCTGGCTCCTGGCTCGCGTCGACTTCCCCGGGCGCGCGCTCGTGCGGGCACTCGCCACGCTGTCGATGGTGCTCCCCCCGGTGGTCGGCGGTGTGGCGCTGTTCGCCTCGTTCGGCCGACGCGGTCTCTTCGGCCAGTACCTCGACGAGTGGTTCGGCGTCCGGTTGCCGTTCACGACCGCAGGAGTCGTCGTCGCACAGACCTTCGTCGCCATGCCGTTCCTGGTCCTGACCGTCGAAGCTGCGCTGCGTCAGCTCGACCACCGCATCGAGGACGCAGCTCGGACGTTGGGTGCGAGCCGCTGGTACGTCTTCTCGCGCGTCACGCTGCCGACGATCCGCCCCGCGCTGATCGCGGGAGCCGTGCTCGCCTGGGCGAGAGCGCTCGGCGAGTTCGGCGCCACGATCACGTTCGCCGGCAACTTCCCCGGACGCACCCAGACGATGCCGTTGGCCACCTACCTGGCCCTCGAGACCGACCCAGACGAGGCGATCATGATCGCGCTCGTCCTGATCGCGGTCAGCTTCGCCGTCCTGATCGGACTGCGCGATCGCTGGCTCGGCGGCAACCGCCCACTCCCCACGTGATGGTCCACCTCGTGAGGAGCTGGCGATGACACTCGACGCAGACATCGCGCTCGGCCTCGGTTCGTTCGACCTCGACGTGTCGATCCACGTCGAACCCGGCGAGGTCCTGGCCGTCCTCGGTCCCAACGGGTCCGGCAAGACCACGATGCTGCGTGCACTCGCCGGCCTGATCCCGATCGACAGCGGCGCGATCCGCATCGACGACCTCGTTCTCGACGCACCCGATCTCGACGTCTTCGTCGCACCCGAACACCGGCCGGTGGGAGTCGTGTTCCAGCAGTACCTGCTGTTCGAGCACCTGTCTGCGCTCGACAACGTCGCCTTCGGGCTGCGCGCCCGCGGCCTCGCCAGGTCCGACGCACGCGCGGGCCCGGGAGTGGCTCGAACGGGTCGGCCTCGAACGACACGCGGCCGCCCGCCCACGCGAACTCTCCGGCGGACAGGCCCAGCGCGTCGCACTGGCGCGGGCGCTGGCGATCGGCCCGCGCATGCTGCTGCTCGACGAGCCACTCGCCGCCCTCGACGCCGCCACCCGCCGCCAGGTCCGGCGCGACCTGCGTGGTCACCTCGACGCGTTCGACGGCGTCCGCATCCTCGTGACCCACGACCCGGTCGACGCCTATGCGCTCGCCGACCGCGTGGCCATCTTCGACCACGGCTCGATCGTGCAGACCGGGACCCTCGGCGACCTCACGGCGCACCCCCGCTCGCGCTACGTGGCCGAGCTGATCGGCACGAACCTGATCGCGGGCACGATCACCCCCGACGGATTGACCACCGACGACGGTGTCCATGTCGCTGTCGTCGCCGACTTCACCGGTGCGGCGTTCGCGGTCGTCCGTCCGCAGTCGATCACGCTGTCGCGGCACCTGGCCGACACGAGCGCCCGCAACACGTTCACCGGGACGATCGATGACATCGACCGCCTCGGCGACCGCGTCCGTGTGGGCATCGATGCACCCATCCACCTGACCGCCGAGATCACCGCCGGTGCGCTCGACACGCTCGGGCTACGTCCGGGCGACGTCGTCCACGCCGCGATCAAGGCGACCGACGTGGACACCTATCCCGCATGAGTCCGCCATGAGCACCGGCGACCGGGGACGCGATCCCGCACTCGGGGAGTGGGCGTGCCTCGGCATGCTGTACGAACGACCCGCGCACGGCTGGGCGATCGTCAAGCGGCTCCGCCCCGACGGCGACATCGGACGGATCTGGCAGCTCTCCCGGCCGCTCACCTACCGCGCGCTCGATCAGCTCACCGTCCGCGAGTGGGTCCGCCCGGTGACCGAGGAGGCCGGCGATGCGGGCCCCAACCGGACGATCCTCGCCCCGACGCGCACCGGGCGCGCCCGTTTCCGGACGTGGCTGAACACGCCGGTCGCGCACCTGCGCGACCTCCGAAGCGAACTGCTCCTCAAACTGGTCTTCGCCGAGCGCTCCGGCGTCGACATCGCCGACATGCTCGTCCGCCAGCGTGGCATCGTGGACGAGCTGACCGACCGATTGACCGACCGATCGACGACGAGCGGCGATCCCGGCAGCGACGTGGTGACGATCTGGCGCATCGAAGCAGCGCATGGCGCACGTCGGTTCCTCGACCAGATCGATCCCGGTGGACCCGTCAGGCCGACGAGGAGCGCGACATCACCGAGGTGACAGGAGCCGCACCTCACCGAGTGGTCCGAGGGCGAGGGCGGCCGTCGTGCCCGTCGCTCAGCGGACCATCCATCGCCCGCCACCGGCTACTTTTCACATCATGGCTACTCGTTGCCGGCACCACCCAGACGACCGGAGCCGGCGGTGAGCGAGCGACTTGCGTCGTGGCGTCGCGGCCCCACGCGTGATGCGATCCTGGAGTTCCTCGATCGCAGCCTCGACCTTCCGGTCGACGACCGGGTGGCCTACCTCGACAACGACGGCACGCTGTGGTGCGAGAAGCCGACCTACGTGCAGTTCGACTTCTTCGTCGACGCCCTGCAGCAGCGCACCGCCGACGACCCATCGCTGGCCCAACGGCCGGAGTTCGCTGCCGTCCTCGACGGCGACATGGCGCGGATCACCGAGATCGGCCTGCCGAAGGTCGCCGGCGCGCTTGCTGCGCTGTTCGACCACGCCACGCCCGAGCAGTTCGGCGCCGCGGTCACCGCCTTCCTCGACCGGTACCGGCACCGCACATTCGGCGTGCCGATCGACGGTCTCGTCTACCGACCGATGCTCGAACTGCTCGCGGAACTGCGCGCCCACGACTTCGCGATCGGCATCGTCACCGGCGGCGGCACCGAGTTCGTCCGCCAGTTCAGCCGCAGCCTGTACGGAGTCGAACCGGGCATGGTGGTCGGCACCCTGATCGGCTACCGGTTCGACCGCGACGACGACGGACGCCCGGTGGTGCGGCGCACGGTGTCGCAGATGGGCAACGCCAACGAAGGCGGGGCCAAGGTCGAGCACATCCAGAGCCAGATCGGCTCGCCACCGCTGTTCGCCGCCGGCAACTCCGCGGGCGACCGCGAAATGCTCGAGTGGGCGCAGGCCAACCCGCACGGCGGCATGGCGGTGCTCGTCGATCACGATGACGCCGACCGCGAGTTCGCCTACACGAGTACGGCGGTCACGTTCGACGACGCCGAGCCGATCACCGCCGTCGCCGACCGACTCGGCTGGCTGACGGTCAGCATGCGTCACGACTGGGAGACCGTGTTCCCTTCGGGGTGAGCCCCGTCACTTCGCCCGAGTGCGCACGACGAGCACCGTGCACACCGCCACGATGCCGGCCAGCACCTGAGCACCCCTGATCAGGCGGTTGACGTCGACGGTCGGCTTCCACTCGACCTGGTCGCCACGCACTTCGTAGACCCCGAGCGGACTGACTCCGATCCCGAACCCGGTGCCGAACCCTCCACCCGACGCACCCTCGTCGTCGACGCCTTCCCCGCCACCGCCGCCGGCACCGCCGGCGACGCGAGCGACCGGGATCAGCGTCACGCCGCCGAGATCGATCGGGTCGCCGAACGCCCGGCGCACCGACAGCGAACTCTTGGTGCCCTTGATCGATTTCATCACCTCGTCGATCGACGCACGCTCACGCATCAGGTACCTCCAGAAGATCGTCGTCCAACGGTACGGCGGGTCGATCACGGCGTCCAGGGCCATTCGTCACGCGAACGTCAGACCTTGGATCCGACACGTGAGAAGATGCGGCCGTGACGGGCCTCGTGACGTATCGGACCTTCATCGCCGACAGCGAGCGGTGGTCGCGCTTCGAGCACCGTCCGGGCGACATCGTGATCTCGACGCCGCCGAAATCCGGGACCACCTGGACGCAGATGCTGTGTGCGCTCTCGGTGTTCGATGGTCCCGACTTCCCCGCAGCACTCGATGCCATGTCGCCGTGGCTCGACATGCGGATCCGATCGGAGGACGAGGTGTTCTCCATCTACGACCGTCAGACGCACCGCCGGTTCATCAAGACCCACACGCCACTCGACGGCCTGCCGGTACGCGACGACGTCACGTACGTCGTGGTCGGGCGCGATCCCCGCGACGTCCTCGTGTCGTGGGAGCACCACCTGAGGAACATCGACGTCGACGTGCTCGTGCGCAGCCGCGCCGACGCAGTCGGCATCGACGACCTCGTCGGCACTGAAGGCGAGACGCCACCCGATCCCGATCCGGCAGTTCGCTTCCGCGAGTTCGTGGAGGCCGCACCGTCGACTGCCCACACCGTGTCGCTCGCCAACGTGTTGCACCATCTCGACACGGGCTGGGCACGCAGCTCGCAGCGCAACGTGGGCCTGTTCCACTTCCTCGACTACCAGCGTGACCTCGTTGCAGAGATGGAGCGGCTTTGCGAACTGTGCGTGTTCGACCTCGATCGCGCACGGCTGATCGAACTGGCGCCCGAGGCCGGAATCGGTCGGATGCGCGACCGCGCCCACGACGTCGCGCCGGACATGTCCAAGTCGGCGCACTGGAAGGATCCCGCCGACTTCTTCCGTTCGGGAGCGACGGGCGAATGGAGCACGTACGTCACCGTCGACGACCTCGATCGCTACGGCCGGCGCGTCTCGGAACTCGTCACCGATGACCTCGCCACCTGGGTGCACGGCGGCGCACTCGCCGCGGCAGACGGATCGGCGGGCGGAGGATGACCTCGGACGCCGACGACGAATCGCCGGCCGGCAACGCACCAGCCGACACCGCGCCAGCCGACACCGCGGACGATCACCCGTTCCCCCACGGCATCCGCACGGCGGGCGAACGGGAGGTGCTCGAGCAGATGCTCGACTGGTACCGAGACGCCGTGGTGCGCAAGGTGGAGGGCGTCGACGAACACGACGCTCGAACCTCCCCGGTGCGCTCCGGCACCACGATCGCCGGCCTGCTCAAGCACCTCGCGCTCGTCGAGGACAGTTGGTTCCACCACCGCTTCGCCGGCCACAGCGACATCGAGCCGTGGACGTCGGCGCCCTGGGACGACGATCCCGACTGGGAGTTCCACAGCGCCATCGACGACGACCTCGGCGACCTCGTCTCCCTCTATCGCTCGGCGTGCGACCGTTCGCGCATCGCGGCGTCGGGACACCATCTCGACGACGAAGCAGCAGCTGCTGGACCGGCGCCCTTCAGCCTGCGGTTCGCGTTCGTCCACCTGATCGAGGAGACCGCCCGCCACCTCGGCCACCTCGACATCCTTCGCGAGTACCTGGACGGCTCGACAGGCGAGTGACGCCGTGCCGCGGTCGGGCGTCCGCCACCGCCGCCCCCGAGCAACGTACGCTCCGATGATGGCGGTCAACCGCAGCCGCGCCGCTCGGGCCGCCCGGCGACGGGCACGGCGCATGGAGCGCGTCGAACACGACCTCACCGACGACCAGTGGTCGGCTCTGAGGACCGCATGGGGCGGATGCGCCTACTGCGGGGCGAGCGGTGTGGCGCTGCAACGTGATTGTGTGTTGGCGCTGTCACGAGGCGGTCGCTACACACTCTCCAACATCGCACCGGCGTGCCGGTCGTGCAATGCGAGCAAGTGCAACGACGAGGTCACCAGCTGGATGCGCCGAAAGCGCCTCGACGAACGCCGTTTCCTGCTGCGCCACCGGGAGATCCAGGAGGCGCTGCGCCGTTTGTGCGACCCCTCGCTCGGGTACCCGGACGGCAGCGGGCAACCAGCGAATCAGATGGAGGTGACCATGCCCACCAGCAAGGAAGATCTGCCAGGAACGCTGAAGCGCTCACCCGACAAGGCGCAGCGCACCTACGAAAAGGCGCTCGACTCGGCCCACGACGAATACGACTCCGAAGAACGCGCCCATCGCACCGCATATGCGGCGGTGAAGCATTCCTACGAGAAGGTCGGCGACCACTGGGAGCCCAAGGACGAGAAGGGCCCGTCGGATTCCCGTGCCGCAGGAAGCCGCGACAGCGGTGAGACGGCCGGCGGCGTCGACGTCGAGGGCCACACCAAGGACGAGCTGTACGAGCGGGCGAAGAAGCTCGACGTGTCGGGGCGCTCCAAGATGACCAAGCAGGAGCTGGCGCAGGCGATCGCCCGCAAGCAGGACTGAGGTCGACGCCAGGACGATGCTGCGCTTCGACTTCGACTTCGCCGAGTCCTATCGCCTGCCTGCACTGATGTTCGGTGTCACGCGGGCGACGAGTGGAATCGTCGTCGACACCGACGAGCTACGGATCCGGTTCGGCCCGTGGTTCGTGCGCACCCCGCTGCGCAATGTTGCCGAAACGACGACGACGGGACCGTTCAAGTTCGTCAAGACGGTCGGGCCTGCCCACCTTTCCCTGGCTGATCGCGGTCTGACGTTCGCGACCAACGGCCACCGAGGCCTGTGCATCCGCTTCGACCGACCCGTCGCAGGGATCGACCCGCTCGGGCTCATCGAGCACCCAGCGGTCACGGTCACCGTCGAACATCCCGACGAACTCGCCCGGACACTCGACGAGGCCATCTCCCGTTTGGTCCCGTAGCGACCGGTGGCCGAGCCTCCGGTGGGCGACCGCTGGAGCGGTGCGGCAAGGATGGGCCGATGACCAACTCCTCCGATCGTCCGACGAGCCGTCCGATCGAGACCGGTACCGACGACCTGCTCGCCGAGATCGACGGCCACCTCGGCATCATCACCATCAACCGGCCCGATCGCCGCAATGCGCTGTCGAACCCGATGTACGCGGGCTTCGAGAAGGCGCTGCCTGCGCTCGCCGTCGACTCCGACGTGCGCGTCCTGGTGGTCACCGGCGCCGGCGGCGCCTTCTGTGCGGGCGGCGACGTGAAGGGCATGAACGAAGCACACCGCAGTGGAGCAGCACGACCGGGGCGTGAAGGCGGGATCGAAGACCAGGTCGTCGGGTTGCGCCGCTCGCAGCGCGCCGTGTCGCTGGCGCTGCACCAGTTCCCCAAGCCCGTCGTGGCCGTCCTGCCCGGCGCGGCTGCCGGAGCTGGTCTGTCGATCGCACTCGCCGCCGACCTGCGTGTGGCAGCGGAACGGGCGGTGATCGTGACCGCCTTCGCAAACGTCGGGGCATCGGGCGACTTCGGTGGATCGTGGTTCCTCACCCACCTCGTCGGCACCGCCAAGGCGAAGGAGCTGTACTTCACCTCGCCGCGCCTCACCGCACGCGAGGCGCTGGAGATCGGCATGGTCAACACCGTGCTCGACGACGACGGCTTCGAGGAACGTGCGCTCGACTGGTGCCGGCGCCTCGCGACGGGCGCACCGATCGCCCAGCGGCTGATGAAGGAGAACCTCAATCGTGCGCTGGTGACCGACCTCGCGACGGCGCTGGACGCCGAAGCCCCCGCCATGGTCCGGTCGATGTCGACCGCGGACCATCGCGAGGCCGCTGCAGCATTCGTCGAGAAGCGGTCGCCGGTGTTTCGCGGCGAATGAACTGCGAGCGGGCGGTCAGCCCAGGCGTTCGTGCAGCCGGCGGACCAGTTCGAGCTGGGCGCCCACCTCTGGCCCGGCAGCGGGTCGATGGCGCCGGACCTGGGCGAGCGCCTCGTCGAGCGGCACCGCCAGCGACAGCAGGATGGCGACTGCGGTCGTGCCGGCGCGGCCGATGCCGGCGCCGCAGTGCACGATCCACCGCTCCCCCGCCACGATGCGCTCGACGAGGTCCGTCAGCACCGGTTCGAACTGCTCCAACGCCGGAGCGTGCAGGTCGGGGATCGGATACCACCGCACCCGCGGTGGTGACTGCCGGCGAAGCCACGCCACGTACTCGGGATAACGGTCGGCGAGTTCGAACTCCTCGTTGAGGCACACGACGCCGTCGGCACCCATCCGCTGCATCAGCCCGTCGGGATCCGGTGCGATCGCGTGCTTGCCGCACAGCCACAGCCGTCCGCTCGCCGGTGCCGGCAGCGGGATCTCGTGAATCCCACCGTCGAGGTTCAATCCTCGGCGAGCGCGCTCCGGCGAAACGGTCACGCCCCATTGTGGTCGACGGCGGTCGCCCGGGGTTCAGTCGGCGGCGGGCGGTGGAACCATCGGGTCGTGACCAAGATCCGATCGAGCCGATCCAGCCGAGTGCGAGACCGACGCGGCGCATCCGGAGCGAGCAGCCGCGTTCCGTTCGGCCGTGGCCCCGGTGGACGCAGCGGCGGCCGGGGCATCCCCATGGGCGTCGGTGCCGGCGGCGGCATCATCGGGCTGATCCTGGTCGCCGCGATCGTGATCCTCCCGCAGGTGCTCGGCTCGGGCGCAGACTCCTCGGTCGACCCGGCCGCCGATCGGTCACCCGGAGATCCGTCCGGAGCCACTGCCTGCGTGAGCGAGATCGAGCAGGTCGTGTGCGGTGCGGTCGACGACGTCTCGCTCTACTGGGATCGCCAGTACCCGATGTCGTTCCAGGGCACGTTCCCCGGAACCGACACCGTGTTCTTCTCCGGCGCCACGCAGACCGGCTGCGGAACCGCATCGGCCCAGACGGGGCCGTTCTACTGTCCGGCCGACCAACTCGTGTACTTCGATCTCGACTTCCTGCAACAGCTGCAGAGCCAGTTCGGCGCCACCGGCGATCTGGCAGCTCAGTACATCGTGGCCCACGAGTACGGCCACCACGTGCAGAACGTCACCGGCATCAACGGGCGTGTCAGCCAGCTCCAGCAGCAGTCACCCGCATCGGCGAACGACTTCAGCGTGGCGCTCGAGTTGCAGGCGGACTGCTTTGCCGGAACCTGGGCGGCGTCGGTCGCCGAGCGGGGACTGTTCGACGCGCCCGACGAGATCGACGAGGCGCTCGGCGCCGCCGAGGCGGTCGGCGACGACCGCATCATGCAGGCCGCAGGCCAAGAGGTCGATCCCGAGAGTTTCACCCACGGCAGCGCCGAGCAGCGCCGGATGTGGTTCGACACCGGCTTCACCACCGGCGACCCCGAGCAGTGCCGCACGTTCGACGGCGCCCTCGCCCCCTGACGAGCGGCGATGCGGCGTCGATCGGCGCAGCGACCGCTCAACGCAGGTGACGGCCACACTGCGGCCAGGGCTGGGCCCCGCGCTCTCGGTACAGCGCATGCGCCATCGCATCCTGGTCGGCGGGTGCTGCGGCTGCGGGGTCGACGCCGACCAGATGCGGTGCATGGCGCGACGCCACCGAGTCCCACGTGGGACGGTCGAACTGATAGGCCCCGCGGTACTTGCCGGACCGGTTCGTGATCGAGTAGTTGCCGCTCGATTCACAACGCCGCAGCGCCGCCCACTGGCTCGCCGACGGCCCCGACCGCCCCGACGACGACCGAGCGACACGCACCGGCGCCTGCGGAAGGTTGTCGGTCGGAAGTTCCAGGGCCTGCAGCGCAGCCCGGTGGGCGCGCAGCGTGAGGTGCGCATACCAACCGTCGGCCTCGACGCTGACGATTCGCTGCAACGCCTCGACCCGCGGGCCACGCTCGTCCCAGTCGTAGCTGTCGGTCAGGACCGCCAGGATCGCCTCCTGGATCGAGGCCTCGACATCGGGTGCCGACTCGAGCACGGGGACGATCGCCACGTCCGGCACGGGCTGGGCCGTGGGCGCAGCGACATCCAACGCAGCATCCAGTTGCGCTTCGGGCTCCGTCGGTGCTGCAGTTTCAAGTTGCGACGCAACGTCGAGTGCCGGTTCGACCGTTCGGGCAGCTGCGGGGAACTCCAACTCGGCACCGAGATCCGGGATCGGCGGCCGCGCATCGGCAGTCGCCAGGAACGGGGTGACCGAGGGAGGCCCGGTGCGGCTGTCGGTCACGGCTTCGGCGACGAGCGGGATGCCACCGAGGACGACGACCCACACGGACAAGATCACCGATCGGCGGACGATGTGTCTGGGCGGGTGCGTGCGGGTGTCGGGGGTGGGCGTGTTCATGACTCTCCTTTGCAGTGGACCGAGGGGTACGGCGCTGCCTGATTGGCGGTGCGTGGTGGTGACTGAGTGGGTCGAGGGTCAGCAGGACGAAGAGATGGCGAACAGCCGAGACCGAGCGGGCATGTCGATCACGTGTCGGGTTCGCAACACACCTGTCACATACCCGGGGGCGAGCAGGTTGATACGGACCGACCCGATCGGGTGAGTGCAACCTGCGCCGCCACGGGGTACGCCGCGTCATGAACTCCCCCACGCACGACGCCCGGTCGGCCGGTGCCTACCGCCGCGACACCGACTACATCTCGACGCGGATCACCCGCGACGGCACCGACGGCTGGCCGGTCGAAGCGAACCGGTACCGGCTCGTGGCTGCGCGTGCATGTCCCTGGGCGAACCGGGCGATGATCACCCGGCGCCTCTACGGTCTCGAGGACGCGATCTCACTCGGCTTGGCGGGACCGATCCACGGCGAGGAGTCGTGGACGTTCGATCTCGACCCCGGCGAGGTCGATCCGGTCCTCGGCATCCACCTGTTGCGCGACGCCTACGACCAGCGGGGCGCGAACAGCGGCAGCGGGGTGACGGTGCCGTCCCTCGTCGACATTCCCACCGGACAGGTGGTGACGAACGACTTCCACCAGATCACGCTCGACTTCGCCACCGAGTGGGCAGCGCACCACCGACCAGGCGCGCCCGATCTGCTCCCCGACGCCCGCAGTGGCGAGATCATCGAGATCGCAGAGGCCAACTATCGCGACGTCAACAACGCGGTGTACGAGGCCGGGTTCAGCACCGACGCACACTCGTACGCCGAAGCGTTCGGGCGGCTCTTCGAGCGACTGGACTGGCTGGAGACGCGGCTCTCGACGAAGCGATATCTGGTGGGCGACACGATCACCGAAGCCGACGTCCGGTTGTGGCCGACGCTGGTGCGCTTCGACGCCGTGTACCACGACCACTTCAGGTGCAATCGCAACACGCTGACCGAGATGCCGGCACTGTGGGGCTACGCCCGCGACCTCTTCCAGACGCCGGGCTTCGGTGACACGATCGACTTCGAGCAGATCAAGGCCCACTACTACGGGGTCCACCGCCAGCTCAACCCGTCGGGCATCGTGCCGCTCGGCCCGGACCTGTCGGGCTGGGCGAGCTGGCACGGACGCGATGCCCTCGGCGGGCGTCCGTTCGGTGACGGCACCGAGCCGCCGCCTGCACGGCCGAGCGAGCTTCCGGACCCCGGCACGAATCCGGTGTGGGCACCGGCATCGCAGGACGAACCCGCCGATCGCGACCGGCCGACTCAGCTGGTCGGCGCGAGCTGGAGGTGACGGTCACACGCTGCGCAGCGTGGCAGCGCGACCGTCGGCGGTCTGCGCCTGGATGACGTAGAAGTCCGCTTCGCGCATCAAGCGTTGGGCCGGATGCGCCAGGTCCATCCCGCCACCGCCGCTGGCGGCCAGGAACGCCGTCGTCGCCCGGCGTGCGAGGTGCAGACATGCCGCCCGGTGGTCGCTGGCGATCGCCACGGATGCGTCGCCGGCGATCGCCACCGATGCGTCGCCGGCGGGCACCGGATGATCGGGCGTGCCAACGGCGGCGAGGGCGGCGAGAAGTTCGTCGTCGCGTCGCCATGCGGCACCGAGTTCACGACGGAGTCGTTCACCGGCGGATCGAGCGTCGGTGTCGGGATGCTCGATCAGCAGTTGCGTCGCCCGGTCGGCCACGCCCAGCACGGCCGGCTGGCCGAGGGCGGCAGACACACGGTCAGCCGCCTGCCAGACCGTGAGTGGTTGGACGTCGATCACGTCGGCGTCGGACACCTCGAGGCCGTCGAAGTCGAGCACGACCGTGCCGGTGGAGGCGAACACCGGCAGGGACAACGCCGTGGCGTCGAGCGCCGGCGAGTCATCGTGGCCTGCTCGACGACCCGGCACGATGACACGCACGAGCCGTCGGTCGGCGGCGTTGCCATCAGGGTTGCCATCAGGGTTGCCATCATCGTGGTCATCACGGCCGTCATCAGGGTTCTCGTCGGTGACCGCCGAGATCGAGAAGTGATCGGCGATTCCCCATGACGTCGCCCAGGGCGCACGGCCGTCGAGGCGCCAACCTGCGTTGGTTCGGGTGGCGCGCACCGCCGGTCGCCCGGCCCGGCGCACATGGGCGAAGGCGATGCCGGCGATGTGCTCGCCTCGGCACAGAGCCGGGAGCAGCCGGTCGGCCAGGGCGGTGTTGGGTGATGTCGCCAACGATCGCACGACGCCGTGGTGCTGCACCCAGACGAAGAACGTGGCGCCACAGCCCGAACCGACAGCCGCCATGATCCGCCTGACCGTCGCGACATCGAGTGCGTCGTCGCCGGGAGCCGGCGGGCCGGCGATGGCGAACAGGCCGGCGTCGGCGAGTGCCTCCAGGCCGTCGGCGGGCAGCAACGCCGCCCGATCGCGAATCTGCGCACGCGGGAACAACACGTCGTCGGCCACCCGTTGCGCCCGTTCCAGCAGCTCCGATCCGTCCGACACGTCGTCCAGTGTCACACCGTCTACTTGAGCAGTGGATCGCGGGGCAGACCGAGGATGCGCTCGCCGATCTGGTTGCGCTTGATCTCCGAGGTTCCACCCGCGATCGACATGCCCCGATGCATCAGTACGAGCAGGTTGCTCATCGCGCCGGGGCCGTCCATGAACACCGAATCGGGGCCGTTCAACTCGGTCATGATCGCTGCGGCTTCGTGGCCGATCTCCGACAGCACGAGTTTGGTCATCGCACCTTCCGGACCCGGCTCGCCACCGGCGACGGCCCGGTTGGCGCTGCGCAGATTGAGCAGCCCCATCGCCTGATGTTCGGCGATGTAGCGGCCGACGCGCGCTGCGCCGCCGTCGAGTCGCTCGGGGTGCGCGTCGAACGGTGCGACCATCGCCGCGCCGGGCATCGTCATGCCGCCCTGTCCCCCACCGATGCTGACGCTCTCGTTGCCGAGCGTGGCGCGGGCGACCGTCCATCCACCGTCGACCGGGCCGACCACGTCGTCGTCGGGAACGAACACGTCGTTGAAGAAGACCTCGTTGAACTCCGAGTTGCCCGACGTCATCTTGAGCGGGCGCACCTCGACGCCGTCGGCGTGCATGTCGATCGCCATCATCGTGATGCCGTCGTGCTTGGGTACGTCGGGATTGGTGCGCACGGTGGCGAAGCCCATACCGGCGACGTGGGCCCCGCTCGTCCAGACCTTCTGGCCGTTGACGAGCCAGCCACCGTCGACCCGGGTGGCCTTCGTCTTGACGCCCGCCGCATCGGAACCCGCGTCGGGTTCGCTGAAGAGCTGGCACCAGATGACGTCCTGGTCGAGCGCCGGGCGGACCCACCGATCGATCTGGTCCTGCGTCGCGTACTGGATGATCGTCAGGATGTTCCACGCCGTGATCCCGTAGCTCGGGCGGGTGATGCCGGCGTCGGCGAACTCCTGCTCGATCACGAGTTGCTCGACCGCGCCGGCGGCGCGCCCGTAGGGCTTGGGCCAGTGCGGCATCACGTAGCCGGTCTCGATCAGGTGCTGTCGCTGCTCGTCGGCGGGAAGGTCCTTGACTCTGTGCACGAACGCGCGGACCTCGGCACGGAGCGTCTCCGCCTCGGGCGGTAACTCGACCGCCTTCTCCCGAACGACGCCCCGGCGGGTCAGATCGGTGAGTTCCTCGGCCGCCTCGGCCGCAGCCAGGTAGTGCAACAGCGTCGTCGCCCGTCGCATGTAGAGGTGGGCGTCGTGTTCCCACGTGATGGCGATCCCACCGTGCACCTGGGTGTTCAAGTTGGCGCACAGGTCGGCCGCTGGTGCGGCCAGCGTGGCGGCGACCGCCGCGGCAGAGGTGAGCTGTTCGCCTCCCGTCGCCGCCGCACGGGCGGCGTCCCAGACGGCACTGGTGGCGAGTTCGGTGGCGACGGCCATGTTCGCGCAGTGGTGCTTGACGGCCTGGTACATCGCGATCGGGCGACCGAACTGGATCCGCTCCTTCGAGTAGGCGGCACCCATCTCCGTGCACTCGCGGGCCACGCCGACCGCATCGGCCGACAGGATCACGCGGGCAAGATCGATCAGCAGCCGGCGGCCCCCGGGCATCACGGTGACCGGTGCACCGTCGAGCCTCACTCGGGCGCTGCGACGGGTCGGATCGAGGCTCGGTGGCGACTCGACGGCAACACGTTGTGCGGGCAGCTCGACGACGGCGACGTCGTCGCCGACCGGCACGAGGACGAGCGATGCGCTGGCGGCGCCGAGCACCGTCCCGGCATCGCCCGACGCCACACCGTCGGACACGGTCACCGAGCCACCGAGGGCGACGGCCCCGACGGTCGAGCCGTCCGCCAGCCCCGGCAGGACACGCGCCTGCAGGTCGTCGCCGCCTGCGCCGGCGATCACCGCGCTGGCGATCACCGTCGGCACGAACGGTCCGGGTGCGACGGCTCGCGCGAGTTCCTCGACCACGATCACCAGCTCGTCGATCCCGTAGCCGGATCCACCGACCGCCTCGGGCAGGTGCAGCCCGAGCCACCCGAGCTCTGCGAGTTCAGCCCAGAACTCCGGCAGTGCGTCGTCGGGCGACTCGAGCCGGGCTCTGGCGGCGCCGCGCAGGTCGCGCTTGTCGGCGAAGCCGCGGACGGTGTCAGCGAGCGAGCGATGGTCCTCGGTGATGGCGATCGACATGTCAACGAACCTCGATGGGTCGGCAATGGGACGCCGCCATCATCTCCGACGGCCCGCCCCAGCGACGACTCAGACCACCCGAGCGATGAGCGAACCGACCAGATACCGGCGCTTCGCTCATCGCAGGCCCAGAGCCAACCCGACCGATGAGCGAACCGACCACATACCGGCGCTTCGCTCATCGCAGGCCCAGAGCCAACCCGACCGATGAGCGAACCGACCACATACCGGCGCTTCGCTCATCGCAGTGGGCGACGCTGCGATGCGGCTCAGTCGAGCGGTGCGTAGTGGGCGAAACCGCGGTCGTCGTGACGGCTGAGTTCGCCGAGCTCGCGCAGGTGCTCCAAGTGGGCATACGTCTCGCTCTCGGCCATCTCGCCCCACGAGCGCTCCTTGAACAGCACCCGCATGAAGTCCTCGACCGTCCCCTCGGGCAGGTCGTGCGTCGCATGGCGGATGATGTCGAGACGCTCCTCGTGATGCTCGATGATGTGCTCCGCGCGCCCGCCGAGATCCGCGAAGGGATGCCCGTGGGCCGGCAGCGCGATCGACACGTCACCGATGTCGGCCATCCGCCGCAACGAGGCGAAGAAGAGCGCCAGCGGGTCGCTCTCGGGCGTCAGCCCACTGATGTGCGGCGTGATCGACGGCAACACGTGGTCGCCGGTGAGCACCACGCCGAACTCCGGGTCGTACAGGCACAGGTGGTCGTAGGTGTGGCCCGGCGTGTGCATCGCCACCCACTCGCGACGGGCGAGGCGGACCGTCTGCCCGTCGACGAGCGGCATCGTCGGCCGAGGCGTGGCGAACGGCGAACCGCTCGACGACTCCTGGCTGCGGATCCGCTCGAGGAACTCCGGCGACGGCCCGGCGCGCCGGCCACCCCACGGCGACGGTCTCGACAGCCAACGTTCCATCGCTGCCGCCCGGTCGTCGGGGTTGTTGACGTCGAGCGCCTCGGAATCCTCGTGGTCGTTCGCCTCGGCGAGATCGAACAGGGTACGGAACGACTCGTGGGTGACGATGTCGGCGTCCGCTTCGTGACGCAGCCGCATCGCACCGCCGAAGTGGTCCGGGTGCGAATGGGTGACGACGACGGTGTGCACATCGGCGACGGCGTAGCCGGCACGACCGAGCCGGTCGACGAGGTGGCCCCAGGAGTCGTCGCCGGGAAGTCCGGGATCGACCACCGCGATGCCACGCTCGTCCTCCAACACGTAACAGTTCACGTGACCGAGCCCCGGCATGCTGATCGGCAGCTGGGTCCGCACGACGCCGGGAGCGACCTCGGTCACGTCGGTCGTGGCGTCCTCCTGCTCCTGCCTGGGCGGCCTCGGTGCGGGCGATTCCAGCGACAGTGCGGCGCCGTGGTCGCGCGCCTGATCGTGGCCGCGCCCGTGATCCTGTTGCATGGACGTGTCGGTCTCCCCCGGCTGCACTCGCGGCCGTCGATCAGCCGACGGCGAGCAGATCGACCACGAACACCAGCGTCTCGTTCGGTGCGATCACGCCACCGGCACCGGCAGCTCCGTAGCCCATGTGGGGCGGGATGGTCAGGCGGCGCCGACCACCGACCTTCATCCCCTGCACGCCGTCGTCCCAGCCCTGGATCACCTGACGGCGCCCGAGGCCGAACCGGAACGGCTCCATGCGATCCCACGATGCGTCGAATTCTTCGCCCGTCGACCACGACACACCGACGTAGTGCACCGTGACGTCCTGGCCGCTGACCGCTTCGTCGCCGTCGCCGACGGTCTCGTCCTCGATGACCAGCTTCGACGGAGGGGTGCCTTCGGGGATGGTGACGTCGGGCTTGCGCATGGGCGCCGAGGTTAGCGCTGGACGCTCACCGTGAGCGCCCCGTGGTCACCGGCGTGACGCCCGACATCGATCGCGTAGTCGCCGTGTTCGGTCACCCAGTCGCCGTCGATGCGCACGTCGAGCATCGACCAGTCGACGTCGATCTCGACGTCGGTGCTCGCTCCCGGTGCGACGTCGGCGCGTGCGAATCCGACGAGGCGTCGACGGGGACGCTCGACGCCGCTCCCCACGACACCGGCGTGGGCGAACAGCGCCGGACGCAACGGACGCGGGCCCGGGTTGCGTACCGACACGACCAGCGTGGTGGGGTCCGCCATCGCCGCATCGACCACCTCGACGGCACCCCAGCCGAGGCCCCACCCGAAGGGGAACTGCGCGCGATGGCCGTCGCGGTCGAGTTTCCACTGGCCGTGGAACAGGTCGTAGGTGATGCTGGTCGCGTCACGGTCGAAATGCGGCAGATGAGCAGGATCGGTGGGGACAACGAACGGCAGGCGCCCGGCGGGCTCGACGTCTCCGGCCAGTACGTCGGCCAACGCAGCGCCGCCCTCGACGCCGGCGTACCACGTCATCAGGACCGCTCGCACCGTCGATGCCCACGGCATCACGACCGCTGACCCTCCGACGACCACGACGACCACGTTGTCGTTCGCCTCGGCGGCCGCTGCGATCAGCGCCTCGTGGGCTGCGGACAGCTGCAGCGACACGCGGTCGCCGCCGGCAGCCATGCGCTCGCCGTCCACACCATCGGGTGCGGCCGGTTGGCGCATCGGGCCCGGCGGCGCCGTCCAGTCGGCCTGGCTGCCGAGGGTCGGGTGGTCGACCGGCGGAAAGACCATTCGTCCCAGCGCGTCGGCCCCGGCGGCCTCGATGCACTCGCCCTCGTCGGCCTTCGTGTAGCCGACCACGACGACGACCACGTCGGCCCCGACGGCGATCGATGCGTCGTCGGCGGCATGGGTGACGCGGTCGGCGCCGAACCGGGCGCGCAACCCGTCGAGCGGCGTCACGACATGCGACGACCGCACGTCGCTCGATCCACCGTCACCCAGATCGGCGACGTCGGCCAGCCGGCCGAGTACCGCCACGCGACCGACGGTCGATGCATCGAGCGGCAACAGCGACCCCTCGTTGCGCAACAGCACCATCGATGCCGCTGCGACCTCTCGCGCCAGGGCACGATGTTCGACGCATCCGACCACGTCGGGCTCCGGCTGCTGTTCGAACACTGCGTGGAACCGCAGCAACGTCGCCACGATCCGCTCGACCGATCGGTCGACGACGGCTTCGGCGACGTCACCTCGGACGATCGCTGCCTCGAGCGCCATCGCGCGCTGCTGGCGGAACGGCATCTCGATATCGAGGCCGGCGGTCAGCGACGCCGCCGGATCGCGCAGACCGAAGATGAAGTCGGAGACGACGAAGCCGTCCCAACCCCACTCCTCGCGCAGGACGTCGTTCAACAGGTGCTCGTTCTGGCCGCACCACTCGCCGTTCACCGAGTTGTAGGCACTCATCACCGACGCGACCCCCGCAGCCGCAACCCGCTCGAAATGAGCGAGATAGACCTCGTGCAGCGCCCGCTCGTCGACGGTGACATCGACGGTGAAGCGGGCGTTCTCCATCGAGTTGAGCGCGAAGTGCTTCATGCACGCCATCACGTGACGTTGCAGACCCGCCGTGAGCGCCGACGCCATCATCCCGACGTGATGCGGGTCTTCGCCGTAGGTCTCCTGTGCGCGACCCCACGCAGGATGGCGCAGAAGATTCATGCACACCGCACCGGTGAACGTGGCACCGCTCGCCCGCAGCTCGGCGCCGATCGCCTCGCCGACGCGGATTTCGAGGTCGGGATCGAAGCTCGCGCCGCGCGCCATGCTGACCGGGAACGCGGTCGCGTCACCGACGACGCACCCTCGGGGTCCGTCCGCGAAGTCGATGCCGGGGATCCCGAGACGTTCGACCCGGGCCGCAGGCCACGGGTGGCGGTAGTAGCCGCCGGCGGTCATGTCGAACAGACCAGGCCAGAACGGCGTGTCGCCATCCAGACAACCGAGCCGCTCGTCCAGCGTCATCTGGGCGACCAGATCGGCGGCCTCCGCGTGATGGTCTCCGCCGCGGCTGACACGGGCCGCGGCCGCTTCGAACGGTGTCGGCATGGCGCGACCTTGCCACAATCGACAACGGCGGCGAGCGGTCGGGACCGGGTCGAACCGACGGCGGCTGGCAGAATGCCGACATGCCCGGCGCCTTCCTCCATCCGTTCGCGAAGCCCACCCGACAGCGGTTCATCACGATCGCACGAGGCGAGGGTGCCCTGCTGTGGGACGCCGACGGAACCGAACTCGTCGATGCGATGGCCAGCCTCTGGTACTGCCAGGTCGGCCACGGCCGCCGGGAGATCGCCGACGCCGTCGCCGCCCAGATCTCCACGATCGAGGCCTACTCGTGCTTCGATCCCTTCACGAACGCGCCCGCGGATGCGCTGGCCGAGCGAATCGCCGCGCTGACGCCCATCGCCGACGCCCGCGTGTTCTTCGCCGGATCAGGATCCGAAGCGGTCGACTCGGCGATGAAGCTCGCGCGGCTCGCGCATGCGCAGTCCGGCCATCCCGAGCGCCAGCTGATCATCTCGCGGGTGAGGGGATATCACGGCACGAACTACGGGGGCACGAGCGCCCAGGGGATCGCGCTGAACCGAGTCGGCTACGGCGAGCTGCTCGCTGACGTCGTGCAGGTGCCCAGCGACGACGTCGAGGCGCTGTCGGTCCTGATGGCCCAGCACTCCGAACGGCTGGCCGCCGTGATCACCGAGCCGGTGCAGGGCGCGGCCGGCGTGTTCCCTCCGGGCGAGGGCTACCTCGCCGAGACGCGGCGGCTGTGCGACCAGCACGGTGCGCTGCTGATCTTCGACGAGGTGATCACCGGGTTCGGGCGGATGGGGACCTGGTTCGCCGCCGAGCACTACGGCGTCACGCCCGATCTCACCACGTTCGCCAAAGGCGTCACGTCGGGATACCAGCCGCTCGGCGGGGTGATCGTCGGCCGGGCGGTGCGTGACGCGCTGGAGGCCGACGGCGACTTCATCCTGCGCCACGGCTACACGTATTCCGGCCATCCCACCGCGTGCGCTGGCGCCCTCGCCAACCTCGACATCATCGAGCGCGAAGGCCTGCTCGCCGCTGCCGTCGAGATGGGCGCCCGTCTCGAAGCCGGTCTGCGGTCGCTCGAGGCCGACGGCGCATTCGATCACCTGCGCGGCGAGGTCGCCATCTTCGGAGCTGCGATGCGCCCCGACCAGAATGCGATGGCGGTGCGCGACCGCATGCTCGAGCTCGGCGTCGTCACGCGGGCGATCGGGACCGAGACGGTGACGTTCTGTCCGCCGTTCGTCACCACCGACTCCCAGGTCGACCGCATCGTCGACGCCCTCGCCACCGCCCTGCGATGACTCGGCGTCCAGCCCCCCAGATCTGCCTGCGATGAGCCAACCGACCGCATACCGTCACTTCGCTCATCGCTGGCGCCTTGCGCCTTCGTGCGATGAGCCAACCGACCGAATATCGTCGCTTCGCTCATCGCTGGGCGCGATGGACCGGGCCGCGGTAGCTTCGCACGGGTGGTAGGACTTCCCCGCTGGACCCACCTGGCGCTGTCGGTGAGCGACATCGACACGATGATCGAGTGGTACACGACGTACACGCCGCTGCAGTTGTTGGCGAAGCGTGAGGACGACCACGGATACGGTGCCTGGCTCGGCCATCCCGACGCACCGGACACGCCGTTCATCCTCGTGTTCGCCCAGTTCTTCGCCGGCCACGAACCCGACGAGAAGGCCAAACCGTCGCCACTCGGATCGTTCTCCCATCTCGGCTTCGAGGTCGCCGAGCGCAGCGACATCGACGAGATCGCGGCGGTCGCCGAGGAGGGCGGCTGGCTCGCCACTCCCCCGGTGCAACTGCCGTATCCGATCGGCTACGTCTGCATGGTGCGCGACCCCGACGGCAACACCGTGGAGTTCTCGCACGACCAGGGCGTGTACGAATTCGCCCAGGAGCATTTCTCGCGCCCCGACTGAGGGCTCAGCGAAGCAGACGGATCAGGCTGCTGGTGTCCCAGCGGTCACCGCCGCGGGCGACGACGTCCTTGTAGAACTGGTCGACGAGGGCGGTCACCGGCAGTCGGGCGCCATTGCGGTCGGCTTCGTCGAGCACGATGCCGAGATCCTTGCGCATCCATTCGACCGCGAACCCGAAGTCGAACTCGTCGGCAGCCATCGTGCGGGCGCGGTTGTCCATCTGCCAGCTCTGTGCGGCACCCTTGCCGATCACGTCCACGACCTGGTCGACGTCGAGGCCGGCGACCATCGCGAAGTTCACACCCTCGGCGAGCCCCTGCAGCAGACCGGCGATGCAGATCTGGTTGACCATCTTGGTGAGCTGGCCGGCGCCGGCCGGTCCGAGTCGCACACAGGACTTGGCATACGTGTCGATCGCCGCCTTCGCCCGCTCGAACACCTCGTCGTCGTCGCAGCCGCACATCACGGTGAGTTGGCCGTTCTCGGCGCCGGCCTGGCCGCCGGACACCGGTGCGTCGACGAACCCGACGCCCCGCTCGGCGCAGGCGGCCGACAGCTCCCTGGCCACGCCCGCCGACGCCGTGGTGTGATCGATGAGGATCGAACCCGACGCCATCGCAGCGAGCGCACCGTTCGGGCCGAGCACGACCTCGCGCACGTCGTCGTCGTTGCCGACGCACACTGCGACGATGTCGGCTCCCGCAGCCGCTTCACCCGGCGTCGGGGCGGCCCGGTTGCCGTGGAGGGCCACCCATGCGAGCGCCTTGGCTGCGGTGCGGTTGTACACGACGACCTGATGGTCGCCGCGTGCGAGATGACGAGCCATCGGTGCACCCATCACACCGAGACCGAGGAATGCGACGTTGCTCATGGTCGTCGAGTCTGGCACGACGACGTGCGACACTCGACGACATGTCGACGGAGCCCGCCGATCCACCTCCCCACAGCGCCCACCGGTGGGCGGTGCTGTCCTGGAACGTCCACGGCGCCGCCAAGCCCGATGTCGCTGCGCTCGCCGATGCGATCCTGACCGAGTCTCCGGACGTGGTGGCCATCCAGGAGATCCGCAAGGGCCAGGCCGCATCGCTGGCCGGTGCACTGCGGATGCGGTACTCGTGGTCGCTCAAGCACTCGCCCTACACGAAGCTCATGTGGTGGCGCTCGGAGGGCATGGCGATCATGACGCCCCATCTGCTCGACGCCGTCGGCCACACCGAAATCTCCGACGGCCAGCCGGTGCGGAGTTGGCGCCGCCGCATCGCCCAGTGGGGGCTGGTCGGACGCAGCGACCGCTCGATGCTGATGATCTACAACCTGCATCTGTCGCCGCACGACGACGCCGACTCTCGGCGTGCCGAGGCGGTGCGCGTCAGGGCCTTGGTGGCGACCATCGGCGATGATCCGCCGGCGGTCGTCGCCGGCGACTTCAACGACGCCGGCGACCCGTCGATCGTCGACACGCTCCCCGGCATCGAGCACGTGGTGCCGCCGATGACGAATCCAGCCGGCGTGCCGACGCAGCTGCTCGACCACGTGCTGCTGCCGGCAGGGGCACTCGACGTCAGCGTGTCGGTGCCGTCGGGCGGCGACGAATGGGCGGGCCTCTCCGATCACCTTCCGGTGACCGTGCGCTTCGACCTGCCGACGGGTGTCACGCCTGGGGTCTGACCCCTGGCGTGACGATCATTTCTTCTTCTTGGCCTCGGCGGCGGGCGCCTTGAGGACGCCCTTGGCCAGTGCGTCGTCGAGGTAGGCCTCGGCCTCCTCGGCCGACACCTTCAGCGCCGGCGAGATCTCCGAGATCAGGTTGACCCGGGCACGCTCGTACATCGTGCGCTCGGCGGCCGACAGCGACGCATCGCGGTTGCGGGCGGCAAGGTTCCGGACGACTTCGGCGACCTGGTAGACGTCGCCGCTCTTGAGCTTCTCCTGGTGGTTCTTGAACCGGCGGCTCCAGTTGGACGGCACGCGAGGGTCGGGCTTGGCCAGCACGGCCACCAGGTCCTCGAGTTCGTCGGCGGAGACCGGCGGGCGGACGCCCACCTCGTCGGTGCTCGAGATCGGCACCTTGAGGGTCATCTCGTTGATGACCGTCTTCAGGATGAGGTAGTCCTGCTTCTCGCCGAAGAACTCCATCTTCTTGGTGCCCATCACCACGCATGCGCCGTGTTGGGGATAGATGACGGTTTCGCCCTTCTTGAACTTCACGCAGAACCTCGCCTGGTCGGGGGTGGGGCCGCGAGTGGACGCAGCGGCAGACCAGGGTACAGCGCCCCCGGCAGGATTCGAACCTGCGACCTTGTCATTAGAAGGGACTTGCTCTGTCCAACTGAGCTACAGGGGCTTGCAGGTCGAAACTATCGGCTCTTGCCACCAGCAGAGCATCGGATGCGCGCCGCACGTCGGAGTTCAGCGGGCCGCGAGTTCGGTGCGCAGGAAGCCGAGGGCCGTGATCACGGCGAACTGGCGCATCTGCTCACGTTGGCCGGGGAGGCGGGCGTGGCGCACCTCGTCGAATCCCGGTCCCACCATGCCGACGTACAGCGTGCCGACCGGTTGGCCGTCCTGCTCGTCGGGACCGGCCACGCCGGTCAGCGACAGGCCGATGTCGGCCCCCAGGCGTCCACGCACACCGTGGGCCATCTGCCGGGCGGCCGCTTCGCTGACGACCGGTCCTTCCCCCACGCCGAGGAGCGACCGCTTGACCTCCGTGGCGTAGCTGACGATCGCGCCGCGGAAGACGTCGCTGGCGCCCGCAATCCCGGTCAGGCGTGCTCCCACCAGCCCCCCGGTCACCGACTCGGCGGTCGCCAGCGTCAGCCCGCCGCGACGGCACAGGTCGAGCACGACCGACTCCATCGTGTCGTCGTCGGTGCCGAACACGAGCTCACCGAGCTCGCTGCGCACGACCTGGCCCCAGTGATCGAGCTGCGTGTCACACTCGATGGCGGTCGGCGCCTTGGCGGTGAGCCGCACCTTCAGCCCCTCCCAGCCGCTCGCCAGGAACGCGAGCGTCGGCGTGTCGGGGCCCTCCAGTTGCGCGATCACGTCGTCGAGGCGCTCGTTGAGCCCGCTCTCGCTCTCGCCCCACGTACGCAGCACGCGGCTGCGGATCACCGACTCTTCGCCGCTACGGCGCCGCAGATCGGGCAGGACCGCCCGCTGCATCATGTCGTACATCTCGTGGGGCACCCCGGGAACGGCGTAGACGACCTTGTCGACACTCCCGACGGTGACCGGACAGATCAGCCCGGGTGCGGTGCCGCGCGTCTGCGCGATGATCGTCGCACCGACGGGCACCAGCGCCTGGCGAAGGTTGTTCTCCGGCATCCGACGACCTCGCGATGCGAACAGTCCCCGGATCACCTCGGCCACCGACTCATCCAGCACCAGGTCGACGCCCATCACCGTCGCGATCGCGTCGCGCGTCAGATCGTCGTGGGTCGGCCCGAGGCCGCCACAGATGATCACGGCGTCGGCGGCCTCGAGCAGCCGCCGCAGCTGGACCTCGATGCGCCCGACGTTGTCGCCGACCTTGACCTGCACCAACGAGTCGATCCCGTTCGCGGCCAACTCGCCGCCGATCCACGCCGAGTTCGAGTCGATGATCTGGCCCAGCAGCAGCTCGGTGCCGACGGCGAGGACGTCGCAACGCTGCGCCACTCGAGTTCCTCAGCCGATCTGGTCGACCGTGAGGGGCGCCGGCGCCGACCCCGCCAGCTGACGAGCACGCCACAGGTACTGGATGCCGCTGATCAGCGCCAGCGCCACGCCGACCCACAGCAGCGAGGTCCACAACCACGTCGCATCGAGCGCCGTCGGCGGGAACAGGGCGAAGGCGACGGCGAACTGCTGCGTCACCGTCTTGTACTTGGCGAGCCGGATCGCCGGCACGCTGATGCCCTTGCCGCCGACGAGCACCCGGTACACGCTGATCACCAGCTCGCGCGCGGCGATGATCACGACGGGGAGCACCGGGAACACGCCCGTGCTGACCAGCGTGAACATCGCACCGAGCACGAGCACCTTGTCGGCGAGTGGATCGAGGAAGGCGCCCGCCGACGTCGTGCCGTGGCGGCGCGCGATGTAGCCGTCGATGCCGTCGGTCGAACACAGCACGAACCACAGCACGACCGCGATCCACGCTCCCTGGTCGTCGTTCGGGATCGCCCAGAACATCAACGGCGACAGCAACAGCCGCCCGACGGTGATCGCATTGGCCCAGGTCGCGAGCTTGTCGGGTGGGACCGTCATCCGGCTGCCTCGAGAGTGTCGGCGCTGACGCCGGCTGCGACGAGGTCGGGACCGAGTGCATCGACGACGTCGACCGCAACGATCGAGCCGGGCTTCAGGGAGGAATCGACGTGCACGATCCCGTCGATCTCGGGTGCCTCGCGGTGGCTGCGGCCCACACCGGGCGTGTCGACGAGCACCTCGATCGTCGAGCCGATCAATGCATCCCGACGAGTGGCGGTGATGTCGTCCTGCAGCTCGCGCAGCTCGGCGAGCCGCTCGGCCATCAGAGCCGGATCGACCGCACCGTCGAGATCGGCGGCATACGTGCCGTCCTCGCGGCTGTAGGAGAAGAACCCGCACCAGTCGAGCTGCGCCTCCTCGACGAAGTGGAGGAGCTGGTCGTGGTCCGCTTCGCTCTCGCCTGGGTAGCCGACGATGAAGTTGCTGCGGAACGCAGCGTTCGGCTCGCGATCGCGGATCTCCGCGATCCGGTCGAGGAACCGCTGCCCGTCGCCCCAGCGACGCATCCGGCGCAACAGCGGCTTGCTGACGTGCTGCAGCGAGAGGTCGAAGTACGGCACACCGGTGTCGCAGATTGCATCGATCAGCTCGTCGCTGAGGTCGGATGGATACAGGTACAGCAGCCGGACGCGATCGACCTCGTCGGCGACGGCCTTGACGAGCGGGACGATCGACCCGGCGCCCAGCTCCCCGGGGCGGTCCTTGCCGTACGATGCCAGGTCCTGTGCGACGAGCACGATCTCGCGGGCCTCGAGCTGGTCGACCTCGGTGAGGATCGACGCGATGTCGCGGCTGCGCTGCGGGCCTCGGAAGCTCGGGATGGCGCAGAACCCGCACGATCGGTCGCATCCCTCGGCGATCTTGACGTACGCCCATGGCACGGCCGACTTCGGACGGGGCAGGTTGAGGAGGTCGAACTCCGGCAGGGGGGTGCTCGACACCGGGATCAGTTTGCGGGTCGACGCCGAACCGCGTGGCACCTCGGTGCCGTCGCGTTCGGCCGGTGTGACGTTGAACGCCTGGCCGAAGCCGGCGACCTGGTCGACCTCCGGGAGCGCAGCGGCGAGTTCGTCGCCGTAGCGCTCGGCCATGCAGCCGGTGACGACGAGGCGCGAACCGTGTGCTCGCTTCTCGTCGAGCGCCAGGATCGTGTCGATCGACTCCCGGCGCGCATCGTCGATGAAGGCGCAGGTGTTCACGACCACGAGGTCGGCGAGGGCGGCGTCATCGGTGGCTTCCATGCCGTCCGCGAGGAGTGCGCCGACCAGCTTGTCGGAGTCGACGTCGTTCTTCGGGCAGCCGAGCGTCTCGATGTAGAACCGCTGGGACACGGTCGACCACGCTACCGGGCTGCTCGGTCGCCGACCCGCGATGGACGCCGACCGGTGGCGGCGCCGACGGGGCCGGCGCTCCACCGAATCACTGATGGGCGAGGCGCAGACCCGGACGCGGCCACGGCAACGAGACCAGACGGCCGGTGCTCGAGCACGTCACGTAGGCGGTGCGCAGGTCCTCGCCGCCGAAGCAGACGTTCGTCGTGATGAGATCGCCCGTGGCGTAGTGCTCGACCTGGGTCCCGTCGGGCGAGATGGCGGTGATCCCGCCGTTGAAGATCGTGGCGACGCACACCCAGCCCTCGCCGTCGACGGCCAACGAGTCGAGGAACTGGTGGCCGGGCAGCCCGTAGAGCAGGCCGGGATCGAGCGGATTGGCGGGCGCCAGCTCGCCGGGCGCCGAGATCGCACGCTGGAACACCCGGCCGGTGTGGGTCTCGGCCCAGTAGAGCACGTCGGTGTCCGGGGAGAGACCGATGCCGTTCGGTGAGTCGGTCGGGTACACGGCCTCGGTGATCCCTGAGCCGTCGGCGTGGGCGTAGTAGATCCCGGTCAGGTCGGCGGTGCGGCCGCCGGCGTCGCGGATGCCGTGGTCGGTGAACCAGAACCCGCCGTGGCCGTCCATCACCAGGTCGTTCGGGCCGCGCAGCGGGTGGCCGCCGCACTCGGTGTACAGGTCGGTGACCGTGCCGTCGTGGAGATCGACGCGCTGGATCCGGCCGCCGAGATAGGCGTCACGGTTGAAGCCACCGGGAATCGTGAGGTCGCCGAGCACGACGGGGGTGAAGCTCCCGCCGTTGTTGCACAGGTAGATCGCACCGTCGGGGCCGACGGCGGCGCCATTGGGGCCGCCGGGGATCTCGGCGATCGTCTCGGTGCTGCCGTCGGGATGCACCCGGGTGAGCCGGGGGCCGAACATCTCGACCAGCACGATCGAGCCATCGGGCATCCAGATCGGACCCTCGGGGAACTGCAGGCCGCTCGCGACCTCGGTCAATTCGGGCGTGAACTCGGTGACGTGGGGCTGGTCCATGGGGTCATGTTGGCAGGATCACCATCCCTGCCACCCAGCCGACCGTCACCCGCCCAACCGCTTCTCGTGAACTCGTGTCGGAACTATTCGCGCACGAGTCCACGAGAACGCCGCAGGGCGCTCAGACCTGGCCGTTCTGCTGGAGGAGTTCGAACTCCTCCACCGTCATCAACACCGCTCGGGCCTTCGAGCCCTCGCTGGGGCCGACGACCCCGCGCTGTTCGAGGAGATCCATGATCCGACCGGCGCGGGCGAAGCCCACCTTCAGCTTGCGTTGCAGCATCGACGTCGAGCCGAGTTGGCTGCGCACGACGAGCTCCATCGCCTGGCGCATCATCGCGGTGTCCTCGTCGTCGTCGCCGGCGGAGAACGCATTGGCGTCGGAGGTGACGTCGAGTTCGTCCAGCGACGACATCGATCCCGACGTGGGCGTGCCGGCAGTGGAGAAGCCGTCGGGTCGCGGCGCCACGAGCGACGACTGGCCGCTCGATCCCGCGCCGTCGCCACGGTCTCCCCCACCAGATTCGACGTCGTTGGAGTAGATGGGCTCGGGCGACTGGGCCCGCCAGTGCGCCACGACCTGGCGCACCTCGTCCTCGCTGACGAACGAACCCTGGATGCGGTTCGCGACCGACGAGTTCCCCGGCAGCAGCAGCATGTCGCCCTTGCCGACGAGCTTCTCGGCACCGGGCTGGTCGAGGATGACGCGGCTGTCGGTCAGGCTCGACACGGCGAACGCCATCCGAGCCGGGATGTTGGCCTTGATCACGCCGGTGATCACGTTGACCGACGGGCGCTGGGTGGCGACGATCAGGTGGATGCCGACGGCGCGGGCCTTCTGGGCGATCCGGGTGATCGACTCCTCGACATCGCGCGCGGCGACCATCATCAGGTCGTTCAACTCGTCGACGACCACGACGATGTACGGCAGGTGCTCGTAGTCGATCTCGGATCCGAGCGGCGGCTGGATCTGCCCCTTGGCGAAGGCCTTGTTGTAGCCGGTGATGTCGCGATAGCCGAGCTCGGACAGCACGTCGTAGCGGCGCTCCATCTCCTTGACCGCCCACCCGAGGGCGTTGGCGGCCTTCTTCGGGTTGGTGACGGGCTGGGTGAGGAGGTGCGGCAGGCGGGCGTATTGGCCCATCTCGACCTGCTTCGGGTCGATGAGGATGAGGCGCACGTCGTCGGGTGTGGTGCGCATCAACAGCGACGTGATGATGCAGTTGATGCCGCTCGACTTACCGGCGCCGGTGGCGCCGGCGATCAGCATGTGCGGGGTGGCGGCGAGGTCGAGGAACACCGCCTTGCCGGCGATGTCCTTGCCGATCGCCACGTCGAGCGGATTCGCAGCCTTCGCAGCTTCGGGTGACGTGAGCAGGTCGCCGAGCGCGACGAGCTGGCGCTGATGGTTCGGCACCTCGACGCCGATCGCCGATCGGCCGGGGATCGGCGCCAGGATCCGGACGTCGACCGCCGCCATCGCATAGGCGATGTCCTTCTGCAGGCTCGTCACCCGGGCGACCTTCACGCCGGGGCCGAGCTCGAGTTCGTAGCGCGTGACGGTCGGACCGACGGTCATCCCCAGCAGCGTCGTGTCGACGCCGTGCGATGCAAGCGATTCGTGGAGCATCCGGCCGCGTGCCTCCACCGCTTTGCGATCGATGGTCTGCTCGCCGGGACGGTCGAGGAAGGTCATCGGCGGCAGTACCCACTCGCCGACCTGGGCGCCGTCGCCGACGACACCGGACGGCTGGCTGCCGGTGTCGATCTTCGGCTTCCTGGTCCGACGCCCCTTGGGCGGCGGGAGTTCACCACCGCCGAGATCGTCGCCTTCAGCGGCGAAGTCGTAGAGGTCGGGCGACAACGTCGACGCCTCGCCGGTGACACCCGGCTCGGCGGACGAGGCTGAACGGGCGGCGGCGTCGGCCTCGCGATCGCTGTTGAGTGTGGAGATGTTGCTGATGCCGGACTTGGCGGCGCGCCCGAGCGGGGCACCGACGGCGGCGAGGAATCCCCCGGTCTGCTGGGCGAACGTCTTCAGCGACGTCCGGGTGACCAGCAGCGCGCCACCGGTGAACACCAACACGAGGACGACCGCCGCGCCCGCGGTTGCCAGGAGGGCTTCGAGCGGCGTGCCGACGAGCGCACCGATCCACCCTCCGGCGTCGTCGATCCCGTCGGCGGCGTCACCGAGCTGCTCTGCGCCGCGGGCGACCTGCAACAGGCCGAGCACGGCCAGCGACATCATCGACCAGCCGATGATCAGCTGGAACGGGCTGGCCGAACGCCCCTTGCGCAGGAACGAGACGCCGATCGCGACGAGCACGAGAGGAACGGCATATCGGCCGAGGCCGAACAGCCAGCCGGCGAGCGTCTCGACCGCGCGGCCCAGCGGGCCGGCGAGATCGACGTAGACGGCGAGGCCGAGCAGGACGGCCAGCCCGATCAGTCCGAGGCCGATGAACTCGTGCTCGCGCCCACCGACGGCCTGGCGCAGTTCGGCCTGGGCCTGGTCACGTCGTGAGCCCGATCCCTCCGGCGGCGTGGCGTCGCGAACTGCTCCCGAAGCCTTCGTCGAGGCCTTCGAGCCCGAATTCCTGCTGGTGGCGCCGCGTGTCGAGCCGTTCTTGGACGTCGACGAGCCGCGCTTCGACGCCGACCGCTTCTTGGACGCTCCCCACGTGGACATGACGTGTACAAGGTACCAAGGCGCCGTCGCACCCAACCGTGACCCTCCCCCGCCACCGCTCGGCCCCGGCCACCGATGAGCGAACCGACCAGATACCGGCGCTTCGCTCATCGCATCAGCTCGGACCGTCGCACCGATGAGCGAACCGACCAGATACCGGCGCTTCGCTCATCGCACGGCGGGAGAACGCCAGTGGTGCGGCGGGTCAGATCGGGTCGACGGCGAGAACAGCACCGTCGGGAGCGACGGTGACGTCGAGTCGGCCGCCCTCGGGCGACAAGGTGGACACCACGTAGCGCACGATTTCGCCCTCGCCGGCCTCGATGCTGAATGCCTCGACCGTCGAGTCGGGCAACTCCTCGGTCACCGCATCGAGGATCGACTCCTCGTCGAAGTCCACGGCGTCGGCGCCGAAGGTGAACCCCGAGGCGCCGGTCAGCGTCGGCGCCGGCGGCTGCAGCGCGCCGTCGAGGAACACGTACGGCACCGCTGCCGTGGCGTCGTCGACGGCGACGAACAGGTTGACGACCTGGGCGTTGGCGGTGACTTCGAAGAATTCCTGGCCGACACCGAGTTCGGCCTCGACCGCCTCGATCGCCGGGCGAATGTCGGACACCAGCGTCTCGCCGCCACCGTCACCGTCACCGTCGCAGGCCGAGCCGACGAGGGCCAGCAGACCGACGGCGACTGCGAGCGCATGGCGCGCCAATCAGGCCTCCATGACCACGGGCACGATCATTGGGCGCCGCTTGGTGCGTTCGCTGACGAACTTGCCCGCCGCGCGGCGCACGTCGCGCTCGAGCGCCTCGACGTCGCGCACGCCCTTGCCGAGCGATGCCTCGACCGCAGCGGCGATCGTGTCGCACGCTTCGTCGAGCAGATCCTCGGCCTCGGGTGCGTACACCCAGCCGCGGGTGATGATCTCGGGTCCGACCAGCACCTTGCCGGTCTGGATGTCGACGGTCACCACGACGACCACCACGCCTTCCTCGGCCAGTTTCTGGCGGTCGCGCAACACGCCCTGGCCGACATCGCCGACGATGCCGTCGACGTACAGGTAGCCCGCCGGCACACGACCGACCGGCCGCAGCTCCTCGGAGGTCAGCTCGAGCACGTCGCCGTCCTCGCACAGGATCACCCGATCGTGTGGTACGCCCATCAGCTCGCCGAGCCTGGCGTTGGCGACCATGTGGCGGTACTCACCGTGGATCGGCACGTACCACTCGGGGTTGACGATCGACAGATAGGTCTTGATCTCGTCGGCTTGTGCGTGCCCGGTCGCGTGCACGTCGAGAATGCCCGAGTGCACGACCTCGGCGCCCATGCGGATCAGCCCGTCGATGACGGCGTTGACGTTGCTCTCGTTGCCGGGGATCGCATGACTCGACAGCACGACCGTGTCGCGATCGCCCAGCTGGAGCCACTTGCTCTCACCGCGTGCCATCAACCCGAGCGCCGACATCGGCTCGCCCTGCGAACCCGTCGAGATGATGCAGATCTGGCCGGGCTCGTACTTGTCGATCTCCTCGATGTCGATGATCGCCGACTCGGGAATGTCGAGGACCTTCAGCTCGCGCCCGAGTCGCACGTTCTTCTTCATGCTCAACCCCAGCGTGGCGATCTTGCGGCCGTCGGCGATGGCCGCGGACGCGATCTGCTGGATGCGATGCAGGTGGCTGGCGAAGCTCGCCGTGACGATCCGCCGGTCGCGATGAGCGGCGAAGAGCCCGGTGAGCACCGAGCCGACGGTGGTCTCGCTCGGCGAGTAACCGGCCTCCTCGGCGTTGGTCGAATCCGACATGAGCAGCCGGATGCCCGGGTCCTTCGCGAGCTGACCGATGCGGGCGAGGTCGAGACGCCGGGAGTCGACCGGCGTCAAGTCGATCTTGTAGTCGCCCGAATGCAATACGACACCCTGAGCGGTGTGGACGGCGATCGCATGCGCATGCGGAACCGAGTGGGTGACGGGAATGAACTCGACTCGCAGCGACCCGACCTCGATCGTTTCGCCATCGTTGACGGAACGCATGTCGGTCTTCGGCATCAGCCCCGCCTCCTCGATGCGGTTGCGGGCGATCCCGAGGGCCAGCCGCGAGCCGTAGATGGGCAGCGGATCGTCGCGCAGGTCACCGATGCCGTCATGGTCGCGCAGGAGATACTGGATGGCGCCGACGTGGTCCTCGTGGCCGTGGGTCAGCACGAGGGCCTGGATGCGGTTGGCGTTCTCGCGCAGGTAGGTGAAGTCGGGCAGGATCAGGTCGACGCCGTGCATGTTCGCTTCGGGGAACATGAGACCGCAATCGATGAGCATCACCGTGCGGTCAGGATCGTCGGCGGCGCCCTGTTCGATCGCCATGCAGTTGCGCCCGATCTCGCCGAGACCACCGAGGAAGACGATCCTGACCGGCACCGCCTGGGCGGTCGAACGAGATGGTCGACGCTCAGCCACGCGCCTGCACCAGACGTTCGTAGACCTCGCGCGCAGCGCGTTCGAGTCCGTGGGGCGTCGGCCCCATCGGGGACCTGCACTCCCCCACGGCGTGTCCGAGCGTTCTCAACATGGCCTTCGACGGTACCGGGTTCGGAGCGGCCTCGCTGGTCTCGAACTCGTAGCTCTCGAGGAGCCGGGCGTTGATCCGGCGAGCGGCGGCGGTGTCGTCACGCTCCCAGGCGTCGAACATCTCGACGTAGTCCGCAGAGCACCAGTGTGTCGCGACGCCGATCGCTCCGACGGCGCCGACCGCCAGCAGCGGCAGGGTCATCGAGTCGTCACCGGAGTAGATCTCGAAGCTGCTCGGACAGTTGGCGGCGACGGCGGCGGTCGCTCCCGGATTGCCCGCTGCATCCTTGAGCGCCACGATGTTCGCCACGTCGTTGGCGAGACGCACGAGCGTCGTGCTCTCGATCTTGCGGCCGGTGCGCTTGGGGATGTCGTAGAGCACGACCGGCAGATCGGTCGACGCCGCAATCGCGCGGAAGTGCGTCTCGAGGCCGGCCTGGGAGGGCCGACTGTAGAACGGGCAGACGCCGAGGATGCCGGCGATGCCGAGGTGGCCGGCCTCCTCGGTGAGGCCGATGTCGTGGCGGGTGTTCGACCCGGTGGTACCTGCGATCACGGGCACGGTCACGGCGTTGACGACCGCGTCGAACAGGGTGAGCTTCTCGTCGATCGACAGCACGGGCGACTCGCCGGTGGTGCCCGCCACCACCAGGCCCTCGTTGCCCTGCTCGACCAACCACTTGGCGAGCGTCACCGCCGCGTCGACGTCGAGTTCACCCTCGTCGTCGAAGGGGGTGACCATGGCGGTGAGTACCCGACCGAAGCGCCCCATCAGCGCGACCACCGGTTGGCGGGGTCGGCCGCTTCGCCGAAGCGCCCTGAGGAACGGGCAGTCGTCACACGATTCACGGCTCGCAACCTATTCGATGATCGCCGTTTCGTGCAGTTCGATTCGAGGCCGACGCTCGACCCGCAGTCGGTGATCGGTGTCCCGGCGGGCGACGTCGAGCCGCCACACCACGTACAGCACCGCGCCCAGCGCGATCGGCACCACGTAGGTGATCAGGCGGTACACGAGCACGCCCGCCAGCGCAGACGGCGCATCCACCCCGGCCGCCACGAGCGCTCCGGTCAGACCCGCTTCGACCACGCCGACGCCACCGGGAACCGGCACGAAGGAGCTGAGGAGCGTGACCACGAAGTAGACGCGTGCCAACTCGATCAGCCCGAGTTCGTCGCCCACGCCGAGCCCACGCAGCGCAACGAGCAGGATGACGGCGCCGACCGACTGGGCGAGTGCGGTGCGCAGCAGCAGACCCAGCGGTCGTGCAGCGACGGACCTCAGCGACGAACGCACGTCGAGCAGTCCGGCACCGACGTCGTGACCGTCGAGCCGATCGGCGATTGACGGCCACCGACGGACGGCTCGGGCGGTGAGTGCGTCGAGCACCCGCACCATCCAGGCCGTGATGCGGTCCGACCGCAGCACGACGCCCCAGAACAACGTCGAGCCGACGACGACGACGGCGCACACCGCGAGCATCGCCAGATCGGTGGGCGTCGGCGCGCGTCGTGTGATGTCGGCGAGCAGGACGCCGAGCGGCAACAGCCACGTGACGAACGTGGTCGCCACGCCGTAGGCGACCAGCATCGACGTGAAGGTCGTCGTCGGTACCGAGGCGTCGCGGGCGATCGACCAGCGCAGCCCGGTCGCCAGCGGGCCGCCGAGCGGCACGCCCTTGCTCGCAGCGGTACCGACGTCGTGGATCGTCAGCGAGCGGAAGAACGATCCCGTGCCGATCAGCCGCCGGACGATGTCGGCCCTGCTCGCCCGCTCGATGATCCCGAGTACGACCAACGCGCCCACGACGGCGAACGACATCGTGCGCATCTCGCCGACGGCGTCGGCGATCATGCCCCTGCGGAACCACACCGCACCGGCCAGGAGCGTCGCGATGCCGAAGACCAGGCCCACTCGGGCGAGATCGGTCCTCGATCGGGGGTCCACGGGCGGAACGTACCCCGCATCGAAGGGCGTGCCCAGTCGGGCAAGGCAGTAGTTTCTCCGGTTGCGTGAACAACAACCTGAAGGAGAACCTCATGCGACGCTCCCCCGCCCTGCGCCGGATCATTCCGGCCATCGCCGTCGGCGCCCTCGTCCTGGCCGCCTGCGGCAGCGACGACGACGCCAGCAGCAGCGACACCACCGAATCCGCCGGCGAGACGATCGCACCGGCCGACACCTCGCGTGGCGACAGCGAAGCGGCCGTCGACTGCGGCGCCACGATCGACGACGGGGTGCTCACGATCGCGACGGGCGAGCCGGCGTTCTACCCGTGGGTGATCGACGACACTCCCGAGTCCGGCGAGGGCTTCGAGGCGGCGGTGGCCTATGCCGTGGCTGCGGAGATGGGCTACGACGCCGACGCGGTCACGTGGGTGCGCACGACGTTCGACGAGGCGATCCAGCCAGGTGCGAAGAACTTCGACCTGAACCTCCAGCAGTACTCGATCACCGAGGAGCGCAGCGAGAACATCGACTTCTCTCTGCCGTACTACACGAGCAACCAGGCGATCGTCGCACTCGAGGGTTCCGCCGCTGAAGGTGCGACGACGATCGCCGACCTCAAGGACGTCAAGTTCGGTGCCCAGGTCGGCACGACCAGCCTGGCGTTCATCACCGACGTGATCCAGCCGAGCCAGGAGCCGTTCGTGTACGACGACAACGTCGGTGCCAAGGCGGCGCTCGAGGCGAACCAGATCGATGCCGCCGTGTTCGACCTGCCGACGGCGCTGTACGTGTCCGGCGTGGAGATCGAGAACAGCGCGGTCATCGGGCAGTTCCCAGCCGACGCCGGTGGCACCAACGACCAGTTCGGAATCGTGCTCGAAAAGGACAGCCCGCTGACGTCCTGCGTCGACGAGGCGATCACCACGCTCACCGAGAACGGCGACCTCGAGGCGATCACCCAGGAGTGGCTGTCGGACTTCACCGGTGCGCCCGTGATCACGGTCGAGTGACCCGGCCGCACTCCGACTCCCACCGTCACTGATGTCCGATCGACCGACCCGGCGCGAGCGTTACGAACGCGCTCGAGGCCGGCGGTCGATCGCCATCGCCACGGTCAGCACCGTGGTGGTCGTCGGCGCCCTGGTCGTCCTCATTCCGCTGACGCCCGGTTGGGGGCGGGTGCGCCAGGCGTTCTTCGACGGCGACGTGTTCGTCGAGACGTTCCCGGGCCTGGTGGAGGCCTTCTGGCTCGACGTGAAGATCCTGCTGTGGTCGACACCGTTCATCCTGCTCGTGTCGCTGCTCGTCGCACTGGCGCGCAACACACGGAGCGCCGCACTGTTCCCCCTACGGGCCTTCGCAGTCATCTACACCGACGTGCTGCGTGGCATCCCGGTGATCCTGCTCGTGTACCTGATCGGCTTCGGCGTGCCCGCGCTCGGGTTGTCGCGCGAGTGGGCGAACCCGGTGATCTGGGGCACGGTCACCCTCGTGCTGTCGTACTCGGCGTACACCGCCGAGATCATCCGGGCGGGCATCGACGCCGTCCACGAGAGCCAGCGCGCCGGGGCCCGTTCGCTCGGCATGACGAGCGGCCAGACGATGCGCTCGGTCGTGCTTCCGCAGGCGTTCCGCAAGATCGTGCCACCGATGATGAACACGTTCGTCAGCCTCCAGAAGGACGTCGCACTCGTCAGCCTGATCGGACCGGTCGAGATCTTGCGCCAATCCGGCATCTACAAGGCCAGCTATGCGAACTTCACGCCGTACGTGGCGGCGTCGTTGATCTTCCTGGCGATCACGATTCCCTGCACCCGCCTCGCTGACTGGTTGCTCGCTCGTCAACGGGCCCGCACCGGGGCGACCACGATCGCATGAGCGACCACGATCGCATGAGCGCCACCGACCACACGCTGGGCGCCGCATCCGGCACCGCGTCGGTGCCGAAGCTCTCGCTGCGCGGCGTCCACAAGTCGTTCGGTTCGACGGTGGTGCTCGACGGGATCGACCTCGACGTCGCCGAAGGTGACGTGATCACGTTGATCGGAGCCTCGGGATCGGGCAAGTCGACGCTGTTGCGTTGCGTCAACCTGCTCGAGCCCACCGACGACGGCCAGGTGCTGCTCGATGGCGTCGACATCGCCGAGCCGGGCCTCGACCCCGATCCGATCCGCCGGCGCATCGGGATGGTGTTCCAGAGCTTCAACCTGTTCCCGCACATGAGCGTGATCGACAACGTCGCGATCGGTCCCCGCAAGGTGCTCGGCACCAGCAAGTCGCAGGCACGATCCGACGGCCTGCAGATGCTGACGCGTCTCGGCCTCGCCGACCGCGCCGATGCCTACCCCGACCAGCTGTCGGGCGGCCAGCAGCAACGCGTCGCGATCGCGCGGTCGTTGGCGATGAGCCCCGAGGTGATGCTGCTCGACGAGATCACGTCGGCGCTCGACCCCGAACTGGTCGGCGAGGTGCTCGACGTCGTACGCAGCCTGAAGGCGTCGGGAATGACGATGCTGTTCGCCACCCACGAGATGGCGTTCGCCCGCGAGATCAGCGATCGTGTGTGCTTCCTCCATCAGGGCCGCATCCTCGAAGAGGGTCCACCCGCACGGATCTTCGAGGCGCCGACCGAAGCGCGCACCCAGGCGTTCCTCCAGCGCGTCATCGACGCCGGACGCCTCTGACGCCGCACGGGGTTCAGCCGTTCATCAGCGTCGTCGCGTACTCGTCGCGGAGGGTCTTCTTGGAGAACTTGCCGACGCTGGTCTTGGGCACCTCGTCGATCCAGACGACGCCCTTGGGCATCTGCCACTTGGCGATCTTGCCCTCGAGGTACGACAGCACCTCCTCCTCGGTGAGGTCGTCGGCGCCGGGCGCCTTGACCACGCAGGCGAGCGGCGCCTCGCCCCAGCGCTCGTGGGCGACGCCGATCACGGCGGCCTCGGCGATCTTCGGATGCGCCATCAACTCGTTCTCGAGTTCGACGGAGCTGATCCATTCGCCGCCGGACTTGATCAGGTCCTTGGTCCGGTCGACGAGGCGCACGAAGCCACGCTCGTTGACGGTGGCGACGTCGCCGGTCTTCAGCCAGCCGTCATCGGTGAAGCTCTCACGGGAGCGCTCGTCGTCGTAGTAGTCCGATGCGATCCAGTTGCCGCGACACTGGAGCTCGCCGCTGCTCTCGCCGTCCCAGGGAACGGGGTTCGTGGTGCCGGGCTCGACGACGCGACACTCGGCACCGAACACGATGCGCCCGACCTGGGTGCGCAAATTGGCCTGCTCCTCCTGCGGAAGCTGCAGCTGGTCGGCGTCGAGGCGGCACACTGCTGCGATCGGGCTGGTCTCGGTCATGCCCCACGCCTGGAAGATCGGCAGGCCGGTCTGCTCGCGGTACGCCTCCGACAGCGACTTGGGCACCGCAGAACCGCCACACGGGATGGTGCGCAACGACGAGGTGTCTCGGCCCTTCAACTCGGGCAGCACCGCCATCCAGATGGTCGGCACGCCAGCAGCGACGGTGACCTTCTCGTTCACGATCAGGTCGGCGATCGCCGGGCCGGACAGGTCGGGACCCGGCATGACGAGGCTCGCCCCGGTCGCCACCGCGGCGTGTGCGAGGCCCCAGGCGTTGGCGTGGAACATCGGCACGACCGGCAGGATCACGTCGCTCTCACGGGCGCCGAGGCTGTCGGCGGTCATCGCTCCCATCGTGTGCAGGAACGTCGACCGGTGCGTGTAGACGACACCCTTGGGGTTGCCGGTGGTGCCACTCGTGTAGCACATGCTGGCAGCGCGGTGCTCGTCGTCGACGTGGAACTCCACCGGCTCGGCGGCAGCGAGCAGTTCTTCGTAGTCGAGGAGTTCGTGGCCGTTCAGGTCGGCGGGGATGTCGCCCTTGCCGTCGTCCATCATCACGAGGTGCTTGACGTTCTCGAACGTCGGCAGCAACGGTGCGAGCAGGCCGAGCAACGAGCGATCGACGAAGATCACTTCGTCGTCGGCGTGGTTGACGATGTAGGTGAGCTGTTCGGGGAACAGCCGGATGTTCAACGTGTGCAGCACGCGTCCGGTGCACGGCGCCGCGAAGTACAGCTCGAGGTGACGGGCGGTGTTCCAAGCGAACGTGGCGACGCGGCCGTCGGCGGAGATCCCCAGGTCGTCGAGCACACCACCGAGCTTGCGGGTGCGAGCCGCCCAGTCGCCGTAGGTGATGCGTTCGAGACCGCCACCCGTGGCGGTGACGATTTCCTTGTGCGGGTGGTACTTCTCGGCGCGCTCGAAGATGTGCGGAATCGCCAGTGGGACGTCTTGCATCAGGCCCTGCATGACGCGAGAACGTAGCGCAGACCGCCGAGTCGCGATCCACCGGGGGCGGTACCGTTGGCGCGCATGACCGAGAGCGCGGCGATCGACGCGACCGAACCGGTGCACGTCCGCCCGACGTGGGCGCCGCTGACGCTCGTCGCGTTCGTTGCGCTCGTCATCGCCACGAACGTCGCCAGCGCCGTCTGGGCGCGTTGGGTCGACACCAACCCCGAGGGGCTGCTCATGCTCTCCTCGCGGAATCGGTACCTGGCGTTGACGCTCGCCGCCGGCGTGCCGGTCGGCACGTTCCTCGTGATCGCCTATCTCCGCATCGGTGCCGCGTTCGCCGTGTGCCACATGATCGGCCGGGCGTACCACGACGATGCGATCGGCTGGTTCCGCAAGTACCTCGGCGTCACACCGGAGACGATCGACACCTTCAACCGCGGGTTCACCCGGGCCGAATGGGTGCTGATCCCGTTCTTCGCCGGATCCAACATCGTCGCCGCCCTCAGCGGGGTCCACCGAACCCCGCCGATGCGGTTGTTCGTCTTGCTCTCGGTCGGCATCGCTGGACGACTCGCCTTGATGTGGTGGCTGGCGCGCACGTTCGAGTCCCAACTCGTCGACTTCCTCGAATGGCTGCAGCGCTACCAATGGTGGGCGGTCGGCATCTCGATCGCCATCGTGTTGCTGGTCAACATCCGCAATTTCCGTGGCGCCTAGCGTTACGCCAGGGGTCAGACCCCAGCCGTAACGGTCAGCCGCGCTGCCTGACGGCGCTCGGATCCCAGCTCGCCTGGCCCGAACGGCTCCGTCGTTGCTAGAACGACGTGATGGCAGAAATCACCCTGGGGGGCAACCCCGTCCACACGTCCGGAGATCTCCCCACCGTTGGTTCTTCGGCGCCCTCGTTCTCGCTGGTCGGCGCCGACCTCGGCGAGTACGACGCCTCCGAGTTCGCCGGCAAGAACGTGATCCTGAACATCTTCCCGAGCATCGACACACCGACGTGCGCCACGAGCGTCCGCCGGTTCAACGAGCGCGCGGCCGGCATGGACGAGACCGTGGTGCTGTGCGTATCGGCGGATCTCCCGTTCGCCATGGGCCGCTTCTGCGGAGCCGAAGGCATCGCGAATGTCAAGGTCGGCTCCACCTTCCGTTCAGACTTCGGCTCGGACTACGGCGTCACGCTCACCGACGGCAAGCTGCAGGGCGTGCTCGCCCGCGCCGTCGTGGTGATCGGCCCTGACGGCAACGTCAAGTACACCGAACTCGTCCCCGAGATCGCACAAGAACCCGACTACGACGCCGCCCTGGCCGCGCTGTGACCGTTACGCCAGGGGTCAGACCCCAGGCGTAACACAGGCACGGCGGCGAGCTGCGCCGATCGGGTGACGGCAGAGGCGAAATCGACGTCGTGACGGTTGCGCTGCCGTGCCCGCGACCGGGCGGTGCGCAATGCTCCAGTGCTCGAAATATCGAGCGCCTCCATCAACGTCACACCGTCGTAGATTCCCCACTCGTCGGCCCAGCAGAGCGCAACCGAGCGGGCAATGGCTGCTCCCCGTCCATGGTCTGCAAGTCCGAGTTCGAGAACGACGAGGTTGGCGGCACTGAGCATCGCATCGAGGTCCGCACTGCCGGGCCCCGAGGTCGTGTCGGCATCGTCGACTCGGACGAATTCGTGAAACGCTTCCCGGTCGCCCCCGAACTGCTCCAGCACGACATCGGTACGGAGCCAAGGTGCCGGCCGTCGGAGCCCGAGGTAGCTGCGATGGCTCGACCATCGATAGCCGTCGACTTCGTCAACTCCAACGACGTCGAGGGCATTGCGGTGGATGTATCTCGTGGCGGCCAGTAGGTATCGGTCGTCCTCGATCGGCTTCGAGTGAAAGCGCCCCCTGAACAGCGCCCCGTCCCGACCGATCCGGTCGTTGACGTGGCGCGTGTAGAGCGAACCCAGTCTCTGCATCGCTTCCGACAGCCCACCGAGGGGGCAGTGCAGCAGCGCGTGGTAGTGCGTGTCGAGGAGGCAGTAGGCATGAGTTTCGACGCCGAACCGATCGTGGATGTCGGCAAGACGACTCCCGAACTCGATGCGGTCGGTGTCGTCGAGAAAGACGCGAGCGTGGCCTGCCCCTCGATTCATCACGTGATGCCAGCCGTCTTCGACGTCGATGCGCAGTGGTCGTGCCATGCACTCATCATGACGAAGGGGTGTCACGGCTGGGGTCTGACCCCTGACGTAACGGTCACAGGAAGGGGTCGAGGGAGCGGCTGAGGCCTGGCACGCCGGAGATCTTCTTGCAGGCGAGGACGACGCCGGGCATGAAACTGTCGCGGTCGTAGCTGTCCTGGCGGATCGTCAGCGTCTGGCCCTGTGCGCCGAGGATGACCTCCTGGTGGGCGACCATGCCGCGCATGCGCACCGAATGGATCTTGATCCCGGCCGGTCCCGCACCGCCACGAGCGCCCGCGTAGACCTCGTCGGTCGTCGGGTCGGGATCGAAGTCGCCGCCACGGGCGTCGGCCATCCGCTCCGCCGTCTTCACCGCAGTGCCCGATGGGGCGTCGACCTTGCGGTCGTGGTGCAGCTCGACGATCTCGGCCGTGTCGAAGAACGGTGCCGCCATCTCGGCGAAGCGCATCATCAAGACGGCGGAGATCGCAAAGTTCGGAGCGATCACGCAGTTCGTTGCGGAGTCGTCGGCAAAGACTGATCCGAACAGCTCGAAGTCGGCGGCGGTGAAGCCGGTCGTACCGACGACGGCGTGGATGCCGTGGGAGGCCAACCACGGCAGCGTGACGCGCGCAGCGTCGGCGACCGTGAAGTCGACGACCACGTCGCACGACGCGTCGGCGAACCCGTCGAGGCGGTCGCTCACCTCGACTCCCTCGATCGTCGCCCCGGCGCCGGACGGGTCGACTGCAGCGGCGAAAACGAGATCGGGGTCAGCGACCACCGCCGCACAAACGGTTCGACCCATTCGTCCGGCAGCGCCGTTGACCCCGATTCTCATGTGTGCAGTCTGGCCGATGCACCTGCATCGGCCGCGATCACAGCGGTGTTACACCGGGGGTCTGACCCCTGGCGTGACACTGGTGCGATGATCAGCGGTGGCGGCGTCGGCCACCGCCGCGGCGGCCACCGTCGTCGCTCTGCGGGCGCTCGGACTTCGGGCCGAGGTCGCCGAGTTCATCGGCGAGCTGGGCGTCGAAGCTGTCCTCGAAGCTGACCTCGACGACATCGGTCGCGGTTCCGCCCGACGATGACTCCGACGACGACTCCTGACGGGGCGCCCGCTCGGAACGCTCACGCCGTGGGGGTCGATCGCCGCCGCCGTTCGACGACGACTCACCGGCACCTTCCTTCGCGACAGGTGCGTCGCCGGCTGGGGTCAGGCTGACCTTGCCCTTGTCGTCGATCTCCTCGACGACGACCTCGATCTCCTGTCCGAGTTCGAGCACGTCCTCGACGGCGTTGATGCGCTTGCCGCCACCGAGCTTGGAGATGTGCACGAGACCGTCACGGCCCGGCAGGATGTTGACGAACGCACCGAACTTGGTGATGTTCACCACGCGGCCCGTGTAGACCTTGCCGAGCTCGGCCTTGGGCGGATCGACGATTGCGAGGATCGCAGCCTTCGCCTCTTCCATGCGCCACGCCTCGACCGCACCGATGGTGACGATGCCGCGGGCACCGTCGTCGTCGACGCCGATGTCGGCACCCGTCTCCTGCTGGATCGTGTTGATGACCTTGCCCTTCGGGCCGATCACTTCGCCGACCTTGTCGAGCGGGATGTAGATCGTCGAGATCTTCGGCGCCGTCTCCGCGACCTCGTCACGAGACTGCCCGATGCAGGCGTTCATGACCTCGAGGATCTCGAGGCGTGCGGTGCGGGCCTGCGCCAGCGCAGCGGTCAACACGTCGGCGGGAATACCGTCGATCTTCGTGTCGAGCTGCAGCGCCGTGATGGCGTCCTCCGTGCCGGCGACCTTGAAGTCCATGTCACCGAATGCGTCCTCGGAGCCGAGGATGTCGGTCAGCGTGATGTACTTGCCGTCTTCGTAGATGAGGCCCATGGCGATGCCGGACACGTGGCCCTTGGTCGGCACACCGGCGTCCATCAGTGCGAGGCTGGAGGCGCACACCGACGCCATCGACGTCGAACCGTTCGACGACATCACCTCGGAGACGAGGCGCAGCGTGTACGCGAAGTCCTCCTGGTTGGGGATGACGGGCAGGACCGCACGGGCGGCGAGCGCACCGTGGCCGATCTCGCGGCGCTTCGGCGAGCCGACTCGGCCGGTCTCGCCGTTGGCCCACGGCGGCATGTTGTAGTGGTGCAGATAGCGCTTGGTGTCGTTGGGCGACAGCGAGTCGATCATCTGGTTCATGCGGGGCATGGCCATCGTGAGCACGGTCATCACCTGGGTCTCGCCACGCTGGAAGAGGCCCGAACCGTGTGCGGTCGGCAGGACGCCGACCTCGGCGGAGATCGGACGCAGGTCGGCGACGCCACGGCCGTCCATGCGGATGCCGTCCTCGACGACGCGCTTGCGCATCAGCTTCTTGTTGAGCGAACGGACGGCTTCCTTGACCATCTTCTCGCTGCCGGCGAACTCGCCCGGCGAGTCCTTGGTGCCGCAGAGCTCGGCGACGATCTCGGAGGTGACGGCGTCGGTCGCTTCGTTGCGCTCGGACTTGTTGGCGATCGTGATGACCGGTGCGAGCTTGTCGCTGCCGGCCTTCTCGACGGCGGCGAAGATCTCGGGCGTGTAGTCGAGGACCGGGGTCCACTTCATCTGCTCGATCGGGCCGTCGGTGGCGATCACGGAGGCGACGAGCTGACGCTGCAGCGAGATCGACTCCTTGATCCACACCTTGCAGGCCTCGAGGCCGTCGGCGAGGACGTCTTCGGTGACCTTCTTCGCACCGTCGTCGTAGTAGTAGAACGCGTTCTCGGAGCCACCGGCCTCGACCATCATCACGGCGACGTCACCGTTGTCGAGTTCACGGCCGGCCACGACCAGCTCGAAGGTGCCGTTCTCGGCCTCTTCGTAGGTGGGGTGCGGGATCCACGAGCCGTCCTGGCTGTAGGCCATGCGGATCGCACCGATCGGGCCGTCGAACGGGATGCCCGAGATCATCAGCGCCGCCGAAGCGGCGTTGATCGACAGCACGTCGTGCGGGTTGACCTGGTCGGCGCCGAGCACGGTCGTGACGATCTGGGTCTCGTTGCGGAAGCCGTCGGGGAACGACGGGCGCAGCGGCCGGTCGGTGAGACGGCAGGTGAGGATCGCGTCCTCGGTGGGACGCCCTTCACGACGGAAGAACGAGCCGGGGATCTTGCCGGCCGCGTAGGCCCGTTCCTCGACGTCGACCGTGAGCGGGAAGAAGTCCATGCCTTCGCGCACGCTCTTGGCGGCGTTGGCGGTGGTCAGGACCTTCGTCCCGGCGATCGATGCCACGACGGCACCCATCGACTGGGGGGCGAGCTTGCCCGTTTCGAAGGTGAGTGTCTTGTCGGTCCCCGATACGGGTCCGGACACGGTGATGGGATCAGCCACTGAGGGCTCCTTTCGTGTGCACTCCCCCTCGGGAATGCGCCTCTTGGAGCGAACGGGCCCGGTTCCCAGTTGGTCAACCCGACAGCACATGGCCCAGCGGGCGATGGTTCGGATTCAGCAACCGGCAACCGATCCACGGTTCGCTCATGTTGCGGAGCAGGACGTTCCCACTCCGAACGGCACTCTATCCCGATCCCGCCCCAATCCGCGGCACGCCGTCAGCAGACCCTGACGCATGGGACGACGTCCGGCATCGCAGCCGAACTCTTGACTACCTCCTGAGGCCTTGGTCGGCGATGATCTTGCGGTAGCGCTCGACGTCGATCTTCTTGACGTAGTCGAGCATGCGGCGGCGGCGGCCGACGAGCATCAGCAGGCCGCGGCGGCTGTGGTGGTCCTTCTTGTGAACCTTGAGGTGCTCGGTGAGGTGCGTGATGCGCTCGGTGAGCAGTGCGATCTGCACCTCGGGCGAGCCGGTGTCGGTCTCGTGGGTGCGGTACTTCTCGATCGTCGCCGTCGTGTTCGGCGTGGTGTCGGAGATGTCTGCCATGGGTGTGTCGCCTTCTTCGTGATACTCGCATCTGCGAACGCGAGCGTTGGAGGTCGCATCAGGCGCCGGGTGGCGCCGAATGCATCACGCCCGCGCCGGAAACCCAGCCCGAACGGACCTGGCAATGCTACGGGGACGAGCGACACTCGGCAACGGCTGCGGCGAGACGGACGAGATGGATCGTGACGACACAAGTACGCTCGCTCGTCGTGTCGGCCCGGATCGAAGTGCGCAGCGTCGCGAAGTCGTTCGGGACCCTCGATGCGCTCGCACCGGTCGACCTCACGATCTCGGAGGGCGAAACGGTCACCCTGCTCGGACCGTCTGGATGCGGCAAGACGACGCTGCTGCGCCTGATCGCCGGGCTCGAACGGCCGTCCGCTGGTGACATCGTCGTCAACGGCATGTCACCGATCGAGGCCAGGCGCCACAAACAGATCGGGTTCGTCCCGCAGTCGCCGGCGCTGTTGCCGTGGCGGACCGTCGAAGCGAACGCCCGCCTGCTGCTCGACATCAATCGCCGGGCCTCCCCGACGACGCCGAGTGTCTCGGTCCGCGACCTGCTGGAGGAAGTCGGCCTCGGCGAGTTCCGTGGCGCCTACCCGCACGAACTGTCCGGCGGCATGCAGCAGCGAGTCGGACTGGTGCGGGCGTTCGCCATCGATGCGCCGATCCTGCTGATGGACGAACCGTTCGCCGCACTCGACGAGATGACGCGCACCGACATGCGCCACCTCCTCGGCCGGCTGTGCGAGCCGCTCGGCACGACCGTGCTCTTCGTGACCCACTCGATCCCCGAAGCGACGTTCCTGTCCGATCGCGTCGCAGTGATGTCACCGCGGCCGGGCCGGATCACCGACGACATCGTGATCGACCTCGCGCACCCGCGCCTGCCCGAGCTGGAGGACACCGACGCGTTCTTCCACACGACGACCCGGTTGCGGGCCTCACTGAGCAGCGGGATGCACCGGTGAAGCCGAGCGTGCGCCGGATCGTCGCCCCGCTCGTCGGTATCGTCACGTTCGGGCTGGTGTGGGAAGCCGCCGTGCAGGTGTTCGAGATCCGTCGATTCGTGTTGCTCCCGCCGTCGGACATCGTCAGCGAACTGGCGGCGGCCCCGGGCTTCTACTGGTCGAATGCGGTCGTCACCGGTCGCCACATGGTGATCGGACTCTCGATCGCGATGGCCCTCGCGATCGTGGTCGGTGCGCTGATGGCATCCTCGCGATTCGTCGAGGAGGCGACGCAGCCGGTGCTGATCCTGATTCTGGTGACACCATGGGTGGCGTACATCACCTCGGTCGTGCTGTGGTTGGACGGAGGCGCGCCGACCATCTTGTTCATGGTCGCATTCACGGCGTTCCCCGTGTTCACGTTCGGCGTCGTCGGCGGCATGAAGTCGGCCGACGCCGCGGCGCGAGAGCTGCTCGCCAGCGTCGACGCCCGCCCGTGGGAGGTGTTCTGGAGGCTGCGACTACCGGCATCGCTGCCGTCGATCTTCACCACCCTGCGGTTCGCGCTCGGCCTCGGGCTCGCGGCGGCGTACTTCAGTGAGGGCTCGGCGCTGACCCGAGACGGATTGGGTGCGATCGGGCGCACCGCAGCGGCGAGCAATCAGGCCGAGACGCTGTGGGCGACGATCACGTCCGCCGCACTGCTCGGCATCGGCGGGCTGCTCGTGGTGTCGGTGCTCGAACGCAGCCTGCTGAAGTGGCACGTCTCGCAACGGTCGTGAACTGCGCCGAGGCCGCCCACAGGCTGGTCGCATGGCATCATGGGCTTCCCCGACCCTCGCACGACTGGACCACCGATGCGTCTCCGAACCGCCGCCACCCTGCTGATCGTCACCGTCACCGCCCTCGCCGCGTGCGGTAGCGACGACGCCAGCACCGACAGCTCCACCGGCGGTGCCGACACGACCACCGGCGCCAGCACCGACAGCTCCGCCGGCGCCACGACCGGCGGTGCCGACACGACCTCGGTGTCCACCCAGAGCGACGATGCGAGCGGTGACGCCGGCGACGACGTCGTCGCCGGTGAGGCGTTCCCCGAGGACCGCTGCGCTGCCAATGAAGCGGCCGGCACGATCACGTACCTGACCGGATTCGACTTCGCCGCCACGGCCTCGATCGTCGACGTCATCGTCGCCGACGCCAACGGTTACTACGACGACCTGTGCCTCGACGTCGACATCGTCCCGAGCTTCTCGACCGCCAACTACCCGCTCGTGGCCGAGAATGACGCCCAGTTCGCTTCCGGGGGCTCGTTCAGCGAAGTGGTCGCGTTCGCCGACGCAAACGACACCGACTTCGTCGTCATGGCGGTCGAAGGCCCGACGGCGATCGACTCGCTGATCGTCAAGCCGGGCGTCGCGACCGAACTCGGCGATCTCGCCGGGTCGACGATCGGCGTGAAGGGCAAGTTGCCGCCGAGCGTCGCCGCGATGCTGGCCACCGCAGGGCTCGTCGAGAACGAGGACTACGACACCGTGTTGCTCGACGGGTTCGATCCGACGGCGCACATCGCGATCGAGTCGATCGACGGCTTCCCCGGCTACAAGAGCAACGAACCCGGGACGCTCGAACGCGCCGGCATCGAGTTCGATCTGTTCGATCCACTCGACTACGACATCCCCGGCTCGTTCGGCGTGATCTACACGAACCAGGAGTTCCTCACGAACCACCCGACCGCCGCCGAGGACTTCATGCGCGCCACGATGCGCGGGCTCGACGATGCCATCGCCGATCCCGAAGCCGCAGCCACCACCGCAGTGGAACTGATCAACTCGGGAGGCAATCCCAACTTCTTGTCGCCGGAAGGCGAGGTGTTCCGCTGGAGCACCGATGCGGCGTTGATCTCGGAGCTGACGCCGGCAGGAACGGGCTTCGGCGTCGCCGACGTCGCCGCACTGCAGAACGAGCTCGACACGTACGCCGAGGTCGGTCTGTTCGGCGATGCAGCCACACCGAACGCGGCCGACTACCTGAGCGACGTCCTCGATCGCATCTACGACCCCGACGCCGTCGTGATCTGGCCCGCCGTCTGACCGATCCCGCCTCCACCACCACCACCACCACGTTTGCGTACGGATCTGGGTGGAGCGCCCCACCAGAATCCGTACGCAAACGAGAATTTGGGCGTTCAGGCGAGGAGGTCGCGGGCGCTCGACACGTCGTGTCCGAGCTGTGCGATCAACGCGTCGACGCCGTCGAACTTGCGCTCGCTGCGCAGGAAGTGCTCGAAACGGACCCGTGCGTGCTCGCCGTAGAGGTCGACGTCGACGTCGAGCAGATGGGCCTCCAACAACGATGCGTCGGCGTGTTCGTAGAACGTCGGCCGGCGACCGAGATTGATCGCACAGCCGTACACGCGGCCGTCGGGACGTTCGTAGAAGCCCGCGTACACGCCGTCGGCGGGCAGGCACATGCCCGACGGCACGGCGACGTTCGCCGTGGGGAATCCGAGCAGCCGGCCGCGTTGGTCGCCGGTGAACACCTGACCCCGCACCTCGTAGGGACGCCCGAGCATGGCATTGGCGCGAGTGATGTCGCCGCCGGCGAGCGCCCGGCGGATCGCCGTGCTGCTGATCGGTTCGTCGATGCCGTCGGGGCGCTGCACGAGATGGATCGGTTCGACGTCGAATCCGGCCTCGCCGCCGATCTTGCGCAACAGGTCGACGTTGCCGTCGCGGTGACGACCGAAGTGGAAGTCGTCGCCGACAACGATCGCACGCGTCTTCAAGCATCGAACGAGCACCCGGTCGACGAAGGATTCGGGGCTCTCGGCGGCCTGGTCGGCGTCGAACGGAACGACGACGACGGCGTCGATGCCGGTCGACTCGAGCAGCTCCATCTTCTGTTCGGCCCCGGTGAGCAGACGCGGCGCCGACTCGGGGCGCACGATGCTCGCCGGATGGCGATCGAAGGTGACGACGACCGACTTCGCACCGATCTCTTCGGCGCGGCGGCGCACCTGGTCGATCACGGCACGGTGGCCGAGGTGCACGCCGTCGTAGGCGCCGATGGTGATCACCGATCGTTCATCGTCCCAGGGCGAGTGCTGGAGATCGGTCACGACGAGCACGGCGCAACGCTATCGGCGCATCATCGCGGCAGCACGACGGCGGGCTTCGCCTGGCCGCGAAACGCCTCGTAGACGGCGAGCAGCTCATCGGATCGGTCGAACAGCGCCCACGGGCCGCCGCCGTCCCACGCCTCGAGCACCCTGCCATTCGCCACCAGCGCAGCCGTGTCCTCGTCGACGACGATCCTCGAGAGCGAGCGCACCGCACGTGCGACCGCCAGCAACTCGCACTCCTCCGGAGACGCCGCTTCGGCGATCGTGAAGTCGCCCACGTGGGTGCGGCGAAGGTTGCGCAGGTGCGCTCCCCCGCCGAGCAACCGCCCGAGGTCATCGGCGAGCGTGCGGATGTAGGTGCCGGCGGAACACTCGACCTCGATGCCGAGCACACCGGGTTCGACCCAGTCGACCACGTCGAAGCGGTGGATCGTCACCGGCCGAGGTGCCCGGTCGACTTCGATGCCCTCGCGGGCGAGTTCGTGGAGGCGCTTGCCGTCGACTCGGATCGCGGACACCATCGGCGGGATCTGCTCGATGTCGCCGACGAGGTGATCCGCAACGACCCGCCGTGCGTCCTCGACCGTCACCGCCGACATGTCGAACGTGCCGGTCACGTCGCCGCCGGCGTCGAGGGTCGACGTGGCGGCACCGAGCACGACCTCGCCGGTGTAGCCCTTCTTCGTCTTCTCGACGAAGCGCAGCAACCGCGTCGCCTTGCCGACCGCGACGACCAGCACGCCGGTCGCATCCGGATCGAGCGTGCCGGCATGGCCGACCTGGCGCTCGCCGAAACGCCGCCGGAGCATGCCGACGACGTCGTGGCTCGTGACGCCGGCCGGCTTGTCGACGACGGCGATCCCGTGCGTGGTCGCCGGCCGGCGTCGAGCCATCAGTCCTCGGATCGCTCGGACTCGTCGGCCGACGTCGGCGCCGACGACTCGCGTTCCAGACGGGCCTGGTCCGACTTCAAGATGTCGTCGATGCGGGCGGCGGATCGGATCACCATGTCGGGGCGGAAGTCGAGGATCGGCGTCTTCTTCGCCCGGATCTGCCGGGCGATCGACGACTGCAGGCGGACACGGTGCTCGGCGAACGCCTCCAGGATCTCGGCGTCGCCGTCCTCGTCGGCGAGCGAGTCGAAGAACACGATCGCCCGGTTGAGTTCCGGGTCGACGTCGATGCCGGTGACGGTGACGAACGTGAGCCGCTCGTCGTCGATGCGCACCAGTTCGTCGGCGATGATCTCCTGCAGCGTCGTTCCGACCCGCGCGCTGCGCGAGTACTTCGGAGTGCTGCTGCGACTGCTTCGCTTGCCTGCCATGGGACCTCCTCGGTCGATGCGGTGTCACGCCTGGGGTCTGACCCCTGGTGTAACGCTCAGGTGAAGTCGGGGGCGACCCGGTTCGATCGCTTGAGTTCGGCCATGCCGGACATCGTGGCCAGCTTCTCGACGGCGTCCCACAACTCGACCGCTTCGGCCCCTCGAGGCGCCTTGGAGATGACGGGCCCGAAGAAGCTCGCCTCGTTGTCGGCGCCCGGGTGGAACGTGAGGATCGGCGTGCCGACGTCCTTGCCGGTGCGGCTCAGCGCCAACTCGGTGTCGGCGCGAATGTGCTCATCATGCGATTCGTCGTCGGCGGCCTCGACACAGCTCTCGTCGAAGCCGGCGCCGGACAGCAGCCCCTGGTACCACGCCAGTGAATCGGCGCGAGCCTGCTCGCGCTGGGCGCCGACGTGCAGCGCCTCGCCGATCGCGGTGTACCAACGTCCGACTGCGTTGCGATCGTCCTCGCCGATACGGATTGCGTCGGCGATACGCAGTCCCTGCTGGCCGAGGTAATGGCCGGCGCGATACTGCGGCGTGTACCACTCCGCCTTCGTGTTCTCGTTGAGCATCCACAACGAGATGAACCGCCAATCGACCTCGTAGTCGCGCTGCTCGCTCGCGTTGACCACCCATCTCGAGGTGATCCACGCCCACGGGCAGACGGGATCGAAGAAGAAATCGAGGTCGGCAGCCATCGTGCCAACCTATCGACTTCTCACGTTCGGGCGATCTCGACGTCCTGATAGGTCTCGATGAGATCGCCGGGCTTCAGATCCTGGAAGTCGGACAGCCCGACGCCGCACTCGAAGCCCTCGCGAACCTCGCGGGCGTCGTCCTTGAACCGCTTCAGCGACGCGATGTCGCCCTTCCAGATGATCGTGCCGTCGCGCAGGAAGCGCACCTTCGAACCACGCGTGATGACGCCCGAACGGACATAACACCCAGCGATGGCACCCAGCCTCGGCACCCGGAAGATCTCGCGGACCTCGGCCTCGCCGGTGACCTGCTCTTCGAATTCGGGCTCGAGCATGCCGATCACGGCCTGCTCGATGTCCTCGAGGAGCTTGTAGATGATCTCGTAGGTACGGATCTCGACTTCTTCCTGCTCGGCGAGCTTGCGGGCCTTGCCGTCGGGTCGCACGTTGAAGCCGATGATCGTCGCATTCGTGGCGTTGGCGAGCGTGATGTCGTTCTCGGTGATCCCGCCGACCGCACGGTGCACGAAGCTGATGTCGACCTCGTCGCGCTCGAGCCGTCGCAGCGACTCGGTGACCGCTTCGAGCGATCCCTGCACGTCGGCCTTCAGGATCAGGTTGACCGAGGCCTTCTCACCGGACTGGATCTGGGCGAAGATGTCCTCGAGCTTGGTGCCGGTCTTGACCCGGGCATCCTCGCGGAGATGACGGGCCTTGAGGCGCTGCTCGCGCGACTCGCCGACCGTCTTCGCGATCTTCTCGTCGGGGGCGGCCCGGAACTCGTCGCCGGCTTCGGGCACGCTCGACAGGCCGAGCACCTGCACCGGCATGGACGGACCTGCGGTCTTCACCTGCTCGCCCTTGTCGTTGATCATCGCTCGGACGCGACCCCAGGCCGCGCCGGCCACGATCGGGTCGCCGACCTTGAGCTCGCCCTTGTCGACGAGGATCGTCGCCACGGGACCGCGGCCCTTGTCGAGCTGGGCTTCGATCACGATGCCCTTCGCTCGACCGGTGGGGTTCGCAGTGAGTTCTTCGAGTTCGGCGACGACCTGCAGCTGCTCGATCAGATCGTCGACGCCGAGGCCCTGGAGCGCCGACATCTCGACGACGATCGTGTCGCCGCCCCACGATTCGGGCACCAGTTCGTACTCGGCGAGCTGCGTGAGCACGCGCTGCGGGTCGGCGTTGTCCTTGTCGATCTTGTTGACGGCCACCACGATCGGCACCTCGGCGGCGCGGGCGTGGTTGATGGCCTCGATCGTCTGCGGCATGATCCCGTCGTCGGCGGCGACCATCAGCACCACGATGTCGGTGGCGTCGGCGCCTCGTGCACGCATCTGCGTGAACGCTGCGTGGCCCGGCGTGTCGAGGAACGTGACCGAGCCGTGCTCGTTCTGGACCTGGTAGGCGCCGATGTGCTGGGTGATGCCACCGGCCTCACCCTCGACGACATTGGCGCCGCGGATGTGGTCGAGCAACGTGGTCTTGCCGTGGTCGACGTGGCCCATCACGGTGATCACCGGCGGGCGCGGCTCCTGCAACTCGTCGTCGTCGGAGTCGTCGAACAACTTCTGCAGCTCGACCTCTTCCTGCTGGCCCGGCTCGACGAGCAGGATCTCGGCACCCACCTCGAGCGCGAAGAGCTCCATCTGCTCGTCGGCGAGCGTCATGGTGGCGGTCACCATCTCACCGTTGTTGAGCAGGAACCGCACGACGTCGGCGGGTGTGCGGTTCAGCTTGGGAGCGAACTCCTGCGCCGACACGCCCCGCTCGATGACGATCGTCCCCGACGGGACGGGCGCGTCCGACGACGTGTAGGTGGTGAACTGCGGCTGCAGCTCGTCCTGATCGCGACGACGGCGGCGACGGCCGGTGCGACGCGGCGGACGCCGCTGACCACTCGGTCGATTGCCACCGGGACGGCCGGGACCGCCACCGGGTCCGCCGCCGGGACCACCCGGACGACCACCGGGGCCGCCAGAGCCACCACCGGGGCGCGGCGTGAACCCACCGGGACGCGGGCGCGACCCACCAGGCCCACCACCGGGCCGCGAACCGGCAGGACGCGCCGAGCCGGGGGGCGGGGGGATGACCTTGCCGCTCGGTGACAACGGCCGGCCGGGCGGCGGCGGGATCGCCTTGCCGCTCGGTGACAACGGCCGCTCGGCGGGTGCACCCTCGGGGCGGTCCGGTGTCGGCCGACGGGCCTCGGTCGGTGCAGCGGCCTGCTCCGGCGGGCGACCACCGGCGGTGGGACGGCCACTGGAGATCACGCGCGACGCCGCATCGCTGGCCTCCGCTGCGGCTGGTGTCTCCTCGACGGGTGCGGGCGCTGGCGTCGTCTCGGCAGGCGCCGCCGGCGCCTCGGCCTCTGCGGGTGCCGGCTCGGTCGACGGTGCCGGCTCGGCCGGCTGCTCGGCCTGGGTGGGCGCGACGTCGGCCTGCTCCGGCGCAGTCGCAGCGGGCTCTGCCTGGTCTGCGGGAGACTCGTCGGCTCGTGCAGCTTCGGCTGGCGCCTCGGGCGCTTCGGGCTGAGACGTGGCGTCGGGTGTCGGCTCGGCGGGGGCGCCGGCGGCGACGTCGGACTCGGACGCCGGCGGCTGTTGCGCAGCTGGCTCGTCGGTCGCCGCAGCCGCGGGGGCCTCGGTGTCCTCGGTGTCCTTCGTGTCGGCATCCTTCGTGTCAGCGGCCTTCTTCGAGGCTGACTGCTTCTTGGCGGCGGCCTTCTTCGCTGGCGCCTTCTTGGCCGGCTTCGCTTCCTCCGGTTGCTCGTCGCGGGTCAAGCCGTCGCGCTCGGCGCGACGGGTCACCATGTCCGCATACGCCTCGGCGAGCGAGGACGACGGGCCCTTGGCGGCAACGCCGAGCACACCGCAGAGGTCGAGGACCTCGGCGTTCGTCATCCCGAGCTCTTTCGCGAGCTCGTGGATCCTGATCTTCTTCGCAGCCACGTTGTCGATTCAACCTTTCACAGTCGTCTTTGCCTCGCGGATGCGGGAATCAATGCGCATCCTGTTGTTCGTCTCCGTCGACCCGACGGCCGACGAGTTCGCTGATTGCTCTCGCGTCGTCGACGCCGACCTCGCACCGCCACGCACGGGCAAATGCCCGACGCGCCAGCGCTGCGTCGACGCAGGCAGCCGCGGCGACCTCGCCCGCTGCCGAACCTCGACACAGCCATGCCCCACGCCCGTCGCTCGGACCGTCGACGACGATGCCGACGTCCGACCTCGTGACACGCACGAGGGCAGACTGCGGGCGTCGCTGACGACAGCCGATACAGCTGCGAACGGGCTCGGGGCGATCGGCAGCACTCAGTCGTCGCCGCCTTGTTTGGTGGCGGGCTCGTCGTCCGCTTCGCTTCCGGATGTGGCGGAGTCGTCGACCTTGTCAGCGTTTTCGGTGTCCGCATCGGTGTCGGCTGCGCTTCCTCCTCGCGCCGCTTCCGCCTCGTCGCTGGCGCTTCCCTCGGCGGGTGCATGGTCATCTGTCGACGGCTCGGCAGCCGCTGCCTCGGCCACTGCTTCGCCGTCGGTTGCTTCATCTGCCGGCTGCTCGGCCGATGCTTCGTCCGCAGTCGTCTCATCGGTCGCGACGCCATCGGCTTCGCCGGCTGCGGCGGCGGCTTGGGCTTGCCAGTCGGATTCGCTGATGACGCTGCCGTCGGCGGCGTGCCATTCCATCTCGCCCGTCTCGGCGTTGGCGCGCCACTCGCCGTCGGCGTACTCGACGTCGGCGTCGCGCCCACCGGCCGGCACGCCTTCCGCGAGCTGCGTCTCGGAACGGATGTCGACGCGCACGCCCGTCAGACGGGCGGCGAGGCGAGCGTTCTGCCCCTCACGACCGATCGCCAGGCTGAGCTGGTGGTCGGGCACGATCACGTCGGCGGCCGTGCCGTCGTCGGAGATGTTGACCTGCGTCACCTTCGCCGGCGACAACGCCTTTGCGACGAAGTCGGCGAGATCCTCGCTGAACGGCACGATGTCGATCTTCTCGCCGCGCATCTCGTTGACGACCATGCGCACTCGGCCGCCACGCGCGCCGACGCATGCGCCGACGGGATCGACGTTGTGATCGTTCGACCAGACGGCGATCTTGGTGCGGTGGCCCGGTTCACGAGCACAGGCCTTGATCTCGACGATGCCGTCGGCGATCTCGGGAACCTCGAGTTCGAACAGCCGCTTGATCAGCCCGGGGTGGGTACGAGACACGACGATCTGCGGGCCCTTCGGCGTGCGACGGACCTCGACGATGTACGCCTTCTGACGATCGCCCTGGGCGGGACGCTCGAACGGCACCTGCTCGGCCTGGGGCAGCAGTGCTTCGACGCGGCCGAGGTCGAGCAGCGTGTAACGGGCGTCGGTGCGCTGGATGATGCCCGTGACGATGTCGCCCTCGCGGTTCGCGTACTCCTCGAACTTGCGCTCGGACTCGACCTCACGGATGCGCTGGCTCATCACCTGGCGGAACGTCTGTGCGGCGATGCGCCCGAGCTCTTCCTTCTTCGGGGTGTCATCGCGCTCGTTGACCCAGTTGCCGTCCTCGTCGACGTCGTATGCGATGAACGAGAACTCCATCGTCTCGGGATTGACCTCGACGACGACCTCGTCGGCGGCGTCGGGGCGGCGCTTGTAGGCCGACGCGAGCGCGTCGACGAGGACGTGCAGCAGCGTGTCCTCGGAGATGCCCTTCTCCTGGGCCAGCATGCCGATGGCTTCGCTCATGTCGAGGTTGCTCATGACGCTCGCTTCTCCTTGTTCGATGTGTTCGTCGGTGACTTCGCAGACTTCTCGGCTGACTTCGAGCCGGACTTCTTCGAGCCGGACTTCTGCTTGCCGGGCTTCGGCTTGGGGCCCCACTCGAAGACGGTGCGGGCCTTGTCGACGTCGTCGAGCGCCACAGCGCGCTCGGTGCCGTCGTCGAGCAACAGCGTGGCGGTGTGGTCGTCGACGGCGGTCAATGCCCCCTGGATGCGGCGGGGGTCGGCCTGCGGATCGCGCAGACGGACGGTGATCGTCTTGCCGACCTCACGGCGGAAGTGGGCCGGGGTGCGCAACTGACGCTCCAGGCCGGGACTCGTGACCTCGAGCGTGTAGTGGCCGGCGATCGGATCCTCGTGGTCGAGTTCGCGAGAGATCAGTCGGGTCGCCAGCGAGAGCGAGTCGAGCGTGATGCCACCCTCGGAGCCGGCGGGTGTATCGAGCGTGATGCGCATCGTGGCACCACGCCGTTCGATGTCGTACACGTCGAGCTGGAGGTCGGCAGCGATCGGTGCCACGAGGGCGTGAACACGATCGATCTCGGTCGATGCACTCATCCGAACTGCCTCCTTTCAACAAACAAGGCGTGGGGCTCAGCCCCACGCCTTTCGGTAACGAACCAAATGGAGAGATAACCATAGCAGCGGCCTCACCGAAGGCGACAGGGTGAACATCGGCGTCGGCCGTCGCGGCGCCTCGTCGCCGGCGCTTGCCTCGGCACCCTCCGCACACCCGGCACCGCTACGGGTAGCTTGCCCGGGTGCTTCGGATGTCGACCCTGTTCCTGCGGACCCTTCGAGACGATCCGGCCGACGCCGAAGTCGCCAGCCATCGCCTGCTCGTGCGGGCCGGATACATCCGCCGTGCAGCCCCCGGCGGGTTCTCCTGGCTGCCGCTCGGCTGGCTCGTGTACCGCAACGTCGAACACATCGTGCGTGAAGAGATGGATGCGGCGGGCTTCCAGGAGGTCCACTTCCCCGCCCTGTTGCCGCGCGAGCCGTACGAGATCACCGGACGCTGGACCGAGTACGGCGACAACCTGTTCCGGCTGCAGGACCGCAAAGGTGCCGACTTCCTGCTCGCGCCGACGCACGAGGAGATGTTCACCCTGCTCGTCAAGGACATCTGCGGGTCGTACAAGGATCTGCCGCTGTCGATCTACCAGATCCAGACCAAGTACCGCGACGAGGCGCGTCCCCGCGCCGGCCTGCTCCGCGGGCGCGAGTTCGTGATGAAGGACTCCTACAGCTTCGACCTCGACGACGAGGGCCTCCAGGCGTCCTACGAGGCGCACCGAGCGGCGTACATCTCGCTGTTCGACCGACTCGGGCTTCCCTACGTGATCGTGTCGGCGATGTCGGGCGCAATGGGCGGCTCGGCCTCCGAGGAGTTCCTGGCGCCGATGGACGTCGGCGAGGACACGTTCATCCGCTGCACGTCGTGCGACTACGCCGCCAACGTCGAAGCGGTCGTCACTCCCGCTCCCCCGACGATCGCCTTCGACGGGCTGCCCGCGGCCGTCGTCCACGACACACCCGGAACCCCGACGATCGCCACACTCGTCGACTTCGTCAACGGCGACGCCGAGATGCGCCACCCCGATCGTGACTGGACGGCGGCCGACACGCTCAAGAACGTCGTCGTGAAGCTTCGTCATCCCGACGGCACGATCGAACCGCTGGCGATCGGCCTGCCAGGCGACCGCGAGGTCGACATGAAGCGTCTCGAGGCGCACGTCGCTCCCGCCGAGCCCGAACCGTTCGGCGAGGACGACTTCGCGGCGTACCCGTCGCTGGTCAAGGGCTACATCGGACCCGGCGTGCTCGGCGCCGACAACGCCTCGGGCATCCGCTACCTGGTCGACCCCCGCGTCGTCGACGGCACGGCGTGGATCACCGGCGCCGACTCCCCCGGCAACCACGTGATCGATCTCGTCGCCGGACGTGACTTCACCCCGGACGGCACGATCGAGGCGGCCGAGATCCGCGACGGAGACGTGTGCCCGGCGTGCGGCTCCGACGTCGAGATCGCCCGTGGCATCGAGATCGGCCACATCTTCCAGCTCGGCCGCAAGTACGCCGAAGCGCTCGAGCTCACCGTGCAGGACGAACACGGCAAGCCCGTCGTTCCGACGATGGGCTCCTACGGCGTCGGCGTCACCCGTGCACTGGCCGCCATCGCCGAGGCGAACCACGACGACCTCGGGCTGGTGTGGCCGCGGGAGATCGCGCCAGCCGACGTGCACGTCGTGATCGCCGGCAAGGCCGACGGTCCGCAGATCCCCGCCGGCGAACAGCTCGCCGCCGACCTCGAGGCCGCCGGTCTGCGGGTGCTGCTCGATGACCGCTACGGGCCGTCGCCCGGCGTCAAGTTCAAGGACGCCGAGCTGATCGGCATCCCGACGATCGCGATCGTCGGCCGTGGCGTCGCCGACGAGTCGAACCCGACCATCGAGGTCAAGGACCGCCGCACCGGCGACCGCCAGGACATCTCGGTGGCCGACGTCGTCGCCCACCTGCTCGACGCCTGCCGCTGACCCGCTGCGACCCCCACCAAGCCCGAAATCTGCCTCGTCTGTTGCGCTGAGCGCGACAAACCGGGCAGATTTCGGACCGGGGCCGGCAGGATCACGAGTGGCGGAGGAGGCCCTGGTCGATGACGATGCGTTCGGTGGAGGGGTCCGACGGGTCGACGGCGCTCGTGGTGAAGAACGTCTCGCCGGCGTCACCCGACCACATGCTGATCGTGAGGGCGTCGCCGGGCAGGACAGGTGCTGCGAAGCGGGCCTCGATGTGGTGGAAGTTCGCCGGTTCGCTGCCGCACACGGCGTGCAGCAGCGCACGGCCGGTGAAGCCGTAGCTGCACAGACCATGCAGGATCGGCCGGTCGAAGCCGCCGATGGCTGCGAACGCCGGGTCGGTGTGCAGCGGGTTGCGGTCGCCGGACAGGCGGTACACGAATGCCTGGTCGATCGACGTCTGATAGGTCACGACGTGATCGGGATCGCGGTCGGGCGGCACGTTCTTCGGACCCGACGGTCCCCGATCGCCGCCCCAGCCACCCTCGCCGCGGATGAACGCCGAGGACGTGTTCGTGTAGAGCGGTTCGCCGTCCATCACCGCGCGCGACTCGGTGACGACCACCGCCGCCTTGCCCTTGTCGTACATCGCGACGAGTTCGCTCGTGATCGATGCCGTACCGGCCACGGGAATCGGGCGGTGCAAGGTCACCGCCTGCTGGCCGTGGACGAGCAACGCCGGATTGAACGTGCCGATGTTGCCCATCGCGGAGCCCCTCCCCCAGCCGATGACGACCGGGAACGTGGGGAACACCAGCTGCTCCACGCCGTTGGTGTTCTCGGTGGTGAAGGCCAGTTCTTCGTGGCCGGCACCGATGCCGACCGCATACAGCAGTGCGTCCTTCGAGGTCCAGCTGACCTCGACCGGATCGCTGGTGGAACCGACGGCGTCGGGATTGAGTGGCATGTGCGTCTCGCTTTCGTTCGTGCGGGTCTGCGGTCCTGCGGGGTCGGGTCCGGAACGACGGGTCCGGTCAGCTGTTCAACATCGTCTGGGGCCAGCCGCCGGGCTCGCCGTTCATGCCCGAGTTGGGGCGAGCGTTGGCGAGCAGGTCGGCGACGACCGGGCCGATCTTCGTGGGGTCGTCGATCGGGGCCGTCGACGGGCCTCGCACCCACCCTTCGGCAACGGCGAGCGTCTGGCCCGATGCTTCGAACACGCGCCCCGTCACGTTGCCCGACTCCTCCGAGCACAGCCAGGTCACGATCGGTGCGATCCAGTGCGGCGCCCGGGCTTCGCGCTCCTCGTCGGTCTCGGGCGCCGGACCGAGGCCCTCGGTCATGCGCGTGAGTGCGACGGGCCCGACCGCGTTCACCGTCACCCCGTAGCGCGCCACCTCGAGCGCGACGATGTTCGTGAACGCGGCGATCCCGGCCTTCGCCGCTCCGTAGTTGGCCTGACCCGGGTTGCCGTAGATCCCCGACACCGACGTCGTGTTGACGATGCGGCCGCTGACCGGTTGACCCGCCTTGGCCCGCTCGCGCCAGTAGGCGACCGCCCAGCGAGACGGGGCGAACGTGCCCTTGAGGTGCACGTTGATCACCGCATCCCATTCCTCTTCGGTCATGTTCGCCAGCACGCGGTCACGCAGGATCCCTGCGTTGTTGACGAGCGCATGGAGGTCGCCGAACGTCTCGATCGCCGTGTTGATCATCCGCTGGGCGCCCTCCCAGTCGGCGACGTTGTCACCGTTCGCCACCGCCTCGCCGCCCATCTCGACGATCTCGTTGACCACCTGCTGCGCCGGGGAGATGTCGCCACCGCTGCCGTCGACGTTGCCGCCGAGGTCGTTGACGACGACCTTCGCACCCTGCCGGGCGAGGCTGAGCGCATGCTCGCGGCCGATTCCACGGCCCGCCCCCGTCACGATCGCAACTCGTCCTGCACACAGACCACTCATCAACGCGTCCTTCCTCGGTCTCGACTGCCGACATCGCGGCACTGGCTCGTCGGGCATCGTAGAGTCGGCACCCGTTGCGCCTGCCAGCGGAGAGTCCCGACGCGCACACCCCTAGCCTTGCCGGCGTGAGCAACCCCTCCTCGACGCCGCCACGCCCACGCCTGACCACCGATGTCGTCGTCGTCGGCCTCGGTCCGGCCGGGAGCGCCGCAGCGATCGAGTTGCGCCGCGCCGGCCGGTCGGTCGTCGCGATCGACAAGGCCGTGTTTCCTCGCGACAAGTGCTGCGGCGACGGGCTCACCACGCTGGCGCTGCGCGAACTCGAACACCTCGGGCTCGACCGCGCGACGATCCCCGACTGGTTCGAGGTCGCGGGCGCCGCCATCCGATCGCCGAGCGGTCGCGAAGTGGTCGTCCCCCTGCCCGAGACCGGCAGCTACGCCGCCGTGGCCCCGCGGTTGCAGCTCGACGATGCCCTCGTCCGGATCGCCCGAGAACTCGGCGCCGACGTGCGTGACGGCCACGGATTCCAACGCATCGCCGAACACGACGAGCACGTCACCGTCGAGGCCGACGGTCTGCTCGTCGACGCCCGCTACGTCGTCGCCGCCGACGGCATGTGGAGCCCGGTCCGCAAGTCGCTCGGCGCCGGCGAGGGCGGCTACCTCGGCGAGTGGCACGGCTTCCGCCAGTATGCGTGCGACGTCACCGGCCCGGCAGCGCACCAGCTCTACGTGTGGTTCGAACCCGACCTCGTGCCCGGGTACGCCTGGTCGTTCCCGCTCCCCGGCGGTCGCGCCAACGTCGGGTTCGGCGTGCTGCGCGACGGCGAGCGCCGGATCCAGGACATGAAGCAACTCTGGGCCGACCTGCTCACCCGCCCGCACGTGGTCGAAGCGCTCGGCGACGGATTTGCGCTCGAGGACCGTCACACCGCATGGCCGATTCCCGCCAGGATCGACGAGGCGACGCTGGCCGAGGGCCGGGTGCTGTTCACGGGCGATGCGGCGATGGCGACCGACGTGATGACCGGTGAGGGAATCGGACAGGCCCTGCTCACCGGGCGTCTCGCTGCCGAGGCGATCATCGCCGCAGGAGCGCTGCAACCCGACGATGCCGCCGCGATCTATCGCGCCGAGGTCGGCCATCATCTCTTCGCCGACCATCGCATGTCGCGCGCGCTCGGATCGGTGCTGAAGACTTCGTGGGGAGCGCGTGGTGCGATTCGCGTGGTCGGCGCGAGCGGGGAATGGGGTCGTCGGAACTTCGCCCGCTGGATGTTCGAAGACGAGCCTCGCGCGGTCGTGCTCACGCCGAGCCGCTGGCACCGGCACTTCCTCGACCGGCCCGGCGCCTACGCGAGCTGACGGGCTACAAGGCGCACCGACAACGTTCGCGCGATGCCTCGACGACGCCAGTCGCGGCGCGTCGGAGATCGTGCGCAGCTGTTCCGGGCAGACCTCTCACAGTTCGACGCCGTCCGGCAGCGTCCGCTCGGGGATGCCGTCGAGATGGGGACGGCGCTGGCACGGGGTTCAGACGAGACCTCAGGCGCGGGGATCGCCGGGAGGTGGCGCCCAGAAATCGATGTCGTCCACTCGCCCGGAGATGCCGTCGACGTCGATGTCCTCGGGATCGCCCGGTGCCTCGGACACGATGACGATGTCGTCGTCCTTCGGCGGTCCTTCGTAGACGTCACGTAGCCCGAGCATCGCTCCCGCAGCAGCGGCGCCCAGGACTCCCCCCTTGCGGCGCCCGGCCTCGATCATCGACAAGCGCCGGGCGGCTGCGGCCTCCTCGGCGGCGATGCGCCCGACGTCGATGCTCGCGACGAGGTCCGCCGCGAGTTCCGCGACCAGCTCGCCGTGCGGATCCGGCGCAGCATCGGAATCGTTCGGGGGGTCGACGTCGGGCGGTTCGGCCACCGCTCCAGAATACGAGAAGTCGGTGAGAGATGCCCCGCCGCACCCGTCGAACACCTGCGTACCGCTACCGTCGTCGGACGATGACCGACAGCGATCAGTCCCACGCGCCGGCGCCTGCGCCGAACGGCTCACCTGGCGCCTCGGCGCCCGCCGACGACCGCCAGACCGCCGAGACGTTCGAGAAGATCTTCTTCGAGCTGCGCAAGGTGATGGTCGGCCAGACCCGATTGCTCGAACGCCTGCTGGTCGGCGTGCTGTGTCGCGGCCACTGCCTGCTCGAGTCGGTGCCCGGCCTCGCGAAGACGCTCGCCGCCGAGACGCTCGCCGACGTCGTCGGTGGCACGTTCGCCCGCATCCAGTTCACACCCGATCTGCTGCCGTCGGACATCACCGGCACGCGCATCTACCGCGGTAGCAGCGAGACGTTCGACGTCGAGTTCGGACCCGTCTTCGTCAACTTCCTCCTGACCGACGAGATCAACCGGGCGCCGGCCAAGGTGCAGTCGGCGCTGCTCGAGGTCATGGCCGAACAGCAGGTCACGATCGGCGGCATCACCCACCCGGTTCCCAACCCCTTCTTCGTCGTCGCCACCCAGAACCCGATCGAGTCCGAGGGCGTCTACCAGCTGCCCGACGCCCAGCGCGACCGCTTCATGATGAAGATCGTGCTCGACTACCCCACCGCCGACGAGGAGCTCACGATCATCGACCGGATGAGCATCAGTGCGCCGGTGACCCAGCAGGTGATCTCGCTCGACGAATTGATCGGACTGCAGCAACGCGCCGACACCGTGTTCGTCGACCGCTCCGTGTCGCAGTACGCGGTCGATCTCGTCCAGTGCACCCGCACGCCGCAGCGGTTCGGGCTCGGTGACCTGTCGACGGTGATCGGGCTCGGGGCCAGCCCGCGGGCGTCGCTGAACCTCGTGCGCGGTGCACGCGCTCTCGCGATGATGCGTGGCCGTTCGTACACCACGCCGCAGGACGTGTTCGACCTCGCTCCCGAGGTGCTGCGTCACCGCCTACTGCTGACCTACGACGCGCTCGCCCGTGACATCACCACCGACCATGTCGTCCAGCGGATCCTGGCAACCGTTCCCGCCACGTGGGTGTCGCCGAAGCCGAACGACGCCTTCGGGGCGAACGCCCCGAGGAGCTGATCGTGGCGACGCTGGGCCCGGCGAGCGTGACGCCCTCCGCCGCAGCAGCGGCCAGCGGGTTCGGTACACCGCCGACGCAGGCCGCGACGCCCGGCGGTGGCTGGGCGGCCGGTCCACCGACCGAGACCGTTGCCGAGCTGCTGCGCACGCTCGAACTCACGATCACCGGTCGGCTCGACGGCGTGCTGCACGGCCACTACCAGGGTCTGACGCCGGGCCACGGTTCCGAACCGGGCGAGTCGAGGCTCTACCAACCGGGCGACGACGTCCGCCGCATCGACTGGAACATCACCGCACGCACCCGCGAGACCCACGTGCGAGAACAGATTGCCGACCGCGATCTCACCGCGTGGCTGGTCGTCGACGTGTCGGCGACGATGCAGTTCGGCACCGTGCCGAACGACAAGGCCCACGTCGCGACGGCGGCTGCCGCCTGCATCGGATTCCTGACGGCCCGCAACCAGAACCGACTCGGGGCCGTTCTCGTCGCCGGGCCGTCGATCCACGTCGTGCCGCCGCGCTCGGGATCGAACCAGGTTCGAGCGGTGCTCTCGCTGCTCAGCGCTCCTCCGGCGTCCGAGGGTCTCGGCCACGCCGACCTCGCCGGAGCGATCGACCGGGTCGGTGCGATCGCGAACCGCCGTGGCTTCGTTGCGGTCATCAGCGACTTCCGCGGCGACGCCTGGCAGCCGTCGCTCGCCCGGCTCAGCCTGCGCCACGACCTCCTCGCGATCACCGTCCACGACCCCCGCGAGCACGACATACCGCCGATCGGACTCGTCGAGGTGGTCGATCCGGCGACCGGGGCCGGGCGCGAGGTGCGCGTGACCGCCAAGGTGCAGCAGCGGTTCGCCGCAGCCGCCCAGGAGGAGCGCGACCGGCGCACCGCTGCGCTCGGCAGGTCCCGTGCCGACGTCATCGAGCTGTCGACCGACGGCGACTGGCTCGCCACGATCGTGCAGCACACGCAGCGCCGGCGGGTACAGGCGGTCCGTGGTGACGGGATCGACCGATGAGCACCGACTTCCTCGCTCCAGGACGCCTGTGGCTGCTCGTCGTGGTGGTCGCGCTCGCCGTGCTGTACGTCGTGGTGCTGCGGTGGCGCCGGGCGACGACCGTACGGTTCACCCAGGTCGACCTGCTCGACAAGGTCGCGCCGAAGCGCCCACGGTGGCGCCGCCACGTGGTCGCGGGCCTGCAGCTGCTCGGCCTGGCGTTCGCCGTCGTCGCCGTCGCCCGGCCCGTCGAACGCACGACCGAGAACACGACGACCCAGGGACGCATCCTCGTACTGTTCGACGTGTCGCTGTCGATGATGGCCGACGACGTCGACCCTCGGCGGTTCGAAGCCGCGCAGGACGCGGCGCGGAACTTCGTCGACGAGGTCGACCCCGGCGTCGAGGTCGGTCTGATCGGCTTCTCCGGCTCGGTGAGCGTCGACGTCGACCCGACGCTCGACCGGACGACGATGCTTCGCGGCATCGACAACCTCGAACTCGCCGAGTCGACTGCGATCGGAGACGCGCTGTCCGCCGGGACGAAACTGCTGGTCAATGCTGCCGACCCGAACGCCGACCCCGACGTGCCACCAGGCGTGATGGTGCTGCTGAGCGACGGTGAGACCACGGTCGGCCGCCTCACGTCCGAAGGTGCGGCCGAGGCGGCGGACGCCGGGATCCCCGTCTACACGATCGCGTTCGGCACCGAGTTCGGCTCGATCCAGGATCCTGAGACCGGCCAGATCGTGCCGGTGCCGGTGCGGCCGGCGGATCTCCAGTTGGTCGCCGAGACGACGGGCGGAGAATCGTTCGAGGCCAGGACCGGCGACGAGCTCGCCAGCGCCTACGACCAGATCGCAGAGTCGCTCGGCGAGACGATCGGCGACCCGGTCGAGATCGTCACCGAGCTCACCTGGCGCTGGGCGCTCGCCGCGTTCGTCTGCCTCGGTCTCGCCTGGGCGCTCAGCCTCTGGTGGCTGCGCGGCATGGTCTGAACCAAGGCAGTCCTCGAGTCGTTCGGGGTCGGGTCCGCAAGGACCGGTCAGAGGAGCGACTTGAGCTGTTCGATCGTCTTGACGGTGTCGCCGCCGACAGGATTGACCGACAGGTGGGTGACGCCGGCCTCTTTGAACGCTGCGATGCGTTCCTTCACGTATCCCGCCGGGCCGACGAGGTTCGACTTCTCGAGCATCTCGCCGGGCACGGCCGCCGCGGCCTCGTCCTTCTTGCCCGACAGGTAGAGATCCTGGATCTCGGCAGCTTCGGCGACGTAGCCGTAGCGCTGGCAGATCGTGTTGTAGAAGTTCTTGTCTCGAGCGCCCATGCCCCCGATGTACAGCGCCGCATTCGGGCGGGCGAAGTCGAGGATGCGCTTCTGGGCGTCACCGGTGAGTTCGTCGCCGATCGCCACCATGCCGCCGGCGGAGATCTGCAGCCGTCCGAGGTCGGGATCGCGCTCGGCCTGTCCGGCCTTGAGATCGTCGCCCCACACCGACTGGAACTTGTCGGGATCGAAGAAGATCGGCAGCCAGCCGTCGGCGTACTTGGCGGTGTTCTTCACCGACTGTCCCATCAGGCTCGCCCAGAAGATCGGGATGTTCTCGCGCACGGGATGGTTGATCAGCTTCAGCGGCTTGCCGAGCCCGGTCCCTTCACCTTCGGGCAGCGGGATCTTCGTCGTCGGGCCGTCGTAGACGACCTTCTCGCGGCGCCACGTCATGCGGCACACGTTGATGTAGTCGCGGATGCGCGGCATCGGCTTGTCGTAGGGCACGCCGTGGAAGCCTTCGATCACCTGGGGACCGGAGGCGCCGAGGCCGAGGATGAAGCGGCCCTTCGACACGTAGTCGAGGCCCGCCGCGGTCTGCGCCATGCAGGTCGCCGTACGCGAGAACACGTTGAGGATGCCCGAGCCGATCTCGATCGTGGAGGTCTTCGCGGCGAGATAGCCCATCTGCGACACGGCGTCGAAGCTGTAGGCCTCGGGTACCCACACCACATCGAGGCCTGCCTTCTCGAGTTCGACGACCTTCTCCACGTCTGCGTGGAAGTCGCCGGAGTAGTTGATCATCATCGAGAGCTTCATGGCGCCGAACGTTACGGGCGGGCGCTTCGATGCCTGCAATCGGACGGCACCGGTCACGCCGCGGGCATCTCGCGGTCGGGTGCGAACGGTGTGGGCGGTCGAGCTCAGCCGTTGAGGTTGCCCGAGCGGAATCCCTCGAGGTCGACGGTGACGTAGCGGTAGCCGGCACCACGGACGGCCGCCACGATTGCGGCTCGGGACTCGACGACCGCCGGCAGCTCGTCGAGGTCGACTTCGATACGCGCCGTGTCGCCGTAGTGACGGACGCGCACCTGAGCGAAGCCCAGCCGGTGCAGCGCCGCTTCGGCGCGATCGACTCGACCGAGGATCTCGACCGACACGCCCGTGCCGTAGGGGATGCGGCTCGCGAGGCAGGCGGCCGCCGGCTTGTCCCACGTGCGCAGACCCATCGCCTGCGAGACGGCGCGCACGTCGTGCTTCGTGAATCCTGCGGCGACGAGCGGGAACTCGGCGCCCGCCTCACTGGCGGCTCGCTGGCCGGGGCGATGGTCACCGAGATCGTCGACGTTGACGCCGAGCACGACGGTGGCGTCCTCCGCTGCGGCGATCGGGCCGACGACGTCCATCAGCTCGGCCTTGCAGTGGTAACAGCGGTCGGTGTCGTTCACCCGATAGGCGGCGCGCTCCATCTCGTCGGTGGCCACCGGCGTCCACCGCAGACCCCATTCGCTCGCAAGCGCACGGCAGTCGGCCTCCTCGTCGCCTGCGAGCGACGGCGACACCGCCGTGACGGCGTGGACATGCGCAGCGCCCAACATGCGGGTGGCTGCCGCCGCGACGAAGGCGGAGTCGGCGCCACCGCTGAACGCGACGACCACTCGTTCGAGCCGCACCAGCTCGCGCCCGAGCGCCGCCACCTTGTCGGCGAGCCGCGGGTCGATCGTCTCCACGTCGAACGCGAGCGATTCCGCCAGATGGTCGGGTCGCAGCAGGGACATCGATGCAGTATGACGCGAGCCGCCACGGTCCGCACTCGCGGCTCACAGGTTCGTCGCCGGCACCGTCGTGCGCGACAATGACGACCCGATGAGCATGCCGACGTGGTGGAACCAGCGGCGATTCGGCATCTTCGTCCACTCCAACCTGGCGACGGTGCCGGCGTGGTCGCCGATCGGCGAGTACTCCGACTGGTATCGCAGCCACCTCGGCGAGGAGGTCGCCGACGTCGTCCTGCACGCCCGACCGATGGTCGAAGTGCTCGCTCACCATCGCGATCGCTGGGGCCACATCGAGCGGTACGACGACTTCCTCCCGCTGCTCACCTACGACCGCTTCGACGCCGAGGACTGGGCCCGGGTGGTGGCCGACGCCGGCGCCGGGTACAGCATCTTCGTCAGCAAGCACCACGACGGTTGGTCCTGGTGGGATGCACCGAACTCCGAGCGAACCGTCCTGCACGGCGGTCCACGACGCAACGTGCTCGCCGAGTACGCCGCCGCCTGCGAGCGCAACGACGTCGTGTTCGGCACGTACTACTCGCTGCTCGACTGGGGCGACGCCCGCTTCCCCGATGCGTCGTACGTCACCGACGTGCTGCACCCGCACGTGATCGACCTCGTCGAACGGTACGGGTCGAGCGTGCTCTGGGGCGACGGGCACTGGGGACACGGCCCGGACGTCTGGCGCACGCGCGAATTGCTCGAACGGATCTGGGCGATCGACCCCGACGTGGTCGTCAACGACCGCTGGTGGGCCGTCGACGACGACGTGCCGTCGGCGAGCCCACAACTCGTGCGCACGTTCGAATACGAGACACCCGACGGACCCGTCGGCGGTCCGTGGGAGCTGTGCCGGGGTATCGGGACGAGTTTCTGCCACAACCGGGCGGAACGGGCAGAGCACCACCTGTCGGGTTTCGACATCGTGTCGCTCTTGACCGAAGTCGTCGCCAAGGGCGGACATCTGCTGCTGAACATCGGCCCCGCCGCCGACGGCACCGTTCCCGAGTTGCAGCGCACGCCGCTCGAGGCGGCCGGACGGTGGATCCGGGGGCACCAGCGCCTGGTCGACGACTCGACGCAGTGGGACGCCTGGGGAGGCGACGGGGTCAGATATCTGTGCGTCGACGGCGAACTCCACGCCGTCGATCTCACCGGTCGGGGCCGGTTCTCGGTGATCACCCCCGATCGATACCGCGTCGAGTCGGTGGTTCTCGACGGTTCACCGGTCGGCTTCCGCCAGCACGACGACGGCCTGCACGTCGACAGCGGCCGATCGTCGCTCGAGCGACGAGTGCGCGCCGGTCGGATCGACGACATCTCCGTCTACCGGGTGACGCTCACCGCGGTGGAGCGACCGATCGAGCTGTTCGCACCGCAGCCCCGCCAGCCGATCCAGCTCGCCGGGCTGCTGCGCGACGCCTCGCCAGGCGACATCGTGCAGCTCGGCGACGGCACCTACGTCGGACCGGTCACCGTGCCCGCCGGCGTCATCGTGCGCGGCCTCGGCGCCGGACGCACCACGATCGACGGTGGCGGAGCGACCGCCGTCGTGCTCGAGCGCAATGCCCGGCTGGAACATCTGCGGGCAGCCGGCGGGCCCACCCGCGTCGCCTGGTCCCCGTGCCCGGTGGTCGAGGTCCGCGGACCCTACGCCACCCTGCTGGGGTGCCGCATCGACGGCCATGTCGTCGTGCACGCCGATGACGTCGTCATCCGCGCCAGCGGCGCATCGGGCGTCGTCGCCGAACGCGCCGACCGCCTGACCGTGTCGCGCTGCGACTTCCGGGGGATGCGTTGGGACGTCGGCGTGCACCTGATCGGCGGCAGCGGCCACGAGGTCGACTCGTGCGAGCTGCGCGATCACCTGTGCGCGATCCGCGCGACGGCGACGACGGGCACCATCGTGCGAGGCAACAACGTGTCCAGCCGATGGTGGGGCATCCACCTCGAACAGACCGAGGGCGCACACGTCTACGGCAACTTCGTCGACCACACGATGCGCGGCATCGACATCGACGGCGGCACGCAGGCGGTGATCGACGGCAACGCCGTTTGCGACGGCGACAGCGGTTGCATCGTCGAGTGGGGCGCATCCGACTGCCAGGTGAGCGGCAACCGGTGGGAGCGCTGCCGCATCGGCGTGCTGTCGTGGGAGGTGACGGGCCTGCACGCCCACGACAACGAGGCGATCGACCTCCACGAGCCCGACGCCGCCTACGCCAGCGGCCCCTGAGTCTTCGTTTTCAGGCCGACTGGCTCCGGCGCTTCGCTTCGCGGGCCCGGTTGGTCGGATCGAGATCGGCCTTGCGCAGGCGGATGTTCAGCGGCGTGACCTCGACGCACTCGTCGTCGGCGATGAACTCGAGGGCACCTTCCAACGACAGCACGCGATGCGGCGTCAGCTTGACGGTCTCGTCGGCCGACGCAGCGCGCACGTTGGTCATCTTCTTCTCACGGCAGATGTTGACGTCCATGTCGCCGGCGCGGGAGTTCTCGCCGACGATCATCCCGCAGTAGACCTCGGTGGCCGGGCCGACCATCATCGCTGCACGGTCCTGCAGGTTGAGCATCGCGTAGGTGGTCGCCGGGCCCGTGCGGTCTGCGACGAGCACGCCGGACTGGCGGGACCTGATCTCGCCCGCCCACGGCTCGTAGCCCTCGAAGGTGTGGCTGATCACGCCGGTGCCACGCGTCTCGGTGAGGAACTCGGTGCGGAAGCCGATCAGGCCTCGCGCCGGAACCAGGTAGTCGAGCCGCATCCACGCCGAGCCGGTCATGTTCTGCATGCGACCCTTGCGGGCGGCGAGCAGCTGCGTGACCGCGCCGAGATGCTCCTGCGGAACGTCGATCGTCACACGTTCGACCGGCTCGTGGAGCTTGCCGTCGATCTCGTGGGTGAGCACCACCGGCTTGCCGACGGTCAACTCGAAGCCTTCGCGTCGCATCTGTTCGACGAGGATCGCCAGCTGCAGCTCACCGCGGGCCTGGACCTCCCAGGCATCGGGCCGCTCGGTCGGCAGCACCCGGATCGACACGTTGCCGACCAGTTCGGCGTCGAGCCGGTTCTTGACCAGTCGCGCAGTGAGCTTCTTGCCTTCGCGCCCGGCGAGCGGTGAGGTGTTGATGCCGATCGTCATCGACAGTGCGGGCTCGTCGACGGTGATCACCGGCAGCGGGATCGGGTTCTCGGGATCGGCCAGCGTCTCGCCGATGTAGATCTCCTCGATGCCGGCGACTGCGACCAGGTCGCCCTGACGCGCCGAGTCGACGGCGACCCGAGTGAGGTGTTCGGTGAGGAACAGTTCGGCGATCCGGGCACGGGCGATCGTGCCGTCACGCTTGCACCAGGCGACCGACTGGCCCTTGGCGATCTGACCCTCGATGATGCGCAGCAGCGCGAGACGCCCCAGGTAGGGCGATGCGTCGAGGTTGGTCACCCAGGCCTGCAGCGGAGCGCCCTCGTGGTAGGTGGGCGCCGGGACGTGGTCGAGGAGGATCTCGACGAGTTCCTGGAGATTCTTCTTCTCGACGGTGCCGGCGATGATGCCGTGTGCTTCGTCGAGGTCGAGCGTGGCCCATCCGTCGCGGCCCGAGCAGTAGACGATGGGGAACTCCACCTGGTGCTCTTTCGCATCGAGGTCGAAGAACAGTTCGTACACCTCGTCGATGACCTCGAGCGTGCGAGCGTCGGGTCGGTCGACCTTGTTGATCACGAGGATCACGGGCAGATTGCGGGCCAACGCCTTGCGCAGCACGAACCGGGTCTGCGGCAACGGGCCTTCTGCGGCGTCGACGAGCAGGACGATGCCGTCGACCATCGTGAGCGCCCGCTCGACCTCGCCACCGAAGTCGGCGTGGCCGGGGGTGTCGACGATGTTCAGCGTGATGTCGTCGCCGCTGCGCGGGTCGTTCCAGACCAGCGAGGTGTTCTTGGCGAGGATGGTGATGCCCTTCTCGCGCTCGAGATCGCCCGAGTCCATGACCCGCTCGGCGACCTCCTCGTTCGAACGGAATGCACCGGACTGGTGCAGCATCGCATCGACGAGCGTGGTCTTGCCGTGGTCGACGTGGGCGACGATCGCCATGTTGCGGATGTCGGCGCGACGACGCACGTTCGCCTGGTCGGCAGCGGCATCGTGATCGATGTCGCGATCGACACGCGTGGCGTCGTCGAGAAGGGTCTGGTCGTGGGGGGACACGACAAACCACGCTATCGCCGCTTACCCCAACCCGTAATTTGCCCACGGCGTCGCTCTCAGCGCAACGATCCGTGCACATCTCGGGGGTCATCACCGAATCTATACCTCGGGGGGTATCGTGGAAGGGTGCGAGCACTGTTGGCCTCCCCACTGGGATTCCTGATCGGGCTGTCGCTCGGCGCGCTCGGCGGCGGCGGATCGATCCTCGCCGTGCCGGCGCTCGTGTACGCCGCCGGCCAGGATGCGAAGAGCGCCACGACGACGTCACTGGTGCTCGTCACGATCACTGCGCTGATCGGGATCATCCCACACTGGCGCGCCGGCCGGGTCCGCTTCGCGGCGGGCACCGTGTTCGGCTTGGCCGGTGTCGGCGGATCGCTGCTCGGCTCGGCGTGGAACGAGTCGGTCGACGCCGACGTGCTGCTGCTCGCATTCGCCGTGTTGATGCTGGTCGCCGCCTACGCGATGTGGCGGCGCCTGGCCGCACAAGCCGCCACCGATCAGCGTGGAGCGACGGTGCGTTCAGCCGGCGCCGCGGCAGCCTCCGACGCGGGGACGCACGCCCGACCGGCCACCACTTCGGAGGTGCACCTCGACGTCGCCACCGCCGTCAAGGTCGTCCTTGCGGGTTCGTTCATCGGGCTCCTGACGGGGTTCTTCGGCGTCGGAGGCGGGTTCGTGATCGTGCCGGCACTGGTGCTCGCTCTCGGCTTCACGATGCCCGAGGCCGTCGGCACCTCACTGCTGGTGATCGCCGTCAACTCGACGGTGGCACTCGCCACGAGGTTGCCCTCGGGAACGATCGAATGGGCCACGGTCATCCCGTTCACCATCGCGAGCCTGATCGGCGTGTTCGTCGGCAGCCGTCTCGCCAGCACCCGCGATCCGAGCTTCCTGCAGAAGTGGTTCGTGGTCCTGCTGGTCGTCGTCGCCGGGTACACCGCCGTCGATTCACTGCTCGCGCTCCTCTGATCGGTCCCCACCGCCCGAAATGTGCGCAGATCGTCCCGCTGAGCGCGGGATTTTTCCGGCTCGCCTGACGTGTCCGTGGGCGGGTCGGGGGCAGGGCGAGCGAGTTTGCGGACGTTGCGATCGGGGCACTCCGACGCCATCCGATCGAGAGGGACGACCATGACCGAATTCGAACGCACCGACCGAACCGATGGCGCGTCGCGTGATCGCTCGCCGAGCACTGGACAGCCGGTCACGCTCACCGCCTGGGCCCGTCGACACGCCCCGCATCTGAGCGAGGTGTCGAACTCCAATCCGAACGCCACGCTGCTGCACCACAACCTCGTGGCGATCTCGGACGACATCGAGACCGCGCGAGTCATCGCCTTGGACTTCGAGCGCACGAGCACGAACGACACCGACACGACGATGCTGGTGCTCGGTCACCCGGTCGCCCGAGAGGCCACCCACGAAGCCGATCCAGAGGGCGTCACCGCCCACGCTGCGCGCCGCATCGCCTTCGGTGGCATCCCCGGGGCCGTCATCGGTGCCCTGGTGATCGGCCTGGGCGTGTGGTTGATGACCGGCAGCGGCCCGATCACCGTCGGTGCGGTGATCGGCGGCGCCTTCTTCGGCTTCGCCGTGACGTCGGTGTGGAGCTTCATCATCGGCACCGGCCAGAGCCGGGCCTACCAGCAGGGATTCATCGATCCCGACGCCGCCGAGGCGATCATCGTCGCCCTCCACGTCGAGGACCCGTCGTTGATCGAACAGGCACGCCACGCCGTGTCGAGCGAGAGCAACATCCGGCTCTTCGAGATCGACGAGCGGGGCGAACGCGTCGCCTGAGGTCAGCCGACGCGGCGGTCGCGGCCTTCCCAGTAGGGCTCGCGCAAATCCTTCTTGAGGACCTTGCCACTCGGGTTGCGCGGCAGCACGTCGACCCAGTCGACACTGGTCGGACACTTGAACGTGGCGAGGCGCTCCTTGGCGTACGAGATGATCTCCGCTTCGGTCACCGATGAGTCGGGCGCCTTCACCACGATCGCCTTCGCGGTCTCGCCCCACTTCTCGTGCGGCACGCCGATCACGGCGACGTCGGCGATGCCCGGGTGCGCCATCAACACGTTCTCGACCTCGGCGGGATACACGTTCTCGCCGCCGGACACGATCATGTCCTTCACCCGGTCGTGGATGTAGAGGTAGCCGTCGGCGTCGAGGTAGCCGGCATCGCCGGACTTGAACCAGCCGTCCGGTGTGATCGACTTCTCCGTCTCCTCTGGCTGCTTCCAGTACCCCTTCATCACCTGGGGCGAGCGGATCCAGATCTCGCCGACCTCGCCGAGCTCGCACTCCTGGTCCTCGTCGCCGACGATGCGGATCTCGACGCCGGGCCCGGGCAGGCCGCACGACCGCAGGCGGTGCCGGTTCGGGCCGGTCGTGTCGTGGTCGTCCGGCGCCAGGTTGACGACCGCGCCGGTCGTCTCCGTCAGCCCGTAGGCCTGCCAGAACTTGCACGGTTTGAACATCTCGACGCATTTGGCGAGCACGTCCTCGCTGATCGGCGACGCGCCGTAGACGACGATCTTCAGACTCGAGTAGTCGGCATCGGCGACACCGGGGACCATCAGCATGAACGCGAGCACCGCGGGGACGATGAAGGCGTGGCTGATGCGCTGTTGCTCGATCGTGCGGATGAGTGCGGCCGGATCCAGCTCGCGGAAGATCACGGACGTACAACCCTCGTACATGCCGGCGATCGCCCAACCGCCACCGCCGATGTGGAACAGCGGCATCGCGATGAGGTTGACCGTGTCCGGGCCCAGCTCCCACATCTCCTTCGCCAGCGGCAGCAGGCTGAAGAAGTTGTCGTTCGTGAGCATCACGCCCTTCGGGCGACCGGTGGTCCCCGATGAGTACAGCTGGAACGCCACGTCGTCGTGTGCCGACGAAGCACCCGGGTCCTCGGCGGGGAACGACGACACCCAGTCCTCGTACGACTCGTAGCCGTCGTGGCCACCGATCACGAGGATCCGCTGCACCGTCGTGAGGCCGTCGCGGATCGCGTCGATGACCGGCACGAAGTCCGGTCCGATCACGAGCACCTTCGTATCGGCGTCGTTGACGATGTACTCGACCTCGGGAGGAGCCAGGCGCCAGTTGACGTCGACGCACACGGCGTTGAGCAGGGCCGCACCGAAGAACACCTCGAAGTGCTCGATGCCGTTCTTGTCGATGAACGCGACGCGGTCCTGCGAGCCGACGCCGTCGGCCGCGAGTCCCTGTGCGACCTGCGCCGCGCGGGTTGCGAGGTCGGCCCAGCTCAGCGTGCGGTCGTCCTGGATCAGCGCCGGGTGATCGGCACGGTCGGCGCCGTGGACGCGAAGGATGTCGGCGAGACTGGTGATGTTCCCCATGGCCGCAGAAGGTAGTCGGTGTCGGCCGGCGCACCGGGCGTCAGCCGCAACAGGCGCCCGACCGTCCGTCGACCTACCCGTCTCCGGGAGCTGGTCCGATTGCCCGAATGCGGGGACCGTCGAGTTCGACGACGTCATCGGCGGCACGGTCGTACACGTGGACGATGGATCCGACGAGCAGTGCGGCGAACGTCGAGTCGTCGTTCCACACGATCGGTTGGTCGTCGCTGCGCCCATCGACGAAGGTCACCGCCCCCGTGGCCACGTCGAGCAACACCGTCTGCAGCACCGGCTCGAGACCACCCCGGACCGCATCGAGCTGCGACACGATCACGTTCCCGTCGGGTGAGACCGTCGAGCCGAGTGCGCCGCTGCGGGCGCCGTCGACCGCACCGAGCGAGTCGGTCAACGGTGCGGCGAGGTCCACCTCCGATCGTTCTGCGGACTGGCGATCGATCCGCACGATGGTGCAGTCGACGACCGTGTCGCATTCGCGGACGTACGCCGTCGTCGCGCCGATGGCGACCAACTCGCCCGATGTCAGACGGGTGGCGCCGTCGACGCCGACGACGAACACGTCGCCACGGCGCTCGACGACGAGCGCGCCCCGGCCGTCGCTGCCGAGCAGCATTGCGTCGGACACGTCCACGAGCGGATCGCCGAGATCGTCGGCCACGGTTCCGTCGAGCCGCAACAGCCGATACCGCACGTCGGTCGCTCGGTCCGTGTCGTCGGGCACCCAGATGGTGCCGGAGGGACCCGGCAGCATCGGTGCGTCCGCTGTGAACTGCTCACCCAGCATGGTGGTGGCATCCGGCGTCGAGATGAACGCTTCGACGCCGTCGCCCGGCAGCGCCACGACAGCGTTACCCGGACTGGCCAGCACGGCCGACGCCCTCCCCAGCGGCGGGCTCTCCCAGGTGGTCAACTCGAGGTCGTCGACCGACAGTGAACCGATGCCGCCGGTGCGTACCGCCGCCGAGACGACCAGTCCGGTGCGCCCGATCGGTCGTTGCGGCGTGAGCGCGGCGGTGACGATCGCCGGTTCGACCGGCAACTCGGCGTCGGGACGACGGACACCGACACTCATGATGGCGCCGAATTCCTGCCCGAACCTGACCGCCTCACCCGTCGACCGGTCGATGAACTGGAGGCCGCCGTTCACGACGTCGAAGACGCCGGAGCTGTCCGCTGCCCACGTCGAGCCCCCCGTCCACATGTCCGAACGGGCCGCCGCCACCTCTCCCGTCGCGAGGTCGACGATCACGCGTTGCTGTTCGCTGCCGCTGCGCGTCATCGCCGCGGCGGATCCATCGGGTGACAGCGCGAGATTGAAGGTCTGCGTCTGGAAGTCCTGCGGGAGCACCGCCGGATCGATCACGCGACGGGCACCGTCGGACTCCGAGACGAGCACCGTGACGCACTGGAGGCGCTCGTCGCACTCGCGCACGAGCCGGTGCCCACCGTTCGACGCGTACACCATGCCGTCCTCGATGCGCCCGTACGTGCCGTCTCCGGCGACCCGGTACGCCCCGCCAGCATCGTTGACCACGACGTCACCGTCGAAGCCGGCCGCCGGTCCCATGCCGTAGCGGGCTGCGCCGCCGGGCACCTCGGCGATCGCACCGTCGGCGGTGACCGTGAAGAGCTCGAAGATGCCACCTTGTGTCGGGTACACAGTGACCAGGAACCTCGTCGAACCGTCGTCGGAGCGCACCCAGCCGTCGACGTTCGCTCCGCCGCTGCCGACACCCAGATCCATCTCGACATCGATCGCCTCACCCGATCGCGGGATGATGATCAGCTCCGAGGGGCCAACGCCGACGGCCGTCGCATCCGCCGCCACGACGACGCTTCCGCCGAGAACATTCCGCGCCGGGGTGTCGGCGACGCCGTTGAGATCGACCGTTCGGATGCGTCCGGATGGCAGCGACAGCGTGTGCAGCAGCCCGCCCTGCGCCAGTACGACCACCTCGGTGGGAGCCTGGATGCGAGCGACGGCGGCGGGGAGTTCGATCTCGTCGGGCCCGTCGACGGTCACGACGCTGGTGGTCGGTGTCTCGACGGGATCGATCACGACCGTGTCCACGCTGGCCTCGGTCGTCGTGGTCGACTCGGTCGTCGCCGTCGAGTCATCTGAGCCGCCGGCGAGCAGCCCGACGATCACGGCGACGGCAACGATCGCCGCCAGAGCACCGCCGATGATCACCGATGGGCTCGGCCGTCGGGGAGGCGGCGAATCCGGGTCGCCCGTCGGGGTGTCGAACCTGATGGGCTCGGCCGTCGGAGACCCGCCCACGGACCAGCGGGTCTCGGACGGCGCAGCAACCGGGACGTCATCCGAACGCCAGATCGCATCACGGTCGTCGTCGCTCACCTCGCCATCGAATCACATCCACGCAGCCCAGCGGCCCCGGTCACGCCACCACGAGGTCGATCCAGCTCAGCATCTCCTCGACATGGCGAGCGCTCTGCACTCGCATGTGGGCGAGGCGCGCGGGATCGGGTCCACAAGAAGCCGGGCACCGTCCACCAGACGCCAGCATCTTCGTGAGCAGGAGAGGCGCGTCGCGACGCCGCGGGCCGACGCTTGCTCCTTCGGCGCCGACCTCGGACAAGAAGCTTCTGGCCTTGGACGCCCCGACCCACGACACGATGGGGATCCCGTACGACACCGCAGCCACACCGATGTGGAGCTTGTGGGTGAAGAGCATGTCGACGCTCGCAACCGCTTCGAGATGACGTCGCACGGAGCGGTACCGGACATTCTCGGATTCGTCGGCGGAGTACATCTCCGGTGCTCTCACGGGCGAGTCCTCGGTGAACGTATCGAAGTACTTCACGTCGATGTGGCGAGAGCCCTTCTGCATCAGACGGAGAAACATGCAGAGCCGCCGATCGATCGATCGATTCCCGACATTCACGCCGATGGCGTACCGGTCGTCCTCTGCCTCCGACCGGTCGGCGATGAACGGGAACATCACACTCGTGTGCAGCACCACATCCGGAAAAACCGGCGGAGGCGGAACGTCGGCACCGAAGTGAGCTCGGTCGCCGTGCAGCCGCAGCGTGCACGACGACAGGACCCCTGGCCGGATCAATGCCTCGACGGGGGCCGGGAGCGCATCGTGGCCGAACCCGGTGCCGCCGATCGAGAACGCCGCCAACGGCGTTGCGGTCCGCTCGACATGCCTCAGCAGCGTCGTGATGTCCGTGCGGTATGCGCTGTACCGCGAACCCGCTTCCATCGTGTGGGGCACGAGAATCCCGCCACCTCCATAGACGATGGCATCGGCTTCATCCACCAGCGACTCGATGCTGTCGACGACATCGATACCGCATTCTTCGGCGAGTTCCGGACGGCACGAGGACGACACGACGCGATGTCCGGCTTCTCGGAGCGCACTGCTGAACAGCAGCGCCATGAGATCGTCACCGAAGTTCCCGTGGTCGTAGAACCCGAACAAGCCGACCGCCATGTCGTGTCCGGTCAGCGCACCGTGTAGCCGAGGCGGAACGACTGCACGGCACGAGCGAAGATGTTCGCCTCGACCACCGGTTCCTCGACGACACGCAGGTCGGTGACGCGAGCGCTCAACTGCCCGAACACGGCGGCGAGCGACGACCGCGCCACATGGGTGCCGATGCACAGGTGCGTCCCGAAACCGAACGCCACGTGCGGGTTCGGGTCACGCAGGATGTCGAAGCTGAACGGATCGGCGAACACCGCCTCGTCGCGGTTCGCCGACGGGTACAACAAGATGATGCGATCACCGCGCTCGACGGGCTGATCGCCGATGCGATCGTCAGTGGCTGCGCGCCGGAAGAAGTTGTTGAGCGGGGTCACCCACCGCAGGACCTCTTCGACCGCACCGGGAACCAGGTCGGGATCCGACCCGATCGCGTCCCACTGGTCGGGGTGCTGCGCGAACGCGTGGAGGCCGTGGCTGATCGCCGTTCGGGTGGTCTCGGCGCCGCCGGCGATGAACAGGCCGACCTCATGGACGATCGTCGCCGGCGGGAGTGGTTCCCCATCGATCGTCGAGTGCAACCACAGGCTGATCAGGTCGTCGCCCGGTTCGGCGAGCTTCTTCGGGGCGATCTCGCCGAGCACGCCGACGAACTCCATGTTTGCGGCGAAGAAGTCGCGGAACACCTCGCCGTCGCGGTCGCGCATGTCGGTGCGCATCAGGCGCTCGGACCACGACTTGATCTGCGGCCACAGCTCCTCGGGGAACCCGAGGATGCGCGCCGTGAAGCGGGCCGGGAGCTGCCCGGCGAGTGCATCGATGACGTCCATCTCGTCGCCGGCGGCCAGGGCGTCGTCGATGAGTTCGGTGACCAGTGCGGCGATCTCCGCCTGTCGCTGGGCGACCGACTTCCCGGTGAGCTTGGGCTGTACGAGCATGCGCTGCTGGCGGTGGCGCGGGTCGTCCTGGGCGATCATGTTGATCTCCTCGGGCGACCACAGCGCCCGGTAGCCCTGGCCGGACAAGAACACGGTCGAGCGCCGTTCGACATCCATCAGATCGGCGTGGCGCGTGACCGCCCAGAGTCCGTTGCGTTCGTCGCGGTAGACGGGCTCGTTCGAGCGCATCCACGCCCACACGTCGTGCGGGTTCCGTTGGTAGAGGTACGGATCCAGCAGGTCGACGCTGAGGCGGTCGGACTCGAGGGCGGTCATCTGGTCATCGTCGCAGACCTGTCCTCCCGGACCCGACCCCGAAGGACCCGACCCCGGAGGACTGGCGGTCCAGTCAGTCGCGGCGGCGGTTGCCGTAGCTGTTCCAGTGGGTGACGGCGCTGGCTGGTTTGCGGGGAGCGACGCCGAAGCGCCCGGCGGGGCGCCCCATCGGAATGCACGCCGCGATCTCGAAGCGGGGACTCCCGTCGTCGTTCGCAGGGACGCCGAGCACCTCGAGCGTCTCGGCCGAATGGATCCGGATCACCGTGGTGAGCGACGTGCCGATGCCGAGCGCCCGAGCCGCCACACAGAAGTTCTGGACCGCCGGGTACACGCTCGCATCGAGGCGACCGATGTCCATCGGGCCCTCGTCGTCCGACGGCGTCCACGGGATGATCGGTTGGAGGAAGAACACGATCGCAGGAGCGTCGTGCACGTGATCGGCCAGATGCCGACTCGCGGCCCGGGTCTTGCGCCACGACTCGGCCGCCGCTTCGTCGCGGAACGCGGATGCGTCCGGCAGTGACCGCTCGTAGCGATCGAACGACGTCCGGTACCACTGTGCGACGGCCGCCTTGGTGGCTGCGTCGGTCACCACGACGTACTGCTGGGGCTGGACGTTGCCGCCGCTCGGCGCCTGCTGGGCTGCGCGGAGACAGACGGCGATCTCGTCGTCGGTGACCGGCTCGTCGCTGAAGCGACGGATCGCCCTGGTGGTCATGATCGCCTCGATCGCGTCCATCATCCGACCGTACCCTCACACGACGTCTGCGTGCGGATTTCGGTGGGCCGCCCCACCCGAATCCGCACGCAAACGTGGTTGACGGGTCATCGCCCCTCGAATCTCGGTGTCCGCTTGTCGACGAAGGCGCTGACGGCCTCGGCGTGATCGGCGGAGTGGAAGCAGCTCATCTCGAGCGCCATCGACACGTCGAAGCTGGTCAGCAGCGCCTGTTTGATCTGCGCGTTGACGGCGATCTTCGTGCCCTGGACGGCGAGCGGCGGCTGGTCGGCGAGCCGTTGCGCCCACCGGCGTGCTGCTGCAGCAACGTCGTCGGCCGGGCAGACCTCCGAGGCCACGCCCGTCGCCAGCGCAGTGTCGGCGCTCAATGGTTGGCCCAGCATCAGGTGGCGCTTCGCTGCGAGCGGGCCGAGCAGCAACGGCCAGATCGCTGCGCCTCCGTCGCCGGCCACCAGGCCCACCTGCACGTGCGGGTCGATGATCGATGCCGTGTCCGCCATCACGATCACGTCGCACAGCAGCGCCACCGAGGCGCCGAGGCCGACCGCTGGACCGTTGAGCCCGCACACGATCGGCACCTCGACGTCGAGCAGGTTCCAGATCAGCTGCTTGCCCTCTCGGCGCAGCGCATGGAGCCGGTCGGGGCGGCGCAGCTCGGGGAACCACGACATGTCACCACCCGCCGAGAACGCACGGCCGGACCCGGTCAGCACGATCGCTCGCGCCTCACGCTCGGCGGCCAACTCGCGGAACAGCTCCCAGAGATCGCGGTGCAGCCGCTCGTCGACGGCGTTCATCTCCGAGGTGGGATGGTCGATCGTGACGATCAGCAGGTCGCCGTCACGTTCGGTCCGGATCGTGTCCATCGGATGCATCTCCTCTGCGCCGTCAGAACATCGACGTGTCGACGTCGATGCCGAGCAGCAGCTTGCCGATCGTCTCGTTGAGCTTGGGAGCGGTCTGGATGTGCTGGGTGACGACGTGGGCGTCGCGGAGGCACCGCCCGAGCAAGCTGGTGTCGTAGACCGCCGTGCCGCCCGCCAACGTGAACGCCACGTCGGCGACCTCCGCGCCGACGGTGGCGGCGTGGACGGCGGCGAGGCGGATGCCGGTGCGGGCCTCGATCGTGACCTCGTCGCCGGCGACCGCGGTCGCCCACGCCGAGCGCAGTTCGTCGAGCAGGAACGCCCGCGCCGCTCGCAACGTGCCTTCGGCCCGCGCCAGCTCGACCTGCGTGAACCCGCTCTGGGCGAGCGTCTTGGACGAGTACTGCGGCTTCTTGCCCTGGGCGAGTTCGACGAGCTCGTCGAGCGCCCGGCGGGCGACGCCCAATCCCACAGCGGACACACCGGCGGCGAGCAACGTGAAGTTCGGGAACTGCGACAGCGGCGTGCGCACGACCGGTCGGGTCACCCCGGGCTGGATCGTCCGCGCCGCCGGCACGAAGACTCCGTTGACCGAGTAGTCGAGCGAACCCGAACCGCGCATGCCAGTCGTGTACCAGGTGTCGTGGAACGTGACCTCCGACTGCGGGAACCAGCACAGCCGGAACGTGCCGTCGTCGCAGAGCGCTCCACCGAGCACCCATCGACAGTGTTGCGTCCCGCTGCCCCACGCCCACCGGCCCGTGACCCGGAACCCGGCGACGCCGCCGACCGTGGCCGTCTCGCCCTTGCCGTTCGGGGCGAACACGCCCCCGGTGATCGACGTGCGGTCACCGTAGATCTCCTGCGCCGACTCGGCGGGCAGCAGCGACGCCATCGACGACGTGGTCGACGCGATCATCGCGCACCAGCCCGCACCCCCGTCCCCGTGCGCAACCGCCTCGATCGCCTCGACGAGCGTCACCGGGTCGACCTCGGGCCCGCCGTACGCCTCTGGCACGCACATCCGCATCAGCTGGGCATCGGTGAGCGCCTTGACGGTCGTCAGCGGCAGCCGTCGGATCCGTTCGCCATCGTCGGCGTTCGCCTCGATCAGCTCGGCGAGGTCGCGTGCGGCATCGACGATGGCGGATGCGCTGGTCATGACCACGACTGTAGGTGCACCCCGCAATCACAGAGGTGGTGGACCGGGTCGTGGACCAGGTATCGGGCGAACGATTCGACCGTGAACGACGCCCCGTCGGAGCGGCGACCTCGACGCTGCCACTGCTCATCGGTCACTCCGTCGAATGCAGCGGCCAGTGCCTCGGCCGCCGCACGCAACTCGACGGCCACCTCGTGGGCTTGCTGCACGTCGTACCGCGATGCGACCGCGGTCTCGTCCTGATCCCAGTTCGGGTACAGCGGATCGTCGGTGTCGAGCATCAGCGAGAGGCGCTCCAGGTACAGCACGAAGACGTCACGCACGTGGGCGCCGTACTCGAGCGTCGACCAGCGGTCGATGGACGGACGGGAGCGCACCGAGGCATCGTCGCCGTTCAACAGTTCGAACCAGGCCGCAGCGCTCTGGCGGATCAGGGCGCCGACCTCATCGACGTCGACCGTGCCGGCGAGGAATCCGCACTCGGGACACCGGCGCTCGAGCACCCACGTCCAGTCCTTGTCGTCGGGCACGATGTCGCCGGTCATCGCAAAATTCTGACCGATCGCACCGAGACCGCGTGCACGAGTTGCCGTGACCGTCTACGGTCGATGACATGAAGTTCGGCTTCGTGGTCCCGTGGGGCGACGCCGAGGACGTCGGCGATCTGGCTGCCGCGGCCGAGGAGGCCGGGTGGGACGGGCTGTTCGTGTGGGAGCCGGTGTGGGGCGTCGACGCCTGGATCTCGCTCGGCCTCGCCGCTGTGCGCACCTCCAAGATCCGACTCGGCACGCTCCTCACGCCGCCCTCGCGTCGGCGGCCGTGGGAACTCGCCGGCCAGGTGGCCACCGTCGATCGGATCTCGGCCGGACGAGTGACGCTGTCGGTCGGCCTCGGAGCGATCGATTCGGGTTTCGACGCATTCGGCGAGGAGTGCGACCGCCGACGACGCGCCGAGCTGATGGACGAGGCGCTCGACATCATGTGCGGCTTGTGGGACGGCCAGCCGTTCTCCTACGACGGAACCCACTACACGGTGTCGCCGACCGAGTTCCCGACGATCGGTCACACGGTGCAGCAACCACGGGTGCCGATCTGGTGCGTCGGAGCGCTCGGGCGACCGAAGTCGATGGCTCGCGCCACCCGCTGGGACGGTGTGATCCCGCAGGCCCTCGACGGTGACGGTGGCGCCCGGCAACCGCATCTCGACGAAGTGGCAGAACTCCGTGCGCTGCTCGACGCCGACCGGCCCGGCGACGACGTCGACATCATCGTCGAGGGCACGACGACCGAACACTCACCCGCCGCCTACGCCGACGCCGGCGCCACTTGGTGGGTCGAGTCGATGTGGGATGCGATCGCCGAGCACTCCCCGGTCACCGCCGCCTACGACCGCCTCCGCCTCGGTCCGCCCGCCTGAAACTCGGCGGACCCGGCTACGTTCGACGGCGTGACGACGACGGAATCCGGCTGGAACTTCGCTGACCTCTGGGAGACGGTCGCGGCCCAGATCCCCGATGCACTCGCCCAACAGCAGGGCGCTCGGGCGTACTCGTGGGCCGAGTTCGATCGGCGGGCCAACGGCGTCGCCGCAGCGCTGCTGCGCGCCGACTCCGCCGAGCAGGACAAGGTCGCGCAGTACCTGTACAACAGCCCGGAGTACCTCGAGTCGATGTTCGCTGCGTTCAAGGTGGGCTTCGCCGTGGTCAACACCAACTACCGGTACGCCGCCGACGAACTCGTCTACCTCTGGGACAACGCGGACGCCACCGCAGTCGTCTTCCACGGCACGTTCGCCGAACAGTGCGATGCGGTGCGCGACCGCGTTCCCAAGGTGCGCACCTGGCTGTGGGTCGACGACGGTTCCGCACCGTGCCCCGACTGGGCGACACCCTACGAAGCGGCCGCCTCGGCGGGCACCGACGACGACGTTCGGGCCCCGTGGGGCCGCAGCGGCGACCATCTCCTCCTGCTCTACACCGGCGGCACCACCGGGATGCCCAAGGGCGTGATGTGGCGCCAGGACGACCTGTTCGGCGTGCTCGACGCCAACAACAAGAAGCGGATGCCACCCGAACAGGACCTCGACGCAGTCGCCCAGCGCATCGTCAAGGCCGGTCCGCGCAACCTGCCGGCCGCACCGCTGATGCACGGCACCGGCCTGTTCAACGCCATCAGCAACCTGATGGTCGGCGGCTCGATCACCACGATGGAGGGTCGACACTTCAGCGCCGAGGAGTTCCTCGACACCGTCGAACGCTACGGCATCAACTCGACGTCGATCGTCGGTGATGCATTCGCCAAGCCGATCCTGCGCGCGCTCGACGCCGAACCGCAGCGATGGGACATCTCCTCGCTGCGCGTCGTCGTGTCGTCGGGCGTGATGTGGTCGAAGGAGACCAAGCAGGGCCTGCTGCGGCACAACCCACGGCTGATCATGGTCGACTCGCTCGGGTCGAGCGAGGCGATCGGCATGGCGAGCAACACCACGACGTCGGAGTCGAGCGGCGAGACCGCCAAGTTCGAACTCGGACCCACCACGAGGGTGATCACCGACGAGGGTCGCGACGTCGTGCCCGGCTCCGGCGAACTCGGCCGGGTCGCCTTGCCGGGCCGCACGCCGATCGGCTACTACAAGGACGAAGCGAAGTCGGCACAGACGTTCGTGGTGATCGACGGCGAGCGCTATTCGATCCCCGGCGACTACGCCACGGTCGAAGCCGACGGCACCGTCACGCTGCTCGGACGCGGCAGCCAGTGCATCAACACCGGCGGCGAGAAGGTGTACCCCGAAGAGGTCGAGGAATGCCTCAAGCTGCACCCCACGGTCGCCGACGCCGCCGTGGTCGGCGTACCCGACGAGAAGTGGGGCGAGGCGATCACCGCACTCGTCGAGGCCCACGCCGGTGACACCGTCGACGAAGCCGCACTGATCGCCCACGTCAAGGCGCGCCTCGCGGCGTACAAGGCGCCCAAGCGGGTCATCGCCGTCTCCTCGATCGGTCGAGCGGCCAACGGCAAGCTCGACTACAAGCGACTGCGCTCGGACGCGATCACCGCCCCGCACATCGTCGCCGGCGACGGCGGCGCTGTCTAACCTGGTCGCGTGCGACAACCTGCGGCGGACTTCGACTGGCGGCGACACGCGGGCGTGCTGTTCGACCTCGACGGCGTGATCACCCCGACGGCCGAGATCCACGAACACGCCTGGGGCGAGCTGTTCGCCGACTACGACTACACCGAAGCCGACTACCTCCGGTACATCGACGGCAAGCCCCGGTACGACGGCGTGCGCTCGTTCCTCGCCTCACGCGACATCACGCTGCCCGACGGCGACCCCGACGACCCGCCCGGTAACGACACCGTGTGCGCGATGGGCAACCGGAAGAACGAACTGTTCAACACGATCCTCGAACGAGACGGCATCGAGCCGTATCCGAGTTCGGTCCCGACGCTCGATCTGCTCGACGCGGCCGGCGTGCGCTCGGCGATCGTCTCGTCGTCGAAGAACGCCCGCAACGTGCTCGAGGCGGCCGGCCTCGGTGAGCGCTTCGACGTGGTGGTCGACGGCGTCGTCGCCGCAACCGAGCACATCGCCGGCAAGCCCGCTCCCGACATGTTCCTCCACGCGGCGCGCCGCATCGGCGTCGAGCCCGCCCGGGCGGTCGTCGTCGAGGACGCCGTGTCCGGTGTCGCAGCAGGCGCCGCCGGTGGATTCGCCGTCGTCATCGGCGTCGACCGCGGTGCCGGCGCCGAAGCACTCCTCGACCACGGCGCGAGCTTCGTCGTCGACGATCTCGCCGAGCTGCTCGATGACGATGCGACCACAGGACAGCCGCCCGCATGAACCGCCAGGCTCCTCCGACCGGCCTGCCCGCGCACCGTTTCCCGGTCGATCCGTGGCGGCTCGTGGAACGCACGTACTCCAACGACGACCTGGGCGCCACCGAGACACTGTTCGCGCTCGGCAACGGTTACCTCGGCATGCGAGCGAACCCCGAGGAGGGGCGCGAAGCACACAGCCACGGCACCTACCTCAACGGCTTCCACGAGACGTGGCCGATCCTGCACGCCGAGGAGGCGTTCGGTTTCGCCCGCACCGGCCAGACGATCGTCAACGTGCCGGATGCGAAGCTGCTGAAACTGTATGTCGACGACGAACCGCTGCTGCTGCCGACCGCCGACCTCGACAGCTACGAACGGGCACTCGACTTCCGCAACGGCGTGCTGACCCGCGACATGATCTGGCGCACGCCCGCCGGCAAAAGGGTGCGGGTGTCGTCACAACGCATGGTGAGCTTCGTGCACCGCCACCTCGCGGTGATGACGTTCGAGATCACCTTGCTCGACTCGGCGGCGCCGGTCGTCGTGTCGTCGCAGCTCCTCAACCGCCAGGACGGCGAGGACGAGTACCACGTCAAGGCGGCGGCGCTCGGCGAGGGAGGCGATCCCCGTCGCGCGCGCAAGTTCGATCACCGGGTGCTCGAACCGCGGCTGCAGCGCGAGAGCGGCAACGAGATCGTGCTCGGGTACCGCTGCGCGAACAGCAAGATGACGCTGGCCTGCGGGACGCGCCATCAGATCGAGACGACGTGCCAGGTCGACGTGACCACCGATGTCGGCGCCGATCTCGCCAAGACGGTGTTCACGGTGCGCGCCACACCCGGCAATCCGATCAAGATCACCAAGCTCGTGTCGTACCACTCCTCCAACGGTGTTCCCGCCGAGGAGCTCGCCGACCGGTGCTCTCGCACACTGCAACGCGCCGAGTCCGACGGCATCGAGCAGATCGTCCTCGAGCAGCGCGAATGGCTCGACGAGTTCTGGGGCAACGCCGACATCGAACTCCGCGGCGACGACGGTGCACAGCAGGCGTTGCGCTGGAACCTGTACCAGCTCGCCCAGGCGTCGGCGCGCACGCAGGAACAGGGCATCGCCGCCAAGGGCGTCACCGGTGGTGGCTACGACGGCCACTACTTCTGGGACACCGAGGTGTACGTGGCGCCGTTCCTGGCCTACACGATGCCCGAAGCGGCCCGCAAGATCGTCCGCTTCCGATGGCAGATGCTCGGTGCCGCACGCCAGCGGGCGCGCGAGATGAGTCAGGTGGGCGCGCTGTACCCGTGGCGGACGATCAACGGCGAGGAGGCATCCGCCTACTACGCGGCGGGCACTGCCCAGTACCACATCAATGCCGCCGTGGTGTTGGCCCTGCGGCGGTACCTCGAGGCCTCCGGCGACGTCGACTTCCTGTCGCACGAGGGGTCCGAGATCCTCGTCGAGACGGCGCGCCTGTGGGTCGACCTCGGCTTCTATGCACAGAACGGCGCCCGCACGTTCCACATCCATCGCGTCACGGGCCCCGACGAATACACGACGGTCGTCAACGACAACTTCTACACGAACGTGATGGCGAGGTTCAATCTCCGCTACGCCACTCGCATCGTCAGGTTCCTGGCGGAATGGAACCCGGACGCCTTCGCCGCGCTGTGCCGCAACACCGACCTCGAGCTGCAGGAACTCGACGACTGGGATGCCGCCGCTGATGCGATGTTCATCCCGTTCGACGAGGAACTGGGTATCAACCCGCAGGACTCCGAGTTCCTCGAACTCGAGCCGTGGGACTGGGAGACGACCCCGCCGGAGGACTTCCCGCTGCTGCTCAACTACCACCCGCTCGTGATCTACCGACATCAGGTGTTGAAGCAGGCCGACGTCGTGCTGGCGATGTTCCTCCGATCCGAGCGCTTCCCGGTCGAGCAGAAGCGTCGCAACTTCGACTTCTACGATCCGATCACCACCGGCGACTCGTCGCTGTCGTCGTGCGTCCAGGCCGTCGTCGCCGCCGAGGTGGGCTACGAGGAGCTCGCACTCGAGTACTTCATGCGATCGCTGTACCTGGACCTGTGCGACTCGCACGGCAACACCGCCGACGGCGTGCACGTCGCGAACGCCGGCGGCGTCTGGGCCGGCATCGTCAACGGTTTCGCCGGCATGGTCGAGCAGGGCAACTACCTCGAGTTCTCGCCCCGGCTGCCGAACGTGTGGGACGGCGTGAGCTTCCGACTGCGACGCCACGGATCCACCCTGGTCGTCGACCTCGATCCCGACGGCCTGACACTGACGGCGCTCGACGGAGGCGGCATCCCGATACGCATCGGCGACGACGTGGTCCTGGTCACCCCCGACGAGCCGTTGCGCATCGACCGCTGACGCACTGCCGAGCGCGGCCCGACATTTGTGTGAGCACAGATCGTGTTCGCTCACCTTGTCGCTCACACAGATCTCGATGCCACGGTTCGTGTGAGCAACGATCGGCACTTCGTGCGTTCTCGCTCGCGCGAATGGCGCTGGCTGCGTGTGGTCACCGGGCACGGATCGGCGGCCATCTACGCCATGAGGGCGTTTTTCCGGATGTCCACGCCCGCCGTTAGCGTTGGCGTCCATGACTGATCTCGGATTCGACGGCAAGGTAGCGATCATCACCGGCGCCGGTGGCGGCCTCGGCAAGCAGCACGCACTGATGATGGCGAAGCGCGGTGCGCTCATCGTGGTGAACGACCTCGGCGGCGCCGTCGACGGCACCGGCAGCGACAAGGGGGCCGCCCAGCTCGTCGTCGACGAGATCCAGGCGGCCGGCGGCGAGGCCGTGGCCAACACCGACTCGGTCGCCACGCCGGAAGGTGGCGCAGCGATCGTGCAGAGCGCCGTCGATGCGTTCGGCAAGGTCGACATCGTGATCAACAACGCCGGCATCCTGCGCGACAAGTCGTTCCACAACATGGACGCCGACCTGTTCGACCCGGTGATCGACGTCCACCTGCGCGGTGCGTTCAACGTCACCCAACCCGCCTGGAAGATCATGCGCGAGCAGGGCTACGGCCGCATCGTGTCGACGTCGTCGGCGGCGGGGATCTTCGGCAACTTCGGCCAGGCGAACTACGGCGCCGCCAAGATGGGCCTCGTCGGGTTCACCAACGTGCTCGCCGTCGAGGGCGCCAAGTACAACATCAAGGCGAATGCGATCGCTCCGCTCGCGCTGACCCGCATGACCGAGGACATCCTCGGCGGCCTCGGCGACAAGTTGCAGCCCGAGCTGATCTCGCCGCTGGTGACCTATCTGTCCCACGAGTCCTGCGAGGCGACCGGGCGGGTCTTCTCCGTCGGCGGCGGCCGTGTCGCCGAGGTGTTCATCGCCGAGACGGTCGGCTACACCAACACGAGCGACCTGACGCCCGAGGACCTGGCGGCCCACTGGAGCGACGTGACGACGCAGGACGGCTACGCCGTCCCCGCCACCATCGCCGACGAGACCGCACTGTTCCTCGAAGCCCTCTCCTGACCGACCGTCACACCGTGCCGGGGCGAACATGACACTTTGACATGCTGGCGCGGTGATCCCCATCGAGGAGTTCCAGGCCGAAGCCGCGGCGTGGTTGTCGGCGAACCGGCAGCATGCGCCACGCGACTACGGCGCCATCTGCCCGCCCGACCTGGTCGACGCCGGCCTCGACTGGCAGCGACGGCTGACCGAGGCCGGGTGGGCAGGCGTCCACTGGCCGGTCGAGCATGGCGGTCGCGGCTTGACCGCGGACCACAACGGCGTCTGGCTGCTCGAGTGCGCCCGAGCGGGCGTGCCGGCGGTGTTCAACATGGTCGGCTTCGTGCTGGCCGGCGGCGCAATCATGCGGTACGGCACCGCTGAGCAGCAGGCGCGGCACCTCCAGTCGACCCTGACGACCGAGCACGTCTGGTGCCAGCTCTTCTCCGAGCCGGGTGCCGGCAGCGACCTCGGCTCGCTGTCGACGCGGGCCGAACTCGACGGCGACCACTACGTCGTCAACGGCCAGAAGGTCTGGTGTTCGGGCGGGCGCTACAGCAACTGGGGCATCCTGATGGCGCGCACCCGGCCGCTGGACGAAGCACCCAAGCACGACGGCATCTCGTTCTTCCTGTGCCCGATGGACCTCCCGGGCATCGACGTGCGCCCGCTGCGGCAGATGACGGGCGAGGCAGAGTTCGACGAAGTGTTCTTCACCGACGTGCACCTGCGCGCCGACTGCCTGCTCGGGCCGCTGCACGGCGGCTGGGGTGTCGGCATGGCGGTGCTCACCAGCGAGCGCGGTCACATCGGCACCTCGGTCGTCGGCCTCGAGCGTCGCCTCGACCAGATGGCGCATCTCGCCGAGGGGCGTGAACTCACCGCAGTCGAACGGCAGTCGCTCACCGCACTCCTCGCGAGCGGCACGGCGATGAAGGCAATGGCGCAGCGCCAGGGCTCGGTCGCCTCGACCGCGGCGTCGTTGATGAAACTGGGGATCACCGAGATGATGTTCGACGTGGCGATGCTGCGAGGCGGGCTCGACGGCGCCGACGCAGTGCTCGACGGCGCGAGTGCCACCGGCATGCTCGCCGCACCGGGCGGGCGCATCGCCGGTGGTTCCAGCCAGGTGCAGCGCAACATCATCGGCGAACGGCTGCTCGGGCTGCCACGCGAACCCCGACCGTGAGCCGGTCACCGCGGCGTCCGCCGCTGCGGTGACGATTCGCATCCCGGTACGGCGCGTCGACATGATGGCCGGGTGCGCGTCGCCTCCTCCGATCACGTCAGTGTTGCCGTCCACGAGTTCGGGGGTGCCGGTCGCACGCTGCTGCTGTCGCACGCCACCGGCTTCCACGGCTACTGCTACCTGCCGATCGCCGACGAGCTGAGCGACGACTTCAGGTCGTTCGCACTCGACTACCGCGGCCACGGTGACACGGCGCGGCCCGACGACTGGCAGGTCGACTGGGACCGTTACGGCGACGACGCCGTCGCGGCCGGCCGGGCGATCGCACCCGACGGCGGTCTGGTCGGATTCGGCCATTCGATGGGTGGCGCCGGGCTGCTGATGGCGGCGCACCGCGACCCCGGACTGTTCGACGTGATCGTCGCCTTCGAGCCGATCGTGTTCCCGCCGCGCGAGATCGATCCACACGACGGCACGGAGAACAACGGGACGATCCTGTCGAGGGGCGCTCGCAAACGGCGTGCGTCGTTCGAGTCGTTCGACGAGGCGATCGCCAACTACTCGTCCAAGCCGCCGATGATGGCCTTCGACCCCGACGTGCTGCGCCTCTACGTCGCACACGGGTTCCGGCCGGCGCCCGAAGGGGTCCGCCTGAAGTGCGATCCCGAACACGAGGCCCGCACGTTCGACACCGGCGGCACACACGGCACCTGGGCCGTTCTCCCGGAGATCCGGACCCCCGTCGTCGTCGTGGCCGGCAAGGTCGACGAGTTCGGCCCTGCCGCCATCGCCAGGGAGATCGCCGACCAGCTCCCCAACGCCAGCTACGTCGAACACGACGAGTGGAACCACTTCACGCCGTTCATCGATCCTGGCGCGATGGCGACGCTGGTGCGCACCGCCGTCGCGGCGTGACATCCGATCGTCACCTCATCTCTGTGACAGCCCCCACCTACGATGGCCACATGACCGACACCGCTGTTCACGCACCGACGTTCCCGGTGCCGATGTCGCTGTCGCCCTCCCGGGTGTCGTCGTTCACGTCGTGCCCGATGCAGTTCCGGTTCTCGAGCATCGAGAAATTGCCGGAACCGCCCGGCATCGCCACCACCAAGGGAACGATCGTGCACCGCGCCCTCGAGTTGCTGTTCGTGCGTCCGGCCGCCGACCGCACGCGCGAGGCGCTGGCGACCGACATGGGTCGCGCCCTCGACGAGTACCGGACCCATCCCGACTACGTCGGCCTCGGGCTGGCCGGCGAGGACGCCGAGCGCTTCGACGGCGACTGCCGTGCGCTGATCGACAAGTACTTCGCCATGGAGGATCCCACCACCGTCCGCGAGATCGGGCTGGAACTCTGGATGGAGGCCGCGGTCGGCGACCTCACGCTTCGCGGGGTGATCGACCGCCTCGAACTCGATGCCGACGGCGAGCTGGTGGTCACGGACTACAAGACCGGCCGGGCACCGTCGGGCAACTACGAACACAAGAGCCTCGCCGGTGTGCACTTCTACTCGTTCCTGTGCGAGGCGGTGTTCGGCAAACGGCCGGCGAGGATCCGTCTGATGTACCTCGCGTCGGGCGAGACGATCGAGACCGTGCCGTCAGCTCAGTCGGTGAAGTTCATCACGACGCGCACCACCGCCGTGTGGTCGGCGGTCGAGCGGGCCTGCACCACGGGCGACTTCCGGCCGCGCCAGAGCAAGCTGTGCGACTGGTGTTCGTTCCGGCAATGGTGCCCGGCGTTCGGTGGCGATCCGTCACTCGCCGCCACCGAGGCAGTCGCCGCACACGACGCACTGTTCGCGGCGTCCGCCGGCGACGAGCCCGCATGACCGGCGACCAGGCCGGCGATCGGGCCGGCGAAGCGGCACCACCGGACGAATCCGTCCTCGACCTTGCCGATGCATCGTCGGCGCTCGGGCACCCCGATCCCGAACCGGTCGAGGTCGGTCCCTTCCCGATCGTGCCCGGCCAGGGCCAGTTCGGCCCGCAGGTCGACGCCTTCGACGACCGCGTCGACGCACTGCTCGAACAGCTTCGTGGCAACCCGATCGCCGACCGCGTGTTCACCACCGCCAGCCACGTCGGCGACTTCTCGCTGATCTGGCACGGCATCGGCATCGTGCGCGGCATTGCGAAGGGGCGCCCCGATCAGGTCGTCGTGCTCGCCTTGATGCTGGGAGCCGAGAGCCTCATCGTCAACCAGGGCGTCAAGCGCCTGTTCCGTCGCGAACGCCCCACACAGACCGGCGACGACCGATTGCGGGTGCGGCGGCCGAAGACGTCGTCGTTCCCGTCGGGGCACGCCAGCTCGGCCGCATTCGCGGCGATGGTGCTGTCGGGCTGGGACGGCCGCACGGTCGGCGTGATCTGGTGGAAAATTGCGGCGATCGTCGGGATCAGCCGTGCCTACGTACGGATCCACCACGGATCCGACGTCGTCGTCGGCGCAGCGGTCGGTTCGCTGCTCGGACTCGTCGGGCGGCGCATCGCACGACGGTTGGCGCCCTGAATCGAGCGCAAACGGTTTCCGACCCGATCCGGTGGCGCGCCGAGGCGCCACTGCCACCCTGACGCTCAGCCGGCGTCGGTGGCAACCACGTCGTCGACGAGCATCGCCGGCTCGGTCGTGAGCAGCGTGCGCACGTCGAGCAACAGATCGGCAACCTCACCCGTCGACACGAGTTCCCGCTGCAACATCCGGGCCAGTGCGCCGTCGATGACGCTCAGGGCTTCGGTGATCACGGCCTCGTTACTGGAGTCGATGCGCTCATCAGTCATTGGTGAACACGGTACCCGCGATCGGTGCGACGAACACGCACCTGGGCGCAGATGAGAGAGGTGTCACACAACGTTCACAACCTCAGTGGACCCGGCGCCCGGTCGCACTGCGAACCTACGATGCACAAATGCAGTTCAGCGAACGCAACGTCGTGGTCACCGGAGCGGGACGAGGCATCGGCGAAGCCCTCGCTCGCGAGTTCCACGATCGTGGCGCCAACGTGGTGGTCGCCGACCTGGCAGGCGCAGAGGGGGTGGCGGCTTCGCTCGAACGGGCCACGGCGATCACCGCCGACGTGAGCACCGAGGCGGGGAACGCATCGCTCGTCGACGCGGCCAGATCTGCGCTCGGTTCGATCGATCTCTTCTTCTGCAATGCCGGAGTCGGGATCGGTCGCGGCGTCCTCGAGACTCCCGAGGACGATTGGGAACTGGCCTTCGCCGTCAACGTCCACGCACACCGCTGGGCCGCGAAGTACCTGCTGGCCGACTGGCTGGAACGCGGAGAGGGGTACTTCTGCTCGACCGCCTCTGCAGCCGGTCTGCTGATGCAGATCGGTTCGGGTCCCTACACCCTCACGAAACGCGCCGCCGTCGCATTCGCCGAGTACATGGCGGTGACCTACGGCGACGCCGGCGTCAAGGTCACCTGCCTGTGCCCGCAGGGCGTGAACACCGCGATGTTGCACGCCGGCGACGACGAGGTCAGCGGGAGCAACGTCGTCAAGGCTGCCGGCGTCGTGCTGGAGCCGGTCGAAGTTGCAGTGCAGGTGGCCGATGCGATCGAGGCCGAACGGTTCTTCGTCCTGCCGCACCCCGAAGTGGCCGACTACATGGCGCTCAAGGCGACCGATCCCGAACGCTGGCTGGGCGGGATGCGCAAGCTGCAACGTCGCACCATCGGCGCCTGACATCACCATCCAGCATGCACCGATCGCCCGCTTCGCTCGCCCGCCTGGGCCTGAGAATGAGCGAACCGATCCGCTTCCGGCGCAACGACAAGGGCCGTTGGGTGGTCGGACGGGTCGTCGGTATCGAGTACGACGGCAGCATCGCGATACGCGATCCCGACGGGTCCGCCCGGTCGTTGCGAGCCGACCGGGTCGAGATCCGGCGGCCCGGGTCTCGCGGCCGGCTGCGCTGGTGCGTCGTCAGTGAGGTCGCGGTCACGTGGGAACAGCTGGAGATGTTCGACCCGACCGATCCCTGACGGATCGCATCTTCCTCCTCGACGAAACCACCGCCCCCGCAGTCGACCACCACGGCCACTGGCACATCAGCGGCCCCGACGACACCGACATCAGCTGACGCCCGTGTCGGCTGGTGGGCGGCTCGCCTCTTCAGCCACGACGTGCCGTGAGGCGGAGGCCGCGTTCGGTGCGTTCGACCTCCATCGCGAAGTCGAAGACGTCGACGGTGGTGGCGAGTTCGATGTCGCTGGGGTCGGTGTGATCGGGACCGAGGGCGAGCGTCTTCGCGGCTTCGTCGGTCCTGCGCACCGCAGCAGCTGTCGCGGCGGCTTCGTGCGGCTCACCGCGACGCACTCGTTCGATCAGCTCAGCGGTCAGCACGTCGTCATCGCCACCAGCACCGGGGCGATCCTCGAACCGGCCGGTGATCACGTAGGAAGGTTCGCCGAGCCCGGCGGCCGCGACCGCCCGCGCGGTCGCCGAGGCACAGGCGAGGCTGGCCGCCCAGAGCCGGTCGGCATCTGCGGCAGCAACGACGCCACGGGTTCCCGCCGAGGTGCGCTGCACCAGCGTGCGCCCGCCGAGGTCGGCGCGGCTCACCATCGCGGGTGAGTTCGGGAAGTCGAACCCCTCCGGGCGCAGGCCGCGGTCCTCGCCCAGCGCGATCGTCCCCGGATTGGCCGCCTTGAACGCCAGCGCCTCGGCGACGTCACCGACGAGGTAGATCTCTGCTGCGCCGGCACCGAATGCATACGCCGCCGTCGTGAACGCGCGGATCACGTCGACGACGACCACGGCCCCATCGACGCCCTCGAGTTCCCATCGGGCCAGATGTCGGGCCACGGTTCAGGACGAGGGGCGGACGCCGACGATGCTCGCTCGCTCCATCACCCGCACGTCGGGCCAGTAGTCGCTGGACGCGTAGTGCTGGACGGCCAGGTTGTCCCACATCGCCACCGAGTCCGGCTTCCAGTGGAACCGGCAGTGGTACTCCAACGTGTTGGCCTGGGCGAACAACGTCACCAGCAACTCGTCGGACTCCGCAGGCTCGAGGCCGACGATGCGCGAGGTGAAGAACCTGTTGACGTACAGCAGGCGTTCGCCGGAGACCGGGTGGCGGATGACGACCGGGTGCTCGACGACGGGGTACTTCTCGCGCATGGCCGCAGCGTCGGCACCCTGGATCGTGTGACCGAACGCCTGCATGTAGTCGTGCTCGGCCACGAGGCCCTCGATGCGGTCCTTGATCTCGTCGGACAGGCCCTCGTAGGCCGCGTTCATGTCGCAGAACAGCGTGTCACCACCGGTCTCGGGCACCTCGATCGCTCGCAGGACGGCCCCCTTCGACGGCACCTGGCGCCACGTGACGTCGTGGTGCCAGCCGTTCTCGTACCCGCCGGTGTCGGCGTCCTTGGCGAATCTGACCAGCTCGGGACGCTCGTCGTTGTTCCGCAGGAACGGGTGGACCTCGAGCTCGCCGAACCGGCGGGCGAAGTCGATGTGCTGTTCGGCGGTCAGCTGCTGGTCGCGGAAGAACAGGACCTTGTAGTCGACCCATGCCCGCGACAGCTCGTCGATCACCTCGTCGGCGAGCGGCTTGGACAGGTCGAGGCCCTTGACGATGCCGCCGAGCGTGGCACCGACCTGGCGGACCTCGAAGTGCTCCCATTCCAATGCCGTCAGCCGGATGCGTTCGGCGGCGAGATGGGCGACCGGGCCGATGACGGCTCCGTCGGGCCCGAACGTGAGCTTGCGGGCGTTGAACTCGCCGATGTCACCCGACGGCTCGATCCCTTCCAACTTGGCGATCGCCGAATTCGTGGTCTCGAGGTCGTCATCGGTGATGCTCATCTCGTCAACGTAGTTCGTGAACGCCCGGACGACCTCGGCGTCGCACACCGAATTCGCCGCAGCCGTCCGACCCGTCGCCGCGCGCTCACTGCCCCTACCTTCGCGGACATGGGTGTACGTCTCGACGAGTCCGACGAATTCATGCACGAACTCGGCCCCGAGCCGAACTTCAACGAGAGCATGTACATCAACGCCTTCGACCCCGCCCAGGGTGTCGGTGGCTGGTTCCGGATGGGGAACCGGGCCAACGAAGGTACCGCCGAGATGACGGTGTGCCTGTACCTGCCGCCCGAGGTGCAGGGCGGCAACCGCCAGGTCGGCTTCATGTTCAAACGGCCGGCGATCGAGAACAACGATGCGTTGGACGCCGCCGGTCTGACGTGGACGATGGTGAAGCCGTTCGAGGAGCTGCGGATCGACTACGTCGGCAAGGTCGTCGTACTCGACGAACCCGAACAGATGGCCGATCCGAAGGAGGCGTTCACGAACAACCCGTACGCCGAGGCCGAGATCCACCTGACCTTCGGTGGACAGGGACGGCCGAGCATGTTCGGCGGCGAACCCGACGAGCCGCACGAGAAGCCGGGCGAGGAGTTCGCGAAGGGGCACTACGAACAACTCGTGGAAGCGACCGGCACGATGCGTGTCGGCGAGCGCGAGTGGCAGATCGCCGGCTTCGGGTTACGCGACCACTCGTGGGGGCCGCGCTACTGGCAGGCGCCCTGGTACTACCGCTGGTTGACGGTGAACGTCGACGAGAACTTCGGATTCATGGCCAGCCGCGTGGCCAAGCGTGACGCCGAGGGCACCCGTGGCGGCTTCGTGTGGGAGAACGGCGTGATGCACCTGTGCGACGACGTCCGCATCACCACCGAGACACGGGGCGCCGAGCACTATCACGACCGCATCGAGGGCACGATCCGCTCGAGCCGCAGCGACCGGGAGTGGAACTTCACCGGCGAGGCGCTCAGCCTCATCCCGCTGCGCAACCGCCGGCAGGCGCCCGACGGGGAATGGCTCCAGACACGGATCTCCGAGGCCTACACGAAGTGGACGATCCATTCCGGCGAGTTCGAGGGACGCGTCGGCTACGGCATGTCGGAGTACCTCGACCAGATCATCGACGACGAACCCGTCGGCCTCGCCGAGTGAACGGCGCTGCTGCGGTCCGAGCTCGACACCATCGGCCCGGTTCCGGCGTGCCGCGGCCAGGGTACGGTCGGGGGCCATGAGTGAACTGCCACCGCCTCCACCACCCGCTCCGTCTGCCGCGCCGGCCAGGTCCGGGCACCGCGAGATCGCGGAACGGCTGATCGACGGCCGCAGCGTGGTCGGTCAGGTGGCGGTGAGCCCCGACGGCTCGCACGTGGCGTTCGTGGTGGCGACGACCGACCTGGCGAAGAACACGACCTACACCCGGATCTGGATCGACGATGCACCGGTCACCGCCGGCGACCACGACGCCGACCCGGCATGGTCGTCCGACGGGCGATATCTGGCGTTCACGTCCCGACGCGGCGAGAACCAGGGCGATTCGACGCTGCACGTCCTGCCGATCGGCACCACCGGCGAACTCCGGACGCTGTGCACCATGCCCGACGGCCTCGGCGACGTCGCGTGGTCTCCCGACGGCCGCTGGCTGGGATTCACGAGCCGGACTCGACACGAGCGCTACGACGCCGAGAGCGCCGCCTGGCAGGCGCCGCGCAAGGTCGAGCGGCTCTTCAGCCGGCTCAACGGGCAGAACTGGGTCTTCGATCGCCCGAACCACGTGTTCGTGGTCGCGACGAACGGCACCGGTGGTCCGCGCAACCTGACGCCCGGCGAGTTCCAGCACACCGGTGTCAGCTGGCTGCGCGACTCGTCCGCCGTCGTGACGTCGGCGCAGCGGCACGAGGGCTGGGACCGTGACCGGGCAAGCGACCTCTACGTCGTCTCGCTGCCGGAACACGGCGAAGGTGACGCCGACGGTGCGAACGTCCGAGCGCTGACGAACCACGACGGCCAGTACGGCCAGCCGTCGGTGTCCCCCGACGGCACCCAGCTTGCGTTCATCGGATCCGCCGATCCGCGCACCTACCCTCAGAACGCCAAGATCGGAATCCTGCCGATCGACGGCGACAGCCATCCGCACACCGACATCAGGTGGGTGTCGGCCGGGTTCGACCGCACGTTCCTGCCGACCGTCGGCTCGCGCCCACCGGTGTGGGAGTCCGACGCACACCTGCTCGCGACCGCCGAGGACCGCGGCACCACGCACCTGTATCGGATTCCCGCCGACGGCGCCTTCGTGCCGGCGCCGCTCACCGAGGGAGCGGTGTCGGTGACGTCCTTCGATGCCGCGGCGGGTGTGATCGCCCGCGTCGAGGAGTCGGCGACGCATCCCGCCGAGCTGTTCGTCGACGACGAGCGCCGCACCCGCGTGAGCGACGAACTGGCGGCCACCCTGATCGGATGGGAACACTTCACCGCTCCCACCGCCGACGGCACCGACGAGATCGACGCCTGGATCATGCGCCCGGCCGACTTCGACGAGACGCGGCGGTATCCCGTGCTGCTCAACGTGCACGGCGGACCCCACACGCAGTACGGCGAGTACTTCTTCGACGAGTTCCAGATGCAGGCCGCAGCCGGCTTCGTCGTCGTGCTCGGCAACCCTCGCGGCAGCAGCGGCCGCCACACCGGCTGGGGCCAGGCGATCCAGGGCCCGAACCATCCAACGGCGCCGGGCCCCGGATGGGGAACCGTCGACGTCGACGACGTCCTGTCGATCATCGACACCGCGCTCGATCGCTACGAGTTCTGCGACGCCGAGCGCGTCGGGATGCTCGGTGGTTCGTACGGCGGGTTCATGGCGACGTGGCTCGCCGGCCACCACGGCGAACGATTCCGGGCGTTCTGCTCGGAGCGGGCGGTCAACAACGCCACCGCACTGGAAGTGTCGTCCGACATCTCGACGGCCTTCAACGCGGTTCACGGCGTCAACCACCTCGAGGCGCCGGAGGAGTACGCGCGGATGTCACCGATCACGGCCGTGCGCAACATCTCCTCGCCGATGCTGATCATCCACTCCGAGGAGGACTGGCGGTGCCCGATCGCTCAGGCAGAAGAGCTGTGGGTCTCCTTGAAACTGCTCGACAAGGACGTCGACTTCTACCGCTTCCCCGGAGAGAACCACGAGCTGTCACGATCGGGCTCACCGATCCATCGCGTCCAGCGCGCCGAGATCATCCTCGACTGGTTCGCCGACAAACTCGCCACCGGGTGAGTCCTGAGCGTCAGCGGCGGGCGGTGACCCGGTGACGCCACTTGACCGCCTCGACCAACACGAGTAGCAACACTCCGGCCGCGATGCACACGGCGAGCTCGGACGCCGAGAGCACCTGCAGGTCGAGGAACTCACGCAACGGCGTGTAGACGGCCAGGAGTTGCAGCGCGGCGACGAGCGCAGCGATGCCGACCATCAATCGATTGGAACCGAAGCCGATCGTGCGCAGCGACTCGAGCGACGAGCGCGTCGCGAACGCCTGGCCGATCTGCATGAAGGCGATCGTCGTGAACATGATCGTCTGCCATGGTCCGTCCCCGTCGGCGGCGTAGTAGGCGAAGCCGAGCGCCAGCGTGACGATGCCGATGACCGTGCCGACCCACGTCGTGCGCCGTCCCAGTCCGTTGGCCCAGAGCCCGTCGGACGGTGAGTGCGGTGGTCGCTGCATCACGCTCTTCTCGGCCGGTTCGACCCCCATCGACAACCCGAGCAGTCCGTCGGTCATCAGGTTCAGCCACAGCAGCTGCAACGGAAGGAACGCGATCGCCGTGCCGGCAGCCGAATCCGAGATCAGGAACGGGATCGGCCATCCGAGCATCACGATGATCTTTCCGAGGTTGCCGGCGACCGCGAAGCTCACGAAGCGCCGCAGGTTGTCGTAGATCACCCGGCCCTCTTCGACGGCAGCGACGATCGTGGCGAAGTTGTCGTCGCGCAGCACCATGTCGGCTGCTTCCTTGGACACGTCGGTGCCGGTGATGCCCATCGCCACGCCGATGTCGGCACGCTTGAGCGCCGGTGCGTCGTTGACCCCGTCACCGGTCATCGCGACCACCTGGTGCTGGTGCTGCAGGGCTCCGACGATGCGCAGCTTGTGCTCGGGCGACACCCGGGCGAACACCGAGACGTCGCGCACCGCCGCGGCGAACTCGTCGTCGTCGAGGCGATCGAGGTCGGCGCCCACCAGCGCACGATCGGTGTCGCTGATGCCGAGGTCGTTGGCGATTGCCACCGCGGTCAGCGGATGGTCGCCGGTGATCATCACGGGGCGGATGCCGGCGTCACGGCAGACGGCCACCGCATCGCGGACCTCGGGGCGTGGCGGGTCGATGATCCCGACGAGCCCGAGCAGCACCAGTTCCGCCTCGGGGTCGGCGTCGTCGGACGTCATCGGCCGGAACGCAACGCCGAGCACACGCATGCCCGCCGCGGCGAGCGCGTCGTTGCCGGCGGAGATGCGCTCGTGCCACTCGGCGTCGAACGGCACCGCCTCGCCGTTGTCCCAGACCGCGGTCGCGTGGTCGAGCAGGCCGTCGACGGCGCCCTTGACGAACGAGAGCTCGACATCCTGGGGCAACTCGGCGAGTTCGTCGATCCGTCCGTCGAGCCGGTCGTGGACCGTGCTCATCCGTTTGCGCGTCGAGTCGAACGGCTGCTCGCCGATGCGGGGGATCCGCTCGCGCAGCGAGTCGACGTCGAGGCCGGCGTCCGTCGCAGCCTGGAGCAGCGCCGTTTCCGTCGGATCGCCGAGCCAGACCCGCCGGCCTTCGTCGTCGACGTCCTCGGATCCGTCGTTGCACAACGCACCGGCGACGAGCGTCACCGTCGCCGGCGACGGCAGGTCGTCGGGCGACACGCCGGCATCGGCATCGAGGCGCACCTCGTGGCCCGCGACGTCGAGCACGGTCACCGTCATCCGGTTCTGCGTGAGCGTCCCGGTCTTGTCCGAGCAGATCACGGTGACCGACCCGAGCGTCTCGACCGCCGGCAACTTGCGGATCAGCGCCTGGCGCCTGAGCATCCGTTGCGAGCCGATCGCCAAGGTGAACGTCACGACGGCGGGCAGGCCCTCGGGGATGACGGCGACGGCCACGCTGATCGCCGTCAGCACGAGGTCGGTCGCCGACTCGCCGGCGATCGCCCCCATCACCACGACGGCGAGCGCGACGAGCAGACCGAGGAGTGCGAGCTGCTTGCCGACACGGTCGAGACGCTGCTGGAGTGGTGTCTGGTCGGCCTCGACACCTTGCAGGAGCGCAGCGATCCGGCCGAGTTCGGTCCGCATTCCCGTGGCGACGACGACACCTCGACCGCGGCCGGCGGCGACCTGCGTGCCGGAGTACGCCATGCACAGGCGGTCGCCGAGTGCGAGATCGTCCTGGTCGACGGCGTCGGTCTGCTTGTCGATCGGCTCGGACTCGCCGGTGAGCGTCGCCTCCTCGATCCGCAGGCTCGCGACCTCGACGAGGCGGAGGTCGGCGGGCACGACGGTGCCGGCGTCGAGATGGACGATGTCGCCGGGCACCAACTCGCCCACGGACACCGACGTGACGCGTCCTTCGCGCGTGACGCGTGCCGACGGCACCGCCATGCGGCGCAGTGCGGCGATCGCCTGCTCGGCGCGGTACTCCTGGAAGAACCCGAGCGCGGTGAACAGCACGACGATCGCACCGATCGCGCCGGCTTCGAGGTACTTGCCGAGCACGAGCGACAGCACCGCGGCACCGATCAGGATCAGCACCATCACCGACGAGATCTGTCCCCAGATCAGCGCCAGCTTGCTGGTCCCGGCGGACTCCTGAAGTTCGTTCGATCCGTACTCGTCACGCCGGCGGAGGACGGCGGCGTCGTCGAGGCCGTCGTCGGAGGAGCCGAGTTCGTCGAGGACCGTCGCCGCGTCGCGGCGGTGCCAGTCTGCGGACGACGACGATTCGTCGGCGTCAGCGAGCGTGCCCGGCAGTGCGCTCATCGGGCGACCTGGGCGTCGAGCCGCACGCCGAGCAGGCGCGCGATGCGCTCCTCCATCGGCGGGTGGGTCATGAACAGCTTGGCGAAGCTCGCCTGCGTGCCGGTCAGCGGGTTGACGATGTAGGCGGTGGCGTGCGCCGGGTCGACCTCCATCGGGATCTGCTTCGACGCACGGTCGAGCCGGGCGAGTGCGCTGGCCAGCGGCTGCGGGTCGCCGAGCAGTTCGGCGCCGACACGGTCGGCTTCGAACTCGCGTGACCGCGACAGTGCCATCTGCATCACGCCGGCTGCGATCGGCGCGACGACGGCGAGCAACATGGCGACGGCGGGGCTGGGTCCATCGTCGTCGCTGTTCCCGCCGAAGATGCCGGCAAACATGGCCATGTTCGCGATTGCGGAGATCGCAGTGGCGACGGCGGCGGCGATCGAGCCGATCAGGATGTCCTTGTTGCGGATGTGTGCCACCTCGTGGGCGACGACTCCACGCACCTCGTCGCGGTCGAGCACCTCGAGCAGTCCGGCGGTGACACACACCAGCGCCGTGCGCTCGTTGCGTCCGGTCGCGAAGGCGTTGGGCTGGCGGTCGGGTGACACGAACAGCCGCGGTGTCGCCATGTCGGCCCGTCGGGCGATCTCGGTGAGGTCGTCGCGCAGCCAGTCCAGTTGGCCGGGGGCGACCTCGGTGGCCCGAGCGGCCTTGACCGCGAGTCGATCGGACGACCAATACGAGGCGCCGACGATGGCGAGGCCGAGCACGAGCCCGATGACGGTGCCCGTCGGCCCACCGATCCACGACCCGACGAGGACCATGAAGCCGGTGAGGGAACTGAGCAGGATGATGGTCTTGAAGGTGTTGGAGTTCATGACGCTTTCAGCAAACGGAGGGATGGTTCGCTGAAGGTCTCTCCGCTCCACCAGGAGCTGGCCCCGCCGACCGCCCGGAAGCGGTGTGTTGACGACGGACCTCGAGGGATACTCCCCTTCAGATGTCTGTTTCGGATGTCTGTTCAGGTTGTCCGATCGAAATCTATCGACCGGCCGCTGCAACCCGGCGTCGGTTGCGTCTATTCCACGGCCGGTCGGTTGACACGGTGCAGCGTGGCGCTCAGGTGGTGCTGGAGCGGGTGGCCGACGGCGGCCATGCGGAACGTGTAGTGCAGGTCGTCGCCGGTCACCGAGATCGTCCGCTCGGTGATCGTGACCTCCTTGGCGGTCGACACCGAGCCGATCGAGGTCGACCGGACGTCGATCACCAGCGGTGCGTCGCCACCGACGACGGCGCCCTCGTAGATCTCCGCGAGACCGGTGGGCTGCGCCATCACGATCTCGATGCTGCCGGGTCTCGGTACGCGCAGGTATCCGGTCTCGGCGTGCATCGGGGCGGACGTCTCGGGATGCCGGGTGCGCTGCGTGTACGCCACGAACGGCTTGCCGACGTGGCTGAAGGTGATCGACTCGAGGTAGGCGAAGTCGTCGATGGTGGGGTACTCACCGGCGCCTGCGCCCTCCCATGTTCCGAGGAGCGGCGCCAACACCGCAATGTCTGGATGCAGCTCCGGTTCCATGCCCTCACCGTACGAGACCAGCGGCAAACCGCGTGCTACGCATGCAGTCGATGGACTCGCTCCCGAACTCGGCCGACCTCTATGCGGCGCTGAACGCAGATCCCACCGGTCACACCGGCGGTCACCGTTTCATCCACGTGATCGGCACGTCGGTGTTCGTCGACAGCGAGGTCGCCGACCAGTCGTGGGAGCGGCACATCGTCGGCATCGTCGAGGGCGATGCCTGGTGGGCGGTCGACGTGCCCGCCGACGCCGAGGATCCCTCGTACGGATCGGCGCTCGACCTGTTCAGCTACTTCGGCCGGGCGGCGCAGAGCGAGTGGATGGCGGCGGGACGAGCCGTGCAGATCGTGGAGTGGGCACGCACGCACCGGTTCTGCGGCCGATGCGCCACCCCCACCGAGCTGTCCGAGGGCGAGCGTGGCATGAAGTGCCCGGCGTGCGGGTTGGTCGCCTATCCCCGACTCGCTCCGGCGATGATCGTGCTCGTCACCCGCGGCGAACCCGGCCCCGATCAGGAGGCCCTGCTCGCCCGCGGCGTCAACTTCCGGATGCCGATGTACTCCTGTCTCGCCGGCTTCGTCGAACCCGGCGAGGACCTCGAGGGGGCAGTCGTGCGCGAGGTCGCCGAGGAGGTCGGCGTCCGCGTGACGAACGTGTCATACCGCGCCAGCCAGCCGTGGCCGTTCCCGCACAGCCTGATGATCGGCTTCCGCGCCGAGTACCACAGCGGCGACCTGGTCCTCGACGAGCGCGAGATCGCCGACGCCAACTGGTATCGCCGAGACGACCTGCCGACGATCCCGCCCGGGATCTCCGTCGCCCGCCGCCTGATCGACGAGTGGCTCCACGAATCCTGAACCCGTTGCGATGAGCGAACCGACCAGATGCCGGCGCTTCGCTCATCGGTGACCCCATCCGACCCCGTGCGATGAGCGAACCGACCAGATGCCGGCGCTTCGCTCATCGCTCGGGCTGAAGCGGGGGCCGATGCGGGATCTACAGTCGAGGACATGAGCACCTCAGATGTCGTGATCGTCGATGCCCTCCGCACCCCGATCGGTAAGCGCAACGGTGGCCTGTCCACCCTCCACCCCGCCGAGACCCTCGCCCGTGTGCAGCGGGCGATCATCGACCGCAACGGCGTCGATCCCACCGAGGTCGGCCAGGTCGTCACCGGCTGCGTCAGCCAGGTCGGCGAGCAGGCCTTCAACATCGGCCGCACGGCGTGGTTGTCGGCCGGTCTTCCCCTCGGCGTGGCCAACACCACCGTCGACACACAGTGCGGTTCGAGCCAGCAGGCGACCAACCTCGCGTCGTCGCTCGTGGGCTCCGGCGTGGTCGACATGGCGCTGGCGTGCGGCGTCGAATCGATGAGCCGGATCCCGATCGGCGCATCGGGCAACAAGGCGCTCGGGCTCGGCATCCCGATCCCGCCGACCTACTTCGAACAGTACGAGATGACGTCGCAGTTCGAGGGCGCCGAACGCATCGCCGACAAGTGGGGCATCAGCCGTGAGGACACCGATGCGTTCGGGCTCGCCTCGCAACAGCGCGCCGCCCAGGCGTGGGCGGAGGACCGCTTCTCGGGCCAGTACCTCACGATCGAGGCACCGGACCTCGACGAGGAGGGCAATCCGACCGGGTCGATGCACACCGTCGATCGCGACGAGGGCCTGCGCGAGACGACGCTCGACAAGCTGGCGACGCTGAAGCCGGTCGCCCGCGAGAACGGCGTGCACACCGCCGGCAACTCCTCGCAGATCTCCGACGGTGCCGCCGCCGTCCTGGTGGCGAGCGAGGCCAAGGCGGCCGAACTCGGGCTGAAGGCCCGGGCGCGCGTCGTCGACACCTGCCTCGTGGGCACCGATCCGGTGCTGATGCTCACCGGCCCGATGGACGCCACCAAGCACCTGTTGGCGCGCACCGGGTTGTCGATCGACGACATCGACGTGTTCGAGATCAACGAGGCGTTCGCGTCGGTCGTGCTCGCCTGGGCCAAGGAGGTCGGCGCCGACCTCGACAAGACCAATCCGAACGGTGGTGCGATCGCACTCGGCCATCCGCTGGGGGCGACCGGTGCGTTCCTGATGACCAAGGCGCTGTACGAGCTCGAGCGCACCGGAGGGCGCTACGCCCTGATCTCGATGTGCTGCGGCGGTGGCCTCGGCACCGGCACCATCATCGAGCGCCTCTGACAGGTCCGTTTGCGTACGGATTCGGGTGGGCCGCCCCACCCGAATCCGTACGCAAACGTGGTGTTGGTGGTGTCGCGACGGGGTCGGGGACGCCGGCGGTAGACACGACGGGGTGCGCTCCGTCGGCGTGACCATCTGCATCTGCCTGTTCGTTGCTGGCGGCTGCACCGGCGGCCCGACGACGGCCGATGACGGGCGTGCCGTCGTCACCCACGTCGTCGACGGCGACACGATCGACGTCGAGATCGGCGGGCGCACGGAACGCATCCGCCTCATCGGTATCGACACACCCGAGACCAAGAAGCCCGACACGCCGATCGAGTGCTACGGGCCCGAGGCGAGTGCGTTCACCGCCGCGCTGCTCCCGGTCGGCGCCGAGGTGCGCATCGAGCGCGACGTCGTCGCGCGTGACGACTACGGCCGGCTCCTCGGCTACGTCCACCGGCTCGGTGAAGACGGTGGGATCAGCGACGTCTTCGTCAACATGGAGATCGTCGAGCGCGGCTTCGCCCGTCCGCTCACGATCGAGCCCAACAGCACGTTCGCTCGCGAGTTCGCCGCGGCTGCGGGCCGCGCCGAGCGCGACGACCTCGGGCTGTGGGCGGCCTGCTCGTGATGAGCCCCTGACCGCTTCCGGTAGCGTCGCTGCGGTGGAGAGCACGCTCGCCGAACGCCTCGGTCACTCCGCCGAGTCCCGACTGGTGATCCTGTCGTGCGACGACCTCGGGTCGTGCCACGCCGCCAACGTCGGGGTGTACCGGGCGATCCGCGACGGCGTCGCCACCTGTGCGTCGCTGATGGTTCCGGGCCCGTGGGCCGGCCACGCCGCCAAGCTGTCGCTGCCGACCGACGACCTCGGCGTCCACCTGACGCTCAACGCCGAACACGAGTGCTACCGCTGGGGGCCGATCACCCACGCGCCGTCACTGCAGTCGGGCCAGGGCGGATTTCCGCGAACGCTCGAAGACCTGTGGGAGCACGCCGATCCGGCCGAGGTGCTGCGTGAACTCCGAGCGCAGATCGAGCGGGCGCAGGCGTGGGGCATCGACGTCACGCACCTTGCGCCGCACCTCACAGCGATCACGCTGCGGCCGGAGTTCTTCGACGTCTACCTGGAACTCGCGGTCGAGTACGGCCTGCCGATCCGACTGCCGTCGACGGTCACCACCGAGCAGGCCGGCTTTCCGTTCCGCCAGCTGGCCGCCGACGAAGGCGTCGTGTTCCCCGACCACTTCGACCACGACTGGCGCAGCGGCAGCGCCGAGCGCGTCCACGCCGCCATCGCGACGCTCGCCGCCGGGGTCACCGAGATCCACGTGCAACCGGCGATCGACACGCCCGAGGTCCGAGCGCTCGGAGCGCACACCCAGGGCTGGATCGACGATCTCGACCTGGTCACCAGCGACGATCTGCGCAGGCGGCTCGAGGCGAGCGGTGCGATCCTGATCGGCTACCGGGCCCTGCGCGACGTCATGCGCTCCGGCTGAGCGCCGATCCGGTCACGACTGGGCGACGAGCCGGCGGATCACGTCCGCAGCCGCGCCCGACTTCAGCACGTCGAGCACCACGCCGGTCCGTCCGGCCACCTTCAGCTGACCGCGCATGTAGGCGACCGTCGGATCGAAGTCGTCGGCGGCGGCATCGGCGAGCGCCACGGTGACGACGGCGTCGGCATCGTCGGGGCCCTCGACGCGCTCGTCCTTCTTCGCGACGATCACCCGGTACTGCACGCTCATCGCGACACCCGTTCCCTGACGCCGGCGAAGAGGTCGCGCTCTCCGTCGTCGGCGGGGATCGCTCCGACGACCGAACGCGCGAGGATCCAGTCCTCCCACGGGTACGCCGCGGTGAACTCCTCGTCCTCGATCCCGAATCCCCACCAGGCTGCCGACGGGTCGATCTGCGTGGCGTGGGCCCGCAGCGCACCGCGACGCACGTGCCCGTAGCCGGTGATGTCGATGCGGGTGGTGATGCGATGGTCCTGCGACGGGCGATCGAGCCAGTCCTGTTCGAACGGCGACTCACCCGTGATGCGCAACATCAGCTCGTGGATCGCCATCACCCTGGACTTCGACCACACCGAGTAGTACAGCTTCGACGGCGTGAACGGCTCGCCGAGATCGGGATACCAGTCGGGATCGCCGGCGCGTTCGAACGCGAGCACCGAGATGTCGTGCACCCGCAGGTGGTCGGGGTGCGGGTACCCGCGCTGGTCGTCGCCGTAGGTGATGATCACCTGTGGGCGTTCACGGCGCACGATCGCCACCAGCCGTCCGGCGGCCTCGTCGATGTCGGCCTGGTGGAAGCAGTCGGGATGCTCGTTGGGCTCGGTGTCGGCCATGCCGGAGTCGCGGTAACCGAGCATCTCGACCACGTCGAATCCGATGATGTCGACCGATGCGGCCAGCTCGGCTGCTCGCATCGACACGACCTTCGCCTTCTCCTCCTCGGGTGTCAGCCCGTGGAACGGTTGTCCCGGTTCGCGCAATGTCGGGTTCTGGAGGTCACCCTCCTCGCCGCCGGTGCAGCACACCAGCACGGTGTGCACCCCCTCGTCGTGGTAGCGAGCGACGGTCGGCGCACCCTTGGACGCTTCGTCGTCGGGGTGAGCGTGCACGGTCAACAGCGAGAGGCGTTCGTTCACCTCGACCACGCTATCGGTGCCGATCTGGCTGAGGATTCACACGAGGGCTCGCCAGCGCGTAGCCTCCGCCGGGTGAATGGACGGACGGGCACGATCTGCATCGCCGCGGCTGCGGTGCTGTTGTTCACCGCGTGCGACACCGGTGACGGCAAGCAACTGCAGCCGTACGACCCCGCCGACGTTCCGGTCACGACCGTCGCACCGACGGTCGATGATCCGTTCGGCGTCGACCCGACCGCGGACTTCGGCTCGTTCGAGGCGTTCGCGCTCGCAGCGCCGTGGGCCGACGGCGGCGAGATCGATCCCCGCTACACCTGTGACGGCGAGAACGTGTCACCTGCGTTCAGCTGGGGAGCCGTGCCGGCGGGGACGGTCGAGATCGCCGTGGCCATGGTCGATGACTCCGCGGTCAGCGAGGGCCAGCCGTTCGTGCACTGGGTGATCGGTGGTCTCGACCCCGCCGAGATCGCCGTCGCCGAGGGCGACATCCCCCCGGGAGCGTTGCAGGCCCTGAACTTCTTCGGCGACGTCGGCTACGGCGGGCCGTGCCCACCGCCCGGCGACGACGCCCATCTCTACCGACTCACGGCGTACGCGCTCAACCAACAGCTCGAACTTGCCGATGGAGATGCTGCCACCGAATTTCTGAACACCATCGCAACGCTCACGATTGCGTCAACCGACGTGACCGGGCTCTACCAGCGGTGAACCACGTCCCCAGGGCGAGGTACCCCCGGGGTGGCGAGATCGAACGAAGAAGGAGCACGTAGTGCCGGACATCGACAAGGAGCGGCCGAGTGAGCCAGGCCACCGCGCACTGCCGCCACCCGCCGCGGACGTGCTGCACGACGCCTTCGCGGCGCTGCTCGACGCCGATCAGACCGCCGTCGTCGTCCTGGGTTTCGACGGCAGGGTGCGCACCGCCAACGACTCGGCGCTGCACCTGCTCGGCGCCGACTCGACCGACGCGTTGCAGCCGGGTGGCTCCGGGCACGCGATGCTCCGCTCGGTCCTCGACCAGGCCCCGCGCCAACTCGTCGCCGGACGATACGACGGCACCTGGCAGGGCGATGTCGACCGCACCGATGGCAGCGGCGACCCCCGAGTGTTCCGCGCCACGGTCGCCGCCCGGCGCGACCCGTCGATCGACGGCGGCGGGTTCATCGGGCTGATCGCCCACGACGTCACCCGGGCCCGTGACGAGACCGCCCGGCTGCGGCACCAGGCGACCCACGATGCGCTCACCGGGTTGGCGAACCGCCGCCGGATCATGTCGATCATGGCGCAGTCGATCGCCGCCCAGCGCACGCGTCCCGGCCACGTCGTGGCGATGTTCATCGACGTCGACCGGCTGAAGTACGTCAACGACGCACTCGGTCATGCGATCGGCGACCAGCTGCTGCTGTCGACCGCCCGGCGCCTCGCCGACAGCGTGCGACCCGAGGACCGCATCGCCCGGATCGGCGGCGACGAGTTCCTCGTCGTGTGCTGCGACGTTCCCGACGTCGCCGCGGCCATGGAACTCGCCGAGCGCATGCAGCGCGCACTGACCGGCCGCCTGCGCATCCGGCTGCTCGGCATGCACTTCTCGGTGAGCATCGGCATCGCGATGAGCGATCACGAGATCCTTGCGCTGCCCGACGAAGCGGCCGCGGCCGCCATGATCGCCAACGCCGACATCGCCATGTACGCGGCCAAGGCCGCCGGACGTACACGATGCGTGCTGTTCACCGCCGAGATGAGGTCGGCGGCACGGCAACGTTCCGAGCTGGCCGCCGAGCTGTCGCGGGCGGTCACCGAAAAGCAGTTGACCGTCGAATTCCAGCCGTTGTTCTCGTCGGTCACCGGCCAGGCGGTCGGCGCCGAAGCCCTCGTTCGTTGGGACCACGACGAGCAGGGATCGATGGAGCCGTCGGACTTCATCCGCATCGCCGAGGAGTCGGGAGCGATCGGACGCCTCGGCGAGTTCGTGCTCGAACGGGCCCTGATCGAGACCCGTCGTTGGATCGACGCCGACGTGGTCGGCGACGATTTCGCCGTCCACGTCAACGTGTCGCAACTCCAGCTCGCGAGCCCGTCGTTCGTCACCACGGTGCAGTCGACGCTCCGCCTCCACGACCTCCAGCCGCACCGGCTCGTGCTCGAGGCCCGCGAGACGGCGCTGCTCGGCCAGAACCCCGACATCGACCGCTCGGTCAAGGCGCTGCGCCGCTCGGGCGTCCAGGTGGCGATCGACAACTTCGGCACCGGCGCGAACGCCCTGTCGGTGCTCACCGACGTGGGCGCCGACATCCTGAAGCTCGACGGATCGCTGGCGCTGCCGTCCGGCTCGACGGATGCCGACACCCGGATCGTGCGTGCCATCGTCCTGCTTGCGCATGCGCTGGGAATGCGCGTCGTCGCCGAGCGGGTGAGCGGCACCGATCAGCTGCGACGGCTGCGCGCAGCCGGCTGCGACCTCGTGCAGGGCAATCTGCTCGCGGCCCCCGGCCCGCCCGAGCAGTTGACCACGATCGCGCCGTACTGAAGCCGGTCGGGCGCGACGACGCCGGATTCGCCGTCACCACACAGGGGTGACTCGGTACCCTGGTGCCGTGCCGCTGCCTCCCCCACCGCCGCCGCCCGACTCGCGAGGAGTCGGCGCACCGGGGTCCGCAGCGCCGCCGGTGCCCCCGGGCAGCACCACGGCCACCGCCTGTTACCGCCACCCCGACCGCCCGGCCGGCCGTCGATGCACCCGCTGCGGGCGACCCGCGTGCGATTCGTGTCTCGTGCAGGCGACCGTGGGCAGTCACTGTCCCGAGTGCGTCAAGGCCAGCCGACCCGACGCCCGCACCCGCGCCCGTTTCTGGTCGGCGCGTCAGCCGGTTCTGGTGACGATGACGCTGATCGCGATCAACGTGGCGGTCTTCGTCCTCGTTCTGCTCGTGACCCGCGAGCCCGCGGCGCTCAGCGGCGGCGTCACCGACGTGCACCTCCGGCTCGGGTTGAGCAAGGACGTCCTGGCGCAGCCGATCGCCTGGCAGGGGGACGACGGCGGCATCTACGTCACCGAGCCCTACGGTTGGTACCGGTTGGTGACGTCGGGTTTCTTGCACTTCGGCATCATCCACCTCGCCTTCAACATGTACTTCCTGTACGTGCTCGGCCCGATGCTCGAGCCGGTGCTCGGCCGCGTCAACTTCCTGCTGCTCTACATGGCGTCGCTGCTCGGCGGGGCGCTCGGCGTGGTCCTGATCGACAGCGGGGGTATCACAGCGGGTGCGTCCGGCGCCGTGTTCGGTCTCCTCGCCGCCGCCACGGTCGGATTGTGGCGGCGCGGCGTCAACCCGTTCACGACCGGCATCGGCACGACGCTGATCCTCAACCTGTTCATCACGTTCGCGATCCCCGGCATCTCGATCGGCGGTCACATCGGTGGAGCGGTCGCCGGAGCGATCTGCGGCGCAGTGATGCTCGCTCCCGCCTACCGCCGAGTTCCACCGTGGGCCGTCTGGGCGACCCCGGTGATCGTCGGCGTCGGCAGCGTGGTCGGGGTGGTCATGATCGTGGGGACGGGATGACGCTGCGCGACCGCCATCTCGAACGACTGCGCACCGAGACGTTCGACACCCTCGTCGTCGGCGGCGGCATCAACGGTGCTGTCGCTGCGGCGTCCCTCGCCGGCCGCGGCGCCCAGGTCGCGATCGTCGACCGGGGCGACTTCGCGAACTTCACCAGCCAGGCGTCGTCGAACCTCGTGTGGGGTGGGTTCAAGTACCTCGAGAACTACGAACTGCCTCTGGTCTTCAAGCTGTCGCAGTCGCGTAACCGCTTGATGAAGGCCTATCCGGCGAACATCCAGCAGATCGGCTTCTACGCCACGCTCGACGAGACGTCGCCGTACAAACCGTGGTTCGCCGGGCTCGGCTCACTCGCGTACTGGATCATCGGGATGTTCGGGACACGCCACCCGCGGGTGCTGTCGACCGAGCACATCGAACGCGAGGAACCCGCGATCGACACGTCCAAGGCACTCGGCGGCATCGAGTACTACGACGGCATCCTCGTCGACAACGACGCGCGATTCGTGTTCTCGTTCGTACGCGCCGCGATCGACGCCGGTGCCGCCGCCGCGAACTACGTCGAGATGGTGGGCGCCGACCGCAGCGGCGGTTACTGGACCGTGCGACTGCGCGACGTCGACACCGGCGAGGAGTTCACGACCACGGCGCGCACGATCGTCAATGCCGCCGGACCGTTCGTCGACGACGTCAACCAGCAGTGGGGGCTCACGACCGAACACCGCATCGTGTACTCGAAGGGCATCCACCTGATCGTGCCGAGGCTGACGACCACCGAGCACCACAAGGTGCTCGCTTTCTTCGACGATTCGCAGCGATTGTTCTACGTCATCCCGATGGGCCGACGGTCGGTGATCGGCACCACCGACACCCGCGTCGACACGCCGTTCACCGAGGCCACCGACGACGACATCGAGTTCCTGCTCGACCAGATCAATGCGCGCATGGATCTCCCGTCGCCGCTCGAACCCAGCGACGTCATCGCGCAACGGTGCGGCGTCCGCCCGCTGGTCGTCGAACGCCGCAGTGGCGATCAGAGCGACGTCGACTGGACGAAGCTCAGCCGCAAGCACGCCATCGAGAGCGACCGCAACCGAGCCGTCGTCACCGTGTTCGGTGGCAAGCTCACCGATTGCATCAACGTCGGTGAGGAAGTGGCCGACGAGATCGAGCGCCTCGGCGTGCCGCTCGAACCCGACCTTCACAACTGGTACGGCGAACCGGCCGCGGCGACGCGCGAGGAGTTCGAGCGCCAGGCGCGTCTCATGCAGCTCGACCGGTATCGCACCAAGGCCGACACCGAACCGCTGACCGACCGGCTGTGGCGCCGCTACGGCCGCCGGGCGTTCGCGATGCTCGAAGCGATCCGTGAAGACCCGCGCATGGCCGAGGACATCATGGGATCGGCCGACTACCTGCGAGTCGAGCTGCACGCCGCCGCCCGCACCGAGATGGTGACGAAACTCGAGGACTTCATGCGCCGGCGCTCGAAGATCGACCTGGTCGTGCACGACGACGACATCCGCGAGTCGAGCGGTCTCGCCGAGGTCGCCGAGATCCTGTTCGGCCACGACGCCGAACGCCGGCTCGCCGAGTACTTCGGCGGACCCGACGAGATCCCTCCCGCCGTACGGGCGGCGCTCGGGCGCCTCGGCGCGGACTGAACCGATGCTCGGGCGCCTCCGTCGTCGGTTCAGCCACGACGTGCCGGCATTCGATCCGCACTGGCGCCGGTTGCTGTTGGGTGAGTTCGAACACTGGCGGATGCTCGAGCCCGAGGAACGCGGACGCATGGAGATGCTCGTCGCCGCGTTCGTCCAGCGCACGAGATGGGAGGCGGCGAACGGCTTCGAGCTGACCGAGGATCTCCAGGTGCTGATCGCCGCGCAGGCCTCGATGCTGCTGCTCGGCCTCGAGATCGACGAGTACCCGCAGCTCACGTCGGTGATCGTGCATCCGTCGACGGTGCGACTCCACGGCGAGTACGCGGCCGGCGGTGGGCTGCGAGCGTCGGGCACCCAGACCCTCGCCGGTCAGGCCCACTACCGCGGCCCCGTCGTGTTGTCGTGGACGGCGGCACGCCGCGGCGCTCGGTTCCCCGCCGGCGGCCAGAACGTCGTCTACCACGAGTTCGCCCATCAGCTCGACATGCTCGACGGCGTCACCGATGGCACACCACCACTCGGCGACGAGGCTGCGCGGGTGCGCTGGGTCGAGGTCTGCACGGCGGCCTACGACTCGGTCCGTGCGCAGGGATCGCCGGTGCTGCGGCCGTATGCCGGCACGAATCCGGCCGAGTTCTTCGCCGTCGCCACCGAGGTGTTCTTCAACCGTCCCCTCGACGTACGCGAACACGAACCGGATCTGTACGCCCAGCTGCAGGGCTTCTATCACCAGGACCCCGCCGGCCGAGCCGAGCGATTCGCCGCGGCGAATGCCGACGGCCCGAGCGACACCGCACACTGAGACCCGACCGTGCCCATCTTCCTCGGTGCCCTTGCGTCGGTCTTCATCGGCTTCTCGGACTTCCTGGGGCGGTACGGGACCCGGCGATCGAACGCGGTGACCGCGACGAGCGGCGCCATGCTCGGTGGTGCCGTGACGGCGCTGATCGCACTCGCGCTGATCCCCAGCGTCTTCGCCGGCCGCGAGCTGGTGCTCGGCGTGTCGTCCGGCTTGCTCGTCGGCATCGCGCTCGCACTGCTGTACGAGGCGATGGCCACGTCGTCGGCGGCGGTCGCCGGCCCTCTCGTCGCACTCGGCGCTGCGCTGATACCGCTGGGCTGGGACGTGCTGCGCGGCAACCGGCCGTCGGGACTCGTGTTCGTCGGCGTCATCGTGGCGATCTCCAGCCTGCTGCTCGTGATGTACTCCCCGATGCTCGAGGGCACGCTGCGCCGCGGCGTCGGGCTCTCGCTGGTGGCGGCCGGGTTGTTCGGCGTGTCGTTCGCACTGGTCGGCGAAGCGAGCGAGCCGAGCGGTGTGTGGGCACCGGCGGCGCAACGCGTGACCGCCCTCGTGGTGATGGTCGCCCTGGCGACGGCGAGGGGAGTGCCACGCGTACCGCCACGCCCGTTGCTGGCGCCGATGTTGATCTCCGGGGCGTGCGGATCGCTGGCGATCGTCGCATTCACCCTGGGCGCTCAGCGGGGATCGCTCGCCGCGGTCGCCGTGTCGGCGTCGATGTTCCCTGCGGTGTCCGCGACGCTGGCTGCAGCCTTCGACGAGGACACCCTGCGGTGGTGGCAGATGATCGGCATCCTCGGCGTGATCGGCGGCATCTCGCTGATGGCGCTCGGCTGACGTCGCTCGGCCGCACGCCGTGCACTGCCGCTGAGCTGGGGAAATGCCAGCCCGAGAACTCTGTGACACCCCGTGGTCATCATGGGATCCATGAACGCCACCGCCCGAACCACCCTCCGCTCCGCCCCGATCGACGACGCCGACACGCCTGTGGCCGAGCAGCTCACGCTGCTCTCGGCGCCACCCACACCGGCCCGGTTCCGCCTCAGCAAGGACACGCGCGAACGCGGTCTGCGCCACGTCGCCGAGATCCGCAGCATGCTCGCTGCCCGCTCCGAGGCCGCCTCCGCCGCCCCACTGTCCCAGCATCGGGCCGCCTGAGCATCCTCGTGCTCGAAGGCGATGCTGAGATGCCCCTGGTGAGAATCAGGGCGCCGCTGGAGTCGGCATGGGCTCCTACGACAACCTCGAACCGGCACCGTTCGTCGCTCCGAGGTTCGGCGGCGGCGGTCTGGTTCCCGGTGTCGACACCTCGTCGAACTCGTCGGTGCGCCAACTTCTCGACGAGTCGATCAGCGCGCCGAGGGCGACAGGTCGGTGACCGCCTGCCAGTAGTCGAGGTCGGGGTCGAGCGGCATGATCGCCAACGAGCTGGTGGTCACGCCGTTGTCGAAGTAGGCCTGGATCTTCGCCCGGCAGGCCGCCGGCGAGCCGTGCACGATCAGCTCGTCGACCACGTCGTCGGGGATCGCGGCGAGCGCCGCCTTGCGGTCGCCCGCCCTCCAGGCGTCCCACATGCCCTGCAGCTGGTCGCCGCGTCCGAGCCAGTCGTGGAACGCGGCGTAGACCGGCACGTTGAGGTACGCGGCGATCGCGAACTTCGCGGCCGATCGGACCACGTCGGTGTTCTCGCTCGGGCAGCAGAAGATCCGCGCGACGATCTCGCGCTCCTCGCCGCCGGCAGCGTCGCGCACGACAGGCGCCACCTTCGAGACGTCCTCGGCCGACAGCCAGTTGATGATCGCGCCGTCGGCCTCGCGGCCCGCGAGTCGCAGCATCCCCTCGCGCAGTGCGGCAACGAGGATCGGCGGCGTCTGCTCGGGACGGACCCCGAGCTTGAACCCGTTGATCTCGAACGTGTCGTAGGTGTGCTTGATCTTCTCGCCGGCAAGCGCATCTTTCAGGAAACGCACGACGTCGCGCACCTTCTTGTACGGCTCGTCGAACGGCACGCCGTTCCACCGCTCGACGATCACGTTGCTCGACGAACCGATGCCGATCGCGAAGCGTCCGGGCGCGGCGTCGGCCATCGATGCCACGCTCTGCGCCAGGCACGCCGGCGCTCTCGTGTAGGCCGGCACGATCGCCGTCCCCAGGCGCAGCCGCGGCTCCCAGGCAGCCGCCAGCGCCAGCGGTGTGAAGGCGTCGGCACCGTCGGACTCCGCCGACCAGATGTCCGTATAGCCCATGTCGGCCAGCGCTTCGAGCTTCTCGCGATGCGAGTGGAGCGGGCCGGGTAGCGGAACGGTCATGCCGGGTCGGATCGGGAGCGCCATGCGCCGACACTAGGCAGAGCTCAGGTCCCCCGCCAGAACCGAACGATCACCGACTGGCTCGCGGTTGCGAGCAACGTGCCGTCCTCGGCGAACATGTGCACCAACCCGTGGCCGAAGCCCCGCTCGACGGCGTGCACCCGGATGTCCATCAGCACCCAGTGGGTCGGCACGATGCGGCACACCCGCAGCGTGTTGTCGAGGCTGTTGCCACCGGCACGGGCGCCGAGCGCCTGGCCGATGCCCATCGGCACGAAGTCGCCGAGCACGGCGAGCGACGTCGCGTCGACGCCGGTGATCACGTCGGGAAGACGTGCCCACAGCAGCGTCTGGCCGTCGCCGGGCTCCGATCCGTCGAGCACCTCGAAGCTACGCCCTTTCACCAGGCGCTGCTCGAGGCGGTCGTTGATCGTGCCCGACCACTCCGAGTTGTGGGGACGGCTGGGACACTCCTCGGGCGACGGGATCGACGTCGGCATCTGTTCCCACTGCCCCGTCGCTTCGAGCGGCCGGTCGCCGAGTGCGGCGTTGACGGTGAGGATCTCACGGTCGGCCACGTGGCAGACCGCCCGGGCCTGGGTGATCTGGTGGCCGTCGACGGCGATCGTCACGTCGATGTCGAGAACCTCGCCCGGCTTCGCATACGACAGGTACTGCGCCGTCGCCCACACGCAGCCGCGCCCGGACGTGCCCTCCATCGCCGAGATCGCCGCCGCGAGACCCGAGCCGCCGAACAGGAAGTTCCCGGTGGTCGAGATGCCCTCGGTCACCGGCAGTTTCCAACGAAAGCGATTGTGTGTCGGTTCCAGTCCGAGAAAGGTCCGTGAGTCCATGGCGACGCCGATCGTACGCTGCTCGTACGATCCCTCCCCATGAGCGATGCGACGTGGAACGGTGATGCGGTGGGACTGGTCGAGGCGTTCCGGTCGGGGGAACGGTCACCGGTCGAGGAACTCGAGGCGGTGTTTGCGGCCATCGACGCGAGCGATCTCAACGCCGTGTGCTTCGAAGACCGCGAGGCGGCACGGGCCGCAGCCGCTGCCGCCGACGTGTCGCTGCCGTTCGGTGGCGTGCCCATCGGCGTCAAGGAACTGACGCCGGTCGAGGGATGGCCCGACACCGAGGCGTCGGTGCCGCTACGCGACAACATCGCCTCGCACACCGCCACGATGGTGCGCCGGGTCGTCGAGTCGGGCGGTGCCGTGCTGGCCGGGCAGACGACGGCGAGCGAGTTCGGCGGCGTCAACCTGACCCGAACCCTGCTGCACGGAGCGACGCACAACCCGTGGCAGCACGGCACGACGCCCGGCGGCTCGTCGGGCGGCTCTGCGGCGGCCGTGGCCGGCGGCATCTACCCGATCGCGACCGGCGGCGACGGCGGCGGTTCGATCCGCATCCCGGCCGGCTTCACCGGGTTGGTCGGCCTGAAGGGCACGTTCGGACGCATCCCCCGAGGACCCCACGCCGAGTACGGCAACCTCACCGTGTCCACCGGATGCATGGCCCGATCGGTGCGCGACACCGCCCGCTGGTTCGACGTCACCAACGGCCACGATCCGCGCGACCCGCTGAGCCTTCCGCACGTCGAGGGCTGGGAGGCGGGCCTGGGTAGCCACCTCGAGAGCCTCCGCTCGATGCGCGTCGCCGTCGTCGACGATTGGGGCGGCGCCACGGTGTCACCGATCATGTGGGAGCTGCTGGAGGAGGCGGCGGCACAGCTGATCGAGGACTGTGCGCTGGATCGGATCGACGACGTCGACACGCACGTGCCGCGGATGGGTGGTGCCTGGTCGATCTCCGGGATGATCGCCATCGCTGCGCAGCTCGGCGACAAGTGGCCCGACTGCGCCGATGACCTCACCCCCGAGATGCGGTACGGCCTCGCCACGACGGCAGGCAAGTACGACGCCACCTCACGGGCACGGATCGAGCGGCGTCGCACCGAGGTCAACGAGGCGATGGCCCGGATCTTCGACACGTCAGATGGTGGCGTCGACTTCGTGATCACGGCGACCAACCCCGACGTGGCGTTCGGCGCCGAGGGGCCACTCCCGTCGGTGTTCGGCGGCCTCGACGCCGGAGCTGCGAACAACGGCCGGCTCACGTTCCCGGCGAACCTGCACGGCAACCCGGCGATCTCCGTGCCGGCCGGACTGCTCGACGGCCTGCCGATCGGGCTGCAGATCGTCGGTCGCCACTTCAGCGAGCCGCTGCTGCTCGACCTCGCCCTCATGATCGAGCGCAACCGGCCGTGGGAGCTGGTCGCACCGCGCTGACTCCTGCGCTGACTCCCGTGCAGGGGTCGCTGAGGGAATAGGTTGCGACCATGAAGGTGGCACTGACCGTCAACGACTTCCTCCGCCGAGCCGAGCTCGTCTATCCGGAACGGGTGGCGATCGTCGACGAACCGGACCAGCCCGCGGAGTCATGGGGCTCGATCACCTACCGCGAGATGGCCGAGCGCGCTCGGGCGATGGCGGCAGGGCTCGATGCGCTCGGCATCGGCGTCGGCGAGCGCGTGGCGATGGTCAGCCACAACTCGGCACGCCTGCTGACGGCGCTGTTCGGCGTGTCCGGTTCGGGGCGGGTGCTCGTGCCGATCAACTTCCGCCTCGTCGCCGAGGAGGTGAAGTACATCGTCGCCCACTCCGGTGCACGGGTCCTGCTCATCGATCCTGAACTGGCCGACGCGATGGCCGACGTCGAGTGCGAACACAAGCTCGTGATCGGCGCCGAAGCCGACGACGTGTTGATGAAGTTCGGCATCGAACCCGAACCATGGGACGGCGACGAGGACGCCACCGCGACCATCAACTACACCTCCGGCACGACCGCCCGGCCGAAGGGCGTGCAGCTGACCCACCGCAACCTGTGGTTGAACGCCTCGATCTTCGGCTGGCACATGGGCGTGAGCGATCGCGACGTGTATCTCCACACGCTCCCCCAGTTCCACTGCAACGGGTGGGGGATGCTGTATGCGGTCACCGGGATGGGTGCGAAGCACGTGATCATCCGCAAGATCGACGGCGCCGAGATCCTCCGACGCGTCGAGGAGCACGGGGTCACGTTGATGTGCGGTGCGCCGGCGGTGCTCAACATGGTGCTCGATGCGGCCTCGACGTGGGAGGCCGACACCGGCCGGCCGATTCCCGGACGCGAGCGGGTTCGGATCGTCGTCGCCGGCGCTCCCCCGCCGACACGCACGATCGAACGCTGCCAGGCCGAACTCGGCTGGGAATTCGTGCAGATCTACGGACTGACCGAGACGACGCCGCTGATCACGATGAACCGCACTCGTGCCGAGTTCGACGACCTGACGCCGAGCGAGCAGGCGTCGAAGCTGAGCCGGGCCGGCGCCCCGGTCGTCGGCTGCACGATGGCGGTCAGCCGCGACGGCGAGATCCTCGCCCGCGGCAACATGGTGATGGAGGGCTACTGGGAGCAGCCCGACCAGACCGACGCTGCCATCCACGACGGGTTCTTCCACACCGGCGACGGCGGGCTGATCGACGACGACAACTACGTGACGATCTCGGACCGCAAGAAGGACGTGATCATCACCGGGGGCGAGAACGTGTCGTCGATCGAGGTGGAGGATGCGATCTTCCAACATCCCGAGGTGACCGAGGTGGCGGTGATCGGCATCCCCGACGAGAAGTGGGGTGAGCTGGTCACTGCGCTGGTGGTGACGGCACCGGGGAGTTCGCTGTCAGAAGCGGATCTGATCTCGTTCACCAAGACCAAGTTGGCCGGCTACAAGTGCCCCAAGCGCGTCGAGTTCCGCGACGAGCTGGCACGCACAGCGACCGGCAAGCTCCAGAAGTTCAAGCTCCGCGAGCCGTTCTGGAGCGACGCCACCCGCCAGGTCCACTGACCGCCGCTCGGCCGGCGATGCCCCAGCGATGAGCGAACCGACCGAATACCGACTGTTGGCTCATCGCAACCGATGCGCCGTCGCCAGCGATGAGCGAACCGACCGAATACCGACTGTTGGCTCATCGCAACCGGGGAGGTCATTCGAGGGTGGCGTAGTTGGTGCTGCGGTCGTCGGTGCGGGTGCCGACCACGGACGCCACACACTCGGCGAGATCGACCAGGTACTGATCGATCACCCCGGTGTTGGTGTTGCTGATCGTCGAGTGGAGGTTGTCGGGCGGGCCCTGGCGGTCGTGGTACCAGCCCCTGGCGAGCAGGGCGTCGCCGAGCGCGAACATGTCGATCTCGGGCTCGAACACCGGATCGGCGGCCATCGCGACCAGGTGGAACCGACCGTCGCCGAGCACACGGATGCCGTCGATCGCGGCGACACCCGTGCGGAAGGCGTCGGCGTTGGCGAGCGTCTGCTTCGTCAGGTCGAGATATCCCTCGACGCCGAGGTGGGACATCACCGCCCAGGCGCACGCCATCGGCAGGCCCGAGCGCGTTCCCTGCATGTTCGGCGATGCGTAGAACCCGCCGAGCCAGCCGTCGAAGACGAACGTCTGATAGGCGCGTGACTCCTTGGTGCGGTGGAGGATCACCGACACGCCCTTTGGCGCATATCCCAGTTTGTGGATGTCGGCCGAGATCGTCGTGACACCGTCGACTCGGAAGTCCCACGGCTTCACCTCGCGGCCGAGCATCTCGGCGAACGGCAACACGAAGCCACCCATGCAGGCGTCGACGTGGCAGTTGGCGCCGATCGATGCGGCGAGCGCGGCGACCGCCGGGATGTCGTCCTGGACTCCCTGCGGATACTGCGGGGCGGACCCGACGACGAGCACCGTGTTGTCGTTGCAGCGCGCGGCCATCGCGTCGACGTCGGCCGTCCAATCGGCACTCACCGGCACCGAGTGCAGCGTCAGGCCGAAGTTGTGCGCCGCCTTGTGGAACGCGGCGTGGGCCGATTCCGCGACGACCATCTCCGGCTCGGTGATGCCTCGCTCGGCGCGCCCGCGTTCGCGGGCGGCGAGGACGCCGCACAGGATCGACTCCGTACCGCCGCTGGTGAGGAAGCCGGCGACCGCATCGTCGCCGTGGAGCAGCCCAGCGGTCCAGCCGACGACCTCGGACTGGATCTGGCCGAGCGACGGGAAGGCCTTGGTGTTGAGCGCGTTCTCGTGGAGATACAACCGCGCAGCGCGTTCCGCGACCTCGTGCACCGCCGGCCCACCGTCGTAGACCATCCCGAACGTGCGGCCATCGGCCCACTTGACGTCGTCGACGCGCTTGTCGGTGAGATCGGCGATCACATCGTCGACGGAACGGCGGTCGTGGTGGAGAGCTGCCATCGCACCAGTGTCGCACCTCTACCCTGCAGGCATGGACCTCGCCGACCTCCGCATCTTCACCGAACCGCAACAGGGCGCCTCCTACGGACAGCTCCTCGCCGTCGCCCTCCGAGCCGAGCACCTCGGATTCGGTGCCTTCTTCCGCAGTGACCACTTCCTCGCGATGGGCGGCGGCGACGGGCTGCCCGGCCCCACCGACGCGTGGGTGACGCTCGGCGGGATCGCCCGCGAGACCTCCAGGATCCGGCTCGGCACGCTGGTGACGTCGGCGACGTTCCGGTACCCCGGGCCGTTGGCGATCAGCGTGGCGCAGGTCGACGACATGTCCGCCGGGCGAGTCGAGTTGGGCCTCGGGGCCGGCTGGTACGAGCAGGAGCACGAGGCCTACGGAATCCCGTTCCCGCCCCTCGCCGAGCGGTTCGACCGGCTGCAGGAGCAGCTGGAGATCATCACCGGCATGTGGTCGATGCCGACCGGCGACACGTTCGAGTCGCCCGGCGGTCACTATCCCGTCACGGCGTCGCCAGGCCTCCCGAAGCCCGTGCAGTCGCCGCTGCCGATCATCATCGGCGGTGGCGGCCCGACGAAGACGCCGGCGCTGGCCGCACGGTTCGCGTCGGAGTTCAACACGCCGTTCGTGTCGCAGAGCTTCTTCACCGAGCAGACGGGGCGGGTTCGTGCCGCGTGCGAGGCGGTCGACCGGGACCCGGCCACGATGACGTTCTCGGCGGCGCTGGTCGCGTGCTGTGGCGCCGACGAGTCAGAGGTGGAGCGGCGCGCCGCGAAGATCGGACGCGAGCCGGGCGAACTCCGCGAGAACGGGCTGGCCGGAACCCCCGACGAGGTGGCCGAACGGATTCGTTCGTGGGCCGACGTCGGCGCCGAGCGGATCTACCTGCAGGTGCTCGACCTCGCCGACCTCGACCACCTCGACCTGATCGCCACCGAGGTCGCCCCCCGCCTCGCCTGACCCCCGCCGGAAATTCGACGTTTGCGTCACAGCTTCGGTGGTTCGGCCCACCGAAATGCCGACACAAGCGGCGATTGCTGGGCCCAAGTACGGTCGGGCGATGAGCCATGTCACGGTGTATACGGCCCGATCGATCGTCACGATGGATCCCTCGCAACCCGTCGTCGATGCCGTGGCCGTGCGTGACGGCCGGATCCTCGCCGCCGGGTCGCTCGACGAGTGCCGCAGTTGGGGCGCCCACGATGTCGATCGGCGCTTCGCCGAGCACGTCCTCGTGCCCGGGATGATCGAGGCGCACGCCCACACGCTCGAAGGCGTCTTCTCGATGATCCCGTACGTGGGGTGGTTCGACCGGCACCGCGTCGACGGCGGAACCTCCCCGGGCATCCGCACCTACGACGCACTGCTCGATCGTCTGCGAGCGCTCGATGCCGAGACGTCCGGATCCTCGGAACCGATCGTGGTCGGCGGGTTCGACCCGATCTACTTCACCGACGAGAAACGTCTCACTCGTGACGACCTCGACCGGGTGTCGACCGACCGGCCGATCTTCGTGTTCCACGCCAGCGCCCATCTCGCCACGGTCAACACCGCGATGCTCGAACGCCACGGGATCGACCGCAGCGCGACCACCCCCGGCGTAGCCCGTGACGCGAACGGCGAACCGAACGGCGAGCTGCAGGAGTTACCGGCGATCGCGTTGGCCCGGTCGGGCGTCAGTGTCATCTTCCGGCTGCTCAGCGACCCCAGGGCGATCGAGGCCTTGGGTCAGATCTGCGCGAACACCGGCATCACCATGTTGTGCGACCTCGGATCGTCCGGCCTGACACGACCAGCAGAGCAGGACATCTTGCACGAGGTCGTCGATCGCGCGGAGTTCCCGGCGCGCCTGGCGCAGCGGCACTGGCATGCACTCCCGCCCGGCAGCACCGACTGGGTGGACGCAGCGGAGGCACTGCTCCGGCTCGCCGCCGCCGACACCGACAAGCTGCGCACGGCGGGCCTCAAGCTGGTGCTCGACGGCTCGATCCAGGGCTTCACCGCGAAGATGGGCTGGCCGGGGTATTACACCGGCACCGACCACGGCCAGTGGATGGTTCCACCTGAGCAGCTCTTCGACATCTGCCGGCCGTTCCACGAGCGAGGGATCAACATCCACGCGCACTGCAACGGCGACCTCACCATCGACGCGTGGATCGACACCGTCGAGCAGCTGGTGGTCGAGCACCCGTGGCTCGACCATCGACACACGGTGCAGCACTGCCAGCTGACCTCGGCGGCTCAGTTCCGGCGGATGGCGAAGCTCGGCATGTGTGCGAACATCTTCGCCAACCACCTCTGGTACTGGGGCGATCAGCACCACGACATCACCGTCGGCCCCGAACGGGCGCGACGAATGGAGGCCGCCGCGACCGCACAGCGTGAAGGCGTGTCGTTCTCGCTGCATTCCGACGCCAACGTCACGCCGCTCGGACACCTGCACACGATGTGGTGTGCGGTCAACCGGGTGACCCCGTCGGGCCGCGTGCTCGGCGAGCACGAACGGATCTCGGCCGCGTCGGCCTTGCGCGCCGTGACGCTCGGCTCCGCATACCAGATGCACCTCGATGCGGAGTTCGGCACGATCGAGTGCGCCAAGGCAGCGGACTTCACCGTCCTCGAGGACGACCCGCTCACCGTCGACCCGATGGCGATCAAGGACATCGGCGTGTGGGGCACCGTCGTCGGCGGCACGCCGTTCGAAGCCGCCCACCCCTGAGCGCCCCCGACCATTCCGTTTGCGTACGGAATTCGGTGGGGCGGGTCACCCGAAATGCAACGCAAACGGAGATGGGGCGGATCGACCCTCGAGGCGCAGGGCGATTGCGACGAGTTCGGACGATTCGGCGGGCGCCGTCGGCGTCACGTGCACCCGGCGTCCGACGACCTGGACGAGCACCCACGAGCCGTCGTCGAGCTGCACCCTGCCCTTCACCCGCAGGACGTCGGCCGGCAGTGCGCCGAGAAGCCGGTCGAGCGAATCACGATCCACGGCGTGCGTCGACGTCCAGGACCACGACTCGTAGCGGTCGTCGTGCGGTGCATCGGTCGCACCACCGGCGGGCGCCATCCGCGGCGCGCGAAGTCCGAGGACCACCTCCGGCGGCACCCGTCCGTCGACGACCCGAATCGTCGGCGCTCCGCCACTCGTCGTCGCCACCCATCGCTCGATGTCCGCCACGTCGCCGGCGCTGCACGCATCGGTCTTCGTCACGACGACCAGGTCAGCACCGACGATCTGGCGGACCACCTCGGCGCCGACGTATCGGTCACGTGATCGCCGCACGACCGACGTCGCGTCTGCGAGCACGATCACGCCGCCGGGTTCGAACGGCGGCACGGTCGCCCATCCGGCGGCGGCCGCAGGGTCGGCGACGCCACTCACCTCGATCACGATGTGGTCCGGGGGCGACTCGCTCGACGTCAGCGTTTCCAGTGCCTCGTGGAGCCCGGCACCGACCGTGCAGCACACGCACCCGTTCGGCAGGCTGATCAGCCCGTCTCGGGCGGCATCGGCGACGAGCGCTGCGTCGATCGCCAGCGAGCCGAAGTCGTTGACGATCACGCCGATGCGCCGGCCGCCCGGATGGCGCAACACGTGGTTGAGCAACGTGGTCTTGCCCGAGCCGAGGTAGCCGCCGATGACCGTCAGCGGGATCGGCTCGCGCAGCACGTCTGCATGATGCCACCCACCCAGGTGCAAGCATGCCCGCATGGCGAACAGCGGGCCGCTCGACGGCATCAAGGTGGTCGATTTGTCGGTGATGATCTCCGGTCCGCTCGCAGCGATGATGCTCGCCGATCAAGGTGCCGACGTCATCAAGGTCGAGTCGCCGGGCCTCGGCGACATCATGCGTTTCCTCGGTACGAACAAGGGCGGCATGACCGGCATCTTCGCCAACAACAACCGCGGAAAACGCTCGATCGTGGTCGACCTGAAACAGCAGGCCGGCAAGGAGCTCGTCGTCCGCCTGATCGAGGACGCCGACGTGCTCGTCCAGAACTTCAGGCCCGGTGCGATGGACCGCCTCGGCCTCGGTTACGCCGACATCAGCGCACTCAATCCCGGCCTGATCTACACGTCGATCTCGGGCTACGGCCAGAACGGTCCGTACAGCAGCCGGCGCGTGTACGACAACGTGATCCAGGCAGCCTCGGGCCTCGCCAGCGTCCAGGGCGATCCGGTCAGCGGCGAGCCGGCGCTGTATCGGACGCTGATCTGCGACAAGACGACGGCGTACACGGCGGCCCAAGCGATCACCGCCGCACTGTTCGCCCGAGCGACCGGACGAGCCGGTGGTCAACACATCGAGCTCTCGATGCTCGACACCGCGATCGCGTTCATGTGGCCGGACTCGGCGATGGACGCCGCGCTGCTCGACGATGACGCCACGCGATCGCCGACGATCGCCGCCAACTACTCGATGACCCGCCTGGCCGACGGCTTCGCGGCGGCGTCACCGGTGACCGATTCGGAGTTCCGCGGACTGTGTGCGGCTCTGGGACGCCCGGAGATCGCCGACGACCCACGCTTCGGCGACGTGATGTCGCGCATGGCGAACACGAGCGCCATGGTCGAACTGCTGGTCGACGCTGCGGCAGCGTGCTCGGTCGAGGACTTCGCCGCACGCTCCGTCGAACACGACGTGCCTGCGTCCACGGTCACCGCGCTCGAGGAGATCCACGACGATCCGCAGGTGATCCACAACGAGGTCTTCGTCGAGCGCCAGCATCCGCAGGCCGGTCGGCTGCGCGAACCGCGAGCCGCGGCGCGCCTGTCAGCAACACCGCAGTGCGTCGGCGACCACGCCCCCGGCTTCGGCCAGCACACCGACGAGATCGTGACGTCGCTCGGTCTCGATCCGGCCGGCCTGCGCGCCGCCGGCATCGTCTTCTGACGACACCCGCTCCGATCCACCGATGAGCGAACCGACCACATGCCGGCTGTTCGCTCATCGCACCACGACGGCCCGACCCACCGATGAGCGAACCGACCACATGCCGGCTGTTCGCTCATCGGACGGAGGTTCGATCCGTCAGCCTGCGACGAATCCGCCGGCGACGAGCGCCCGGTCGACCAGTGCGGCCAGTCGAACGGTGTCGCTGGGATTCTCGCCGCTGACCGTGACGGCCCACGTGACGTTGTCGGTGCGGTCGAGCACCATTGCATGGGTGCTCTCGATCGTGCCCGTGTGACCCGATGCGCCACCGCCGTAGAGGATCAGCCCCATGCCGTAGCCCCGATCGGGTGCGAGGGGATCGTTGACCGCCGTCTTCATCGCCGCGACCGTCGCGGCGTCGAGCGGTTTCCAGCCCGGCGTCGTCGGATCGAGCGAATCGATGATCGTCACGAGGTCGCCCGGTGACGCGACCCATGCGCCGGCGGCGCCGAGCACCTCCATGTAGTTGCGCCCGGGCGCACTGCGGTGCACGACCTCACCCGGTCCGGGGTCGTAGGTCGGGGCGAGCCGCATCCCCGAGATCCCGAGCGGCGTGAGGAGGCGTTCGTACACGACCTGCTCGTAGTCCTGTCCGGTCAGTTGCTCGATCAGCAGCCCGAGCACGCAGAAGTTCATGTTGCTGTAGCGGTAGCCACCACCCTGCAGCGATCTGCTGAGGCCGACGGCGGCGGCCTCCTCGCACGAGGACGCCTGCTTGCGGAAGAACAGGTTGTCGTACTTCGGAAATCCCGACGTGTGCGTGAGCAGACGACGCACGGTGAGGTCCGCAACGCCGATGCCGGGCGCTCGCACACCGACCGCATCGGCGACGGCGGCGCCGATGGGGTCGTCCAGGCCGACGAGACCTTCCTCCACCAGTTGCAGCACGGTGATCGCCGTGATCGTCTTGGAAATGCTCGCGATCCGGAACTTGTCGGCGGGTGCGACGGCGTCGAACGTGTCGGGCACGCGGGCGCCCATCGCGGATTCGTGGACGATGTCACCGTCGATCGCGACGGCGACCGACACGGCGTCGGAGCCTCCACCCAGTACCGACGACGCCAGGGATTCGTCGAACGCCGCCCACCCGGTGAGCGGCGGCGCCTCGGCGCCCGCCGGCTGGTCCGGACGCGGGAGCGGCGCGATCGTGACCCGGTCGATCGCATAGCCGGGGAACGGCAACGGGTCGCGTTCGGCGATGTCGAACAGCTCGGTCGACGACGCAGCGACGTCGGAGGACGGACCTCCCGACTCGGCAGTCGGTGCCGAACACGCCGCGAGCACGAGTGCGCCGACGGCCGCACACAGGCCGAGACGTCGTCGGGCGGACATCGCACCATGATGACCGTTGAGCAAACGTCCGTGGCGGCATCCCCCGACATGGATCGGTGCTACCGCCGGTTACTGGTAGCTGATGTAGATCGGGGTGGGACGCACGGCGAGCGACTCGGCAGGGGTCGGGGTGGGGCGATCCTCGTCGTAGAAGTTCTTCCAGCCAGTCGCTGCACCCACGGGGAGGTCCGCGACCATCCGGTCCCAGGAGCCGAGCTTCAGCTCCAGCGAGCCGAAGCCGTCCATCTGGAAAACGACCTGCACGTTGGACGTACCACGGATGATCGCCTTGTTGGTGACCATCGATGGCGTGAACTGGTGCACGACGAGCATCTTCGGCGGGAGCGAGTACCGCCGGATCACGCCGTCGAGATAGTCGATCGTCTCGTTGACCTCGGTCCCGTCGACCGTGCCGATGCGACCGCCACCGGGTCGCTGCGTCGGGCCGACACGCCACTCGGGGTCGAGTGCGAGGCTGACGTTGCGCTGGGCCAGCAGCCCTTCGATCTCCCGGGCCTGTGACGGGAACGTCGCACGGCCCGATTGGAGGTCGAGGATCACGTGCATGTCGTTGGCGCGTGCGGCGTCGATCCACGGCTGGAACTTCGAGGCGGGGAACTCGTTGGAGTAGTCGCCGTCGGATCCGGCCGACGACGATGCGACGGTGGTGATGATCTCGAACGTCGGCACGACCGGACGGCCGAACTGGCCGTACGGAGCAGCGACGAGCTCGGCTCGCGCGACCGCCTGCTCGACGCCCTGCTCTCCCAGCGATCCGAGCGTCGACGAACCGGGGTGGCCGTACAGCGCCACGTAGAGCGTTCCCGGCAGCCATCCACCGACCGGATCAGGCGGGTCCAGGCGCACCGCCTCCTGCGTGGCGGTCGCCGGCTGGTCGATCGGCCCGGGCGTCGAGGCGAGGATCGTGCCGGTCGTTGCGGCAACACCGACGGCACCGAGCGCGCCGATCAACAGTCGACGGCGGCTGACCGCATTCGACGGTCCGGCCGGACTCGGCCACGGAGTCGCCCCTCCTGTCACGATGTGTTCAGGTTCCCCGCTCGGCGATGTCGGAAACACACGCGGTATGGAAATCGCGGTCACGATGCGGTCGGCAACTGCTGTTCGAGCGTGAGGACATCGGCGAACAGGTCGCCATGCTCGTCGACCCTGGCCAGCACGTCGGCGGCTTCGAAGCGCAGGTCGACGTCACCCGACGCACAGGCCTCGACCTCGTCCCAGGTCACCGGCGTGGACACGGTGGGATCGTGGCGCGCTCGCAGCGAGTACGGCGCGATCGTCGTCTTGTGGTGCGCGTTCTGGCTCCAGTCGACGAACACCTTGCCGGGCCGCTCGACCTTCGCCATCACCGTGGTCACCCGGCCGGGCATCTGGCGCTCCATCACCTGTCCCACGGCGAGAGCGAAGTCGGCGGTCGCCTCGTGGGTCGCCCCGGACGTGTTGAGCGGCACGTACAACTGCAAGCCCTTCGACCCGGAAGTCTTGCACCAGCCCCGCAGGCCGATCGAGTCGAGCACCCCTCGAACCCCCACCGCCACCTCGCAGCACTCGACGATCGACGTCTCGGGACCCGGATCGAAATCGAACACCAGGATGCGCGGCGTGTCGAGATCGCGCGCCAGCGCCATCGGCGCATGCAGCTCGATCGCTGCCAGGTTGGCGGCCCAGACCATCGCTGCGGGCTCCTCGATGCGGCAGTACTCGATGCCACCGCTGCGATCGCCGGGACCCAACGCGACCGGCACCCATTCCGGCCGGTGCGTCGGGCAGCGCTTCTCGAAGAACCCGTCACGGTCCGTGCCGTCGGGATAACGACGGAACGTGATGCAACGACCGGCGAGGTGCGCGATGATCGTGGGGGCGATGCGCAGGTGGTAGTCGACGACCTCGGCCTTGGTGAATCCCGACGGGTACAGCACCTTGTCGAGGTTGGTCAGCCTGACGGCGCGTCCGCCGATGTCGACCTCGATCGCAGTGGCCATCGATCGTCAGGACGGACCGGTCAGGCCGACTTCTTCTTGGCCGCCGACTTCTTGGCCGGGTGGCGAGAGCGGGCATCCTTGGCGGCGGCGACGCTGGCTTCGAGCGCGGCCATGATGTCGACCACCTTCGGCTTCTCGGCGGCGACCTCGGGCACCTGGAACTCCTCGCCGTCTGCCTTCATCTGGATCAGCGCCATCACCTCTTCGCGGTACTCGTCGCGGTACTTCTCCGGCTCGAACTCGGCGGCGAGCGAATCGACGAGCGCTTCGGCCATCGCAACTTCACGGTCGTTGACCTCGACGGACTCCAGGCCCTGGAGTTCGTCGATGTCGGCAGGATCGAGCACCTCGTCGGCGTAGGCCAGCGTCGACATCACCAGGCGACCTTCCTCGGCGCGGATCGCCGCGGTGTACTGCTTGTTGCGCATCACGAATCGACCGATCGCCACCTTGCCGCTGGCCTCCATCGCCCGGGCGAGCAACACGTAGGGCTTGGGCGGCCCGTCGGGTGCCAGGTGGTAGGCGGTGTCGAAGTACACGGGATCGATGTCGGCGAGATCGACGAACTCCTCGAGGTCGACCGACTTGGTGGCCACCGGCATGAACGGCTCGAGTTCGTCGGGATCGACGACGACGTAGCGGCCCTTGGAGATCTCGTAGCCCTTGACGATGTGGTCGTCGCCGACCTCTTCACCGGTCTCCGCGTTGACCTTGCGGTAGCGGATGCGCGCCATGTTGCGATCGTCGAGTTGATTGAACGACACGCTCTGCCGGCGCACGGCGTGGAACAGCTTCACCGGGATCGCGACCAACCCGAACGAGATCGTCCCACTCCACACCGGCCGTGCCATGCAGAGAGTCAACCACATCACCCACCCCGCCAAACTCAGCCAACCGGCTACGACGTGCCTGACACCGCACAACCGGTGTGATTCAGGAGGCGAGGATGGCGCGGGGGACGATGTCCATGCCGAAACCGGTGAGGATGGCGAGGTAGAGCAGGCCGGTCGCTGCCATCACCGCCGAGTACGACCGCTCCTTCAGCGCTGCCTCGGTGACGAAGATCAGCACGATCGTGGTGATCGCACACATCAGCCACATCCAGCCCAACATGCCGCCCCAGCCGTCGTCGACCGATCCGGTGAGGACGGCGATCATGCCGGTCGGCAGGAGCATCACGAACACCTCCGCGGGCCACAACCACTTCAGCGCCGACACCATCTCGTTCAGCAGGCGGCGCGGCAGCCCCGGCTGGGTGAGATACCAGTGCCCGAGCAGCATCGCGTCCGAGATCGCCCCGATGAACGCGGCGCCCACCAGCGTGCGCGCCAGTGCGACGGCCGGGTTGCCGCCCGCATCGAGCGCGGCAGCGATCAAGCCGACCGTGCCGATGGCGACCGGCACGAGGTCGAGCACCGGCGGGAACTCGCGACCGACGACGTCGTCGTGCTGCTCGGTGCGCGTGACGTCGATCGTGCGCTCGATGCCCGTCATCGCTGCGACCCGCTCACTGCGACGGTCGTGTTCGGCTCGTGCTCCGCTCACGCCGGCCGCTCGGCGACGCACCGACACCGCCAGCACGGCGAGGCACGACACGACCACTCCCACCGACGCCGCCTCACGGACGGCGACGACCCCGAACGCAAGCCCGGCAGCGAAGGCACCGGCGGCGAACACGGCGTAGACGATGCGCAGCAGCCAGCCGTAGCCGAGGCTGGCGATGCGTCGGCGCGTGGTGAACCAGCAGAACAACATGCCGCCGGTCGCCCACTGCAACAGCACGGTGGCGGCGTCGAGGCTGATCACGTTCGCCAACGGTAACGCCGTAGCCTGGCAGCGCCATGGCCCTCCCCCGCCGCCGGCGCATCGCCGGTCCCCGCCGACTCCGGACGCTCTGCGTCGTCACCCTCTCCGCACTGACGCTCGCCGCTTGCGCCACCGGACCGCGGCCGAGCTTCGACGCCGACGAACCCGCCCAGCAGGCCACGGGCGACCCGGCGATCGATGCTGTCCTCGATCGGCTCGACCGCGTCGGCCTCGAGCGCTTCACCGCCAAGTACACGGTGCTCACCCGCCTCGGCGGCCAGGAGTCGACGGCCACGGTCGTGCAGGCCGACAACAGCCGCCGATCGATCACGATCAACAACGTCCGGTTCCTCGACGGGTCCGGCACCGCTGCGACCTGCGATCTGGTGACCGCCGAATGCGAGGCGGTGATCAACGACGCCAGAGTCAGCGACGTGCAGATCACCCACGACTTCTACGGCTCGAGCTTCGCCCGGCGCCTGCGTGTCGATGCCGGTCGCAGCCTGTCGCCGGCGCGTGGCTACACCGACACGATCGCCGGGCAGCCGGCGACGTGCGCCGACGTCCCGGTGTCGGGCGGCACCAAGGTGTACTGCGCACTCGACGAGGGCCCGTTGGCGCGCTACGACGGCAACGACGTCGTGATCGAACTGGTCGAGGCGAACCCGACGCCCGACGAGTCGAAGTTCACCACCGGCTGACCGCCGCCGGTCGCAGCCGGTTCGCGCTCAAGCGACGACGCTGACGAGACCGTGGTCGGAGTTGTTCAGCCGGCGTGGCCCGTCATCGGTGGCCACCACGATGTCCTCGAGACGCATCCCCCACCTGCCCGGAACGTAGATACCCGGCTCGACGCTGTAGGCGTGTCCCGCTTCGAGCGCGAGGCGGTTGCCCTCGACGATGTACGGGTCCTCGTGTTCCTCCATCCCGATGCCGTGGCCGGTGCGATGGATGAAGTAGTCGCCGAAGCCGGCGTCGGCGATCACCTGGCGCGTCACCCGGTCGACCTCCTCGCACGGCGTGCCGACCACACCGGCATCGACGCCTGCACGCTGTGCGGCGTGCAGCACCTCGTAGGCCTCGGCCACCTCGGCGCTCGGCTCGCCGGTGACCACGCACCGGGTGGTGTCGGAGCAGTAGCCGGCCATCGTGCCGCCGAAGTCGCACAGCACGATCTCGTTCTCGGCGATGACCCGCGACCCGGCGTGATGGTGCGGGCTCGCCGCATTCTCACCGGCGGCGACGATGGCGAAGTTGACCTTGTCGTGGCCCTCCTCGACGATGCGACGGCTCAGGTGCGCCGACACCTCGGCCTCCGTGCGACCGACGAGCGGGATCTCGCCGCGCTGCAACTCGCCGGCGATCCGATCGACGGCCGCACCGGCGGCGGCCAACGCGTCGATCTCGGCCTGATCCTTCGCCATCCGCAGCGGGCCGACCACCTCGACGGCGCGGCGGTACTCGACGCCGGGGAGCTGCGGGAGCAGTTCGACGAGAAAACGCGCCCACATCTGATCGCCGACCGCGATGCGCTCGCAGCCCGATGCCAATCCGGCCACGATGGCCACCGGGTCCTGCGTCTCACCCCACGGCAACAGCTCGAACACGTTCGGCACCTCACGAACGCGCGGCGCTTCGAGCGCGGGGATCACCATCGTGGCGTCCGCATCGCGGGGCACGACCAGCATCGTCAGGCGCTCGAGCGGCATCGCCGTGTACCCGGTCAGGTACGGCAGATCGTGGCCCACCGACAGCAGCACGGCGTCGATCCCATGTTCGGCCATCGCTGCGCGGACCCGTGCGAGGCGATCGGCGTACACGGATGGTTCGGTGTTCGGCGAGCTCATCGCGCCAGTCTGCCAGGACCCGCCGGCCGGCGCCGGTCCGGTTCCGGTGTCAATCGACGACGAAAACGGTGCTCGCAGTGACGCCGCCGTCACCCTCCATGCCGCCGTAGGCGCCCGGCGGGTAGATCGGGCTCCAGCCGGCGCCGCAGTCGCCGCCTGCGAGCGACAGGTCCTGGCAGACGGTCGACCTGGTGATCTTCCAGATGCCGTCGACGTTCACGGCGATGCCGTAGCGGTTGTCGAAGTCGTTGCCGTCGGTGTCGATCGAGTAGCGGAACCACGCCTCGTCGGGTGCGGTGAACACCAGCTCGTCGATCGTTGCCCGGGCGCTGGCGGCGTCGCCGGCGTAGCCGCCCGCCTGCACCTGTTCGCGGGCCTCGGCGACGCCGGTGGGATCGTCGATGAAGTCGCTGCGTTCGACGTCGTCACCGATCGCGCCGTACAGCGCCGCCATCGCCGCCCGTACCTCGGCCTCTGCGGCCGCCGGGTCGGCGGGCTGCTCGCCGGCGTCGGGAAGCGCTGGCGGCGGCGGGGTGCACGACTCGCGGAACTCGGGGTCGTCCCAGGTTCCGACACCCTCGGAGCCGACCGTCAGCGGCTCGGCACCTCCCTCGAAGCTGAGCTCGAAGTCGGGGGTCGGGTCCGCCCAGTACGTGGAGCCGCCCTCGGTGAACGGCGTCGACGGCTGCCCCGGAACGGTCAGCACCGCCATGCCGGCCTGCGGTACGACCTCGTCGGTCGACCCGTCGGCGAAGGCGACGCGGACCGTGGTCACGTCAGCGGGCACCTGCGCCACGATCACCCACTGCGGAGCGCCGTCGTTGCCGCCGAGCAGCAGCCACGACACGGCGCGCCCCTTGAACGGCTCGGCGTACCACGGCACTCCGCCGACGTCGACGATGCCGTTGCCCGCCATCGACACGCGAAGTTGACCCGCCTCGAAGCACCATGGTGCGGGACGCCAGTCGCCGGCCCCCCAGTCGCCCGCCACGCCGGTGTCCCAGAGCTGGCCGAGCTGCACACGCAACACCACGCCGCTGTCGGTCGTGCGTTCGAACAGCGTCTCCATCGGCTGCGAACCGAATGCCGCATATCCGACGCCACCCGATGACGCCATCGCCACATCGCCGCCCTCCAGCCGGGTTGCGTCGTCGGCCCCGGCGTCGGTCGACTGCACGAGTGTCGTGGCCGACGGCGTCGGGACCGTGGTCGGCGTCGTGGTCGGCGTCGTGGTTGCGGCCACCGCATCATCGGACGCTGCAGCGCCGGCGCCACCGCTGGCGGTGTCGGCCGGGTCACGCTCGACACCACGGCCGATCCCGTACCCGACGCCTGCGGCCGCGGCGATCAGCATCGCAGCGACGACTCCGCCGACCACGCGACGGCGTGTGCGCCCGTCGCCGCCCCGGCCGTCGTCGGTCACCTCCATCTGGTCGAATTCGATGGTCATCGCGTCCCCTCTCGACGTCCGGCATCCCCTGACCCGCCGGTTCTGAGTTGGACGTCGCCGGTGCGCCCCCGGTTCCCGGAGTCTTCCACAGCCCGGGCCGGGGAATAGAACGGCATCGGGACCGTTGCACCCGGCATGGCCGACGACACGTCCTCACCGGCGACGACCCCCGCAACGCGCATCGACCTCTACTGGCGGCCGGGCTGCGGCTTCTGTTCGATGTTGCAGCGCAAGCTCGACCAGCTGGGCATCGAACGCGTCGAGCACGACATCTGGGACGACCCCGCCGACGCTGCGATCGTTCGTCAGCACGCCAGGGGCAACGAGACCGTGCCGACCGTGGTGATCGGCGACCGGGGCTTCGTCAACCCGTCGGCCGGTGAGCTCGTCACCCACCTGGTCGCGAATCATCCCGAGCTGCTGCCCGAGGGCTTCGAGCCACCCGAGCCGGGGATCGCCGGCCGTCTCGCCGGCAAGATCTTCGGATGATCGGTCGCCGGACGAACGGACATCCGATGCGCGGGCGCTCCGGTTTTCCGATGTGGTCGCGACGGGTACTGTCTCGGCCATGACCGACGCCGGCTCCGACGCTCGACTCGCCGGCACCGAGATCGTCGACTCGGTGATCGACACGATCGGCAACACACCGCTGATCCGCCTCAAGCGCCTCAGCGAGCTCGAAGGCATCGACTGCGTGTTCGCGATGAAGAACGAGGCGACGAATCCGGGTGGTTCTGCGAAGGATCGCCCGGCGCTGGAGATGATTCTCGCCGCCGAACGCGACGGTCTCCTCCAGCCGGGCGGCACGATCGTCGAACCGACGAGCGGCAACACCGGCGTCGGTCTCGCGATCGTCGCTGCCCAGCGCGGCTATCACTGCGTGTTCGTCATGACCGACAAGGTCGCGCCGGAGAAGGTGTCACTGCTGCGTGCCTACGGCGCCGAAGTGGTCGTGTGCCCGGTGGCCGTCGAACCCGACGACCCGCAGAGTTACTACAGCGTCGCCGAGCGCCTCACCCAGGAACTCGGTGCGTTCCGGCCCAACCAGTACGAGAACCCGCACAATCCCGAGGCCCACGTGAAGACCACGGGTCCCGAGATCTGGCGCCAGACCGCGGGACGCATCACCCACTTCATCGCCGGCGCCGGCACGTGCGGGTCGATCACGGGCGTCGCCCGCTACCTCAAGTCGATGAACCCCGAGATCAAGATCATCGCCGCCGACCCCGAGGGCTCGGTGTTCTCCGGAGGGTCGGGGCGGCCCTACCTCGTCGAAGGCGTCGGCGAGGACTTCTTCCCAGCGGCGTGGGAGCCGGAGTTGCTCGACGACATCATCCCGATCAGCGACGAGGAGAGCTTCCTCACCGCCCGCTACGTCAGCCAACGCGAAGGGATCCTGATCGGCGGCTCGGGCGGCATGGCCGTCGCAGCGGCGATCAAGGTCGCCAAGGCTGCCGGACCGGACGACGTCGTGGTCGTGTTCAACCCCGACACCGGCCGCGGCTACCTGTCGCGGGTGTTCGACGACGACTGGATGGCCAACTTCGGCTTCCTGCGCGAGTGCGAACAGTGCGTCGGGGCCGTGCTCGACACCCGCAATGCGTCGATCGAGAACCTGCTGTACGTCAACCCCCAGCAGCTCGTGTCCGAGGCGATCGAGTTGATGCGCTCCACCGGCGTCAGCCAGCTGCCGGTGTGCAAGAACACGCCACCGTTCGCCGCCGCCGAGGTGTCCGGCTCGATCGACGAACTCGAGTTGATGGAGGCCATCCATCGCGATCCGGGCGTCATGTCCACCCCCGTCGAGAAGGTGATGGGCCCCAAGCTCCCGACGATCGGCGTCGGCCAGAAGCTGGAGTTGGCCGTCGCGATGCTCGAGACCGCACCGGCGCTGCTCGTGCTGTCGGGCGGTCGACCGTTGAGTGTGCTCACCCGTACGGATGTACTTGCCTACTTCAGCGCCGTCGCCGAAGCCGCCCTCGAGGGTGGCTCCGGTACGGTGTCTGACGATGGGTGATCTCGACGAAGCCACCACTCGCCACGGATTCGCCACCCGCGCGATCCACGCCGGCCAGGATCCCGAACCGACCACCGGCGCAGTGGTCACGCCGATCTCGTTGTCGACGACGTTCGCCCAGGACGGCGTCGGCGAGCACAAGGGATTCGAGTACTCCCGCTCCGGCAACCCGACGCGCTCGGCGGTCGAAGCCCAGGTGGCGTCGCTGGAGGACGCCACGCACGGCCTCGCATTCGCCAGCGGTCTCGCCGCCGAGGACAACATCCTGCGGCTGCTCCGTCCGGGCCAACGGATCCTGCTCGGCAACGATGCCTACGGTGGCACGTTCCGGCTGATCTCCAAGGTCTGGAGCCCGCTCGGGTTCCCGTGGACCGCGGTCGACCTCACCGATCTCGACGGGCTGCGGGCCAACTGGCCCGACGACGTCGGCATGGTGTGGCTGGAGACCCCGACCAACCCGTTGCTGACGTGCTTCGACATCGAGGCAATCGCCGAGATCGCGGCGAACCGCGGTGCGATCACGGTCGTCGACAACACCTTCGCCACGCCGTACCTGCAACGACCGCTGACGCTCGGCGCCGACCTCGTGGTGCACTCGGCCACGAAGTACCTCGGTGGCCACAGCGACGTGATCGGCGGCTTCGTCGCAGTGAACGACGACGAGCTCGCCGACCGGCTGCGCTTCACGCAGAACGCCGCCGGTGCGGTCCCGGCGCCGTTCGACTGCTACCTGGTGCTGCGCGGCGTCAAGACGCTCGCCGTGCGGATGGACCGTCATTGCGAGAACGCCCGTGCGGTCGTCGATCTGCTGATCGGGCACCCGGCCGTCGACCGGGTGCTGTACCCGCAGCTGCCCGACCATCCCGGCCATGCCGCAGCCGCCAAGCAGATGCGAGATTTCGGCGGGATGGTGTCGTTCACGGTCCGAGCGGGCAGGGACGCGGCGATGACCGTTGCTGCGTCCACCGACGTCTTCACGCTCGCCGAGTCGCTCGGTGCCGTCGAGAGCCTGATCGAGCATCCGGGGGCGATGACCCACGCATCTGCGGCCGGCTCGCCGCTCGAAGTGCCCGACAACCTCGTGCGGCTGTCGGTGGGCATCGAGGACGCCGCCGACCTGGTCGCCGACCTCGAACAAGCACTCTCGCGTATCGAATGAGCCTTCCCCCCGACTTCCCGCTCGCCCACGAGGCGCCCCTGCCCGAACGCCCGATCGTCGTGGCCGCCAACCGGCTGCCGGTGATGCGCACCGACGACGGCTGGACGGCGAGCCCCGGCGGGCTCGTGCGCGCACTGTTACCGATGTTGCGCGACACCGGTGGCACATGGGTGGGATGGACCGGCAACTCCGACGACGACACCGAACCGTTCGAGGTCGAAGGCGTCGACCTGTACCCCGTGCCGATCAGCGCCGAGGAGATCGAGCTCTACTACGAGGGCTTCTCGAACGATGCACTGTGGCCGCTCTACCACGACGCACTGCGCGAGTCGACCTACTCGAGCGAGCAGTGGGACGCCTACGTCGCCGTCAACGAGCGCTTCGCCGCCACGATCGCCGACGTCGCCCCCACCGAATCGATCGTGTGGATCCACGACTACCAGCTGCAGCTCGTCCCGGCGATGCTGCGCCAGCGGCGCGACGACGTCACCATCGGGTTCTTCCTGCACATCCCGTTCCCGCCGTACGAACTGTTCTCCCGGCTGCCGTGGCGCACCGACGTCGTCGCCGGGCTGCTCGGCTGCGACCTGATCGGATTCCAGCGTCCGAAGGACGCCACCAACTTCGCCGCCGCCGCACACGAGCTGCTCGGCGTCGACGACCACGACAACATGATCGAGCACGCCGCCGGGCGCACGATCGTCGGTGCGTTCCCGATCTCGATCGACGTCGGCGAGGTCGAAGGGGTCGCCGCCGGCCGCTCGGCGCGTCAGCGGATGAGTCAGATCCGCGCGCGCTTGGGTGACCCCGAGGTGATCCTGCTCGGTGTCGATCGCCTCGACTACACCAAGGGCATCGGCCTTCGGCTCAAGGCGTTCGCTGCGCTGCTCGAATCCGGTGAACTGGACCCCGAGCGCCACGTGCTGGTGCAGGTCGCAACACCCACCCGTGAGGCCGTCGAGCACTACCAGGACGAACGCCACGAGGTCGAGCGGCTGGTCGGCGAGATCAACGGTCGCTTCAGCCGCCTCGGACTGCCGGTGGTCCACTACCTGTACCAGACGCTGCCGTTCGATGAGCTGATCGCTCTGTACCGCGCCGGCGACGTGATGCTCGTGACGCCGTTCCGCGACGGCATGAACCTCGTCGCCAAGGAGTACGCCGCGTCGCACATCGACGGCGACGGTGTGCTCGTGCTGTCGGAGTTCGCCGGTGCCGCCGACGAGCTGACCGACGCCGTGCTGGTCAACCCGCACGACGATCACGCACTGCAACAGGCGATCATCACCGCCGTCGAGATGGACCGTCACGAGCGCCGCAGCCGGATGGCGGGACTGCGCGATCAGATCCGCAAGAGCGACGTCAAGGGCTGGGCCGACCGGTTCCTGTCGCAGCTCGCCGCCGCCGGTTCTCCCCCGGCCTCATCCGACTGAGCAGACTGGCGTCGTGACCGTCTACGACGACTATGACGACCCGGTCGACATCGCCCGCCTCGTCGCATCCCGCCCACGACCGATGCTGATCGGACTCGACGTCGACGGGGTGCTCGCCCCCATCGTCGACCACGCCGACGACGCCGTCCTGCTCGGCGGGATGGGGCCTGCGGTCAGCCTCGCGGCCCGGATCGACGGCGTGCACGTCGCGGTCGTCTCCGGCCGTTCTCTCGCCGGGCTGCGCCAGTTCGGCTTCGGCGACGACGTGGCCGTGATCGGCTCGCACGGCATGGAGACCCGCGACCGGCCGCTGGCACCGCTCAGCGACGACGAGCAGGACCGGCTGGAACGGCTCGAAGCTGCCGCCACCCGAGCAGCCGAACGCGCCGGCGAGGGCGCCTGGGTGGAACACAAGCCGGCCAGCGTCGTGCTCCACGTGCGCGAGGCGGACGACGCATCCGCAGCCGCCGCACTCGCGGAACTCACCGACGATGCGGGTGCGATCGACGGAGCGACGACCAAGGCGGGCAGCGGCGTGCTGGAGGCCTTCGCCCGCCACGCCGACAAGGGCAGCGCGCTCGTGGAGTTGGCCGACCGTCTGGGTGTCGCCACGACCGTCTTCATCGGCGACGACGTGACCGACGAAGAGGCGTTCGCCCGGCTCGGAGCCGACGACGTCACGATCAAGGTCGGCGGCGCCGACACGATCGCGCGCCACCGCCTCGCCGACCCCGATGCCGTCCTCACCCTCCTCGAGGCACTCCCCATCACGTTTGCGTGAGGGTTTCGGTGGGGCGGCCCACCGGAATTTCGACGCAAACCAAACGGGGAGCGTTGCGGTCAGGGGAGATCGAAGTGGACGTTGCAGCGTCCGTCGAGGTACTTCTGACACTCGCTGTCGGTGAGATTCCGCGTGACCGTCGTGGCGGCCCACTCGGCGATCGACTCCTGATCGAACGGGATCGCCGCCAGACCGAACCCGCCGTCGCCGTCGCCCGTAGGTGCGTCGATCGGCACTGCGAACCACAACAGATCGTCGTGAACCCAGGGCCCCGACGTCGACGCTCCGGCGTCGAGGGACCAGAGCTCCTCGAGCGTCGAAGCGTCCCACGCTCGCACCGCACCGTCGCGCCCCGCACCGAACAGGGTGCCTCCGTCCGTCGAGTAGACGAGCTGGTTCACGGGCTCGTCGGCCGTGTCCAAGGCCGCCGGCGCTCGGCGCGTCGGACTGTCGAGGAACAGCTCGAGGTCGTACATCGAGATCCGACCGTCGCTGCGTACGGTCGCGATCTGTCGGCCATCGGGCGACGCCGCCATCGCGAGGGTCGTCCACGATCTCGTGCTCTCGGCGAGCCGTTGCCCGGTTGACGCATCGAGTGCAATCAGCCAGTTCACATATCTCTGGCTTCTGAATCCCGCCACCATGACGTCGTCGCCGACGAAGAGTGCCGAGTCCGTGAAGAACCGATCGAAACGCCACAGCACGTCGCCCGTCGTCGTGTCGATCATGACCGTGGCCGGCTCGTCTCCGGCCGCCGACGACGCCGACGTTCCTGCGAGCAGCTTCGTACCGTCCTCCGACAGCGCCAGTGGTCGATCGATCCCGTCGACGACGAACTCGCGGATCCACCGGCCCTCGCCGACGTCGTAGAGGCGCAGGCCGCCGTCGGACGGCGCAACGAAGACTCCGACCGTCTCGTTCGCCACCACAGCGAGATCTTCACGCGCCGTCGCCAGCCCGAACTCGAGCACGTTTCGGCCCGAGGAGGCGTCGACGAGGACGCCCGACCCGGAGCGACCTGCCAGGAGCACCAGACCGCCTGCGAATCGCGCATGCGTGATCGGATTCTCGCTCGTGCTGACCGACGGCAGCGGCGGCCGATTGGATCCCGCGAGGTCCCAGACCACTGCGGTGCCCGACTGGTCGACCGACACGAGACCCGAACCGTCGGGCAACCAGTCCACCGCATCGACCGGAGCTCGGTGGCCCTCCAGAATTGCGAGCCGCTGATCATCGTCGACGCCGCGGATGTAGACGCGGGTGTTCGAAGCTCCGACGGCGAGCAGTCTGCCGTCAGGGCTCGTCCGCACGTGCGGCGGCGCACCAGCCCACGAGCGCTCGGTCGACGAGCCACTCTCGGCGACGACGTCAGGCGACACGACCGACTCGGCTCCACCGGCCGCGAGGTCGATGCGCAGTAGTGCGCTGCCGCGCACGAGCCACATCGCGTCGTCGTCACCCGCCCAGTCCGCCGCCGTCAGCACATTCTGCGCCCACCCCGTCGGCTGCGTGCGGAACACCTCGGCGCCGTTGCGCACGTCGTGGAACACGATCTCGCCCTGCATCGAAGCCGTCGCCCACCACCTGCCGTTGGGTGACAGTGTCGACCAGAGCGCATCGGGCACCTCGACGATCGGCTGCAGGGTCGCACGATCACGGAGCACGGCGATCGACCGTCCATCGACGTCGTCGATGTTCTCGGAGGTTGCGAGGTGGGCGCCGTCGACCGCCACGTGCCACAGCGGCCCGTCAGTGAGCTGCTCGCGATGGACCGCCTCGCCGCTCGAGGAATCCCACCAGGTCACCGACCCGTCGCCGTTCGCAGTGACCACCTCACCGGTCGCCGGATCCCACGTGGAGTACAGGGGCAGTCCGTCGCCGTTCGCCAGCGTGCTGACCACCTCGCCGGTGGCGAGATCGGTGACTGCGGTCGCCGACGTCCATGTCGATGCGCTCCTGCCGCCGAGCAGTTCACTGCGCCCGACGACCTCGTCCGCCACCGTCGAGACACCCCGTCGACCATCCGGTGAGACGGAGACGCCCTGCCCGAAACTTCCGAACTTCTGCCGCCCGGCGTCGAAACGCATCTCGACGAACCGGGTCTTCGCCCACTGGGCGCTGACGGCGTGCCAGAGCCCACGGATCACCTCCGGTACCGCCTCTGCGACCTCGTCGGCGAGGGCTGCGCCCTCCAGGCCGACGATCACGGCCGCTTCGGGGTCCTCGTCGGCGATGTCGGCAGCGGTGAGACCCGCAGCGCGTGCGCGGTCGACCAGAGCGCGCCGCTCGGCCGCCGTTCGCAACTGCTCGGCCTCGCCGGTCGCACGTTCGGCAATCGCGCGTTGCGACTCGGCTTCGTCGACTGCGAGCCCTGCAGCGATCGCTGCCTCATCGGCTCGGTTGCGGAGCACGATCGCAATCGCGGCCACGCCGACGGCGACGGCAGCCAGCATCGCGAAGACGACCACCAGGTGATGACGGCGACGCGTGGCCGTTGCGATCGCGTCGGCCTCGCGCCGCTCGGCCTCGTCGAGGAACTCCCGTTCGTGCACGGTCACGCGGAGGTCCGTCGACTCGGCCCACCGCTGGTACTGCTCCAGGCGGCCTCCACGCAGCAGGAAGCTGACGTCACGACCGTTGCGTTCCCAATCGGCAGCTGCGAGTTGGAGGCGCCGTTGCAGGACGAGGCCCTCCCGTCGCTCGTCGATCCAGTCGCGGAATCGCGGCCACTCGCGGATGAGGGCCTCGTGCGCAACTTCGATCGTCTGGCCTCGAGTGACCGGGTCGTGATCGAACGACAACAGCCGGAACGACCCGAACGCCGAGATCACCACATCCAGCGCCGTCCCGTTGAAACCCATCGCGTCGAGTTCGCTGCGCCGCACCCGTCGACGGGTGTCGTCGCTGTCCTCGTCGACGGCCACCAGGTGGACGAACACCTCCTCGGCGACGTGTCGAGCCGACGCCGGCAGCCCGAGGAAGATGTCCTCGGCCCGGCTCGACAATGCCCCGATCACTCCTCCGGTGCGTTCGTAGGCGTCGATCGTGAGCTGGCGCCCGTCTCTGGCCCCGACGAGTTCGGTGAGCGCGTACTGCATCAGCGGGAGCGCACCGGGTTCACCGGCGACGTCGCGGGTGATGATCGGCACCAGTCCGGCTTCCAGTTCCAGCCCGGCGGCGCGGGCCGGTTCGCTGATCGCACGGGCGAGATCGTCCTGATCGGGCACCGCCACCGTGACCAGCCCGGCGGCCATCAGCTCGCCGAATGCCGCATGCTCGAGCGGGTGATCGAAGAAGTCCGCGCGCATCGTGACGACGGCGCTCACCCGCGACCGGTCGTCCCGGCCGATCGTGACGAGGCTGTCGAGGAACGACCGGCGCACCGACGCATCGGCGGTCAGCGAGAAGAGTTCTTCGAACTGGTCGATCACCAGCAGCAGATCGCTGTCGTCATCGGGGAGAATCTGCTTCGTCGCCCGCAGCAGCCCCCGATCGTCGGCGACGAGGTCGGCGAGCAGGTCGACCGGACGGTCGACGGCGACCCGCAGCAGCGCCGCTTCCAGCTCCTCGAACGGATACGAACCCGGATACATCTCGGTCACCAGCGTCGGCCGGCCGGGGCGCAGTCCCTCACGACGCACGCGCGGCACCAGGCCGGCCTTGACCAGGCTCGACTTGCCGGAACCCGACGGCCCGACGACGACGGTCAGGTGGTTGAGCGAGGTCCGTTGCCACAACTCCTCCACCAGGCGATCGCGTCCGAAGTAGTCATCGGCGTCGACCTCGGCGAAGGCGCGCAGCCCCTTGTACGGATTGCGCACGTCGACGTCGACGTCCGGCGGTGCCGGACCGGTCGTGACATCGGCGCCGAACACCTGGCGCAACGCCCTGACGCAGTCGCCGATGCGGCCGTAGCGTCGTGCGGGGTCCGCGTGCATGGCGCGGGCGATGACGTCGTCGAGACCCTGCGGCAGATCGTCACGCGTCCAGTGCACGGAATCCATCGGTTCGTCGGCACCGGTCCGACTCCCGGTGAACAGCTCGTGGACGAGCAACCCGAAGGCACGGATGTCGTCGACGACTCCCTGGTCGCTCGCGGCGTCAGCCGAACGCCGGCGGCGGGCGATGCCGAAGTCGAAGAGATAGGCATTGGCGTCGTCGTCGAGCAGCACCTTGGTCGAGTTCAGGTCCCCGTGCACGATTCCGCGACGGTGCGCGTGTCCGAGGGCGGACCCCACCTGGTCGAGCACACGCATCGCCGCTGCCGGAGCCCACCGTGTCGAGTCGATCGAGCGGCGCAGATTGCCGCCGCGCACGTACGGCATCACCAGGTAGGCACCCTCGGGGCTTCGCCAGAAGTCGTACAACGAGACGATGTGCGGGTGTTCGAGGCCGGCGACGTGTTGGGCGTCGGCTTCGAACCGCTCGACGAACTCGGGACGATTCGCATACTCGGCCAGGATGACCTTGACGGCGACCTCGCGCCCGGTCGATGTCTGATAGGCGCTGTAGACGACGCCGATGTCGTCGGCGCCGAGGCGGTCGCGCAGTTCGTACCCGTTGGCTCGGCGACGGTCGTGGTGGAGTTCGTCGTCGACCGCGACGACGAGCTCGAGGTCCGGCGACTGGTCGAGAATCTTCGCATGGAGCTCGCGAAGCTCCGCCGACGGCTCGATGCCGAGTTCCTCGACCAGCAGCGCACGAGTACGCGAATAGACCCGCAGCGCCTCGGTCTGGCGACCCGAGCGGTACAGAGCGAGCATGTGGAGTCGGCGAAGATCCTCGCGATACGGGTGGTCGGTGGTCAGGGCGTCGAGGTCGCCGACGATCTCGACATGCTGGCCGAGACGGAGGCGCGCCTCGTACCAGAGCGACTGTGCGTGGAGACGCAACTCGGTGAGCCGTGCGATCGTCGGTGCCAGCGCATCGCAGTCGCCGAGACCCGCATACGCAGGACCACTCCACCAAGCGAGTGCATCGCGCAACCCTGCCGCCGCCGCAGCAGGATCGCTCGACACCGTCCGGCCGGCCGAGTCGACGGTTCGTTCGAATCGCTGTGCGTCGATCGAAACGGCGTCGGCATCGAGCAGGTAGCCACCGGCTGAGGTGCGCAGCGGGAAGTCGTCGCCGAGCGTCCGTCGCAGGTTCGACACGTGGACCTGAACGGCCTTGCGCGCCGTCGGAGGGGGATCGTCGCCCCACAGTCCGTCGATCAGGGCGTGCCACGAGACGACGGCGCCGGCACGCGCGACGAGCAGAGCCAGCAGCAGGGTCGGCTTGGGGCCTCCGACATCGACGGGTCGCCCACCGATGCGCACGCTGAGCGGTCCCAGCACCTGCACGCTCGCCACCTGGCTGTCGTCCGGCGCCGCCTCTCGGCTGGGAGCTGCGGTCGTCGGGTGCAGGTCGGTGGAGTGCGGTGTCGCCATCGTCGGTCCGTTCAGCCGGTGGGTCGGATCGGCTCGGGGCATCGTGGCCGATGCCGGTAAAGGCTCGGTTTTTCCGGATCTTGCCCACCCATCAGCGGGCCTTGGGCCTCGACGACGACGGTCACCTCCACACCGCTCGTCGCTGCGACGGGCACGACGAGAGGAGCCGTCATGGCCTCCGGAATCACCGAGATTTCAGCAGACCCCACCAGGTCAGTGTCGCACAGCGTGCCACCATCGCATCGCCGGGCCTTCAGCAGGAACGTTTCGATCGGGACGACGATCCTCGTCGGCGTCTCCTCGGCGCTCGTGGCCGGCTCGATCGTGTCGATCCGACACGCACACGCTGCGCCACGAGCGTCGAATCCTCCGGCCGTCGCGGTGGTAGCCGTGCAAGCACCGACGCCGCCAGTCCGCCCGGCCGAGCCTCTGCGCACGCCCCTCAGCGACACGACGAATCGAGGCGCCGACATGGCCGGGGCCGCACGGATCCCGATACCGGCGACCAGCCGGCAAGAGCCACAGATGCGGTCTCGTCCTGGCATCGTGGACGACCCCTTCGGTCCTCTCGGCTCCCGCGACGTCGGCGAGCACTGCGCGGCAGGTCTCGATGCACAGGACATCTCCGACTTCTTCTCCCAACCGATCGGGGCCTTCCAGGGCGCCGACTACCAGCGAACACTGCGCCTCGCAGACGATCGGGTGCTGTGGACGTTCCAGGACGCCTTCATCAACGGCACCCTCGTGCACAACGCCGCCATGATCCAATCGGGCCGATGCTTCAGCCTGCTCAACGACGGTGCACGGTCATGGCTCTTCACCGACGAGACGTCACACATGCACCAATGGCACTGGATCCTCGGCGGCGGAACCAGTACCGACGGCGCCCAGATCCACCTGTTCGTGGTCCAGATGAACGAAACCGGCGCGTCGTATCTGAGCCGGACACGCCCGACTGCACTACGACGAGTGGTGCTCGATGCGCTCACACTCCGCACCGTCGAGGTCCTCGAGGAGTCGATCGGATCGGGCGAGCTGTACGGGTGGAGCGTCACGAGCGATGCCGAGCACACCTACCTGTACTCGCACTGCTACCAACAGTTCGGCCACGACACGATGCTGGGAATCGCCCAATGCGCCGTCGACGTCAAGCTCGCCCGGGTTCCGCTCGGCCGCTTCGATGCCGAACGCGAGTACTGGGACGGCTCGCACTGGAGCGCCCACAGCACAGCGGCAATTCCCGTCATCGACGCGACATTCGTCGGCTCGGGCAACAACCCGGCACAGATCAGCTTCGACGGCACACGGTTCATCCTCGTGCAAAAACGTGACGACTGGTGGGGCACCACGATCGATTTCGGTGCTGCAGCGGATCCCCACGGACCGTTCCTGCACGTCGAATCGGTCGACGAGCCACGCAACTGCGAGGTGTCGCTCTGCAACACCTACTTCGCCGCATGGATCCCCTGGAACGACAGCAGCGGACAACACATCTGGTCGATCGGCCACAACCGATGGAACGGCTCCGAAACCGCAAGCCACCTCGCCGACTACCGGCCGACCTTCCACGCGATCAGCCTCTGAGACCAGACCGGATCACGACCGGAACGAAGGACGGCGTCGTGTCTCGGACACCTCGGTCAGAACAGCGACGACTGGCCGGCGGGCGGGGTGCGGCGGATGGCGGTCCACGGGACGTAGTGGTCCATGAACACCCACGTGCGGCGATGGATCGCCGACGGGCCGTAGGCGAGCAGCGCCGCCTTGTGCACCGGACACGGATAGCCCTTGTTGGTGTCGAACGACCAGTTCGAGTAGCTCTCGGCGTGGGCGCGCATCTCCCGATCGCGCACCACCTTGGCGAGGATGCTGGCCGTCGCCACGCTCAGGCAGCGCAGGTCGGCCTTGACCGCCAACTCGACGTGGGGCACCGCCGGTGACACGAAGTCCCACTTGCCGTCGGTCACCGCCACGTCGGCCTCGACCCCCAACCCGTCGATCGCGCGGCGCGCCGCCAGCTTCTGCGCCGCGGACATCCCGAGGGCGTCGCACTCCTCCTGGCTGGCGGAACCCACCGACCAGGCGACGCACCACTGGGCCAGCTTGTCGAAGAGCGCTTCGCGTTCACGCTCGGTGAGCAGCTTGGAATCCCGGACGCCGTTCACGCGCGTGTCGCGGGGCAAGATGGCGGCGCCGACCGAGAGCGGTCCGGCCCAGGCGCCGCGGCCGACCTCGTCGATTCCGACGACCACGTCGTGGCCGCGCTCCCACAATTCCTTCTCGATCGCACGCGTGGGGGCCCGCTTCTTCGACTGCTTCGGACGGGACACGACCCGGCTCACGACGCCACCCGTCCCCGGTCAGCGATCGCCGGGATCGAGACCGAGATCGATGCTGACGCCGATGCGCTTCGGTTGCGGCGGCGCCGCCCAGAGCGCTTCACCCGACATCGCATCGCTCGACCACGCCGGGTCGACAGCGGGGGCGCTCAGCTTTTGCGCCGGCCCGTGCTGCTCCCACAACACCGCCGGTCGTTCACCGTGCCAGCGCACCGCGAACCCGATGGTCGAGTGCGGCCCGGTCGGCACGCCGTGGACCTCGAAGTTCGACCCGAGCCAACGGCGGGGAATGCCGAGCGACAGCAGGCGGCCCTCGTCGGCGATGCGTTGCTCGACCTGGGCGACGAAACGCCCGACGGAGCGCTCGCGCCGTAGATCCGAGAACGACGACGTCGTGCGCCCGTTCGACACGGCGCCGCGGCCGTCGCGCACTCGCCGGCGACGGATGGTGGCGATGTCGCCCGCGGCCCGGTCGTCGCCGGCGGACACCGCCAAGCGCTCACAGGCACGCAGGGCCAACTCGACCTCGGCGTCGTTCGATCGGGCGATCGATGCGATCGGCTCGACGATCTCGGGCATCCACGCATCGGCGTCGTCGCCGAGCCGGCCGAGTTCGGCGACATCGAGCAGGAACCCGATCGCGTCGGCGCCGGCATCGACGGGCCCGGCGAGCAGCAGGTCGCTGCGGGCGGCGACGACGGCGTCGCCGAGCCCGGCATCGGGCAGCACCAGCCGGCTCGCGCGGTGCACGATCGTCTCCCAGCCACGCACGATCGCCATCGCCGGAGCGAGCACCGGCAGCGCCCAGGTGGAGAAGCGGGACGGATCGTGCGGGATCGCCACCCGGATCGATGCCCGATGGGCGACGGGCAACACGATCGAGCCCGCAGGCAGGTCGATCCCGCGGATCGGCACGTCGGCGGGTGGACGCTCGGTGAGCACCTGGGTGCCGGCGAAGGCGACCGCGAACGGAAGGGGCGACTCGTTCTCGATCTCGACGACGGTCAGCCCGCCGACGTCGGGGACCGACCACACCCGCTGCACGGCATCGCCCTCGGGCACGCGCAACCGGGTCTCGACGACCGGAGTGCCCTCGATGCGGCGTTGGCGAACGGCTGCTTCGACCGTCGGCACGTGCCAGCGATCCTCGGCGGCGACGAACCACTGCAACGTGACCTCGTCGCCCGGTCCACGCAACGGCGTGACGTCACCGCACGGTGACACCCACGCTCTGCACGGCACACCCGTGGCGCCGATCAGCGTGGCGTCGGTGGTGCGGTCGACGTCGGCGACGCCGAGATCGGCGGCGCTCACGCGTCGAATTCGCCTTTGCGGCTGCGCTGCATCAGGGCCGCGAGCGCTTCGGGCGCAGGACGGTGCTCGTGGCAGACGGCGACGACCTGTTCGGTGATCGGCATCTCGACACCGTACCGGCGCGCGAGGTCGAGCACGCTGGGCGACGACTTGACGCCTTCGGCCACCATGTTCGTCGCGGCCAGGATCTCCTCGATCGTGCTGCCTCGACCGAGTTGGAGGCCGACCTGATTGTTGCGGCTCTGCTTCGACGAGCACGTCGCGATCAGGTCGCCCATGCCGGCGAGGCCGGCGAACGTGACCGGGTGCCCACCCATCGCCACGCCGAGGCGGGTCATCTCGGCGAGGCCGCGGGTGATCAGGGTGGCGCGGGTGTTGTCGCCGAACCCCATGCCTTCAGCCATGCCGGCCGCGATCGCAATGACGTTCTTGACGACGCCGGCGACCTCGCAGCCCACGACGTCGTCGTTGGTGTACACGCGCAGGCTCGGGCGGCTGAAGATGCGTTGCAGTTCGTTGGCGATCGTGACGTCGTCGATCGCGACGACGCTGGCGGCCGGCTGACCACCCAGGATCTCCTTGGCGAGGTTGGGCCCGGTGAGCACGGCGACGGGGTGGCCGGGCATCGCGTCGGCGGTGACCTCGCTCATCCGTTTCAAGGTGGTGCGTTCGAGGCCCTTCGACAACGAGACCACCGGCACCCAGGGCCGGATGAACGCCGCGGCCTCGACGGCGACGTCGCGATATCCGTGAGACGGCACCGCCATCACGACGACGTCCGCATGCGAGACGGCGTCGTCGAGCGAATCGGTGGCGCGCAGGGCCTCGGGCAGCGTGAAGTTGGGGAGGTACTCCGGGTTGACGCCGGCGTCGTTGATCTCGGCCGCGAGGTCGCTTCGGCGCGCCCACAGCACGGTCGGGGTGTTGACCGCGGCGAGCGCCGCCACCGTCGTACCCCACGACCCCGCACCGATCACTGCCACGTTGATGTCGGTAGCGGTCATGTCCGTCCCCCAGCTCCTGCTCTGCGCTGTTGCCTCGCCGACTGCGCCTGCGGCGGTCTGCGGCCACTGTACTGCTGCATCGCCACCCGGACCCCGACGCTCGTACAGTGGCGTCAGTGCGTCTCGCCGTCCTGGTCCCGGTCAAGCGTTTCACGGCGGCAAAGGGCCGCCTCACGGGTGTGCTCAGCGCCGACGACCGGGCGCGCCTCGCCGAATGGATGGCGAGCGGCGTGCTCGACGTGGTCGCCGAGATCCCGACGTTCGTGGCGTGCGACGACGACCAGGTCGCGGCATGGGCAGAACGGATGGGAGCCCGGGTGATCTGGGGCGCCGGCCTCGGCCTCAACGGCGCGGTCGACGACGGCGTCGACCACATCGCCGCCAGCGGTTTCGATCAGATCCTGGTGAGCCATGCCGACATCGCGCTCCCCGACGCCCTGCTCGACGTCGCGTGCGAGGGCAGCATCACGCTGGTGCCCGACCGCCGCCACGACGGCACGAACGTGATGTCGTTCCCGGCGACACACCGGCTGCGAGCTGCCTACGGAGGTGGCTCGTTCACCCGGCACCTCGAGCAGGCGTTGGCGTTCGCCGAGGTTCCGGTGCAGGTGCGCTGCGACCCCCAGTTGTCCCTCGATCTCGACACCGCGCGGGATCTCACCCATCCCCTGATCGCGGAGGTGCTTCCCCCATGGCTGCCAACGAGCCCGGCCAACCCAACCCGTTGAACTCGACCTCCCTGGCGACTTCCACCACCACCCACCTCGCCACGCCCGCATCGGCGCTGGCGATCGGCGCCCATCCCGACGACGTCGAGTTCGGGTGCGGCGGCCTCCTCGCGAAGTGGGCCGCCGACGGCTGCGTGATCCATCACCTGGTGTGCACCGACGGCTCCAAGGGAACCTGGGATCCCGACGTCGACGTGGCGGCACTGGCGCACCGACGCCAGGAGGAACAGCGCGAGGCGGCCCGCCGACTCGCCGGCGCCAATGCCGGCGAGGTGCGATTCCTCGGACGCGTCGACGGCGAACTCGACAGCGATCTCGCCACCCGCGGTGAGGTCGCTCGCATCATCCGCGAGCTGCGTCCACAGGTAGTCCTCGGCCACGACCCGTGGAAGCGCTACCGGCTGCACCCGGATCACCGCCATGCCGGTCTGCTCGCGTGCGAGGGCATCGTCGCTGCACGCGACCCCCACTTCTTCCGAGATCACGGCATCGCCCACCACCGGCCCGAGGCGCTGCTGCTGTGGGAGGCCGACGCGCCCGACCACGCCGAGGACGTCAGCGGGTTCGTCGACACCAAGCTCGATGCGCTCGCCGCCCATGTCAGCCAGTTCGAGTCGACGATGAAGGCGGTCGACGATGCACAGCTCGCAGCATTCGGCCAGCGGATCCGTAACCGTCTCGGCGATCTCGGGCGGCCGTTCGACATGGACGCCGCCGAGGTGTTCAAGCTGATCGCCGACCTGTGACCACCCGCACCTGACCCGGGACGCGGAACGAGGGGCCCGCAGGCCCCTCGTTCGTGCAACCGTCTCGATGGCGTTCAGCGCTTGGCCGGAGCCTTCTTCGCCGGCGCCTTCTTGGCAGGAGCCTTCTTGGCCGGAGCCTTCTTGGCCGGAGCCTTCTTGGCCGGAGCCTTCTTGGCCGGAGCCTTCTTCGCCGGAGCCTTCTTCGCCGGAGCCTTCTTCGCCGGAGCCTTCTTCGCCGGAGCCTTCTTCGCCGGAGCCTTCTTCGCCGGAGCCTTCTTCGCCGGCGCCTTCTTCGCCGGAGCCTTCTTGGCCGGAGCCTTCTTGGCCGGAGCCTTCTTGGCCGGAGCCTTCTTGGCCGGCGCCTTCTTGGCCGGAGCCTTCTTCGCAGGCGCCTTCTTCGCCGGAGCCTTCTTGGCCGGAGCCTTCTTGGCAGCCATCAGATCACTTGCTGTTCAGCGCGGACTTCAGCGTCGAGCTGGCGCTGAACTTCATGGCCGTCGACGCCTTGATCTGCACCGGGGCGCCCGTCTGCGGGTTGCGGCCCGTACGAGCGCTGCGCTTGGTGGTGCTGAACGAGCCGAAGCCGGGCCATGCGACCTTCTCGCCCTTCTTGGTTGCGTCGACCACGTGGTCGAAGAAGGCGCCGAGCGTGCGCTCTGCGTCGGCCTTCGACACGCCGGCGGCGTCGGCCACTGCGTCGATCAGTTCTGCTTTGGTTGCCATGGAGTCCTCTTTCGGATGGGTGTTGATGCTGTTCACCCCGGCGCTTGGCGCCGAGACCGTTTCCCCCGGTTCATCGGCGGAACACGACCATGTGACCGAGTACGAGCATCGATGTTCAAGCACCGATGTCGTTGCATTTGCAATGACAAGCGCAACTGAGCCTTGCCGGTATTGGGCATCGGGGGCATCCACCAGGGACCGCGACGGCTGGAGTACAAACTGCATCCGTTGGGTATGACAGATCCGAATCGAGTCCACGAGGCATCCGCCGAGGAGTGATGGTGACCGACCTGCTTCCGTCCGCTGACGCACCGACCCGCACGCCGCACCAGGCGCCGAACGGGTCCGAGCCGACGAAGGAGGTGCAGCGGACCCGACTGGTGGTCGACACGTCGGTGTTGATCGCCGACCCGACGTGCGTCCTGGAGTTCTGCGACGCCGACGTGATCGTGCCGCTGACGGTCGTCGAGGAACTCGACGGCCTCAAGAGCCGCCCCGACGACGTCGGTCGATCGGCCAGAACCGCGCTACGGACACTCGAGGAGTTGCGCGTGGCCCACGGCGGCTCGCTCGCCGAGCCGGTGCCGACCGGCAACGGCACCGCCACGTTGCAGATCGAGATCAACAACATCCGCAAGCACCTGCTGGTCGAGCACGGTCTCGACCCCGCCGTGCCGGACAACCGCATCATCGGCGCCGCGATCGGCCAATCCGACTTCGGCCCCACGACGATGATCAGCAACGATGCGGCACTGCGCATCAAGGCGGCGCACCTCGGTGTCGACGCCGCCGAACACCGCCTCACCCGATCCGACCGCGACCGACCCACGGTCGGGTGGACGACGGTCGAGGCGCCCTACGAGACGATCGACTGCCTGTATGCGGCCGGTGCGATCGCCGTCGACGCCGTCGTGTCCGACACGGCGGTCGAGTTCAACGAGAACGAGTTCGCCGTGTTGCGCGCCGGATCACAGTCGGCGCTGGTGCGAGCGGTGCACGGCGAGTTCGTGCTGCTGTCCCAGCACACCCCCGAAGCATGGGGCCTTCGGCCTCGCAGCAAGGAGCAGCGCTTCGCCCTCGAACTGCTCCTCGACCCCGACATCGCAGTGATCGCCCTCGACGGGCGCGCCGGCACCGGCAAGACGATCCTGGCGATCGCCGCCGGGCTCGAACAGGTCGTCGAGCAGAACTGCTACGAGCGGCTGGCGGTCTACCGTCCGTTGGTCCCGGTCGGGCGCGCCGACGTCGGGTTCCTGCCCGGCGGCCTCGACGAGAAACTCGATCCCTGGATGGCGGCGATCCACGACGCCGTCGTCGCCCTCACCGACCGCGGCAGCATCAACGACGCGCGCACGATGGTCGACGAACTGACGACACGGGGCCAGCTGTCGCTCGAGTCGGTCACGTTCCTGCGCGGCCGGTCGCTGCAACAGCAGTTCGTGGTCATCGACGAGGCCCAGAATCTCGAGCCGACGACGCTGCGTACGATCCTCACCCGCGTCGGCGACGGCACCAAGGTGATCTTCACCGGCGACACCAGCCAGATCGACGCCCCGTACCTCGGCGAGTCGAACAACGCACTGAGCGTGCTGGCCTCGGCGTTCGCCGGCCAGCCCTGCTTCGGGCACATCACGCTGACGGCCTGCGAGCGCAGCGACGTCGCCAGCCTGGCCGCCGAACTGCTCTGAGCGGCGACTGGGGCCACCGCGGCGCACACCGTCGCACACGACGTTCGCGAAATCGGGAAAATCCGGTTGCAGCTCCGGCTCCGAACATTTAGTGTTAAATCGAGCGGTGGGAGAAGTCAACCCCTCCGGTTTCCCGCCGCTCACGAGCACGAAGGGAGCCCCCGGTGGCCGTGGCAGAGTTGTTCGACTACGAGTACGACACCCCCTGGCAGGAGTACGCAGCATGCAAGGGGCGCACGCGGCTGTTCTTCCCACCCAAGGCGGAGCGTCCCCAGGCGCGTGCCCGGCGCGAGGCCAAGGCCGACAAGTTGTGTTCATCGTGTCCGGTGCAGACGCCGTGTCGCACGCACGCCCGGACCAACCACGAGTACGGCTACTGGGGCGGCGAATCCGAGGAGGACCGCCACCTCGCCGGGTTCACCGTGTCGGCGCCGATCGGCGTGCGAGCACGACTGCAGCACCAGAGCGGCTGACGCCTGCGGCCAGGTCCGGGTGTGACACCCGCTGTCTAGGGTGTCGCCCGTGGCCCTGCCCCGCTTCGCCGTCGTCGATCTGGAGACCAGTGGGCTGAACACGCGCCGGCACCGGATCCTGCAGCTCGGCATGGTCGTCGTCGAGGCCGACGGGACCGTCGTCGACCAGTGGTCGTCACTCGTCAAGCTCCGGTGGCCGTTGCAGCGCGTCGGCCCGACCAGCATCCACGGCATCACCCGCCGCACCCTGCGCGGCGCTCCCCACCTCGACGAGGCGCTCGACGAACTCGGCCGACGCATGTGCGGAGCGGTCTTCACCGCCCACAACGCCGCCTTCGACAGCGACTTCCTCGTTCGCGCTGCACGGCGCCGACCGAGCGACGATCCATTGCGGCTCGGCCTCGATCCACGGTTGTGCACGTTGCTGATGTCGCGCCGCCTCGACCCCGACCGCGAGCTGTCCCATCGCCTGGGTGACGTCTGCGAGCGCTACGGGGTCGCGCTCGAGCGACCCCACGACGCCCTCGGTGACGCAGCGGCGACCGCGGCGATCCTCCCCCACCTCCTCGCCGCCCACGACATCACCGACGTCGGACAGCTCGAGCCGTTCTACGTACGCTGAGGCCGTTCACCCGTCGTTTCGATAGCGGGCGAGCACCTCGCGGGCGAGGGCCACGGCGGGATTCTCGGCCGGCTCGACGAGCACGGCATCGGGGCCCAGCCGGATCAGCAGCTTGGCGAGCCAGCGATCGCTCGCCACCGGGAGCCGGGCTTCGACCCACCCGTCCGCAGCGTCGCCGGCCTCGACGATCTCGACGACCTCGTCGATCGGATACTGGTCGAGCACCCACTGCGCGGCGGGGGCGAGGCGGATCGTCGCCCTGGCCACGTCGACGTCGTCGAAGAATCGTTCGGGCGGCGACGTGGACTCCTCGACGTCGAACGTACGACCGGTCTCCTCGACCGACTCGATCCGATCGATCCTGAACGTCCGTCGCGACTGCGAGCGGTCGTCGTCGGCGAGCACGTACCAGTTGCCGGCATCGGAATACACGTGACGAGGCTCGATCGCTCGTTGCGAGATCTCCGCTCGCGCAGGCGAGAAGTAGCTGATCCGCAGCTCGTTGCCCGCCGCCGCCGCCTCGGCCAGCGTGTCGGTCAGCTCCGGGCGGGCGAGGTCGACGACCACCCCGGCGGTCTCGTCGGCGCCCGCGTCGAGCCCGGCGTCGACGAGCACCGCGGCCAGCTTGCGCAGCCCGCGCCCGAGCGCACCGGCCGGGTCGGCCCCCGGCAGCTCCATCGCCGCTCGTGCCGAGGTGAGCAGCGAGAACGCTTCGGGTGCAGTGAGGCGCAACGGTCGCGTGAACAGCCGCGGGATGCCGACGAAGACGATGCCGTCGTCGACGAACACGTCGACCATCTCGTCGACGAACGGCGGGAGCCCGCACATCGCCACCAGTTCGAGGTCGCTCTGCACCTGCGGCTCCGTCATGTCGAAGCGCCGCGCGACGTCGGCGAGTGGGACTTCGCCCATCTCCATCAGCCACGGCAGCATCACCAGCAGACGCCGCAGACGGTCCTCGGCGTTGCGGGGACCGCTCATCGCCGGTCCCCACCGGTGCCGGTGTCGGCGACCGCGGAAAGCCAGTCGACGACGTGTCGACGCAGGTCAGGAGGTGATTCGACGACGGCGTGGTCGAGCAGGCCGAGGACCCACGACCGGAACGCCGGTCGGTTGCCGGCCGGCACCGACACCCGCACGCTGCCGTCGTCATCGCGTCCGATCACCCGGCCTGCGCCGAGCTCGCGCTCGACCGCAGCGGCACGAACGGCGTCGATCCGAACGACGGCGTCGACGCTCTCGGCGGGTCCGTAGCCGATCTGCTTGGGGTCGGCGGGGAACGCCGTGCGGGGGTCGAACGACGCCGGACGCTCGAACGAGCCGGGCTCGCCGAGCCGGACACCGGTCGACCCCCCGTCGGTGCCGCGGTCGAACCGGTCGACACGGAACGTCCGCCGCTCGCCGCGGTCGTGATCGTGGCCGATCACGTACCAGAACCCGCCGCGCAACAGCAGCCCCCACGGGTCGAGCGTGCGCTGTTCGCCGCGGTAGCCGAACTCGATCGGCGCCCGGGCGGCGACGGCGGTGCGGATCGCCGGCAACTCCGGCCGCTCGGGGATGACGACCGACACCGCGGTGCGTTCGCCACCGAGCGTCCCCCCGAGCTTCCAGAGCGCATCCCGGCCGGCATCGGTGCGCACGGCAGCGACCGCCACCTGCAGCGCCCGCATCTCGTCGGGCGCCAGCTCGAGGTCGGTCAGTTCGTACGCTCGGCGGTCGATCCAGTAGCGGGTCTGGCCCGCGTACGGTCCGCCTCCGACGATCTCGGTCTCGATCGGCACACCGATCTCGCGCAGCGCCGCCTTGTCGCGTTCGAACGCTGCACGGCGAGCCTTGTCGTTGTCGGGATACTGGCCGTCGAGTCCGGCCGCGATCTGCACGAGGCTGAGCGGCTCGACGGTCTCGAGCAGCAACGCCAGGAGGTTGGTGAGGCGCTCGGTCCGATCGACCATCAGCCGACGACGGCCCGCTCGCTCAGAGCTGCAGCGACTTGGTCTGCAGGAACTCCTCGATGCCGTACGGGCCGTTCTCGCGGCCGTAGCCGGACTGCTTGTAGCCCCCGAACGGTGCTGCGATGTTGAACGAACCGCCGTTGACGTCGACGGCACCGGTGCGCATCCGGCGCGCCACTGCGATCGCGCGATCCTGGTCGCCCGACCACACGCCGCCCGACAGGCCGTAGAGGCTGTCGTTCGCGATGCGTACGGCGTCGTCGTCGTCGTCGTAGCCGATGATCGACAGCACCGGCCCGAAGATCTCTTCTCGGGCAACGGTCATGTCGTTGGTGACGTTGGCGAGCACGGTCGGCTTGACGAAGTAGCCGGTCTCCTTGCCCTCGGGCTTGCCGAGACCACCGGCGGCGACGACGGCGCCCTCGTCGATGCCTTTCTGGATGTAGCCCTGCACTCGGTCCCACTGGGCCTGCGAGATCAGCGGGCCGAGGTGCATGCCCTCCTTGGACGGGTCGTCGACCTGCATGTTCTCGGCGGCGGCCGCAGCGATGGCGACGGCCTCGTCGTAGCGGCTGTTGGGCACGAGCATGCGCGTGTGGGCGGTGCAGGTCTGGCCGGAGTTGAGATAGCAGGCGAAGATGCCCTTGGGGATCACGGCCTCGAGATCGGCGTCGTCGAGGATGATGTTCGCCGACTTGCCGCCGAGCTCGAGCGCCACCCGCTTGACGGTGCCCGCCGCGACCTCGGCGACGCGCTTGCCGGCGCGGGTCGAACCCGTGAAGCTGACCATGTCGACGTCGGGATGCGCAGCGATCGCTTCGCCGACGACGGGGCCGGTGCCGGTCACCAGGTTGAACACGCCGGCGGGCAGCCCGACCTCGTGCACGATCTCGGCGAGGATGAACGCGTTGAGCGGGGCGACCTCGGAGGGCTTGAGCACGAACGTGCAGCCGGCGGCGAGCGCACCGCCGAGCTTGCAGATGATCTGGTGCAGCGGATAGTTCCACGGCGTGATCGCACCGACGACGCCGACGGGCTCCTTGACGACGAGGCTGTTGCCGATCGTCTCTTCGAACTCGAACGTGTCGAGCAGCGTGGCGTAGGTCTGCATGTTGCCCGCGGGCAGGCCCGCCTGGATCATCGTCGACCAGGTGATCGGCATGCCGACCTCACCTGCGATCACCTCGGCGATCTCGGGCGAGCGCGCCTGCAGCGCCTCGTTCAGGCGGATCATGTACTTCTGGCGTTCCTCGACCGGCGTGCCCGCCCACGAATCGAACGCCCGACGGGCAGCCGCGACGGCCTTGTCGACGTCGCTCGCCGTGCCCTCGGGAATCGAGCCCATCACCTGTTCGGTGCCGGCGTTGATGACCTCGATCGTGCCGGTGCCGTCAGAGGGGATCCAGGCACCGTCGATGTAGATGTTGGTGTAGTCGCGCATCGCGCGAGTCTTGCCCATCGTGCGCCGATCGGTGCAACCGAGCGGTTCCCCCACCGGGACGGGCGCCCCCCCATCACCCGCTCCGATGAGCGAAAAGCCGATATCAGGTCGGTTCGCTCATCGCTGCGGCCACCGGTTCTCCTCCGATGAGCGAAAAGCCGGTATCAGGTCGGTTCGCTCATCGCTCGCGCGATCGAGGTGGGTCAGCTGAGCTTCATGAAGAGGCGCTCGAGCTCGACGGCGTCGAGATCCGCCTGGCCTTCGTTGTCGGCCGGCGAGGTCACGCAGTGGCGCATCCCGGCCACGACGAGGCGGTAGCCGACCCGATCGAGCGCTGCCTTGCACGCCGAGAGCTGCGTCACGACGTCCGAGCAGTCCTGGCCCTCTTCGATCATCCGCTGGACCCCGCGGATCTGGCCCTCGAGACGGCGCAACCGCTTCAACACATCGTCGTTGACGTCCTCCGGAAACCTCATGGGACCAGCGTACCCCTCCCGGTATCGCCCACTCGACCTCCCCGAAAAATGTGCGCGATCGGGCGCTCAGCGAGCAGGTCTGCGCAAGCTTCGGGCAGACGGGCGGTGCGCCGACCGGGTCAGCGGTGAGTGCGGTACCAGGCGATGAGGGCGTTGGTCGACGCGTCGTGGGCGTCGGGGTCGGGCTCACCGGTGAGTTCGGGGGTGATCCGGTTCGCGAGTTCCTTGCCGAGCTCGACGCCCCACTGGTCGTAGCTGTTGACGCCCCAGATCGTGCCCTGGACGTGCACGATGTGCTCGTACAGCGCGATCAGCTGGCCGAGCACCGACGGCGTCAGTTGCTCGGCGAGGATGACCGTGTTCGGACGGTTGCCGTCGAACTGCCGGTACGGCTCGCCCGACGGAGCGTCGCGTCCGAACGCGAGGGCCTCGGACTGGGCGAACAGATTCGCCATCAACAGATCGTGGTGCTCGCGATGGCCGTGGTGCGGTGTGGCGAAACCGATGAAGTCGACCGGCACGATCCGGGTGCCCTGGTGCAACAGTTGGTAGAAGGCGTGCTGGCCGTTGGTGCCGGGCTCGCCCCAGACGATCGGCCCGGTGTCGCCGGCCACTGCGCTGCCGTCGAGGCGAACGGACTTGCCGTTGGACTCCATGTCGAGCTGCTGGAGGTACGCCGGCAACCGCGCCAGTTCCTCCGCGTACGGCAACACCGCCTTCGTGTCGAACCCCAGGCCGTTGGCGTACCAGACGCCCAGCAACGCAAGCAGGACCGGGGCGTTCTCGGCGAGTGGGGCCGTGCGGAAGTGCTCGTCGACGAGGTGGAAGCCGTGCAGGAACTCGCGGAAGCGGTCAGGGCCGATGGCGATCATCAGCGACAGCCCGATCGCGGAATCGACCGAGTACCGGCCGCCGACCCAATCCCAGAATCCGAACATGTTGTCGGTGTCGATGCCGAACTCCTCGACCCGTTCGGCGTTCGTCGACACGGCGACGAAGTGGGCGGCGACCGCCTCTTCACCCAGCGCGTCGACCAGCCACGAACGAGCGGTGCGGGCGTTCGTGAGCGTCTCGATCGTGCCGAACGTCTTCGACGCCACCACGAACAGCGTCGACGCCGGGTCCGAGTCGGCGAGCACCCCGGCGATGTCGGCGCCGTCGATGTTCGACACGAACGAGCAGCGGATGCGTTCGTGGCGGTAGGCGTCGAGGGCCCGGTACGCCATCGCCGGTCCGAGGTCGGAGCCACCGATGCCGATGTTGACGACATGGGCGATCCGCTCGTCACCGCGGATGCGATCGGCGAAGGCACTCATCCGGTCGAGGACCTCGTGGACCTCGGCCACGACGTCGACGCCGTCGACCGTCATCACGGCGCCCTTCGGGGCGCGCAAGGCCACGTGCATCACGGCGCGGTCCTCGGTGACGTTGACGTGTTCGCCCGCGAACATCGCATCGCGGCGTGCTTCGACGCCCGCCCGTGCGGCGAGTTCGAGCAACCCGGCGAGCACGGTGTCGTCGACGAGATGTTTCGACCAGTCGATGCGCAGGTCCGCCACGTCGGTGACGTAGCGCTCGGCGCGGCCGGGGTCGTCGGCGAACAGCCGGCGGAGGTGGGCAGGACGGGGCAGCTCGGCCAGGGCCGAGCTCAGGTCGGCGGTGTCCATCACTTTCGAACCTCGCGCGGCGTCGGCTCGGGGAGATCGGCGGCTGCCGGGGGGTCGAGCATGATCCAGGTGTCGCCGCGCCGCAGCCGGCTGACGGGCAGTTCCCGGTCGCGCAGCAGCCAGCGCTGCACCATCGGCGCCTTCGACGCCCCGAAGGTGAGCATCAATCGAGAGCGCGCCGCGTTGACGACCGGAGGCGTCAACGTCATCCGCTCGAAGCCGTTGAACTCGCCGATCGCCTCGCACGGCCGATCGCTGTCGACGACCGGGTTGCCGGGAGGCCACGACGCCGTGTGGCCGTCGTCGCCCAGCCCGAGGTGCACGACGTCGAACCGCTCGGGCAGGGCGCTCCCGTACCGCTGCGCCGCGGCGTCGAGATCGTCGTCGGTGACCGGCATCAGCTCGACGCGGCACGGGAAGTCGGCCAACTGCCCGGCGTTGCGCTCCGGGTGCCCGTCGGGCGCCACGCGTTCGTCGACCTGCCACACCACGACGTCCCTCCACGGCACGTCCTGGGCGAGCAACACGTCGAACATCGGTGGTGCCGACCCGCCGCCGCTGAGCGCCAGCGTCGCTCGTCCCCGGCGCCGGACGGCGTCACGCAGGCGCCGTGCCAGCCATCTGCCGGCGTCGGTCGACGGATCGTCGGTCACGCGTACCTCCATGTGACCACGGTAGGCCGCGTCGGCCGCTGCTGCCACCACCGTCTGCGCGGATCGACCCGCGACTCCGTACCGTACGAGCGCGATGCTCGAGCCCGAACGACCGACCCGCTCCGTCCAGCGTGGCGTGCAGCTGGGCGTGGCCGCCTACCTGCTCTGGGGCTTCCTGACGATCTACTGGAAGCAGCTCAAGGCATTCGACGCGTTCGAGGTGATCGTGTGGCGCATGTCGTGTGCCGGCTTGGTGATGGCGGCGATCGTGACCGCGAGAAGGACCTGGCCGAACATCACCCGTGCGCTGCGACACGGGCCGACGTTCCGGCGCCTGGTGATGGCATCGGTGCTGCTCACCGTCAACTGGGGCAGCTACGTGTGGGCGGTCACCAACGACCGGGTCATCGAGACCGCGCTCGGCTACTTCATCGCCCCGCTCGCCACGATGGGCATCGGTGTCTTCGTGCTCCACGAAGTTCCCACGCGAGCGCAACGGCTCGCGTTCGCGCTCGCAGCGGTCGCCGTCGCCATCCTGACGATCTCCTACGGCAGACCCCCGTGGATCGCACTGCTGATCGCTGCGTCGTGGAGCCTCTACGGGTTGGCCAAGCGGCGGGTGCCGCTCGGCGCGGTCGACAGCCTCGCCGGCGAGACGTTCGTGCTGTTCGTGCCGGCGGTGCTCGCGGTGCTCGCCTTCTCGAGCGGTGCCGACAGCGTTGCCCAGACCGCCGATGGCGTCGACTGGGCGCTCGTGCTCGGCACCGGCGTGGTCACCGCAGTGCCCCTGATGCTGTTCGCCGCCGCCGCTCAGTCGATCCCGTTCACGCTGCTCGGGCCCTTGAATCTGCTGGTGCCGGTGATCAACTTCGTCCTCGGGTGGTGGATCTACGACGAGCTGGTGCCGCTCGACCGGTTGGTTGGGTTCGCGGTGGTGTGGGTGGCACTGATCGTGGTCATGTGGGATCGCGTGGCGACCCACCGGCGTCCGCCGATGCCCGAGCCACTCGCCTGAGCGGCGCAGGAGGTCGAGCGGTGCGACACCGCGCCGGAGCAGCGCTGCGCTACCGTCCGGACATGCGTCGTCCCCGCCGCCGCCAGATCGACACGCCACTGCTGGGCACTGCGTCGCTCGCCGTGCTCGCCATCGGCCTCGCCGGCTGCTTCACCACGGCGGCCGACTTCCGCAACGACGCCGAGACGTTCATCGAGGACAACGACGAACTCCGTGGCGCACTGTTCGCCGACTCGGGCACCGCCTTCGAGACCGCCACGTGTGTCGAGCCGGAGAACCAGGACGAGGGCACGACGTTCCCGTGCACGGCGATCGACACCACCGGCGCCACGTGGGAGTTCGAGATCGTCATCACCGGCTCCAGCGAGTACGAGGTCAACGTCTCGCGCCGCCCGGCCGGTTCCTGATCCCTGATCCGGCCACCGCGCACCGGCCGGATCCGGGACGCGACGACGCCCGCCTTCGCGGAGCGAACTCCGAGTCGGCGGGCGCCGAGACCGATCAGCGGGAGAACCGCTGATCACCCGTTCGAACTCAAGGCGTGTAGACCCCGAGAGAACCGTTGTAGTCGACGACGTCGCCGACCTTCTCGAACGTCTTCGTGGCGTCCGACCACTGGATCAGTCCCGTGGACTCGGCGTAGAACGCGTCCTCGGCGTTCATCTGGCCGATCACTCCGTCGAGTGCCAGCGGCGACACGTAGTCGATGTTCCGGGTGGCGTTCATGATCCCGGCGCGGCTGTAGTCGCCGTTCGCGATCGCCTGCTCGGCTCCGTGGACGGCCAACTCCATCGACAGCCATCCCGCGAGGGCGACCAGGTCGGCGGAGTTCGTGTCGGGTGCGTAGGTCGCCATCGCTTCCAGGTACGCCTGGACGTCGGCGTCGTCGGCGTACTCGGGACGGTCGACGAACTTGACGTTGGTCGAGGTGTAGACGCCGTCCGCGCCACCATTGGTCGTCGCCTGGAAGAACAGCGGGCTTGCGCAGGTCGCCGTCTGGTACACCGCCGGATCGAAGTCCGGATTGGCGGCCTTGGCGTTGCCGAGCTCGGTCATGAATGCGATGCACTGAGCGCCGAGCGGGACCGCGAGGATCGCATCGGGATTCGCCTGCACGAGGTTGGTCATCTGGCCGCTCGGTGCGCCCGAGTCGGCCGGCTCGATGGTCTCCTCCGCCACGATCTCGATGCCGTTCTGGTCGGCGATCTCGGTGAACGCATCGAGATAGGCCTGGCCGAACTCGTTGTTGACGTAGAACATGCCGACGGTCGAGCCCTCGCCGAGATCACTGGCGATGAAGTCGGCCCACGCACGCGATTCGATGGCGTACGGCACGAGCAGACCGGTGGTCCACGGGTACTCGTCGATGTTGCCCCAGTCGGGTGCGCCGGTGGAGGCCCACAGCTGCGGGATGCACTGCGCGTTCATGTCGGCCTGGATCGCGAGGTTGTTCGGCGATCCGATGACGCCGGACAGCAGCGTGACCTCGTCGTCGAAGACCAGCTCGTCGACGTTCGCCTTGGTGAGGTCGGCCGTGTACTGGTCGTCCTTGATCATCAGCTCGATCGGCGTGCCCTCGAGGCCGCCGTTCTGGGCGTTGTAGTTGTCGATGAAGGCCTGCTGGCCGGCACCGAACGGTGCGAACACCACGGCCGGTCCGCCCGACAGCGGGATCGACGTGCCGATCTTGAGGGTCTCGATCGGCGCGGTGGCCGCATCGGGGTCGTCGCAGCTCGACGTGTCGATGACGAACTCCGAACCGGATGCACCGCCCTCGGTGGTCTCGGTTGCCTCGGTGGTCTCGGTTGCCTCGGTGGTGTCCGGCGCATCGGTCGTCTCGGCGGCGTCGGTCGTGTCGGGCGCATCGGTGGCAGCGGGTGTCGTGTCGCCCGTGTCCGCGCTGTCGTCGTCGCTGCCGCAAGCAGCGAGCGTGAGTGCGCCGACGGCGGCGAGCGCCATCAGCTTCTTGGTCTTGACCATGGTCAGAGTTCCCCCTCTGGTTGGGTGGCGGGTGAAAGTACTGTTCACAATGCGGGCTCGTCGCCGAGAACGGGCGACGAGTCAGCGGCCGACACGCTACTCGGCGACGGCTCCGAGTTGCCAGAGCCCTTGTGCCCTGGCGATGACGGAAGACGCGGGATCACCTGCACCAGCCGGGATCTCCACATCCGCATCGTGCCGACGGCACCGAACGGGACGAAACGGGCGAACAGGATCAACAGCACCCCGAAGGTGACACCGCCGAGGCCGTCGATCTTCGTGCCGGCGTCGACGAACCAGCTGAACAACACGCTGCCCGAGGGGTCCTCTCCCACGCTGCGGGCGAAGTCGTTCACGAACACGTAGAACATCGCACCGACGAACGGACCCCAGTTCTGAGCGGCGCCACCGACGACCAGTGCGACCAGCAGCGTCACCGATCCGAACAAACCGAGCAGCGGCACGTCGGCGTCGACGAGCGTGAGCTTGAGTGCGTAGAGGCTGCCGGCGACGCCGGCGATCGCTCCGGAGATCCCGAACACCACCGTCTTGATGCTGAACAGGTTCACGCCCATCACCGCCGCCGCGGTCTCGTTGTCGCGCACCGCCACCATCGCGCGGCCGATCCGGCTGCGCACCAGCCCGGCCGACAGGATCGACACGACGATCAGGATCGCCAACGACAGCCAGAAGAACCAGAGCACCAGGTCGCCGCGGCCTTCCAGACCGGTCCACGACGGCGGCAGGTACGACAGGCCCTTGATGCCGGTGGCTCCACCGGTGACGCCGGCGATCTCGTCGTACTTGAAGAACGCCCGCACGGCCTCGGTGAACACCAGCGTCACGAGCGCGAGGTAGATGCCCTTCAACCGCAACGCGGGGATACCGACCACCATGCCGACGACGAAGCAGACGACGGCGGCGGCGGGCAGCGTCCAGCCCGGCGTCCAGACGTTGCCGTCGATGAACGGCGTCCAGACCTTGCCGGTGACGAGCATCGCCGAGACGAAGGCACCGATCGCGAAGAAGCCGGCATGTCCGAGCGAGAGTTGTCCGGTGTAGCCGGTGATCAGATTCAGGCCGGTCACGGCGATGGCGATGATCAGGGCATCTGCGAGCAGGCCGAGACCGGAACGGCTCCACTCGGTGGCGGCGCGGTACATGAACAACCCGACGCCCCCGAACAGGACGGCGCGGCCGATCCAGTTCTGCCAACCGCCTCTGACGACTCGATACGGAAGGCTCATCACACACGCTCCACTCGTTCGGAGCCGAACAGGCCTGACGGTCGCAACAGCAGCACGACCAGGAGGATCACGAGCATGACCGGGAACAGCATGTCGGCACCGAAGAACGGAACGTACCCCACCATGAAGGCCTCGGTGAGTCCGATGATCAGACCACCGACGACCGCACCGACGGGCGAATCGAGACCACCGAGCACGGCGGCGACCGATGCGAGCAGGAACGGACCGAGCATCAACGTGCCGGTCAGCCCCGCCGACGGCGCCAGCATCGCTGCGGCCAGCACACCGATCGCACCGGCGAGTCCCCATCCGAGCAGCAGCACCGTGCCGACGCGGATGCCGACCAGGTTGGACGACTCCTGGTTGTTCGCCACCGCTCGCATGGCGAGCCCGATCTTCGTCTTGTTGAAGAGCAGCCAGAGGAGGAACAGCACGACGATCAGCACGGCGATCAGGCCCAATCGGGCGATGCGCACCGGAGCGCCGAGAATCGTGACGAAGTCGTCGGCGTCATCGGGGAACACGCTGGGAAGGCCACGGGCGTCGACGCCCCAGATCATGGCCACGAGCTGGTTGACGGCGAGGAACACGCCGATCAGGGCGACGATCACGGCACCGGGGTTGCGATGCTCGATCGGGCGCACGACCACGCGTTCGACTGCGGCCGACACGACGAATCCGAGCACCATCGCGCAGCCGATCGACAGCCAGACGGGCAGGCCGCTCAACGTGAGCGTCGAGACGAAGAACGCACCCATCGTGCCGATCTCGCCCTGTGCGAAGTTGAGCTGGCCGGTCGAACGGAACACGACCACCAGGGCGAGTGCCAGCAGCGCATAGATCGAACCGTCGGCGACGCCGTTGATGAATCGCTCGATGAACAGGTCCATCAGCTCGTCGCTCCCAAGTAGGCCTCTTTGATCGTGTCGTCGGCGAGCAGTTCGGCGCCGGTGCCGGTGGCGACGATGTTGCCGGTCTCGAGCACGTAGGCCCGATCGGCAAGTCCGAGCGCCATGCCGGCGTTCTGTTCGACGACGAGCAACGACATGCCGTACTCCTCTCGCAGCGAACCGAGCACGCGGAACAGCTCCTTGGTGATCAGTGGCGCCAAGCCGAGGCTCGGTTCGTCGCACAGGAGCAGCTTGGGGCGAGGCATCATCGCGCGGGCCACCGCCAACATCTGCTGCTCTCCGCCCGACAGCGAGCCGGCCTTCTGGTCGCGGCGCTCGGACAGACGCGGGAACAGCTCGTACCAGCGTTCGAGGTCGTCGTGGATCGAGCCCTTCACCGTGTAGCCACCGGCACGCAGGTTGTCGTCGACCGACAGGTCGGTGAACGTGCCACGACCCTGCGGCACCTGCGAGATGCCCGCCCGCAGGATGGCATCGGGCTTCGCCCCGCCGATCTCGTGGCCGGCGAACTCGACCGTGCCGTGTCGGGCGATCATGCCCGACACCGCTCGCATCGTCGTGGTCTTGCCGGCGCCGTTGGCGCCGAGAATGACGACGATCTCCCCCTCGGCGACCGTGAAGTCGAGTTGGTGGAGCACTTCGATCGGCCCGTAGCCGGCCGACAGGCCCGACACGTTGAGCAGCACGTCACCGCTCATGCGGGCGTCCCCAGGTAGGCCTCGATGACCCGTGGGTCGTTCTGCACCTCAGCCGGTGTCCCCTCGGAGATCTTGCGGCCGAACTCCATCGCGACCACCCGGTCGGAGATGCCCATCACCATGCCCATGTGGTGTTCGACCAGCAGCACCGTGAGGCCGTACTCGTCGCGGATCCGGCGGATCGTGGCGCCGAGTTCGTCGACCTCGTGGTGGGTGAGGCCGGCAGCTGGCTCGTCGAGCAACAGCAGGCGGGGATGGGCGGCGAGCGCTCGGGCGAGCTCGAGCCGCTTCAGCGTGCCGAACGGCAGCCCGGCGGCGGGATGGAACGCCAGGTCGGCGAGATCGAGCGACCGCAGGATCTGGAAGGCGTCGCCGGCGAGCGCTCGTTCCTCGCGGGCGGCACCGATGCGCGACATCGCACGACCGAAACCGACCTTGCCGAGATGGTGGGCGCCGGTCATCGTGTTCTGCAGCAGGGTCATCGTCGGGAACAAGGCCAGGTTCTGGAACGTCCGCGAGATGCCGAATCCAGCGACGCGATGCGGGCTGACCGCGAGCAGATCGTGTCCGTCGAAGCGCAGACGACCGCGCGTGGGGTCGTAGATACGGCTCACGACATTGAACATCGTCGTCTTGCCGGCGCCGTTCGGACCGATCAGGCCCAGGATCTGCCCATCGGCGATCTCGAACGACAAGCCGTCGAGCGCGACGATCCCACCGAACGTGACCGAGATCTCATCGACTTCGAGCAGTGCCACCAGTTCATCCTCCCCCTCGACCGCTGATGACGGCCCGAGCGGGCGCAACCGTAGCATCGGCGACCCGGACGTCACAGTTGTTCCGGGCGGAGTAGCACCCGACGCCTTCGAGCATCGTGTGAGAACCTGGTGAGGACTCGGCGCCCGCCGCCCGCCGTCAGTGTGCTGCGCATAGCATCTCACCCATGCATCGCCCGCGGCTGCTCGCCCTGGCCATGGCCGGCGCCGTGGCGTTGAGCGCCTGCGCGGGAAGCGTCGACGTCACCACCGAACGCGCCGAGCCGATCAGCGGGCTCGGCGACGACCCGACGCTCACGCCACCGCCGGATGCGCCCGCGGACGAACCGGGTGTAGGGCTGCCGCCGCCGGACGAAACGAGCCCGCCGGTCACGGCCCCACCACCACCGCCGTCGGGCACCGTCGATCCCGGCGCGATCAACTTCGGCTCCAACAAACCGCGGCGCGCGTACGACGACTTCCTGCTGGCGGTCATGACCGACCTGAATCAGTGGTGGACCGAGACCTATCCGGCGATCTACGGCGAGCCGTTCACGCCGCTCGAGGGCGACGTGTACGCCGCGTATCCCGAACGGCCCGACGACATCCCCGGTTGTGGTTCGCCGCGGACCACGTACGGGGACGTGCAGCAGTACGTGGCGTTCTACTGCGGCGTCGGCGACTTCCTGGTCTACGACGACGGCGAGGACGGGCTGCTCGCCCAACTCGCACGCGAGTACGGGTCGGCGACGATCGGCACCGTGCTCGCCCACGAGTTCGCTCATGCGATCCAGCTCCGCATCGGCGCCCTCGACCGGCGGCTGCCGACGATCACGACCGAGCAGCAGGCCGACTGCTTCGCCGGCGCCTGGACCGGGCGCGCGGCGCGCGGAGAATCACCGGTCCTGCGGTTCAGCGACGGCGACGTGCGTGCGGGGCTGATCGCGATGACCAAGGTCAGCGACCCGGTCGGTTTCGACCAGTTCGTCGAGGGTGGCCACGGCTCCGGGTTCGACCGCGTCGGCGCGTTCCAGGTGGGCTACAACGACGGCCCGCAACGGTGCTCGCAGCTCCTCGACGACCCGCTGCCGCTCATGCCGAACCAGTTCACGACCGGCGACGTCGGCAACGGCGGCAACGCCGCATTCGGCTACGGCGAGAACGATCTGGTCGGGTTCCTCCCCGAGGACCTGAATCGTTACTGGGACGAGGAGCTCGACATCGCCGGGCTCGCGCCGTTGAGCATCGTCGTGGTCGACTCGCCCGACGAGTCGTCGTGCGACGATCTCCGCGGCGACCTGGCCCTCGGTGCCGCGTGGTGCGCATCGACGAACGACGTGGTCTTCGACGAACCGGTCGCATTCGAGCTGTACCGCTCGCTGGGTGACTTCTCCGTCGGCTACGTGCTCGGACTCGCATGGAGCGAGGCGGTCCAGACCGCGCTCGGCTCACCGCTCACCGGCGAGACTCGTGCCCTGCTCAACGACTGTCTCACCGGTGGTTGGGTGAAGACGGTCACCCCGGTCGACTTCGCGCTCCCCCAGCCGCGGCTGGCCACGCGTGATTCGGTGCGCATCTCGGCGGGCGACCTCGACGAGGCGATCCAGACCGTGTTGCGCATCGGCGACAACGGCGTCGACGACAACGTGATCGGCAATGCGTTCGAGAAGATCGACGCGTTCCGTACCGGTGTCATCGACGGCACCGACACCTGCCTCGCACAGCTCTGATCACCGCTGCCGCTCCGGCAGGTCGCGTGGGGTGACGGCTCAGCCGTCGAGGACGGCGGCGAGGATCTCTGCCAGCTCGACGGGGCGATCACCCTGCACGCTGTGGCCGGCGCCGTCGACGACGTGGACGGTCAGCTCCGGTTGACGCCGCAGCGCCTCGGCGACGTCGTCGTCGTCGACGACCGGCGACAGCGAACCGCGCACGAGCGTCATCGCGCAGCGGATCGAACCGAAGTCGTCCCACAACGGCGACAGGGCGCTCGCTGCGTCGTCGACCGCGTCGTCGGTTCCGTCGGCGACGGTGGCCGCCTCGGACCGCTGGGCCCGAGCATGGCTACCACGGTCGTAGCGCCACTGCCACGACCCGTCGGGCAGTTGGTGTGCGTTGTGGAGAATCCCGCGCCGTAGCGACGATTCCGAACGGGTCGGGTTGTGCTCCTTGGTACGCGCGAGCAGGTCGTCGAAACTGGCGAACTCCTGGGGCCCGTCGACGAAATCGGTGATCGCCTTGGTCTTGGCAGCGTTGACGCCAGGCGTGATGTCGACCATGACGAGCGAACGGACGAGCGCCGGGTGGCGCACCGCGAGCTCCATCGCCGTCAGCCCGCCGAGCGACATGCCGACCACGACTCGTGCTGCGGGGGCGTGCGCGGCGACGACCACGGCGACGTCGTCGGCGAGGTTCATCGGGCTGTACGCGCCGTCCGCACGCCAGTCCGAATGTCCGTGGCCGGGCAGGTCGACGCTGAGCAGCGGACGTGCCAGCGCGAGTGCGACGGTGTCCCACGTGTGCGCGTTCTGGGCGCCACCGTGCACGAGGACCAGTTCCGGGTCGCCGCTTCCCCAGCGCAGGGCGCTGACCGTACGTGTCCCGCCGACGCCGTCGGGGACCGGTGTGTCGATGCGCGCGACGTCGGGCACCCGGTCGACGTCGAGATCGAACTCGGCGATGTTCTCGTGGAAGAGGCCGAATTCGTCGTAGTCGTCCATCGCATCGGCTCGGTCGCTCACGACGAGCACGTTGTCACGAACGACCGGGGACCGACGAACGCAACCATCGCTCGCAGCCGTCTCGCCTCGCAACACCCGAGCTCAGGGGGCGACGGTGGTCGTCGTCTCCGGTGCGGTGGTCGTGGTGGTCGCCGGTGCGGTCGTCGTGGTGGCCGGCGGGGTCGTCGTCGTCGCCGGCGGTGCGGTGGTCGTGGTCGACGGGGGCACCGTCGTGGTCGTCGTCGTGCTGGAGGTGGTCGTCGTGTAGTCGGGGTCGATGCGGTTGAAGTACGGCTTCTGGGCGCCGTAGTACTCCGGTTCCTGCACGCCGTCGAACACGAAGACCTGGTCACCGTTGGCAGTGACCTCCTGGAAGGTGGGCGACAGCGGCAGCGGGATCCGGACGCAGCCGTGCGACGCCGGATGCAACGGCACGTTCAATGCACCGTGCACGGCGATGCCGTAGTTGAAGTACACCGGATCCCACATCCCGCCGAGCGAGCTCTGGCGGATGCCCTCGATACGACGTTCGAAGTTGAAGACGCCGCCGGGCGTGATCGACTTGCCGCACTCACCGCGCACGAGCGGCTCGTCGCCCGGGTTGTTCCACTCACCGGGACTGATCGTGACCTCTTCGCACCACTCCTCGTTGTCGCCGCTCGACATGTGGCTGATGAACACGGCCTCGTCGGCGTGGAAGACGGCGATCACCTGCGAGTCGAGATAGATCTCGGTGTGGTTGGGCGTGGAGTTCGGGCGGCGGGGCTGGATCGTGAACGGATCCTGCATCGCGTCCCACATGTCGGCGCTCACCTCGCCGGTGGGTTCGTCGTAGGCCACGCCCAGTACGAGCTTCTCGTAGGCCCAGACCGAGCGGCGGGTCTCGTCGCCGAAGTACCCGTCGACGGGACCGGGCCGGAAACCGAGATCGGTCAGGCGCTGTTGCAGCGCAGCGACGTCGTCACCGGCCATCCCCTTCGTGAGGGTTCGGCTCAACTGGGTCTTGGTGACCGGACTCGAGGTCGCGATCGTCTCGATGACGGCGACCGAGGGCGGCACCGACACCGAGGCCGGATCGATCGTGCCCGCCGGCGCCTGCGAGGCGGGTTCGCCGCCGCCGCCCAGTGCGACGCCTGCGACGACCACGATCGCGAGCACGCCCGCCGCCGCAGCGGCAGGCATCCACTTTCGGGCTTCGGGGGAAAGTCGGGGGCGGTCGTTCACGAGGATCTTTCGGCGGCCGGTGGAGCCCCGGTCCGCGTCGAGCTGTCACGCTACCAACGGCGATCGCACCGGTGTCCGCGCCCCACCCGGCCCCCGTTCCGCCGTCACCGCACGCGCCGCCGGACGCCTACCGGGTCCCCATTCCACCGTCCCGTCCAGGCGTTTCGTGTGAGCGCACACCGCACCCGACGACGTTGTCGCTCACACAGATCCAGCGGCCGAGTTTCGTGTGAGCGCACACCGCACCCGACGACGTTGTCGCTCACACAAACGGCGGCGTGTGAGCGCCACCCGCGCTGTCGCTCACACAACGGGCTGCTGGCGGGTGCGCCGACGGGTGAACGGCGACGTCAGCGGCGCTCGACGACGGGGCGGATGTCCTGGAGGTCGCCTCGCAGCTGCCACATCTCGCGCAGGATCGTCGTGATCACCGACGGGGAGCTCAACGTCGACACGCCACGCGTCCGCGGGAAGTAGTCGACGCCGAACTGGAGCATCTCGTAGCCGAGGCGCGTCGCTCGGATCACGAGTTCGGCGTCGATGAACGAACCCTCGCTGCGAAGCTCGACGTGATCGAACACCCGGGCCCGGCACAGCTTGAAGGCGAAGTTGATGTCGCGGGCCTTCACGTCGAACAGGGTGCGGATCAACAGGTTGTACACGAACGTGTAGATCGAACGCAGGTAACCCTCGCCGGTGCGGTCGAAGCGGTAGGCGCTCACGATGTCGGCGTCGTACTCGCGCAGTAGGCGCACCGCCCGCGGCAGCTCCGACATGTCGAAGGGCAGGTCGGCGTCGGTGTAGAGGATGACGTCGCCGGTGGCGGTGGCGAATCCGGTCTTGATCGCTCCGCCGAGCTTGCGGTTGCGGGCATGGTGGACGACGCGCACACGCGGGTCCTCGGCGGCGAGCCGGTCGGCGATCGCCGGCGTGCGATCGGTCGATGCATCGTCGACGACGATCAGTTCGTACGCACCGATGTCGCCGCTGCGCACCAGTTGCTCGCAGGCGCGACGCCCGGCGGTCAGCGCCCGCTCGATGTACTCCTCCTCGTTCCACATCGGGTAGAAGATCGACAGCTTCTCGAAGGGCTCACCGAGCGTGGTGTCGACGAAGGACATCGCGGCGAGGGTAGCTGGCCGAACGCCGACCGGCCCCGCGATCACCTCGGCTGTCTCGGCCCTGCGTCGCATCGACGTCCTGGCGGTCGTAGTGTGCGACCCCGTGCCGGACCCCACGACCTCCCACGGTGGCGCACTGCCACCGCCGGTCCGTCACGACACGGACACGGACAGGGACACGCCAGAGCACGAGCGCACCCCGACGCCTGCTCCACCGACGATCTCGCCCGCCCGGCGACCACGTGCAGGAAGCCTGACGACGGCGTGGCGCGCGATGGTGGTCGCCGCCTGGGTCGGCGTCTTCACCGCCTATCTCGCCGTGTGGAAGGCGAGCGAGGAGATCGGGATCGCCACGTGGTGGCTGGGCCCGCGTTCGAATCCCCAACCGGTCGTGATCCGGCTCGTTCCCTACATCGTCACCGCCTTCTTCGGCATCCTCGCCAGCTACAACGTCCCCCGCATGCCGGTGATCGGTCTGATCGGCTCGGCCGTGCTCACTGCGATCGCCGTCCCGGACCTGTCGCGCTCGGCCGGACTCGCAGGGATCGAGTTGGCGATCGCCGGCGCCGTGCTGCTGGTGTCGGCGGCCTCGTTCACCGGCACCTACCGCGGCCAGCGACCGCGACCGCAGCACGCCGGGTAGCGTCGTCGGCCATGTCCGACGCCCCACCGAACACCGCCTCCAATGCGAAGGTCCTGATGTCGTTGCCGATCGGCGAACGCGTCGGCATCGCCTTCTCGGGTGGCCTCGACACGTCGGCCGCCGTGGCCTGGATGCGCGACCGCGGGGCGATCCCCTACACCTACACCGCCGACCTCGGTCAGTACGACGAGCCGGAACTCGACAGCGTGCCCGATCGCGCGAAGGTGTACGGCGCCGAGGAGGCACGCCTCGTCGATTGCCGTGACGAACTCGTGCGCGAGGGGCTGATCGCCCTGCAGTGCGGTGCGTTCCACATCACCACCGCCGGCAAGACGTACTTCAACACCACGCCGCTCGGGCGCGCGGTCACCGGAACGCTGCTCGTGCGGGCGATGGCCGACGACGGCGTCGACGTGTGGGGTGACGGCTCGACCTACAAGGGCAACGACATCGAGCGGTTCTACCGCTACGGGCTGCTCGTCAACCCGAACCTGCGCATCTACAAGCCGTGGCTCGACCCGACGTTCGTCGACGAGCTCGGGGGCCGCCAGGGCATGAGCGAGTTCCTCACCGCACGCGACCTGCCGTACCGCGACCCGGTGGAGAAGGCGTACTCGACCGACGCCAACATCTGGGGCGCCACCCACGAGGCGAAGTCGCTCGAGGAATTGGCGACGAGCATGGAGATCGTCACCCCGATCATGGGTGTCGCCCACTGGGATCCCGAGGTCGAGATCGCGACCGAGGACGTCTCGGTACGGTTCGAGGAGGGCTGGCCGGTCGCGATCAACGGGCGCAGCTTCGACTCGCAGGTCGATCTCGTCATGGAGGCGAACACGATCGGCGGGCGCCACGGGCTCGGGATGAGCGACCAGATCGAGAACCGGATCATCGAGGCGAAGAGCCGGGGGATCTACGAAGGGCCGGCGCTGGCGTTGCTGCACATCTGCTACGAGCGCCTCGTCACCGGGATCCACAACGAGAACACGATCGAGAACTACCGCACGATGGGCCGACGCCTCGGTCGACTGCTCTACGAAGGCCGGTGGTTCGATCCGCAGAGCCTGATGCTGCGCGAGCCGTTGATGCGGTGGGTCGGCTCCGCGGTCACCGGCGAGGTGACGCTGCGGCTGCGCCGTGGCGACGACTACTCGATCCTCGACACGGTCAGCGAGAACCTCACCTACGAGCCCGACCGGTTGTCGATGGAGCGCGTCGAGGATGCGGCGTTCGGACCGCTCGACCGGATCGGCCAGCTCACGATGCGCAACCTCGACATCACCGACACGCGCAACAAGCTCGACGTCTACCGCAAGGTCGGCTCGCTCCGCGCCGGCGACGTCACCCCCGCCTTGGACAGCCTCGCTGATTCCTCGCCCTCACCGCAGTCCTGAACGCGACGATTCAGGTCGGGCTCGGTCCACCTCGTCGCTGGCGCTTCCCTCGTGGCCGGGGACGTTCGCTCATCGGGGCGCCCCGGGTTCACGGGTCGATGAAGCGTTCGGGGTGATCGGTGATCAGGGCGTCGACACCGAGGCTGCGCAGCCGATGTGCCACGTCGGGATCGTCGACGGTCCAGACGTGCACGTCGATGCCCTGGCGGTGGCACCAGTCGACGACGTGCCGGTCGACCAGGGTGACGCCCTTGGCGTGAGGCGGCAACTGGACGACGTCGCAGCGCAGCGGGACCGGCATCCGGGTCCAGCTCGCCAACCGGGCGACGAGGATCTCGCCGCGGGCGGCGGCGGTGCACCAGCCGTCGCCGAGCGATGATCGCAGCCGACGGATCCGGCGCCATCCGAACGAGGCGACGCACACTCGCTCACGCGCGTCGAGACGCTGCAGCAGGCGGACGACCGGGTCGGTGGCGGCGTCGGCCTTGACGTCGATGTTGAACGCCACGTCGGGCCAACGCTCGAGCAGCTCGTCGAGTCGCACCAGGCCTTGGTCGGTCGTGTGCCCGTCCGTGCGATACCGCAGCGATCGAAGATGATCCCAGCCGTGTTCGGCGATCGTGCCGCGGCCCGTGGTCGTGTCGTCGAGCCGGTCGTCGTGGTAGACGACGATGACGCCGTCGGCGCTGAGCTGGACATCGGTCTCGATGTGATCGACGCCGAGTTCGACCGCCCGCTCGAACGCCGCCCACGTGTTGCCGGGAGGGCGCTCGCCGCTCGCTCCACGATGGGCGAGGACGTCGGAACGACCCGACGACAGGTACGGATGGCGTTCGCGCGTCATGGCTGCCGCCACCCGTGCCAGACGCGGCCCGGCGACGGAATCGCGTCCGACAGCACGACTCGTGCGATCGCGGCACCGAGCAGTCCGATCTTCCACCGATCCGCCCATCCGAGCCGGTCGACCGCATCCCCCTCGAGGAGATCGCCGCTCCATCCGTCGGCATCGGCCCGTTCGAGGTCGATGTCGAGCTGTTCGATCTCGTCGTCGTCGACGCCGTGGCGCCCGAGCGCATCGTGTGCCCAGGTCGCCACCGATCGCCAACCGAGCGCGAAGTCGCTCGCCCGGATCCGCTGATTGACGAATCCGCCGAAGGCCCCGATGAAGTCGCCCGCGAGCAGGTCGTTGACGCCGCGCTCGCCGCCGGTCACCTCCAGCAGCGGCGAGATCATCTCGACGTCGACGCGTTCCTTGCCGACGAGGCCACCGATCGCAGCAAGCTGCGCGCGCAGATCCTCCCGATCCACGGTGGCGCCGGTGTCGCCGAGGCGTTTCGCCAGGTCGTCGACGGCCGCATCGAGACGGTCGAGGCGCTCGTTGACCGTGGCGATCGAGCGCAGATCGTCGTGCAGCGCCTGGGTCGGCAGGACCGACATCGCCCGCCGCAGCCCGTCGATCCACGTCTTGTGAGTGTCGGGATCCGCCCACGACTCGTTGCCCGACGGCCCCGACGACCGCGGATCGACGACGAGGTGCAGCCGAGTGGCCGGCGCTCCGCCGGAACGTTCCCGTGCCGCTTCGAGGATGCGGCCGATCGGGTGGGTGCCGACCAGGCCACCGTCGGTGTACCACGATCGGCCGTCGCCGTCGACGTTGGTCAGCGGACGCAGCTCGTGGCTGGCGCTGGCGGGATTCCTCCCGATGGTCCGCGGGGCGAATGCGCCCGGGTGCGACGCCGACACGAGCACGGCCTCGAGCAGCGATGAGCCCGGTGGTTCCACCAACTGCTCCAATCCCGCGTCGGGTTCGAGTTCGTATCGCAGCCAGTCGACGTAGGTCAGCGTCGAGTCGGCACCGCCCGCCTCGACGACGCGGCTCGAGAAGCCGAGCAGGCTGGTGAGTGCGACCTCGAACGTGATCCCGTCGGGCAGCGGTTCGTGTCGGACGTCGTCGGCCGGATCCGGTTCCAGGAACGATCGGAGCCGATCCTGCAGGTCGTCGAACGCGAGCGGGGCGTGCGCCCCGCCGCCGCGCAGCAGGTCGATGTCGACCTCGTCGACCCAGGCGGAGTGGAGGAGTTTGGGAGCGTCGCGCCCCGTCAGGAGGCAGTGAGCGAGCAACATCGCGACGATCGAGCCGGCAGATGCGCCACCGACGGCGTCGACGCGGACCTCGCGACCCTGACGCCGCAACGAGTTGATGACCACGGCGATCGCCGCAGCAGCCCCCGCTTGGAACGCACCGAGCGACGCCGCGCCCGGAAAGGTCATCGTGATGCGCAGCGGCCCGCGGTCGGTCGCCATGTGCCTCGCCTCCTCCGATCGGGTTACAGGGTGACGACCGCAAGCCTGTCCGCTGCGCCGCACCTCAAACCCTGCGCTCGCCTGCGATGAGCCAAACGCCGCGATCCGGTCGGTTCGCTCATCGCTGACAACGAACCCACGCCTGCGATGAGCCAAACGCCGCGATCCGGTCGGTTCGCTCATCGCTGACAACGAACCCTCGCTTGCGATGAGCCAAACGCCGCGATCCGGTCGGTTCGCTCATCGCTACGCGAACGGACGGCGGGGTCAGGGCCGGGTCAGGGCGAGGTGGTCAGGGCGAGGTGATCAGGGCGACGAGGCCGGCGACGAGACGGGCGCGAGCGGGCATCGTGTCGACGACGACGTACTCGTGGTCGGCGTGTGCACCTCCGCCGACGGCGCCCAGCCCGTCGAGCGTCGGCACTCCGATCGCTGCGGTGAAGTTGCCGTCGCTGCCACCTCCGACGGCGAGTCCCCGCAGGGACGGATCGACCTGTTGGGCGAGTGGCCAGAGTGTCGCCGACGCCGAGCGGGGCATCGGTGGCCGGTTGATCGCACCGCGGACGTCGACGGTGGCATCCGGATCGTTCGCTGTGAGCGCCGCCATCGCCGCTTCGACACGCTCGGTCTCGGCGGCGGATTCGACGCGCACGTCGACGGTGATCAGCCCCTCGGCGGGTACGACATTGTCGGTGGTCCCGACAGCGGCGACCGTCGGAGTGACGGTGGTCCCGAGTTCCGGGCGGGCGATTCCGGCGATCGCGAGCACCTGGTGGGCCACCTCGACGAGTGCATTGACGCCGTTCTCCGGCTCGAGTCCGGCATGGGCGGCGCGTCCGTGCACGGCGACCTCGAACGTGCCACAACCCTTGCGGCCGGTCTTCAGCGCTCCCCCGTCGCCGGACGGCTCGAGCACGAGCACTGCGCCGCACGCTCGGGCGCGCTCCTCGATGAGACCCCGCGAGGTCAGCGACCCGACCTCCTCGTCGGAGCTGAACAAGAGTTCCACACCGGAGAGATCGTCGAGCTGCGACAGCCCGTGGAGCGCCTGGACGATGCCGGCGAGCATGTCGAAGACGCCGGGTCCGGTGGCGCGCCCGTCGGCGACGGTGAACGGACGGGCCGCGAGCGCGCCGATCGGGAACACGGTGTCGTGGTGGCCGAGCAGCAGGACCTTCGGCGCTCCCCCGCCGGACCAGTGCACGTGCGGACCGGAGGGACCGTCGACCAGCGTCGCCGGCCGGCCGAGCAGCCGCTCGATCATCGCCGCCAGAGCTTCAGCGGACGCCTGCAACGCGACGCGATCTCTCGACGGCGACTCGATCTCGACGAGCGTGCGGAGGTCGGCGAGCATCGCATCGAGTGACAAGGGGCCGGTGGCGGTGGACGTGCTCACGGCGGCCACCGTAGCGAGCGCGCCAGCGGGATGCGGGAGAGTCGCCGCGCGAGATGGCGCGAGCGCTTGACTGTCGCCATGGCCTCTGCGTCGGACCACCGACAGGAACTCGCCGACTTCCTCCGAACGAGACGCGAATCGACGCGTCCCGAACAGGTGGGCCTGCCGAGCGGTCGCGGCCGTCGCACGCCGGGGCTGCGACGTGAGGAGGTGGCGATGCTCGCCGGCGTCTCGCTGACCTGGTACACGTGGCTCGAGCAGGGACGCCGGATCAACGCCTCCCACGACGTGCTGCGCTCGATCGGGCGCGCCCTGCGCCTCGACGGTGCCGGGCTCGACCATCTCCTGTCGCTGACCGAGCCGGGCACGGCGACGATCGCCGCTCCGACCGAACCGCCCAGCGCCCTCGTGCGGCTGCTCGACGCACTGATGCCGGCACCGGCGTACGTGCTCGGCCCCGTCTGGGAGTTCGTCGGCTGGAACACCGCCCAGGCCAGGCTGTACCCGCGCATCGTCGAACTCGAGGCGCCACGGCGCAACCTGATGTGGGTGCTGTTCGCCGATCCGGCCACTCGCGAGCTGATCGTCGACTGGGACATCCATGCCCGCCAGGCGCTGGCCGAGTTCCGGTCGGCGACCACCGCGGTCCGCCACGATCCGACGATGGTGGAGCTGGTCGAGTTGCTGACAGCGGAGAGCGATGAGTTCGCGGCGTGGTGGAGCGAGCACGACGTGTCGGGCTTCGAGACCAGGCTGCGGCGGTTCCGCCACCCGACTGCCGGCGAGCTGACGTTCGAGTACCAGCAGCTCACACCTGCTGAGTGGCCGGCGCTGCGTATCGTCGCCCAGCTCCCGGTCCCCGGCGACGACTCGGCGGAACGTCTCGCCGTGCGCCACTACCTCGTCTGAGCGCCGGCCACGATGTTCCTGTGCCCGGCGGACGACCGATGCTGCCGCCCGCAGGAGGCGCCACCGATGAGCGAACCGACCACATACCGGCGCCTCGCTCATCGCAGCACCACCCACCGCCCCGCCGATGAGCGAACCGACCACATACCGGCGCCTCGCTCATCGCAGCACCACCCACCGCCCCGCCGATGAGCGAACCGACCACATACCGGCGTTTGGCTCATAGCCTCCTGGCGCCATGGGCGTCGACACGATCGCACTGCTGATCGCCGGACTGGTGGCGCTGGTGTTCGGCGCCGAAGTGCTCGTGCGGGGCGCGGCACGGCTGGCGGCGCGAACGGGCATGTCGAGCGTGGTGATCGGGTTGACCGTCGTCGCGTTCGGCACGAGCGCACCCGAACTGGCGGTCAGTGTCGGCGACGCGCTGCGCGGCGGCGACGAGGCGGGATCGATCGCGATCGGCAACGTCGTCGGATCGAACATCGCCAACGTGCTCCTCGTGCTCGGCACGGCGGCGGCGGTCGGCGGTTCGCTGTTCGTCGCGCAACGCATCGTGCGGCTCGACGTGCCGATCATGGTCGGCGCCTCGGTGCTGGTGCTGCTGTTCGTCCTCAACGAGGAACTCGGCCGCGTCGAGGGTCTGGTCCTGCTGCTCGCACTCACCGTGTACCTGGTGTGGACGGTGGTCTCCGCGACCAGGGGCTCCGCGGCCGACATCGTCACCGAGTACGACGAAGCGCTCGACCCGGAGTCGCTCGCCACGGCATCGGTGCTCTCCGACCTCGGGTTCCTCCTGCTCGGGCTGGTGCTGCTCGTGTTCGGTTCGCAGGCACTGGTCAACTCGGCGAGCGACATCGCCGTCGACCTCGGCGTCAGCGATCTGGTGATCGGACTCACCGTCGTGGCGATCGGCACGTCGCTGCCCGAAGTCGCCACGTCGGTGCTCGCCGCGATCCGCGGTCAACGCGACCTGGCGGTCGGCAATGCGATCGGGTCGAACCTGTTCAACCTCCTCGCCGTCCTCGGCGTCACCGCCGTCGTGTCACCGAACGCGATCCCCGTCGCATCCAGCGCCGTACAGGTCGACATCCCGGTGATGGTCGCCGTCGCAGTGGCGTGCTTGCCGATCTTCGCCAACGGCTACGTCCTCAACCGGTGGGAAGGCATCGCCTTCCTCGTCGGGTACGGCGCCTATCTCACGTGGCTCGTGCTCGACGCAACCGAGCACGGCTCACGCCAGTCCTATGGCAACGTCATGCTGTACTTCGTGGTGCCGATCGTGACGATGACGATCGCCACATTGTGGTACCGCGGCCACGGCCGCGGGCCCGCCGAACTGCGCTGAGCGAGGACGCGACGACGCGACGTCAGCCGCCGTCGCGCGCGACGAGTGCGGCGCCGACGATGCCCGCGTTGTTGGCCATCGCTGCGGCGACGATCGGCGTGTCGATCGAGATCATCGGCAGCCATTTGTCCGCCTGCTTCGACGCTCCCCCGCCGACGACGATCAGGTCCGGCGAGAACAGCATCTCGAGGTGGGAGAGGTACCGCTCGACCCGCGGCGCCCATTGCCCCCACCCGAGGCCCTCACGATCGCGGACGCTCGCAGCGGCATGCGACTCGGCGTCGCGACCGTCGAGCTCGAGATGGCCGAGCTCGGTGTTGGGGACGAGGATTCGGTCATTGAACAGGCCCGACCCGATCCCCGTCCCGAACGTCAGCACGAGCACGACACCGTCGACGTCGCAGGCTGCGCCCCACCGCACCTCGGCGAGGCCCGCAGCGTCGGCGTCGTTCACCATCGCCACGTCGACACCGCAGGCGTCGGTGAACAGCCGGTCGGCATCGACGCCCAGCCAGCTGTCGTCGAGGTTCGCCGCCGAGTGCACGACGCCGTGGCGCACGATGCCAGGGAATCCGACGCCGATCGATCCCGACCATCCGTGACGGCGCACGAGTTCGGCGGCCACGGCGGCCATCGCCTCGGGGGTCGCCGGCTTCGGCGTGGGAATGCGGATCCGTTCAGATGCGAGCTCGCCGGTGTCGAGGTCGACGACGGCGGCCTTCATACCCGAGCCACCGATGTCGACGCCGAATCCGTGCCCGGGACCCTGCCCGGTTCGCCGAGCGTTCACGTGTGCGGAGTCGGCCACGGTCAGCTTCGCTGCTGTCGTGCCTCGGACCACGTGAGGCCCTGTTCGAGATTCGGTTCGCGCGGCAGTCCCAGCACGAACTCGCCGACGATGTTGCGTTGTACGGCGAACGTGCCACCGCCGAGCGTCAGCGCCGGGCTGAACAGATAGCCGTAGTGCCAGACCGGCTCGACGTCGGCGAACTGGCGCACCGCACCGAGGTTGTTCTCGGTCGGCCCACTGCGCGACGACGATGCGATCGTGCCGGCGGGACCGGATCCGGTGAGCATGCCATCGGCACCGACGACGTCCTTGGCGAGCGCCATCACGTGCTGGCCGTGTTCGTCCGCCATGATCTTCTGGATCGACGCCTCAGGGCCCGGCGTCTTGCCCTTCAAACGGGCGCTCAGGCTGCGCATCCGGTTGAGGTGCAACAGCTTCGCCTCGATGTGCAATCGGGTGGCCCGGTCGCGCAGCACCGGATCGGTCAGCCCCCCGTTGCGGCGGATCAGGTCGATCAGGTCGTCGGCGGACGGGCCGACCCCCCACAGCGAACCGGCTGACGACAGCGACACGCGCTCGTTCGACAACGTCACCTTGGCGAGACGCCATCCGTCGCCCTCTTCGCCGACGCGCAGCGACGCCGGGATCCGCACGTTGTCGAAGAACACCTGGTTGAACGAGTGCGCGGTGGTCATGTCGACGATCGGACTCATCGAGATGCCGGGCAGGTCCATCGGGCAGATGAAGTACGAGATGCCCTTGTGCTTGGGCTGGTCGGGGTCGGTGCGGGCGATCAGGATCCCGAGCTGCGAGTGGTGGGCGCCACTCGACCAGATCTTCGACCCGTTGACGACGTACTCGTCGCCGTCACGAACGGCGCGGGTCGCGAGATTGGCGAGGTCGGAGCCGGCGTCGGGTTCGGAGAACAGCTGGCACCAGATCTCCTCGCCACTGAAGATCTTCGGCAGGTAGCGCTCGTGCTGCTCGGGGGTGCCGGCGAGGAGGATCGTCGGCGCCGCCCAGCCGATGCCGATGTGGTTGCCCGGACGTTGGATGCCGGCCTTGGCGAGTTCGTCGTCGATGACGAGCTGATCGATCGGGTCGGCCTCGAGCCCCCATGGCCGGGGCCAGTGCGGCACGACGTAGCCTGCAGCGGCGAGCTGCTTCGACGTCGGGTTCGGATTGTCGGCGATCCAGTCGCGCACGACGCGACGGGTCGGGTGGTCGTCGGGTGGCAGATCGAAGTCCATCGTGGTCGAGTCTTGTCGTCGGGGCTGCGGGGATCAGATTCGAGACGTCACGACGCGGTGGCCACGGCCTGCGTCGCCGCCGGCTTCTTCGCCGACCTCGTCTTCGCCGGCCTCTTCTTCGCCGCCGACTTCTTCGCCGCCGACTTCTTCGCCGGCGTCTTCTTCTTGGCGGCCGACGTCTTGGCCGGGCTCTTCTTGGTCGCTGACTTGGTGGTCGCTGCGTTCGTCGCCGTCTTCTTGGCGGCGCCGCGGCGCATCGACGGCGCCTTCTGCTCCTCCGCCCGCTCGGCACCGGTCGCCTCGAACAGCACGGCGATCTCGTCGATGTGCAGGTCGACGAGATCCCACAGGTCGGGCACCAGCTCGCGGTCGGCGATCAACCCGAAGTCGAGCCGGTCGAGGTAGCTGTGCACCGTGATGTTCAGCCCCATGTCGTCGGCGATCGTCGACACCGGGATGTAGTTGGTCATCTTCGACCCGGCGAAGTACAGCGCGTGGCGCGGTCCGGGCACGTTGGAGATCACGACGTTCGTCGGCAGGTTCATCCGGTCGGCGAGGCGCAGGCGCGACTGCAGTCGCATCGCGGCGGTCGCCGCGAGCGGAGGGGCGACCTGCGCCAACTCGGCGATGTCCTCGGCCGGCAGCACGTCCATCTGCTGCTTCGCATCGTTCATCGCCAGGTGACAGCGGTGCAGCCGTTCGATCGGATCGTCGCAGTTCGTCGGAAGCTCGGCGATGATCGCGCCGACGCGGTTCGTCCACGGATCCTCCTCGTCGCCGGTTCGGATCGACACGGGCACCATCGCGCGCAGCGGCGCCTCGGGAAGCGCATCGTGGCGCAACAGGTACTCCCGCAGTGCGCCGGTACAGATCGCCATCACGACGTCGTTGACCGTGCATCCGGTTGCGTCCTTGAGCGCCTTGATGTTGCCGAGTGCGGTCGAACGCATCGCGAAGCGCCGGTGCGGGGTGACCGCCCGGTTGAACGGCGTCGGCGGGGCCGGCGACAGCGGGATGCGCACGCGGTGGACCGGCTCCGGGGTGTCGACGGAACCGCCGAGCGCCACCGCCTTGAGGGCGTCGCGGGCCTGTGCCGCCACCGCGGAGACGCTGTCGATGCCCGCCGCCTCGGCCAGGTTGCGCACCATGCGCAGCGACAACCGCATGCCCTTGATCGGGTTCGAAGCGAGGTGGCGCATCGTGCGCTGCAGCAGCTCACGATCCGACGGCACCGCCTCGCCGACCCAGTCGACGTGCTCGGGCATCGGCGTGTCGGGCGCCGGATCGGTCAGCATGCCGAGCAGCAACACTCCGGACGCACCGTCGATCGTCGCGTGGTGGGTCTTCGTCAGCATCGCCCATCGGCCGTCGGCGAGTCCCTCGATCACGTAGGCCTCCCACAGCGGGCGGCTGCGGTCCATCCTGCGACCGACGATGCGAGCGACCTGCTCGGCGAGCTGGTCGGCACCTCCGGGAGGGGCGAGGCCGATGTGGCGCACGTGGTAGTTCAAGTCGAAGTCGGGATCGTCGATCCAGTACGGGTGGTCGAGCTGGAACGGCACCTCGACCAGCCGGCGCCGCATCGGTTCGAGCCGGCCGAGCAGCGCATCGAAGCGTTCGTAGGCCGCCTGGTACGGATCGAAGTCGCCGTCGGGGCGCTCGTAGATCGCCAGGCCGTTCACGTGGCCGTAGGTGTTGGCCGTCTCCATGTAGAGGAAACTGGCGTCGAGGCCGGAGAGCTGCTTCACGCCGTTCAGTCTCGCGCCGATCACCGACGCGAGAACAGCCTGGAGGACAATCGCCGTGCGCGACGCCGCAGGTGTACGTTCTGCCACATGGGTCACACCATGCGGAATCGTGGTCCCCGAAGCCCTCGGCTGGGGGGACTTCGTGGGTGAGTTGCACTACGACGAATGGATGAGCGAGAGCGATTCGGTGCTCTGGCACATCGAGCGCGACCCGCTGTTGCGCTCGACGATCACGAGCGTCTGGTTCCTCGACTCGGTGCCGGACCGCGACCGCATGGACGCCGTCGTCGATCGCATCGTCGAGCGGATTCCGCGCCTGCACCAACGGGTGCTCGACGAGCAGCCCGGCGTCGCTCCGCCGCGCTGGGCCGACGATCCCCACGTCGACATCGACTACCACTACACCTGGGCACGCCTGCCCGGCCGCCGACCCGGACGACGTCAGGTGCTCGACCATGCGCAGCGCATGGCGGCCCGCGCCTTCGACAAGGACCGTCCGCTGTGGGAGCTGTGCGTGGTCGAAGGTCTGCCGGGCAAGCGGGCGGCGTTCATCATGAAGGTGCACCATGCGATCGCCGACGGCCTCGGCATGGTGCAGCTCCTCCAGCACATGGTCGATCTCGAGGCCGACCCGTCGTCGGACGCCTCTGCGGGGACTCGCGGCACGGCCAGCGATGCGCCGACGGTCGTCGATCACCGGCTGACCATCCAGGCGCCGGTGTGGGCGATCCCCGGTGCGCGATCGGTCGCCCACCGGATCGCCTCCGAGGCGAGGACCGGCGCCCGGCTCGGCCGGGCGTCGCTCAGGACCGCCACCGACCTGCTGCGCGATCCGATCCGCACGATCGAGCAACTGGGTCGCACGACCGGGTCGATCGCACGAGTCGTCAAGCCGGCGACGACACCGCTGAGCCCGGCGATGACCGACCGCTCGCTCAACACCCACTTCGAGGCGGTCTCGGTCCCGTTCGCCGAACTGAAGGCGGCGGCCACATCGGTGGGCGGCACGCTCAACGACGTGTTCGTCGCCATCACGCTCGATGCGTTGCGGCGCTACCACGATGCCATCGGTCAGCCGTGCGCCGAGGTGCGGATGAACATGCCGATCAGCGTTCGCGGTGGCGAGGGTGCGAACAACTTCGACAATCAGTTCGTCCCCGCCCGGATGGTGCTGCCGCTGAGCGACAGCGACCCGGCAGCTCGCATCGGCGAGGTCAAGGAACTGCTCCGAGCGGTGCGCGCCGAGCCGGCGCTGCCTCACGTCAACGACATCTCCGGCGTGATCTCGCGGTTCGGACCAGCGGCAGCAGTGTCGATCCTCGGCGCGATGCTCAAGGGTGTCGACATCACGACCTCGAACGTGCCCGGCCCACCGTTCCCGGTGTTCATGGCCGGCTCGCGCATCGAGGAGTTCTACGCGTTCGGCCCATTGGCCGGTGCGGCGATCAACATCACGCTGTTCAGCTACGACGGTGCCGTCCACCTCGGCGTCAACAGCGATCGTGCGGCGGTCGGCGACCACGCGCTCTTCACCCGTTGCCTGCGAGCCGCGATCGACGACACGGTGGCGTTGAGCCAGGTCGCGTGACACTGCGCGACCGCATCGTGCCGCCCGACCCGCGCGGTGTCGGCGACGAGCCCGACTACCGCTTCACACTCGCCAACGAGCGCACGTTCCTCGCATGGGTCCGCACTGCGCTCGCCCTCGCCGCCGGTGGGCTGGCAGCGGTGAGCTTCCTCGACGACGTCGTGCTCGGCGAGGCGCTGGGCATCCTGCTGCTCGCACTGAGCTTCCTCACCGCATCGAGCGCGTATCGTCGATGGGCGCTCAACGAACGCTCGATGCGACTGCACGAACCCCTGCCGGCCTCGCGCCTGCCCATGATGATGGCGGTCGGCACGGCGGTGGTGGCGATCGTGGCCGCCGTCATCCTCGTGGTCGACACGCCGTGAACGATCGGCGGCCGCCGGCGGTCTTCGACGCCGGGTTGCAGCAGGAGCGGACGTCGTTGGCGTGGGAGCGCACGTCGATCTCGACGATGGTCGCCGGGCTGGTGCTGAGCCGGTTCGCTGCGTCCCAGGAGTTCTGGCTGCTCGCCGCCGGCGGCATGGCACAGGTGACGTTCGGCGCCGGGTTGCTCGTCTGGTCGGGGGCCCACTACGAGCAACTGCACGGGTTGTTGCGGGGCGGGACCGACGTGGTCCACCCGTCGGCGGCCCGCTGGGTCGGCGTCGCGACGATCGCCGGCACCGGCGCCGGGCTTGCCGCCGCGACGACGGTGGTCCTGTTGCGCTGACGCCGACATCGCGGTGCGTGCGGGCGTCGGTAGCCTCGCCTGACATGACGGCTGCGCCAGATCATCGACGCCGACTCGGTGTCGCGCTCGCCCTGGGCGCGGTCGTCGCCGCCGCAGGGGTCGGTGCCGTCGTCACCGCCGACAACGCCTCCGGCGACGACGCGGCGAACTCGATCGCCATCGCAGCCGACGACGCCGACGCCTCCGCGACGCCGGTCGGCCTGGCGCTGCCCGACCTCGAGGGCGACCTGGGGCAGAACGAGGTCGAATCGACAGCGCCGATCGAGCAGCAGCGCACCGACGGCGGCTGCACGATCGGCGCGCTCTCGATCCGTCTCGGCTCGCAAGGCGACGGCGTCGAGTGCCTCCAGACGGCGCTGGCCGACGCGGGTTTCTACGACGGCGAGACCGACGGCGACTTCGACGATGCGACCCTCGCCGCCGCGATGGCCTACCAGGAGGACGCCGGGCTCTTCGTCGACGGCGTGGTGGGCCGCGAGAGTGCGCTCCATCTCGGTATCTGGCCCGACGAGGACGCGCTCGTGGTCCGCACCCCGCCACCTCCTCCCAACACGCCGGACTCGACCGGTTACTACCTGTCGCCCGTGGCGTCGACGGGCGCCGACGCCCCGCCGCTGCCCGACGACTCCGGGTCGGGTCGCCGCATCGTGTACGACCGCGCCGGCCAGCGGGTGTGGGCGGTCGACGCCAACGAACGCATCGTGCGGTCGTGGCTCGTGTCGGGTTCGAAGTACAGCAACGAGGAACCGGGGACCCACACGGTCTACAGCCGCTCGGAGATGTCGACGGCATGGAACGGCCAGGCCTACCTGCCGAAGATGATCCGCTACCAGCGAACCGAGATCGGGCACATCGGCTTCCACGGCATCCCCCGCCACGTCTCGGACAACTCGGTGTACCAGACCACCGACGAGCTCGGCACCCGCCTGTCGGGCGGATGCCAGCGCCAGCACGACCTCGACGCCGCATTCCTGTGGGCGTTCGCCGACGTCGGCACCACCGTCGTCGTCACCTGACGCCACGCCCACTGACGGACCGGCTCGTCACAGGCGCGAGTGCAGGCGCGTCGCCTGCTCGGCGGCCTTCGCCCGGATCTCCGCAGCGTCGACCCGGGTCGCCACCCCACCGCGCAGCGCCGGTTCGCCGTCGATGTCGACGTCGAGCGCCCGCACGGTCGGCGTATAGGCGAGATGCCATGGTTCCATCGGCGAGTACGACCACGTGACGCGATCGGATCGCGCCTCGGGAACGAGCACCCACCCCCGTTCCAACCACTCCCACGCCGTGTCGGGACTGAACGAGACGTCGGCGGCGCGTGCTGCGACGAACGCGAGTTGGAACTCCGCGAGCATGTCGGCGCCGATGCCGTCGGTGCCGAGCGCCACCGGATTGCCGAAGCGCACCGGACGGGCGTAGCCGACGGCGTTGTTCATGTTCGAGCGCGGGTTGTGCACGATCGTGCCCCGCAGGCCGTGGTCGTCGGCGAGGTGTACCCCGTGGATCAGCAGCCAGGCGTCGGTGGACGACCCGGCGAGCCGGTCGGCCGCGGCGACGTCGTCGGGCCCCTCGGCGACGTGGACGTGCACGCCGACACCGTGGCGCACCGCGAGGTCCGCGGCGGCGGCGAGCGTGTCGTCGGTGCACGTGAACGCGGCGTGCACCCCGACCATGCCCCGGCCGCCCTCGCGCAGGAACCGGTCGTTCTCCTCCAGACCGCGACGCGCACCGTCGCTCCCGTGACGGTCGGTGACGCCGTACGCAGCGACGACGCGCACACCGACGGATTCGCAGGCGTCGGCGATCACCGACAACGAACCCTCGATCGCGTTGGGCGACTCGTGATGATCGACGATCGCCGTGCAGCCCGCCTCGAGCGCCTCGAGCGCACCGAGCTTCGCCGACCACTGGAGCATGTCGAGATCGAGAGCGGTGTCGAGACGCCACCAGATCTGCTCGAGTACGCCGAGGAACGTCGACGGCGTGGTCGGCGGCGACGGCATGCCGCGCGCCAACACCGAGTAGAGGTGGTGATGCGCACACACGAGCCCCGGGGTCGTGTCGGGCGGCATCGCGCTGGTCATCGCCCCATCGTCGCAGCTCGACGGTCGCTCAGTGGTGGCGACCAGACCGCGCTGCGTGCTTTGCGGCGGCGCGGGCCTCGGTGCGCTTCTTGTTCGCGTACCACTGCCAGATGGCGGTGATGATCACTGCGCCGACGATCGAGCCGATCACACCGCTCGGCTTCAGGTCGAGGCCATCGCCGGCGATCAGACTGGCGAGCAGTCCGCCGACGAGCGAGCCACCGAGGCCCGCGACGAGCGCCATCGCCCAGTCGGTGGTCTGGCCACCGCGCCCCAAGATGGCCTGCGCCAACCAGCCGACGAGCATTCCGAAACCGAGGATTCCCAAGATGAGCACGTCCGCACGCTACCCCAGTGATTACATTCGGCACCGGGTCCGCCAGATCGACGGCCCGGTCAACGAAATGGGGACATCATGATCAAGGGACTGATCGCCGTTCTTCTCGTCTTCCTCATCGCCACCTTCCCGGCGACGTGGCTCCTGATGCTCTTCTTGGGCAACGTGGGGCTCTCTCTCGGCTACTGGGGCGCGCTCCCGCTCGGCATCCTGGTCTCGGTGCTGCTCGGATCGGCGTCTGCGCCCGCGGCCGTGGGCCGGGACTGGGACTGACGTCGTCGTCTGCGAGCGCCGCCTCGACGCGACGTCTGACACGCCGTTCCAATCTCTTGACTCGGCCGATGTCAGGATGCTTGATTTCGTGTCGCGCACGGACGATGCTGTTGCCGCTCGGCGCACACACGCGCCGACGGGACGAAAGGTAACAACTTGCTAGTAGCAGCTGAATTCGGAACGGGACAGGTCTTCTGGTCGATCCTGTGGTTCTTCCTGTTCTTCGTGTGGATCATGTTGATCTTCTCGATCTTCGGCGACATCATGCGCAGCGAGGACCTGGGCGGCGCAGCGAAGGCGATCTGGTCGATCTTCATCATCTTCGTGCCCTTCCTCGGCATCTTCCTCTACCTGATCATTCGTGGCGGTTCCATGCACGAACGCCAGATCACGGCCGCGAAGGCCCAGGAGGCCGCCATGCAGGACTACATCCGTACGACTGCCGGCGGCGGCACCAGCGCGGCGGACCAACTCGCCACGCTCGCCGACCTCCACACGAGCGGCAAGCTCGACGACGCCGAGTACGCGGCGGCCAAGGCCAAAGTCGTCGGCTGACGACCACCACCTGCCCAACGGCGTCGCACCGGACCACGCGGTCCGAGGCGGCGCCGTTGTCGCGTCCCGGCACGGCCCGACGTCGCTCGTTGCGATGACGACGTTCAGACCGCGACGGGCGGCCGTGCCGATTCCGCCGAGTCGACGTCGCCGGCCGCCGCAGCGGGGATGCCCCGCTCCTGGGCGACCGTATCGCCGAACAGCAACGTCTGAGCGACCGCAGCGAGCGGAACGATCAGCGCATAGACCAGCGTGATCAACCCGGAGAAGAGCCACAGCGGGATCGACGGCACGAGCACGAGCAGCGCCAGCCCGACGACGAGGCCGGACGTCGCCACGAGCAGGTTGAACAGCCCCACCATCAGCGCCGTGTGCCACCAGCGACCACGTACGAGTCGGCTGCTGCGCGACAGTGCGTCGCTGCCGTTGCGATGCTCGATGACGATCACCTGGGCCATGAACTGATAGCGCACCAGCAACCAGATGCCGACCGGGAAGCCGACGACGGTGGCCATCAGCACGGCGATGGTCACGAACGCCCGGAGGAACCCCATCGCGAGGTCGCCGGCGTGCAGCCACGCCCGGCGGACGGCGTCGATGCCCGATGCGTGGCCGTCCTCGCCCAGCAACTCGTAGTAGGCGGCGACCATCGCCGTCACCGCGACGAACGCGAGGAGGTTCGCAGCGCTGCCTGCCGCCAGAGCGAAGACCACGCTGGTCTCGGTGGCGTTGTCGGCGAGTGCGGTCAGGCGGCGCACGAGCGGGATCACCTGGAGCACCGACGCAGTGGCACCGACGACGACGGCGATCGGCAGATAGACCAGCCCGAACGTGATCAGCACCCCGGCGCGGCGCCGGTAGGAACCGACCGCGGCCCGGATGATCTGCCCGGCGCGTCGGCGACGCACCATCGGCAGCACGCCCACCGGGTCCCACACGGTGCGCCGGGCGAGCCACAGTCCGGCGAACACGACGATCGCGAGGGCGACCAGCAACCGCAGCGGCGAGGTCTTCAGCGTGATCAGCGCCGACGATCCGCGCTCGACCACGCCGCAGAACGTGTTGACGATCGCGTCGCCGGTCGTGTCGCCGGCGGGCACGACGACGCTGTCGGAGCGCAGTTCGGCCTGCCAGTCGACCGGACGCGTCCAGCGCTCCTTGGCCTGCGGACCCGTCGGGGCGTTGAACGCTCCGGACTGACGTTCGCCCCAGCGGCCGTTGTAGTCGATCCAGGCGAACTCGTCGTCGGGGCCCGATGACGCCGACGGCAGCAGGATCACCGAGGGATCGGTACGTACCGACGGCGCGTCGGTGGTGTCGCACCCGAATCCCTCACTCGCACCGCGGCCGAGGTACAGCGCCGAGCCGAAGTAGCTGGCGTGCGAGCCGGCGGAGGGATACACGAACGGCCGGGTGCCGTCGCGTTCGAGCTTCGACGACTCCCATGCGGCGCGTTCGCCGCCTTCGTGCTGCGCGTAGCCGGCGCTGACCGGTTCGGCCTCCAATGCCTCGGCAACGGTGCCGACGTCGAACAGCAGCTGGATGCCCTCCCAGTCGCTCTCGTGCTTGTTGTTCCAGTCGTTGAAGTACCACCAGAACCAGTACTGCACGGCCAGCTGGTCCGGTTCGTCGGCCTGGGTGGCGATGTGTGCGTAGACCACGGGCTTGCGGTCGCCGGTGACCGTGCCGGTGTATCGATCGAAGTCCTCCTCGTAGATGCATCCGGGCGCGAGCGCACCACCGGGGAAGTCGAGGAAGAAGCCTTCGCTGCGTCCGTGGAGGTCCGCAGCGGTTGGCGCCACGGCGAGGATCGGGTCGCCGTTACCGACCTGGCGCAGCACGACGTCGGGATTGTCGAGCACGATGTCGACCGCCTGCGGCGAGTACGGCTCACCGTCGGGATCGCAAGCGGCCTCCTGCGCCTTGAGCATCAGGATGGGTGCGTACTTCTCGACCAGCTCCTGTTCGGGCGAGCTGCCGGCGCTCACCTGCCCGTCGGTCTGCGCCGCGACCGGCGCCGCCGTCATCGCTGCCACCGCCGTCGTCAGTGCGCCAATCGTCAGCGCAGCGATCGTGGCACGGCGGAGTGGACTGCGCTGTCCGGCGATCATGTTCCGCGACGGATCGTGCGCAAGCCGATGTGGCTCATGCCGGTGTCGACCATCTGAGGACGGCGAGCTGCAGGGCGATAGCGCTGACAGTAGTTGTCCGCGCAGAGGAACGAGCCACCCTTGATCACCTTGCGCGGGATGCGGAACTGCGGCTGCGCCGGGTCGAAGCTCGATTCGGCGTCGGGGCCGCGGGGGTTCGCCGGCACACAGCAGGGCGTGTCGGCGTCGGCGGGATGCTGCGACGCGTACCAGTCGGCCGTCCACTCCCACACGTTGCCGGCCATGTCGAACAGCCCGAAACCGTTCGGAGGGAACGATCCGACCGGCGCAGTGCCGGCGAAGCCGTCGGCTTCGCTGTTGCGCCAGGGAAAGTCACCCTGCCAGAAGTTCGCGAGATGGACGCCGCCGGGCACTGCGTCGTCGCCCCACACGAACGCCCGACCTTGCGCACCGCCGCGGGCGGCGTACTCCCATTCGGCCTCGCTCGGCAGCTCCTCGCCCGCCCAGGTGGCGTAGGCCTCGGCGTCCTCGAACGCGACGTGCACGACCGGATGGTCCATCCGTTCGTGGATCGACGACCTGGGACCCTCGGGACGACGCCACGACGCGCCGGGCGTCCACGTCCACCACTGGCTCAGGTGACGGAGATCGACCGGCCCCGGCGTCATCGTGAAGACGAGCGATCCGGCGACGAGGTTCTCCCGCGGTGCGCCAGGAAAGTCCGCCGGATCGAGTGAGCGCTCGGCGACGGTGACGTAGCCGGTGGCCTCGACGAACGCGGCGAACTGCTCGTTCGTGACCGTCGTCGGGCTGATCGAGAACGCATCGACGTGGACGAGATGTGCCGGCGCCTCCTCCGGATAGTGGTGGTCGGAGCCCATGCGGAACGTGCCCGCCGGGAGCTCGATCACGCGCTCGAGACCCCGGCCTGCAGCTTGGCGAGCACCTTCTCGATGGTGAAGCTGGCCGGTTCCTGCCGGGGCGGGAACTCGATCAGGGTCCTCAGCATGTTGGCGACGTACATCTGTGCCGGCACGAGCACCCAGGCCCGGTCGATCATCCAGTCGAAGTACGTGTTCGACGTGATGTCGGCGCGCTCGTAGGGGTCGGTGCGCAGGTTGAAGATCTTGGGCACACGCAGTTCCGTGTACGGCTCGGCCCACACCTGCAGCGTGCCGACGGCGCGCTGCTCGAGAAAGACGATCTTCCAGTTGTCGAAGCGCAACGCCGTGAGGTCGCCGTCATCGGAGACGTAGAAGAAGTGCTGACGCGGGCTCTCGTCGGTGGCACCGGTGAGGTAGTCGAGTTGGTCGTGGCCGTCGAGGTGCACCCGATAGGTGGTGCCGTCGATCTCGCGGCCCGCCTTCATCTCGTCCTTGATGTCCTTGTCACCGGCAGCCGAGAGGAACGTCACGAACCAGTCGTTGTGGCTCACGATCCCGTTGCGCACCTCGCCGGCGGGGATGTGGTCCGGCCAGCGCACCATCGCCGGCACCCGGTACGCACCTTCCCAGTTCGAGTTCTTCTCGTTGCGGAACGGCGTCATGCCTGCGTCGGGCCACGTGTTCAGGTGCGGCCCGTTGTCGGTCGAGTACATCACGATCGTGTCGTCGGCGAGGCCGCGTTCGTCGAGGAAGTCGAGGATCTGGCCGACGAGTTCGTCGTGATCGCACATCACGTCGTGGTACTCGGACTGCCACCGCCCCGCCTTGCCGCGGCTGCCGTCTTTGATGTGTGTGCGGAAGTGCATGTGCGTGGTGTTGAACCACACGAAGAAGGGGGTGTCGTTCTCCGTGGCGTCGCCCATGAACCGCAGCGCCTCCGGGAGGATCTCCTCGTCGACGGTCTTCATCCGCTCGCGGGTGAGCGGACCGGTGTCCTCGATGCGCTGCGTGCCGTCACCGTTGGCCCACGAATGAATCACGCCGCGGGGCCCGAAGTTCTTGCGGAAGTTCGGGAACTCCTCCTCGCTCGGGTAGTCGTCCTGCTCGGGCTCCTCCTCGGCGTTGAGGTGGTAGAGGTTGCCGAAGAACTCGTCGAAGCCGTGCATCGTCGGCAGGAACTCGTCCTTGTCGCCGAGATGGTTCTTGCCGAACTGCCCGGTGGTGTAGCCCTGCGCCTTGAGTGCCGTGGCGATCGTCGGATCCTCGGCACGGATCCCGATGTCGGCGCCGGGGAAGCCGACCTTGGTGAGCCCCGTGCGGTACGGGTTCTGGCCGGTGATGAACGCCGCTCGGCCTGCGGTGCAGCTCTGCTCGCCGTAGTAGTCGGTGAACCGAACGCCCTCCTGCGCGATGCGGTCGATGTTCGGCGTGCGATATCCCATCAGGCCGTCGCTGTAACACGACAGGTTGGTGATCCCGATGTCGTCGCCCCAGATGACCAGGATGTTGGGCTTGCCGTTGGGCATGTTGCTCCTCGAGGTGTCTCGCCGATCCGACCGTCGGAATGTGGCGCGAGCGCGGCACATTAGACGATCGACTAGCGCTCGGCGAGCCCTCCGCCGGGCGGCACCGGGATGTTTGTGCCGCTCGGAGCTGGGGCAGCCCACGATCGTGCAACTCACTCGACCGCTCGACCGCCGCCGGCTCGCGGCCCTTCTCACCCCGCTCGTGCTGGTGGGTGCACTGGTCGCCTGCGACTCCGACGACGATGGCCTCACCGACGAGCGCGGCGACCTGAACGAGGATTTCGGTTCGGTGCCCGGCGCCACCGTCGACTCCCCCGCCCTGTCGGACACCGCTGCACCGACCGGCGCCGCGCCACCGTTCGGCACCGTCGCGATCGACGGCGAGGTGTACCCGGTCGACGGCTTCGTCGACGACGGTGGCGACTTCTCCTCGTGTGTGGTCGATCCACCGGACCGCGAGGGCTACGTCGACATCGCCGCCACGCTCGACGAGCGCACGGTCGTGTTCAACGTGGTGCAGGACACCGCCGGAGCGACCATCGGCGTCGATTCCACCGTCGTCGACGACTACACGATCGACGGCACGAGCCTGCGCGCCGAGGTCGAGTTCGACGCCGCCACCGTCGTCTTCGACATCACCTGCTGACCGCCACTCCCACCGCTCGACGCAGGGCGGTGTTCGAGGGACCGGGTCAGCCGGCGCCTTGGACGAGCACGGGACAGACGCAGTGGCGAACGACGTGGTCGGATGTCGAGCCCATCAGCGCTCGCTTGATCCCACCGCGGCCGTGGGTGCCCAACACGACCACGCTCGCCGGCAGCTCCTCGGCGAGCCGGCAGATCTCGTGGCCGGCGTCGCCCATCACGACCATCGTCTCGGCGTTGGTGAGTCCGAGTTCAGCGACCGTCTCGTCGAGGTGCGTCTGGGCGGCGCTCTGCTGGGCCTCGACCAGGTCGTTCTTCTCGTCGTAGGTCATCACGCCGCCGGCGAATCCCGTCCCGGTCACCAGCGTCGGATCGATCGGTGAGGCGACCGACATCAGCACGATGCGGTCGGGCGCTGCCAGCAGATCGAGACCCTGGCGGATCGCGGTCAACGCGAGATCCGAACCGTCGGTGCAGAGCAGGACGAGAGAGGCAGCCATGCTCGGAGTCTCGCGCCTGCGCAATGGTCACACCAGTGTCCGACGGCTCTGCAAGAGTGTCGACATGAATGACATCGTGGTCGGCATCATCGCCGTGCTCACCGGCGCCGTCTTCTGCTTCCGCGGCTACCTCGCCATGCGACTGGTGATTCCGCTGTGGGGAGCCTTCGCCGGATTCATGCTCGGCGCCGGTCTCGTGTCCGGCGACGCCGGGTTCCTCGGCAACGCCCTCGGTTGGCTGATCGGCCTCGCCATGGCCGTCGTCTTCGGCGTGATCGCCTACCTCTACTACGAGGTGTCCGTCGTCATCGGGATGATGGCGATCGGGTTCACACTCGGCACCAGCCTGATGGTCGCGCTCGGCGTGACGTGGTCGTGGGTGATCGTGTTCAGCGGCGTCGCGCTCGCCCTGGCGCTGGCCTTCGTCGCGATCGTCGGCGACCTGCCGATGGTGCTGCTGACCGTGCTGACGGCGCTTGCGGGCGCCAGCACGATCGTCGCCGGGCTGATGCTGCTGTTCGGCACCGTCGACCTCGAGGACTTCGACATCGCCACGACCACCGAGTACGTCGCCGACGACTGGTGGTGGTTCGTCATCTACGGCGGGTTGGTCGTCGCCGGCGTCATCGCCCAGTTCACCGACGTCGATCGCCGTCGCGAGACGCTGCGCCAGGCGTGGACGACCGGTGTCGGCCCGGTGAGCACGCACCCCGCAACGCTCGAGCGGTGACGCACCAGCCGGGCCAGCCGGGCCAGCCGGGCCAGCCGGGCCAGCCGGGCCAGCATGCCAGCCCACGCCGGCCGAATCGAACGCCGGCGTGAGTACGAACGACACGTCGGACTGCGAGCTGCGCGACGAGTGGTTGCTCGAGCAGGACGTCAACGCCTGGACGTCACTCGCCTACGTCGCCGCCGGGTTCGTGCTGGCGTGGGAGGTCCGACGAAGCCGGCTGCCGCGGGCGGTGTACGGGTTGGCGGCGATCGCCGTCGCCGAAGGATTCGGCAGCCTGCTGTACCACGGCTCCGACAGCGACGTCGGCCAGTTCCTCCACGACGTGCCACTGATCGGTGCGCTGGGCTTCGTCGCGGGCTGGCACGTCGGGAGGTTGCGCAGCCGGTGCGACGCCGGCTCGCTGCTCGGGATGCTGGTCGGCCTCGGCGTGTCGGCAGCGGTGTGGGCGCTGTCGCCCGGAGCGACCAACGCCGCGGTTGCGGTGACGATCGGCGTGATCGTCGTCGCCTCGGCGATCGCCCACCGACGTGAGATGACTCCCATCTGGTCGTGGCCGCTGATCGGGCTCGGCGGAATCGCGGTCGCGACCTGGGCGCTCGGCACGCCCGGTTCACCGGCGTGCAACGCCGACTCGTGGCTCCAACCGCACGGGCTGTGGCACACGCTGACGGCGGTGATCACCCTTGCCTGGGTGGATCGGGCCTACGCCGCCGTCGACCCCGCCCATGCCCCGCGCCTGTTCCGGCGGTTCACCGATCGCACGCTCGGTCTCGTCGCTCGGGGGCTGGTACTGGCGTTCCATCGATCGGTCGACGTTCGCTGGCGCGACCGTCTGCCTCGCGATCGTCCGGTGTTGATCGTCGCCAACCACGGCAACGGCTTCGTCGATCCGGTCGTGGTCGCCGGCGTGCTCGGCCGCCTACCGAGATTCCTGGCGAAGGCCGCGCTGTGGAAGGTCGCCGCCGCCCGACCGTTCCTGTGGCTGGCCGGCGTGCTGCCCGTCCACCGCACCGCCGACGGCGACCGGGCGAGCGACAACGCCTCGGTGTTCGACGCCTGCCACCGCGAACTCTCGCAGGGCGCCACCGTCGCCATCTTCCCCGAAGGCACCACCGGCGACCGTGCCGGACTCGACCGCGTGAAGTCGGGCGCGGCGCGCATCGCGCTCGGCGCGCTCCCCACGGCACCCGACGTGGTGATCGTCCCGATCGGCATGGCGTTCGAGAGCAAGGTCGAGACGCGCAGCCGGGCGGTGGTCATGTTCGGCGAGCCGATCGTGGTGGGTGACTTCGCCGGAGCGGGCCTCGGCGGTGACGGCGAGCCGGATCGGGCCGACACCGGTGCGCTGACTGCGCGTATCACCGAGGCGCTCGAGCGGGTGTCGCCACAGTTCGCGAACCTCGACGAGCGCGAGATGCTCCGGGCCGCAGCACGCGAGGAACGCAGCGATGCGACCGGTCACGTCGACGTGTCGTTCGGCGATTCGGAGGTCGTCGCCCGGCGCCTGGCTCGCACCGACGCAGCGGGCCGGGAACGGGTGACGGCGGCGTACCGAGATTTCGCGACGAGGCTGCAGCTGCTCGGGCTCACCGCGCGCCAGCTGCGGCCCGAGCGGGTGTCGATCGCCCGGCTCGTGCTCTCCGCCGTCGTGCTGTTCGTCGCCGGCTCGCTGCTGGTGACCGTCACGTTGATCCACCTGCCGGCGCTGTTCATCGTGGTCGTCGGCACCGGGCTCGTGCGATCGACGGCGACGAAGGGGACGGTGCGGCTCCTGTCCGGGCTGGTGACGTTGCTGACGACGTGGGCGCTGGTCGGCATGTGGCTCGGCGATGGCTGGGCGGCGTTCGCCTACGCCGTCGCCGTCGCCATCGGCGGGATCGTCGCACTGATCGTGTGGCCGCCGCTCGTCCGCCAGGCGGTCGTACTGATCGGGCGTGTCCGGGTGCGCGACAGGATCGGCCTCGTCGCGCCGGTGCTCGCCGCCCGGTCCGCGGTCGCCGACGCGGTACGTGAGAGTGTCGGAGACGACCATGACGACAGCTGACGACCCCGCCGACGGTGCAATCGGCCACGCTCTCGACGTCGAGATCCCGGAGGTACCACCGCCGAGCGTGCGCAAGATCGTGCTGCGCATCGTCTTCATCGTCGTCGCGCTCGGCGTCTCGACGTGGATCCTCGCGAGGACGTTCGTCGACCTGAACATCGACGAGATCGCCGACGCCGTCCGGTCGCTCGACGACGCCGAGATCATTTCGCTCGCCAGCATGTGGATCCTCTGGATCGCCGCCCAGGGCCTGCTGACGGCATCGCTCGTGCCGGGGCTCGCGGTTCGCCACGGCATCGTCGCGTTCCTCGGTCCGGCGTCGATCACGTCGGTGGTGCCAGGACCCAGCGACCTGCCGATCCGGTACCGGATGCTGACGTCGTGGGGGCGCACGACGAGCGAGGCCGCACTCGCCGTCGCCGCCGGTGGCATCTTCAGCATCGGCATCAAGCTGGTGTTGCCCGTGATCGCCGCACTCGGGCTCGTCGTGTCCGATGCACCGATGAGCGACACGCTCCAGACCGTGGTCACGATCTGCCTGATCGTCGGGCTCGCCGTCGTCGTGCTGGCGTTCGTACTCGGCTCGGAGAAGCGCACGGAGCAGGCGGGCCGCCTCGTCGCCCCGGTCTGGTCGAGGGTGCTGCGCCTGTTGCGCAAGCCGACGCCCGAGGACCTGCCGGCGCGGATGGTCGCCGCCCGCGCCGAAGCGGTGCAGACGCTGCGCGACCGCTGGCTCGTCGCGACGTGGGCGACCGTGCTCACCTCCGCCACGAAGTTTGCGCTGCTGCTGATGTGCCTGCGCTTCACCGGTACCGGCGAGGGCGAACTGCGCTGGACCGAGGTGTTCGTCGTGTTCGCTCTCGTGCAGGGCCTCACGGTGTTCCCGATCACCGCCGGCGATGCCGGCGTCAGCGAGATCGCCTACATCGGGATGCTGACCGCGGCGGCGGGGCCCGAGTACGTCAACCAGATCAGTGCTGCGGTGCTCGTGTTCCGCATCCTCACGTGGCTGGCGATCATCCCCGTCGGCCTCGGCGCCCTCGGCCTCTGGAAACACCAGCTCCGCCGCCGCGTTACACCAGGGGTCAGACCCCAGGCGTAACGGTCACGCCCAGTACTCGAACTGCACGGCGACGCGCTCGGCGACACGGCCGGTGATGTGCTCGGCGATGAAGCGCTGGTGTTCGGGGTGATCGCGGTAGGCCTCGAACCCGGCGACGTCGGCGCAGTCGGCGGTGATCGAGTACTGGAAGTTCGTCGGCGCGAGACCGAGGTCTCGGCCATGGCGGTACGCGACGATCTCGGGGATCGCGGCGGGCAGCGCATCGAGTGCGGCCGCCACCTCGACGAGCTGTTCGTCGGTGACGGAGTCGTTCCAGCGGAACATGACGACGTGGCGGATCATCTCGACGTCACAGCCCGATCGACTTGGCGATGATCGTCTTCATGACCTCGTTGGTGCCACCGTAGATCGACGTCACGCGAGCGTCGACGTAAGCGCGGCCGATCGGGTACTCGGTCATGTAGCCGTACCCGCCGAACAGCTGCAGGCAGCGGTCGACGACCCGGTTCTGCAGATCGGTGCACCAGTACTTGGCCTGCGCCGCCATCGCCGGGGTGAGCTGCCTCGCATTGAGCTGCAGGATGCACTGGTCGACGTAGGCCTGGGTGACGTCGATCTCGGTCGCCACCTCGGCGAGCACGAACTTGGTGTTCTGGAACGTGCCGATCGACTTGCCGAACGCCGTGCGCTCGCCGACGTAGTCGAGCGTCCAGCCCAACGCCGCCCGAGCCGCCGACACGCCGGCGACGGCGATCGACAGCCGCTCCTGCGCGAGGTTGGCGGCCAGGTAGGCAAAGCCCTTGCCCTCGTCGCCGAGGCGGTTGGCGACCGGCACCCGCACGTCGTTGAAGAACAGCTCGGCGGTGTCCTGGCTGTGCATGCCGATCTTGTCGAGGTTGCGGCCCCGCTCGAAGCCCTCCATGCCGCGCTCGACGACCAACAGCGACAAGCCCGCGTGACGCTCGGTCGGGTCGGTCTTCGCCGCGACGATCACCAGGTCGGAGTTGATGCCGTTGGTGATGAACGTCTTCGAGCCGTTGACGACGTACTCGTCGCCGTCGCGGATCGCCGTCGTGGCGATGCCGGCGAGGTCGGATCCCGTGCCCGGCTCCGTCATCGCGATGGCGGTGATCAGCTCGCCCGACGCGATGCCGGGCATCCACCGCTGGGCCTGCTCGTCGGTGCAGTACTCGATGAAGTACGGCGTGCAGATGTCGTTGTGGAGGGTGAGGCCGAGCCCGGCACCGCCGATCCCTGCGGCGTTGAACTCCTCGCTGAGGATCGCGTTGAAGCGGAAGTCGTCGCTCCCGCCGCCGCCGTACTGCTCGGGGATCGCCATGCCGACGAACCCGTACTGGCCCGCGGACGCGTACATCTCGCGCGGTGCGATGCCGGCCTCCTCCCACTCGAGGTAGTGCGGCGTCACCTCCTTCGCGACGAACGAGGCGAACGATTCGCGGAAGGCTTCGTGATCGGCGTCGTACAGCGTGCGCATGACGACCAGCGTACGAGTCGCCGCAGCGTCGGGCTCAACGCGGATGGACTCGCAGCGGCTCGAATTCGATGACGTCGGGAGCGACCAGCTCCGGATTCCGCGGCCGCGCCGGCCCGGAGGATCGGGGCCGTCGGCGAAACCGGCGTCGGCGCGCCGGCGACTGGTCCTGGCGGCCGATCCGGTCGAGTTCGCCTCGGATGCGGGCCACCTCGTCGGGACCACGGACGCGCAGTGCGACGAGAAGCGCGACGTGCATCGCAGTGATCTCGCCCTCACAGGTGATCACCCGGCCGATCTCGACGATCCGCTCGTTCGCCGGGGCCGAGCCGTAGCGCTCGAGGAGGTCGCCCGCCAGCCAGTGCGTCGCCGCCGCGTGGTCGCCGAGCAGGCCGGCAGCAGCGACGACCACGGTTCCCGTGGAGCTGGCGGCCAACCACGCGCAGTGCGACGACACCGTGTGCAGCCACGAGCGCAGCACCTCGTCCTCCGCTGCGCGTGCGCAACCGAGACCGCCGGGCACCAGCACGACGTCTGGCCGCAGCACGTCGTCGAAACGATGATCGATCGACTGGACTCCGCCGGGGCCCGCCACCGGGCCGATCCGTTCGCCGACGCCCACGAGTTCGCTGCCCGAGAGGCGCTCGAACACCAACGTGAACGCCTCGCACTCGTTCGCCGAGACACCGGGATACAACGCCAGTGCGACCTGCACCTCGTCATCCTCGCGCACCGGCGCCTCGGATGCGACCGGTCGTCAGCTGGTGCTGTGGCGGACGCCGTCGAGCATCAACGTGGTGAGACGCCGTACCCGAGTGCGCACCGGGACCGGCTCGTTGCCGTACAGCGCATCGATCAGCGAGAGCTTCGGTTCGAGCACGACCAGCCCCTGCATCGTCGCCCAACACAGTTCGGCGACGTCGTCGACCGACACGTCGAGATGCTCCGCGTCGATCAGCGCCGCGACGGTGTCGCGCAGCACGTCGTAGGCGCGCATGCCCGCCTCGCGCAGTCGGTCGGAATCGGAATCGACGACGTCGGTTCGGAACATCACCTGGCAGTGCGCAGGGTGCTCCCCCGCCAGCGCCACGTACGCCTCGCCGATCGCGACCAGACGCTCGGCGGGATCGTCGTGAGCCGCCGCCGCCACCGCGGTCGCGTCGTGGAGCCGCTCGAATCCCTCGACGGCCAGGGCGGTCAGCAGTCCACGGACGTCGCCGAAGTGGTGCGCGGGCGCGGCGTGCGAGACGCCGGCTCGGCGGGCGACCTCGCGCAGACTGAAGCGCCCGAGGCCGTCCTCGGCGATCACGTCCGCCGCCGCGCAGCGCAGCGCGTTGGGCAGGTCGCCGTGGTGGTAGCGGTCCGGTGTCACGGATGTCACCCTACCGGAATGTTGACAGTGGACAGATTGATCTTTACGGTGGCAACTTGCCAGTGTCCAGTTCCATCCGCCCGTTCCCCGACCCAGAGGACTCCATGACCATCACCGCCCCCACCGCCGCTCCACCCGTCGACGACGCGATCCATCGGAGGCGATGGGCGATCCTCGGCATCGTCTGTCTCGCGGTGTTCGTCACCGTGCTCGACGGCACGATCGTCAACATCGCCATCCCGACGCTGGCGGTGGAGTTGGATGCGACCACCCGCCAACTGCAGTGGATCGTCGACGCCTACCTCCTCGTGTTCACCGGCCTGCTGCTCGCCGCCGGTGGCCTCGGCGACCGCTACGGCCGCAAGAAGATGCTGCTCGCCGGACTCGCTGTGTTCGGGATCACCTCTGCCTACGCCGGCTCGGTCGGATCGGCAGGCGAGCTGATCGTCGGGCGGGCGCTGATGGGTGTCGGTGCCGCGCTGATCTTCCCCGCCACGCTCGCGATCATCACCAACGTCTTCCACGATGCGGCCGAGCGCGCGAAGGCGATTGCGATCTGGAGTGCGATCACCGGCGTCGCCGTCGCGGCCGGGCCGATCACCGGCGGCTGGCTGCTCGAACACTTCTGGTGGGGCTCGATCTTCTACGTCAACGTGCCGGTCGTGATCGCGGCGCTCGTCGGCGTCGCCGTCCTCGTGCCCGAATCGAAGGAGGAAGGTGCTCCCCGACTCGATCTCGGCGGCATCGCACTGTCGATCGCTGCGATCACCACCTTGGTCTTCACGATCATCGAGGCGCCGGAGTGGGGTTGGCTCGACCCGACGATCATCGCCGGCTTCCTCCTCAGCGCCGCGCTGCTCGTGGCGTTCGTGCTGTGGGAACTCCGACGCGACCATCCGATGCTGCCGGTGTCGATCTTCCGCAACCTGCGCTTCAGCGCGGCGAGCGTGTCGGTGACGTCGGCGTTCTTCGCGCTGTTCGGCTTCATCTTCCTGATCACCCAGTACTTCCAGCTCGTCAAGACCTACAGCCCACTCGCAGCAGGCGTGCGCACGTTGCCCGTCGCGTTCGCCATCGCCCTCGCATCGATCGTCGCTCCGCGGATCGTCCACCGGGTCGGCACCGCGAGGGTCGTGTCGGCCGGTCTCACGTCGATGGCGGTCGCGTTCGTCTGGATCGGGCTGTCGGCCGACGTCGGGACGAGCTACCTGGTGATCGCCGGGCAGATGGTGTTCCTGGGCGTCGGGCTCGGGCTGACGACCGCACCGGCGACCGAGTCGATCATGGGATCGCTGCCCAAGGCGAAGGCCGGAATCGGATCGGCGGTCAACGACACGACGCGCGAGCTCGGCGGCACGCTCGGCGTGGCGATCATCGGCAGCGTCTTCAGCTCGCTGTACATCCGCTCGCTCGACGGCGCAGGCGGCGTGTACGCATCGCTGTCGCCGGAGCTGCAGTCGGCGACGGCGGAGTCGGTCGGTGCGGCGGGTGCGATCGCGGGCCAGCTCGGTGCGCAGGCGCCGGCGTTCATCGATCAGGTGAACACCGCATTCCTCACCGGCATGCACGCGGCCTGCTTCGTGTGCGCCGGCGTGGCATTCGCCGGAGCGGTCTTCGCGAACCGGTTCATCCCCGCCCGCGCCGCAACCCGACCCGACTGAGCCCGCACTTCCCCGAAATCTGCCTGGATTGTCGCGCTGAGCGCGACGATTCAGGCATTTTTCGGGAGGGGGTGGGGTGCGTTCGAGGTGAGTCCGGGGTGGGGTGGAACTTGTACCGTGCAACCATGGGGACGAGCATCGAGATCGACCGTGACGAACTGCGGCGCAGGTACCGCGACGAGCGGGACAAGCGCCTGCGGCCCGACGGCAACGAGCAGTACGTCGAGGTCACCGGCATCTTCGAGCACTACGTCGAGGATCCGTACGTCGAGGCGACCGAACGCGAGCCGTTGTTCGACGAGGTGACCGTCGCGTTCATCGGTGGCGGCTTCGCCGGGCTGATCACCGGGGCGAAGCTCCACGAGGCCGGCATCGACGTGCGGATCATCGAGAAGGGCGGCGACTTCGGCGGCACCTGGTACTGGAACCGCTATCCGGGTGCGCAGTGCGACACAGCGGCCTTCGTGTACCTGCCGCTGCTCGAGGAGACCGGCCACATGCCGAGCGAGAAGTACACCCACGCGCCCGAGATCCTCGAGCATTCCCGCCGGATCGGACGCCACTTCGATCTGTACGAGAATGCGGTGTTCTCGACCGAGGTGACGTCGCTGAGCTGGGATGATGACGTTCGCCGCTGGATCATCGGCACCAACCGCGGCGACGAGATGCGCGCCAGGTTCGTGGCGATGGGCACCGGGCCGCTGCACCGCCCGAAGCTGCCGGGCATCCCCGGCATCGAGACCTATCGGGGCCACAGCTTCCACACCAGCCGCTGGGACTACGAGTACACGGGCGGCGATCCATCCGGTGCTCCGCTCGACGGGCTGCGCGACAAGCGCGTCGGCATCATCGGCACGGGCGCCACCGCCGTGCAGTGCATCCCGCATCTCGCACGCTCCGCGAAGGAGCTGTACGTGTTCCAGCGCACGCCGTCGTCGATCGACGTGCGGAACAACCACGACATCGATCCCGACTGGTTCACGACGCTCGAGCCGGGTTGGCAGGCGAAGTGGCTGATGAACTTCACCACGCTGCAGACCGGTGGCTTCGCCGACGAGGACCTGGTGCACGACGGCTGGACCGACATCAGCAAACGCATCCGCGACAAGGTGCTCGCCAGCGGCCAGGAGTTCAGTCGCGAGACGTTCATCAAGGCCTACGAGGACTCCGACGACGAGAAGATGACCGAGATCCGCGCCCGCGTCGACGCGCTGGTGGCCGATGCCGAGACCGCCGAGGCACTCAAGCCGTGGTACCGCCAGCTGTGCAAGCGTCCGTGCTTCCACGACGAGTACCTCGATGCGTACAACGAGCCGGGCACGCGCCTGATCGACACCGACGGCAAAGGGGTCGAGCGCATCGACGAGACCGGCGCGTGGGCCAACGGCGAGCACTACGAGCTCGACTGCATCATCTATGCGTCGGGCTTCGAGGTGGGCACCGAGTTCGCCCGCCGGTCCGGGTTCGAGACCGTCGGACGCGGCGGCGAGAAGCTGTCCGACCACTGGGCCGAGGGCATGCAGTCGCTGCACGGCATCCACGTACACGGGTTCCCCAACCTGTTCATCGTCGGGCTGTCGCACGGTGCGGCGTTGATCTCGAACGTCCCGCACAACTATCTCGAAGCGGGCATCACGATCGCCACGATCGTCGACCACGCGCTCGACCTGGACGCCGACGGCGCCGAGATCACCGTCGAGGTCACCGCCGAGGCCGAGCAGGCGTGGGTCGAGCGGCTCGAAGCCGGCGCCGTGGCACGCATGACCAACTCGCCCGACTGCACCCCCGGCTACTACAACAACGAGGGCCAGTCGACCGGCCGACGCGGTGTGCTGAACTCGATGGGTTACCCCGAGGGCCCCGTCGCGTACTTCCAGTACATCGACCACTGGCGCTGCTCCGGCGACTTCGCTGGACTCGATTTCCGCTCCTGATCCGGAGGTGCGACGAACCGGGTCTTCTCGAACTGCGATCGCCCCGAAAACCCATCGTGGTTCCCCCAGCGGTGGGCTGGGGGAACCACGATCGGTCAGGTGGGGCGGGTGCCGAGGATGACGGTGAGGTCCTGGGTCGAGCCGTTGCGCTCGACGGTCACCGTGATCGTGTCGCCGGGCTGATGCGAGGCGATCACCGCACCGAGTGACGTCGGATCGGTGATCTCGTCGTCGTCGACGGCGACGATCACGTCACCGACCCGGAGCCCACCGTCAGCGGCGCCCGATCCGTCGGTCACCTCGACGACCTCGACGCCGAGACCTTCACCGGTCGGTTGCGTCGACACGCCGAGCAGCGCTCGATCGGGAACGGTGCCGGCACGAAGTTCGTCGATCACGTCCATCACCGGCGTGATGGCGATGGCGAAACCGATGTTCTGGGCCTGGCCGGCGATGGCGGTGTTGATCCCGACGACTTCGCCGCGCCCGTTGAGCAGCGGGCCGCCCGAGTTGCCGGGGTTGATCGCCGTGTCGGTCTGCAACAGGTTGACGAGTTGGGCGCCGTTCTGCTCGGTGATCGTGCGGTTCTTCGCCGACAGGATGCCGGCGGTCACCGACGGCTCACCGTTGAGGTCGAGCGCATACCCGACGGCGACGAGCTGGTCGCCGAGGCGCAGTTCGTCGGAGTCACCGACTGCGAGCGGCACCAGATCGGTGCGATCGACCTTCAGTACGGCGAGGTCGCGGCTCGGGTCACCGGCGACGATCGTCGCCTGTTCGGAGGTGCCGTCGGCGAACGTGACGACCGGCGTGTCGCCCTCGGCGATCACGTGGTTGTTGGTCACGATGTAGCCGTCGGCCGACAGCACGAAGCCGGTGCCCGCGGCCTGGCCACGAGCGGTGGCGCCGTTCGGCCCGGTCTGGGTGACCTCCTGGCGTACGGACACGACCGACGGCCGTGCCGCTTCCACGAGATCGCCGATCGCACTCGTCGACACGTTGACCGGCTCGGCGGCGACGTCCGTCGCAGCGCCAGGCACGGCGACGGTGGTCGTGGTGCTGTCCTGCTGTCCGGCGGTGTAGCCACCGACCGCGGCGCCGGTGAGCGCGACGCCGACCATGACACCGGCACCGAAGCGGCCCTTGCCGCGTCGTCGTGGTGCGGGGGCATCCGGTGCGGGAGGAGCCCACGACGCGCTGGTCGCCGGCGGGGATGTGGGCGTGTCGGAGCGCAGCGACATCGGCTCGCCGGGCACGGCGGACGGGCGATTGGTGTAGGGAGGTGCGAGGGGAGTTTCCACGAGCTGCATCCTCACGATGCATGGTCAGAACGAGGTGAGAGTCCGGTGATCAACGATCGAGAATCCGCAGCGGTACGCCGATGGTCCAGCGATGGTCCTGCGATGATCCGGCCATGATCCTGCGATGGTGCGGCGCTGGTCCGGCTCCGCCCCGCAGCGAGCAGGCCCCGGATGGAAGGCTGGCGTCCATGTACACCGAGATCGACTACGACGAGCGCCACCACGTGGGCATCATCACGATCGACCGCCCCGAGGCCCGCAACGCACTCACGTTCACCACCTACGCCGAGCTCGCCGATGCGGTCGACACCACGACCGCTCGCTGCCTGGTGATCACCGGACGCGATCCAGCGTTCTGTTCGGGCGACGACGTCAAGCAGGTGATGGTCGCCGCGAGCGCCGACCTGACCCGCACCGATCGCGAGCCGCGTCTCACGCCCGCTGCGGGCAGCCTGCTGCGAACCGATGTGCCGGTGATCGCTGCGGTCAACGGTGCCGCCGTCGGTTGGGGGATGGAGCTGGCGATGATGGCCGACATCCGCATCGCCTCGCAACGCGCCAAGTTCGGCGAGCTGTTCGTCAAGCGCGGTCTGTGCTGCGACGTCGCCGGCCTCGCCCGGTTGACGCAACTGGTCGGGCGCGAGCACGCCGCCGAGCTGCTGTTCACCGGCCGGGTGATCGACGCCGACGAAGCCCGCGAGCTGCGCCTCGTCTCACGTGTCGTCGACCACGACGATCTGATGCCGGCGGCGCTCGAGGTCGCTGCGACGATCGCTGCCAATCCCCCGCTGGCCGTCCAGGCACTCAAGCGCGGGCTGCGCCAGGCACTCGATCCGAACTGGGACGACCTCGGCCGATGGGTCAGCTCGACGCTCGCCGAACTGTTCCGCACCGACGACCACCGAGAAGGTGTCGCCGCCTTCCTGGAGAAGCGCGACGCCAACTACACCGGCCGTTGAGCCCGGCGCCCACCGAGGAGCTGGCGACCGACAGCAGCCACACCGGTCCTGGGCTACGGTCCGGCGATGCAGGATCTCAGGGGACGAACCGCCATCGTCACGGGAGCGTCGCGGGGCATCGGTGTGTACATCGCGAAGGCGCTCGCCGACGAGGGCGTGAACGTGTCGCTCACCGCTCGCAGCGCCGACGAACTCGAACAGGTGCGGCGCGAGGTCGAGTCGATGGGAGTGACGGCGATCGCCACGGTCGGCGACGTCTCGGTCGCCGAGGATCGTGCCCGGCTGATCGAGCGAACCGAGGCCGAACTCGGCCCGATCGACATCCTCGTCAACAACGCCGGCATCGACATCGTGCGCCACTTCCACGAGGCGCCCGAGTCCGACTTCGTCGACACGCTGCGGATCAACCTCGAAGCGCCGATCCTGCTGACCCGAGCGATCGTGCCGGGCATGTTGCAGCGCGACCGCGGCCACGTCGTCAACATCTCGTCGGGGGCCGGCAAGGTCGGCGTGCCGGGCGAGTCGGCCTACTGTGCGAGCAAGCACGGGCTGGTCGGCTTCACCAACGCGTTGCGTGCGGAGTACGAGCGGACCAACGTCAACTTCTCCGTCGTCTGCCCGGGCCTCGTCAGCGACGTCGGCATGGCACACCGGTGGGAGGAGGCGGGCGTGAAGGCGCCGATGATCGCCGGGAGCTCCAAGCCGGGGAAAGTCGCAGCGATCACGGTGAGCTGCATCAAGCGGAACCGCTCGGAGGTGCTGGTCAACACGCCACCGGTGCGCCCGCTGATCGTGCTCGCCAACATCGCGCCCGGCATCACCCCGTTCCTGCTGCGCAAGTTGGGTTACTCGGGCACGTTCGAGCGGATCATGGACAAGCGCCTGGCTTGAACGCGCCGCTCGAAGGCGCTGCGCCGGTCAGTCCGGCACGAGGCCTTCACCTCGATTGCCGATGCGCACGACCGTGCGCGGGATGAACTCCACGACCACGTCGTCGGGGTCGATGCCACCGGTTTCCAGCGCGGTCGCGTAGGACCCGGTCTCGGGAATCGGCGGCGACCCGATCACCCGGACGTCGACGGCGCCGCTCGCAGTGGTCGACACCTCCACCAGCTCCCAACCGACGCTGTCGGCCCAGTCCTGGGTGAGCTGACGGACCTCGCTCTCGCGAGCGGTGTCGTTTGCGATCTGCACGGTGGAGCCGACCAGCGGGACGAGGATGATGGCGAAGAACACGGCGATCACGAGGATGGCATTGCGGCGGTTGACCGCACGTTTCTCCGGCGTCGCCGCTGGCGTGACCATCGCATACACGCGGTACATCGCCATCACGACGATGCCGGTGCCGAGGATCGCTGCGACGTTGGTGCCGAACAGGAACAGCGCACCCACCGACTCGCTCCACGCATCGGACTCGGCGGTGAGTCCCACCACCGACAGCGGCGGCACCAGCGAGATGGCGATCGCCACTCCGGGCAGCGTGTCGGAGATGTCGCGGCGCACGAGTGCCACCGATCCGACGGCGCCCGTTGCGAGCGCGGCCAGCAGGTCGATCAACCGGGGGTTCACCCGGCCGGCGACCTGGCTGTTGGTCGCAGCGGTGACAGGGTTGGCGACACCCATGCCGAGCAGGTAACCGATCAGGACCGCCGCCGCCGCGCCGCCGGCCACGAGTGCGATCGATCGCAGCAGATTCCCCCGGTCACCGAGGACGACGGCGAGCATCGTGCCGAGGATCGGCGTCATCAGCGGTGCGACGATCATCGCACCGATCACCGTGGCGGTCGAATCTCCGACGACGCCGGCCGCCGCGATCACCGACGCCAGCACCAGCAGGATCCAGAACCGGCTGAGCTTGCGCTTGACCTCCGGGCCGTCGAAGAAGACCGACTCGCGCATGTGCTCGAGGTCGTTCACCGCGATGCTGGGCATTCAACGCACCTGGCTGTGGGGCACCGGCGAATCGTAATCCGCGCGGTGGGTGCGTCAGTAGATCTCGATGAGGCCGGCGGCACCCTGGCCACCGCCGATGCACATCGTCACCACGCCGTACTTGGCGTTGCGACGCTTGCCCTCGAGCAGCACGTGGCCGGCGCAACGGGTGCCGGTCATGCCGAACGGGTGGCCGATCGCGATCGAGCCGCCGTTGACGTTGTACTTCTCGGGATCGATGCCGAGCGTGTCACGCGAGTACAGGCACTGGCTGGCGAACGCCTCGTTCAGCTCCCAGATGTCGATGTCGTCGACGGTGAGACCGTGGCGCTTGAGCAGCTTCGGCACGGCGTAGATCGGCCCGATGCCCATCTCGTCGGGCTCGCAGCCGGCGACCGCCCAGCCCTTGAACGCACCGAGCGGCTCGATCCCGCGGCGCGAGGCCTCCTCGTCGGACATCATCACGACCGCGGCGGCGCCGTCGGAGAGCTGGCTGGCGTTGCCGGCGGTGACGTAGTTGCCCTCGCCGCGCACCGGCTGCAGCTTCTGCAGCCCCTCGAGGGTGGTCGACGGGCGGTTGCACTCGTCGCCGGTGACGGTGTACTCGACGATCGACTCCTCCTTGGTCTCCTTGTCGACCAGCTTCATCTTCGTGTCCATCGGTACGATCTCGTCCTCGAACAGCCCGTTCTCCTGCGCCCGGGCCATGCGCATCTGCGACTCGTAGGAGTACTCGTCCTGGTACTCACGCGACACGTTGTAGCGCTCGGCGACGATGTCGGCGGTCTCGATCATCGCCATGTAGACCGCGGGATACATCTCGGTCAGCTTGGGGTCCATGTTGATCGAACCGCCGAAGCCGGGGCTGGGGATCGAGATCGACTCGACACCGCCGGCGACGACACATTCGGAGCCGTCGACCTTGATGTGGTTGGCGGCGATCGCAATCGAGTTGAGCCCCGACGAGCAGTGGCGCTGGATCGTGTTGCCGCCGGTGGTGACGGGCAGCCCGGCGAGCAGCGAGGCGAGGCGGCCGAGGTTGGCGGCGCCGTGGGCACCGTTGCCGAGGGCGACGTCCTCGACCAGCTCGCGCTCGATGCCCGCCTTGTCGACGGCACTGCTGATCGCGTGCGCCGCCATCGTCATGGCCGGCGTGATGTTGAAGCCTCCACGGCCGGCCTTCGCGAGTCCGGTGCGGGCATAGGAGACGAAGACTGCTTCGCGCATGGGAATTCCTGTCTGATCGGGCGACGCCGGGCGGTCCGGGTCCGTCCCGCCACCCTAGTGAGCCCGACGTCCGCCGTCCCCACCCACGCCGCGCCGCACCGGCCTCTGCGTTCGTGTTCGGATTCGGGTGGGGCGGCCCACCGGATTCCTCACGCAGACGGGGGTTGGACGTCGTCGGGGTCGTCTGGCTGTGGCTCGCCGTCGGTGGCGGTCGTGTCGATGAAATCGGTGGGATCGAGTTCGTCGAGGAAGGCGCGGAACTGGTCGACCTCGGCGTCGATCGCCGCTTCGATCGCGAACTGCTCGTTCTCGGCCTCTTCGTCGGCTTCCTCGATCGGGAGCGCACCGGCCTCGTCGAGGACGGCCTCGCTGACGAACAGCGGTGCCTGCAGGCGCACTGCGAGCGCGATTGCGTCGGAGGGCCGCGTGTCGATCCGGCGTTCACCGGCGGGCCCACTCAAGGTCAGGTTGGCCAGGAACGCGCCGTCGTGCAGTTCGGTGACCTCGACAGCGTCGAGATGTCCGTCGAGGGCGTCGACGACGCTGGCCATCAGATCGTGGGTCAACGGCCGCGGCGGCATCGTCCCGGACGCTGCGATCGCGATCGAGCTGGCATCGGCGTGACCGACGACGATCGGCAGGAGCCGGTTGGGCGCGTCGTGCTCACGCAACACCAGCGCGGCAGCACCGCTGAGTGGGTCGATCTGGATTCCGATGAGGTCGACGGAGATCATGCAACCATGATACAAGCCCACTCAACTTTGATCAGTCGCATCCGTCACATCGACGGCTGCGACCGGGCGCTCAGGCGGCGGAGAGTGCGTTGGCGATCGCCGTGCGGGGGTCGCGGTTGGGGTCGCCGGGCGTGTCGAGCGAGACGTTGAAGGCATTCAGCGCATGGTTGCGCTGGTCCTCGGTGAGCTCGGCGTTCATGATCCGCTCGACCGACGGAGCGAGGTCGGCTCGCTCACTGACGAGTTGGTGCGCCAGTTGCTCGTCGGCGGGCAGCTCCTCGATGGGCGTGCTGCCGTCGTGCCAACGGGTGGCGGGGACCTTCTTCTTGACCATGATGTCTCGTCTCGGTTGGGTCGGTTTGGCTCCACCGTACCTCGCTACGGCGCAGACCCTCCCCGAACCCCCTGGTTCCCGTTGCCCTGGATCCGGGGGCTTCGTCAGTCGGCGAGGAGGCCGTAGAAGATGAACTCGGTGCGGCGGTTGAGGGCGAGCGACGCCTCGGACTCGTCGGCGGCGAGCAGATCCTGTTCGCCGACTGCGCGAGCCGACAGCCGAGCGGGGTCGACGCCCTTGCTGACCAGGTAGCGCACCACCGACACCGCACGGGCCTCGGAGAGTGCGTAGTTCGCGAACTCGTCGCCGAGCTGGTCGGCGTGGCCGACGACGGTGGCGGTCACGTTCGGCAGCAGGTTCATCACGCCGGCGACCCGGTCGAGCTGGAGTGCGTGCTCCGGGCTGACGTCGGCGCTGCCGGCAGCGAAGCGCGGCGAGTTCATCTCGATGACGCGGGTCCCGATGTTCAGCGGGACGGAGGGATCGATCGACCACGTGGCGTCGATCTGCGCCGCCGGATCGGTGCTGTTCGCGAGCGCCAGGCCCTCGAGCTGGGTGGCCTTCTCCTGGCTGGGCACCCAACCGCTGACGCGGACGACGGCCCCGTCGTAGATGGCGATGATCGGCTCGGGTGAGCCGTCGGGCAGCACCGGGTACGCCGGGCCGGCCGCCACGGTCGTCGTCGGGGCCTCCGTGGTCGTCGGCGCCTCGGTCGTGGTCGGTGCCTGCGTCGTCGGCGGAACCGTCGTGGGGGCGACCGTCGTGACGGCTGCCACCACGGTCGTGACCGGTGCAGCACCGGCGGTGGCGCCATCGCTCTCGACGGCACCGGGCGTGGCGGCATCGTCGGACGAACCGGCGCCGGCGCCGAGGACGATCCCGGCGACGACGCCGCCGACCGCGAGCACGGCGACCAGAGCGAACAGCAGCGAACGGCGCTGACGCGACGGCGCCGCCGGCTCGGGCGTCACGCTCGGCGCCGCTGCAGCGGGCGCCTCTGCGCCGGACAACTCTGCGACGGACATCTCTGCGCCGGACAACTCTGCGCCGGACAACTCTGCGCCGGACAATGCGGGAGCCGACGTGAACGAGCCCGACGAGCCGAATGCGGGCTCGTCGACCACCGGCTCGTCGAATTCGACCGTCGACAGCGACATCGTGAACAGCGGCGGCGGCGGAGGCGGCGGCGTCGGGCCCGACGGAGCGACGTCTCCGAGTGGTGGGAGCGAGTTGGAGTCGGGGGTGGGGTCGTTCATGTGCGGAACCTGCCAGTCGTGTCGGCGATGGACTCCGTCGCTGCATGCGCCGGAAACCGGATGACATCTGGGTATCGGCACGTTCTCGATCGACTTGAGAATCGACCCACGCTGCGTGGTGTTCGTCGCGGCCGCTCAGGGCGGCGACGGATCATGCAGCATGCGGCTGCAACACCACCTTGCTGTAACCCTCCTCGCGGTTGTCGAAGCGTTCGTAGGCGTCAGGGGCATCGTCGAGCGGCAGGGTCTTGGAAACGATGAAGCTCGGTTCGGCGCGCCCGGCGATGATCAGATCGCGCAGTTCGCGGTTGTAGGACTTGACGTCGGCTTGACCCGTGCCGATGCTCTGGCCCTTCTCGAAGAACTTGCCGAGCTCGAACAGCAACCGGCCCTGCTCGGCCTCCTCGTTCGGCGCCCCGGGGTCGGACGGCACATACAGCCCGACGACACCGATGCGCCCGGTTGCCCGCACGGCGTAGACCAGCTGATTGAGCACGATCGCCGGCTGTTCCTCGCCGTCGTCGGCGGTCGCCTGGTAGCCGACGGCGTCAACGCCCTTGTCGGTGCCGTCGCCGTCGGTCTGGTCGACGATGTACTCGACCGGATCGACGGAGGAGAAGTCGACGGGGATCGCGCCGATCTGCTCCGCGAGGTCGAGTCGGCCCTGCACCTTGTCGACGACGAACACGCGTGACGCACCGCGCAGCAGCGACGAGTACGCGGCCATCAGTCCGACCGGGCCGGCGCCGAACACCGACACGGTCTCGCCGGGACGCACGTCGGCCATCGCGGCGCCGTGGTAGCCGGTGGGGAACACGTCGGCCAGCATGGCGAAGTCGAGTTCGTGCTCGTCGCCGGGGGGCAGCTTCAACGCGTTGAAGTCGGCGAACGGCACCCGCAGGTACTCCGCCTGTCCCCCGCGATACGGGCCCATCTCCACGTAGCCGTACGCGCCGCCGGCGAACCCTTCGTTCACCGTGAGGCAGAAACCGGTCTTGCCGTTCTCGCAGTTCTTGCAGAATCCACATGCGACGTTGAACGGCAGCGACACCCGGTCGCCGACGGCCAGCCGCGTGACACCGTCGCCCACAGCCTCGACGATCCCCATGCTCTCGTGGCCGAACACGATGCCGGGGTCGGCGCCGGTGCGGCCCTCGTACATGTGCAGGTCCGAGCCGCAGATCGCCGTCGAGGTGACCTTGATCACCACGTCGGTCGGATCCTCGATCTCGGCGTCGTCGACCTCCTCGACGGCGACCTGGTACGGCTCTTTGTAGACGACGGCTTTCATTTCTTCCTCCTGGTCGGGACGTTGCTCGCTGGACGTTGCTGGGCTGGACGTCTGCTGGACTGGACGTCGACGGATGCCTACCCGCCGCGCGCCTGATCCATTCGGGGTGGCGATGTATCCGTCGCCACCCCGATGGGTACGGACTCCGAGGCGCGGGCGACCGACGAAAGGAGCAATCAGTGGCGATGCAGTTGGACCCCTTCCGTGAGTTCGAGCGGCTCACCGAACAGATGCAGCGCGGCACCGGTGCGGTGCTCGCGATGGACGCGATCCGCACCGAGCAGGACGTCACCGTGTACCTCGACGTGCCGGGCGTCGACCCGAACGATCTCGACATCACCGTCGAGAAGAACGAGGTCACGATCACCGCCGAACGACGCTGGTCCGACGACGGCGAGCAACGGGTGATCTCCAGCGAGCGACCACAGGGAACGTTCACCCGCCGCCTCGTGCTCAGCGACACGCTCGACATGGACCGTCTCGATGCCCATACGTCCAACGGCGTGCTGACGATCACCATCCCCGTGTCCGAACAGTCCAAGCCGCGCAAGATCGAGGTGCAGTCGCGCGACTCCGGCAACGAGGCGATCGAGACGACCGCACAGGATTCGGACGGGGACTGAGCTGGCCGCGAATCGGCACGGCGATCGACGGCACGAGGATGCGACGCCCTACGTGCCCGACACGACGTCACTCGACGCACTCGCTGATGCGGCGAGCGGCTGCAAGGGATGCGCACTGTGGCGGCCCGCCACCCAGACCGTGTTCGGCGAGGGACGGGCATCGTCGCGTCTCATGCTGATCGGCGAGCAGCCGGGCGACCAGGAGGACCGCACAGGCCATCCGTTCGTCGGTCCCGCCGGGCGCATCCTGTGGAGCTGTCTCGAGGAGGCCGGCATCGACCGTGACAGCGTGTTCGTCACCAACGCGGTCAAGCACTTCAAGCACGAGCCGCGCGGCAAGCGTCGGATCCACAAGAAGCCCGACACCGGCGAGATCGAGGCGTGTCACCCGTGGATGTCGGCGGAGGTCCGAGCGGTGCGACCCCACGTGCTCGTGGCGCTCGGTGCAACCGCAGCGCGGTCGCTGCTCGGGCGCCCGGCCGGTATCGGCGCAAGCCGCCAGCAGCGCTTCGAGGCGCACGACCTGCCGACGCTGGTGACCTATCACCCCTCGGCCGTGTTGCGCTCCGACGAGCGCTCCGCCGAGGTGCGACGTGCCCTCGTCGACGATCTGGTCCTCGCAGGCGAATGGGCGTCGGCATGACCCGGCGATCGCCGAACGGCCGCCTCGACGAGTACCAGCGCAAGCGGGACTTCGACGTGACCGGTGAGCCATCCGGCGACGGGGATGTCGCTGCCGACACCACGTCGAACGGCCGCCACGGCACCGAAGCGCCGGAGCCGGGAAGGCGGTTCGTCGTGCAGCGTCACCGCGCCACGAGGCTGCACTACGACCTGCGGCTGGAGGCGGCCGGCGTGTTGCTCAGCTGGGCGGTGCCGAAGGGGCCGACGCTCGATCCCGACGTGCGGCGGATGGCCGTGCACGTCGAGGACCATCCGCTCGAGTACTTCGACTTCGAAGGAGTGATCCCGGCGGGCGAGTACGGCGGCGGCGACGTGATCGTGTGGGACTGGGGCACGTGGGACCTTGCCGGGGCGGATGATCCACTCGATGCGGTCGCAGCCGGCGACCTCCACTTCGACCTGCACGGCGACAAGCTGTCGGGTCGCTTCGCGCTCGTCCGGCGCGGTCGACCGAGCGACCGCGAGCAGTGGCTGCTCATCCACAAGCACGACGACAGTGCGGTCAGCGGGTGGGACGCCGAGGACCATCCGACATCGGTCAAGACCGGGCGCACCAACGACGAGGTCAAGTCAGCGCCGGCGGCCACCTGGGTGAGCGATGCGTTCTGGACCGGGCCGACCGACGAGGAGTTGGCGGCGCTCGACGCCCTCCCGGGCTCCGGCGGGCGCTGGCAGCTCGGCGAGTACACACTGAAGGTGACCAACCTCGACAAGGTACTGATTCCCCCCGGTGACGGTTCGCGGGCCGTCACCAAGCGCGACATCATCCACCACTACGCCTCGCTCGCTCCGGCGCTGCTGGCGTACGTGCACGACCGGCCGATCAACCTGCGACGCTTCCCCGACGGCATCGACGCCCGCGGGTTCTGGCACAAGGCGCGCCCCGATCACGCACCGGACTTCGTCGGCAGCTGGCACAACGCCGACGCCGACCCCGGCGAGACCGAGGTCTATTCGGTGCTCGACAACCCGGGCGCCATCGCATGGGCGGCCAACTTCGGTGCGATCGAGCTGCACCCGTGGACGTCGACGGCCGAGCATCCTCACCGTCCGACGTGGGCACTGATCGACATCGACCCGGGTACGGCGATCGGCTTCGACGACGTCGTCCTGCTCGCGCAACTCCACCGCACCGCACTCGACCAGCTCGGCGTCGAGGCGTGTGCCAAGGTCACCGGCAGCCGCGGCATCCAGATCTGGATCCCGGTCGAACCGCGCTACTCATTCGACGAGACCCGCGCCTGGGTCGAACGGCTGTCGCGGCTCGTCGGTGCCTCCGTACCCGAGCTGGTGAGCTGGGAGTGGGACACCTCCAAGCGCGAAGGACTCGCTCGGCTCGACTACACGCAGAACGCGATCAACAAGACGCTCGTCGCACCGTTCAGCCTGCGCGCCCGCCCGGGCGCGCCGGTGTCCGTGCCGATTCGATGGGACGAACTCGATGATCCGGAACTGCGCTCGGACTCCTGGACGATCGCCACCGTCGCCGATCGGATCCGGCGGACGGGCGACCCGCTCGCCGCCCTGATCGGCATGCCCCAGCGCCTGCCGGACTTCTGACGGGCCGAGTCCCCGAGGTCACTGCGAACGGCGTCGCCGTCGGTGATGCACGGAGCCGCCGCCGCTACATCTGCGTTCGGCTGATCGGCGACCGTCACTCGTTCACGGCGGCCGTTCCTGTCGGCCGGTCCGACCTGGCGAGGGTGCAACCTCGCGAAGCAAACTTCGTTCAGAGCTGACGCCGGTCGTCGGAGACTCAGTCGAACCCGATGGGCTCGTCCTGGATGTCGAAAGTGAGGTGGGGCGGATCGAACGAGGTGTCTCCTTCTCTCGTGGGGACGTAATGCCAGTAGCCGAGGAACGCGTAACGCTGTTGATCGGGCTCGATGGAGAACTCTTGCGACAGCTCGACGTTCTGGTCGTCGATGACGGTCTTGGCGCTGATCGTGTGGGTCCCGTCGTCGAGCTGGATGCGGTGTTCGATGTGGTTGTGCTGGTCGCCGACGTGGAACTTGCGGTCGATGACGACGGCGCCGTCGAGCGTCACGGTGAGGCTCACGTTCTTGTCGACGTAGCTCTGGTTCGAGACCCACAGCGTGAGGTCACTGGTTCCGGCCGGGGCGGCGGTGATCTCCACGGGTGCACTGTTGTCATTGCGCCACGACGAGCTGCATGCGGTGGCGGTGGCGGTGGCGACGAGGGCTACGGCTGCGACACGACGAACGAACGACGCGGGCACGAACCGTCCCCACCACCGGGCGACTGCGTCGATGAAGCGCTCGGCGCAATGGCCGGGTACGAAGGTCTGGTTGCGTTGGCGAACGCTCACGTTCGCGATCCGAGCGACTCCATCAGCTCGATCCGGTTGCCGAACGGATCATCGACGTACACACGGTCGAAGCCTGGCAATGGCTGATCGGTGTAGACGTTTGCGCCTCCGTCACGCAGAACTTCGACAAGCTCGGTCAAACCGGACACCACCAGCGCTGGGTGTGCTTTACGGGCAGGTCGGAAATCGGCTTCGACTCCGAGGTGTAGTTGCACCTGGGCGCGGACAAACCAGCATCCGCCTCGCGCCTCGAGATGTGGCGGCTTCGGAACTCGACGCAGTCCGAGAAGGCCTTCGTAGAAAGCGGTCGCATCATTTTCGCCGCCGGCAGGCATTGCCAACTGAACGTGGTCAATTCGGAGCACCTGCACGGAGGTCACTGTGCCACGTTTCCGAACCCCCGCAGGCAAGGTCGGTGCCCTCGCCCGCCTTCCCAACGGTCAGCCGGGACCACAGTGCCCGGGGTCGGCTATCCGTTGACCACCGACAGGTCGGGTGACGGGCGCGACGGGTGGATCGCAGCCTCGACGTGGTCGATCGCCTTGCGCAGACCGGCGAGTGCGGAGTCGGCCCACGCCGAATGCCCGATGGGGCCGGGATGGAAGAGGTCCGGGGTGAACACCGAGCGATCGCGGAAGACGGCATCGGCCGAGCACACGTCGAGCAGCACTGCACGGTCGTGAGCGGCGACGGCGCCCTCGATCGCCGAACGGATCGCCGCCGCACGCAACCGCAGCAGGAACTTCAGCGGCGCCGGCACCCGGGCGATGTTGCCGAGATCGCCGACGTTCGCGACGGCGACGATGCCGACACCATCGACCAGTTCGCCGACCAGCCTGCGCATCCGGGCGCGGACACGCCTGACCGGGGTCCCGTGGATGGCATCGTTGGCCCCGACCGCCACGACGACGAGATCGGGTTGCAGTTCGATCGTCTCGGGGATCCGTTCGATCACGTCGGCGATGCGCGAGCCGCCGACGGCCAGCGAGATCAACTCGATCGGGCGGTGATGTCCGAGCCGGTCCAGTGCCTGACGCAACCAGATGTGACGGTCGTGCTCGAGACCCGGCCCGGTCAGCGTGCTGTCGCCGAGGGCGACCACCCGCAGCGGGGTGCCGGCGTCGACGGTCAGCGCAGGCGACGCATCGGGTTCGACCTGCGTCGGCAGCGGGCGACGCACCACCCAGACCGCTTCACCGACGATCGTCGCAGCGATCCCCGCACACACGGCCGCAACCCCGGCGGTGACCGCTCGCCCCAAGCCCGCTCGGCCGTCGCCGGTGTGCGAAGTGAACAGGAGGTCGCCGAGGTGCCATTCGGTCATCGCCGACTCGATACCCACACCCCGGTCCGCGTAGTCATCCCCGTCAACGGGTGCCAGGCACGTCGTAGCCGGTGATGCGGTGCCGAGCACGTCGTGACCGTTCGTGCGTGAAGACGGGCGTCGACGGGTACGCGGAATGGGAGCCATGGCCGTCACGCCGCAAGGAGGACACGATGTCGCAGACCACCACCTCGCCGTCGAGCACCGCACCGATCAACGCCGACGACACCACGTTCGAGATGATCGTCGAGCTGGCCGACCAGCTCCGGGTGGAGTCGATCCAGATGGCCGACCGGGCAGGATCCGGGCATCCCACGTCGTCGATGTCGGCCGCCGACCTGATCGCGGTACTGATCGCCCGCCACCTGCGGATCGATCCCGAGCGACCCGATGAACTCGGCAACGATCGACTCGTCTTCTCGAAGGGCCATGCGTCACCGCTGCTGTACAGCGCGCTCGATGCGATCGGTGTGCTCGCCGACGTCGACGTGGTCGACGAGTACCGCCGCAGCGGCAGCATCCTCGAAGGACATCCGACGCCGCGAATCCCCGGCGTGCAAGTGGCGACCGGATCACTCGGGCTCGGCCCGGCGATCGGCATCGGGATGACGATCGCCCACCGCCGCCTCGCCGACCTCGACGCCCACGTGTGGGTGCTGTGCGGCGACGGCGAACTCGCCGAGGGCTCGGTGTGGGAAGCGGTCGAACATGCCGGTTCGGCGGGGCTGGCCGGGATGACCGTGTTGGTCGACGTGAACCGGCTGGGCCAGACCGGCGAGACCCGCCACGGTTGGGACGTCGACGCCTACGACCGTCGATTCGCCGGGTTCGGATGGAACACCGTGGTGATCGACGGCCACGACGTCGAAGCGATCGACCGCGCGCTCGACCTGGCGCGACACGCCGGGGCACCGACCGCCGTGATCGCCCGCACGCACAAGGGTGCTGGTGCGTCGGAGACCGACGACGCCGCCGGCAAGCACGGCAAGCCGCTCGACGACGCCAGCGCGGCGATCGCCGAGCTCGGCGGTGAGCGTCACCTCCGCGTGACCCCGCACGCGCCCACGCAGCTCCGAGGCGGCCCGGACACCGACGGCGGTGAAGAGATCGACCTGCCCACGTGGGAGCTCGGCGACGAGGTCGCCACCCGCGATGCGTTCGGTGCGGCGATCGCCGCGATCGGGCGAGCGCGTCCCGACGTGGTGGCGCTCGACGGCGAGGTCGGCAACTCGACGCGGCTCGCCGACTTCGCCGATGACACACCCGAGCGCTTCTTCCAGATGTACATCGCCGAACAGCTCGCCGTCGGCGCCGCCATCGGGCTGCACGCATCGGGTTGGACGCCGTGCTTCGCCACGTTCGGCGCGTTCCTGAGCCGCGCCCACGACGTGCTTCGGATGGCAACGGTGGCGCGTAGCCGACTGCTGATCAACGGGTCACACGCCGGCGTCAGCATCGGCGAGGACGGTCCGTCGCAGATGGCGCTCGAGGACATCGCGATGATGCGATCGCTCGCCGACAGCACGGTGCTGTCACCGTCGGACGCCAACCAGACAGCGGCCCTGCTCGCCCAGCTGATCGATCGCCCGGGCATCGGCTACCTGCGCACGATGCGCGGGGACACGCCGGTGCTCTACGCGCCCGACGCGGCGTTCGCGATCGGCGGCAGCGTGCTGACCCGCGATCCGGACGAGGCCGACGTCACGCTGGTCGCCACCGGCGTCGCCGTGCACGAGGCGCTCGATGCGGCGGACCGCCTGTCCGACCGGGGCATCACCGCCGAGGTGCTCGACGTCTACTCGATCAAGCCGATCGACTCCGACGCGATCACGTCGGCAGCGGCGCGCACCGGACGGCTCGTGGTCGTCGAGGATCATCGCGTCGAAGGCGGCCTCGGCGACGCCGTCGCCCACGAACTGGCGACCGCAGGGTCGTCGGCGACGATGCGGCACCTCGCCGTGCGGTCGGTGCCGGAGGCGGGCACGCCCGAGGAGCAACGGGCGGCGGCGGGTATCGACGCGCCGTCGATCGTCGAGGTCGTCGCCGACTGGATCGGCGATCGCCGCGGGAATGACGGCGACGCCTGACCGTTGCCCGGGTCCACCAGCCTCCTCCAACGGTCCCAATGATCCACGCGCCCGGGATCCGGTCGGTGTCCGCCGAATCGTCGACGGCGCTGGCGGGTACCTGGCCGTCATGACCGCCACCGTCGATTCCCACGCCCGCCAGGACACCGCGAGCCCGTTGCGCATGCTGGCGCACCTCACCGACCCGATCCGGCTGCTCGTGGAGGGCTACGGATTCATCTCGCAACGCTGCGATGCGGTCGGCGCCGACGTGTACGCCGCCCGGCTGGTCGGCCAGCGGGTCGTGTGCATGCGCGGTGCCGAAGCTGCCCGGTTCGTCTACGACGACACGCGCTTCCGCCGGCGTGACGCGTTCCCCGACCGTGTGCTGTCGACGCTGACGGGACACGGCGGCGTGCAGACGCTCGACGGGGAGGACCACCGCCGGCGCAAGGCGTTGTTCATGTCGGTGATGTTGCCCGACTCGCTGCAGCGCATCGACGAGTTCGCCGAGATCGAGTGGGCGACCGCCATCGATCAGTGGGCCCGCCGCCGGCGACCGGTCGAGTTGACGACCGCAGCAGCCGAGATCCACTCGATCGCGGTGCATCGATGGGCCGGGGTGCCGCTCGCCGCCGGCGATGTTGCGAAGCGGACCACCCGGCTCCGAGCGCTCTACGAGGGCCCACTCGTACCGGGGCCGCGCCACCTGCGCGCACGGCTCGATCGGCGACTTCTCGACTCGGAGATGGCCGACCTGATCGAACGGGTGCGCAGTGGAGCGGTCGACGTCGCCGAGGACAAGCCGCTGGCGATCGTCGCACGACACCACGATGCCGACGGGGCGCCGCTGACGGCGCAGATCGCTGCGGTCGAGTTGCTCAACCTGTTGCGCCCGACGGTGGCGATCGAGCGGTTCGTGTGCTTCGCCGCCATGGCGTTGCACAACCATCCGCTCTGGACGGCGCGGCTCAGCCCCGGTGCTCCCGACCGGGATCGTCGCATCCACAACTTCGTGCAGGAGGTCCGTCGGACGGCGCCGTTCTTTCCCGTCGTCGGCGCCCGTGCCCGCCACGATCTCGTGTGGCGTGGCGTGCCCATCGAGCGTGACGGCCTGGTGCTCCTCGACCTCTACGGCACCGACCGCCACCGGGCACGCTGGGAGGATCCCGACCGCTTCGATCCGGATCGTTTCGACGCCACCGAGCCCGGCGAGTTCGACCTGATCCCGCAGGGTGGCGGCGACTACGGGGTCCACCACCGCTGCGCCGGCGAGTGGCTGACGATCCGGCTGCTCGAGACGGCCGTCCGGGTGCTGACGACGGCCGACATCTCGATGCCGCCCCAGGACCTGCGGGTGAGTCCCCGCAGGATCCCGGCGCTTCCCCGCAGCGGTGTCATGCTGCGGGTCGAGGCGGCGACGGCTCAGCCGGTGGTCAGTTCACCGATCAGTTCGTGACAGCGACGGACCCGTTCGCGGTCCTGCTGCTGGCACTGCTCGATGAACTCGGTGACCTCGCTGTGCTCCTGGCGGTGGGCGTCCTGCAGGTACTCGTCGTAGGACTCGTTGCCCTGCAGCGCGTGGTACTGGATGCTGATCAGGTCGTAGACGATGTCGTCGGTCAGTTCGTGGCTGGTGGCCATCGGGGGCGTCTCCTTCGGTGAGATGGGTGGGGTGATGTGAGCGACCGGTGACGTGCCGTTCGCACCCAGCCGGTACCCGATGACCCCCAGCGCTATGCGCCCCTGCAACCCGACCGGCGCACCCTCCGATGAGCGAACCGACCAGATACCGGCGCTTCGCTCATCGCAACCCGACCGGCCCACCCTCCGATGAGCGAACCGACCAGATACCGGCGCTTCGCTCATCGCAACCCGACCGGCCCACCCTCCGATGAGCCAACCGACCGGATCCCGGCGCTTCGCTCATCGCAACCCGACCGGCGCTCAGCGGTCGAGGGCACGTCGGGCGTTGCGGACGAGTTCGACGACGAGGTTCGGCGCCTCCTCTGGGACGAAGTGTCCGACGGCGTCGACGATCTCGACCGTCATGTCGACGGCGTGGTCCTCCCATCCATCGAGGAACGACGCCGCCGCGACCGGATCGTCACGGCCGACGAGCAGCCGGGTGGGCACCTCGAGGAGCCGATCGCTGTAGCGACCGAGATGGCGCACGTCGTGGAGCAGGAACGAGCGGTACATCTGGACCGACGCCTTCGCCCGGGACGCCACCTGGAGGACCTCGCCGTAGTGGCGGCGTGCGTCGGTGCTGATCGCATCGGGATCGTGGCACCCGAGGCGGATCGCCTCGGCGACCGGCACCGGGCTCGACCGCAGCATCATCTCGCCGACGAACGGCGACGCGAGCACCACCTGGTACGCCCCGCGCCAGGCATTGGCGAGCGACCGCAGCGATGGTTGCTGGAACGGATGGATGATGCCGAGGGCGATCAGTGCGTCGAAGCGTTGCGGCTCGCGCAGCGCCGCCAGGAAGCCGATCCATCCGCCCCAGTCGTGGCCGACGAGCGTGACGCGATCGTGGCCGAGTTCGTCGAGGAGCGCGAGGAGGTCGTCGACGAGGTTCTCCTTCTCGTAGCCGCCCGCGGGCGCGTCGGACCATCCGTGACCGCGGAGATCGGGTGCGATCAGTCGTGCCTCACCGGCGAGTTGCACCAGCACATGGCGCCAGCACCACCAGTGCTGCGGCCAGCCGTGCAGGAACACCACGACCGGCGCAGCGGGATCGGCCACTCCCCCTTCGGCGACGTGGATCCGCAGTGCCACGCACATCGACCCAGCGATGGGTGATCCCGTCGACCTGGGGTATCGCCGGGTCGAACGTGTCGGTCAGCGGGTCCGATGGTGACGACATGCCCCGTCGGTACCCCGAAGGTGGCCACGACACACCGTGGAGCTGATGTGGCGACCGATCGGCAGCGAGCGCGCGGGCCGAGTCAGCCGATGGCGTCGCCGCGATGATCGAGCTCGCGCACCCGTGCGGCCAACCCGACGAGCAGGCGCGGGGAGAGCTGAGGCATCGAATTCACGAGCTTGTGGAACCGGGTGCCGTAGAGCACGAGGGTGTCCATCTCGGTGTCGGCGACGACCGACGCCGAGGTGGGACGTCCGTCGATCAGCGACAGCTCGCCGACGACGTCGCCCGGCCCCACGGTGGCGAGACGTCGACCGGGTCCCGGCTCGACACCCTTGTCAGGGCCGTCGGCGGTGATGAAACCCTGGCGGATCACCTGTGCGGTGCCCGATCGGATGATGATCAGCCGGCGGCCGACCTCGAACTCCTTGACCAGCACGGCGCCCGGCTCGAAGCTGACGTGGTCGATCAACTTGGCCACGGCGGTCAGCTGGCGCTTGTTGAGACCGGAGAACAACGGCACGGCGTCGAGCATCGCCATCGTCTCGCCTCGGGAGATCTCTGCCGTCGGTGCTGCGCCCATCGGGGCGGACGCTACCACGACGCGAGAAGCGGTCGAATCACGTGGCCGTCGCCACCTCGGTCAGGTCGGGACGACCGCCGGCTCGACCCCCGGAGGCGTGAACGACGGCGGTGTTGTCGACCTCTCCCGGCTGGGTTTCAGGGTTCCCTCGGGACCGGCTGGCATGCGATCCGGAACCCTGGGGTAGTGGCATTGCATGCAGGAGCTGCTCGACGAGGGTGCCGACTCCGCCGGTCCGTTGTGGGATGGCCCCGTAGCGGCCATCGGCGCCTCTGCCGGTGGAGTGGAAGGGTTACGCCAGCTGGTCTCCCTGCTGCCTGCCGATCTCGACGTGCCGATCCTCGTGGCGGTGCACTCCGCTTCGGGACCGAGTGTGCTGCCAGAACTCTTGGAACACGCTGGTTCGTTGCCTGCGGCGCACGCAGGAGAGCAGGAGGCGCTGGTGCCGGGACGGATTCTGGTGGCGCCGCCTGATCGTCACCTGGTGGTCGACGGGCCGGTCGTCAGGGTGACGTCGGGACCCCGCGAGAACGGTCACCGGCCATCGGTGGACACGTTGTTCCGGTCGGTGGCTCACAGCTTCGGCAGTGCGGCCATGGCGGTGGTGCTGTCAGGGATGCTCGACGACGGAGCGTACGGAGCTCGTGTCGTTCGGCGTTTCGGCGGCACGGTGTTGGCCCAACGGCCCGACACTGCGTTGTTTCCGTCGATGCCGCAGGCGGCGATCGATGCTGGCGGCGTGTCCGCGATCGTCACGGTGGACGAGATCGCAGATCACATCGTCTCTCGGGGCGAGGGACGCCGAGGTGGCGTTCGGGTTCGAGGCGCCGGGGGGCCTGAGGCCGCGCCGGGTTCGCCGACACCTGACGAGCCGGACGGTGCGGTCTCGGGCTACGTGTGCCCGAACTGCGGTGGAGCGCTCTGGGAACACGACGGCGGCGATCTGCTCCGCTTCCAGTGCCGGACCGGTCACACCTACTCGCCCGAGAGTCTCATGGACGTCAACGCACTCGCCCTCGACGACGCACTCTGGGGCGCATACCGCGCTCTGCTCGAGCGCTCGGACCTGGCGCAACACCTGTCCGAACGGTTCGCACAGCGGGGAATCGAACGTTCGGGTGACCGGTGGCGAGACATCGGGGACGAAGCATCCCGGCGAGCCGAAATTCTCCGGCGTGCGCTCCACGTGCCATCGAACGCCGCGATGGAGCCAGACGCGTCGCACTCGGCGAGCTGAGTATCGGCCGGCAGCGATCGCACCGCCCGGTTCCCGGAGATCGCCGGTGCGGTTGCGCAGCAGTTCGACGACGTCCTGCTCGATGGAGAGTTCGTGATCCGCAACGGCGGGCGGCGTGGTGCTGTGGTCACGGACACGGCGGCGGGTCGGATCGTGGGCAGCGACGGCGGGTACCCACACGATCTCTCGACGCTGATGGAAGCTCGACGGATACGGAGGAATCGATGCTGATGACGCAGCTCAACCGGGCCACAACGGAACCGTGCTGTGACGATCACGAACTCGAGCACTGCCACGGGTTCGTCATCGTGCATGCCGATGGTACCGAGTGCAGCGAGAGCTGCGGGGTGCCGCCGGAGGCGCATCGGGACCGCATCGACTGCCGAAGCGTCAGCTGCCGACGTTGCGGTCACACCGACGTCGACCGCCTGGACTCGATCGCTCGGCAGCGTTTGGGGCTGCCGCAGCTCGAACGAGCGCAGCGCGACGCAGCTCGCGCAGCGCTGGAGGGCCACGACGTCCTGGTCATCGCACCGACCGGGTTCGGCAAGTCCGCTGTCTACGAGCTGGTCGGCGTGGTCCGGCGGGGCTTGACCGTGGTGATCTCTCCGCTCATCGCATTGCAGACCGACCAGGTCGAGCACCTGACGCAGCGTGGTCTGGCTGCGGTGATGATCAACTCGACATTGTCAGCGTCGCAGCGCGACGAAGCGTGGGCTGCCGTCGCCGACGGCACAGCCGGTTTCGTCTTCGTCGCACCCGAGCAGTTGACAACAGCAGACGTCCGATCGCGTTTGCGGACGGCGGCGCCGGTGCAGGTCGTCGTGGACGAGGCGCACTGTGTCAGCGAGTGGGGCCATGACTTCCGGCCCGACTATCTCCTGCTGGGCTCGATCATCGAGGACCTGGGTCGGCCGCCGGTGCTCGCGCTGACGGCCACTGCGGCCGGGCCGGTGCGCGATGACATCATCGACACGTTGCGCATGCGGTCGCCTGCAGTCTTCGACGTCGGACTCGATCGTCCCAACATCCGCCTCGAAGTGCGACTCGCACATGGCGATGACGAGAAGCTGGCCCAGGTGGTCGAGGCCTGCGAGCAACACGCTCCGGCGATCGTGTACGTCTCGACGCGCCGCCACGCCGAGGAGGTCGCCGACGAGATCAGCCGGCAGGGTCGCACTGCGTCGCCGTACCACGCCGGCCTCGGCGATCGGCTCCGTGACAGCATCCAGCGCCAGTTCATGGATGGTGACGTCGACGTGGTCGTCGCCACGACGGCGTTCGGGATGGGCATCGACAAGCCTGATGTTCGACTCGTGGCACATTTCGATGCGCCTGGCTCGCTCGACGAGTACTACCAGCAGCTCGGTCGCGCCGGACGCGACGACGCACCGGCCCTCGCTCTGCTCGTGTACGACGACGCCGATCTGGGTGTGCAGCGGTACTTCGCCGCCGGTGGCGGCGTGGACGGCGACACGCTGCGCGCAGTCGACGAGGCGGTCGTGGAGGCCGGCGGCACCGTCGAGCGCAGGCGCCTGGGGGAACAGCTGCAGATCAGCGAGGACCGCATCGTGGCCGCCCTGGGACGGTTGGAGGAGTCGGGGGCCGTCGAGTTCGTCGACGGCGGTGACGCCGTAGCCCGCCTGCCGGCGGCCGACGCCGCCGGAACGGCCGAGCGCGATCAGGCCGCACACGAACGCATGGAGCAGTCCCGAGTCGAGCTGGTTCGCAACTATGCGACGACCCGGGATTGCCGGCGTCGCATGCTGCTGTCGCTCGTGGGAGGTCACCACCGAGAGCCGTGCGGCAACTGCGACAACTGCACTGCGCGAGACGTGTCCGAGCGAGATGCAGCACGTCGACCGTGGCCGATCGGCGCCGTGGTTCGACACCTCGAGTTCGGCCCTGGATCGGTGGTTCGCTACGAGGCCGACGTGGTGACGGTGCGATTCGACACCGAGGGATACCGGACGTTGTCGGTCCAAGGCATCATCGACGCCGGCCTCGTCGAGACGGACGAGAACCAATCGTGATCAGCCGCCCGACCGGCCGGCGCCTGCACCACGACCCCACCAGGCATGCGTCGTCAACTCGCCGGCTGTTCGTCGCGCGGTCGACTGATGCCGCGCTCCGCTCTCTCACCACCGAGGCCCCCGTCGTCGTGCAGCAGGTAGTCGAGTCCTGTGATGGCGAGCAGCCGTCGAACCTGCGCAGTCGGGTTTCGCACGACGAACGGGCACACACCCCGAGCAGCCGTACGTGCTCGGACGAGCGCATGCAGTCCGGAGGAGTCCATGAAACTGACGCCCGACAGGTCCACCGCCACGGGCACACCCAGCGACACGGCCCGCTGCATCGCCGAGGTCAAGTGCCCCGCCGACGCCATGTCCACTTCACCTCGGACCATCAGCACCCCGGTGCCGTCGAGATGTACGAGCTCGACCGTGATCCCTTCAACCATCAGTACGTTCTCCCGATGACGAAGGCTCTCTTCTGAACCCCAATGCTGCGCACAGTGTGTCGTGTGACGGGGCGAGGATCAACGCCCGACCCGAAAGGATTCGGTCAATCGAAGCTTGAGCCGGGCCCATTGCGGGAACCGAGACCTGTGGCGGTCGAACCACTGCGTGTCGAACTCGAGAACTCGGACCTTGCAGCCGGTACGGCTCGACGCGCCCTCGAGTCGTGGTTACGCACGGTCCAGTGCGACCGATCGGTGTCTGACGATGCGCTCGTCGTCGTCAGTGAACTCGTCACGAACGCGGTGAGGCACACGGAGTCGGCCCCGGTCGTCATCGCAACGTTCGACGACGAACGGCTCCGCATCGAAGTGCACGACGGCGATCCTCGTGGACCTGTCAGCACACCCGATGCGGCAGTCGGCGGGTTCGGTCTCACGATCGTGGCATCGCTCTTCGACGCCTGGGGATGGGAGCCCACACCGTTCGGCAAACGGGTGTGGTCCGAAGCGTTGTGCTGAAGGGATTCGTCCGCTCGAGGGGGCTGGGGGCTTTCGACCAGTGCGGCCAGACCCGAAGTCACTCGTCTCGCCGCGCGGTCACATGCTGTTCGATGATCCGCTGCGCAATGCCGAGCACGGTCTGCTCGTCGTGCGACGCCGTGCCTCGAAGGAGGCCTTCGGCCTGCTCACGGGTGCAGTCCTGACTGCCGATCAACAGCCCGGTTGCGAACGACACCTGCGACCGATCGTCGGCGTTGCGTTGCGCCTCGTCCACCACGGCACGGGCTGCGACGAACTCGGGTGACCGGCTCACTGCGATCGCGACCTGTGCAGCCAGAACGGCGGCGACGGTCTCGGCGCTCTGGTCGAACGGTCCGCTCCGGCTGTACAGATTGAGGGTGCCGATCGCCTCGCCACCCGAGATCGCCGGCACCGAGAGCACCGCTCGAATCCCCATGCGTCGAGCGGCTGCGGCGACGTGCGGGAACCGCTCGCCGTGCTCGTACACGTCGAGACGCAACGCGCTCGCAGTGCGCAACGACGTCAGGCACGGGCCATCATCGGCGTCGTACTGCACGAGGTCGAACTCCAGAGCGATCGTGCCGGTCATCGCAGCGGTCGCCGGACGACCACCGATGGAAAGGGCGACGGTGGCAGCGTCACAGCCGGGCACCGACTGGGTTGCCGTCTCGGCGATGTTGGCCACGGCCACACCCAACGTGCGCTCGGTCCCCAAGACGTCGGCGAGTTCCTGCAACGTGGTCACCAGACGGTCCGACATCACACCAGCTTTCTCGTCTCCACCTCGGCCCAACCCTCGAGATCAGCGCCGCTGCGTCTGGGCGACGATGTCTGCAGCGACGTCGCGTAACTTGCGGTTCTCCGCCTGCGACTGGCTCACCAACGTCTGGAAGGCCTCGTCAGGCGAACACCCCAGCGAACTCATGATGATGCCCTTGGCCAAGTCGATGACCTCCCGACCGGCCAACGCCCGCTGCAGATCTTCGCTGGTCAACCGGGCACCCCAGTACGCCTGAGCGTTCACCAACACCACCGTCGCCTGCGCAGCGAACAGCCGCCCGATCTCGGTGGCGTCTGCGTCGAACGCGCCGTCTGTCCCGGCGTAGAAGTTCAACGCACCCACGGAGTCGTCGCCCGACACCAGCGGCATCGACAACGTGCTGCGCACCCCGTGCGCCAACGCCGCAGCGGCGAACTCCGGCCAACGGGCGTCGCGCTCCAACGAGTCGACAACGACCATCGAACCGGTCGTGAACGCGTCCAGACACGGGCCGTGACCACTCTCGTACTGAGCCTGGTCGATGTGCGGGCACGTCGGATCCGTGAACGCCTGCGTGGTCACCCGATCGTCGACCAGCATCGTGATCCCTGCGAACATCGCCGGAGCAACGGCGTCCACAGCGAGCCGAGACACACGATTCAAACTGTCGCCGATGCTCCGATCGGTCACGAGGAACGACGACAGCTCGGCAAGGCTGCGCTGCAAGGGCGATTGCTCTGGCTCGGACATGTTGGACCTCGAACGATTGACGGGCCCATCGACTACCCGATTCCGAGCGCCCCGCAACGAGGCGCCTCACCCGGCCTCGACGGTGACGCCCGTCGACCGACGACCGACGACCGACGACCGGGGAACCAGATCGGTCAGGCGAACCAGTTGCGGATGCGCTCGACGACCTCCTCGGCAGTTGCGGTGATCGAGGACAGGGTCTCGTGTTCGGCCTGCAGGGTGATCATCTTGGTGCGGGTCGTGCGGGCCCAGTCGAGATGTTCGTACTCGTCGGCGAGCACCTCGTCGACCGCCACACGAAACCGGTCGCGTAGCTGGCCGTCGGGGAGGCTGTCGGCGAGTTCCTGCATGGCGATCCAGTTGGCGTGGTCGATCGTCTCGGCCATCAGGACGGCGTCGAGCATGACCATCTCGGCGGTCATCACGCCGATCGAACCGGCGAGCAGGTGTGTCGATTCCACGATCCGCTTGTCGGCCGCCTCGGTCGCTCGGGCGGCGGGGCTGACGTACTGCGGATCGCCGCCCATCGCACCGATCAGCTCCTCGAGGATCTCGGCGTGCCGTTCGGTCTCTCGGCCGAACTCCTCGTAGGTCGAGCGCAACACGGGGTTCATGGTTCTGCCGGCCACCGAGCGGTACAGCTGGCGCCCGGTGCGTTCGTGGGCGAGCGCCGCCGACATGATGTCGGCGACGAAGCTCATGTTGAGGCCGTTGTCGGGCAGGTCCTCTTTCAGTGCCTGATCGTCGAGGCCGCGGCCGGGCGGGTGCGACACCATGGGCATCGTCTTGCCACGGGCGCCGGTTTCGTAGGTGGGGATCATCGTGGGCGTGGGCATGGGGTCTCCTCGGTTGATGTCTGGTGCGGGTGGGTCGCAGGGTGAGTCGGGGGGTGAGTCATCGGGAACTCGATGACCGTTCGCGCAGCGGATACACCGGGTTGTCGCCGTCGGTCTCGTCGCGGTACTCCCGGCCGTTGGCGTCTCGGTTGCGATCGATGACGTTCTCGCTCGGCGCTCCTCCGTCGTGCACCGCATCCTGGTAGGCGAAGAAGCGGTGTCCGTCCGGGAGATCGTCGACGCGGGTGTAGCCCAGGCCGTCGGCGGTGAGGTCGACCGTCGACGCCAACAGGTCACGCACGTACTGCTTGTTCGGCTCGAACGTGACGGGCGTTTCGGGCAACTCCTTCGGCAGCAGCTCGGCGGGCTCGACGCCGTCGAAACGCCGCAGGAGCTCGCAGGCACCGTGCAACTGACCGAGCTCCATCTCGAGATGCAGCTCCCAGATCTTCTTGATCCGGTCGTCGGTCTCGTTCTGCAGCATCGACCAGTACAGGTACACCTCGTTGTACTCGTGGAACACCAGCTGTTCCAGCCACGAGTCCAGCGGGTCGAGCAGCGAGCCGTAGTGGGTGACGTGCTCTTCTTCGACCTGCGCGATCTCGGCATACAAGGCCCGTGCGATCGGCTCGACCCAGTCGGTGCCGTGGTTCATGTAGAAGTTCATCGTCTGCTGCTCGGCCGCCACGATCGTCATCACGTGCAGCCGGGTGAGCGGGTGCACCGTGTGCGTGTCGTAATGGCCCTTCACCGTGTCGCGAGGATCGCGATGATGGAACACCGTCGGACGCCCCGGCGTGATCTCGGTGAGCGAGTCGGTGAGTTCCTCGGCATGGCGGCCGTCCATCAGCTCGTACAGGTTCGCGTAGCGGTAGAGATGGTCGAAGTCCTCCAACAACGCGAAGTCCAGTGCCATCTTGATCGCGGGATCCGGCTCCTGGCGCGCCAGCCACGCCGTCAGATCGACGGCCACCTGCTCGTAGCCGATCGTCGTCTCGAGCGGCGATTGATCGCCGGGATTCACACCGTTGACCGCCTTCTGCTGCTGCTGCTCGACCCGCCGCGACATCGCCAGGTGCTCCCGGATCGTCGGGTTGTCGGTGTGTCGGTGGAACTGGTGCGAGAACAGGATCGACTCCACCTCGATCCCGTTCATCAGGATGACACGCGTGCGGGTGTACGGGTCGACGTCGCGTTTGTCATACGGCGCAGCCATCAGTTCGTCCCAGTTGCGGAACTGGTCGTCGATCGCCATGCCCTCGTGGTCCAGTGGGTTCAGTGCCATGGGTGCCTTCCGTTCGTTGATGTGAGTAGCTGAAGGGCGACGAGGAACGACGTGACGGCAGCTCCGGCGGGGCCGCTACCCCCTGCGCTCGCCGTGTCGGATCTCGTCGGTCGTGTTCCGTCCGTCCGCCGCCGTCATGACCGACTACCCGCTCGCGGCGGCACCGATACGGCCGTGCAGGATCAGCGCGACACACACGTGAGCTGAACGAATCCTGTGCCCGCCGAGTGGGTACTTGGCGCTCCGAGCAGACGACATGGGAGGCATGGGAGGCATGGAGTGCGCATGACGCACGTCGGCGAGCACGACCGAAACCAGAGCGCAGACCGCACCAGCGCCGGATCCGTTCGGTCGGTCGGAGCCACCGATGATCGTGCGGCCGCGCACCGAACCACAGATCGTTCGTCAGAGTTCAGGCCGGTCGGTGCGGTGACGCCCATCGTGGAGTCCACAGCCGGTGTCGCCGCTGCGGCCCTGTTCGCGACGACCTCGGCGATCCGCCGGGCTCGGACCTTCCACCCCGTCGGGGACGGGTTCGACGCCACGTTCGAGGTCGGCGGACGTGGTGGTCACGGCGCGCCGTTCCTGGACACCCCGGCCCGATATGACGCATTGGTGCGTCTGTCGCGCGGTGCAGGACTTCCCGAACCGTTGCCCGACATCCTCGGTGTGGCGGTTCGCGTGCTCGACGCGTTCGGCGCCGGCCGACACCTCGACCTGCTGATGGTCACATCCGGCCGCCGACCGATACTCCGGCACGTGTTCCTCCCGTCGCTCGGCTTCGAGGACGACCAGTTCTCGTCCGTGCTGCCCTATCGGGTGGGTGACGGCCATGTCGTGTTCGGCGCCAGGTTCGTCGGCATCGACACCGGTCGACATGTCCACCTGGGGGACATCGGCCGGCGTGTCGCCGCCGGTGCAGTCCGCCTCGTGATCGAGGTTGCGTCCGTTCGAGGACCATGGCGGGAGGTCGGCGTCGTGCAGCTGGGCGACCAGATGACCGATGCACGGGCGGAGTCGTTGGGGTTCGACCCGTCCAACGCAGGGGGTGGAATCCAACCCGTCGGGGTCCTGCAGGCGGTTCGTCGGCTCTCCTACCGGGCAAGCCGAGCCGCCCGACCGACATGACGGCCACAGCCCGCTCTCACCGACGTTGGTTCGACCACGTTCGGCCCTCGTCGTTGCCCGGCGGAGCGACACATCGCGCCAGTCCCGCCGTGCACGTGCTTCAGACGTGCACCGACAACATCGTGAGAACATCGGTGGGGTCGCCTGAGCATCGCTTGCGCCCTTGGCGGGTAGTGGGCCGACGTGTCGGCCCGAGTTCGTTGCTCGAATGAATCTCTTGGCGTGGTGTGGGCCCGCCCCGCCCGTGTCGTCACCGGCTGTGGGAGATGAACCGGTGAGCCGGGCAACGGTCGTGGTGATCACCAAGGATCGCATCGGCGAGTTGAGTCGGTCACTGGACCGGCTCGTCGAGCTGCCCGAACAGCCGCCGGTGATCGTCATCGACAACGCGTCCGATCCGCCGGTGCCGCCAGCGCTGGTCGAACGCTACGACCACTGGCGGCTCATCCGCCTCCCGCGCAACGAGGGTGCCGCAGCACGCAACATCGGCGTTCAGGCGGCCACGACGCCGTACGTCGCGTTCAACGACGACGACACCTGGTGGGAACCCGGCTCGATCGGCCGGGCTGCCGACGTGCTCGACGCCCATCCGTCCGTCGCCGTCGTCAACGCACACATCGTCATGGAACCCTCGGGTATCGACGATCCCATCTGCGAAGAACTCGTCGGAACGCCGTTGCGCGCCGACGGCGCCCCCGGCCACGTGCTCGGCAGCTTCCTCGCCGGCGCCTCCGTCGTCCGACGCTCCGCGTTCATCGACGTCGGTGGTTTCGAGCGGCGCCTGCTGATCGGCGGCGAGGAGGAACTGCTCGCAACCGACCTCCGAATGGCGAGATGGCAGCTCGTACACGTCCCCGAGGTCCGGATACATCACCACCCCTCGACAGCACGCGATCCGCACCTTCGACGGCGCCAAGGCATCCGTAACCACCTGTGGCTCATCTGGCTGCGCCGACCCTGGCGATCGGCGATCCGTCGATCGCTGGCGCTACTGCAACGCTCACCCCGCGACCGCCACACCGCCCAGGCCGTGGCCGCAGCACTCATGGGCCTGCCATGGGTCCTCCGCAACCGTCGCTGTCTACCAGCAGAGCTCGAGCGCGAACAACAGCTCCTCGACCGAGCCCAGGACCGCTCCCTCGCCCGCCGCTACGTCAGCTGAGGTGGACGTCGGCGCTGACGCCGCTGGCCAGCACCGCCGACGACAGCTGCGTCAACTCGAGCGCGCAGCGATCGTCGACGCGATTCCCGCCGCCGAACCGGTGGACCGCAATGGTCGCAACACGAACGCAGGAAGTTGGCAGGCGCCGGACTAATCTGCGGCTCTTGACCGTGGGTGGACTCGACCGGGATGAAGCGGCGGCGGTGACGCCGATGACCGACTCCACCGACGCACCCGCTGACGGCGAGGCGGTCGCGACGACAGCCCGGGCAAGCGCCGCACGGCGTTCTCGTGGGCTGCGACTGTTGACCGACGCCGGCGATCAGCCGCGAGCCCGTCGGGCGACCGACGTCATCCTGCTCACGCTCTCGACCGTCGGCATCCTCCTGGTCGGCGTGGCTGCGATCCCGGAGCCGGGAATCTTCCAGGCGGCGACCAGGTTCGCCCGGGCCCTCCCGGACGCGTTGACCGGGCTGTGGCAGCTGCTGGCCGACCTGCCGATGCTGTGGGCGCTCGTGGTGCTGGGTGTGGCGCTGAAGCGACGAAAGGCCAAGGTCGGCCGGGACATGGTTCTCGCGATCCTGGTCGGCTTCGTGCTCTGGCTGGTGGTCGCCCGAGCGGTGTCCGGGGCCTGGCCCGAGCTGCAGGAACTCGTGCGCAACGCCCAACCCCCGCCGGCCTTCCCGCCGGCCAGGCTCGGCATCCCGACCGCACTGCTCGTCACGGCATCGCCGCACCTCGTCCGGCCGGCACGACGCCTCGGGTACGTCATCATCACGCTTGCGTCGATTGCACTCGTCGCGTTGGAGGCGAGCTCGGTGATGGGGGTGGCTGCAGCGTTGCTGACAGCGGCTGCTTCGGCGGCGATCATCCACCTGCTGTTCGGCTCGAGCGCAGGCCGACCTACTGTCGACGACGTCCGGTTCGCACTCGCCGACCTCAAGGTGGACGTCACCGAACTGGGTGCCGCCGACCGTCAGGACGCCGGCTTCTTCGCCGTGGGCGCATGCGACGCAGACGGCAGCGAGCTGATCGTCAAGCTTTACGGGCGTGACGCCCACGACGCCGCGCTGGTGAGCACCGTCTGGCGCACCATCTGGTTGCGCCGGCCCGGCTCACCGGTCGGCTTCGGCCGCCTCCGCCAGGTCGAGCACGAGGCGCTCCTGACCCTTCTGGCGGCGCAGGCCGGCATCCCCACCGATTCGGTCGTGACCGCCGGGGCCACCGCAACGGACGACGCCGTCCTGGTGCTGCGACGCACGGGCACGCTGCTGGTGGAGGGCGACCGCTATCGGGACGCGACGGCGATCCCCGGCCCCGTCTTCACCGGCGCGGACGCCGCCGCACGGATGCACGAACTGTGGCAGGTGCTCGAGACCCTGCACGCCAATGGGATCACGCACGGGCAACTGGACGCCGATCATCTCCTGATCGACGACGGTCGACTCGGGCTGGTGAACTTCCGCGGGGCGACGGTATCGCCGACGGTCGACCAGTTGCGCAGCGACGATGCGCAGCTGTTCATCACCTCGATCGGACTGGTCGGACCGGAGATCGCGACGCAGGCCCTGCTCGAGCACCGCTGCGTCAGCGAGGTCGAGGCGCTGCTGCCGTACCTGCAGCCGACGGCGCTCACCGCCGACCAACGGCGCATGACCAAGGTCCTCGGCCTCGAACTCGACGACCTGCGTGCGGCACTGGCCGAGGCATCGGGTGTCGAGGCTCCACCGCTCGTCCAGATGCGCCGGTTCACGTTCGGATCGGTCATGCGGATCGCCTTGCCGGCGCTGGCAGCGGTGATGCTGCTGTCAGCATTCGCCGGCTTCGATCTGGACGCCTTCGTCCAGTCGCTCCAGGACGCCGTGTGGTGGCTCGTCCTCATCGGCTTCGTGGTGGCGCAGCTGCCCCGCATCGGGCAAGCGGTGTCGACGCTCGGCGCGGCCCCGGTCCCGCTCCCGCTCGGCCCGGTGTACGCACTGCAGCTCGCGGTGTCGTACGTCAACCTCGCAATCCCCACCGCCGCAGCGCGCATCGCCGTCAACGTGCGGTTCTTCCAACGCCAGGGTGTTCCGGCGACGACAGCGGTCGCGACCGGGGCGCTCGACGGGGTGAGCGGCTTCATCGTCCAAGCGCTCCTGCTCGGGTCACTGCTGTTGTTCAGCGGGCTGTCGCTCGATGTCGACGTCGGCGACGCCGCATCTGCCGCCGTGCGGATCGTCTGGATGTTGGCGGTGGTGCTCGCCATCGTGGTGCTGGTCATCATGGCCGTCCCCCGACTGCGGCGCTCGGTGCTCGAGATGGTGCGTCGGACCATCCACGAGGCGTTCACCGTGCTGCGCGGACTTCGCTCGCTGCGACGACTGGTGATGCTGTTCGGCGGCAACCTGGGCGCCGAGCTGCTGTTCGCGCTGGCACTCGGCGTCTTCGTCGAGGCGTTCGGCTACTCGGTCGGTCTCCACGAACTGCTCTTCATCAACCTGACCGTCTCGCTGCTCGCCGGCATCGTTCCGGTGCCCGGTGGGGTGGGCGTCACGGAGGGCGGCCTGATCTTCGGCTTGACCTCGTTCGGCGTGCCACAAGAGGCCGCGTTCGCCGCCGTCCTGCTCTATCGATTCGCCACCTTCTACCTCCCGCCCGTCTGGGGATTCTTCTCGCTGCGCTGGTTGGAACGGAACCGGTATCTCTGATGGTCCACACGGGCAGCGACGCAGCCGCGACCCTTGATGACCTGTCGCTGCTACGACGGTTCGAACCGATCGTGCGCTTCACCGAGGGCGAGTTCTTCCTCCCCGCATCCGTCGAGGACTACGTGGCGTGCTGCGAACTGATCGACCACGGAACCGGCCGGGAGCGCTTGGTGCTCGCACCCAAGGGCACCTTGACGATCGATCGACTCGTGGACTTCGGCGCCGACCGGCCTCGCCCCGGCCACTACCTGCGCTTCGTGGACACCCCCTTGACCAGGATCGAGGTCGCGAAATGGCGGCTGAGAAGTGACCGGCCGCGCTTCCACGATGCGAGTCGTCTCGCGCGGGTGGGCGTGCTCAGCCGGGGGCTCGACGCCCTGAACCGCGCCAGCCTCATGTTCCGTGGGCGCAACATGTCGGGCACCGAGGCCGCCGCAGAGGTGCAGTACCGCACGTCGATGCGGCCCGATCACCACCCGTACTACGCACGAGTCGTCCGCGACAGCGGCTACACGGTGCTGCAGTACTGGTTCTTCTCTGCGTTCAACGACTGGCGGAGCCGCGTCTTCGGCGTGAACGACCACGAGGCCGACTGGGAACAGGTGACGATCTTCCTCGTCGGGCACGGCGACGTCCTGCGGCCTGCGTGGCTCGTGTCGTCCGCGCACGACGAGGTCGGCGACGACCTGCGACGGCGGTGGGACGATCCCGACCTCACGATCGAGGGTGAACACCCGGTGATCTTCGCGGGACTGGGATCGCACAGTGGCGCATACCTCGCCGGTGAGTACCTGACGACGCACGACATTCCCGCCTTCGCCGGCCTACTCAGCTTCACGCGGCGGATCTCCCGGGTGTTCTTCCCGTGGACCGGCGACGTCGAGCAACACGGCCTGTCGATCCCGTACATCGACTACTCGCGCGGGGACGGTGTGGCGATCGGGCCGGGACAGCCACGCTCGTGGGACCCCGTCCTCATCGACGAGACGACACCGTGGGTCGTGCACTACCGCGGGCTGTGGGGGAACGACACGCGCGATCCGTTGGGCGGCGAGCGAGGACCGGCCGGCCCGCGCTACGAACGCTCTGCGACAGTCCGCAGTTCGTGGGGAGACCCGGTCGGGTGGGCCGGGCTCAGGAAGGTCGCTCCCGACGCTCCGGCGGCAGCGGACGCACTACGTGTCCGGTTGGAGCAGCTGGACGGCGAGCTCGAGGAGCTGGACGCTCGTCTCGCACGACTGCAGACCGCACAACGGGCGACGGTCTCCGGCGGCGAGGCGGTCACACCGCTCGACGAGGCCGAACTCGCCACACTGACGGCCGAACGCATCGCCCGACGCGATGAGCAGCTACTCCTGCGGCACCGGGAGCAACGTCCGCCGGCTGCGGCGCAGCCGCACGATCACTTGCGTCACCGTCGGGTCCCGCTTCCATCGGAGACCACCAGCAGACGGCGAGTACTGGCGATCTGGTCAGCAGTCAGTTCCCCCGTCGTACTGGTAGCGCTCATCGTGATGGTGCTGACACCCGGGTGGAACATCGGCGGCATCGTCGTCGAGGCAGTGATCGTGCTCTTTGCGCTCGAGGCGTTGGCCCGCAGACAACTGCTGCGATTCGTCCTGCTGGTCGTTGCCGTCTTCGTGGTCGGCGCCATCGTGCTCGCCCTCGCAGGTGCACTCGTCGCCGATTGGCGGCTGATCGTGGCGTTCCTCCTCGCGCTTGCCGCCGTCGCGCTGCTCGTCCTCAACCTGCGCGAACTGCTTCGGGACTGAAGGAAACCAGCCACTCCGCTGGTGCCGCGTGAACGGGCTCCCTCACTTCCAGACGCCCCGGGGACGTCGTCGACCGAGGCGGGGCGCAATGGATCAGGTGTGCGGCTGTCAGCGGACGTGGTCGAAGCGGTGGGGAGGCATGATCACTCCGAAGTAGTGGTCCTCGGCGGCCGACCAACGTGCTTCCCAGTCGGTCCGGTAGTGGTCGCCTTCGCGCTCGAGGAGTTGACGTCGGCGCTGCTGCGGTGGAGTGTCGAGCAGGATCTTGATGTCCAGGACGTCGTGCAGCTCAGGTCGAGCGCTGTAGGCGCCTTCGAGGATGACGATGTCGGCCGACGTCATCGATATCGGTGTCGGTCGCAGGGGCACGCGATCAGAGTTCCAGTCGGGTGCCTCCCAGTCGAACGGGTACCAGCTGGCGTTCCTGCGGAGGCGAAGGTCGTCGAGGACTCGGTGCTGACGGTGCCAGTCGATCACTTGGTCCGCTTTCTCCGCGGGGGACCGTTCGTCCCAACGATCCGCAGTGCCTCCGGCGTAGAAGTCGTCGCCCACGATCACCGTGACGGCGACGCCTCGGAGGCTGCATGCTGCTGCGATGGCACCTGCGAGCGTTGACTTCCCGGCGCCGCTTCGGCCATCGAGTGCAACGAAGACAGGACGTCGCAGTGATGCGTGACGAGCAATCAGAGCATCGACCAGCGGTTGTGCGATCTGTGCCGGAGTGGAATGGCGGATCCCGGTGGGATCATCCGGTACATCGGCCATCGACGCAGTCTGCCGGAACACCGACACGCAATTCTCGGGATTTGTCCAGAGCGATCTGCTCCGGGTGGATCGACTCGACTGCAATCCGCCTCGACGATGACAGAGGAGTACAGCTCCTCACACCACGCAAACCGAAGAGCACCTGGACTCGGCCGGACCGTCAACGAGTGGCCGACATGGAAAGGAGCCCGCCTGATGACAGACGCCGGACGTCGCGCCCTCGAGCCGGGTACTCGAGTTCGTCAACTTTCGAGCGGATTGGCGATGTGCAGACCACGGCGCGAAGCGGCCGCGCAGAGCGCAGCATCGGCGCTGCTGAGGACGGTTGCCTCGACGATGAGCGCAGCAGCGAGGTGAACTGCGTCGTAGCCACGAAGCCCTTCGGCGTCGGCGAGTTCGCCGGCGCTCGCGACGATCTCATCCGTCACCGGCACGATGTGGAGATCGCCGACCAACACGCCCAGCTCAGCGATTGCGAAGCGGAGCTGCGCCGCAGTGAGACGCCGGCCCCGTTTCGCAGCCGCCAGCGCTGCGCGAGCCTCCACCACGATCAAGTTGACCGACGCAACTGCATCGGCGGACGACCAGATGGTCAGAGCACGCTCGGAGCCTTCCTCGTCGATGATCAGCTTCAGCAACGTCGAGGTGTCGACGTACGTGACCATTGAATCAGCGTCGCTGCTCGGCGACGAGGTCGCTCACAGTGCCCTTCGACTTGATCCGGCGCTTCGGCACATGACGACGCGCGCTGTTCTCTGGTGCGCGTACTATCCCGGCGGCGATGAGTTCGGCGAGGTGGTCGTGAGTAGCGTCAAGTGATGACAGCCGGGCAACGGGACGGCCGCGATCGGTGACAATGACCTCTTCACCATTGCGAACGCGGTCGATGTATCCGCTGAGCCCATTCTTGAGCTCCCGGATACCGACCTCCGAGCTCGATGTGGCTACGTTCATGAACCCAGTGTAGCTACATGAAACCGTCTCATCGCCTGACTTGCATCCTCGGCCGAACAGGCCTCAGCACCGCAGCAGAATTGGCGGTAGATCGCAAGATGTCGCCGACCTGGAACAAACTCTGTGACCGTTCGCTACGCAACGTTGCAATCACCATTGCTCGCGAGACGCGAACTCCCTGGTAGATGTGCCGGGGGCGGGATTTGAACCCGCACTCCACGAGAGTGGAAGGGGGGTTTAAGGGCTCTGAGCTGGTGTTATACAGTCCGTCTCGTCCGTCGAGTGACCTGGGGTCGGAGTCCGGCCCGTCCACCGAGATCATTCCCGTGTCGGGCCGTTCCGGAGAGTCCTGTGCACCATTTGTGCACCCCTCATCGACATTGCCATGGGTGGGATTCTCGAGCTCTACCCTCGACGCCGTCGTGGCGGTTCATCCGGACCGATCGCGTGCCCCTGACCGGCACGTATCTGGGGACGGTCCGGGCGAAGAGACCATCGCGGGCACCTCAAGTCGACCGTCACCATGACCGGAATGTGTTGAAGGGGCACCGACTTCCCTTGAAGTGGTGGTTCTGCTTCTGTGAAGTGGTGGTTCTGCTTCTGTACAGTCCCCACCAACGGTGCAGGCGGCCGGGCCGGGGAGCCTCCGATGGGTGGAAGGGGGCGCGTGAAACGAAATCTCTCTGGCGAGGTTCTCGACTGCTCCACCGATGCGTTGGCGGACGCGCTCGAGGCGCCGTGACGCATCGGTTCGGTGCTGCCCTGCTGTCTGTTGCCCTCCTGATCGCTGCGGGTTGCGGCGACGATGGGAGCTCAGACCAAGACGCTTTGATCGCAGGATTCGACGCCGCGGTCGAAGCAGTCGGCGCAAGTGAGGTCGACGGGCCCAACGAGACGACGAGCAAGGATCTCACGTACATCACCGGGTCAGGCCTTGTCGAGGGCGACGTGGACACGGCTCTCGAAAGAGCCATCGACGGCTTGCGTGCAGACGGCATGGAAGTCGGTACTTCGACTCCTGTCGAAGAAGGTGCGGTCGTGGCAGCACACGACGACACGATTGCAGTGCAAGTGGGCGTGTACCCCCGGGCCGGTGTGAATGAAGCGCCGGCTGGCATGTCGATTGTGCAGATCAGTGTTGCACCGGTAGACGCGGGACTTGCCTGGACCCCTGAATAGGGTCGACCCTCACGGGGCCGATCGACTGTGCGCCGTGCCGGGCGGTGCAGTCGCGTGCCGGGCAGTGCCGTTGAGCTGCAAAGACTCGTCCGGGCCGTTCGATCGGCGACCGCCGAATCCGTCCGCGTCCGGCTGGTCCCGTGACACGGATGTGACATGCCCGGCTTCGGTCAGCTCGGGATCAGCGTGATCGTGCCGGTCGATTGGAGCACGAACTCGCCGCCGTCGATCACCGACACGGTCACCTCGATCGGTTCACCGGGCGCCACGTCGCCGATCCGCAAGCCCATGACCGGGCCGACGCTCGCGGTGGTGACGCCGTCGTTGCCCGGGTCGGTGATCGTTCGCCAGAACGCTGCGTCGGGTGCGAGCACCGCATCGGCGGTGTCAACCTCCAGGAACGTGACGCCCTGCTGCGTCGTCAACCGCATCGTCAGGTAGCTCTGTGGCGTCGAGCCGTCGACCGAATCGAGCGGTACGACCACGTCGGCGCCCTCGCTGATGTTCTCGGTACGCGGCTCGGACTCTTCCGGCCAGCGAGGTCGCGATCGCAACTCGAGCCAGGCCTCGGCGTCGGCGTCCACGACATCGTCGATCGTGGGAGCCGTGGGGTCCGACACGCCGTCGATGACGATCAACGTGGAACCTTGCGTGCCGACTTCGAGTGGAACCAGCCGATCAATCACGCCGCCGTACTGGAACACCGGGTCACCGTTGATCGCCGAGATGCGATATGCGTAACCCGTCGACGCGACAACGCACTCCGAGCTGCCGACCTCGCCGGCGACCTCGGTGTTCATCTGCTCGTGCAGCAGCTCTCGCCCCCCGGTCCCCGGTGCGAACTCGAAGCCCGGGATCGATGCCGTCGCTGCTCGCGGCTCGAGAGCGCCAAGCAGCTCGACGAGTCCGCTGCGGTCGAGGCCGCGCGAGCGCACGTAGCCGAAGCTGCCGTCCCCGACGTCCCACTCGGCCACGCCGTTTCCGTTGTCGCTCAGGCTGATCCAGAAGGTGGTCCCGCCGATGTCCACTGGTTCGTCTCCGGTCGCCCTGCGATCGTCGCCGAAGAAGCGCTGCACGACCGCGAACTGGCCGACGAGACCGTCGACCGGGTCCGCGACGACTTGGATCGGAACCGGGTTCGTACTCGGCCTGGCAAACAGCGTGAGTCCCTCCGCGAAGGTCTCTCTCGCCGAGACGGGGTCGCACGTCGACGGTTCGGTCACGGGCCGGGTGATGTTGGCCACGCCCGGATTGTCCTGTGCGGTCGTCGATGGCGTCGGCGACTCGCTCGACGCGGGAGCGCTCGACGCAGTCGGCGCTTGGGAAGGCGTCGTGGCGATGGCGCCACCGGTGTCGGTCGGCGAACTGTCGACTGGCCGCACCGTGGTGCCGCCATCGTCATCCCGTGCTGTCACGTACATCACCCCGGCCACGGCACCGACGATCAGCGTGAGGGCGCCGACCATCGCCAAGCGGCGACGGCTTGTGGGATCGGACGATGTCAGGTCCCCCGGTCGCTCGAATGCCTGGATGTCGGGAGGCTGCGGCGCATCGGCTCCTGCGTCGTGGACGAGTCGGGCAATGGCGCGATCGAGTTCGCTGTTCGGATCGGTCGGATCAGTCATCGAGAACCTCCCGGAGTCGGGCCCGGGCACGGGCGAGTTGCTTGCGGACGGTTCCTTCGCTCACGTCGAGCACCTCGGCGATGTCGGCCGGCGTCTGATCGACCCAGTACGTCAGGAACACCACGGTGCGCTGCTGCAGACTGAGCACGGCGAGCGCTGTCCGGGCGTCCGCAGCGATGGTATCGACGGTCACATCGGGCTGGTGCGCGTGGTACGACATTTCGCGACGACGCCTGCGAGAACCGGCCCGCCGGTGATCGATCGCACGGTGATGCACCGAGCGGAACAGGAACGCTCGGAGGTTGGAAACTGCCGACACGTCAGACGCGAACACCCTCACCAGCGCATCGGTCACCACATCGGAGGCATCGTCCGGGCCGACGAGCACGGTCGCGTAGCGGATCAGCTCGTCCGAGTGGCGCCGGTACGCCGCCTCCAGAGTCTCAGTCGCCACGCTCACCCCAGTAGAACGGCACGGACCCCTCGTGCGGGTGACGGACGCCAGGAGAAATCTGAGCGATGCGGCGCCATTCCGACAGCCTGCCTCACGGTGCATGCACCATCCGGTGCAGATGTACAGAACCGCAAGAAATCTGGCGCGATCGCGTCACAAAATCGCGAATTCGGAGGCATGTGTTGTTGTGGCGAACAAGACGCAAGACGGCACTGGCGGGAAGGGCATGGAAGGACGTGTGACGATCACGGTCGGCGAGGCGGCCGAGCTGCTCGGGATCTCGCGAACCTCGGCGTACCTCTGCGCAAGGAGACGGGAGATCCCAACGGTGCGGCTCGGTCGGCGTGTGCTCGTGCCAGTCGCTCGATTCATGGCGATGCTCGAGGAAGATCCACCGCCGGATGGGAACGACGATGTCGGGAACGGTGAACTGTGAGCCGGCCAGATCCACGCGGCCCCAACCGCTTGAAGCGGCGGAGGCGGTCGATGACCGTAACTTCTGTGTTACGCTTGCGTTCATGGCGAGAACGACACGAACGGGAGCGGAGCGATACTTCTCAAAGCGCGCGGCCGAGCCCGGGTTCGCCGAGGAATATGAGGCGGCACGGCGACGGATCGACCAGGTCGACCGATTGGTGCACGAACTCGACGATCGCCGCGAGGCGCTCGGGATGACCAAGGCTGAGCTGGCGCGGCGGGCCAACCTCGCGCCCGAGGCGGTACGACGGTTGTTCAGTGCGGACAGCCCGAACCCCACGATCGGCACGCTGGCCGCTCTCGCCGACAGCCTGGACCTGGAACTCGTGCCGCGGGAGCGGAGCGCGAGCTGACCGCCTACTCGAGCACCGTCCGCCGGTGCGCGAACTCGGCCTTCATCCGGAGTACCCGTCGATAGTCCTTCGGCTTTGCCGCCGACCGCTTCGGCTTCGACAGCCCATCGATCACCACGATCGACGAGCCACCGAGATCCTCGGCGTCGCGCTCCAGGACACAGAAGAGACGATGGTTCATTCCGCCGCCCTGCACCCGGACCTCGTAGACGCCCGACATCTCACCGTGCATGGCCTCCCATTTGCCACCGCCCGAGAACGCCGGGGGTGGTGCCTCGGCCACGGCGTCGAGTACGGCGACCATCTCGGCGAGCACCTTCGTCGGGAGTCCGTCCAAGAAGTCCTGCGCCGGGACGGCACGCCCAGGATCGTCAGCTGGATGTCGCTGGAAGAAGTGGATCAACCACGGTTCGCTACCCATCACTGGTCGGTCATTTCGTCCCGTAGATGCGCGACGCCACGAGCTCGGCAGCGTCGGCGTCGAGGCCCTGGGCGACGTGAGAGTACAGATCGAGGGTGATCGCGATCGTCGAGTGGCCGAGGCGCTCCGACACGACCTTGGGATGCACGCCGGCCTTCAGTGCCAACGTGGCGTAGCTGTGGCGCAGGTCGTGGAGGCGGATGCGGGGTAGTTCGGCATCGCGCACGACCCGGTCGAACGACCTCGAGAAGCGATCGGGATGGACAGGGCCGCCGAGCTCGTCGGTGAACACGAGATCGCCATCGTTCGACCATGCGTCACCCGCGACGAGTCGTTCCTCGAGTTGGCGCATGCGATGCGCTCTGAGTGCGTCGAACGTGAACATGTCGAGCGAGACGCGGCGACGGCTCTTACCGGTCTTCGGTGGCCCGATGTGGATGCGGTTGCTGACCGTCGTCAGGGTCTGGACGATGGACAATGCCCGCCCATCGAGATCGACGTCCTCCCATCGCAGCCCGAGTACCTCACCGCGACGCATTCCCGTAGTGGCCAGCAGCACGAACGCCATCGACAGCCGCTCGCCTGCCACTGCGTGGAAGAACCGCTGGATCTCCTGCGACGTCCACGTCTTCTGCTCTGATCGTGGCGCCGACACCGCCTTCGCCGCCGCTGCCGGGTTGCGAGTCACCAAGCCCAGGCGCTCGGCATCGGCCAGAGCCCGCCTGAGGACGATGTGGCAGTTCCGGACGGTCTTCGGTGCCAACGGTCGGCCACCGGCTCCCCCTCGCTCGAGCAGCGTGGCGTACAGGCCCTCGACCTGCAGCGGTGTGAGCGACTGGAGCTGCACCGCTCCGATCTGGCGGGTGATCCGCTCGACGGCCATCCGGTAGCTCACCCACGTGGTCTCCCGGACCCGCGGCTTGATCGACTCCAACCAGTCGGCGAGGAACTGCGAAACGGTGATCCGGCTCCGGGACACCGCCGTCCCCGCGTGGGCAGCGGTCGCCAGATCTCGCAGCGCAACCTCAGCCGCCTTCTTCGTCGAATAGCCAGACCGGCGGGCCTGCCGGCGGCGACCGGTTGCCGGGTCGGGGCCGAGGTCGACGACGAACGACCACACCTTCCCCTTCCGCTGCACCGAACCGTTGGCCATGACAACAGTAGAGCGGGGGTGTCACGGTCCGTGACACGGTTGTGACACGGGCACCACCCGGAGGATGTCACAGGTGACTACCCGAACGCGTAACGCCAGCTAGATCGTGCCCGGGGCGGGGTTCGAACCCGCACTCCACGTGAGTGGAAGGGGGGTTTAAGCCCCCCGCGTCTGCCAGTTTCGCCACCCGGGCGGGCGCACCCCGACACTACGCGCCTCCGACGCCACCCCCATTCCGTTCGCGTGACGGTCCCGGTGACCCGGTGCACCGGAATCCGCACACAAACGGGGTCCTGCAGCCGGATCGCAGGGCGGGTGGACGGGCTGGCCGGCCCCGGCGGGGAGACGTAGGATCGGGCGAAGCGCTGCAGGGGATGCTCGACAACGACGTTCCCGGAGCCTGCGTGGTGCGCCGTGCCGAGGTCGCACAAGATCCGCAGGTGATCCACAACGGATGCCGGCGTGCTCGGCCCCGTCGGCTGACCGATCCGCCGAGCCTGAACCGAGCCGTCAGATCGCGAGCATCTCGGCCAGACGGCGGGCGACCGGCCAGACTCCCTCGCTCGTGTTCGACAGCACGGTCATGGTGATCTTGCGCCGCCGGTCGTCGATCGAGCGGAACGACGCCCCGGCGTCGTAGCCCTCGAAGATCACCGCATCGGACGTGGCGTGCAGCCAGAATCCGAGGCCGTAGCGGCGCCCGTCTGCGGCCGTGCTGCGCGGCATCGTCATCGTTCGGAACGTGTCGGGCCGAACGACGCGTCCGTTGGCGAGCGCATCCCACAGCGAATGCACGTCGTCGGCCGTGGTGGAGATCCCACCGTCACCACTCCCCCGGATCGGTAGGTGGAGGACATTGGTGCGCAGGCCGTCGGCGAGATAGCCGATCGCCGCGTCGGCGGGAAGTTCGTCGGACCGCAGGAATGCGGTATGGGCGAGCCCGGCGGGTCGACACACCAGCTCGTCGACCAGATCGTGGAACGGGGTGCCGGTCGACCGCTCGGCCAACAGCGCCAACACCACGAAGCCGCTGTTGTTGTAGGCGAAGCGATCGCCGGGCGGCGACACCTGGGGACGACCCACGAGCGACGGCAGGTAGCCCTCGGTCGTCAGGTAGCGATGCACCGGCAGCTCCATGATGTAGTCATCGATGCCGACGAGCTCGTCTTCGTCGAGGTAGTCGCCGATGCCCGAACGATGCGCCAGCAACTGCTCGACAGTGACCGTGTCGTCGATCATTTCGAGGTCGTCGCCGAGCAGCGACCGAGCCGTCGTGTCGAGCCCGATGACACCCCGCTCGACGAGCGCCATCACGGTCAACGCCGTGAACGCCTTCGTGCCGCTCGCTATCCCGATGCGCGTGGTCGGCGTCATCGGCACGGCGCAGCGTCGATCGGCGTGACCGCGCACGTACGCCACGACGGTCGCTCCTTCGACGTCGACTCGCACCGACCCACTGAAGTTCGTCGCACCCGCGACGAGATCGATCTCCTCGCGTAGCTCCTCATCACCCATCGCGTGAGCTTGGCAGCTCCCGGGTCAGAGTTCGACGAGAGTTCCGTCCAGCCATTCCTGGCGGAGCTGGAACTTCTGGATCTTGCCGGACCCGGTCATGGGGTACTCGTCGACGGCGAACCAGCGGCTGGGGGTCTTGTGCGGGGCGAGATTCTCCCGCATGTAGGCGAACAGCACCGCTTTGTCGATGCTGGAGCCGGGCGCTGGGCGCAGGAACGCTGCCACGGTCTCACCCCACTTGTCGTCGGGCAGACCGACCACCGCGACGGACCCGACGGACGGGTGCGCGAACAGCAGCTCTTCGAGTTCCTTCGGATAGATGTTCTCGCCGCCGCGGATGATCATGTCCTTGAGACGGCCCTCGATCGTGCAGTAGCCGCGGTCGTTCATCGCGGCGAGGTCGCCGGTGTGCAGCCATCCATCGGCGTCGATCGCCTCGGCGGTCCGCTCGGGCATCTCGAAGTAGTTGTGCATCACGTGGTAGCCCCGCGTACACAGCTCGCCGACCTCACCGATCGCCACCGTCTCACCCGACTCCGGGTCGACGATCTTCACCTCGACGTGCGGCATCGGGGCGCCGATCGTGTTCGACTTGTCGTCCATCGTGTCGTCGGGTGCGGTCATCGTGGCGACCGGCGAGCACTCGGTCTGCCCGAACACGATGGTGAACGGGGCGCCGAGCTCGCGCTCGAACGTGCGCACGAGTTGTTCGGGCACGAGCGCGCCGCCCGAGCACACCGCATGCAACGACGAGAGATCGGTCGTCGCGAACGTCGGGTGCTCGAGCATCGCGATCAGCATCGTGGGGACTCCCAGCAGGGCGTCGCCCCGGTACTCCTCGGTCAGCGCCAGGACGAGGCCCGGTTCGAATGCCTCGACGAGCACCTGTGTGCAGGCATGCGAGACGGCACCCAGCACGGCGATCGCGCTGCCGGCGGTGTGGAACAACGGCATCGTGGAGACATAGACGTTGCCGTCGCTGACGCCCATACGACCGAACGTGTGAGCGGCGTTGTTGACGAGTCCTCGATGGTGGAGGTAGGCGCCCTTCGGGAAGCCGGTCGTGCCCGACGTGTACTGGATCATGACCGCATCCATCGGCGCAACGTCGGGGAACGGCGCAGCGAAGGAGTCGCCCGACGCCAGGAAGTCGTCCCACTCCCCGAACGACACCACGTCGCGCAGCTCCGGACAGTCCCGTTGCACGTCGGCGGCGATCGCCGACATGGGAGTGCCGCGGAAGGAGTCGACGCAGAACACGGCGGTGGAGCGCGACTGCTGGAGGACATAGCGCAACTCGGCGGCCTGCGAGCCCGGATTGACGGTGACGAGAACCATGCCGGCGCGGGCGACGCCGAACTCGAGGAACTCCCACTCCGGGATGTTCTGCGCCCACAGCGCGATGCGATCGCCGGGCGAGTACCGGTTCAGCAGCGCGCGTGCGACACGGTCGGCCTGGGCGTCGAACTCGGCGTAGGTCCACTGGCGGCGCGCCGAGGCGTCGGGAACTCCCTCGATCAGCGCCAGCCGGTCCGGCGCTCTGCCGGCGGCGTCACGGAGGATCTGGCCGATGGTGACGTCCTGGAGCGCCGGCACCGACGGTCCCGCGGCGATGGAAAGGGAAAGTGACATCGCGGATGTCTAGCGCACCTCGACGGCGGCAGATGATGCGAACGCCTGCGCACCGCCAACACCACGTTTGTGTGCGGATTTCGGTGGACCGCCCCACCGAAATCCTCACGCAAACGGTGTTTTCAGAGGATCGAGTCGTCGACCCAGCTGCTGTGGAAACCGAACGGCACGCGCTGGGGCATGTGTACCCGGGCGACCGGGTCGGTACCTGGAGCCGACGCGTCGAGGATCACCAGGTCGGAGCTGTCGGTCGATGCGTCGTAGACGAACCCCATCGCCCACCCCTCGTCCTCGCCGGCGGCAGCGTCGTCCTGGACGAACACGAACTCCCCCGGATAGCTGTGCGGCCCGAAGTCGTACGTCTGCTGCTGCCCGGTCTGGAAGTCCCACTTGACGACGTTGCCCGGCTCGACGATCGCGCCAGCGCCGCCACCGCGCGGAGCGACACCCCACCCATACCGATGCTCGAGGCCGACGACCCGATCGTCGACGCGCGGGAACGCATGCGAGTCGCCGTCGAGCTGCTGCTCGGCGACCGCACCGGTCGCGAGGTCGAAGCTCCAGCGGTGCAGGTAGCACGGCTCGCCGTCCTCCATCGACCGGCGCCACATCGACGCGTGGCGGCCGACGTCGCAGACCACGGTGTCGCCGTCGACATACGCGTTCAGCGGATGGAACACGTAGCACGGGTCGACCTCGAACCAGCGGATGTCGGCGTTGGTGCCCATCCGCGGCATGATGCCGATCCGAGCGCCGTAGTCGTCGTCCCACTTGAGTGGCGCCTCGAGGTTCGACAGGTCGAACACGACGGGCAGGTCCATGAAGATCGCGTGGTCGCGCGTGATCATGAAGTCGTGCATCATCGTGCCGGCGGGCACCGTGATCTCCGCCGAGTGCACGAGCGCACCGGATGCGTCGAGCACGTGGTAGGTCAGGAACGGTGGCACCGGCGAGTAGCCGAAGAAGTGCAGTTCGTTGGTCTCGGGACACAACTTCGGGTGGGCGGTGAACGCGGTGGTCAGCTTGCCCGAGAAGTTCTCGCAGCCGAGCGTGTCGAGTTCGGGGCTCAGCTCGTACGGGAGATGCCCTTCCTCCAATGCCCAGATCCGTCCCGCGTGGGCGAGCACATGGGTGTTGGCGGCGCTGGCCGTCGGGTCGAACATCGTCTCGGCGTCGGTGGCCTCGAGCCCCTTGACGAGCTTGGTGGTCTGGACGAACCGGTTGCGATACCACGCCGCCTTGCCGGCCTCGAGGCGCACGCCGTGCACCATGCCGTCGCCGAAGAACCAGTGACCTGCGGTACCGGACTTCGGGTTCGAGCCGTTGCGAAGGTAGCGACCCGCCAGCGACGGCGGGATGGTGCCGGTCACCTGCAGGTCGAACTCGGTGAGTTCGTTCTGCACCGGCGCATAGTTGCCCTGGAGGAACCAGGGTGCGGACTCGGAGTGGCGCTCGTCGAGATCTGTCATGGCTCGATCCTCTCAATGCTGTCAATGCTGTCGGTGATGGCGATGATGTCGATGCTGGCGGTGATGGCGGTGGTGTCGATCGGCGCGACCGCGGACCGGATCACTGGCCGCCCGACACGGTGATGATCTGGCCGGTCACCCAGCCACCCGCATCGCTCGCGAGGTACAGCGCAGCCGAGGCGATGTCGTCGGGGGTGCCGAGCCGCTGCATCGGCGTGCGCTTCTCGGCGATCATCTCCAGCGCAGGGACGTCGAGGTCGAGTGCGGTCATCATCACCTCGGTCGGCACCATGCCGGGAGCGACGCCGTTCACACGGATCCGGGGAGCCAACTCCATGGCCATCGTCAGCGTCAACGCATTCACGCCCGCCTTCGCCGCCGAATAGTGCCCGCTGCCGAGCACCGCCCGCGTCGCGGCCGGCGAGGTGATGTTGATGATGCTGCCACCGTCGTTGAGACGCTCCGACGCGATCACCGACGCCGCCCAGACCGCGGTGAGATTGAGGCTGAGACATGCGTCCCAGTCGGCAGCGTCGAGTTCGACCAGCGGCGAGCGGACCGTCGATCCGCCGGCGTTGTTCACCCAGATGTCGAGGCCGCCGAACTCGGCGATGCCCGCATCGGCGAGTGCGACCAATGCGTCGCGATCGGTCACGTCGGTCGGCACGGCGAGCGCACGACCGCCGCTCGCGTTGATGTCGTCGGCGACACGCTGGACCCGGTCGACGTGTCGAGCGGCGACGACCACGGCGGCGCCGGACTCGGCGTAGACCTTGGCGATGCCCTCGCCGATGCCCTGGCCTCCGCCGGTGACGACGGCGACCTTGCCGGTGAGATCGAAACTGTGCATGTTGCTCCTTTGTTGATTCGTCGATGTGAGAGGCGGACGTGGATCAGCCGGCGGCGCCGATGGCACGACCGGCGAACTCGTCCATGCGGTCGAGGCCGCCCGGGCCGGCGAAGAAGAACGCCGGCACCATGATCCGGCCGACGCCGAGCTCGGCGAACCTCTCGACACCGGCCTCGGGCTCGCCCATCTGCGTGCTGAACATCGCGTTGATCTCGATCGCATCGGGATCCCGACCGGCATCCTCGGCGGCGCGCCGCACCCGCTCGATCAGTGCGCCGAGTCGTTCGACGTCGCCCTCGCCGGGGAAGTAGCCGTCCGCCAGGCGGGCGGCGCGCCGGATGGCGACGTCGCTGTCGCCGCCGACGAGGATCGGGATCGTCGGCTGCACCGGACGCGGGCTGCACGTCACCTTCGCGAAGTCGACGAACTCGCCGTGGAACTCCACCTCCGGGCCCGACCACAGCGTGCGCATCGCCTCGATGTACTCGTCGTTGCGTGCGCCTCGCCGCTCCCACGGCACGCCGAGTGCCTGGAACTCCTCCTCGAGCCAGCCGACGCCGAGGCCGAGTTCGACCTTGCCGCCCGAGAGTTGATCGAGGGTCGCCAACTCCTTGGCGAGGATCAGCGGGTTGCGTTGCGGCACGATCAGGATGCACGTGCCGAGCCGCAACGACGGAGCGGCCGCTGCGGCGAACGCGAGCCAGATCAGCGGGTCGGGAATCGGTGTGTCGGGTTGTGCGGGGACCTTGCCGTCCTTCGTGTACGGATACGACGACTCGATCGTCGACGGCATGATCACGTGCTCGCCGCCCCACACCGACTCGAAGCCCGCCGCTTCCGCCCGGCGACACAACTCCATGGTCGCTGTGCCGTCGATCGCGATGCTGCTGCCGAACGCCAATCCGAACTTCATGTGGTTCCCTCCGGTCGAAGGCTCGTAATTTACTCGTGGTACGTTTCCGGCGACGACCCGGAGGAGAAACCGATGACCGAACAGCCCGTCGACTACGAAGACCTGACCTCGATGCAGCTCGAGCCCGAGGAGCTGGCCGCGCTGGTGGAGCCCGGCGGTGAGTGCATCTTCAACTGGACCAACTCGCAGGGCTATCCCGTCGGTGTCGTCGTGGCCTACATCTGGCGCGACGGCAAGTTCTGGACGACCTGCGCGGACCGGCGCAAGCGTGTGCCGGCGCTGAAGAAGCGGCCGCAGTCGGGCGTCGTGATCAACCGGGGCGGCAAGACCGCGTCGTACAAGGGCGACTCGATCGTGCACGCGAACGGCGACGCAGACTTCGATGCACTGAAGAGTTGGTTCTACGACACGCTGTCGGGCGTCGCGTCGAGCCCCGACGACGCCTACCGCAAGGCGTTCCGCAAGTTCCTCGACTCACCGCACCGCGTGATCATCGAGACCGAGGCGAACCTCGTGGTCGCCTTCGACACCGTCAGGTTCGCCAAGTTCACCAACGAAGCGATCGCCGCCGGCCAAGCCGACTGAGCACGCGTTACGCCAGGGGTCAGACCCCACGCGTAACACCGCTCTCGCGTCGACGCACCGACACCACCTGTTACGCCTGGGGTCTGACCCCTGGCGTAACGGTTCAGCCGCGGCCCAGCAGGGCGTCGCCGACGAGGAACGTCTGGACGTCTCGCACGAGCCGCGGCCCCATGTGTTCGCGGATCGTTTCGAGTGCGGCGTCGGCGTCGGCGTTGCCGGCGCGTTGGAGTTCGTCGATGTCGATCATCGTCGCCTGCAGCGCGAAGCCGAGCTCGCGGTGCGCCGCCATCACCGCGTCGCGATCGACCGGGATCGGCAGCTCGTCGCCCTCCCCCAGCGTCGCTGCCCGCTCACGGATGCGGTCGGCCGCATCGCCCGGCGCCGACCCCATGCGTTCGGCGACGTCGCGCAGGACCGCCATCATCTCGTTGTGCTCCTCGGCCAAGTACTGGTCGTAGACCGGCAGCATCTGGCGGATCCCCTGGATGACCGACTGCATCATCTGCGCACTCGCGTGTGCCTTCGGGTTGACCAGGTTCGGCACGATGTCGGTGCTGATGCTGATCAGCACCCCCTCCAACATCTGATCGATGCTCGGCGACGTGTTCATTGCGGGACCCCCGGATAGTTGAGCAGGCGGAGCAGGTTGGGCACGGTGCCACCGGCGGACTGCGCGAGATAGAGGGGCATGAACTCCGTGCTCTCGCCGTCGATGCGGCGCTTGATCGCCGCCTGGACCGGCACGGCGATGTTGCCGGTGCCGAACAGCGTGAAGTAGTCGACCTCGTCCTGGGTGATCTCGAAGCCGGTCAACTCGTTGTAGTAGGCGAGGAATCCGCCACGGTCGACGGGGTGCTCCATCACCTTGGTGTTCGAGAGGATGTCCATCGTCGTCATCCACCCGAGGTCTTCGCGGGGGTCGCCGATGCGGGCGTTCTCCCAGTCGATCAACGCCGTCACGCGGCCACCCTCGTAGAGGAAGTTCGCCGGGTTGAAGTCGCCGTGGACCAACACGAGCGGCAACGGCCGAGGAATGTCGCGACGCAGCGTGAGGAACAGGTCGAGCACCGACATCACGCTCGGGTCGTAGTTGATCGTGGGGAACGACCGGATGTAGTAGTCGATCGTCGTATCGATGTACGCCTCCCACGAGCTGGCGTCGATGCCCTCGTTGCGCGGGTCGGCGAGCCGGCCGTGCGGGTCGATCGTGGAGACGTCGGTGGTGTGGAGCTCGACGAGCACCTCGCACAGGTGGCGCATCACGTCGTCGGCCTGGTCGTGGTCGGGCCCGTCGTGGAACAGGTCCGACGTCTGCGAGTTGCCGTGCATCCGCTGGATCACCATCGCCGGCTCGCCGAAGCGGGTCGGGTTGGGTTCGTGGCCGAGGCTGCGCCCGATCGGGAGGTTGGTGTGCATCCGTAACGCCTCGATCAGGTCGTGCTCGATCTCACGGCTCGTCTGGAGGATCGACACCTCCGGGGGCGGATCCTTGCGCAGGATCAGCGGATGGTGCTCCTCGCCGACCGTCGAACGCACGACGGCGTCGAAGCGGTACGTCTCACGCGAGTAGCCCCCCGGTATCGGCTCGAAGCCGGTCACCTCGATGTGTTCGGCCTCGGGGAAGTACTCCGCGAGCAGCTCGACCAGTCGTGTCTCCATCAACCAAGCCCCCTTCGTTGAAAACCGGCCAGAAGATAGCACAGGGCATGACAACATCCGATCACGTCCCGGCTCCGGCCCCGGGCGTGTCCCCCGGCGTGATCGTTCGATCGGAGGCGGGAGGTGTCGGTCTGCTGAGCTGCTGGCATGCAGTTCGGCATCTTCTACGAGCACCAGCTTCCCAAGCCGTGGAGCGACGACGACGAGTTCTGCCTCCTGCGCGACGCGCTCGACCAGGTCGAACTCGCGGACCGGCTCGGCTTCGACTACGCATGGGAGGTGGAACACCACTTCCTCGACGAGTACTCGCACTCGTCGGCGCCGGAGGTGTTCCTCGCCGCAGCAGCTGCCCGCACGAACCGCATCCGCCTGGGCCACGGCATCCGCCAGGTGATCCCCAAGTACAACCATCCGGCGCGCACCGCCGAGGGGCTCGCCACGCTCGACCTGATCTCCGACGGGCGCGTCGACTTCGGCATCGGGGAGGGGGCGACGCGGCTCGAGCTGCACGGCTTCGACATCCCGGCCAAACAGAAGCGGGCGATGGCGCTCGAGGCGGCCGAGCAGATCGCGAACATGATGGTGCTCGACCCCTACCCCGGTTACGAGTCCGAGACGTTCTCGATGCCGTGCCGCAACGTGCTGCCCAAGCCGCGCCAGAAGCCGCATCCGCCGATGTGGATGGCGTGCACCAACCGCGACACGATCAAGGTCGCCGCCCGCCACGGCATCGGTGCGCTGGCGTTCAGCTTCGTCGATCCGGACGAGGCCAAGTCGTGGGTCGACGTCTACTACGACATCATCAAGAGTGACGAGTGCGTGCCGCTCGGCCACACGGTCAACGCCAACATCGCGCTGGTCACCGGCTTCTCGTTGCACGAGGACCGTGCGGAGGCGATCCGGCGTGGGCAGGAGGGCTTCGAGTTCTTCGGCTACGCGCTCAACGCGCTGGTCGCACACGACCAGGTGCCGGGTCGCACGGACCTGTGGGGCGAGTTCCAGGCGCGCCGTTCGCCTGACAGCGTCGAGCGGCGCATCGCTGCAGCCGACGAGCAGGGCGACGCGTTCGCCAGCTGCATCGGCACCCCCGCGGACGCTGCGCGCTACCTGCGCCAGATGCGCGACGTCGGTGTCGATCAGATCATCTTCATCCAGCAGGCGGGACGCAACGCCCACGCCGACATCTGCTCGTCGCTCGAGCTCTTCGCCTCGGACGTCATGAAGGAATTCACCGCCGACGAGGCCGAACGGCAGCGGCGCAAGGCAGCGGATCTCGCGCCGTTCGTCGAGGCCGCCCTCGCCCGCAAGACGTGGATGCAACCGCTCGCCGACGACGACATTCCGATCGTGCGCGCCTCGGTCGCCAAGGCCCAGACGGCCGGCTCCCTCGCCTGATCGGGGTCCCCGGTTCTCCCCGACCCGACCCCGAAGGACCGGCGGGGCGCACAGTCGGATCGTCAGTGGGCGATCTTGCGGCTCATGTTCTCGTGGTAGTGGGCGAGCTTGCACTCGCGGTCGTTGAGGATGTGGCGCGTGTAGCCGCTCGATCGCTTGGTGCGCGCCAGCTGGTCGTAGATCTCGATGTCCTCGGCGACGACGCCCTTCAGCACGTCCCAGTGCTTCATCGTGCGGGCGTGGTAGTCGGCGTACTCGGCGTCGTCGAGATCGCCGGGATAGATCAGTTGCCAGCACAGGAAGCGGGTGCGGTCGACGTCGATCGGGATCGGGTTGAAGACCTGCACGTGCTCGGGATTGCAGTTGAACACCGTGTTCGGGAACACGACGTAGTGGCAGATCGCGTACTTGTGATGGTCGGGATCATCGGCGAGCGTGTCGAGGTTCTGCGCCCTCGGCACGAAGCACATGTAGTTGTCGCCGACGATGTGGAACGACGTGTTGCGCGCCGCCTTGGTCCATGACGCGTCGACGTGGTGCAGCTGCTTGGTGTGGTAGATCTCGTTGAACCCGTCGACGATCGCCTTGTAGTTGACCGGCACGTCCCACTCGATCACCTCGTGCAGGATCATGTCCTCCATCCGGAAGCGTCCGAGGTCGGCGCCGATCTCCGGCCCGATCGCTTCGAGCAGCGGAGGTGCAGCCTCCGGACCGGTGAGGTTGATCCACACCCAGCCGCCCCACTCGTCGGCGGCGACGGCCGGCGAGCGCAGCCCGTCGAGGTGCGCCGGATCGAAGTCGTCACGGTCCGGCACGCCGACGACCATCCCGGTCGTGTCGTACACCCACCCGTGGTACGGGCAGGTGAACCGCTTGGCGCCGCAGCCGACCAGCTCGCCGACGATCGCCGGCCCGCGGTGCTGGCACACGTTGTGGAACGCGGCGAGTGAACCGTCGGCCTGACGCGTGACCACGACGGTCTCGCCGTGGCCCTCGAACGTGAGCCAGTCGCCGGTGCCGCGCACCTGGGCGGACCGCCCGGCGATGATCCAGTGGGCGCCCAGCACCCGTTCACGCTCCAGTTCGAAGCGCATCGGATCGGTGTACACGTCGCGCGACATCGTGCTCGGCCCGTAGTCGGGCACGAGCTGGACGCTCGGCCCCAGCCGGACCGGGACATCACCTCGTGTCGGGACGTACACCATGCCAACCTCATTTCGCACTGCACTGCACGTTTGCGTCGGATTTCCGGTGGGACGGGCCACCGGATGTCTCACGCAGACGTGGGGGAATGTGGACATCTATTTCTAACAGTTGTGATATCTTGCGTCAATGCCGAAGATCGTCGACGTCGACCAGCGGCGGCTCGAACTCGCAGAGGCGACCGCCCGGGTGATCGCCCGATCCGGCGTCGACGGCGCCTCGATGCGCGACATCGCGGCGGAGGCGGGATGGACCACCGGCACGCTGGTGCACTACTTCGCCGACAAGCACGACCTGCTCGACTTCACGCTGCGGGTGTCGATCGAGCGGCGCAGCGCATCGCGAACCGCTCGATCCGGCCTCACACCGGCCGATGCGGTGCACGCCACGCTGATCAGCGCGCTGCCGACCAACGACGACACGCGCCTGCACTGGATCGTCACGCTGACGCTCGCCGGCGCCGCTGCGAGCGACGCCCGCCTCGCCGCCACCCAGCGCGACGCCTACCGCGACTTCCGCGACTATCTCGTCGGCCTGCTCGATGCGATGCCGGACGTCACCGATCCACTGACCGAGGCCGAGCGACTGATCGCGCTGGTCGACGGCATTGCGCTCCAGGCGCTGTTCGACCCGGCGTCGTGGCCACCGGATCGTCAGCGTCGAGCGCTCGACGCCGGGCTGCGAGCGGCGAGTCTCACGTCGTGATCGCTCCCCGTTCGCTGCGCGCCGACGATCTCGTGCTGAGCCACTTCAGCCTCGATCGCAACCATGCCCTCGACGAGCGGATCGCAGCCGCAGGCGACGCCGGATTCGCCGGCATCGGGCTGTTCGCCGGCCAGTACGCGCAACTCAGCACCGACGGGCTGACGATCGAGCACGTGCGCGACCTGCTCGCTGCCGCCGATGTCTGCCTCGCCGAGATCGAGGTGCTCGCCGGGTGGGGGGCAGCCTCGCCGTCGGAGGCCTACTGGCAGTTCGAAAGGCTCGTGTGGGAACTCGTCGATGCGTTCGAGTGCCGCTACGTGCAGGCGATCGGATCGTACGAGGGATCGATCGCCGACGCCGCCGAGCGCTTCGGAGCCGTGTGCGACCGCGCCGCCGAGCACGGCGCCGTTGTGGGGCTCGAGTTCCTGCCGTTCACGAACATCGTCGATGCCGCCGACGCGCTGGCGATCGTCGAGGAGGCCGACCGCCCGAACGGCGGCGTGTGCGTCGACATCTGGCACCACGCCCGCGGCGCCGACGACCTCGACCTGATCCGGGCGATCCCGCCGGAGCTGATCCTCGCCGTGCAGATGAGCGACGGCCCGGCCGCACCCACGCTCGCCGACTACAAGGACGACTGCCTACGCCATCGTGTTCCGCCCGGCGAAGGTGAGTTCGGCGCCGTCGAATTCGTCCGCACGATCATCGACCTCGGCGTCGACGTGCCGTGGTCGCTCGAGGTCTGCAACGACGACGTCTGGGGTCGTCCCGGCGCCGACCACGTCCGGCGCATCGCCGACGGCATGCGCCGCGTCCTCGATCAGGCGAGATCGTCGACACCGTCCGCCGCACCGCACGAGGACCACACGTGAGCACCGACCTGTCCGGCACCACCGCAGATCGTCACCGGCGCGACCGGCGGGATGGGTCGGGCGATCGTCGCCAGGCTCGCCGCAGCCGGCGCCGACGTGATCGCCACCGACCTGTCAGACACGCGCGCCGACGAACTGCTCGGCGCAGCTCCCGACGGCGGCGGCTCGATCCACTTCGTGCGCGCCGATGTCAGCGTCGCCGACGAGATGGCAGGCGTCGCAGCAGCAGCGTCGAGCCGCACGGGACGACTCGACTCGGCGGTCAACGCCGCCGCGATCGAGTTCGAGACCGTGCCGCTGGCCGAGTGCACCGACGACGACTTCGACCGCATGATGCGCGTCAACGTCCGTGGTGTGTTCCTGTCGATGAAGCACGAGATCGCGGCGATGCTCGAGGGTGGCCGACCGGGCTCGATCGTCAACATCGCGTCGACCAACTCGTTCCGTCCGCAGCACGACCAGCCGGCCTACACCGCGAGCAAGCATGCGGTGCTCGGGCTGACCCGCAGTGCGGCGTACGACTACGCGAGCCACGGCATCCGGGTGAACGCGATCTGTCCGGGTGCGATCGACACGCCGATGTTGCGCACTGCGATGGAACGCCGCGGTCGTGACGCCGACGACGTCGCCGGACGTCTCAGCCCGATCGGTCGCTTCGGCGCGCCGTCCGAGATCGCCGAGGCGGCGTTGTGGCTGGTCTCGTCGGCGTCGTCGTTCACCACCGGCCACGCGCTCGCCGTCGACGGCGGCATGCTCGCCAGCTGACACGCCGGCTCACACCACGTTTGCGTGAGGATTCCGGTGGGACGGCCCACCCGGAACTGCACACGAACGGCGACTGGCGGCTCGGCTCGGGGCGGGCGGTGACGTGGCGGTACGGTCACGCAGGGTTATCGGACGACAAGGGGGGCCCACGTGCTCGATTACGTGATCAAGGGTGGATCGATCGTCGACGGGACCGGCTCGGCGCCCGTCACCGGTGACGTCGCTGTACGTGACGGCGTGATCGTCGCCGTCGGCGGCACGATCAGCGAAGCGGCGAACGAGTCGATCGACGCCGACGGTGCGATCGTCACCCCGGGATGGGTCGACGTGCACACGCACTACGACGGCCAGGTCAGCTGGGACGACGTGATGGACCCGTCGGCCGGCAACGGCGCCACCACGATCGTGATGGGCAACTGCGGCGTCGGCTTCGCTCCGGTCCGCCCTGGCGGCGAGCAGACGCTGATCGAGCTGATGGAGGGTGTCGAGGACATCCCCGGCACGGCGCTGTACGAGGGCATGGAGTGGGGTCAGTGGGAGTCGTTCCCCGACTACATGGACTACATCGCCAGCCGTCGGTACTCGCTCGACATCGGCGCCCAGGTCGCCCACGGCGCCATCCGCTACTACGTGATGGGCGAGCGCGGCTGCGAGAACGAAGACGCGACGGCCGACGACATCACCTCGATGGCCGGCCTCGTCGGCGAGGCGGTCGACGCCGGTGCCGTCGGATTCAGCACGTCGCGCACGATCGGCCACCGCTCGCTGTGGGGCGCTCCCGTACCCGGCACGTTCGCTCCGGTCGACGAGCTGGTGGCGATCGCCGAAGCGATGGGTCGCACCGGCAAGGGCGTGTTCGAGATGATCCCCGCCGGCACCGTCGGCAAGCTCGAGGGCCTCGGCGGCGAACGGTTCACGCCGCATCAGGAGTTCGCCCTGATGGAGCAGGTGGCCAAGCGCGGCGGACGTCCGGTCACGTTCACCCTCGTGCAGTCGCCGGACTACGACCAGGACCTCTGGCGCGAGATCCTCGATCTCACCGCCGACGCCAACGCATCGGGCGCGCAGATGCATCCCCAGGTGTCGTCACGTCCGATCGGGTTCGTCACCGGCCTGTCGAGCTACCACGCCTTCCAACGACGCCCGACGTACATGGCACTCGCCCACCTCCCGCTCGCCGAGCGGGTGAAGGAGATGGCCAAGTCCGAGGTCAAGTCGGCGATCCTGTCCGAGCAGGACGTGCCCGTCGCCGAGCCCGGCTCGATGGCGAACCTCTACGCCCTGTTCCAGATGGCGGCGCCGATGATGTACCCGCTCGCCGACCCGGTCGACTACGAGCCGACGATGGACCAGACGCTCGGGACACGGATGGCCGCGACCGGGCGCGAGCCGCTCGACGTGCTGTACGACTTCCTTCTCGAGGACGAGGGTCGGGCGATGGCGGCGCTGATGGGCGGCAACGACATCGCCGAGCGCCAGGAGGTACTGCGCGAGATGCTGCTGCATCCCGACACGGTCACCGGCCTCAGCGACGCCGGCGCCCACGTGACGTTGATCTGCGACGCCACGATGCCGACCACGCAGCTGACCTACTGGGTACGCGACCGCAAGCGTGGCGAGCGTCTGCCGCTGGAGTTCGTCGTCGCCAAGCAGACCGCCGGCAATGCCCGGCTGTACGGCTTCCACGACCGCGGCGTGCTCGCACCGGGCATGCGCGCCGACATCAACGTGATCGACCTCGACCACCTGACCGTCGCTCCCCCACGGGCGCACCACGACCTGCCCGCGGGCGGCACCCGCCTCATCCAGCCGGTGCAGGGCTACCTCGCCACGATGGTCAAGGGCCAGGTCACCCGCCGCCACGACGCCGATACCGGCGCCCGCCCCGGCACCCTCGTGCGCAGCTCCTGATCCCACCCCGTTTGCGTGACATTTCTGGTGGACCGCCCCACCAGAATCAGAACGCAAACGTGATGGGTGCGTGCTGTCGGGTGCCCGTTCACGACGACCCCGACAGCACGCACCACCGGTCAGCCGAGCGGTGGTGTGTCCGGGCCGAGTTGCAAGGTGGCGATCACCGACGACTCGACCTCGCCGAACCACTCGCTGCCTGCGGGTCCGCCGACGGAGATCAACAGCGGCTCGGACCCCTCGACGGTGATGAGGTAGAAGCGCGTGATCCGCTGCGCCGACACCCACTGGGTGCGCTGGCCGTAGTCGGAGGCCACCGTGCCGTTGTAGAAGCACGGTTCCCAGCCGGCGAAACAGCCGCCGCTCGTGTTGGTGGCGGCCTGGACGGTGCTGGCCGGATCGACCTGGACGTCGAAGACACGTGCGCGCCGGCCGGCGATCGTCGTCGTCGTGTCGGAGATCAACGTCACGTCGTTGTCCGCGACCCACGCATCGACGTCGTACGGATCGATGCTCGCCGACGGCGTCTCGACCACGGCCTCGTCGCGGGTGCTCCAACCCGCCCAGCGGTGGAAGCTGAGCGACAGGCCCGTCTCGGGTGTGTAGCCCCCGTTGTAGCCGTCGAGCAGCGTCACGTCGCTGGCGCGGTTGGCCGCGACGAACAGCGGCCGCGGCGTGGTGAAGCTCGCGTCCATGCCGAGCACGAAGGTCGTGTACTGCCCCACCTCGGCGGTCTCGCCGAAGACCGGAATCGGCTCACCGATCGTGGCCGGATCGGCTGCGGCCTGGCCGGGATCATCCGTTGCCGGATCGACAGCAGGCGCGGTGACGGCGGGCGAGGTCACGGCGGGCGGGGTGGCCGCGTCGTCTGGCTCGACGGTCGGCGCGGGCGGGTCGGCCGGCACGAGCCTGGTGTCGTCGTCGTTGCGTGCTCGCGGCCACGACGAGGCCGACGACGAGCAGCAGCACTGCTGCGGCAACGGCGACGATCCAGGTCCGTCTCGTGTGGTGGTCCTCGGGTGCGTCGGGTTCGATGACCTTGAGTGTCATGGTGCTGCTCCTGTGTTGGAGGTCGATGAGGTCGCCCGACGTTCGAGTCGGCGCGACGATGTCGCTCGGTTCGGGGACCGGGTTGGCCCGTTCGAACAGATGCATCACGTGCTCTTCGTTCGTCATGGCGTTCCTCCTTTCTGGGCAGCGGGGGTTCGATGTCGGTCTTCGAGGCGGGTGAAGTGTTTGGTGAGATTCGCTCTCGCCCGATGCAGTCGCTGGCTGACCGCGTTGGGGTCGATGTCGAGGACCTCGGCGATCTCGGCGCGCTCGAGGTGCTCCCAGCTCGCGAGCCGCAGGATCTCGGCGTCGCGATCGGAGAGGTGGGCAGCCGCTTCGAGGACACGGCGGATCTCGTCGGCGTGCACCGCCGAGTCGTCCGGTGCCCCGTTCGGCGGTTCGGGGATCAGCGCCAGCTTCTCCTCGAGACGTCGCCGCCGCGAGGTGCTGCGCCACTGGTGACCGACGGTTCGGTAGGCGACCCGGTACAGCCACATGAGCGCGGCGTCGTCGTCGGGTACGTCGTCGATGCGCCGCCATGCGGTGAGGAACGTCTCGGCCACGACGTCGTCGACGCGGTCGGTCGCCACGCGTCGCCGGCAGTAGGCGCTCACCTTGGCGTGATATCGACGGTAGAGCAGGTCGAAGCGGACGGCATCGGAGACGTCGTCACCCTCCTCGTTCTTCGTTGCGCTCATCGCCATGCTCTTGTCGTGCCCGGACGCATCCGGCGCTTACGGAAAATGTGCGCACCACCCTGCCAACTCGATCCGGCGGTTCCATGAGCGGGGCCGCGCTCCCGGGCACAACCACCGCAGCAACGGGGGTTGCGACGTGCGGCGCCGGGTCGACCGGCCCGGGGCCGCCCGCAACGCTCGCCGCTCTCGTGCAGTCGTACGCACTGCCGTACTGCGCCTGCTCCGAAGAGGCGGACGACGACCGAACCTCGCGCGCACTGTCGGGCTGCGATCGTCTAGGGCGCTGCCGCAATCAACGCTTGGGTGTCCAGCCACTCCGCATGGATTCGTGCGAGCGCTGCGGGGTCGGCACGCCAGATCCCGGTGCAGGCCTCCGCGAGTTCGGCGTCGGACTGGCCGGCCGAGTTCCAGCGTTCGAGCGCAACGGCGTCGCCCACGTAGGCACCGAACTTCGTCGACTCGATGCACGACGCGATCTGGTCGTGCGGCACGATGTCGAGGTTCGCGTCGGCCGCCGCAACGCCCACGGGGTCATACGACGTGGTGTTCGGATCCTTGCATCCCGACGCGAGCACGCCGACCATCGCCAACGGCACGAGCACGATCCGACGCACCCTTCAAGATCGGAACCGACGCCGCTGACCTTGAGCTTCCCGAGGCGGGTGTTCGGAGGCGTCAGGTCGGCGAGGCGAGGAGGCTGCGGAAGCGTCCGGTGAGGGCCGCGACGACGACGGCGGTCACCGAGGCGGCCAGCACGATCACGCCGGCCCAGCGGCCACCCGTGGACGCGCGGTCGCCGGCGACGGCCACAGCCATCGCGAGGATCGCTGCCACCCAGGCGACGGCCGCGATGCGCAGCGAGATCCGCTCGACGAAGGTCAGCTCGGGATCGTCGGCCACCGCCGTCGACGGGGCGCCGTCGTCGCGCATCAGGTCCTCGATCCATCGGATCGGCGACGTGAGCGCGAGCACCACGATCGGCGCCCACACCAGCACGATCGCCGCCAGCCACAGCGCGGCCGACGTGGTCAGATCGGCGCCCGAACCGACGTCGACGACGACAGCGTCGCCGGCGTACACGGCGAGCGCCGTCGTCAGCAGCGCCAGCAGCGCCTTGACGTAGCGCAACACGAGCCCGCGCAACTTGAGCACGTGACGCGCCATCCCGTACTCGAACTTGGCGACCTCTTCGAGCAGTGAGCGCGACCGGGCGGCGGCGAGCGCCATCAGGCCGTCGGCGCGGGCCGCATCGTCGGCGCCGTCACGCAGGAATCCGTACACACCGAGCTGCACGTCGATGCGCTGGCGCGATTCGTCGTTCGTCGGCACGAGCAGCTCGATGAGGCGCGGGTCCGAACGCGTCGAGTCGAGCACGGCGGCCGACTCGGGTTGGAGTTCGTCGGACGGTAGGCGCAGCGACGTCAGCGTGAAGCGCGGCGTGAAGACCGCGCCGCGCTCCCCGTCGAGATGGTTGGCGTGGAAGTAGAAGCGGGTGAGGTCGCGGAACAACCACCACAGTGCCGTGACCGGCACGGCGAGCATCGCGACGACTGCGACGATCAACAGGCCGTCGGCGGCGTCGACGCCTCCGGACACGAGCGCCCGGAGGATCCCGGTCACCGAGTCGCGGGCGACGACGGGGAGCACGACGAGCAGCCCGGCACCCGACAACATCCCGACGGCGATGCGGTGCAGCGTCGACATCCGCACCTCGCACCGCGCGACGAACGCTCGGGCAGCCGCTCGGTCGTCGGCGGAGAGGACGACGTCGTGCAGCGGAGGGTCGAGAGCCATCGCGCCCAGTCTCGTCCTGCCGAGTCGTCAGATGGGCGATCCCCAGCGACTCGCCGGTCAGGTCGGCATGCGTGATTCGAGGAAGTCGAGCATCAGACCGATCTCCTCGACGAGACCCTCGTTGTCGTACGACGCATGCCCGGTGTCCTTTCGGATGTACACCACGTCGTGATCGCGTTCGTACAGCCGCTCGACGTACGTGTCGGTCGCCCGCGGCGGACAGCGCGGATCGTTGGCACCTGCGGTGATCAACACCGGCGAGCGCACCTCGTCGACGTAGGTGAGCGGCGACGCCGCCCGGTACTCGTCGGGCATCTCCGCGAGCGTGCCACCGAAGAGCACGTGGTCGTACGCGGTCATGAATGCCGGCTGGTCCTGTTGGCTGATCTCGAAGTCGGCGAGTGGAACGAGTGCGACGCCCGCCGACCACCGATCGGGCTCGACACCGAGCGCGTACAACGTCATGAAGCCGCCCCACGACCCTCCGACCATCGCCACCCGGGCCGGATCGACGATGCCGTCGGCCTCGAGCGAGGTGCGCACCGCGCCGATGTCCTCCAACTCGATGGCCCCGAGGCGCCCGGCGAGTGCGTCGCGCCACGCCCGGCCGTACCCGGTCGAGCCGCGGTAGTTCACCCGCACCACCGCATAGCCGGCATCGAGGAGCGCTGCGGTCAACGGCCGGAACGCATCGACGTCCTGAGCGGTCGGCCCGCCGTGCACCACGAAGACGGTCGGGAACGGTTCGCTTCCCGTCTCGGGGCGGTGCAGGAACGCGTGCACCCGGCCTGCGGGACCGGTGGCCTCGACATCCTCGGCGATGACCGACGGCGCCGGCGGGTCGCCGGGCAGCACGACGACCGGTCCGTTGCCGATCTCGATGATGCTCGGCGGCTCGGCGGCCGACTCGACCAACGCCTGCACGGTCCCGTCGCGTCGGGGCGAGCACTCGTCGATGACACCTTGCGGCGACGCCAGCCGCTCCAGCGAACCCGAGGCGAGATCGAGGCGCGACATCGAGTCGCGACCGTCGAGCGACGACACGAGCAGGAGCCCGCCGGCGTCGGGCAACCAGGCGCCGGTGACGTCGCCGTCGACGTCGACGAACAGTTCCTCGACGGTGCCCGAGTCGGGAGACCAGATCAACAGGCCCTTGCGGTCGTGGCGCGAATGGCTCACGAGCAGACGTCCATCGCCGGCGGGCGAGAAGGCGATCGGCGTCAGACCGCGACGGTCGTCGTCGAGTTCGGCAACGATGCGACCGTCGGCGACGTCGACGATGCGCACGATCGGGTGGAACAGGTCGCCGTCCGGCGGGTGGCCGATGGCGGCGACGCGATCGTCGGCGTCGCACAGCGTGGCGTGCTCGGGCGAGCGATACACGACGGCGCCCGTGCCGTCGGGTGAGGCGACGGCGAGCTCGAATCCGTCGTCGACGCCGCGGCCGATGACCGCGCCTCCCCCGCGGCGCGTCACGATGCCGTTGCCGTAGGCGGGCGCCAGATCGCCGAGCAGCACGATGTCGGTCCCGCCGCCGAAGGGCTGGCGGCGCCACCGTCCGAGTTCGTCGCCGCGTTGGTCGTCGAACCAGTACACGTCATCGCCGTCGGGTGAGATCGCGGCGCCGATGGTGCCCTGAGGCCGATCGGTGACCCGCCGGAGCTGCGCCGGCCGCGACGATGCGTCGAAGGCATGGACCTCGAAGCGGCCACTCGTGTTGGCGAGCGCCACGCCCCGATCACGGTCCCGCGCCCAGGAGACCGATGGTCCGAGCAGGCTCCACGACTTGATCTGCGGTGCTCGGAGTCGCTGCTGCCAGCGCGGCGTCGTCGTGGTCATCGTCGGAGTCTTCCACGCCGTGCGGAGGTCTCGCTCTCGCAGGTTCAACGGCGACCTCGGCGAGTGAGAAGATCGGGGTGGCTGCCGTTCGGTGCGGCGGAACGAGAGGAGATCCGGGTCGTCATGGTGAATTCACGACCGGCAACGAACGATCGCCGACGCACGGTGGTGACCACCGGCGCCAACTCGGGCATCGGGCTCGCGACCGTGCTCGAGGCAGCGCGCCGAGGGCACCGCTCGATCGGCACGGTGCGATCCAAGGCAAAGGCCAAGGCGGTGCACGCCGCCGCTGCGGCCGCGGGCGTCGATGTCGAGACGGCGCTGCTCGACGTCGCCGACGCCGAGGCCGGCGCCGCGGTCGTCGACGAGTACCGGCCGGACGCCCTCGTCAACAACGCCGGCTTCTCGGTGATCGGTGCGATCGAGGACGTCACCGACGACGAGGCCAGGTCGGCCTTCGAGGCCATGGTGCTCGGACCGATGCGGTTGGCGCGGCTGTCGGCGCCGCACATGCGTGAACGGGGCTGGGGGCGCATCGTGAACGTGTCGTCGATCTACGGCCGTACGAGCACCCCGTTGACCGGGTGGTACCAGGGGTGCAAGCAGGCGCTGGAAGGACTCTCCGATGCGCTGCGCATGGAACTCGCGAGGGACGGCATCAAGGTGGTGCTCGTCGAGCCCGGTGGTGTCAAGACCGGGATCTGGGCGGAGAACGAACGCGAGGTCGCGAAGCGCACCGGCTCGCGGTTCGACCCGAACTACGAACGCACGCTGGCCAGCACCAGGTTGTGGCAGCCGGTCATGGCGGCGCCGCAGCACTGCGCGAACGTGATCGTCGACGTCATCGAGGGCAATCCTCGAGCGAGATACCTGGTCGGCGTCGACGCCCAAGCCCTCGGTCTCGCCGAGATGGTCGTGCCGACGTTCGTCCGCGACCGCATCACCCGCCTCACCCTCGGCCTCTGAGCCAACGCCACGTCACGACCTTCCTCTCTCGTTTGCGTGACGGTTCCGGTGGACCGCCCCACCGGGACTGTCGCGCAAACGGGTTCTGGGTTCTGGGCTCTGGGTTCTGGGCTCCTACCGCGCGGTTCAGTCCTCGAACAGTGACGACGGAAAACCGCCGGTGCTCACCGGACCCCAACGGGTCGGTTCGACGACGATCACACACTTGCCCTGGTCGGCCATCGCCTGGCGGTACTCGTCCCAGTCGGGGTGTTCGCCGGAGATGGCCCGGTAGTACTCGACGAAGAGATCGCCCGCCTCGGGGAGGTCGACAACGCGAGCGGTCCCGTCGATCTGCACCCATGCATCGTCGAACTCGGCGCCCATCACCATCAGCGACACGGGTGGACGCCGGCGCACGTTGCGGGCCTTCGCCCGCTGGGGATAGGTCGAGATGACGAGTTCACCCGACGCGATCATCCCCCCGGTGACCGGGCTCATCTGCGGGCGGCCGTCGGCCCGGGTGGTGGCCAGCACCCACCGATGCTTGTCGGCGACGAAGTCCGCCAGTCCGGTGCGGTCGACGGCGGTGTCGCGGGCGATGTGTGCCGCCCGGGGATCGTCTCGTGAAAACGTCATGACCCAAACGTAGGCCGGGCGGGGCGAGCGACAGCCGGACTCCAGGTGAACGGCGACTGGTTGCGTCGCCGAGCCGTAGTAGACCAGCCGTGGTAGACCAGCCGTAGTAGACCAGCCGTCGTGGTCGAGCGTCAGGAGTTGCCGTCGTCGGTCCCCTACGGCCCGTTGGGTTCGGTCGGGACGATCTACGAGTTGCCGAACGGCCGGCGATGTGTCGTGACATTCGCCAATCGCGGCGCTGACGTTCTCATCCCGATCCGGAACGATCGTGGGGAGCTGTGGATCGGCCACCTCCTGCGAGACGACGTCGAGCCGGCCCACTTCGACGACTGGGAGCGCGAATGGGTGCCTGCGGAACTTCTGCGACCGGTAGGCGAGCTGAACTGACCACAGGGACCAGGTCGTCCCAGTGCCCCCGAGCAGTGGACGCCATCCATCGTCAACCCTGCTTCAGCTCCTGAGCGAGCATCACGATGATGCCGCTGGGGCCGCGGACATAGGTCAGCTTGTAGACGTCTTCGTAGGTCGCCACGCCGCGCAGGGGAGAGCAGCCGTGACGTGCAGCGATCTCGAGCGCGCGATCGAGGTCGTCGACCGAGAAGGCAATGCGGTGCATGCCGATCTCGTTGGGCATCGTGGGATTCGTCTCGATCGCCTCGGGCTGGATGTACTCGAAGAGCTCGAGGTGACCGTTGCCGTCGGGGGTCTGGAGCATGGCGATGTTGGCGTGGTTGCCGTCGAGGCCAACTGCGGTTTCGGTCCACTCTCCACTGACCGTGTCACGGCCCACAACGGTCAGACCCAGATCGGTGAAGAAGGCGATCGCGGCGTCGATGTCGCGTACGGCAATGCCGACGTTCTCCAGCTTGATCGACATGCGCTGCACGCTAACGAATCCCAACGTCGGCGAGGACCGGAATGAGAGAACGAAGCGTCCCCGAATGCCGGTTGGTCGCCGTTCCCGTCGACGCGTCCGCGGGCGCGTCCGAGGACCCGCACCCATCATCTCCGTGACAGCCCCTGACTACGCTGGATCGCACAGCGATCCAGGGCTTGGTGCCTACACGAATCGGCAACACGGACGAGCTTGGACCCTCGTGCGGCGTCTCTCGCTCACATTCGGCCACCTACGCTGTCGATCATCGTCGGGGCGACCACGCCCTGCACGGTCCGGCTCGATCGATCTGTGAGGAACCCATGAAGTACACCAAGCTCGGCAACACCGGCCTCGACGTGTCGCGAATCTGTCTCGGCTGCATGAGTTTCGGGGCCTCCGGCGAGGGCACGCATCCGTGGTCGCTCGACGAGTCGACGTCGCGCGCGTTCATCCAGCGGGCGCTCGACGCCGGCATCAACTTCTTCGACACCGCGAACGTGTACTCGATCGGCACGAGCGAGGAGTACGTCGGTCGGGCGCTCGCCGACATGGCCAACCGCGACGAGATCGTGCTCGCCACCAAGGTCAACGGGCCGATGCGGCGCGGCCAGAATGCGCTCGGACTGTCGCGCAAGGCGATCATGGCCGAGATCGACCACAGCCTGCGCCGCCTGGGCACCGACTACGTCGACCTCTACCAGATCCATCGCTGGGACGCGAACACGCCGATCGAGGAGACGATGGAGGCGCTGCACGACGTGGTCAAGGCGGGCAAGGCGCGCTACATCGGGGCGTCGTCGATGTGGGCGTGGCAGTTCTCCAAGGCGCAGTACACCGCCGAGCTGCACGGCTGGACGAAGTTCGTCAGCATGCAGAACCACTACAACCTCCTCAATCGTGAGGAGGAGCGCGAGATGATGCCGCTGTGCGCCGATCAGGGGGTCGGCGTGATCCCCTGGAGCCCGCTCGCTCGTGGGCGTCTCACCCGCGACTGGGACGAGTCGACCGCCAGATCGGAGACCGACGAGTTCGGCAAGATGCTCTACTCCCCCGACGACAAGGTGATCGTCGATCGGGTCGCGGAGATCGCCGCCGAGCGTGATGTGTCGCGGGCCCAGGTCGCCCTCGCCTGGATGCTCGCCAAGCCGTTCGTCACCTCCCCGATCGTCGGCATGACCAAGGAGCACCACATCGACGACGCCGTCGCATCGGTCGAGTTGGACTTGACCGCCGACGAGGTCAGCCGCCTCGAGGAGCCCTACACCCCCCACCACGTCGTCGGCTTCCGCTGACCCCCTGGGTCCCTGCCGGCCCCACCCCCCACCAACCACGTTTGTGTTGCATTCCCAGTGGGACGGGTCACCAGAATCCGTACACAAGCGATCTTCGGCCGGCGCCGACCACGGTTGCGCGACACTTCTGGTGGACCGGTTCACCGGAATCCGTACACAAACGTGAGAGGGATGATCGGACATGCAGCATCGACATCGACTACGGGCCGGCCTACGCGATGGCTCGGGTCACCTTGGAGCAGGGCGAGTCGGCCAAGGGGGAAGCCGGGGCGATGATGGCGATGACGCCGTCGGTCGACATCGCCACCAGCACCCACGGCGGCATCATGAAGGGTCTGAAGCGGTCGGTGCTCGGCGGCGAGTCGTTCTTCATGAACACGTTCACCGCCACCGGGCCCGACGCCGAGGTGATCTTCGCGCCGGCGTTGCCCGGCGACGTGATCCACTGGCAGCTCGACGGGCGCACCGTGTTCCTCCAGTCGGGGTCCTATCTCGCGTCGTCGATGGGCATCGAGATCGACTCGAAGTGGGGCGGCGCCAAGACGTTCTTCAGCAAGGAGGGACTCTTCATGCTGAAGTGCACCGGAAGCGGCGACCTGCTCGTGTCGAGCTACGGCGCCATCGTGCCCGTCGATCTGCTCGCCGGTCAGACCTACATCGTCGACACGGGCCACATGGTCGGCTGGGACGAAGGCGTGTCCTACGAGGTCAAGAAGGTCGGCAGCTGGAAGTCGACGATGCTCGGCGGCGAAGGCCTCGTCGTGCGCCTCACCGGCCCCGGGCGCGTGTACGTGCAGACTCGCAGCCCCGAGAGCTTCGTCGCCTGGCTCGCCCCCAAGCTTCCGACCCAGCGCTCCTGACCACCCGCACCGCCACACCACCACACCACGTTTGTGCGCAATTCCGGGTGGGGCGGGCCACCCAAAATGCAACGCAAACGGCTTGGGGCGTGGACCCACCACGTTTGTGTGCAATTCCGGGTGGGGCGGGCCACCCAGATCCTCACGCAAACGGCTAGGGACTCGGGTGGCGGGCGAGGAGGGGGTCGACCCACTCGTCGCGGCCGGTGGCGCGGAGGCGCTCGACGTAGGCGTCGAGGTGACCGCGCACGTGGAACGGTCCGCCCTCGGCGACGATCGTGTCGATCGGATCGACGTCGGCGTACGACCGCGCGAGCTGCTCGTCGAGCCAACCATCGAGCCGCGACCGCCCCTCGGCGACGGTGTCGGGCGCATCGGCGGCGAGGTCGGTCTGCTCGTGGGGATCGGCGACGACGTCGAAGAGCATGTCCTCGCCCCAGTGCGGGTGGAAGCCGTCGTGGCGGGTGTGCAGGTACAGGTGGTCACCGAAGCGCACGCCACGCTGGCACGACCAGGCGCCCTGGGTGAGCACGAGTTCGTCACGCCCGGCGAGTTCGGCGCCGGTGGCGAGCTCGGGACCCATCGCGATGCCGTCCCACGATTGCGGGATGTCGCCGCCGGCGAGATCGACGACGGTGGTCGCCACGTCGAGGTGATAGTGCAGCCCGTGCTGCTCGGCCACGGCGACACCCGGCCCGCTGAGGATCGCCGGGATGCGCGTGGTCGCGAGGTCGGCGGCCTGATGGTCGGCGTAGACGCCGAGTTCGCCGAACGCTTCGCCGTGGTCGCTCGAGATCCAGATCAGCGTGTCGTCGAGCACGTCGAGGTCGGCGAGGCGGTCGACGAGCCGGCCGACGGCGTCGTCGGCGTAGCGGATGCCGACGTCGTAGCCGTCGAACATCTGCTTCACGTCGTCGCCGGACGCCAGGTTCCACGGCGCCCTCGGGCCGGGCTCGCCCCACTCGTCGGGGGTGAACCCCCACGGCTCCTGCGCCGAGTGCGGCCCGGCGAGCGACCAGTTGCGGGCGCGCACCTCCTCGGTGTGCCAGGCGGGAGCGGGGTCGTCGGCGAACGGGTTGCCGTACGACTCGGGTGCGTTGTACGGCGTGTGCGGATCCCAGAAGTGGACGTGGAGGAACCAGTCCTCGCTGCGACCGACCCGGTCGAGCCAGCCGAGCGCACCGGGCAGCACCTCGTCGGCTCGTTCGCCGCCCCGGCCGCGCATCAGGTTCATCGATTCGCTGAATCCGGCGCTCCACCACATCGCGCCGTGACGCAGCGGGAAGCTGGAGATCGACGCCGAGCGCACGCCGGCGCGCCCGAGCACCGACGGCAGCGAGCGGTCGACCCACTGGTTGAGGAAGTCGCGCCGGGCGCCGCGTGACACGAGATCGGCGGCCGCCCCACCGTGGTTGTTCACCCCGTTGCGGATCCCGAACGTGCCGGTGACGAGCGCCGTCCGGCTCGGCAGGCACGGCACGTCGGAGGAGTACACGTTCGTGAAGCGGGTGCCCTGCGCGGCGATCGCGTCGATGTTCGGCGACGTGTCGCGGTGGTAGCCGTAGCAGCCGAGATGGTCGGGCCGCAGCGTGTCGATGTCGATGTAGAGAATGCGCATCAGGAGTTCCTCGTGGTCAGTGGACGACGGTGCCGAGGGTGCCACAGCAGCCCATCCGGCGGGTGTCGGGGTGGAGCGACGTCGAGCGGATCGCCGAGCCGGCCAGCCGGGCGGCGACCTCGGATCGATCGCCGGCAGCGAGCACGGCGACGTGGTCGTGCGATCGTCGCAGGTCGACGGTCGGGTCGGCCGCCAACAGGTCGGCCCACCCGTCGGGCCGGTCGCCGAGCAGATCGACGACGGCGCGGTACAGCGGTTCGAGTCCGCCCGGGCCCTGCGCCTCGACGGCGTCGCGCCAGTGGCCGAAGCCGGTGACGGCGAGGTCGCGTCGGGCGATCGCGGCGTCGGGGCGGTCGTCGGTGGTGCGCCCGTCGGCGGGGAGGTCGGCCACGCAACGGTAGGCGGCGGCGTCGGCGAGCACGTCGGGTGCGAAGGCGAGCACCATGTCGCCCGCTTCGGGCAGTCCGGCGTTCGACATCAGCACGTACAGCTCGAGCCGGCCGTCGAGGTTGACCAGGCGGTGGATCGTGCCCGGCGAGAACCAGGCGATCGTGCCGGCGACGAGCGGCGTCTCGGCGTAGCCCTCGCCCGACAGGGTCTGCACCAGACCCTCACCGGCGATCACCAGGTAGGCCTCGGTGCACACGGTGTGCAGGTGCGGCGAGCCGCCGGCCAGGCCGTCCGGCGCAGTCGTGTCGTAGACGCGCACGTGGCTCACCGACGTGCCACCCGGCAACGGCACGCCGAATCGCTCGCCCGGCAGTGGCGCCCGGGCGGTCACGTCGAGCTCGTCGGGTGCCGGGTCACCGATCAGACGCCCGGTTCCGAGCGTGCGGTGAACTCGAACGACAGCGCAGATTCGGTGGGCGATGTCGGCTCGACGACCGCCACGATCTCGTGGACGATCCGATCGTCGAGTACCCAGCGCACGGGCAGATAGTCGCACGTCCACCAGTCCGGCGACCCGGCGGCGGTGGCACCGGCGACGGTGACCGCCGTCGGTGCGTGTCGTCGTTGGACGTCGCGCAGCACGTCGGTGACGTCGTCGGATTCGATCTGGAAGATCTCGCGTGCCAGCTTGCCGAGGTGGCGTTCCGCCGGGACCCCGTTGATCCGGGCGAGCCGGTCGTTGACGTAGACGTAGCGCAGGTCGGTGTCGTGGATCGCCACGCCGAAGCCGGCGTCGTCGAGATGCGGCTGGCCGAACGGTTCATGGCGCAGCGGCACGTCGGTGTTGGTGACGGCGATCAGCCGGGTGAGCACCACCGACGGCACGATGTCACAGTCGCAGTCATTGCGCGCCGCCAGCAGGGCGCGAAGCCCGGCGGCGTCGACGAAGTTGAGGTACCGGGCATCGATCACCTCGGGACGCACCGGCACGGCACCGACGAAGGTAGTGAGCGTCGGCGCCGTCGACGCGTCGAGTTCGCCGATCAGCGTCACGGTGACGTGGGCGTCACGGATCTCGGTGTGCAGGTGGAGCGCAGTCATACGGTTGGGTCACATCCTCGCCCGGCAGATGTCTCGTTCACACCGTAGTCATCTCGTGCTCGATTCACCACCGGCTCGCGCCGTTCGCAGCCAACATTTCCGGATGACGTGCGGCGGGTCGATCCGCAGTGTCATCCCGTCGACGAGACGGTCGACGATGGCGAGCCCCCGACCGCACGGCGCCACCGGTGCCGGCATCGTCGTCGGCAACGCCAACGTGGCGAAGTCGTTGTCGTCGTGGCGGGTGCACACGGTGATCAGCGACGTGTCACCCGGGGCACCGTTGTCGATCGTGATCTCGACGTCGACGTCGTCGGCGCCTCCGTGGGTCAGCGCGTTGGTGCACGTCTCGCTCAGCACGAGCGCAACGGTGTCGATCGAGTCCTCGTCGGCGTCGGCATCGGACAGCCATCGAGCCGCGTTGTTCCTCAGACCGTGGAGCTGCGAGACCGAGGTCACGCGCTCACTGAATGCGGGAGCAGTCATGTGGGTACTCCACCATCCCCCTCCTCGTGCGGGACCAAACACCTTCAGTTCGTTGCGGCGGCGATCCATGATGCGCGCGCCGGATGGTCCCCGGCGAGCGGGAGCGCTTCGACCGACCCCGTGCGCTGCCGAGTGGTACCACGCCGTCACCAGTTCGAGTGACGCCCGGGCGTCCGCGAGCGTGACCGGGAACTCCTTGTCAAAGGAGAGGGCGTCGACGAAGCGCTGGAACTGGCCGGTGTACTGCGACCCCGACGGTGCGAGATCGGCCCACACCTGCTCGGCTTCCTCGGCGAACGCAGATCGGCGGAACTCGAAGTTCCACGGGCCGGCGGCGGGGTCGTACGCCTCGCTCGACGACGTGATCGTGACGTTGTCGAAGTGCCACACCAGTTGCGACGACTCCGAGGCGGCGCCGAGCGTGACGTTCATCGTGACGAGCCCGCCGTCGGCGGTGCGTCCGATCGCAACCGCGCAGTCCTCGGTCTCGACGTCGTTGACGCGGGTGGCCGTCATCGCGCGCAGCTCGACGAGCGGCCCGCTCATCCAGGTGAGCAGATCGTGGTTGTGGATCGCATGGCTGAGCACACAGCCGCCGCGTTCGCCGTGCCACGTGCCGCGCCACGGCGCGTCCGCGTAGTAGGCGCGTCCGCGGCGCCACCAGGTGGAGGCCGATGCGGTGAAGAGCCGGCCGGTGATGCCGGCGTCGATCAGCGCTCGGGCACGGGCGGCGCCGTCGCCGAAGCGGTACTGGAAGATCGGCATGAAGCGGGCGCCGGACGTGGCGGCGGCAGCGTCGACGGTGGCGGCGATGCGGTCGCAGGCGACGACGGAATCGACGAGCGGCTTCTCGCAGATCACGTGGACGCCGGCATCGAGGCAACGCACGATCTGCTCCTCGTGCAGCCACGGCGGCGTGCACAGGTCGATGACGTCGACGTGGTGGGGCGACGCCGGATCGTCGGCGGCCGCGAGCAGGTCGTCGAGCGAGACGACGCCCGGGATGGCCCAGTCGGCTTCGCCCTTCGTGCGCTTGGCGTCGTCGAGTTCTGCGAACACGGTCGCCGACGCGCCCTCGACCTCCGACCACGACAGCAGATGGCTCTGGCCGATCCCCATCCCGACCACACCCACCCGAAGCTCAGCCATCTCGGCGACGCTACAACCGCCGATCTCGGCCGCTGCGGTCGACGAGCTCCTCCTCCGTTCGTGTGACCATTCCGGTGGGGCGGGTCACCGCAATCCGCACGCAAACGTGAATGGGGTCGGCGCCCGGGAGGTGGCGGGTCGGCGAATCGGCGGATCGGCGGGTCAGGCGCCCCAGGGGCGGGCGGCGGCTTGGGCGCGCAGGCACACGTCGGTGACGTCGATCGCATGCTGTTGGGTCATCAGGCGTTCACCGTCATCGGCGAGGTCGGCCAACGCGAGTTCGGCCCAGTCGACGACCACGCCGGAGATGTCGATGCGCCGCGTGCCGTCGGCGTCGACGACGATCAGGTGCTCGGCTCCTTCGAGTCCGGCGACGTCGACGTTCGCCCGTGCCTCGATCGTCCCCTCGGTTCCGACGATCGTCAGCCGGCAGTCACCCCACGTCCCCAACCCCCTCGCCGTCAGGTAGTCCAACCGGTGATCGCCCACCACCGGTCCTTGCGGACCCGACCGCGAAGGACCGGTGCCGCAGGCGAGGGTCATCGAGCCGATGTCCTGCATGGTCGGATGGTCGGCGCTGGCGACGTTGCCGACCATCGAGGCGACGATCGACACGTCCGCGGCGGTCGCTCCGGTGATCGCGAGGAGCTGGTCGACCTGGTGCGAGCCGATGTCGACGAGGATGCCGCCGGTCGCCTCGGGGTCCCAGAACCAGTCGGGGCGGCGCTTGGCCCACAGCGTGTGCGGCCCCGCCCCCACGACGTGGACGACCGTGCCGACGGCTGCGCTGCGCGCGAGGCGCACCGCTTCGTTGATCGCCCGGTTCTCGAACCGCTCGGTGAACAGCACGGTCCACGGCCTCCCCGGCCGCCCGCTGACTGCGGCACGGATCGCATCGAGTTGGCCCATCGTGGTGAGGCCGGGCTTGTCGGTGATCACGTGCTTGTTGGCCCCGATGGCGGCGAGGGCGATCGCCGCTCGCCGGTTCGGGATCGCCGCCGTCACGACGAGATCGATCGAGTCGTCGGCCAGGATGTCGTCGTAGGACATCTCGACCGAGTCGGTGCGCCAGCCCGCATAGGTCTCGACCAGCGCACCTTCTGCGCTGTGTGCGACCGTCTCGGCACCGGCCTTCACCAGCCGGTCGACGATCTCGAACAGGTGCATGTGGTCCGCACCGACCACTGCGATCCGCCCGGTCATCGCGCCCCCACCGTTACGCCAGGGGTCAGACCCCACCGGTAACACCAGGCGTGCGGGCGTAGCACCGTTACCGGTGGGGTCTGACCCCTGGCGTAACGCTTCACGCGAGTTCCCGGGTCATGGCGTCGAAGTCGCAGGCCCACGTCGAGGTGCCGGCGGTCAGGTTGTACTGGCGCGAGAGGTGATCGATGCCGCCCCACGGCGACTCGTGGCGGGGATGGTCGCTCGTCGGATACTCGACGCCCTCGACGAGGAACACGCCGGTGCTCGAGTAGTCGATGATGCCCGACGACGGCGACGTCCACGACACGGTGAACCCCGTGTCGTCGCGCACGACCGACGGATCGATCGCGGTGACCGCGGTGACGAAGTCGTCGAGCGAGCCGCCGGTGTCACTGCCGACCTCCACGATCCACACGTTGTCCGGCCCGCCCTCGGCGACGAGGTCGAACGGCTTGACCATCCCCTTCGTCGCCACCACCGCCGGGTCGTACTCGCGCCACGTCGGCGGGCGCCACGACCACAGCGCGATGTAGCCGCCGCCCTTCGCGACGATCGTCCAGTTGCCCACCTGGCGCACCTCGTCGAAGTGATCCTGGGGCACGTAGGCGTGGGTGAACGGCCGGTACCCGAACACGCCCCACACGAGCGGATCGGTCGACTCGTCCCACTTCGGTTCGTAGATGTGCACCGCCGTCGCGCGGTGCTGCGCCGAGCGGGGCATCGAGGCCTCGCCGGTCCAGTAGCCGGGCTCGCCGTCGTCGGCCCACACCGTCGACTCCGCCGGCGGCGTCACCGGATGCGTCGTGAACACCATCGCGTTCTCGTCGATCGCCGCCTGCCACGCGTGGCCCTGGTCGCGCATCTCGCCGAAGCGGTGATCGAGCACCGACGCGAGCGACACCTTCGGCTCGCGGTAGGCGTACGTGTTCGCCTCGGACAGGAAACCGAAGTTGATGACCGCCGCACGCTCCTGCTCCCACACCCGGATCTTCGCCGGGTCGAAGTCGTTCAGCGACGCCAACAGCTTGATGTCGCCGAACTCCGAGGTGTCCCACAGCCGGAACTCGTCGGCGGTCGCCACGCTCACCTCGGCGAGCGGCCACATGCCGAGTGCCCCGAGGCTCCACCAGAACGGCACGTTCGCCGGATCGGAGAAGTCCTTGCCGTACGGCGCCTCCGGGTTCGTCCTCGAGCGGTGCCGAGCCGTCGAAGTACACGCCGTGACGTTCGCGCACGACGCTCGGCTCCGGATCGGTGGCGATGTCGACCACCAGCTGCGGCGGCCGGTAGCGCGTGCCCGAGCAGAAGTAGGTGACGCCGGTGTCGCTCGTCGACTGGTACGCCGCGGTCGTGTCGTCGAACACGAACTTGGCGACGTTGAACGTGTCCTCGTCGAGCGACGACATCTTGTCCTTCTTGTACGTGCGCCCCCGCGGCGCGGTGTACGTGCCGGCCTGATTGTGGGCGGCCATGTCGACGAGGCACACGTCGAGCGCCATCGCCGCGGCGACGACGATCTCGGGATCGTCGGCGAGCTCGGCGAGCAGGTGCAGCGGCGTGATGTTCTTGAGCATGTAGACGTTCGAGTGGTACTCGAAGAAGCCGAGGTCGGCGCGCTCGGTGATCCAGTCGAGGATGTCGGGCTTCGCCCGCTCGAGATGTTCGGCGCCGGTGAGGCCGGTGACGGCGAACGTCTCGTCGGGGTAGCGCTGCCCCGCCAGGTACTCGATCGCGAGGTTGATGATCCGGTGGTTCTCCGACCAGAACCACAGGTTGTCGATGCGGTCGGCGGGCAGCGGATCGTCGTAGCGGTAGCGGTTGGCGAGCATCCGCTCGTCGATCGCGGCGATCACGTCGGACGACAGCTGCGTCGCGGGCGTGTCGCCCTGGCCGAGAGCGAGCATCCAGTGCAGGTCCATGAAACGGAAGTCGCGGGTGTCCTCCCACGCATCGATCTGCGCGAACACGGCCGACAGCGACTCGACGGTCACGTTCTCGATCGGCCACGTGAAGTCGGGATCACGATGGGCACGACCGAGGTAGGCGTTGATGCCGGTCGGGTTGGCGGAGTGCTCGGCGGTGGTCGCGAAGGCGAGGTAGTCGTCGACGCGCATCTGCCAGACCGCTTCGTCGATCAACCCGGGCGAGCCCGGCGCGACGAGCGCAGCAGCGGCGGCGCTGAGCGGCACGGCCGCGGCGGTGTCGGTCGGGGCGCTGTCGGAGGCGGCATCGGTCATCGTCGTCTCCGGTGTCGAATCGCCGGTCGTGGCCGACGCCACGTCGGCGTCGGAGTTGTCACTGCTCGAACAGCCCGCCACGACGGCAGCCGTCGCCCCGGCGCCGACCAACAGGAACCGGCGCCGGTTCAACGCGAATCCCTGCGACGCTTCGGAAGATGACGATGGATCGGGCCGGCGCACGGCGGACACTGTAGGGAGCCGGTGGCGTCGCACCGCATCACGAGGCACCGATCGATCGGGCGTGGCCCCGCGATTCACGAATGCACTAAGCTCGCCTCCAACAGAGGGGGTCGTGATGGCTGAAGTCCTGGCGCAGGCCGACGCACTGCTCGGATCGGACGCGGTCGCCCACGTCTGGACGACCAACCCGGATGGCTCCCCTCAGGTGTCGGTCGTGTGGGTGATCGCCCAGGGTGACGACATCGTGTTCGGCACCGACACGTCGAGCCAGAAGGCGAAGAACCTCCGGCGCGACAACCGGATCGTGCTGTCGATCGAGGACACCGAACGCAACGAACGCGGGTTCCAACGACACCTCGTGGCACGCGGTCGCGCCCGCATCACTCCCGGACCGGATCCGGAGCTGATGGATCGCCTGGCCAACAAGTACCTCGGGCTCGAACGTCATCCGCTAGCGCTGCGCGACGCTCCGACGAGCGTCGTGATCCGGGCGAGGATCGAGCGGATCAGTGGCGTCGGCCCCTGGGTCGAGCCGTAACGGGCGATCACGCGCAGGCACGCGCATGCGGGTCGATGCGCTGGTCCGATCCTCTGAGGCGCCGACGTCGCTGTACTCCGCGTGGTCGACGGCGCCGGCCGCCTACGTGGCGATCGGCGGATCGTCGCCGAGCACGCCGGCAACGTCGTCGGTGACGCCGAGGATCGGCGCCCACCGCCGCAGGTAGGCGACGTCGAGTTCGTTGACGGCGGCGAGCTCGACGCAGTCACGCCACGGCACCTCGGAACGCGACTCGCGGCGCCGACGGAGCTTCGCCAACACGACGTCCTCCGCGGTCGCCACCCGGAACTCGACGCCGGGCACCTCGGCGCGCATGCGCCGGTCGAGTCGCGAGCGCTCGAACTCGTCGTCCGGAGACGCCGCGCACAGATCGAACTTGGCGCCGCTCGGCGTGTGGATCACGCTGAACGAGCCGCCGTCGGCGAGCGCAGCGCCGGCGGTGTCAACCGGGACGTGGAGGTCGTCGTGGTCGAGGGCGGCCAGCACGTCGTCGACCGTCACCGGATTTCGGACGAGCACCAGCTCGATCTCGCGAGATGTCCGTGCGACGCCCCATCGGGCGGCGGCCATCGTGCCGACGACGACGTAGGGCACCTCGGCGCGTTCGAGTGCGGTGATGACGACGGCGAGCCCGTCGACGAAATCGATCACAGATCGGGCAGCGGCTCGTTCGGCCATGCGTCGCCGACCAGGTCGTCGCCGTAGCGCATCCGGGCGGCCGCGAGCAGCACCTGGCGATCGTCGTAGTCGGGATGGCGGGCACGAATGCCGTCGGCTTCCATCCGAGCGACGGCGCGATTCATCTCGACCCAGTCCTCGAGGCGCTCGGTGCCCGTGCGGCCGGCGATGGCGGTCATCTGCGCCCGCCATTCCTCCTCGGTGGCGTCACCGGGGATCGCCGCAGGATTTCGTCTCGCCATATGGGGGATGGTAGCCCCCCACGTTGGGGTGGCAAGTCGTTGGGACGTCCACACGCTGGGACGACTGCCCGGGCGGCGGGGACCGTGGTGCGACGGCCGGCGCACGAACGCGTCCAACGATGGCCCGGCGAGGCGGGTGGGAGTACCGTCGACGCGATGAGCATCGACGTCGGTCAGATCACCGTGGAGCGCCTCGCAGGGTCGTGCGGCGCGATCGTGCACGGCGTCGATGTGAGCCGTCCGCAGTCGCCCGACGAGATCGAGTCGATCCTGCGGTTGCTCGACGAGCACCTGGTGGTCGCGTTCCCCCACCAGCGCCTCGACCTCGACCGGTTGGAGGCGTTCACCGACGAGCTCGGCGGCCGCGACGTGACGCCGTACGTCACGCCGGTCGACGGGCGGCCGTACGTGATCCGGGTGATCAAGGAGCCGAGCGACGAGCTGAACTTCGCCAACGCCTGGCACACCGACCTGTCGTATCTCGAGACGCCACCGGCGTACACCGTGCTGCACGCGAATGATGTGCCGGCGGCGGGCGGCGACACGATGTGGGCGAACCAGTACCTCGCCTACGAGACGCTGCCCGACAGCCTGAAGGAGCAGATCGCCGGTCTGCAGGCGACGCACTCGGCGGGGTTCGCCTACGGGACCGGCGGCTATCTCGAGGCGGTGGCGGGCAAGAGTTCGATGGCGGTCGAGCCGTCCGCGGACGCGTATGCGGTCGAGACCCATCCGCTCGTGATCCGCCATCCCCGCACCGGCCGGTCGGCGCTGTACGTCAACTCGGTGTACACGACGGGCATCGAAGGGATGGATCCGGCCGAGTCGGCGTCGCTGCTCGCCCGGCTCACCGCACATGCGACGCATCCCAACCTGACGTGCCGGCTGCGTTGGGAGCCCGAGATGCTCACGATCTGGGACAACAGCGCCACGCAGCACTTCGCGATCAACGACTACCCGGGCGAGCGTCGAGAACTGTTCCGCACCAGCGTGAAAGGCACCGCGCCCCAACCCGTTACGTCAGGGGTCTGACCCCAGGCGTAACGCTCACGCAGCGCAGCTGGCGGCGGCGGCGGACTCGAGGGCTGACCACAGCTCGGTGCGGGGTCGTTACGTCTGGGGTCTGACCCCTGGCGTAACGCTCACGCGGCGGGGCGGGCGGCGGCGGAGGATTCGAGGGCGGCCCACAGTTCGGTGCGGACGCGGTCGGCGGCGGGGGGACGCAGCGCGTTGGCGACGACGACGCCTTCGATCATGTCGGCGATGACGGCGCCGCGGGGGCGTCCCTTGAGCCGGATCGACACCACGGCGCCGTCGGGCCGGCGGCGGATCGATCGGTCGACGCCGACCAGCCGTGGCGGGCACCGGAAGCTCGGCCCCACCAGCCCCCGCCGACGCGCCTCGCGCGTGAGGGTGCGGGCGGCAGCGGCGAACTCGACGGTGGTGGCGGACTCCATACGCCATTCATCATGACGACGGGGTACCCCACAGTTCCGCCGTGGTTCCCGAGCCCGGGTCTCCGGGGCCACCGGGTTCCGGGAGCCTCAGCCGGGCTCGGGACGCGGGTCAGGCGCGGTCGAGGCCGATGTAGGCGACGAGTTCGATGTCGCCGGGGAGGTCGATGATCTCCGGGGCGTCCTCGATCGGGGCCACGAAATCGGGCAGGAGGTCGAGGTCGGCGGCGAGGCGCAGGGCGGCATCCTCGAAGCCGTCGGCGTAGTACACGACGGTGAACTCGACGATGTCGGTGCCGTTGCGCGGCAGCACGCCGACGTAACCGGCCGCCTCGAGCCGGGTCGCCACACGCAGCGCCGCCCCGGCGACGTTGGCGCCGTTCGCGGCCACCACCGACAGCTCGCTGCGCTCGGGAAGTTCACCGGGCACCGAGTCGCCGGTACCGGGCTCGGTCGTGTCGGACTCGGACTCCGGCTCGGTCGTGGTCGTGGTGCTGGTCGTCTCGGCACGGTCGTCGTCGGGGCGATCGTGGTCGTGGCCGGCGCCACGGTGGTCTCGGGCAGCGTCGGATCGGGCGCCACGGTGGTGGTCGGCGCGACGATCGTGGCGTCGACGGGAGTGTTGTCGGGGAGTCCGGCGATGGCGACGCCGGCGCCGACCGACAACAGTCCGACGATGACGTAGGCCAACCACTGGTGCTTCATGACGCAGCGAGACTACCGATCCGCGACCACCGAGATCCGGTCATTGCGAGCGACGATGAATACAGTCGACCCGGTGAGCGACGACGCCGTGGACCCGACGACCACGCTCACGCCGGTGCAGCTGCGCACGCTCGAGGCGTTGCGCCGCTCCGGCGAGCCGCTCGTGTTCGACCCCGACCTCGTCGCCGACATCCGCACCGAGATGCGCAGCGCCCTCGACGACTTCGCCGAGCGGCTGCGCCCGAACCAGGAGGTGTTCATCTCCAAGCACAAGATCGCCACGGCGCTCGACTGCGAGGAATTCCACCTCCTCCCCGACGACTTCGAGTGGAAGCCGGCCACGGCCAAGGGCCAGGTGGCGCACCGGGCGATCCAGTTGCTGCTGTCGTGGCGGGGCGAGCCGAACCCGTCGGATCTGGTCGACGAGGCGATGGCCCGCCTGGCCGACGAGGAGCGCGGCATCGGCGCCTGGATCGCCGGCCTCTCCCCCGCCGACGAAGCCGACCTGCGCGGCCAGTCGGTCGAGCGGCTCACCAAGTTCATGGAGAGCTTCCCGCCGCTCGATCGCCGGGCGAACCCGGTGACCGAGGCGGCGGCGCGCTGGCCGAACGACGGACCGATCCTCCTGCAGGCCCGGGTCGACCTGATGATCGGACGGCCGGCGGGCAACGAGAGCCGCAAGGTGATCATCGACCTGAAGACCGGCCGCCCGAGCGTCCGCCACCGCCAGGATCTCGGCTTCTACGCACTGCTCGAGACGCTGGCCCGATCGGTGCCGCCCCGCAAGCTGGCGACGTTCTACCTCGACGCCGCCGAGGCGCAGGCCGAGGACGTCAGCGAGCGGCTGCTGCGCTCGGCGGTGCGGCGCACGTTCGACGGCATCAACGCGATCGTCGAGCTGGAGTCGGAGGGCCGCCCGCCGGTGCGCCGCCCCGGGATGACGTGTCGCTGGTGCGGCCTCGCCGACTCGTGCGACGAGGGCCAGGCCTTCCTCAACCGCTCGCTCGACGACGACTGACCGCAGCCGCCGGTCAGCCGGGGTCGGGCCCGTCCCAGCGGACCATCAAGGCCGTGGCATCGTCGCCGAGATCGTCGGAACCCCGGTGTTCTCGCACGTTGGCGACGACCCTCGACAGGATCTCCTCGGGACGCAACGACTCCGCCGAGTGGCGGTCCATGATGTCGACCAGGCGGTCGACACCGAAGAACTCGCCGTCGGGCGTTCGGGCCTCGGTGATCCCGTCGGTGTAGACGAGCACGCAGTCGCCCGGCTCGAGCTGGTCGGTGGTCACCGCCGGCGTCGACGTCGACCCGGACACGCCCCACGGCGGCGTCGGCGGACAGTGCAGTTGTCCGATCACCCGACCCTGGCGGATCAGCAGCGGAACGGGATGTCCGGCGTTCGTCCACGTGAACGCCCCGGTCTCGAGATCGATCTTGCCGAGCAGGCCGGTGACGAACGTCGAGTCGATGTGCACCGACGAGATCACCGAGTCGATGCTCGTGTGCATCGCATCGAGCGACCGGCCCTCGCGGCGGTCGTGGCGGTAGTTGCTGACGGCCATCGCCGCGATGCGCGCCGCATCGAGGCCGCGCCCCACGGCATCCATGATCGTGAAGTCGAACGACGATCCGTTGACGGCGTAGTCGAAGCAGTCGCCGCCGATGTCGTAGGCCGGCTCGAGGTGGCCGGCCACCGAGATCCCGCCGGCCCTCAGCACCAGCGGCGGCAGGATGTCCCACTGCATGCTGGCGGCGAGGCTCATGCTGCGGCGGCGCCGGTACAGGTTGTAGATGTCGGTCGACCGGGCGTGGATGCCGATGAGGTAGCCGCCGAGGATCCCCAGATCGACGCACGCCTCGAGGAGCCCGTCGTCGATGGCGGGCAACGACAGTGCGATCACGCCCGTGTGGTCGGATCCCTCGATGAGCGGGATCCACACCCGCACGTCGCCGTGGCGATCGGCGGTGACGATCCGCTGATCGGAGAACGCCCGTCCCGCCATCGTCGCATCGAGTTCTTCGGCACCGGGCGCGTCGGCGTGGGCCGACCGGTCGGGCATCGGTTCGAGCACGGTCCTGGAGAAGTCGACGAGGTAGACGACCAGATCGGTCGCGCCCAGCGCCTTCGCCGATCTCGCCAGGATGTCGGGCATCGCGGCGGGATTCGCCTGGCGTGCCGCTCGAAGGGCTTCCCCGTAGTCGATCGATGCCACGGGCGCGAACCTACCCACGCACGCGTCGACCCACGCTCGCTCGCGCCAGACCATTCATCGCTCAATACGTCCCGGATTCCGGGAGCTATTGCGGAATGAACTGCACGAGGGAGCTGGGCGTGCCGCAATCCGCACGCCGGCGCCCACTGTCCGCTGTATGCGAGCCATGGACTTCGACGAGTGGGCCCGCGCCCACCACGGCATCATCACCCTGAAACGGTCGGGGCTGTCACGATCCGCCTGGTACCGAGCGATCGAGGCGGGAGCGCTCGACCAGATCCACCCGCTGGTGGCCCGCCTGCCCGGCACGCCCGCCACGCCCGAGCAGCGCATCGTCGCCGGCGTGCACGCCTGCGCTGGAGCCGGCGCTGGCGTCGCATCGCTCGGCCGCACGGCTGTGGGGCGTGCCGCGTCCCGACGACGACCCGGTCGACGTGCTGATGATCGGGCGCCGGCGCAACCTGCACCTCGACGGCGTGGTGATCCACCGGGCGACCGACCGTGGCCGCCTCACGCCACAGCGGCGTTCGGAAATCCCGTGCACGAACATCCTCCGCACGATCGTCGACCTGGGCGCCGTCGATCCCGGCGGCCTCCACGCCGCCGTGGGCCACGCGCTCTCCACGAACCTCGCCTCGCTGAGCGCTCTCGAGGCTGCGGTCGGCGAACACGCCCGCCAGGGTCGCCGAGGGGTGGTGGCGTTGCGGGATGCGATCGCCGACTGGTCGATCGATCACAAGCCGGCCGACTCGGTGCTCGAGACCGCCATGGCGCGCCTGATCGCCCGGCACCGACTGCCGCCGGTGGAGTTCCACCCGATCATCGAGGGCTACGAGGTCGACTTCCGGGTGACCGGCACGCCGGTGATCCTGGAGTGCGACGGCTGGAAGTACCACGGCCTCGACCGATCCAACTTCGAGCGCGACCGCGATCGTGACGCCGACCTGATCGCCGCCGGATGGATCGTCGTGCGGTTCACCTATCGAGCGATCGTCTCGCGCCCCTCGGCGACGGCCCAGCGGATCCGAGCCGCCGTCGAGCGTTGGGCCACGCCCGGCGTGCGATCGACCGTGCCGCCGCCGCTCGCACTTCACAGCGCAATAGCTCCCGGATTCGGGGAGCTATTGCGCTCTGAACTACCGCCGACCTCGATGACGGCGGTCGCAGGCAGTCAGTTGGAGATGCCGACGGTCTGGATCTCGTCGACGTCGTAGTCGACGCTTGCCGTGCGGTCGAGCGTTCCGACCGAGCCCGACCCCGCCGACGATCGGTACGTCACCGCCCACGTGGCGGTGACCGTCAGCACGAAGGGCGCGTCGTCGGGCGACGACTGGCGGTAGGTGTAGCCGCAGGGGCCCTCGTCGACCGACTCGGTGTCGACGATCGGCGTGCCGGCGCCGTCGCACACCACCGTGTCGCCGTTGCCCATGTCCCAGGTGGTGGATGCGAGGGTGACGGTGGCTTCCGCCCACAGCGATCCGGCCTCGGCACGCACGGTCACCGGGTCGGGCGGCGCCAGTGCCAGCCACAAGCCGAGATTGACGATGCCGCCCGCCTCGGGCGACGGGCTGAGGTCGAGCGTCGGTGCCGGCACCGCCCGCTTGGCCCGACCGACCGCATCGTCGATCACGTCGTCGACCGTGATCGAGGTGTCGACCCACGTGAACCCGCCCACCCCGTCGGGACACTCGCGAGCGAACACCTGCTCCGAGCGCCCGTCGGGAAAGGTGCGCACCACGCCACCGTCCGCCGTGGCGGCGAACACGTACCCCGACTGCGTGATGTCGCCATAGTCGGCCGGATCCCACCCGTCCGCCGCCGTCGCCGCCACCCACCGACAAGGCTGCACCGGCCCCGTCACCCCATTCGGCCGCGGTGCCGGTGCGGGGGCGGAGCTCGACGCACTCGACCGTCACCGTGTCCCCGTCGATGGTCTGACGTGCAGCCCCTGGCATCTGTCCTGTCGCTCGTGCCCTTGCTCGTGCACTGCGTGGCGCGAGCAGACGGCCAGCAGCGGACAGAACGCGACCTACGTCGATGTCGGTGGACATTCGTCGACGCCCTCCCATGCGCTCAAGTTCGTTGCCGCCCTCGACTTCCAGACGTCCGTCAACCTTGCGCAGGAAGACACGTCGATCGGTAGGCGAAGACGTCTGGATCCACGATCGCATCGGTGCCATTCGGGCCCAGCGCCGACCTCGACCAGGATCCAAGAATCGACCTCGCAGACCTGCACTCGGCGACGTCGGCTGCGTCGCCAACGAGCGCGGCCGGCCCTCGACGGTCATCGAGCGCCGGGACGCTCGGGTTCGGCCTGAGTCGCGTAGTTCTGCGTCGCGATAGTCGGCAAGTTGGTTCTGCGAAGTGTCTCGCGCACAACGCCGAGCCGTCGGTCGAGCGCCGCTGCCTCCTTCTCGGCATCGAATGGGTCCTGCGAGCGCTTCGTTCGCCAAGCCGGATCGGCCTCGCGGAAGTCAGCCTCGACTTGGGCGGCCAACTCGGCTGCTTCGTCGAGGGTGGTGGTGGGGGCTTCGGTGGTGGGCGGGGTGGTGCTGGTGGGCGGGGGTGGCGGTTCCGTGGTGGTGGTCGGGGCGGGGGACGTCGTGGGGGTCGTCTCGGTGGCGGCGTCGTCGCCGGAGCTCGAGCAGGCGGCGAGCACGCCGAACACACCGAGCAGGCCCAGCGCTGCCAGCGTGTGCACGCTCCCCCTCCGAGCCATCGGCGAATCGTAGTTCGTTTCCACGGACCCTCAGTGGGCGACGCTCGGACCGGAACGGAACAGCGCTCACACGAGTTGTCGGTGACGCCGGAACTCCGGGGGCTTCGCCGTTTAGTGTGCAGGACGTGCGGCAACGCCAGACCCCAGCTTGCGTACTGGAATGACACCGCCTCGACGATGGGCTGCCGGCCTGTTGGCCGCCGCAACGCTCACGAGCCTCGCTGCCTGTGCATCCAGCGACGGCACGACCCCCGGCGCCAACGGTGCCGCCCCGGCCGACTCCGCCGTCGACCAGACCGACCCGGCAGCGGCAGCCACGGCAGCTGCCACCACCGACGCAGCGGCAACCACGGCCACCACCGCCACGACGGCCACCACGACCGATCCGCCCGCCTCGCGTTGCGCGCCCGCGGACGCGTCGGATCCCGGCACCGGCGCCGACGGCGTCACCACGCTGCGGGTGTGGCACGGGCTCGACGGCGACGTCGTCGGATGGTTCGACGAGCTGATCGCCGAGTTCGAGGCCGAGCATCCGGACATCGACGTCGAGGCGACCGGCTTCGACGGCAGCTACACCGACGGCATCGATGCAGCTGGCGGCGCTCGATCCGGCCGATCGTCCCGACGTCTTCATGGGGTCGAACTCGTCGGTGCGCCTGCAGTACGACTCGGGGCTGTTCGTGCCGCCGTCGGAGTGCACCGGCGGCGAGACGCCCGAGGCGCTCGACGACCTGCTGCCGATCATCGAAGCCACCTACACCGTCGACGGCTCGCTCGTCGCCGCCCCGTACAACGTCAGCACGCCGGTGATGATGTACGACCGCAAGCTGTGGCGTGCGGCGGGCCTCGATCCCGACGATCCGCCGGCGACGTTCGACGAGCTCGAAGCGGCGGTGCGCCAACTGCGCGATTCGGGCGCGGCGGCGACCGGCATGGTGCTGTACGACCGGGCGGCGAGCTGGCTGGTCGAGCAGGCGGCGGCCCAGGAGGGTCGCCTGCTGGTGACGCCGGAGAACGGTCGCAAGGGCACGGCGATCACCGGCGTCGAGTTCGAGGATCCGAGCTCGGTCGCCACGCTCGAGCGGTTCCGGGTGCTGCAGCGCGAGGGCTACATCCTGTGGGCGGGGATCAACCAGAGCGGTCGCGACGACCTGCTGCAGCTCGCCAACGCAGAGGCACCGAGCGGGTTGACGCTGCACACGTCGGCGTCGATCGGCGATGCGATCCGGATCGTCGAGAGCGGCCTGATCGGCGCGGGCATCGAGGTCGGCGCCGCGCCGCTGCCCGGCAACGCGCCCGGTGGTCTGGTGGGCGGAGGTTCGTGGTGGCTCCTCGATCAGGACGACGCCGCCCAGGTCGGTGCGGCGTGGACGCTGGTCGACTGGCTGATCCAACCGGAGCGGGTCGCCGCGCTGGCGGCGTTCACCGGCTACGTGCCGACCACCGCTCGGGCGGCCGCCTCACCGGTGACGGCGGCGAGCTGGGAGGACGAGCCCGCCCTGCGTGCCGGCTACGAGCAGCTCGCGGCGATGCCGGCGACCAGCGCCGCAACCGGGCTCCAGGTGGGTCCGATGGTGGAGGTGCAGCGGGCCCTCGAGGTGGCGGCGTCGGTGACGATCGACGCCGACCAGGACCCCGCCGAACAACTCCGCGCCGCGGAAGCGACCGCCCGCGCCGCGCTCGACGCCTACGACCAGGCCTACGGCAGCACCGACTGACCGCCACCCTGTCTTTCCGGACCCGACCCCAGACAGGACCGACAGACCCTGTCTTTTCGGACCCGACCCCGAAGGACAGGGTTGGTCACACGTCGGTGACGCAGCGCCAGCCTTCGGGGCGGTCGGGGTCGACGAGCACGGCGCGGGCACGCTCGTCGTGCTGCCAGCGGCACACGGCGTCGAAGTCGATCGGGGTGCTCGTCCACACGTTGGAGATCGGGCCCGCACACTCCCACCCGTAGGGGTCGGGCGACACCAGCAGCGGCAGCAGGCCGTCGTGGTCGCGGGTGCAGTAGCCGCTCAGGTCGGGGACGCCGACCACCACCTCCACCTGGGCGTTGGCGCGGGCGCTGGGCCCGAGCCGATCGACCGCCTGGATGACGACGAACGCCCCCACGAAGCCGACCAGCAGCCCGAGGGCGGCACGCACCAGCGGATTGCGGATCACGCAGCGTTCCCTCCGAGCGCCCGGTCGACGTGGGGCCGCAGGAACGACCGGCACCGCCACGCGAACTCCTGCATCTGGCGCAGGCTCGGGTCGTCGAGGCCGTGCACGTGCAGCTCGCTGAGCAACTGGGTGCGGTAGTTCTTGACCGTGTTGAGCTTGAGGCCGGTGGCGTCGGCGACGTGCTTGTAGGTGGCGTCGAGGTCGCGCCGCATCAGCACGTTCCACACCTTGGCGTGGCCCTGGTGCTGGATGAGGCGCCCGAACCGCTCGGGCGTGCGCAGCGGGTTGCGCTGCGACGGGATCAGCGGCTGGATGGCGGGGTCGATCGCCACCGGGTCGCCGTCGAGCACGGCGGTGATCATGTCGAGCTGGTAGTCGAGCGGGGCGGTCTTGGAGATGATGCTGGCGATCGGCAGCAGGTCCCACGCGTCGCGCAGGAGGTCGGCGACCCAGCCGTCGCCCTGGGTCATGATCGCCAGCTTCGTCTCGGGGTCGGCGGCGTGGATCTCGACGAGTGCATCCAGCCCGGTCGCCTGCTCCTGCGGGAACGACAGGTCGACGATCGCCAGGTCGAACGGTCCGGCGTCGAGCATCAACTCGACGTCCTCGACGGCGACGCACACCTGCACCTCGTGGCCCTGGCGGTTGCGCAGCACGTCGGCGAACAGTTCGGCGAGGGCGGCGGCGTCCTCGACGAGAAGCAGTGAACTCATCCGATGGTCTCCCTACGGTCGTGTTGATACGGAGTGTGCGCCCGCTGGCGGTCCGAGCCCCGATCGCCACCGGGCAGGTCGTCGTCGTGCGGGCGGTCGTCGTCGCGCTGCGGAGTCGTCGTCGGCGTCGGCGTCGCCGGAGGCGGCGTCGGCCGCTGCGGGTGTCGGGGGCGGGGTCGGGTCGGTCGAGCGGCGGGGCACGGTGACGACCATCATCGAGCCGCCGGGGGCGTCGTAGCGCTGGACGGCGCCGACGCCGAGCTGGTCGATCAGGCTGCTCAACCCGCGACCGTCGGGCACGGCGGCGAGGTCGAAGCCGCCGGCGTCGTCGGTGATGCGCAGCTCCAGGCGGGTGCCGCCGTCGATCGCCTGCAGGTCGATCGCCAGGCGGGTGGCGCCGGCGTTGATCGCGTTCGACGTCAGCAGCGACACCGCCCGGTTGAGCAGCCGGCCGCACTGCTCGTCGACCTGGAGGTGGGTGACCTCGTGGGTCGGCACCCGGTCGAGGCGGATCCCGAGGCTCTGGGCCCGGCGCAGCTGCGGCTGGAGGATCTCGTAGATGCGTGGTTCGCCGGCGCTCATCATGTCGTCGAGCTGGCGCATCCGCAGCCGGTGGTCGAGGTCGAGCAGCTCGGCGTTGATCTCATCGGGAGTGGCGGTGCCCGACGAGATGCGCAGTGATGCGAGATGCACCTCGCTGAGGATGTCGTCGTGCAGCCAGTGGGCGCGCCGTGCCCGCTCGCGGGCGAGCACGTCGCTGCCCTCCTCGGCGACACGCTCGTCGACGGCCAGGCTCAGCCGGTTGATCGCCACCAGGGTGAGCCCCGCCACGATCAGCCCGGTCCACATCGCGGCGTAGAGGCCGACGAGCGTGCGCAGCGTCGGCAGCGAATCGCCGAACGCCGTGACCGCGAGCAGCGCCCCGAGCACACCGAAGTGCACGGGTCCGAGGAGGAACCGCTTCAGCCACAGCCGTGCCTGCGGGGTGACGCCGAGTGCCCACAGCGTGAGTGCGGCGTCGGCGCCGGCGAGCACGCCGAGCGGCACGACGGCGGGCGTGTGTCCCCGCGGAAGCACCCCGGCGAGCACGGCGGTGAGCGTCAGGAAGGCAATTGATCGCCACGTCAGCTCGAACCACAGCGGGCGGCCGGCGGCCTCGTGCCCACGCAGGATCCGCTGGTAGCGCACGCCGAGCACGAACGCGGCGATCGTGGCCGCGGCGGCGAATGCGAGGACGGCAGTACGGCGGGCGGTGATCACCTCGACGTCCCACGGATCGAAGCGCACGCTGACCGCCACCCAGATCACCGTCACCGTGCACGCCGCCCCGACCAGCGCGAACCCGGCCGAGATCCGCTCGCGCGGACCGGGCTGGATCGGCCCGTCGTGCCAGATCCGCTCGCCCGCCAGCAGCGCGAGCCACAGGTCGAGCACCCGCTGCTGCGGCGTGTCGGGCATCGAACTCACCGAGGCATGTTCGCACGTGCGCCGGCTCAGGCTTCAGATTTCGGCATGTCGCCGGGGACATGCCGCATGCGACAAAACCCGCCATCATGCGGCAAGCGCAACTGCCTGCATGCGCCTGCGAACTCGGCCACGACGCGACAAGAGCGCCACCCGAAGGCGACGCTCTCGTCGGAGAAGGAATGATCGGTGGTGCGTGGTGTCAGGCGACAGCGGTCTGGCGACGGCGCACCAGCGTCACGCCGAACAGGCCGAGTCCGACGGCCAGCAGGCCCATCGCAATACCGGTCGTCGTGTCGATGCCACCCGAGCCGGTTGCCGGCAGACCGCCGGGCGGAGTCGTCGGCGCAGCCACGACGACGGAGAAGCTGGCGACGACGTCGCCACACGTTGCCGTGCCGGGATAGGTGCCGGCAGCGCTGGGTGCCGTGACGTTCGCCGTGGCGTTCCCGCTGGCGTCGGCCGTCACCGTGGAGGTCGCACCGTTGAAGACGACGAGCACCGGCGAGTTCGCCGCACAACTGGAGACCGTCACCACCACCGGGCCGCCGGGGCGGGCCGCCGAGGGAGAGACCGATCGCCGTCACGCTGCTTCCACCGTATGGAGACGGAGTCGTTTGCGCAGCCGCAGGCGCCGCGAGACCGAAGAGCACCATGGCTGAAGCCATCAGAGCGAGTGCAACCTTTTTCATGTGGAACGGCATCCTTTCGAGATTGCCTGGACCCTAACCGAGGATCCAGGCATGTGTCCATGATGGGAAGACATGCCTCAAGGTTTTCGGTCGGCGAGAGGCTGCACCCATTCGACGAGTTCATCGGCTTGCGCGCCCGCTGGCGGGAGCGCGAATTCGAGGTGATATTCGACGGACTCACCGGAAACGAGCATCACGTCGGTGCCATATGCCATCCAACCCGCTTCGCTGAGCGGCGTGACGCCGATCGATTCCCCGTTCCTGGTGATCGTCTCGAGAGTAGGGGGCCCGTAGAAGCTCACGAAGAGACTGCTCGAGCCAACCGGAAGATCGAATCCGTTGCCGATCACGTAGCGGGGCAGCCCGTCGGCCGGCGCCGTGTTGGTGAGCGTGACATCGGCGACGAGTCGCCGGTTGCCCGCTTCGTCCGTCTCGATCCGAGCATCGACGTCTCGTTCGAGATAGAGGTCGATCTTGCTCTCGCCGGTGTTCGCCACGAACACGCTGAACCCGGCGTCGTCACCAGCGCTCCGGCAGTGCGCCGAGCAGCCCGGTGCGATCCAGGAGTGCCTGTTCGTCAGGATCGTCGGTCCACATCATCAGGCGCTGCTCGGCGGCGAGGGGCCCCAGATCACGAGCGAGGATCGCCGGTTCGGGCAGCGAACCGGTGAGCAGCTCTTCGATCACCCCCTCGCCGAGGGTCTGGAGCGCGTCGATGCGGTCGGGATTGGCGTCGTCACCGGCGAGGACGTACTGGTCTTCCAGGATGAACTTCGCCGCGTTGTCGGGCGCGACCGTCACACCGAGTTCCGGCACCTCGATGGGGCCGGTGTATGCCATCAACGCTTCGATCGACGTAGGGGTCGACGCACGATCACGCCATCGATCGGGTCGCCCCCGCTCTGGGGGTACAGGACTCTGGGCGGCTTCGGCGACGTAGGGAAAGTGGGCCGGGAACGTCAGGTTCGCCCACACGGTCGGAATGGCACCGCCGTCCGGCCCGATGTCGAGACCGAAACGGCCGTAGCGGGTGAGCAGTTCCTCGGGGCAGCCGCTCGCACCTCGCTCCCCCCTCGCGAACGACATCTTCGAGGTCGGAGCGACGGCCGAACTCGGTGACGTCGATCTGGCCGTCGTCGACGGTGATCTCGGCGTAGTTGCCGATGAACCCGGCGACGCCCCGTGCTTCGACCGGGGTTGTGAACAGCATCAGGTAGCGACGTTCGCCGTCGGCGCCGAGCATCTGCGGGGCGAGCCGAACGGCGTCGATGGCGTTGGTCAGCCGGGGTTCGTTGTCGTCGAGTCGCCGTCGAGGTCGGCGAGTTCGTCCTGCACGGGCCCGATCGAGCCAGGGCGATCCGACGGACGTCCGACACGGCACGCAGGTCGACAAGCGCTTGTTCGACCTGCAGGAGTGGCGCTTCCACGGCAGCGACCGCATCGACGTCGATGGCGCCGTCGACGACCGCCAGCGTCGACGGATCGATCGAGCCGAGCGCTTCGGCGGCGTCGTTGGTCACCGAGGCGGCGCCGCCGGCGAGGTCGGCTCCCGCACGAACGTTCTGCGCCACGCCCGGGATGAGCGTGCTCGGCAGCGCGAGTGGGCCGCCGAGGCGGCGGTCGGCGGCGGCGAACGCATTGGACGACTGCGAGAACAGCGATGCGGCCTCCTCGTAGTCGCCGTTGTTCAGCGTGGTGATGGCCTGTTCGGCAAGCTGCGAACCTCGTGGAGAGATCGGTACGGGACGATGCGCCCGCCAGTCCGAGCGCCGAGGAGCGCCACCCCGACGAACCCACCGACCGACGCCATGGTGATCCAGCCGATCCGCCTGATCTTCGAGGGCCGCCGACGCACGCCGAGCACGAGCAGTGCAAGACAGGTGGCGATGCCGATGATCGCCGACAGCCCGAAGAACCCGTCGAGTTCCGACCGCAAGAGCACATTGACGGCGACGGCGCCGACGATCGCGCGGAGTTCGCTCTGATCGCGCTGGCGGACACCGATGGCGAGCCCGGCAACGAACCCGAACGCACCGATCAGCGCCACGACCGGATCCAGTGCGATGACTGCACCGATCCCTGCAGCGGCCGCTGGCGCCCACCAGGGAGCCGAAGCCGACGCCCACGTGACGACGCCGGCCGACGAGGAACACCAGCAGCGCGTCGACGACCGTCGATCCGGTCGGGCTCGCACCGGCGAGGACGGCCACGAAAGCCCGAAGCGACCGCGATCGCGACGGCTATCCGCTCGTCGACTCGGTTCCGGCGAACGAAGCGTTCCTCTCCGGTCATAACGCCGAGGTCATGGTGTGGCGGTCGCGCCGCCGTCTGTCACCCGTTCGCGCTCGACGCCGCTCGCTGCGGTCTCGTCGACACCGTCGGCGAAGTCGGCCAGCACGTCATCGTTCGGACGGCAGGTTCTCACCGGTGTCATCGCCGGCGGAGCGGTGCGGGCCGGCGTAGCCGCCGTAGGCGTAGGCGTAGCCGCCGCTCGCCACCGACTTCGATGCCTGGTTCAGCACCAGCCCGAGGATCGGCGCCGAGACCCGTACGAGGCGTTCGACGGTGCCGACCACGTCGTCGTCGGACACCCGGCCCGCCTGGGCGACGACGAGGACGCCGTCGACGGCTGCCGACAGCGCGACCGAGTCGGAGACCGGCAGGATCGGAGCGGAGTCGACGACGACGTAGTCGTAGTGCGCACCCATCTCGGCGAGCAGCTTGCTGGATCGCGTCGCCCGCTGAGGAGCTCGCTCGGGTTCGACGGAACCGCTCCGGACGGGTACACGCTCAGGCGAGTGGCCGCCGTCGATGTCGACGTGGGTGACGACGTCCTTGGCGTCCGCGCCGAGCAGCAGGTCGGTGAACCCCGGCGACTGTGGCACGCCGAACACCTCGATGCATGCGGGGCCGGCGAAGGTCGGCGTCGACCAGGGCGACGCGGTGGCCGGCCTGCGCGAGCACGACGGCAAGGTTCGCCGACGTGGTGGTCTTGCCCTCGCCGGCCATCGAGCTGGTGATCTGGATCACGCTGATCGGTCGGTCGAGCCCGAGGAACTGCACGTTGGTGCGCAGCCCGCGGTAGGCCTCGACGGCGACGTGGCCGGGCTCGCTGATGGCGATCGGTCGATTGTCGGGCGGCGGGTCGACCGGGACGACGGCGAGCACCGGCTTGTCGACCAACGCCTCGAGGTCGTCCTCGGAACGGACCTTGTCGTCGAGGTAGTCGAGCAGGAACGCGGCGCCGAGACCGATCAGCAGCCCGACGACGGCGGCGAGGACGGCCGTGCGCGTCGGCGTCGGCTCGATCGGCACCGTCGGAACCGTCGGCCGACTTGATGACCGCCACGCCACCGGTGCGCAGCGCGGCGTCGACCCGGAGTTGGTCGAGCGTGGTGTTGAAGTTCGACAAGCTGATTGACCAGTGCGGGGCGTCGAGGGTCGTCGTCGGCGAGCGCGTCGAGTTCGGCCTGGAGGTCGTCGATGGCGGCCTGCACCTCGGTGCTGACGGCGAGGAGTTCGTTGACGGCCTGCTCGCGCCGCACGTCGATGTACGCGACGGCGTAGGCGTTGGCAAGGGTGGCTGCGTTGGTCGCGTTGGCGTCGACGACGGTGATGGAGATCGACGTCGGTGGTGCCGACCGCGCGCGGCGCTGGCGCCGGGTGGCGGCGTCGGCCAGGCCGAGATCGTCCTGCACCCGCTGGCTGACCTCCTGCCCCTCGATCACCTGGATCTCGGTCTCGATCGCCCGGTCGGAGTCGACGTAGTTGATCCTGATTCTCGAAGAACCCGTCCTGCCCGCGTGGCTGGACGAGCACGTCGGACGAGGCGGAGTAGATCGGCGTCTGCAGGGAGGTGAGAGCGATCGCGATCGACGGTCGCGATCACGACGGCGAAGATGACGATCCACTTGCGGCGCGCCACGATGCTGGCGTACTCGCGCAGCGTCATCTCCTCGTTCTCGCCAGCCATAGGACACGAGATGTTACTGACGGGTGCTCTCGTTGGAGGCGCACCCCGGAGAATCCGAGGTGCATTGCATTCGGTATCGTTCGCGGCTATGGCCGGGCTGCATCACTATCTGGTGCACGGCTTGCGGATGTCGAGCCCGGCGCTGCTGCCGATTCCCGAGACGGAGCCGGGCCCCGTCGACGTGGAGTTTCGGCTGGCGTTGACAACCGAACCCATCCCGCTGGCTCGCCACACGCGAACCGACGACCCGGACGATCCGTGGTGCTTCGAGCACTGGGTGGGCGAGCAACGTGATCGTCGAGTTCCCGGGGTGGGCGACGTTCGAGCTGAGCCGTACCCACGTGACGCTGCGAGCCGACGAGACCGACGACGCCGATCTGGTGGCCCATCTCCTGCTCGATCACATCCTGCCGAGGCTCGTGGCGCTGCGGGGCGACCTGATGCTGCACGCGGCCGGCGTGGTCGGCCCGAGCGGCCGGGCCCACCTGTTCCTCGGCCCGTCCGGCACGGGCAAGAGCACGCTGGCGACGGCGTTGGCGGCGACGGGATGGCCGCTGTTGGACGACGACGGCGTGCGGGTGCTCGAGACCGATGGCGTGTGGCTGGCCGTTCCCGGGTATTCGGGGGTGCGCCTGCTCCCCGATTCCGCCGAGGCCGTCGTGCCTGGACTCGTCCGAGGGACGGCCGATGGCGAAGGACCACCCGAAGCACCGCTATCCGGTCGACGGCACCACGCTGCGGATGGCCCCCGGCCCGGTCGCCGATCGGGTGCATCTACCTGCGTCGAGCGCGGCGACGACGGCGAACGCGCCGTGCGTCACGGCGACTGGGCTTCGCCGGCGAGCATCACCGCACTCACCGAGCATGCCTTCCACCTCGCCGACGAACCGACGTCGATCACCCGCCAGGCGTTCGAGCACGCGGCGGCGGTCGCCGAAGCCGTGCCCGTGCGTCTGCTGCGCACCCCGCCCGGACTCGAGACGATGACGGCGACGATCACGCAGAGCTGCGCGGTCTGGACGCAGCACTCAGCTGAACTGCTCGGCCTGCATCGAGTACAGCTCGGCGTAGACGCCACCGAGTGCCATCAACTCGTCGTGGTTGCCGTGCTCGGCCACGCGGCCGTCGAGCAGCACCAGGATCTGATCGGCCCGACGCACGGTGGCGAAGCGGTGCGAGATGAACACGACCATGCGATCGCGCCCGAGTTCGCCGAGCCGCTCGAAGAGGTCCCGCTCGGCGCGGGCGTCGAGTGACGCGGCCGGTTCGTCCATGATGACGAGTGGCGCGTCGCGGAAGAACGCCCGGGCGATCGCAACCCGCTGCCATTGCCCGACGGAGAGTTCGGTGCCTCCGGCGAACGAGGTGGAAAGCCGGGTGTCGTAACCGTCGGCCATCGGCGCGATGAAGTCGTCGACCCCGGCGCGGCGGGCGGCCTCGCGAATCGCCATCGTCGTCGTCGATGCGGTCGATGGCACCGAAGCCGATGGCCTGGCGGGCGGTGTGTTCGAAGCGGGTGAAGTCCTGGAAGACGGGTGCAACGCGAGCCCGAACGTCGGCGGGGTCGCACGTGGAGATGTCGATGCCGTCCCAGCGGATCGACCCCGATGTGGGGGGGAGCAGCCCGCACAGCAGCTTGGCCAGCGTGCTCTTTCCGGCACCGTTGGGCCCGACGATGGCCACCACCTTGGCCGGGCTCGCAGCCGCAGGCTCACGCCGTGGAGCACGGGGTGATCGCTCGTCGGATACGAGTAGCCGACGTCGTCCAGCACGATCTCGGCGCGGTCGGGCCGGCACCTCGGCGAGCAGCGCCGAGCGAGCGTCGGCCGGCAGGCAGGAGCGTGCGGAACGACTCGAAGTCGCGCAGGAAGGTGACGCCTTCCACGAGCGATTCCATGGCACTCCCGCTGCTGCGCAAGCGGCCGGCGAGCTGCTGGAGGGCGACGATCGCGACGGCGGCGTCGGCGACGCTGATCTGCTCGTCGAGGGCGAGCAGCATCACGGCCGCCAACGACGCCACGAGGATGACGGCGGTGATCGACGAGCCGACGAGGGCGAGCACGGTGCGCTTCTTCACCACGCGCCGGGTGTTGCGTACCCGTTCGGCGAAGAGTTCGTCGTGGCGGGAGCGCAGCCAGCCGGCGAGCCCGAAGGCGCGGACCTCGCGGGCTTCGAGCCGGTCGGTGAGGAGCCGTTCGTGGTACGAGCGGTCGCGGTCGAGTTCGGCGAGGTCGTAGTGCATCCGGTACAGCGCCCGGGTGTTGCGGACGTTGACGATGGCGATGGGGATGAAGGCGACGAGTGCGACGGGAACGAGAAGCGGCGCGACGGACAGCAGCACGCCGACGACCACGACGGCGGAGAGCACCGTGGTGATGAAGGTGACGAGACCCCACACGACCTGCCACGCGTAAGTGTCGGCGTGTTCTCTGGCGAGCCGGACGCGATCGTGGAAGCCGGGGTCTTCGAACGCCTCCAGTTCGACGGCGGTGGTCACCTCGAGGAGCTGGTCCATCGCGCGTCGGTGCACGAGTTCGCCGAGCAGGATGCGGAGTTCCGCCGTGGAGGTGTTCACGAGCGACGTACCGACGAGCGCGATGCCGAGCAGCACGAGCCACGGTACGAGGTCGGCGGCGTCCACGTCGGTGCTGTCGGTCAACAGCTCCACCAGCTGCGCGGCCGATGAGCAGCTCCGCTCCGGTCAGCAATGCCCCGACGACGGCGAGCGCAATGGTCAGCGCGGTCTCCCGCGGCGCCGCCGCCCACACGAGCCGGCCCGCCGTGCGTACGGTTCCGACGGACCCCGCCATCCGGCGGGAAGCGGGCTGATCGGGGGAGCCGCTTCGTCCACGGGCCAACAATGACACATCGATCGAGGGCTACAGTCGTGTAGTCCTGATTCCCGACGATGGAGCGCGATTCCCGATGGCCGACGATTCACGATCGACGACGACACCGTGTTGTCGATTCCTGACCACGTGTTGTCCCGCAAAGCGTCGGGCGAAACGGTTCTGTTGAGCCTCGCCGACGAGCACTACTACGGCCTCGACGGTGTCGGCACCCGTCTGTGGGAATTGATCGAGGCGGGCACGACGTTCGGAGAAGCGATGTCGACGCTCTGCGCCGAGTACAACGTCGATCCGAGGTGCTGGCGGCCGATCTTCGGGCGTTGCTGGCACATCTCGATCGCACCGACCTCGTCCACTTTCAGCCACTTGGTTCCGAATAACTCGCTTCGACCCACCAACAAGCCGCTATTCTTTCGAGATGGATGTTTCCGACACCGACAAGACTCATGGCGAGCCTGCGTCGACGCTCCAGCCCTACCGCAGCGCCAGCTCTGCGGGCTTTCGGCCCGCTGAGCCAGGTCACTCAGGGCTCGAGGGCGGAAATGCAGACGGCAAGGGTGCTGGGGGAAATAAGGGGTAGTAAGGACCTGCGGAAGACGCCGAGCGGCGAAGATCCGTGAGGGACCCGGAGTCCGACTTTCGATTCTGGCCCAGCACAAGTGGAGCTGAGTTCATTGTTTCTGTCGTGCGCACTTGTTCCTGCGACACGTCTTGCACTGCGTGAACATGGGCTGCAAGACACCGCGCGTTTGCTCGCCGCACGAAGCGATCGCCCGGCGAGAATGACCGACCCCCACGTCGCAGAGCGAGTGGCGAAGACCGTTGCGATGGTTGCGAGCCGGCCGATCATCCGCGGAACCTGTCTGCCGCGATCGCTCACAACGTGGTTCCTGCTTCGGCGACGTGGGATCGATGCCGTCGTCGTCCTGGGAGCCGACATCTCGAGTGTCGATGGGTTGCCGGCCGACGCCTGGGTCGAGGTTGATGGGGTTCCTCGAACGAGGCAGCCGACGTTCGCGAACGTTTCGGAAGCTTCGGGCTCGAGCTCCCGTGGCTTACACAAAGCCTGGTGTGAACCAGTGAGTGGGTTTGGCGTGATCACCCGGTGGGGCGGTGCGCCCGAGCCAAATCGAGTTCGAGACCTGCAAGCCGGGATTGCCGCACGAGGGCGGAAAGGCTTCGCTAGACGCGAACTGGGTGACGTCATCCTGGTTCATGCCCAGTTCGCTAGCACATTCGAAGCGGAACGAGAGTTCGAGCCAACGCATCACGTTCGTCGTGACATCTGGCTGACGGCGGATGCGCGCATCGACAACCGAGACGACCTTCGCCGAGCATTAGCAGGCCGGGTCGAGCACCCCCTCGACACCGACGCCGACTTCATTCTCGCAGCCTACGAGCAGTGGGGTGACAGCAAGACCCAGAACTGAACCAAGCAACAGGCACATAGAACATCTCCACGTATTGCTGTCACCCCGCTGCTTTAGGCTGCGAGAATGAAGTCGGCGTCGGTGTCGAGGGGGTGCTCGAACTGGCCCGCGAAGCTCGGCGGAGGTCGTCCCGGTTGTCGATGCGGGCATCCGCCGTCAGCCAGACGTCTCGACGACGTGACGCGTTGGTGGACCTCTCGTTCCGCTTCGAACGTGCTAGCGAACTGGGCATGGACCAGGCGACTTCACCCAGTTCGGTCAGCGAAGGATTCTCGCCCTCGGGCGGCGATCCCGGCTCGGAGTCTCGACCTCGATTTGGATCGGGCGTACCGTTCCACCGGGTGATGACGCCGAAGCCACTCACCGGTTCACACCTGGCTCGGGGGGAGCCGGGGGACTCGAGCCCGAAACTTCCGAACGTTCGCGAACGTCGGCCGCCTCGTTGAGAGGAATGCCATCACCTCTACCCAGGCGTGGGCCGGCAACCCATCGCCATTCGAGATGTCTGCCCCCAGGACGACGACGGCATCGATCCCACTTCGCCGAAGCAAGAACCACGTCGTGAGCGATCGCGGGAGACAGGTCCCGCGGACGATCGGTCGGCGGGAAACCATCGCAACGGCCTTCGCCACCCGCTCTGCGAACAGGGGGTCGGTCATTCTCTGCCGGGCGATCGCTTCTGGCGGCAAGCAATCTCGCGGCGCCTTGCAGCCCATGTTTACGCAGGGCAAGCCGTGTCGCAGGAACGAGGGCGCACGACAGAAACGATGAACCCAGATCCATTTGTGCTGGGCCAGCATGCGACAAAAGCCTCGCGGTCCCTCGTCGGACCTTCGCGCTCGGCGTGATCGCAGGTCCTTTTACTTCCCCTTATTTCCCTCAGCACCCTTGCGTCTGCATTTCCGCCCCTCGAGCCCTGAGTGACCTGGCTCAGCGGGCCGAAGGCGCGGAGAGCTGGCGCTCGGTAGGACTGGCGCGCCGACGGAGGCTCGCCAGAGTCTTGTCGGTGTCGGAAACATCCATCTCGACACAATAGCTGCTTGTTGGTCCGTCGAGCGAGTTATTCGGAACCAAGTGGCTGTAACTCCACGAGGTCGGTGCGATCGAGGTCTGCCAGCAACGCCCGAAGATCGGCTGTCAACACCATCGGATCCACGTTGTACTCGGCGCAAAGCGTCGACACCGCTTCACCGAACGTCGTGCCCGCCTCGATCAGTTCCCACAAGCGCGTGCCGACACCGTCGAGGCCGTAGTAGTGCTCGTCGGCGAGGCTCAACAGTACCGTTTCGCCCGACGCCTTGCGGGACAACACGTGGTCGGGAATCGACAGCACGGTGTCGTCGTCGATCGTGAACTCTTCGGCCATCGGGGGTCGCTCCATGTCGGATCGGGACGACACAACTGTAGCCCGCGGATCGTGTGTCATTGTTGGCCCGTGGACGAAGCGGCTTCCCCGAACAGCCCGCTTCCATCCGGTGGCGGGGGTCCATCGGAACGTACGCACGGCGGGCCGGCTCGTGTGGGCGGCGGCGCCGCGGGAGACAGGGCTGACCATTGCACTTGCCGTCGTCGGGGCGCTCCTGACCGGAGCCGAGCTGCTCATCGGCCGCCAGTTGGTCGAGCTGCTGACCGACAGCACCGATGTGGACGCCGCCGATCTCGCCCCGTGGCTCGTGCTGCTCGGCATCTCGCTCGTCGGCACCTCGCTCGTGAACACCTCAACGGCCGAACTTCGGATTCTGCTCGGCGAACTCGTGCACCGCCGCGCCATGGACCAGCTCCTCGAGGTCACTACCGCCGTCGAGCTCGAAGCCTTCGAAGACCCCGGCTTCCACGATCGCATCCGCCTCGCCAGAGAACACGCCGACACCTATGCGTGGCAGGTCGTGTGGGGTCTCGTCACCCTCATGACCACGGTCTTCTCCGCCGTCGTGGTTGTCGGTGTGCTGCTCTCCGTCACGCCGCTTCTCGTTCCCGTGGCACTCGTCGCCTTCATCCCGATCGCCGTCGTCAACGTCCGCAACACCCGGGCCCTGTATCGGATGCACTACGATCTCGCCGAACTCGACCGCGACCGCTCGTACCACGAACGGCTCCTCACCGACCGGCTCGAAGCCCGCGAGGTCCGGGCCTTCGGGCTCGCCTGCTGGCTGCGCTCCCGCCACGACGAACTCTTCGCCGAACGGGTACGCAACACCGACGGTCGTGAAGAAGCGCACCATGCTCGCCGCTCGTCGGCTCGTCGATCACCGCTGTCATCCTCGTGGCGTCGTTGGCGACCGTCATGCTGCTCGCCCTCGACGACCGCATCAGCGTGGCCGACGCTGCCGTTGCGATCGTCGCCCTTCAGCACTCGCCGGACGCTTGCGCAGCAGCGGGAGTGCCATGGAATCGCTGGTCGAAGGCGTCACCTTCCTGCGCGACTTCGAGTCGTTCCGGACACTCCTGCCTGCCGGCCGACGCTCGCTCGGCGCTGGTCGTCGATGTGCCGGACCGACCGCGCGAGATCGTGCTGGACGACGTCGGCTACTCGTATCCGACCAGCGATCACCCCGTGCTCCAGGCGTGAGCCTGCGGCTGGAGCCCGGCAACGTGGTTGCCATCGTCGGGCCCAACGGTGCCGGAAAGAGCACGCTGGCCAAGCTGCTGTGCGGGCTGCTCCCTCCCACATCGGGGTCGATCCGTTGGGACGGCACCGACATCTCCACGTGCGACCCCGCCGACGTTCGGGCTCGCGTTGCCCCCGTCTTTCAGGACTTCACCCGCTTCGAACACACCGCTCGCCAGGCCATCGGCTTCGGTGCAATCGACCGCATCGAAGACGACGTGGCGATTCGCGAAGCGGCCCGTCGTGGCGGGGTAGATGACTTCATCGCGCCGTTGGCCGACGGTTACGACACACGGCTTTCGACCTCGTTTACGGGAGGCACCGAACTCTCCGTCGGGCAATGGCAGCGGGTTGCGATCGCCCGGGCGTTCTTCCGCGACGCCCCACTCGTCATCATGGATGAACCGGCCGCGTCTCTCGACGCCCGCGCCGAGCGGGACCTCTTCGAGCGGCTCGGCGAACTCGGGCGCGATCGCATGGTCGTGTTCATCTCGCATCGCTTCGCCACGGTGCGTCGGGCCGATCAGATCCTGGTGTTGCTCGACGGTCGTGTGGCCGAGCACGGCGACCACGAGGAGCTGATGGCACTCGGTGGCGTCTACGCAGAGCTGTACTCCATGCAGGCCGAGCAGTTCAGCTGAATGCTGCGTCCAGACCACGCATTTGCGTGATCGTCGCCGTCATCCTCTCGAGTCCGGGAGGGGTGCGCAACCGGCGAACGGGTACGGCAGCGGCGACCGCCGCCGCGTGCTCGAACGCCTGGCGGGCTATCAACGTCGGTTCGCCGGCGAGGTGGAAGGCCTGCTCGGCGAGTGCGGTGATGCTCCCGGCGAAGCCCAGTGCCGTGACACACGGCGCGTTGCCGTCGCCGCCGCGCTCGACGAGGTAGATACACCCAATTGGCGCCGGGCCGGGAGCCATCCGTAGCGTGGTGCCGTCGACCGGATAGCGGTGTTTCGGATGGCCCTGCGACATTGGCCGCCCTCGGACGAGTCCAGGTACGACCGCCTCGGCGGAATCGGGGAGCAAGCGCACCCCCGAATACCCGGGAACGGCCAGCCAAACGCCATCGGTTCGACACACGAACACCGTCGTCGTCCAACAGCAACCATCCCGTCGCCGCCAATGCCGTCGCCAGCGTGCTCTTGCCCGTGCCCGACGGGCCGAGGAACAGGTGGGCCCGACCACTCGGTCCGACCACCCCGGCCGCATGCAGCATCAGATCGCCCCGCAGCGCAACGAGCCTCGGCAGGATGTGATCGAGCAGGAGATGGGCCACCAGATCGACGTCGTCGG
>CAVSIX010000004.1:0-117627 GCA_963728195.1 Ilumatobacteraceae bacterium | reverse complement strand
CCTTCACCGACGCAGCTGCCCTGTTCGGCCCTCAGAAAGGTGCATCGCCGGCACAGGTGGCGATGCTCACGCGCCGTTTGAGCGGTTGACGCAGATGTTCATCGAGGATTTCGGCGTCGATGTCACGTCGATCCCCGGCGGTGGTGCTGCCGGTGGGCTCGGCGGGGCGCTCGCTGCGCTCGGCGGCACGCTGCTGCCCGGTTTCGAGTTGGTAGCCGACGAGCTGGACCTCTACGACCATCTCGAGGGCGCCGATCTCGTGATCACCGGCGAGGGGTGTCTCGACGACAGCAGCTCGGCGGGCAAGGTGGTCGGCGGCGTCGCCTCGATCGTGTCCGATCTCGGGGTGCCGGTTCTCGCGATCGTCGGCTCCGACGACCGCTCCGATCGATCGGTGCCCGCAGGCATCGAGGTGGTGTCACTCGTCGACGACTACGGCGAGGAGGAAGCCTTCGCCGAACCGAAACGTCTCGTCGAGCACGCCGCCGCCACGTGGCTGGCGGCCGCCGGCTGACCGACTGCCCATGCGTGTGCCGATTCCGGTGGTCCATGCCCCCGGGAATGTCACGCAAACGGGGTGGGCTGGTGTCAGCCGGTCGTGTCGCCGGTCGTGTCGCCGGTCGTGTCGCCAGTGGTGTCGCCGGAGACATCCGGCGCCGGCGTCACAGCGGCGCCGGGCGCCGAGAGCTGGGCGATCGTCTTGTCGGCTTCGTCGGTCCCGAGCAGGACGAGCACACCGGCGCCGTCGAGCGTCTCGCCCTCGACCGGCGGCGGTGTCGGCAGCGGTTCGACGGTCAGGCCACCCATGCTGCGCGCGACCGAATCGGCAACGTCCTGCGCCGCTGCGATCGTCGGGTCGTACTGGACCACCGATGCGGTGAGCCCCGACTGCGTCGAGTTCGTGGCGGTACCCATCGTGAAGCCGAGCGTCGCGAGCTCGGTCGTCATCCGACCGGCCGAGCCCGGGACGCCGCTGGCGTTGGCGACGACGACGGTCGCCCCCTCGGTGACGAAGGGCGGCTCGGTCGTGGTCGTCGTGGTGTTCTCGACGACCGAGCTGTTGGTGGTGTCGCCGGGCGTCGAATCGGTGGGGACACCCGCGTTGTCGCTCCCGGACGGACCGTCGTCGGTGATGTTGTTGAGGATCAGGAAACCGACGATCACGGCCACGACGGCGAGGACGATGCTGATCGTCGAGCCCATCGGTGAACCGCCGACACCCTGGCGGGGTGATCGGCGAGACGGCGTCGGTGTCACCGGTGCGTCGGGGTCTTCGTAGCTCATGCGTGCGCTCCCTCTCCTGCCGCCGACGACGCAACTCCGTCGAGGCGGGCCTTGCGGGCCCGCAGACGCAGCCGCTTGAGTCGACGCACCACGAGCGGGTCATGGTCCATCGCAGCCGGATCGTCGAGCACCTTGGTCAGTTCCGCATGGTATTCCTCCGGCGAACACTGAAAGCGCGCGCGAATGACCTGGTCACGCGGTTCGTCGTTGTTCCACCACGCACGTTCGAAGTCGAGCATGGCGGCAGAGCGTTCGTCGAGCATCCCGCACAGGTTGGCCGCAAACGGTGCCGGAATACAAGCACCCTCGCTCCACGCCTCATCCGGCCGACGATTCCCCTATCGTGCGGGGCGTGTCGAGGCGTCCCTTCATCATCGGCATCGCGGGCGGCAGCAGCTCGGGCAAGACGACCGTCACCGAGCGTCTGGCGTCGATGACGGGCGCCGACCACCTGTCGCTGATCGAGCTCGACTCGTACTACCTCGACCTGGGCGACACGCCGATCGAGGAACGTCGAGCGGTCAACTACGACCATCCCGACGCATTCGACTGGGCGCTGCTGAACGATCATCTGGCGGCGCTCGCCAACGGTGCATCGGTGCCGGTTCCCGTCTACGACTACACCCAGCACAACCGCAGCGACCGCGTCCGCATGGTGGAACCGGCTCGGATCGTGGTCGTCGACGGAATCCTCGTGCTGTGGGATCGAGCGTTGCGCCAGCGCTTCGACCTCAAGATCTTCGTCGACACCGCCGCGGACATCCGCCTCATCCGGCGCCTGCGTCGCGACGTCGCCGAGCGAGGACGCACACCCGAGTTCGTGATCGAGCAGTACCTCGAGACCGTGCGTCCCGCCCATGAGCGCTTCATCGAGCCGAGCAAGCGCTACGCCGACGTGATCATCCCCGAGGGCGGGCTCAACCGTCCAGCGCTCGAGGTGCTGCTGGCCCGCGTCCGCGAGATCGCCGTCGCCGGCGATGTGACCGGCTGACCGCGCACACACCGAGTTGCCCTCCCGGCACCGGGTTCGGGTGAGTGCACATCGCTGCGGGGGATCGTCGCTCACACACATCTCGTCGAGGGGTCAGACGGTGTCGGCAGGTGCGTCGAGTCGTTCCACGAGCCGATGCAGCGACGGCAGGGCGCGCGCAATCCTGACCCGGTCGTCGGCGCTCACCGCCGAGAGCGCCACGGAGATCAGTTCCTCGTTCGTCGCCTGCCACTGGGCGAGCGACTTGACGCCTGCAGCAGTGAGTGTGAGCTCGACGGTGCGTCGGTCCGCGGTGCCGCGGCAGCGTTCGATCATCCCGAGCTTCACGAGGTCGTTCGTCAGCGTGCTCACCGAATTGGGTGCGATGTGCAGCGAATCGGCCAGTTCGCCGGAGCGGGCCGAGGGCATCGAGGCCACGGCGGTCATGAGTTCGAGCTGGGCGACGCTCAGTTCGAGGTCGGGCGCCGACCGCCGGGCCGCACGCCGCATCGCACGCCGGAGCCGGGCGACGAGTTCCGCCAGGTCGGCCGGATCGATGCCAGCGCCGACAGGGCCTGGTCCGGGCGGCGCATCCATGCCGTCTTGTGTATCAGAGCTCGAGGGCCTCGTCGTGGGTGACTGGACCGACGGGTCCGGCACGGAGCGTCGTGACAGCGATCAGCGCCGCAACCGCAGCGAGAGTAAGGAGCACGACCGGCGGCGACGGCACCTCGAGGCGCGCGGCGACGTGGATGCCGAACGTGGCGAGCGCGACACCGACCGACGTCCCGAGGGCCCGCGACACGTTGACCTGACCGCCGGTCACCGCAGCGAACGTCCTCGGCACCGACGACATCACCGCAGCGTTGTTCGCCGGGAGTGCGAGCCCGAGCCCCGCACCGATGAACGCCAACAACACCGCCGTGTCGGCCGTCGACCGCCAGGCGAACGCCAGGAGGACATAGGCGACCGCCGCGACGACCGCTCCCCCGGTGAGCCGGTGTTCGTTGCTGAGGTGTCCGGGAAGCAGGTTCCCGAGCAGTGCTGCACCGGCGAAGCCTGCCGGCAGCGCAGTCAGGACGAGCCCACCTCGAGCGACGTCGAGCCCCCACTCGTCGAACACGGTCGGGAACAGCACGAGCGGTGCGAACAGCACCAGGTAGCCGGCGAAGGCGCGTCCGAGGCCGATCACCACACCCGGCAGCACGAGCACACGCGGGTCGAGCAGCGGGTTCGCCGACCGGCGCTCGACGAATGCGAGCGCCACGCCCGACACCGCTGCGACGACGGCGAGGGCGATCGTGACCGCGACACCGATGTCGGCGCCCGACACGCCGCTGAGTGCGAGCAACGCTCCGCACGCAGTCGTGGCCAGCAGGACGAAGCCGAGGCGGTCGGGACGGCCGATCGGTTGGAGGTCGCGGCTGCGAGGCAGCATCGTGCGACCGGCGACGATGGCGATCAGCCCGACGGGGATGTTGACCCAGAACACGGATCGCCAGCCGACATTCTCGACCATGACACCGCCGATCGTGGGGCCGAGGGCGAGTCCCAGCGCCTGAGCGGCTGCTTGTACGCCCAAGGCGGCGCGCCGGCTGCTCGGCGCCACGCTCAGGGTGACGAGAGCGATGCTGTTGGCCTGCAGCAGTGCGGCGCCGATGGCTTGCACGGCGCGAAACGCGATCAGTACCTCGAGCGACGGCGCTGCGGCACACGCCGCCGATGCCGCCGTGAAGATCGCGAATCCCCGGAGGTACATCAGCTTGCGACCGCGGGCGTCCGACGATCGGCCGGCCGGCACCAGGAGGACGGCCAGTACGAGGAGATAGGAGAGCGAGACCCACTGGATCGTGCCGAGCGATGCACCGAACTCGGCCTCGAGCGCCGGGTAGGCCAACGTCACGATGCTCGCATCGAGCTGGCCCATGAAGGCCCCGAAGCACACCGCAGCGACGGCCGCCCACGGCGCCCACGACCGCTGCCTCAGCCAGTCGGGACGTGCGGCTTCCTTGGTCGGCAGCTCGACGTCGGTGGCCAGGTAATTCATTCTGTTACAGAACTATAACCACCGATCGCCCGAGCCTTCGATGGACTGCAATGCGCGGCACGCCGCGATCTGGTCGGACGACTCATCGAGCGCGGCGTTGGCGACCACGGCGACGATCACCTGGCAGCCGACGCCGTCCGTTTCGGCTCCCACCGCTCGGGGTATCGGCGCGCGGTGAATGCACCATCGCCAATCGGACGCGACACCGCCGGTCGCCTGCGCCCCTCGGGTCGGCGGCGGTGATCGACGAGAAACTCACCGACGTCTTCGACGAGGTGGTCCGCCGGAACCCCGGCGAAACCGAGTTCCACCAGGCGGTGCGCGAGGTGCTCGAGTCGCTCGGCTCGGTCATCGCCAAGCATCCGGAATTTGCCGACCAGAAGATCATCCAGCGCATCTGTGAGCCCGAACGTCAGATCATCTTCCGCGTCCCGTGGCAGGACGACTCGGGCGAGGTGCACATCAACCGCGGCATGCGTGTCCAGTTCAACAGCGCCTTGGGCCCCTACAAGGGGGGACTTCGGTTCCACCGCTCGGTCAACCTCGGGATCATCAAGTTCCTCGGCTTCGAGCAGATCTTCAAGAACGCGCTGACCGGCATGCCGATCGGCGGGGGCAAGGGCGGCAGCGACTTCGACCCGAAGGGCCGCAGCGACGCCGAGATCATGCGCTTCTGCCAGAGCTTCATGACCGAGCTCGCTCGCAACATCGGCGAGTACACCGACGTCCCGGCCGGCGACATCGGCGTGGGAGTCCGCGAGGTCGGCTACCTCTTCGGCCAGTACAAACGGATGACCAACCGCTACGAGAGCGGCGTCATCACCGGCAAGGGCACGGACTGGGGAGGTGCGCTCGTTCGCACGGAAGCCACCGGATACGGCGCGGCATTCTTCGTTCGCGAGATGCTTGCAGCACGCAACACGTCCCTCGACGGCCGCACAGCGGTCGTGTCCGGTGCCGGCAACGTGGCGATCTACGCCGTCGAGAAACTGCAGCAACTCGGTGCCACCGTCGTGGCCTGCTCCGATTCGTCCGGCTACGTCCACGATCCCGACGGGCTGGACCTCGAACTGCTCAAGCAGGTGAAGGAGGTGGAACGCGGGCGGATCGAGACGTATGCGACACGTCGGCCGTCGGCGAGGTTCGTGCCGGTGGGCAGCGTCTGGGAGGTGCCGTGCCATGTCGCCGTACCGTCGGCCACCCAGAACGAGCTGTCGGGCAAGGACGCTGCCACGCTGCTCGACAACGGCTGCATCGCCGTCGCCGAGGGTGCCAACATGCCGTGCACACCCGACGCGGTCAGGGCGTTCATGGACGCGAAGATCGCCTTCGGGCCGGGCAAGGCAGCGAACGCCGGAGGGGTTGCGACCTCGGCGCTCGAGATGCAACAGAACGCCTCGCGAGATTCGTGGAGCTTCGAGCACACCGAGGCCCGCCTCGCCGAGATCATGCACAACATCCACCAGCTGTGCCATGACACCGCCGAGGAGTACGGTGCGCCGACCGATCTGGTGAAGGGGGCCAACATCGCCGGCTTCCACCGTGTCGCGAATGCGATGGTCGCCCTCGGACTGGTCTGACGCCCTGGCCCCTCGACTCAGCGTGCGTGTTGGACGCCGATTCGCTGCAGACCTCGCCGGGCCAGATCGTTCGTCGCGTACATCCTGTCGGCGCACAGGAGTTCGCGTTGCTCACTGGAGCCGGGTGCGGGGTCACTCGAGGCTGCTCTGTGATCGGACTGCCTCAGGACGCCGGGTCAGGGCGAATGGCCCTTCCTTGTCGCCGAGTCAGGGATCGACAATGGTGTGAGTCGACAGTGGAGGCAAGCGGATGGGTGCTCGATCCGACTCCGAGGTGTTGGCACTGCTGGATGCGATGCTCAACATGACGGCGTTCCATCGTGAACACGAGAAGTTCTACTCGTCGTCGCCGCGGGAGCAAGCCGTGGTCCTGCAGCGTCACTCGCGTTCGTTGCACGCTCTCGCTGACCGCTGGTTGGTGACAGATCCGTCGATGCGCTCTGTGCTCAGCCCGTACGAGGGAGCCGACGACCTCAACGCCGACGCCGCGCTCCAACTCGACGGGATCTTGTTCATGGAGGGCGAAGGCGAACCGAGCGAGATCACGCGGCTCGAGCGTGAGCTGCGGACCTTGGCCACCGACTCGACCGCGGCCGGCGAGTGGCTCGCTACGGCGATGCAGTCGTCGTGGTCGGTGGTCCCTGCGTTGTTCGACATCGCAGAACTCGCCGACCTGCTCGGCGAACGGCATCGCATCATTGCGAACAACTGGCAGGGCGCATCGACAGTCACCCTCGTCGGGCGGATCCTCAGCCGCGCTGCCGATCTGCTCGACCAGGTCGACTTCGCACCGGCGGCCCTTCGCGCCGACCTTGCCGATCATCACGTCGCAGCCGGCCACGTTCACTCTGCTGCCGAGATGATCGACCACGCCGCCGATCTGCTGAGCGACTTCGCCAGCCTGGTCCACGACAACGAACGACGCTGGCGAGTGTTCCGAGCGCGAGTCGAACACGCCGCAAACCTCCGACGAGCGACCTGAACCAACCAGCAGACGAAGCAACGACTGCCGCCTCGTTCATCGCGGTGACGCGACGCGAGAGGCGCGCCGCCGGTGGCCGGTTGGGGCTGAGCCGGCAAATGCGCGAACTCCGGGAAGCACCGTTGGGTCAGCAGTCGTTCTGCTCGTAGCTCATCGCAACGACCCGGGCAGCGTCGCCGAGCTGGAAGCCGACCGGTCCCGTTCCGGCAAGACCCAAGAATTGGTCGTCCTGCCGCAAGAACTGGGCCCACCCGACGTCTTCGAGCCGATCGGCCGAGGGACGGAGCCCGATCCCGTCGGCGGTGGTGATCCCGCTCGGTTCAGTGATCTCGACGGCGAGCGCAGGCGAGTAGGCGAGCTCCGTGTCACCGATGCTCCAGGCCGCGACGTACGAGGTTCCGGGGCCGGCAGCGCGTGCCAGGACGAACCGAATGTCGGCCCAGAGCAGCGAGCGGTACTCGGTGGCGCCGGTGCAGGCGTACGCGTTGGGCATCGGGATCCACCCAGTGTCGTCATCGGCGCCGCCGAGCGCCTCGCTGACATCGTAAACCACAGGCCGAACGCGCCGGCGACCACGACCGCAAGGAAGAGCAGGTGCCCGGGAAGGGCCGCAGTGCTGCGCACGTTGCGATGAGTCTCGGCGCAATTTGTCCGGGCTGAACTCATCGCAGTCCCAGGGCACTGGCGTACCGGCGATGGGTGTGCGCTGAGGACTCGGAATCGCTCAGTTCGAGGATCGGGATATCACGCGAGGGTGGCTGGAGCGACAGCGAGGCCGACCGCAGCGGCGCCGGCGTGAAGGCGCTTGTCCCACACCACGACGGTGAGATCGGTCGCGCCGAGTGCAAGCGCACTGGCGAGATGCACTGCGTCAGCCCCGCGGAGGTGATGCGTTGCGGCGAGCGAACCGGCACCTCGCTCGACGTCGGCGGACAACTCGACCGGACGCATCGATCCCCAGAACAGTTCCCAGTCGAACGCAGCCGCCGCAGCCTCCGACGCGGTCAAGTCGTGGTTGCGCTCGGCGGCTGCAAGTGCTGCGCAGACCTCGGGATACGCCAGTCGACTCGACAGCGCGACATCGCATGCGTTCCACAAGGCCGCGGCGACGTCTGACCCGACTTCGTCGAGCACGAGCTTGACGAGTGCGCTCGAATCGAAATAGACGAGAGCCACGTTCAGCGACGCTGCTCGCTGACGATGTCCGCAACCGGTCGTTTCGGCGTCGGGCGTTGCCGGTCACCGGCGACCGGCCGGGTCGGGTGCGTTGGGCGACTGATGACGCCCTGGGCCGTGAGGCGGTCGATGACTGGTGTCGAGTCGAGGGCGACGATTCGGGCAACCGGGGTTCCGCGATCGGTGATCACGATGTCGTTGCCTTCACGTGCTGCGTCGATCCACCGGCCGAGGTGAGCTCTGAGTTCGGTGACTGCGACGTCCATACCGTAAGTGTACATACGGGCCAGAAGCGATCTGTACAGACAACCACCGCACTTTCCCGTCTCGGTCCGAGCAACCGGCCACTCGGCACCAGCGAAGTCGGTCGCCTCTTCGGCTCGATGGGCCGCCGCACAATCACTGATTCGCGTACGCGAGCTGGCGTGCTCTCAGTCTGCGAGTTCGTTCAGTGCCCATCGCAGTACGCGCAGGTTCTCTCGTCCGAATCGAACCATGGAACGTCCGCTGGTCCCGCCGGAGGCGAGGTACTCGCGAGCGACGTGGTAGCCGAGCTGGCGCCCGATGCGGAGCACCCGACACGCTCCAGGCTCGGTCAGGAGCGGAGACTCCGACGACTCGCTGAACGCATCAGGTGAGGCCACGGACCGACCTGCTCACAGAGATGCAACCCTCGATGCAAGCGACCCAATTGCGTTGAACACTGCAGGTTGACGTACCAGCGGGACGCCACGGTCACCAACGGACAACAGCGGTCACCCGCGCGCGGCGGCCGCTTCCAATCGACGAGCCACATCGTCGGGTCGAGCCACAGTTCGAGGAAGTCGCGCACCGTCGTGCGAGACGGAGCGACGAACGTTCAGCGCTGCACACCCGACAGCGCATCGGCTTGCGAACGCTCCCTGCATGCGCCGATCGCAAACGATTCTGTGGGCACATGTGGGCAATTGTGGGCACGGAGCCGATTCGGTCGATCCAGCTCAGAGGCAAAATGGCCTCTGAGCCGGCCTTTTTCACTGGAGCCGGGTGCGAGGATCGAACTCGCCACCTCATGATTACAAATCAAGTGCTCTACCAACTGAGCTAACCCGGCGTGGCGGCTCAGGCTACCGAGCCGTGCTGTCTCAACCGAGATCGTCCCAGCGCACGAGCGAGAACGTCGTGACCAATCGGTACTCGAGACTGGTGGGCAATCGGTTGGTCTTGCTGCACGACACCAGCGACACCGTCTCGCCGCCGATTTGTCGAGTGGCGGCCAGGATGTCGCTGGCGTACTTGCTCGTGAGGTACTCCGCCACCTTGCGGTAGGTGTAACGCCGCTGGTCGGAGGTGGAGATGTAGAGCTCGTCGCCCGGCTGGATCAGATGCTGGTTCCGGTACGGTCCGCCGGCCTCGGTACGGTGCCCGAACAACACGGTGTTCGCGCCTTGACCGACGAGCCCCGTCCCGGTCCAGTGCCAGGTCCTCCCGCTGTCGACCGTCCGGTTTGCATCGCCGTCGACGACCCAGTGGTTGAGGCCGATCCGCGGGACCTGGACGATCCATGGGATCGGACCGCCGGGTGGTGGCGGATTGACGGGAGGGCCGTACACGGCGCGCTCGGGCGTCCCGGTGTACCACCCCATCACATCGCAGATGACGTGGGCCGCGCCATAGGCGTAACAGGCGACACCCGCATTGCTGGTCCGGCAGATCGCATGGTTGGCGATCGTCTGACCAGATGCGGTCACGTTCAGGTTGGACACTTCTCGAAGTGGCGTCTGTGCGGCGAACAGCGTGAAGTATCCGGGATCGACCGTGTTGGTCACGGTCAGGTTCATCGCGATCGCCTGGGCGCGCGTGTTGATCGGCGCCGGCAGCGTGAACTGCTTGGTCGAACGATGCCACACCCGCATCTTCTCGCGCCGCGTGTCGAGCATCCGCGTCGGTGTGATCGGCACGAACAGCCCATCCGAGGACAGACCGCTGCTCGGCCCGGTCATGTACCCGACGAGGTCGAACAACAGGTGGGCACCACAGAAGTTGTAGAGATCGACACCGAGCACGCCGTCGGCGGACCCCAGTTGGGTGATCACGCCGACCGCCCTCGTGTCGCCGGCACCGACGTTCAAGTTGGACGTGTCGGGAACGGCGTTGCCTCGCGGGTACGCCGTGACGTAGCCGGCCGCTCCAGCGGTCACCGCCGTGAGCGTCCCGACGACGGCCGTCGCGTCTGCGGGGACGAGCCCGTTGAAGTTGACCCGCGAGATCGAACCGACCCCGGGCCGCGGCCCCGAACGCGTGTCGAGCGTGCGCACGGCAGACGGACGTGCGACCAGACGACCGGCGCGCACCGTGTTCGTCGTCGGCAGGTACACCCCGATGAGATCGACGATCAGATCGCAGGGCACGTACGACGTCAGGTCGACGGCACCACCGCCGAGCTTGATCGTGACGAGGTTGGCGACCGCCCCGTCGGTGGGCGCCATGTTCAGGCTCGACGTGTCGGGAATCGCCTCGCCCGACGGGGACACCGTGACGAAGTTGGCACCGGCGCCGCGACTGACCCCGGTGACACTGAGCACGGCGGCGACGGCATCGGTGGGTACGCCCGGCTGATCGGTGACGCCGACGCGGATCCACCGGTCGCTCAAGCGTTGATAGCCGTACCCGGCGGGCGCACCGGCGCGAGCCCGCGAGTCGCAGAGGCGCCGCTGAGCGACGACCTCGAAGTAACTCGCGCCGGGCTCGACGGCGGCGTGCGCCTGCCCGGACAGCAGGGTCGCTCCGGCGATGGCACCGGCCGTGCCGGCGAGGAAGGTCCGCCGTCCGAACGTGTGGGCCGCGACACCAGGCGTCGCACGGACAGCCTCGACCGCAGTTGCATCGCCCGTCTCACCCATCGCCCAAAGCTACGGCATCTCGTGACGCAACCTTGAGACTTCGTAGAGAGAAATTGCGGCGGCCGTCGACACGTTCAGCGAGCTGATGCGCCCCGCCATCGGAATGCTGACGATCGAGTCGCAGCGTTCGCGGACGAGCCGCGAGAGCCCAGCGCCTTCCGCGCCGAGTACGACGCAGATCGGCTCGGTCGCGAGGGGACCGATCTCGTACAGCGATCGATCGGCACCGTCGTCGAGCCCGACCACCCAGATGCCGCGATCGGACAGTTGCTTGAGGGTGCCCGGCAGCCCGGGAACGAGCGCCATCGGCACGTACTCGACCGCGCCCGCCGACGCTTTGGCGACGGTGGGCGTGACGTGCACCGACCGGTGACGCGGGAGCAGGACGCCGGTCACCCCGGCACCGTCGCAGCTCCGGATGATCGCTCCGAGATTGCCGGGATCGGTGACGCCGTCCACCGCCACCAGGAACGGCGGCGCCACGTTGCGACCGCCGCGCACCCCGAGCAGGTCGCCGAGGTCCGCCTCCGGGATCTCGGCGGCATGGGCGAGCACGCCCTGGGGTGCCTCGCTGCGCGCTTCGCGTTCGAGGCGAGCACGGGCGACGTGGAGCAGCGGGACGCGACGTGCAGCGGCGATCTCGACGATGTCCGCAACGCCGGGATCTCCCTCGAGTTCGGCGCTGATCCAGACCTCGTGCACCTTGCGGCGCTCCGCCATCAACAGTTCGCGCACCGCCTGGCGGCCCTCCACCTGACGTCCGCCGAGACCCTTGGCGCCGCTGCTCCCACCGGCACCTCCTCGACCGCCGGCGCTTCCACCGCCGCCGGCAGGGCGTCCGCCGCTGCGGGCCGGTCGGCCGGAACCCGATCGGCCGTTCGCACCCGGCGCCGACTTGCCGGCGGGCTTGCCGCTGCGACCGCGCGGGCTTGCCGCTGCGACCGCCGGGCTGCGAGCCGGGCGTGTTGCGCTTGTCGGAGCCCCCGCGACCTGAGGCCGAACGTCCGCTCATGCGTCGTGCGGGTCCGCGAAGCGGTGGATCAGCGCCGTGGCGAAACACACGACGCCCTCGGAACGCCCGATCGCTCCCAGTTGCTCGGCGCGGTTGCCCTTGACGGTGACCGGCGCACCGACCGCCGTGGTGAGGTTGCGTTGCATCTCGTCACGGTACGGGGCGATCTTCGGACGTTCACACACGAGGGCACAGTCGATGTTCGACGCCCGCCATCCGTCCTCGGCGAGCATCGCAGCGACGTGTCGGAGCAACGCCATCGAGTCGGCACCACGCCAACGGTCGTCGGTGTCGGGGAAGTGCATCCCGATGTCGCCGAGTCCGGCGGCTCCGAGGAGAGCGTCGGCGCATGCGTGGGCGACCACGTCGGCGTCGCTGTGGCCCTCCAGTCCGATCACCCCGTCGAAATGGCATCCGCCGAGCACCATCACCCGGGACGGGTCGGTGCTGAAGCGGTGGACGTCGAACCCCTGTCCGACACGCAGGTCGGGAACGGTCATGGCTGCTCCTCATCGTCGGTGACGATCTGTCGACGGGCCCAGGCGAGGTCGTCGGGTACGGTGATCTTGCGGTTGCTCGCTTCGCCGTCGACCACGGCGACGACACCACCGAGCGCCTCGACGAGTGCTGCGTCGTCGGTGGCGTCGTCACCGCGTTCGTGCGCCGTACGCAGTGCGCCGGCACGGAACGCCTGCGGTGTCTGCACAGCGACCAACGATGCCCGGTCGGGAGTCGACACGACGACGCCATCTGCGACCACCTTGATCGTGTCCGACACGGCGATCGCCGGGATCGCGGCGTCGGCGCCGGCGTTCACCGCGGCGATCGTGCGTCGGTAGAGCTCGACACTGGCGAGGGGACGCGCCGCATCGTGCACGCAGATGATCGTCGCATCCGGCGGGATGGCGGCCAGTCCGGCGCGGACGGATTCGCTACGTGTCGCCCCGCCTGCGATCGCTCCTTCACGCTCGGCGTCCTGCGGCGGAACAACGACCACGACGCCGTCGGACACCTTGCGCGCCACGGCGACCGAACGGTCGATCACACGCTCGCCGCCCAGCACCTCGTACTGTTTGGTGGCACCGAAGCGCCGACCGCTGCCTCCACCGACCACGATGGTCCAGATCTGCTCGGCAGGGGGCACATCGGCGCAGGGTAGTACCGTGACAGATGTCATGGCTCATGAAGAGATCCTCGCCCGCACCGACTTCTTCGCCGATGCCTCGCCTGATGCTCTGAATGCGCTCGCGGCGGCCGGCCACGAACTCCACCTCATCCGAGGCGACGTCCTGTTCAACGAGGGTGATCCGCCCGAGGCGCTGTACCTGGTGCTCCGCGGACGGCTCGCCATCGCACTCGCGAACCCGATCGACCGTCGTGAGAGCGTGGTCGCGCTGATGGAGAGCGGCGACCTGTTCGGCGAGATGGGCATGCTCGACGACGGACCCCGCTCTGCGATGGCGAGGGCGCTCGAACCCACGACGGTGCTCTCGATCCCGTACGCCCAGGTGCTCGCGCTGTTCGACGAGAACCCGAAGTTGCTCTGGAACGTGGTGCGCCTGCTCGCCCAGCGGATCCGGGTGACCGACGAGGCGCTGGCCGACTCGGTGTTCCTCGACGTCACCGGACGCACAGCGAAGCGGCTCCTCGAACTCGCCGACGGCACCGACGAGTTCACGCTGCCCGTCACCCAGGAGGAACTCGCCGGGATGGTCGGTGCGTCACGCGAACGCGTGAACAAGGCCATTGCCAGCTTCATCCGGCTCGGATGGCTGCAACAGAACGAACGCAACTACCGCATCACCCAACGCGATCGCCTCGAACTCCGGGCCCGCTGACGTCACGCCAGGGGTCAGACCCCAGGCGTAACGTTCCCCGGCGTCGCGGTCAGGAGTGGTGCACTGGTCAGGTCGTCAGCCAGGTGTGGGCTCGCTGGAAGGCGTCGGCGGCGTCGGCCGGACGGTGCGCCGGACGCTCGGGGGCGTGCGCGAACCCGTGCTCGGCCTCCGGATAGCGCACCACGTTCACACCGGTCCGCTCCAGCGCGACCACGTCGTCGGGCGGCGTGTACGAGTCGAGTTCGCCGATGATCGCGAGCACCCGGTCGGGGTGTCCGGCAGCAAGATGATCGAGCGGTTCGCCGTGGCCAGGACCTTTCCATGCGTCGGGGAGGCGGATCATCCCGTAGAAGCTCGCGATCCTCGCGAACCGGTCGCTGCGCGCCGCCTTGAAGCAGTACATGCCACCCATGCAGAAACCGAGGAGACCGACTCGCTCGCATCCGGTCGCATCAGCGGCCTCGAGGAGGTCGCGCAGGTGCGCATCGTCGTCGAGGTTCGGCACGGCGGCGAATCGCGGTTCGACGTCGTCGCCCAGATCGAGTCCCGGGAACGGCTCGACGGCGCAGACCGTCATCGACCACACCGACGCGAGGCGAGCGACCATGTCGTCGAACAACGGACGCAGCCCGAAGATGTCGGGGGTGATCACCAGCCCCATCGTCGAGGAGGCGTCGTCGGTGTCGGACGGCTCGGCGATCTCGGCTTCGGTTCCGGATGGCAACGTGATTCGCATCGCACCGAACCTAGTTGCGGGCGAACGTGTCGATCATCAGATGGACGTCGTCGGCGAGGGGATACAGGATCGGGCAGGTGCATCCCGATGCGACGTACTCGTCGACCTTCGCCCGCACCTCGTCGGGAGTGCCCGATGCGGTGATCATCTGCACGATCTCGTCGGGCACGAGCCGGCTCGCCGCGACCACCTCGTCGTGGGTGGCGGGCCAGGTGAGCACCTTGCCGATGTCGTCGAGCAGTTCCTGGGGCACGCCCGAGGCCTTCATGATGTGCGGCTGCTGGCCGAGGTACTGCGTCACGAGGAGGCGGGCGCCGTCGAGTGCGGCCTGGCGGTCGTCGTCGACCGAACAGACGATCAGCTGCGGCCGGTCGATGTCGTCGATGGTCCGACCGACCTTGGCGGCGCCGCGCTCGAGCGCCTCGAGCGCACCGACGTTGTAGCTCGGCGACACGAGATAGTTGAGCACCGCTCCATCGGCGATCTCGCCGGTCAACTCCATCATCTGCATGCCGGTGGCGCCGACGTAGATCGGCACGTCCTTCGGCCGGCGCTCCTGGTACACGTAGTCGAGTTCCACGCCGTCGAGGCGGACGTGATAGCCGTCGACGGTCACCGTCTCGTTGGCGAGCAGTCCCCGAACCGCCTCGACCACCTCGCGCATCACCTTCAGCGGGCGGCTGCGATCGACGCCGACCTTCGATGCGAGCGGATCCCACCACGCCCCGAGCCCGCAGATCATCCGCCCCGGTGCGAGGTCGTCGAGCGTGGAGAACGTCGATGCGAGCCGCGCCGCGTTGCGCGTCCAGATGTCGATGACGCCGGAGCCGACCTTGATCCGCTCGGTGCTCGCCGCGAACGCCGCCATCGGCACCACGGCGTCACGCACGAGCCGGCTGTCCGCCTGCCAGACGGCATCGAATCCATTCTCCTCGGCGTATCGCACGAGTTCGATCCCCTGGCGGATGTCGTGGGCGTCCTGCAAGTACAGCGCGACCGGATACGTCATGCGAGCAGCTTCCCACGGAGCCGGCGACGGCGCCAACGGCTCGGGCACGGGCCGCACGACCGACCAGGTGAGGATCACGGACCGACCACCGGAAGTTGAGGGCCGGTTCGTGCCACTTGTCGCTAACGTCCTGCGCGAGGTCTCCACACGATGTTTCTCGCGTTCAAGGAAATGGCACGCGCCAAGGTGCGCTTCGCGCTGCTGATCGCTGCGATCGCGCTCCTGGTCTTCCTCATCCTCTTCCAGCAATCGCTGCAGAACGGATTGATCACCGGCTTCATCGGAGCCATCCGCGAGCAGAGCGCACCCGTGCTCGTCTACAGCGTCGACGGCCAACGCGTGATCCAGGGCAGCGTGATCACGCCGCAGATGGAGGAGCAGGTGCGCACCGCACCCGGCACCGGTGAGGTCGGACGGATCGGCCAGGGCACGTTCACCGGCCAGCCCAGCGGCAACGACGACGGCGACACGTTCGACACCACGATCATCGGCTACGAACTCGGCCCGGACGGCAACGGCATCGGCGCACCGACCGACGTGATCGAGGGGCGCCTCCCGACGAGCGACGACGAGGCGGTGGTCAGCGACGCCGACGTGCGACTCGGCTACGACATCGGCGAGAGCGTCACGCTGTTGCCCGGCGGCAAGAAGATCGAGATCGTCGGCATCGCCGCCAACGCGCAGCTCAACGTGGCGCCGACGCTGTTCGCCTCGTACGGCACCTACGTCGATGCGGTCGCCAGCGTGAACCCCGATGCCGGCACCCCGTTGCCGAACGTCCTCGGCGTGATCCCGGCCGAGGGATTCACCCCCGACGAGACCGTCACGTCGATCAACGAACAGTCACTCGACCTCGATGCACTGACCCGCGAGGACGCCGCCGCGCAGACACCCGGCGTCGCCCAGGTGCAACAGTCGTTCAACATCATCTTCCTGCTCTACGGCCTCGTCGTGCCGTGCGTGACCGGGCTGTTCTTCCTGATCGTCACGTTCCAGAAAGCGAACTCGCTGACGCTGCTCCGAGCGATCGGTGCACCTGCGGGTCGGCTGGTGTCGTCGCTGTTGATCCAGGTCGTCGTGATCATCAGCGCCGGCCTCCTCATCGGCACGCTGCTGTACTTCCCGCTCTCCCAGGGCGCACTCGGCGGCATCGCGCTGAACTTCGAGACCGGCGCCGTCGTGTTCTGGTCGGTGCTGCTGCTCGGGCTCGGCGTCGCCAGCTCGCTCGTCGCCGCCCGCCGGGTGCTCGCCATCGACCCGATCGAAGCGACCACCGGACAGGGGGTCGGGTCGTGAAGCTCGCCTTGATCGAACTGCGTCGTCGCCCCGGGCGGTTCGCCACCGCAGCGGTGATCCTCACCTTGATCGCCATCCTGCTGATGTTCCTCGGCGGCCTGCTCGACGGCTTGATCGCCTCGTCGACCGGAGCGCTGCGGGCACAGGACGTCGACGCCATCGTGTACTCCGACACCGCCCAGGCCTCGTTCGTGCGCAGCCGCATCGAACCGCAGACGCGCGCCGCGGTCGAGAACGTCGACGGCGTCACCGAGGTCGGCGGCATCGGCAACGTGCAACTCGGCGCCCGCATCCCCGGCAAGGGCCCGCGGGATCTGGCCGGCGTCGCGCTGTTCGGCTACGAGATCGCCCCGACCGGTGTGCCGGACGCACCGCCGCCGGGCCAGGCCTGGGCCGACGACGTGCTCGAGGCCGACGGCGTCGAGGTCGGCATGGTGATCGAACTCGGTCCCGCCCGCTCGCCGATCGAGATCGCGGGCTTCGTGAGCGACACGACCTTCAACGGACAAGCGAGCCTGTGGGCGTCGCCCGACACGTGGCGAGAGGTACTCAGCGAGAACCGGCCGGATGCACAACTCGGCCCCGACGTGTGGCAGGCATTGGTCGTGCGCGGCGACACCAGCGATCTGCCGGCGGCGATCGACGCAGCAACCGACGGCGCAACCGAGTCGTTCACGATCGACGAGGCGATCGACGCCATCCCCGGCGTGTCCGAGCAGAGTGCGACGTTCAACCAGATCATCGGCGTGACCGTCGCCATCGCACTGGTGGTCATCGGGCTCTTCTTCGCACTGTTGACCGTCGAACGCACGAGCCTGTACGGCGTGCTCAAAGCGCTCGGTGCGAAGTCCTCGACGATCTTCGCCGGCCTGGTTGCGCAGGCCGTGGTCGTCACCGCGATCGCTGCGTTCGTCGCCGGCACGCTCGTCGTGGTCCTCGATCTCCTGCTGCCCCCCGGCTCGATCCCGCTGCTGATCACCCCGGGCCGCATCATCCTCAGCACGGCGCTGCTGTTGGTGGCCGCCGTGCTCGGCTGCTCGTTCTCCCTGCGGCGCGTGTTACGCGTCGATCCCGCCTCTGCGATCGGAACCACCTCATGACCACTGCACCGGCTGCCGTGTCGACGGCGCTCCAGCTCAACGACGTCCGCAAGGTGTACACGATGGGCGACGGCTCCGAGGTCATCGCGCTCGATCACGCCACGCTCACGCTCGGCAGCGACGAGATGGTGGCGCTCGTCGGCCCGTCGGGTTCCGGCAAGACCACGCTGTGCTCGATCGCCGGTGGCATCTTGTCGGCGACGGAGGGCACGATCGTCGTCGGTGGTGAGGACATCTCCGGCCACGACTCGAAGGAGCTCACCAAGTTCCGTCAGGACAAGGTCGGCTTCGTGTTCCAGTCGGTCAACCTCGTGCCGTTCCTCAACGCCCGCGAGAACCTCCTGGTCGTCGACGAACTCGGCAAGCGCACCGGCGGCGCAGCGAAGCAACGAGCGGACCAGTTGCTCGAAGAGCTGGGCCTGGCCGACCGAGCGAAGAACCTGCCCTCGCAGCTCTCGGGCGGCCAGCGCCAACGCGTGGCGATCGGCAGGGCGCTGATGAACGATCCTGCGCTGGTGTTGTTCGACGAACCGACGTCGGCGCTCGACACCAAGCTCGGCGAGCAGGTGATGGAACTGATCCGCAACGAGATGAAGTCCCGCGGCACGGCAGCGATCGTCGTCACCCACGACGAGCGGATCACGCACTACTGCGACCGCAGCGTCCACATCACCGACGGCCGCCTCGACGCCTGACGCTGGTCCTTCCGGACCCGACCCCGACAGGAGGATCGCAACGTATCCGTACGCGTCCGTTCAGGGTCGGGAGACGGCATCCTGGCGGGCATGTCCTCAGCGATCCGGGCCCAGGGCCTCAGACGAACGTTCGGCGACTTCGAGGCGGTCGCCGGTATCGACCTCGACGTGCCCTACGGCGAGATCTACGGCTTCCTCGGCCCGAACGGGGCCGGCAAGTCCACGACGGTCAAGATGCTCTGCACGCTGCTCGGCATCACCTCGGGCACGGCGTCGGTGTGCGGCTACGACGTCGGCACCCAGACCGGCGACATCCGGCTGCGGATCGGCGTCGCCCTCCAGGACTCGTCGATCGACGGCAAGCAGACCGGGCGCGAAATGCTGCACCTGCAAGGGCGGCTCTACGGACTGACCGGGGCGGACATCGCGCGGCGGATGGACGACGTCATCGGGCTGGTCGACATCGGGTCAGCGATCGACGATCGCGTCGAGTCGTACTCGGGCGGGATGAAGCGTCGCCTCGACCTGGCGATGTCGTTGATCCACCGCCCGCAGGTGTTGTTCCTCGACGAGCCGACCACCGGGCTCGACCCGGCGAGCCGCTCGTCGGTGTGGGCCGAAGTGCGCCGGTTGAACCGTGACCACGGCATGACGATCTTCCTGACGACGCAGTACCTCGAAGAGGCCGACGAACTCGCCGACCGCGTCGGCATCATCGCCAACGGGCTCATCCAGGCGGAAGGGGCACCGGCCGAGTTGAAGCGCCAGATCGGCACCGACCTGATCCAGGCCGAGGTCGACGGTGACCCTGCGGTCGCCGCCGACGCCGTGCGGGCGATCGACGGCATCGCCGACGTACAGATCCACAACAACGAGCTGGCGGTGGCGACCACGGACGGTGCCGGCTTGATCGCCCGGGTCGCCGTGGCGTTGAACGGGTGCGGCGTCCCGGTGCGGTCGCTGACGCTGCGCACCCCCACGCTCGACGACGTGTACCTCCAGGTCACCGGCTCGCACTTCGCCGACGACGAACGGCCCGACGAACCCGCCGACAGCACGACACAGGAGATCGCATCATGAGCAACGTGGCGACCCAACCGGCGACCGCCGAACCGACGCCGTACGAGCCGCTGGCGCGTCGCGCTGCGGCGATCCACGACTTCTGGACGATCGCCGGCCGATCGGTTCGCGGGGTGTTCCGCGAGCCGGAGTTCTTCATTCCCGCCCTGATCGTCCCGGTGTTCTTCTTCGTCGTCAACATCGGCGCACTGCAGGACTTCGCCGAGCAGAGCGGCGCCGTGACCGACTTCAAGGCGTTCCAGCTCCCCGTCGCCATCGTGTTCGCAGTCACCGGCGTGTCGCGGGCGAGCGCGCTCGTCACCGACATCCAGAGCGGCTACTTCGACCGCCTCCTGCTCACTCCGATCCGGCGCCCGATGCTGCTGCTGGGCCTGATGGCAGCCGACATCGTGTCGATCGTGCTGCTGACCGTCCCGGTGTTGCTGCTCGGCCTCGTGCTCGGCGTCAGCTTCGAGACCGGCATCGTCGGCATGGTCGTGTTCATCGCCTACGGCGCGATGTGGGGCCTCGCCTTCGCCGGCTTTCCGTATGCGATCGCACTGAAGACCGGCAACCCCGCAGCGGTCAACTCCAGCTTCATCCTGTTCTTCCCCTTCGCGTTCCTCACCACGTCGTTCCTGCCCCAAGAGGCACTGACCGGGTGGCTCGAGACGATCGCCACGTACAACCCGGTCACGTACGTGCTCGACGGACTGCGCAGCCTGATCACCGAGGGGTGGGAATGGGACAAGCTGGCCAAGGGCGCGGCCGCGTCGCTGGCGTTGATGACCGTCAGCTTCGGGCTCGCGAGTGTGACGATGAAGGGACGAGTTTCACGGGGTTGAACATGGCGGCGACCCGATCCTGAGTTACTGGTTGTCAACTTTGATGAGGGGGCGTAAAGTCATGAGTGTCATCCACATCACTCACCTTCTTCCAGGAGGCAACCGACATGCTCGTTCAGAACTCTCCCTTCCGTGAACTCGACAGCCTGTTCAACCAGGCATTCGGCTCTAGCGCTCGCAGCGCCTCGCCAACCGGACGCCCGATGCCGATGGACGCCTACCGGCGCGGCGACAACGTCTGGGTTCACCTCGATCTGCCCGGCGTGAGCGCCGATTCGGTCGACATCTCCGTCGAGCGCAACGTGCTCACCGTGACCGCCGAGCGCTCCTACCAGCGCGAAGAGGGCGATCGGGTGTACTTCGACGAACGGCCCGAAGGCACCTTCCGCCGCCAGGTCAGCCTCGGTGAAGGCCTCGACGCCGACGGCGTCGAAGCCGACTACACCGACGGCGTACTGACGCTGCGCATCCCCGTGGTGCCCCAAGCCCAGCCCCGCAAGATCGCGGTCTCCTCCGGCCAGGGCTCCAACCAGACCGGCGGTCAGGCGATCGACACCTCCAGCACCGACGCCAGCTGACCCCGATTCTTCCGTTTGCGTTGCGGTTCCGGTGGGCCCCCTCACCGGAATTGCATCGCAGACGACGGTTCCTGTGAACAAGGAATGATCGGGAGTTCCGGAATGTACGGAACTTCCCGGATAGACTGGCGCAGTGGTTCCCGACTACGCCCTCGAACCGAGCGTCACTGCTGACACGCCACAACAGCTCAAGGCCATCGCGGAGCCGGTCCGTGGGCTGATCCTCGATCTGGTCCTCGAGCGCGCGGCCACGGTGACCGAGCTTGCCGCTGCGCTCGACCGTCCGAAGTCGTCGGTGGCGTACCACGTCGACGTCCTGGTCGCCGCCGGGCTGTTGCAGGTGGTGCGCACGCGCCGGGTCCGCGCCATCGAAGAGCGCTTCTACGGCCGCACGGGCCGCACCATCGTGATCGCGCAGAGTGTGACACCCGACGGAGCCACGCGTCAGAACTTCCTCGCCGACGCACAGGCGGAGGCCGTCGTGACCGTGCCCGACGACATGCGCTCGACACTGCGTCACGTTCGCATCGCACCCGAGCACGCCGACGAGTTCTTCGACCGCGTCGCACGACTCGCCGACGAGTTCACCATGCTCCCACGGTCGGGAAACACCGTGTTCGGCTTCGTCGCCGCCGTCTACCGCACCGATCATCCCAGCCTGCCCGAGCCGTCGTGACCGAATCGACCACGGCCACCGGACGACCGACGGGACCCGCTCAGGGACGGCTCGGCGCCGACTATTTCAAACTCTTCTCGGCGAGCGCCATCTCCAACATCGGCGACGGCATCGGCGTCGTCGCCTACCCGTGGTTGGCGTCAGCGATCACGCGCAGCCCACTGCTGATCGCACTCGTCGCCGTCGCACAACGACTGCCCTGGCTGCTGTTCTCCCTGCCGGCCGGCGTGATCACCGACCGCCACGACCGCCGAACGCTGATGGTCTGGTCCAACGCCGCGCGGGGCGTCATCACGGTGTTCGTCGCGTTCGTCGTGCTCGCCCGACAGGGCGTCCTGCCCGGGCCCGATGCGGTCGCCGACGCCGCGACCGCCGTGAGCACCGACGCACTGCTCTACGCGCTCGTCGTCGCCGCGACGCTCCTGCTCGGCATCGGCGAGGTGCTGTACGACAACTCGGCACAGACGTTCATGCCCTCGATCGTGCACCCCGACAACCTCGAGAAGGCGAACGGCCGGTTGTGGAGCATCGAACAGGTCGCCAACACCTTCGCCGGGCCGCCACTCGCCGCACTGCTGATCGCCGTGTCGTTCGCACTGCCGTTCTTCGTGGACGCCGCCACCTTCATCGTGTCGGCGCTCCTGATCGCCGGCATCCGCAGCACCGGGCGTAGCGACCGCTCGAACGCTGCGGCCGCCGTCGCCGAGCGTCGACCGTGGAAGGTCGAACTCGTCGAAGGGTTCCGCTGGCTGTGGGGTCACGACCTGCTGCGCACGTTGGCGATCGTGCTCGGACTGCTCAACATGCTCGGGATGATGTCGACCGCCACGTTCGTGCTCTTCGGCCAAGAGGTCCTCGACACGTCGCCGACCGAGTTTGCGATCCTCGGCACGAGCGGCGCCGTGGGCGGCATCGTCGGCGGTTGGACTGCGTCGGCGATCGCCAAGCGGATCGGCGCCGGACCGTCGCTCGCCCTCACGTTGCTCGGAGGTGGCACGGTCACGATCGTCATCGGGCTGATGAGCTGGTGGCCGGCGGTGTGGCTGCTGCTGGGCGCCTTCATGTTCACCGCAGTGCTGTGGAACGTGATCACCGTCAGCTTCCGACAGACGGTGATCCCCGACCACCTCCTCGGGCGGGTCAACAGCGTCTACCGGTTCTTCGGGTGGGGGATGATGCCCGTCGGCGCTGCGCTCGGCGGGTTGATCGTCGTGCTCGGCGAACAGGTCGTCTCACGCGAGGTCGCCCAACGCCTGCCGTGGCTGATCGCCGGAGCGTTGACGATCGCGCTGTTCGCCTACGCCGGCCCACGTCTCACGACGGCCAGATTTGCCGAGGCCCGAGCCGCGGTGCTCGACGAGTGCGTCGAAACGTGATCAGCCGAGCTGCATGTTCGGCTCACCGGCAGCATTGACGCCTGTGGTGCTGGTGCAGCGACCGCCCCTGACGGCTCCATTGTTGAAGGCCTGGCGCAGACAGTTGCGCATGGCGAGCTGACCCCAGTAGCTCGAGTGCAGGCTCTCCTGCAGCTGGTAGGTGCTGCTGTCGCTCGTTCGCACGGGATTGACCCACTCGGTCTTGTCAGCGGCACCTGCCGATTGCCAGGTGGCAACGTTGGCCTCCTCGAGCAGGCCGACGCTCCGTTCACACAGCCGGTGACCGTTCAGCGCCTGCACCATGTCGAGCACGACGTAGTTCGTCACGCCCGCGCGTTGCACGCCGTCGACGAGCGACTTGTTCATTGCCGCGACCGCCGTGTCGTTCGCCCAGTCCGCATCGCGATTCCAGAAACCACATCCGCCGGTGGTCTGGCGGGTGTAGCCGGATTCGGAATATCGGATGTCGGCCCCGCGCGGGAGCGGCGACCAGTACGTCTGGATGATGAGCGTGTACTCGTTGTCTTCGTAGCCTGCGGCGGTCATTGCTTGCACTACGTTGCCGATCGCTCCGGCGACCTCGGTGGTACGGGCATCGATCGCCGAAGCGGTGAACCTGCTCGCCACCGATGAGTCGTCGGAGCAGTAGTTCTTCCACCAGCTGAACGAGAGCAGGAAGTTGGTGACGCACTGCTCGACGATCGCTGCGAAGCCGTAGTTGTTCGCTCCGATCAGGATCGTGATCGCATCCACGTCATGATCGGTTGCAAACTCCTGCAGTTGCACGACCTGGCTCTTGCCATCGGTGCCGTCGTACCGGTCGAAACCCGGCTTGAAGTTCGCGCCGGTCTGCGTGTAGGTCCGAGCACCGGAGCAGGCGAGGTTCAGCGAGAAGACGTCGCCTCCGATGTGGGCCTCGGCGGACTTCGAGCGATGACATCCCGGTGTGGTCTCCGCCGTGTCCGACGCATTGTCGAAGTAGGCGTTGGCCCCGGTGTCGACACGACTCGAGGAGTCGTTCGTGTTGCCCGCCCATCGTCCCGCCTCACCTGAGATCGCACTGTCGCCCATCGTCACGATCCACCGCTCGCCCGCAGGAGGTGCCTCGGTCGTGGATGACGTGGATGACGTCGTCGTCGTGCTCGTGGTTGTCGTCGTCGTGCTCGTGGTCGTCGTCGTGGTGGTGGTGGGGGCGGTCGTGGTCGGGGTCGTCGTCGTCGTGGTCGTCGGCTTGCCGCCACCGCCTCCTCCGCCGCCACCCTTGGCAGCCGACACCGGCATCGAGGCGGTCGTGACGACCACCGCAACCGCCAGTACCGCTGCTGCGACCGTTCGAACCCGTGTGTCTCTCATCGACGCCCCCTCTTGCCGTGTCTCGGCAGTGTCGTCGACGTCGACGGAACAGGCAAGTGACAATTGATCGGTGTCGACGAACGGGTGCGATGCGCTCGACCGCGGCCGTCGGGCCTGGTACACATCGACCATGGAACTCCCCGACGCTCTCGACTTCATCCGCGGCAAGCGCAACGGCATCCTGATCGCGCTCAAGTCCGACGGACGTCCGCAATCGTCGAACATTGCGTATTCGGTCGGCGACGACGACGTGATCCGCATCTCGGTCACCGACGGCCGCGCGAAGACAGCGAACCTGCGGCGCGATCCTCGGGTATCGCTCCACGTGAACCGTGACGACTTCTGGGCCTACGCCGTGATCGAGGCCGACGTCACGATGCTGCCCGTCGCCGAATCAGCCGACGACGCCACGGCCGACGCCCTGGTCGAGTACTACCGCACCGTCGCCGGCGAGCACGACAACTGGGCGGAGTACCGCCAGGCGATGGTCGACGACCGCCGCCTGCTGCTCGAACTCCATCCCACCCACGCCTACGGCATGCTCGGCCGTTGACCGGTAGGCCAGGCGTCCGACCCCCGGCGTGACACTCAGGCGTTCTTGGGGAGTTCGCTGAAGGGGACGACCTTGTCCTGGTTCGGTTCCTTCGGAAGGCCGAGGACGCGCTCGCCGATGATGTTCTTCTGCACCTGGTCGGTGCCGCCGTAGATCGGCGGCGCCTGGGCGAACAGTGCCATCTCGGTCACGAACCCGAGGAACGGGTTGCCGGTTGCAGCGTCGAGCGCCTTGCGGTGCTCGGAGTCGTACGCGTGCAACATGCCCTGCGGGCCGACGATGCGCAGGCCGAGGTCGCGCTGCAGGCGCACCATGTCGCTCATCGACAGCTTGGCGATGTTGCCCATCCCGGCAATCTCCTCGCCCTTGGCCTTGGCGGCCTTGACCCGCAGGTTGTTGATCCGGCCGAGCTGGCTCATCGTGTAGAGCCGCACGAGGTCCTGGCGGATCGTGGGATCGTTCGCCACGCCGGCGCCCTGCGCGAGATTGATCATCATCTTGGACGTGTCACGGAAGTTCGCACCGCCGCCGGCGGTGGACGGCTTGCCCGGGTCGCGCACGTAGTCGCCGGCACGGGTGTCGAGCTGCCCGCCGACCGTGCCGGGGATCGCCGCGCTCGCCGAGCTGCTGCCGCCGCCCGATCCGAGGCCGGCGCGCTCGTGGGCGAGCGTCGTGTTGGCAACGGCCCACCCGTTGTTGAGTCCACCGATCATGGCGTCCGCGGGCACGCGGGCATCGGACATGAAGACCTCGTTGAACAGTGCCCGACCGGTCAGCTCGCGCAGCGGGCGGACGTCGACGCCCTCCTGGTGCATGTCGATGGCGAAGTAGGTGATGCCCTGGTGCTTGGGCACGTCGGAGTTCGTGCGCGCGATCAGCATGCCGAGGTCTGCGTAGTGACCGCCCGACGTCCACACCTTCTGGCCGTTGACGATGTACTCGTCGCCGTCGAGCATCGCCTTGGCCTGCAAGCCGGCGAGGTCCGACCCGGCGCCCGGCTCGCTGAAGAGCTGGCACCAGGCCCGCTGACCGGTGACGATGTCGCGCACGTAGCGCTCGATCTGCTCCGCAGTGCCGTGCGTGGCGATCGTCGGGGCGGCGAGCAGCAGCCCGAGCCCGCCGGGGGCGCCGAGTGCGCCGAATTCGGAGATCGTGTTCGCAACGAGCACGGCGTCACCGCGCGACAGCCCGCGGCCGTAGGCATTCTCGGGAAGCGTCGGGGCCGACCAGCCGGCGAGGCCGAGACGCTGCCACCACTCGGCGACGGTCAGGTCGGGGTCCCAGTTCTCCTCGAGCCAGGCACGCACTTCCTCGACGACATCGGTACTGGTCGAGGCGGGCCGTTCGGTCGTGTCGGTCATGGGCACAGCATCGCCGATTCCGCCGCGCGATTCCGCACCGAACGCGGTCGCCGGTGAGTGGTTGCAGCTTCCCGACATATCGATATACTAACGATATGTCGTTAGCGGTTACGTAACGATCCGGACACCGAAGGAGTGCCATGCACGACCACTCAGACCATCACGACGCCGAACGCAAGCCGCGGCGGCAGCCGCCATCGGGCGCGCCGCGGCGCGATTCCCTTCGCGATCTTCGCGCTGCTCGACGAGCGGCCGATGCACGGCTACGAGATCATCACCGAGCTCGAGACCCGAAGCGACGGCCGGTGGCGTCCGAGCGCCGGGTCGATCTATCCGACCCTCGATCGCCTCGAAGGCCGGGGCGTCCTCACGTCGAGCGAGGTTGACGGCAAGCGGCAGTTCACCCTGACCGATCGTGGCCACCAGATGCTCGCCGAACTCCGCGACGCCCAGGACGACGACGCCCCCGAGCCGTGGAACCAGTCGGGCACCGGCGGCCGCGGAGAGCTCCGGCGACTGATGTCCGAGCTCAGCGGCCAAGCGCGACAGATCGGGCGCTTCGGCTCGCCCGAACAGCGAGCAGCAGCCACCGACGTCCTCGAGGACACCAAGCGCAAGCTCTACGAGATCCTCGCCCGCCCCGCCACGGCCCCCGACGACACCGACAACCCGGCCGACAGCACCACCTGACGATCACATCGCGTTTGCGTACGGATTCGGGTGGACCCCATCACCGGATCCTGCACGCAGGCGGACGAGCTCTCTGTTCGCGTCCGGATTTCGGTGGCCCTCCCCACCAGAATCTGCACACGAACGAAGGTGAGCTCTCCGTCGTCACGGGGTCCGGCCGTTGAGGAAGTCGATCGACCGGGCGACCGTCGCGGCGACGAAGCGCTCCAGCTTCGGAGCGGTGAGGAAGCGAGCGGCCGCATCGAGCGGCAGTGTCGATCCCGACCGAGCGGCTTCGACCGCCGCTGCACGCGACGTCTTGACGGCGTGGGCGTGCACGATGAATGCCGACGTGCCGTCGAGAAGTGATTGGCGTTGCAGCGCATCGCCATACGCCCCCACGGTCGGGGCGAGCGGTTCGATCTCGTCGCGCTCGGCGACCTTCGTGTGCCACTCGTGACGGCCCGTCCACTGCGCGAGGAACGTCGTGAACAGCACCAGCCGCAGGAGACCCGGCGAGAAGCCGTCACTGCGCTCGACCGCTGAGTGATGGTGCCACCGCACCGCATTGGCATAGGTGAGACCGTGGGTGATGTCGAGCCAGCCGAAGTCGTCGGCGAAGTCGAACTCGCCGGCGACGTCGTAGCGCAACATCCGCTCGCTCACCGCCTGCACGACCACGTCGAGCACGTCGTCAACCGACGCACCGTCGCGCAGCGCTGCGACGGTCGCCTCGACCGGAGCGGTCCGTTCGTCGCCCAGCAGTGAGCACAGCAGCGCGCCGTCGTCGTGCCATCCGTCGACCGGCGACGTCGCCGACAGCCCTTCGAGATCGACCGCGGTGAGCGCCTTCATGAACGGGCGCATGTACGGCAGCTTGTCCTCGCGCGTGCCGTACACCAGCGTCGGCACCAGGTACGGCAACACCGTCGCCGCCCGCTCCCAGCCGATCATGTCGAGCAACTCGAAGGCCTTCTGGGTGTAGATCGCCCCGTGGCCGTAGGAGAGATGATGGTCGCTGACGACCGCAGTGAACCAGGGTCGCAGCTGGTCGGCGCCGTCGCCGCGCTCGATTGCGGCCAGCACGTACCCCTGGGCGTCCGCGGTCCGTTCCGTTTCCACCGCCGTCCGGAATGCCTGCGCCGTGGCGGTCGCTGACGACGCCGGATCGGGCAGCGGGTTGACCGGGCGGTTCCGTTCCGTCTCGGCGATGCCCATGATCCCCTGCACGATCGGCAGCGCCCGCTGGTCACCCTCGTACAGGTCGATCATCGACAGGCAGTCGGTCGCCGACGCGACCGAGTGCCCCCATCCGAACTCGGCTCGCGGCGCACCGTGGGCGATCGCCTCCCAGATGAGCTCGCCGGGATTGGCATCGGCCTGGAGCAGCCGCACGACGTCACGGGCGACCTGACCGGTGTAGTTCCGTTCGATGCCGCGCCGCAGGCTGGCGAGCAACTGTGGACGACGCCGCTCGGGGTCGGGACGGTTGACCGTCACCCGCACGGCGCCGTCGTCGGCGACGGTCACGCGATGGGTCGCGACCGATTCCTCGCCCTGGACGCACGTCCCGTCGGACACCCGGAACTTCCAGTTGTGCCAGGCGCAGGTGAGCAGGTCGCCGTCGAGGTCGCCCTGCGTGAGCCCGTAGCCCTCGTGTGGACACGCATGGTCGAGGGCGTGGAGGCCGTCGCCGGTACGTACGAGGCAGATCCGGTGGCCGTCGACCTTGATCATCTTCATGGCGCCGACGGCAATGTCGTCGAGGGACACCTCGACGAGGGATGGCTGTTCGTTCATGTCTGCGCACGGTAGAACTTCAACTATGGTTGAAGTCAAGGGGCAATCACGGCGCACGTTCTCGATCGGCGAGGTGGCCACTCGGGCGGGCGTGGCCACGTCGGCGTTGCGGTTCTACGAGGCCAACGGGCTGATCACCAGCGAACGCAACGAGGGCGGCCATCGCCGCTACCACGCCGACGTGCTGCGCCGCGTGGGCTTCGTCAAGGTGGCCCAGCGGGTCGGTCTCAGCCTCGACGAGATCCGCAGCGCACTCGACTCGCTGCCCGCCGGTCGAACACCGAACCGCCGCGACTGGGCCATACTCGCCTCGTCGTGGCAGCCGGTCCTCGACGAGCGCATCGCGATGCTCGAGGCGATGAAGGACAAGCTCGACGGCTGCATCGGTTGCGGCTGCCTCAGCCTCGACACGTGTGCGCTCTACAACCCCGACGACGTCGCATCCGCCCGCGGCGCCGGCCCCCGCTACCTCCTCGGCGACACCCCCTCCGACTGAGCTCTTCTCCGTTCGTGTGCGGATTCCGGTGACCCCGCCCACCGGAATCCGCACGCAAACGTGGTTTTGCTGGCCTGGACCGGGCTGGACTGGACTGGAACGGGACTGGAACGGAATGGGTCTTTCCGGATTCGGGGACCCGTGGTGGTCAGCTGCGGCGCATCGGGAGGGTGGTGCGCCACTCGCCGTCGACGGCGTGGAGGGCAGCGGCGACGGCGGGGGCGGTGGGGACGAGACCGATCTCGCCGACGCCCTTGATGCCGAATGGGGAGCGCGGTTGGGGCACCTCGACGAGTTGCACCTCGATCTCGGGGACGTCCTTCGCGCGCAGGATGCCGAGCGAGCGCAGTGTCATGTTCGTCGGGAAGCCGGTCTCCGGGTCGGTCGGGAACTCCTCGCTCAGCGCATAGCCGAGCCCCATGTGCACCGATCCCTGCACCTGCCCTTCGACAAGTGTCGGGTTGACCGCTCGACCGACGTCGTGCACGGCGACGACCTTCTCGATGTCGCCCGACTCCGGATCGGCGATCACGAGCTGCGCCGCGAAGCTGAACACCGAGTGGATCGTCGGGTTGCTCACCGACGGATCGCCGAGTTTCTGCGTCCAGTCGACGACGTACTCGCCCTCGTAATCGACGGCGATCTCACATCCGCCCGTCAGTGCGGCCGCAGCGGCGTCGCTCACCGACCCGGCGACCATCAGCGTGCCCCGCGAGCCCGTCGTCTGACCGAAGCCGAGTTCGCGCGTGGTGTCGACGATCACGTCGATGCGGTCGGGATCCACGTGCAACTCCTGTGCGGCGACCTGCAGCGCGACGGTGTGGACGCCCTGGCCCATCTCGGTCCAGCCGTGGCGCACCTCGATCCGGCCCGGCGCATCGCCGACCGGCGCCAGGAACCGCACGACCGCCTTGGACACCTCGCGAAAGCCGTTGCCGAGCCCGGAGTTCTTCAGTCCCAGCCCGAGGCCGACCGCCTTGCCGGCGGCGATCGCGTCGTCGTAGGAGGTCTTGATCCGGTCGAGGCATGCCTCGGCACCTCCGGCACCGTCGTCCATGATCTGGCCCGGCCCCCACTCCTCGCCGGGCTTGATCACGTTGCGCTTGCGCATCTCCCAGCCCGAGATGCCGACCTGCTCGGCGAGCCGGTCGAGGACGCCCTCCATCGCGAACTGGGCCTGGTTCGCGCCGAAGCCCCGAAACGCACCGCACACCAGGTTGTTGGTGCGAACGGCGATCGTCTCGATGTCGAGCGACTGCCACCGGTACGGACCGCACGCGTGTCCCGCCGCCCGCTCGAGCACCTTCATCCCCACGCTCGCGTAGGCGCCGGAGTCGCCGATGCCGCGCACCTTGAGGGCAGTCAACCGGCCGTCGGCATCGCACCCGGCCCAGTACTCGAGCTCGATCGGGTGCCGCTTGGCGTGCATGCGCATGCTCTCCTCACGCGACAGCGTGCACTTCACCGGGCGGCCGAGCTTCCAGGCGGCCAGCGCAGTGTGCGCCTGATTGCTCATGTCCTCCTTGCCACCGAAGGCACCGCCGTTCGACACGAGCTCGACGGTCACGCGGGTCGGATCGACGTCGAGCACGGCGGCGATGTCGTTGCGGTCGTCCCACACGCCCTGCCCGCCGGAGTAGACGTGGAGGGTCCGGTCGCCGTGGTCACCCGTCGGGACGGCGACGGTCGATTCGGGTTCGAGGAACGCGTGCTCGATGCGCTGGGTGTGGAACGTCTCGTGGACCGTGAATGCACTCGCGGCGAACGCGTCGTCGAAGTCGGCGCCTCGCGTGTACGCACTCGTCGACAGCACATTGGAGTCGGTGCCCCAGACCGACAGCGGCGCCGTGTCCGCGAGCGCGGCGCGCGCATCGGTGTTCGGCGCATGGACCTCGTAGGTGACCTCGACGAGTTGGGCCGCTGCACGCGCGTGGTCGCGGGTGTCGGCGACGACGACGGCGAGCACATCGCCGGCATACGACGTGCGCCCGCCGACGGGGATCATCACCGGCCAGTCCTTGTGGATCAGTCCGACGCGGAGCTCGCCCGGCAGGTCGTCGGCCGTCAACACCGCTTCGACGCCCGCAGCGGCGAGGGCGGCGGCGGTGTCGATCGCGACGATGTCGGCGCGGGCATGGTCGGCGAGGTGGAGCGCGGCGTGCAACATCCCGGTGATACGGATGTCGTCGATGTAGCCGCGGTCGCCGAGCGTCAGCGGTGCGGCCTCGTACTTCGCTCCCCCGCCGCCGACCTCGGCCGACAGCGCAGGCGTGCACACCTCGCCGTGGGCGACCGCTTCGATCGCATCGAGGATCTTGACGTAGCCGGTGCAGCGACACAGATGCGCTCCGAGGTGCGGGGCCATCGCTTCACGAGTGAGCGACGAACCCTTCTTGTCGATCTGGGCCTTGGCCCGCATCACGATGCCGGGAATGCAGAACCCGCACTGCAACCCGCCGCATGCAGCGAACGCATCGGCGAACCTCTGGCGTTCGGTCTCGTCGACACCTTCGAGTGTGACGACCGACTTTCCTTCGACCTTGGCCAGGTCGTACTGACAGGCGACCGTGGCCTTGCCGTCGACGAACACGGTGCAGCACCCGCACTGTCCGGACGGCGAACAGCCGTCTTTCGGCGACGTGATGTCGAGTTCCTCGCGCAGCGCGGCCAGCAGGTGCGGATGCGAGGCGCCCACGGTCACCGCTCGCCCGTTGACCTCGAATGCAATGCGTCGGTCGTCGTTGCCGGAAGACGACGAGGAGGCGGCGGGGTCGGCGGCGAGTTCGGTCACGCTTTACAGTTTGTCAAAGCTCGGTGCCGACCGAAAGCCACGCCAGTGAACGCAGCGTTACACCTGGGGTCTGACCCCTGGTGTGATGCAGTCGGTGCAGCGAGCGGAGAGCGCGAAGTGACCGAGCGACAGACACACGCCGTAGCGCTGCTGGAGGCGTTCGGCGAGATCGTCGAGTTCGGAGGCCGGGATGTCGGTGACGGCGCCGCAGGCCTCACAGACCGCGGTGACGGTGCGTTGACCAACCCAGCGGTAGGCAGCCGGACCGTGTCCGAGGTGGACGTGTTCGACCACACCGACCTCCTCGAAGTGCGACAACGACCGGTAGACCGTCGCCGGGTCGATGTCGGCGTGCCGCTCGGCCAGTTCCTCGGCCGTCACGCGACCGCCGTGGCTGTGCAGGTCCTTCAACAGTTCGAGACGGGCCCTCGTGATCCGCCCGCCACTCTGGCGCACCCGCTCGACGGCGTCGTCGAACGCAACGCGCCCGACGTGGCTGGCGTGAGGGGAGGACACAACTGCAGGGTAGACGCCTCCGATCGGTCGATCAGCGCGTCAGGACAGGTCGTACACCACCCAGTTGCCGCCCGTCTGGAGGAGGAACCGCGATCCGTTGGTGGCGAGCACACCCGGCCCGTAGTACGAGTCGCCGTTTCCGTCGTCGAGATCCTCGAGCACGAATGTCTCACCGTCCAGCGTCGCCAACAGCCACATGTCCGGGTTGTACTCCTGTGGCTCGGCCATTGGCCCGTTCTCGTACAGCGCCTCGTTGGCGGCCTCGAGTTCGTCGGCCGGGAAGACCACCACGACCTCCCCGGTTGCCGGGTCGGTGACCGTGATGCCATCGCTGTCGAACGAGACCGATGCGTCGTCGTCGATCCCCCGGCCGAAGTTCGCCGTGGCGACGATCTCGCCCGTCGAGAGTTCGACGACCTCGATGCCGCCGGTCGTGTTGTCGATCGTGAGCCGATGACCGTCGGCCTCGACGACGAGCGGCGGCAGTGGTGGGCGGTAGCCGACCGCGTCCATGACGACGCCCAGCCGGCCCCCGTACCCGAACGCAGCCTGCGGGTTCTCCGGAAGGCCGGGGATGTCGAGCCACTCCGGCGACCCGCCTCGCTCGTCGAGACGCAGTGTCCGAGTGCCGTCGCTCGTGCCGACGAGCGCGATGATGCCGCCGTCGAACGTGAACGACGACGAGACGTATCCGTCTTCGACCGGCAGCGCAGCGGCGGTCCAGGAGCCTCCGTCGGCGGAGTACCAGACCTGGTCGTCGAATGCGACGAATCCGGCCGGTGTGGCGACGATCTGCTGGGTGGGTCCTGGACCCTGCGACGCCGTGGCGTCGCCGTCCCACGTGGCCGCCCACATCGCCGGTTCGTAGCGCTGGCCACTGATGTACTCCGCAGCTTCCGGGGAGACGCCCAGCTCCTCCCACGTGAACTCGACGGTTTGGGACCCTCCTGCGCCCGAGGACTCGAGGGAGACGCCGGTCTCGCCGACCGACGAGGAGTACCCGTCGGTGCTCTGCTCGAAGTCCGTTCGGATCTCCTCGGGCACCAGGGCCACGGGATCGACTTCGATGCCGGCGTACACGCTTGCGACCCAGCCACGTTCGTTGGATGCGAGGCTCCCGATCGAGACCGACCACGCGGCGCCCGCCGGCAGCTCGATCGGTGGCGGTGGGATCACGATCTCCTGCACGGTCCAGTCGAGAAGATTCTCCGTCGACGCCACGCGGGCGATGCCGTCGGCAGACAGACCGGTGAACGGGTCGAGCGATCCGTACGACACGACGATTCGGCCATCGACGACCGTGACACTGTTGAAGTACGAGGCGCCCGGGGGGAGTGTCATCTCGACCGGCTTCCACGTCACGCCGTCGGTGGTGAAGCGGACATCGAGCGTCGGAGTCTCGTCGGTCTGGACCGAGTAGATCGCATCCGAAGCACTCGGGTTGGCGGCGATGATGTCGGCCACCGTGTCCAGCAGCCCGGCGTCGCTGAGCATCTGCGTCGCTTCGCTGATCGTTGCGGGGAGTTCGCCGCCGAAGACGTCGCGAACCTCCTGGGGGAACAGCGCGAGCACCTCTTCGGGCAGCTCGTCCGGCAACGGCTGTGGTGTGAACGACTGTGCGCCGACGAGGAAGCCGTCCTGCCACCCGACCGACCATTCGCCGTACTCGGGGGCGCCGCCGACACCGACGCGCTGGCCGACGGACCCTGGCCGCTCGATCGTCTGGACGGTCCTGGCGGGACTTGCCGGGATGTCCGCCGGCGCCGGCGTCGTGTCGTCGACGGTCGGCTGCGAGTTCGGCGAGGAGTCGTCGGGAGCCTCCACGACGGCAGTGGAGATCGTGTCGGGATCGTCGTCGGCGTTCAGCGCCACGACGGCGACGGTCGTTGCGGCCACGAGCGCCGACACACCGAGGGCCGCGCCGAGCCGGACCCGGAGGCGACGGCGGCGAACCTTCGAGTGGACAGCTTGCACTTCCAGGTCGCCGACGTCGATGGACGCCGCGACGTGGTCGAGGCGGCGGCGGAGATCGTCAGGTTCGTTCATCGTGCGGCTCCATCAGTTGGGCGAGTTGGGTGAGTGCTCGGCTCAGTCGGCTCTTGACCGTGCCGGGGGCGATGTCGAGCCCGTCGGAGAGTTGCGCCTCCGACCAGTCGAGGTAGTACCGGCCGACGACGACCGTGCGGTGATCGACCGACAGTTGCCGGAGCGCTCGAAGGAGGGTCTCGTCGCGCGGTGCGGGGGTGTCGGCCTCGCCGTCGACCAGGAGCCCGAAGCGCTCACGCCGTGTCTTGCGCCAGCGCGATCGGCCCCAGTTGAGACCGGCGCGATATACCCATCCCGCCGCGTTGGAATGACCCGACACGGTCGACCAATGCTGCAGGGCGCGCACGAAGCCCTCGGCGGCGGCGTCACGGCCGAGATCGGCGTCGCCGAGCGCGAGCGTCAGCGCGCGGACCATGTCGGCGTGGTGGCGCTCGAAGAACGTGTCGAAGTCGTCGTGGAACAGGTCGAAGGCCGCCGACTCTGCGCTCCCCTCCACGTCCACCTCCCCGATCGTCACACACCCAGACGCATCAGAGGGCCATTCGGTTCCCTCCGACGTGCACGAGCGGTGCAACCGGTGCCATCGATCGGACGGCGTCAACCCGACGAGCGGTCAGCGATGAAGTTCGGGATGAGGTCAGCGATGAGGTTCGGCGATGGGGCCGTAGAGCTCGGGACGCCGGTACTTCGCGAAGTCGAAGAGCGTCCCGGTGTACTGCTTGCACCAGTCGAGGTCGCACTCGGCGACGATCACCTCGTCGTCGTTCGTCACTGCCTTGGCGAGCAGTTCGCCGGATGGAGCGAAGATCGACGAGTCGGCGAGCGAATCGACGCCCTCCTCGACGCCACCCTTCGCGACGCCGACGACGAACGTGCCGTTCTGATATGCGCCCGCTGACATCACCAACCCGTTGTGAAATCCCTGGAGCGGATCCTGCGAGGGGTCGGGTGCGTAGTGCAGCGGCGTGTTGTAGCCGCACAGGATCAGCTCGACGCCCTGCAACCCCATGAGGCGGTACGACTCGGGCCAGCGCCGGTCGTTGCAGATCATCATGCCGATGCGGCCGTCGAACGCCTCCCACACGCCGAAGCCGTCGGGGGACGGTTCGAAGTAGTACCGCTCGGCGTGCTGGAACGGCCGGTCGGGTTCGTTGCCGGCATGACCGGGGATGTGGACCTTCTTGAACGTGGCGACGATGCGTCCGTCGCGCTCGACCAGCGTCTGGACGTTCCACCGGTGCGCGGTTCCGTCGGCGGACTCCTCGATCAGGGCGTAGCCGAGGCTGAAGCCGATCTGCAGGTGCCGGGCCTCGTCGAACAGCGGCTGCGTCGCCTGGTTCGGCATCGAGCGTTCGTAGAAGTGGTCGGCGCTCGTGATGTCGTCGACGAACCATCGCGGGAAGAACGTCGTCAGCGCCAGCTCCGGAAACACCACCAGATCGCTCCCCTGACTCGCCGCCTCCTGCAGCAGCACGATCATCCGCTCGACCACCGAGGCCCGGTCGTCGGCGAGTTGCACCGGGCCGAGTTGGGCGCCGGCCACGGTGACGATGCGTGTCATGGGAACATTCTGGCAGCGACCTGCGCGAGCCGGTGGCCGTCCTGGTCGATGACCCAGGCGAGCCCGGGGCGAGGCGGGATCGCCGGCCGGCGCGGCAGTGTCGCGCCGAGCAATTCGCCGTCGACGTCGCCCATCGACGTCATGATCAACCCGCACCGACTCCGGGCCACGTCGCGTGTCCAATGTCCGTAGGCCACGCGGACTGCGTCGGGGCGCGCAGCGACGGCGAACGTCACCTGACGCTGCGCCACCAATCCGGCGAGGACGCCATCGGAGTCGTCGACGCGGTCGGCGTCGTCGACGACCACGAGCACCGGGGTCTCCCCGACGCCACCGGTATCCGAACTCTGGAGATCCTGGAGAGCCTGGAGATTCTGGAGATCCTGGAGAGTGCAACCGATCGTTCGCTCGACCCGCACGACGCGGCCGTCCGGGTGGAGACGGAGCCAGGCCGCTTCGATCCGGCGCAGTGCGGTCGAGCGGCCGGTGCGCGCACCGCCGCCGATGAACACGTGGTCGCCGACCGGCACCTTCAAGACGGCTGGTTCGATGTCGTCCGCACCGAGCCCGATCAACAACTCGAGCGGTCGCTCCGCCGGCCTACCGATCACCGGATCGCTGGCGCATCGGCTGTCGAGTTCGTCTGCGTCGACGAACGCCGGCAGCACCTCGATCGGCGCCGGGCCGCCGGCGACGTTTCCGGCGCCGTCCGGCGGTGACCGATGCAGCGGATCGGGGTCGAACACCACCTGGCCCTCGAGTCCCGATTCGGCCACGCGCAGACGGCCGGGCACCCCCGCCTTCACCGCCGGCGCGCGCAGGCCGGCGGCGCGAGCGACGCCAGCGTCACCGACGTGGAACAGCCACGTTGCTGCACGGGGCACGGCGAGACCTGCCGACGACACGCCGTCGGTCGTCACGACGGCAACGAGTCCCACTGCCGGCCCGTCGCGCAGCAGCCGGTCGAGGCGCCTCGCCGATTCGCCGTGAGCGACATCACCGAGTGCGTCGCGCACGGCGGCGAACCCGTCGATCACCACGACGGTCACCGGCCGACCACTCGCCTCGTCGTCACCGCTCGTACGACGGTCGAGTTCGCCGGCGAGTCGGGCGAGCAGGCGGGTGAGCCTCTCCAGTTCGCCGACGCGGACGACGGCACCGCAGTGAGCCAGCGCTTCGAAGCGCGTCCACGCCGCGTCGCCCAGCGCATCGACGACGTAGAGATGGGTCGCAGCGACGTCCGCTTCACGCACGCAGGCTTCGGCCACCACTTGCGCCGCTGTCGTCGTGCCGGCTCCGATCGCGCCGACGAGCAGCAGATTGCCGGTCGCCGGTCGCCACGTCAGCGGGCGCCGACACTGGTGGGCGGGATCGTCGAGCACGCCGACGGCGCCGGGTTCGGTCAGGTCACCGGGCCGCACGACATCGGTCAGCGCGTCGATCCACGGCCGGTGGGGCCGGGCGCTGCCCACGATCACCGCCGCCTGACAGATCGCGTCGACGAGATGATCGAGCACGCTGGTCGTGGCGGTCAGGTCGGGCGCCGCATCGCTCGACGACGATCGACCCGCCGTCTGCGTTGGCGAATCGCCGTTCCAGCGTTCGACACGGAGACGGCCCGAGCGCTGCGGCAGTGGGCCAGCGGTGGTCGCCGTCTGGAACACGACGAGCTCGTCGGGCCCGAGCCGCAGCGCTGCGCGGCCGGGCACACCGACCGGGAAACCGGCGGGAGCGGCATCGCCCACGACATCGTCGGCGTCGGTGCGGTCCTGCAATCGCAGCGCGATGCGAAGATTCGTGTTCGCGCGGATGTCGTCGGTGACGACACCCGCCGGGCGTTGCGTCGCGAGCAGCAGGTGGATGCCGAGGCTCCGGCCGCGCTGCGCGATCGCCACCAGCGCTCCGAGGAAGTCGGGCAGCTCCCGAGCGAGCGACGCGAACTCGTCGATCACCACCACGAGGCGCGGCAAGGCATCGTCGACCGCTCGCCGATACCCCGCCAGGTCGTCGACCCCAGCCGCTCGCAGCAGCACCTCGCGACGACGCACCTCGGCGTCGAGGCTGACGAGCATCCGCGCGGCCAGGCCGTCGTCGAGGTCGGTCACCACGCCGACGGTGTGCGGCAGCCTGGCGCACGCGTCGAACGTCGAACCGCCCTTGAAGTCGACGAGGATCATCGTCACGTGATCGGGTCCCGTCCGGGCAGCGAGGGAGACGACGAGCGTGCGCAGCAACTCGCTCTTGCCCGATCCGGTGGTGCCGGCGACGAGCCCGTGCGGACCGTCGCGGACGAGATCGATGTCGACGAGGCCGTCGGCCGACATGCCGAGGGTGGCGATCGGCGCAGGATCTCGGCCCGCGTTCATCCAGCGGCGAGCGATCGTGGTCGCGGCGTTGCCGTCGGCCGGTTCGAGCCGCGCGAGCGACACCTCGGTGGGCGTGGCGCCGGAGCCGTCGTGATCCTCGGGATCGATCAGTGGCGCCAAGCGCCGGGCGGCGGCCTCGGCGCTCCGCGACGACAGCCCGCCGACCAACAGCTCACGATCGGCCCGTGTCCACACCGGCGTCGCCGCGGCCGCAGCGGTCCGTACGGACGCTGTCGTCTCGCTCCACCCGGCCGCACCGGTGTCACCCAACTCGAGGATCCGGTCAACGACGGCCGGGACTGCCGCATCGGGCGCGATCAGGGTGATGCACGCGACGTCGCCGCGCTCGAGTCGGCGGCGCAACGGCCCGGTGCGTGCACTGAGCAGTGCCGGGGCATCGAGCACCACGACGGTGCGTCGCCCGTGGTCCGCATCGCCGCTCGCCGTTTCCATCGCAGCGACGAGCGCACCGCTGTCGGACGCGGCGACGACGCAGCAGCGGTGGCGGGCCTGCGGCAGCCAGCTCACCCACTTCCAGTGCTCCGGCCGATCGGTGACCAACTGGAGTTCCCAGTCGGCGGGGCCGTACGTGGACGCCAGCTGGACGATCACCGACCGGCACAGCGCCTCGCCCATCGCCGGGCTGCCGCGGAATGCAACGATGGAACCGGGTTCGAGTGCCAGCGGCACGGCGACGTCGTCGAGGCGTTCGCATCGATCGAGCGTGACCAGCACTGTGGGGTCCAGGCGGCGTCGGTCGTCGGAGGCGATCGGCAACGCCCATCGACAGGTGCCGCGGCCGAGGGTGGCCCACAGCGCCTCGGTGCCTCGGCATCGGTGCGACCACAGCCCGGATCCGTCGCCGTGGATCAGTTCGAGCGCATCGACGACGCTGCGATGTCGCATTCGGTGCTCACCGTCTGCGGCGGCATGGGCGTGCACGAGCGCCTGTTCGAAGTCGGCGAGTTGGCTGCGATGCCTCGCTTCGGAGCGTCGTCGGTCGCGTCGGGCGACGAGTGCGCCGACCGCCCACGTCGCCAACGATGCGACGGCGCCCACCGCAGCGAACACGGCGAAGAGCACCTGTCCGACCACCACGGCGAGCAGTGCGGCGCCGACGGCGGCGATCCCTGCTCCGACGAGCGTCGTGAGCGGCGGCGCCCGGTGCGGGGCCGGCGGCTCCGGCAGCTCTATTGCGACGGGCGGTGTGGCGACCTGCGTGAGCGGTCCTCGGCGCACGATGCTGCGCCAGGGATCTCGATCGGCGGGCACGGTCGTGCCGGTGGCGGTCGAGCGGGACCCCGCAGTGCCGTTGCGACGGGCGAACACCAATCGGCTGGTTCCGATCGACAGTGCGCACCCCGGTTCGATCATCTCGGCAGATCGGCACGGGACGCCGTCGACGGTCGCAGGGAACGATCCGGTCAACTGGGTGAAGGACACCGAACCGTCGGCGGCGACGTCGAGCACACCGTGGTGCAACTCGACGGCGGCATCGTCGACACGGATGTCGGCCGTTGCTGCTCGGCCCACGGTGTGACGGCCCGCCGCCAAGGTCTGCCAGCGTTCGCATGCCGGGCCGACAACGACTGCCACCGCAATGCCCGCACCGATCACCGACGACCCGGCACCGCTCGACGGCTGGGGCAGCGGTTCGGGCATCGACGACGGTGACGGCGACGACGGCGACGACGGCGATGGCGACGGCGACGACGGCGATGCGGTGATGATCGAGCCGACGCGCAAACCGGCGGCGACCAGCCGGTCGTGAGGTGCAACCGGTCGCCCATCGATCGCCAACATCGCACTGCACGGCAGATCCAGTGCCCGTGCCAGGTCGGCCACGGAGTCGGTCTCCGCATGGGGGTGGATCACCACGCGTGCGCCGTCCGGCCCGGTCGCTTCGCACGCCGGGATCATCGCGTCATCCATGCCCGCCCAGTGGGCGACAACCCACCCGATCCGGAATCAAACCACGCCACCGATGAGCGAACCGACCACATACCGGCGCTTCGCTCATCGCAACCCGCGCACCGACCACATACCGACGCTTCGCTCATCGCAACCCCCCGGCCACCCTCCGATGAGCGAACCGACCACATACCGACACTTCGCTCATCGCAACACCCGCAACCACCCCACCGATGAGCGAACCGACCACATACCGGCGCTTCGCTCATCGCAGGGGGAAAATGGGCCGTGAGCTGGGGCTGTGAGCGGCGGTGGTGACCGCCGGAGATCTTCGGTGACTGCCCCATTTTCGGCTCGGTGAGAGTTGGAGTGAGGGTCGCTGTGAGACGTGCGGTGAGGGTGCTGCGTCACCGTGCGGGCCATGACCAGCTCACCTCGGACACGATCCCACCCGCCGGCCGGAGGATCACACCTCTCGGCCCGCCTCGACATCGAATGGGTCCAACTACGGACCTCGCGCAGCGCTCTGCGAACCGCACGAGCCTGGGCTCGGCCGTATTCCGATCATCCGCTCGGTGTGCTCGTGTCGGACCTCCGTGATCTCGAACAGATCCGGCGGGCAACGCAGCGCAGCAGCGGCGGACCCGAGCGCCGCGACGACGCGATCCTCCTCGCACTCGTCGAGTTGTCGAGCAGCGACGAACTCGCTGGACGGATCGTGCTCCAACACCTGCTGCCCGCACTGATCTCCCAGGCCAGGCGCTATCGGTGGAGCGACCGGGCCGATCCGGTCGCCCAGATCGTTCCCGCCGCCTGGCTGGCAATCCGCGCCTACGACGTCGAGCGGCGACGCCACCACGTCGCCTCGTCGCTCGTCTCCGATGCGGTGTTCCAGGCATTCCGACGTCCGCTGCGCGCCCGATCCGTCACCGAGAAGGTGGTGTCACCGAGTTCTTTCGCCTCCACGCCATGCGAGGACGGCCCGTGCAGCGCCCTCGACGAATTCGTCACCGTGCTGCGCGACGCGCAGGGCGCAGGAGTGCCCACCGCGGACCTCGACCTGCTCCGTCAGCTCGTGCGCGTGGGGTCGCCCGGCCTGGTCGCTGCGCAACGCAACGTGACGCCACGCACGATCCGCAATCACCGCGCGCGGGCAATCGACAACGTTCGCAGTGCGCTGGTCGCCGCATGAGGCTCAGGCACGTTGGGTGAAGTGAGGGTGCCGCTTCTCGAGGAAGGCCCGGAAGCCCTCTTGGGCATCGTCGAGCATCGCGGCGGTCGCCATCTCCTCGATCGCCAGCGCATACGCATCGGGTTGATCGAGACCGACCTGCGCATAGAACGCACGCTTGCCGAGCGCCTTCGACAACGCACTGCCACGGGTGGCCCGACCGATCAGATCCGCAACCGCCGCATCGAGCTGATCGTCGGGCACGACCCGGTTGACCAGACCCCAGTCGGCCGCAGTGGCTGCGTCGATCGGATCACCGGTCAGCGCCATCTCGAGTGCGCGTTTGCGACCGACGTTGCGGGCGACGGCGACGAGCGGTGTGTGGCAGAACAAGCCACCCTTGCCGCCCGGAATGGCGAAGGCCGCCGACTCGGCGGCCACCGCGAGATCGCAGGTGGCGACGAGTTGACAGCCGGCTGCGGTGGCCAACGCATGCACGCGGGCGACCACCGGTTGTGGCAGCGCCTGCACGGTGTCCATCATCTCCGTGCACACGTCGAACAGGTGGCGCGCCGCGTCGACGTCCGCCCCGGCCATGTCGCCGAAGTTGTGTCCGGCGGAGAACACCGGACCGTTCGCGGCGAGGACCACGCCGAGTGCGTCCGATGCGCCGACGTCACGCAGGGCGCCCGTCAACTCGAGCATCACGTCGAGCGCGAGGGCGTTGCGTTTCTCGGGTCGGTTGAGCGTGATCGTGGTGATGTCACCGTCGCGGTCGACCAGCAGGTGCTCGTACGTCATGCGTCGAGTCTCGCGCTGCAGCGCAACCGATGGCGTCCCCGAGCGTCCGACGGTGCCGCCGTGCGAGCGGCTCCCTAGGGTCGCCGGCATGAAGTTCGGCATCATGTTCGCCAACACCGGCCACGGCTCGTCGCCCGAGGGTGCCACCGCCGTCGCGACCGCCGCCGAGGCAGGAGGGTTCGAAGCGGTCTGGACCGTCGAGCACGTCGTCGTGCCGTCGGGCTACGAGTCGAAGTACCCGTACGACCCGAGCGGGAAGATGGCCGGCGGCGCCGAGGAGTTCGACCTGCCCGACCCGCTGATCTGGCTCACCTGGGTCGCCGCCCACACCACGCGGATCAAGCTGGCGACCGGCATCCTCATCCTGCCCCAGCGCAACCCGGTGATCACGGCGAAGGAGCTGGCGACGCTCGACCACCTGTCCGGCGGCCGGATGCTGCTCGGTGTGGGCGCCGGTTGGCTCGCCGAGGAGTTCGCTGCACTCAACGTTCCGTTCGACGAGCGGGGCAAGCGTCTCGACGAGTACATCGCCGTGATGCGAGCCTTGTGGTCCGGTGAGAAGACGACGTTCGCCGGCGATTTCTTCGACTTCCAGGACTGCATCTCGCTGCCCCGGCCCTCCAACGGCACGATCCCGGTGATCGTCGGCGGCCACAGCCCCGCTGCAGCACGACGTGCGGGTCGGCTCGGCGACGGGTTCTTCCCGGGGAGCGCATCGGCCACCGAGATCGGGGCACTGATCGAGCTGGTGCGTCGGACGGCGGAGGACCACGACCGCGACCCCGACTCGATCGAGATGATCGCCGGCGCCGGCGCTCCCCCGGGCCCACAGCTCGACGCTCGCATCGAGCAGCTCGCCGAGATCGGCGTCACCCACGCCATCGTCCCCACGTTCCGGCCCGACGCGCTGGCCGAGATCGGCGAGTCGCTGAATGCGTCGTACGGCACCGCCTGAGCTGACATCGCCTGCGGTGCGCCGATACGGTGCAGTCATGGCCAGCGACACGATCCCTGCCCGCCGCGAACGTGCCGAACTCTGTGACGCGTTCGTCGAACTCGGCGCCGACCAGCCGACGTTGTGCGGCGACTGGACCACGCGCGACCTGGCTGCCCATCTCGTGGTCCGCGAGCGACGTCCCGACGCAGCGATCGGCATCGTCGTGTCGCAGGCGTCGGGCTACACCGACAAGGTCCAAGCCGGCGTCGCCGACAGCGAATGGGACGATTTGGTGGACACGGTGCGCTCCGGTCCGCCGATCTGGTCGCCGACCCGGATCGCCAAGGTCGACGAACTCGCGAACACCATCGAGTTCTTCGTGCACCACGAAGACGTCCGCCGCGCCCAACCGACGTGGGAGCCGCGCGACCTCGACGCCGATCTCGTCGATGCACTCCACGGGATGCTCGCCAAGATGGCCAAACGGCTGGTGAAGAACTCACCGGTCGGCATCGTCCTCGAACCCGACGACGGCCGCAGCCCGATCGTCGCCAAGCGAGCGGACCCCTCGGTCACCGTGCGCGGTCCGGTCGGCGAACTGGTGCTGTTCGTCTTCGGACGCCAGGCCCACAGCAAGGTCGAGTTGTTCGGCGACGAGACCTCGGTCGAGGCCGCGAACACCGCCTCGTTCGGGATCTGACCGAACCGGCCGTGACCAACCGAGATCTCGACGGTGCCGTCGTCGCCGTCGTCGGCGCCTCAGGTGGCCTCGGCCGTGAGATCGTGTCGGCTCTCGTCCGCCGTGGCGCCAGGGTCGTGCGCTGCAGTCGGTCCGACGGTCCCGACAGCGACGTCAGCATCGACCTGCGTGATTCGCGAGCCGGCGACCTGCTCGTGCAGCACGTCATCGCCTCGCACGATCGACTCGACGGCGTCGTCGTGGCCGCTGGCATCGTCGCCTTCGGCGACCTCGTCGACACCGACGACGTCGTGATCGAGGAGCTGTTCCTCACGAATGCACTCGGACCGATCTGGCTCGCGAAGCACGTGGCGCCCGCCCTCCAGGCGTCGCAGGGCTTCTTCGTGAACCTGTCCGGTGTCGTCGCCGAGACTCCGATGCCGGGCATGGCCGCCTATTCGGCATCGAAGGCGGCGGCTGCAGCTGCGACCGAGGCGATCCGCCGCGAGTTCCGCCGGGTGAAGGTGACGGTCATCGACGTGCGTCCGCCGCATACGGAGACCGGCTTGGCGACACGACCGCTGGCCGGCGAAGCACCGAAGATGCCCGCCGGGCTGGAGCCGTCCGCAGTTGCCGAGCGGATCGTGCGAGCGATCGAAGCGGGAGACGTCGAGGTGGGCTCGGACGACTTCATGCGCCCGACATCGTGATGGCAAGACGCCACTCGGCAACGGTCGGACGTCAACCGGTCGGGCGGATCGAGACACCGAGCTCGGACATCGCAGCTTCGTACGACGCTCGCGCGTGGTCGAGCACGCTGCCGCCGGTCGTGCGGGCGAGCAGGTCGATCAAGGCGCAGTGTGCGCGCTCGTCGAACCGGTCCAGTTCGATCAGGCGGCGGCACGACTCGACGGCCACCAAGTGGTCGCCGGATTCCGACGCCCGCTCGGCAACGATCCAGTAGAGCTGCGATGCCGCGGCGGCCACTTTGGCGCGCACCGGCTCTGCCCAGTCCGCATATGGCTCCTCGGGAAACGCATCGCCGCGATAGATGTCGGCGAGGGCGAGGACATCATCGAGGCTGAAGCGATCGGGCGACCGGAGGCGATCGGTTGCTGCGTCCATGAAATCCTCCAGGTCGATTCGCACCGTGTCGTGACGCAGACGCACCCGACCGCCACGCGACTCGATCAACGCATCGACCGCGAACTCGCGACCCGGATCGAGTGCTCGACGGACGGTCGACACGGCGACGTCCAGCCGATTGCTCGTGCGATCGGATCGGTCATCCGGCCAGAGCAGTCCGACCAGCTGCTCGCGGTGGATCGGTACGCCCCGCTGTGCGACAAGGATCATCAGCAGCTGACGAGCCTTGCGCGACGACCAGCTGGCGACGTCGTCGTCGGCGCTGCGCACCTCCAGCCCACCGAGCACCGCTACCGACGGCGAGCGCCGCGCCGTCGTATCGGCGATGGCTTGCCGCCGCATCTCGATGCCGTACCGGTCACGCAGCTCGCAGGCGCGGAGGATGAATGCGTTGAGCCCGAGCTGCTCTGCGGTGCTCAGAGCTTCGGAAAGGATCTGGCCGATCTCGTCGGCGTCTGCGCCGGGACCCTCGGAGAGCGCCTCGACCAGGTCCAGCTGCGTCTCGACCAACCAGGGGCGCGCCCCCACGCGGCTCGTGACCGCCACGCCCCGTCGAAGGAAGTGCACGCCCTCGACGTGGTCGCCGAGCGCCCGTGCGATCAGTCCCAAGAGGCGCGCCACCGAACCCCAGAGCGCAGCGCCCATCCCGATCGGCACGATGCGATCCGGATACGGCAGCAGCATTTCGCGGACGGCCTGCATCCGGTCGGTATCGCCGGCGATCACGGCCGCCTCGCCGTGGCAGACCATCGTGAGCAGCCAGTACTGCCCCTCGACGATCTGATCGAGCGGTGGCATCGCCGCCAGAGCGCCACGAGCAGCGTCGAGACGGCCGTGGTGGGCCCACACATAGGCAAGTACCGCTGACCAGAGCGGCTCGTGGGGCTCGGCCATGCGCCGTTCGAGGTACAGCGGCTCCATCTCGATCAGACGGCCGTCGAGCCAGCGGACGATGCCGAGCTGGCCGCCGAACACGCCGATCCCATCCGGGTCGTCCAAGTGGATCGACAGATCGAAACACGCATGAGCCAGTTGCTCGCCTTCGACGACGTTGCCATCGAGCAACGCCCGCATGCACCGGAACCACAGCGAATGGCGCATGGCTCGAGCGTCGCCGAGCGTGTCGAGCACCCTGAGTTGAGCCGCCAACTCGTCATCGAGCCCACGGAGGTCGCCACGTTCGAGCAGCGCCCCCATGAGGAGGAATCGACCCTGCACCAGGAGCCCGGGTTCGCCGGTGGCGTGCGCGATCGCGATCATCTGGCGGGCGCTGTCGACCCGACTCGACAGTGTGGCGGGACCGAGCGTCGAGATGTGCACGGCCAGCAGGGCAGAGCCGAACGTGCCGGGATCATCGAGTTCGCGTGCCATGTCGTGCGCCTCGATGGCCGCTCGACGCGACCCGGCAGGATCGGCGACGAGGAGTTTGAGCGCGAGATTCGCGAGCAGACGGGCGCGCAGGACCGACGGGCCGCGGCGGCAGTGAGTCGAGTGCAGCGAGCGTTCGGGGGACCTCGGTGTCGGAGAGGTCGCCACTGAAGTAGTACCGGATCCCACTGCGCAGCGCAGCGCGGGCGAGCGGTTCGTGATCACCGACCTCGACAGCCAGATCCCACGCCTGGTCGTAGGCGCGGTCGGAATCGGCCAGCCGGTTCGCCCGCCGAGCTGCGTCGCCGAACTCCAGGAGCACGTCGAGATGAACCGCAGGATCGAGCTCAGGGTCGTCGAGCAGCGCCACGATCGCCCGTTCGAGCAAGTCGGCTGCGTCCTCGTAGGCCATCGTGCCGGAGGCGGCAACGGCAGCGGCCCGAGCTGCTGCGATGCCCGCCGCCCGATGGTCCGGGCCTGCGGCGAGCAGATGCGCGGCGACATCGGTCGCCCGACCCTCCAGTTCGACGAACAATGACGCAGCGACGGCGTGGAAATGCTGACGCTGCGGTTCGTCGAGTCGGGCGATCGCCGCCTCGGCGATCAGCGGGTGGGCGGTCGCATGACGATCGCCGTCGTCGACGACCAGATCGGCGGCACGAGCCGAAGCGATCAGGTCGCCGACCTCGTCGACGCGTGCGACCTGCGCGACCCGGGCGATCGCCTCCGGGGATGCGTCCGGGCCGAGCACCGCCACGGCCGACACCACGTCAGCGATGGCGGGATCGAGCGCGTCGAGCCGGCGGCCGACCACCTCGATCAGTGAGCCGTCGATCTGGCCTCCGCTGAACGAGAGTCGGGCGACCTCGCCCACGAAGAGCGGGTTGCCGCCGGTGGCAGCATGGACGTGCTCGACCGACCAGGCGCTCGGGAGGAGGTCGGCGACCTCGTCGACGGCGAGTCCGGACAGTTCGATGGTCCCCACCCGGCGACCGAGTGCGTCGAGCTGAGCGACCACGTCGTCTCGCTCGCCGGTCAGCGGACGGTGCGTCCCCAGCACGAGCACGGGAAGCGTGACGACGCCGTCCGCGAGGTAGCGCAGGAGTCCGATCGATCCCGCATCGGCGTGGTGGAGGTCGTCGATCACGATGACGAGCGGTGAGGTCGCTGCCGCCTCTTCGATCACTTGGCTCGTGGCGTCGAACAGCTCCATGCGGTCGGCGCCGCCAGCGGATCCCAAGACGAGTTCGGCAAGGTCACTGCCTCGTTCGCTACCGCGCAACGCTCGCACGATCTGCACCCAGGGCCAATAGGGGCGGGTGGTGCCCTCGTCCCAGCAGCGGCCCCACACGACCGCCGCCCCGCACTCGGCGGCCGTGCTGGCCACCTCGTGAGCGAGGCGGGTCTTGCCGATGCCGGCATTGCCGACGATCAGACGGGCGGATCCGGCCGATGAGCTGGTGCACGGGATGAGACGCCGCAGCTCACCCAGTTCCCGCATCCGCCCAACGAAGTCCCGCATCCAACGAGCCACGGTACCCGCTCGCTGCGGCGGCATGCCCAAACCCGGCTTTCAGGATTCTTACAGGTTCTTCGGCGAGGTTGTGTCGATGAGAACGGCAACGCTGCGCGTCGTGGCAGTGATCCTGTTGGCGACGTCGATCATCGGCACCGACGCCACTGCTGCAATCGCTGCTCCGGCGATCACCGGTCGCGTGACCTTCGAGTCGTTCGGCGTCGAAGGAGCGACGATCGAGGTCGTCGCGGGCGGCGTGGCGGTCCGAAGCGCCACCACGACCTCGACCGGCGACTACGAGGTGGCGGCGCCTGCGCCGGGCACCTTCGACGTGCGCGTCACGCCTCCACCGGCACTGGGCGTGATGACCCAGACGATTCGCGGGGTGGTCGTCCCTGCGTCCCCAGCGTCCGCCACGCTCGACGTCGCGTTGCGGCGACCGCTGGGAACCGTGCGGACCCGCGCCATCGACGGCAACGGCACTGCGCTGGCCGGGCTCCGAGTGCGCCTGGTGACGACCACCACCGGCGCCTCGGTCGTCGACCTCGCCGTAACCGACGCGACCGGCGTGGTCGAGCTCCGCGCACCGGTCGGTGTCACCTACCAGCTCCGCATCGATGCGATCGCCGGCTCGACGGCTGCGGTTCCAGCCGACTTCGCCCTTCGGATCGACCAACCGGTCCAGGCGACCAACGCCGGTACCGAGGTGATCCTGTCGATTCCGACTGCGACGCTCGACGTGACGACGAACCGCAGCGGGTCCGTCGCCGTCGGCAACGTGGTCGTGGCAGCGACGGGGTCGGTGACCGGCCTCGACCTGGGTGGGACGCTGACCGCAACGGGGTCCTTCCGCGCGGTCGGCACGACGGGGCCGGCCGGCACCGTGTCGTTGCCCACGCTCGAAGGTGGCGTCGACGTCCAGGCGTTCCCCAGGGATCGGCTGCTGCTCGCCACGAGCACGTCGACCACGGTGGCGGTGTCGCCGACCGCCGTCTCGCTCGTGCTCGCCGACGCACCGACGACATCGCTCTCGGTCACCCTGCTCGACGGTGTCGGGAACCCGGTCCCAGGGGCGACACTGACTGGCGCGACGACTGCCTCGACCGACGCCGTGGGGACGGCGACCGTCGATGTCCGTTCCGATGTGCTGTCGGGCGTCGGCCTCAGGGCGTCGGGTGACGGTGTGCTCGACCTGCCCGACCAACTGCTGTTCACGCGCGTCGTCCCGCCCGCTCCATCCGTGACGCTGCAGCCGACGTTGGCGGATCTGGTCGTCGAAGTCGTCGACGACGTGACGGGGACCCCGATCGTCGGGGCAGTCGTGTCGGTGAGCAGCCCGTCGATCCCCGCCGGCGACTGGAACGTGCGCTCGACCGAGAATGCCCGGTCGAGCGGTGGTGGTGGGCTCGCGTCGTTCCGACTCGTCCCCGGCGCCGGTTACGGCGTGACGGTGACAGTCGGATCGACTCGCATCGGCTCCGACTCGGTCACGCTGGCACCCGGCGGTACGACGGCGACCGTTCGGCTCCCGCCGGCGCCCACGGCGACCTCAGGATTCTTCCCGGCCTCGATCTCCGGGCGCATCGTCACACCAGCCGGCGACGGCATCGCCGGGCTGTCGGTGCGGTCGGCGGTCGGCGGCACGGTGGACACGACCGACACAGACGGGGCCTTCTCGGTCGGCGTGGCAGCGAGCGGACCGCACGGCCTCCGGATCAGCGGCAGCCAACTGCTGCGGGCCAACGGAGTCGATGCAGAGGTGCCCGACCGGCTCGACGTGTGGACCGCCGCCGTGGCGACCGTGCCGGCGACACCCGGTTCCGTCGACGCCGGCACGATCGAGCTGCCGATCGATCGGCTCGACGTGCGGGTGACCGACGAGACCGGTGGCGGCCTGTTCGACCTCGTCGCCAGGACACCGCTGGTCGGCACGAGGACGAGCGCGGTGGTCGGTGCCGCCAGTGTCAGCATGTCCGGCTCGTCGGGCTACGTCGACGACGGCGTCCGACTGGACGAGTACGGCGAAGGAACGATGTTCCTGTTCTCCGGGACTCATCGGATCACCGTCGACGAGGAGAGCCTGGTCAACTTCAGCGACGTCGACCTGCCGGTGACCGAGCCCACGACGCTCACTGCCGGGAACGACACGCTGCTGTTCGTACTCACCCGCCGGTACGGCTCGCCGGTGACATCCCTCTCGGGATCACCGCTGGTGGCGCCCTCCCCGCTGACGCTGGAACTGCCCGACGCCGTGCTGACACCGATCGTGGAGCTTCCCGAGGCGCTGCTCGGCGGCACCACGTCGACACAGATCGTGCTGACCGACCGGTTCTGGTGCGGTGAGTCGCCGAGGGTGATCGTCACCGATCCAACGACGTGTCCCGACGCGACGGCGATCGACATCTCCGAGTCCGGCATACCGCCGGAGTTGGGTCCCGGCACCTACCCGATCGCCGCTCGCAGCTCGGTGTTTGCGTCGCTGCCAGGCGGCGGTACGGCGTTCGTGCAGGAGGGCTTCCGTCGCTCGACGTTGGTACTGCTGGCGCCGGTCGACGAGCCACCGGTGCTCACCGACCTCATCGCCACCTCACCGGCGCCGGAGGGTTCGTTGACCCTGCTGTCGGCCGGTGCGTCCGATGCCGAGGGACCCGTGATCGTGGCGTGGGACCTCGACGGTGACGGGGTCGGCGACGCCGAGGGAGAGTCCGTGTGGGTCGAGGCCCCCGACGGGCCCTCGCTCACTTCGATCGGTGCGATCGTGACCGACAGTGCCGGCCGTTCGGTGCGCGGGTCGGTCGAACTCGAAAGCCGGAACGTCGCTCCGACGGCAACGTTGAGGGTGAACGGTCCAGGCACCGACGGCACCGTCGCCGTCGACGTCACCGATGTCGACGATCCGTCGAGCGACGACCGCGCGACACTCGTGGTCGAACTCGATCTCGACGGCAACGGCAGCTACGAGACCGTTGCGTCGACGGCGACGATCGACGCCAGATCGCTCGCCGCCGACAACTACCCGGTGGGCGCCCGAGTCACCGACGACGACGGTGGGGTCGTGTTGCTGAGCGGATCGTTCGTCGTCGAGCCACCGCCGTCGACCGACTCGTCGACCACCGTCGTACCGACCACCGCCACGCCGACGAGCGCGGCACCGACCACTGCCGCACCGACCAGCGCGGTGACGACGCCTGCGGCGGCCGTCCCAACACCGCCGACATCGATCGATCCGATGAACTCCCGACTGCCGGAGACCGGCACAGATCTGTTGGGTCTTCTGGCGGCCGCGTTCGCTGCGATGGCGGTGGGCATCGTCGTCATCGTCGCGACCAGGCGCCCGCGCCGCAGACGGGCGGCGACCGACCTCTCCGGTTGAACCCGGTGGCAGGCTCTCGACGCCGACGGATCAGCCGGCGTCGAGAGGGGTGAGGTGTGCTCGCACGTGCCGGTCGAGCACACCGGCGAGGTCGTCGTCGGCCAACCCGTCTCGCTGCGCCAGGTACTCGAGCGCCTCGAACTGGAACATCGTGTCGAGTGCAGCCAGTGCGATCGCTCGCTCGGCGTCGGGCATCGCTGCGAGTTCCGGCTCGAACTGCTGCGCGAGCTGGTCGCGCAGATATCCGCGAACGCGCTCGTACGACTCGGCCACGATCGGTTCGTTGACGCGCAGGTGTACGGCGCTGCGGGTCACGGGGGCGAGCTGGTGATAGGCATCGAGACGGATCGCGATCAGGCGCTCGATGCGTTCATCGAGCGTGCCCTCACCCAATCCGTCGATGTCGAAGATCCGCCAGAGATCACCCATCACCCGGCCGATCGCCGACAGCATCAGATCGGTGCGGTCGTCGAAATAGCGGTACACCGAGCGGTATGACACACCTGCGCGATCCGCGATCAGTTCGATCGGCGGTTCGTAGTGGCCTTCGTTGGCGAGTTGGATCAGCGCATCGAGCACCGCGTCCTTGTTGCGCTCGCGGCGGGCGGTCCGACCGTCGACGATCAGGTCGCTGCCGTTCTTCGATTCGTTGCTGTCGAGATTCATTGGTTGCACGGGCGTCCTCCGTGGTGATGATGGGTGGTTACTACGTGCCTCCCCAGGGGCTCGAACCCTGAACCAATGGATTAAAAGTCCACTGCTCTACCATTGAGCTAGAGAGGCGGGACCGGCGCGATTCGCGGGAGAAAACCCCGTTGAACTGTCCACGCCGGATTGCGCCGATCCATCGTAGGGCCCGGTGCCGTTCGCGCCGACCTCGGAGCAACGTACGCCTCACTCCTTCGGGTGATTCCCCGATTTCGGGGCGCGCTCGACCGCTGTGGTTCGGACGATTCGAGGGTTCAGGCAGCCTGTGGTGGGGCGAGGCCTTGGCGGCGGACGTGCATGCTCAAGGCGTTGACGCCGAGCGCGTACGTGATCGTGTTCAACAGCTGCCGCCGGTTCCCGATGCTGTGCGCTCGCCGTAGCCACAGCGTGTCGTCGAGGTGCCGGTTGATGCTCTCGGCGTCGTTGCGGCGCCGGTAGAGCACTTCGAAGTCCGGGTCACCGGGCGGGATCTGTCGCACGTTCTCGGCCCGGTTGAACCTGCGTTTCGCGTCCCGATCCGCCCACCTTGCGAGATCAACCGCACCTGCTGCTCGCCAGCCGGTGTCCTGATCGTCTTGGTCTCGACGTACACGGTCTTCTCGACGCGCTTGCGATCCTTTGCCGGCCGCTTACGACTCCCGGAACTCGCCGTCACCCGGTTGACCGACACCCAGCCGAGGTCGCGCATCAACCGCTGATGGTGCACGCCACGAAACGCCGTGTCGTACACGACACCCTGAGCGCCGGGCATCAGCGGTGCCAACCCGACGAACCGGTCCAACGCAGTCGCCGCCTCGGCACCGGACGTCTCGACACACGCAACATCGACAATGAATCGGCTGTGCGGCTCCGGGTGACGTGCGGCGATGATCACGAACTTCGTCCCCCACACCATCTCCCCCGTGCCCTCCACATGGAAGCCGGCGTCGGTTTCGACCCGCGGGTAGTGAATCTCACCCGTCGTCTTCTGCTCGGCGTGGGGCACACCGAGCCCGATGAGAGGTGTGCGCCGGTCGGAGCTCGGCCAGGCAGCGTGTCGTGTCTGCGCCACCGTCGCCTGATGTCCATGACGTCGACGAGGTTCGCCACAGACATGCAACGGTCGCTGCCACCGGGTCTCGAGACCCGGTGGCAGCGACCGCACGTTCCCATCAGTGCATTTCAGTGCATCGCACTGCTCGAGGGGAGATCAGCCACCCGCCGACGCGGCGTCGATGATGTCGCCGAACTTCTCGTACTGTTGCCCAGTCCAGCGCTGCAGCTGCACCTGCTGGATCGGGAAGCCGTCACCGGGGACGTCGGTCTTCATTTCGATGCCCTCGAGCAGCAGCGGCGGCTGGTCCCACTGCATGTGCTTGGCCGCTTCCATCAGGCCGGCTCGACACACGTTCGGCATCGACTCGACCACGTGCTGGAACGCCTGGGCCACCGACATGCCGAACAGATGCAGGCCGTCGTCGACGTTGGCGTCGGAATGGTACTGAGCGAGCAGGTCCTTGTACTGCTGCATCGCCGGGTCATCGTCGTACGCCGGATCCGTCGGATCTTTCAGGTACACGCTCGTCACCCAGTCGTCAGCGGCGCCGTCGTTGACGTTGTTGATGACTGCGCCGACCGACGACGACACGGAGGTGAGCACCTTGATGCCGTCGTAGCCGAGCGCCTGCGTCTGGTTGATGCCCTGGATGGCGAATGCCGGCGTCGCGATCAGCACGAAAGCGTCGGGGTTGCCGCCGAGCACCTGGCTGACCTGGCTGTCGATGGTGGCGTCGGTCGTCTCGTAGGTGACCTCCGAGACGAGCTGGTCGGCCGAGTCGCCGAGGCCCTCCTTCAATCCGGTCAGGTAGTCCTTCCCGAAGTCGTCGTTGGCGTAGAGAATACCGATCGTGGCGTCCGGGTTCTCTCCCAGGATGTACTGCGCGTACGCCACGCCTTCGGACTCGTAGTCCGGCTGGTAGCCGATGGTCCACGGGTACTCCTCGATGTCGCGACCCCACGTCGATGCGCCAGTGGCAACCATGAACTGGGGCACCTCGGACTCGTTCATGTACTCGCGGATCGCGACGTTGGGCGGCGTGCCGAGCGGGTTGAACACCGCCCAGACGTTGTCCTGCTCGACGAGACGGCGGGCATTTTCCAGCGCCTTCGGCGGCGCGTACCCGTCGTCGAGGTAGTCCCATTTAATCTTGCGGGTCACGCCGTCACCAGCGGTGATACCGCCCTCGGTGTCGTTGAGATACTGGAACCACGTGTCGACGCCGACCGGGATCGAGGCGTAGGCCGCGGCCGGGCCCGAAAGCGGGTACGTGCCACCGAGTGAGATCTCGGTGTCGCTGAGACCGGGCTCACTGTCGGGACAGTCGACGGCCGGCGCCATGGTGACGTCGCCATCAGACGTCGCCTCCGTGCCCGACGGCGCCTCCGTGCCCGCCGGCGCTTCGGTGGCCGCCGGGGCTTCGGTGCCCGACGGGGCCTCCGTCTCGACGGGCGTCGCAGTACCCGAATCGGCGGTGTCGTCGGAGCCGCAGCCGACGAGCGCGACCGTGACGCCGAGCGCTGCAACGAAGCCGAACTTCTTGGATCGTGTTCTCATATCTCCCCCTGGTGGTGTTGTTGTTGCTGTTGTTGTTCTTGTTGTTGTTGTCCCGTTGTTGTCCCGTTCAGCGTCAGATACCCGTTCCGCTGCGCTCGAAGTCCTCGACCTCGGTCGGGTAGTCCGCAGTCCGTTCGAGTCGTTCGACGTCGTCGGGGTGACCCCCGCGACGCCGTTCGACGAAGGCGAGCCCGCGACGTGCCAGCCCCATCACGCCGCCCGGGGCGAGGATCATCACGAGGATGATCACGATGCCCTGGACGACTCCCGGTGCCGAGTCCGAGATGTTCAGTGCGAAGTTCGGCATGAAGACTTGGAAGAGCCCGCCGATGACGGCGCCGGCGATCGTGCCGAGCCCGCCGATGACGATTCCGGTGAGGATCGCGATCGACACGACAACGCCCCAGTTGTCGGGCCCGGTGAAGCCTGTCAGCATCATCTGCAGCCCACCGCCGATGCCGGCATAGCCGGCGCTGACGGCAAAGGTCCACACCTTCGTGCGCGGCAGGTTCACACCCATCGAGGCGGCCGAAAGCGGGTTGTCGCGCACCGACATCATCGCCAGGCCCCATCGCCCGCGCGTGAGGTTCCACGCCAACCAGAACAAGAACATGGCAATGGCGACGAAGACGAGATAGATGAACTGGTCGTCGGAGAGCCCGGTCCAGTCCGGCGCGCGGAATTGCTGCGCCGGCGAGGTGACGATGCCGCCGACGCCATTCGTGAGACCGGAAAACTTCTTGATCACCTGCGGGAACGCAAGCGCCAGCGCCACGGTGATCAGTGCCAGACTGGTGCCCTCCACACGCAGCGCTGGGATGCCCAGCAACGCACCCACGACGAAGCAGATCGCGAACGCGATCAGCAAGGCCACGGGGTACGGCGTGCTGTAGTCGCGCACGAGGATCGCGATCGTGTAGGCCCCGATACCCATGAAGGCGCCGTGACCCAGCGAGATCTGGCCGTTGAAGCCGGTCAACAGGTTGAGGCCGAGCATCGCGATGGCCCAGGTGACGACGGTCGCGAGCTGGAAGAGACGGAAGTCGGGAAGGAGGAAGGTCAGGATGATCGCAAGCCCCGAGACGGTGAGCCCCAGGATCCATGAACGTCTCATACGCGTGCCACCTGTGCTCGGCCGAACAATCCATTCGGCTTCAGCACCAGCACGACCAGGATGACGGCGAAGGCGATCACCAGGCTGAGCTGGTTGCCGTGGGGGACCCAGTACGTGCCGGCGAACGACTGGAGCAACCCGACGAACAATCCGCCGAGCACTGCTCCTGGCGGCGAGTCGAAGCCACCGAGCACGGCGCCGGTGAATGCGAACAACAGAATCGCCGACATCATGTTGGGCTGGAGCCCCAGCTTCGGGGCGACCATCACTCCGGCGCTGGCTCCGACGAGGGCGGCGAGACCCCATCCGACCGCCAGCATCAGACCGACGTTGATGCCGACCAGCCGGGCCGCCGCAGGGTTGTCGGCGGCGCCGCGGAGACCGAGACCGAGTTTCGTGTACTTGAACAGGCCGAAGACCAGAGCCATCATCCCCATCAGCACGAGCACGATGCCGATGAGCTGCCAGCTCACGACGAAGTCGCCCGCCCTGATCGGTTGTACGGGAAACGGAGACCGCATGTTCTGGGGGAGGAACCCCCAGTAGGCGCCAGCGCCGTTGTTGAGGATCGACAACAGACCGAGCGACACGATGAGGAGGGTCAGCGGTGACGCGTCCTCGACCCATCGGAAGATGCCGCGCTCGATCACGAATCCCATCACGAACGACAGCACCAAGGCCACGACGAAGCCGCCGATCCAGGCGAGCACCGACGAGCCGAAGCGGTCTTGGAATTCCCAGGCGATGTAGGCCGACACCATCGCCATCTCGCCCTGGGCGAAGTTGGGGATGTGCGTGGCGCGATGGACGAGGACGAGCGCCAATGCGAGGCTGGCGTAGATCGATCCGTTGGCCAGTCCGTCGATGAGCGCTTGCACGAATTTCTGCACGTCAGACCCCCAGGTAGGCGCGTTGGATGGATTCGTCGGCGCGGAGTTCGGCGGAGGTGCCCTCACGGACGATCACGCCGATCTCCAAGAGGTAGGCCCGCTCGGCGACGCCGAGCGCGAGCTGCGCGTTCTGCTCGACGACCATGGTCGTCACGCCGATCTCGTCGACGGCGTTGGCCAGCGTGGTGTACAGCTGCCGAGTGATGATCGGCGCCAGCCCGAGTGAGGGTTCGTCCAGCAGCAACAGCCGGGGAGCACCCATCAACGCTCGCGCGATGCCGAGCATCTGCTGCTCGCCTCCGGACAGTTCCCCGGCTCGTTGCGTGCGACGTTCCTCGAGGATCGGGAACATCTCGAACATCCGGTCCATGTCGGTCTTGATGGCCGACGAGTCCTTGCGGCGCCAGGCGCCGATCTGGAGATTCTCCGCCACGGTGAGCTCGACGAACGTGCCGCGGCCCTCCGGTACCTGACACACGCCGAGCCGAGCGATCTTCTCCGGCGCCATTCCCACGAGTTCGTGCCCGTCGAAGGTGATCGAGCCCTGGACTCGGCCCAATGCGCCGCTGATCGCCCGGAGGAGCGTGGTCTTACCGGCACCGTTGGCGCCGAGCACCGCGACCACTTGGCCTTCGGCAACCGTCAGATCAACTCCGTGCAGGACCTGAACGAGGCCGTAGCCGCCACGAAGTCCGCTGATGTCGAGTGCGCTCATTCCCCACCTCCGAGGTAGGCGTCGATGACGTCCTTGTCGTTGCGGATCGCTGCGGGTTCGCCCTCGGCGATCGTGCTCCCGAAATTGAGCACCGTGATGTGGTCGCAGAGGCGCATCACGAGACCCATGTGGTGCTCGACGAGCACGATCGTGAGTTGACGCCGGTCGCGTACCTGACGCACGAGTGCCATCAGCTCGTCGACCTCTCCGTGAGCGAGACCGGCAGCGGGCTCGTCGAGGAGCAGGAGGCCGGGATCTGCGGCGATGGCGCGTGCCAACTCCACACGCTTGAGCGTGCCGTATGGGAGTCCAGCGGCCGGCTTCGACGCCACAGCGCCGAGCCCGACCTCCTCCAGAGCGGCGTCGGCAACCTGTCGGACCGCCCGAGACTCGGCGGTCACCGACGGCATCCGGAACGCATTCGCGACCCAGTTCGACTTGCGGACCCGATGGAGTCCGACGATCACATTTTCGCGCACCGTGAGTCGGGGAAACAGCGCCAGGTTCTGGAACGTGCGGGCGATGCCCTCGTCGGCGATCCGATACGGCGGCTTGCCGAGCAACTGCTCTCCCTGCCACGTCACGCTGCCGCCGGTCGCGCTGTAGATGCCCGTCAGGCAGTTGAACAGCGTGGTCTTGCCCGCACCGTTCGGACCGATGAGCCCGGTGATCTCGCCGGAGCGGGCGACGAGTCGAGCCTCGTTGAGCGCCACGATGCCACCGAAGCGGACCGTCAGGTCGCGGACCACCAGGCCGCCCTGGTCGACCGGCCGTTCGGACTGGACCAGCGGACTCGGTGCCGGTTGCCTGCGCTGACGGTCGTTCGCCTTCGTCGCTGCGTTGTCGGTCACTCCGTCATCCCCCCGAACTCGCACCGCGAAGAGAGCGCGGTATCGATCGTGGCGAGGTTCACCGACAATTCTTCGGGTGCGACGCCGTGACCGAAACGGTCCGGGACGTCCATCACGTCTCGCAATGCCATCATTCCTTCCCCCTGAGCAGGCCCCTCCCTGCCGCGGTCAACGTAGCACGTCGTCAAAATCCCGTCGCCACTCGGCGTCGTCACCTTGCCACCGTCGGCGCCGCCTCATCGCCCCACGGGTCGACTGCGCTGTCCGGCACCAGCAGCGAGCGCCCGATCGTGGCCGGGTCGCGACCGATTGATTCGCAAGCGGCGCTGAGGGTGTCGCCGCGCTCGCGGGTGATTGCGATCAGGTCGTCGAACCCGACGTCACCGAGACCGCCGTAGCTGCTCCATACGTCGCCGCGGCGCACAGCGACACCCAGCGCCTGCGGGCCGTGTGCGGCGACGATCAGCGAAGGACGCGGGCGCTGGATGCACCCGGGCGCTGTCTGTGCAGCGTCGTACCCGGTGACGATGCTGCATGCGATCGACGTGCTCGAGGCCCACAGCGATGAGCCCGTCGGCTGGATGCGACTCATTCTCGACGTCGGCTCGATCGTGTCGCCAAAGATTCCGTTCAACCTGATGCAGACCTGGCCGAAACGGGGAGACCCGTCCACCCGAGTCCGAGGACGAGTGGATGTTCAAGTTCGAGGAGTTGATCGGGACGTCGTTCGAGGATGATGACGAGGCCCGCCAGTTCGCCAACTCGTGGATCGGGCGCCACGCAGCCAAGGCCAACGCCGAGATGCGGGAGGAGCAGGCCACTCAGGCGCGCCAGCTGCTCGAGGACTTCGAACGCACCATCCGCATCGCCGACCACGTCGACCGCGGCGTCGACCGCGCCATCGCTTCGTTCGAGAAGCTGCGCGCCCGTCCAACACCTGACGACAGCGGCACCGATCCGCGAAACGAACCCAATCCCGACATGTGAGACTTCCCGAATCCGACGAATCCGTTCCCGACCGCCACCGAACGGGGCCGTCCAGCAGGACTTACGCGGTTTCGCGCCACCCCCAGAGAGGCGGGACCAGCGCGTGTCGCGGGAGAGAACCCCGTTGACATGTCCACGCCGGCGTGCGATTGGCCATCGTCTGCGCCGGGGCCCGCGAGCCGACCTCGGATCGCCGTGCACCTCACTCCATCGGGTGGTTCTGCGTTTCGCGAGCGGGCCCGAGCGTCGGGTCGCGGCGACGATGCGGCACACGAAGCAGTCACCGCTGCGGGAGCGCTCGACGTACGCGGCAGTGTCGAACGGAACCCGTCGCTCGCCCATCGGGACCGTCTCGCGCTCGACGCCAGGCGGCCACGACGCCGTCGCTGGCTGGCTACGGTCCTCACATGACGGCTGGTCCCGACGACCCTACGGACGCGCATCGCCTGCTACCCACCAAACGAATGGGGGCCGGGGCAGTGATTCGAGATGTCGACGGTCGAGTGCTGATCGTGAAACCGACCTACAAGCCGCCCTGGGAGCTCCCGGGCGGCGCCGTCGAGGACGACGAGTCACCCAGAGCAGCCTGCGTCCGGGAGTTGCAGGAGGAACTCGGCATCACAGTGACAGTCGGCGAGTTGTTGTGTGTCGACTACAACTCGTCGACACCTGACTACGTCGAAAGTCTGATGTTCCTGTTCGCCACCGAATCGTTGGACGCAGCCACCATCGCAACGATCCAGCTGCCACCCGACGAACTCTCCGAGTACCGGTTCGTGACGGTGAGCGAGGCCACCGGCCTGCTCGGCTCTCGCGTCGGTCGACGACTCGCAACCGTCCTCGCCGACCGAAGCGACGTCGGCGTCTACCTCGAGAACCAACTCCCACCCGAGTGATCCCGGCGGCGGTCAAGGGCTTGTGGCTCGAGCGGTCACAGGTGACGCAGTGAGGTGCGGACCGGCCAGTCGGAACGACTTCGATGACAACCGATCACTCGGGGTGGTCGCCGAATCTTCGCAACCACCGTGGTCGTCAGTAGTACACGGCACGAATCACATAGCCGATCAGCATGACGATGACCACGCCGGTGACGACCCTCTGCGATGACGGTATCGGCATACTCACCGCCACCGATCGTAGTCACCGCATCGAAACGGTCGGAACGACGGACGAGGTGTCGCCGGGAGTCGTCGTCAGGGGTGCACGGCTTCAGTGTGCGCCCGTCCACGGCGTCACGACACCGTCGCGCATCGCGAGGACGATGTCGCACCGTTCGACGACCCGGAGGTCGTGTGTCGCGAGGAACACGCAGGAGCCGCCGGCCGCGCACGCGGCGAGCGCATCGACGACGCGGAACGTGTTCACCTCGTCCTGATGGCTGGTGGGTTCGTCGGCAACGAGCAGAGCGGGTCCGGCGAGCAGCGCACGGGCGACGGCGGCACGCTGCTGTTCACCGAGGGACGTCTCGCCGGGTGACCGGTCGGCGAGGTGGTCGATGGAGAGCTGCGTCATCAGGTCCGCCACGGGTGACGACGGCGAGGCGCCGAACCGCTCGGGCAGTGAGATGTTCTCACCGATCGTGAGCTCGTCGAGCAGGCCGAGCGACTGTGGCACGATCGCGAGCTCCGACCAGTCGGGGACATCGGGGACGCCACGGATCGTGCCGTCGTCGGGTTCGTCGCCGCCGACGAGCAGGTCGAGGAGCGTCGTCTTGCCCGACCCGGACGGACCGACGAGCGCAGTCACCGTTCCCGGCTGCAGCTCGAACGTCGCCCGGTCGACCGCCGTCACGATCTCGCTCCCGCGTCGATACCGCTTGGTGACCCCGTCGACCCGCACCACCTGGCTCATGGTTGCTCCACCGTGAGGCGACGCTCGGCGGGATCCCAGGTCAACCGCGCCCGGTGGTGGGAGAACTGCTCACGCACCTCGGGGGGCAGCTGGATCCGACCGGCCTGATCGATCACGGCCAGCTCGGCGCCACCGGAGGTCACCGACGCCACCGACCCGTCGCGCAGCGTCACCACTTCGTCGACGCGTTCGAGCACCTCGGGGTCGTGCGTGGCGAGCAGCACGGTGATGCCGTCGGCGGCGAGACGCTCGACGGCGTCGAGCACCAGGTGCGTGCTCGCCGTGTCCAGCTCGGCCGTTGGTTCGTCGGCGATGATCACCACCGGGTCACCGACGGCGCCGCGCGCGAAGGCGAGGCGTTGCTGCTCGCCCCCGGACAGCTCGTGCGGGAAGTGTGCAGCCCGATCCGTGAGGCCGAGCCGACCGAGCATCCGGACGGCGTCGTCGCGGCTCGCTCCTCGCCGGCGGGCGATGCGCTCCACCTGGTCGAGTGCGGTGAGGTGACCGAGCAGGTTGTCGGTCGGTCGCTGGTGGACGTGGGCGAGAAGTCGAGCCCGCATCCGGGACCGCGCGCCGCTCGAGAGTCGAGCGAGGTTGACGCCGTCGACGTACACGTCACCGGCCGTCGGCTCGTCCAACCCGGCGATCATCCGCAGCAGTGACGACTTGCCACTTCCCGACGGCCCGACGACGGCGACGGTCCGGCCCGCGTCGATCGACAGATCCACGCCGCGCACCGCCTGGACGCGCCCGGTCGCCGACTCGAAGACGCGCAACAGGTTCGTGCACTCGACGATCGGGGCGCGCTCAGGAGCCACGGAGCACCTCCGCCGAGCTCTGGCGGCTGGCAGCACGTTGACTCGCCATGGCGGCGAGGACCACGGTCGCGAGCGCACTCCCGGCAATGACCGCGAACAGTGCGAGTGGCCGCTGGATGCCGACCGACGGCGGCAGCTGCTGGTTGGGCTCGAAACGAGTGAAGACTCGACCAGCGAGCACGAGCGCCGAGACCGTCCCGGACACGAGAGCCAGCACGACGAGACCGAGGACCTCGATCACTGCGGCCAGCTGAGCCGTCGATCGACGCAGCCCCATCCGCAACGCCATCACCGTCGACAGCCGGCGGGCCGTCCGGCGCTCCGAGAGGTAGAACAGCAGCGTCCCGACCGCGGCGATCGCTGCGACCACGGCCAGCAGCCGGAGGTACTCGAACGTCCACCGGGCGGCGCGGTTGCCGACCTGGTCACGCACACCCGACGCCGTCAGCAGATCGCGCGTGTCGATGTCGAGCGCCTCGAGTTGCTGGACGATGGTCTCGGCTGGTTGCTGTGACACGAGAACTCGGGCGGCCCGAGCGACGGGTGACCGGTACTGCTCCTCCCATTCGTCCGGATCGACGTCACCAGGCCGTCCGAGCTCGTGCAGGCGTCGTCCGGCAGCGTCCACCTGATCGGAGCGAACGACGATGGTCGGCGCCACGGCCGAGACCAGCGGTGCCCCCGCCACCTCGCCCACCAGCTCGTAGCTGAGCACACTCGATGTTCCGAAGCCTCCATCGGCCGGCACTGCCCGATCGCCGACGACGACCGCAGCGACATCGGCGTCGACCGGTTGGTCGAGCAGTTCGAGCAGACCCTCGGGCGAGGATCCGAACAAGGGATCCCATGACACGCCGTCTGCGTAGGTCTCCGGATCGATCACGAGCACGAGCACCCGCCCGCCTCCCACTGTCAACAGCGTCGATTGGCTCTGCACGATGGTGGAGTCGTCCGGAAGCTCGAAGCCGGTCGCATCGAGCACGACCACGTTCGTCGTGCCGCCCACCAACGCCGCCGTCTTCGCTGCGGTCGCAGTCTCGAGTGAATCGACGACGACCGCAGAGAAGACGACCAAACCCAGCGCGATCCCCATGGCGGCCGACAGCAGTGACGCCCCGACATCGGCGGACGTGATCCGCCGCCACGCCAGGAACACCGCAGTCGGCAACGACCGGCCCGCACGACGGACCCGGCGCATCACCCATCGCGTCGCCACCGTGATCACCCCGACACCGGCGGTCAGCCCGACGAGTGGAAACCCGATCACCAGCGGGTCGAGTTCCCGCGGCCGGGGCGACGCACCCACCTGGATCCACATCGCGATGGCGAGACCGACGACGAGCAGGAGCCACCCGACGCCCAACGAGCCGACAGGCGATGTTGGGCGGTCGAGCACTCGCACGGCGGCGAGGGCCGTCGTCGCCGCCGCGATGAGCAACCCGGCGACGAGGGCGGCCGCGACGAGCGAGCGGTCGATCGCCGACCCGTGGAACTCTCCTGATGGACCGAGGACGCCGACCAACAGCACTGCTGATGCCACACCGACCGCCGCGCCGAGAAGTGCGGGTGGTGTGTACTGCAGCAGCGCACGAGCGGCGAACAACCACCCGGGATCGCCGTCGGAACGCAGGAGCCGGAACTCGATCCGGCGCTTGCGAACTGCGAACGCAGCGCCTGCGGCGGTGATCATCAGACCGAGAAGTACGCCACCGACGGCAGCCGTGCCGATCGGCTGGGACAGCCCCTCGACGATCTCGTCGAGCTGGTTACGGAGCTCGAACGCATCGGTCGTCAACGAGGGCACGCGCGTACCAGCGCCGCTGAACCCTCCGATCGCCGCGGCGAGCGTCGACGATTCGGTGAACGACCGCTCCAGGCCCCGGTAGCGAGTCGTCAGCCGTTCGAGCGCTGCCTGCGATCGGGGCGGGTCGACGACCGCGGCGTCCCACCGGATCCCGCCCGGGATGCCGAGTTCGTGGAGGGCGCCGGGCGGGACGAAGTACAGCTCGAAGAGCGGGCCTCTCAGCACCGGTGAGTAGCGCGGCGCCAGCGTCGGCGGCACCGTGTCCCAGTACGTGTCCCGCTCGCCCTCCCACAGGTTCTCGTAGATGCCGGCGATCGGCAGCGGGCCGCTCCCGTCGACTGCCACGACGTCGCCGACGGCGAGTTCCAGACGATCGGCGGACCGCTCGGAGATCCAGATCCCCACGGTTGCGGGGTCACCGGCGACGACATCGAGCGCTTCGATCGCGCCGTCGCGCTGCACGAGGGTGCCGCCGGAACCGATGAGCGGTGTGGACGGTCCGCCGGGCGACGCAGCGGGGATCTCGAGTCCGATCTGTGATGCGAACACGGTCCGGTCTGCCGGCCCGAGTTCGGGAATGCGACCCAGTTGGCTCTCGATCTCGTCGTCCAGCGAGTCGATCCTGTCGGTGGCCAATCGTCCGAGTGCGGTGACCGTGAGGTCGAGCTGCCCCACGTTCTCCTCGACCAGCGCAGTGGTCACCGAATCAGCGGCGGACTCGCGGAACATCGCCGCGCTCGACGCCATCAGTGCCGGGGCCGCGAACGAGGCCACGAGTGCGACGACGAGGCCGCCGGAGCGCCATGGCTGAGCCATCCACCGCCACCACTCGGCGAATCGGGCGCGAGCCCGGCGCGACTCGAAAGCACTGCTCGAGGTGCCGGCCACCTCGTCAGCACCGAGCGTCGTCGGCAGATCCTCCTGTTCGACGCAGCGATGTGGTCGATCGCTGATCACGAAGAGGAGTTCTACAGCAGTTCGATCCGATCGTTCGCTCTCACCGCTTGCGCGACGCGAGCACCCATCACGGGTCAGCGGCTCGAACACATCGGAACCGGAGCCGTAGGTGACGCCGCCGCTGGACCGAGGAGATCACCCGTCGACGCAGCGCTGGGCGTGGCTGCGCACGCGCGCCGCTGCCGCGCTGGCGGTGTGACCGCCCGAAGACCGGTGAACCCGAGCCGGCGTCGGAGCGAGAGCGCCAGCAGGCCGTCACCGATCCCGTGAGCCGGGCACACAAGAGGTGTTCACCTTCCACCGAAAGGACCACCGATGAGAACCTCACGACTCCTCGCCCTCGCCGTCTCGACCGCCGTCATCGGCGGATCGGCCGGCGCCGTCCATGCCGAACCGGCCGGTCCCCAGCGATTGCGCGGGATGGACGGTCGCTCCTTTGCCGTCACGGTCACGGGACTCGGCGAGCCCTTTGCGAACTGCTACACGTTCCGAGCCGGCGGCGTCTGGGACGATCCGCTGTTGCCGGCCCCCGGCAGCTGGCAGCAGACCCGTGTCGGCGCGAGCACCTCGTACTCGGCGAGCCTCGGGCCGATCGAGCAGCACGGGACGGTGACGCCCGCGGGCGGCGGCGGCGAACTCCGGCTCCACGCCGTCACCGGCGTGCCCGCCGGCGTGCTCGGGCCCGATCCGCTGACGCTCGTCTCGGTCGGCCACGAGGTCGACACGTGCCCGTGAGCAGCTGACCGTTCAGTCGGCGTCGCCGTAGGTGGTGATGCGTAGTCGTTCGTCGGTGAGCGTCGCTCGGACCATGATGCGATCGCCGACGACGACCGGTTGGGAGCCGAGGATCGACCATCGCTCGGTGCCGTCGAGGTCGATGCCGGCGAGCCGCGTGCCGAGTTGGGCGCTGCGCAGCGCCACGAAGCCGTCGCCGGCGACGACGAGCGCCTGCAGTGCACCGCTCGCCATCGTGAGCTGTTCGACCGTCTCGCCGGTGAGGCCGTCGACCAACTCCATCGCGGCACCGCCCCTGGTCGCCACCTGCACCAGTGTCCCGTCCTCGATCGGATGGTCGTCCGCGAGGGCGCCCCGACTGCGCGACCAGACGACGGTCACGGCGTCGCCTCCGACGGCAACGCCGGCGATCGTCCCGGGCGCCGTGACGACGAAGTTCGAACTGGACACCGGCGTCAGCGAACCGGCGGGCGCCGGCACGGCATCGGACACGGTCACCGGTCCACTGGCGCCTGCGTCGACGAACGCGATCGAGCCGTCGTCGTCGATGACCACGATCCGGTCGCCCACGACGATCGGCGACGCGGAATCCACACCCACCGAACCGACGATCGTCGGTTCGCCGAACTCGGAGGTCAGGTCGTAGCCGACGATCTCGGCGTCGTCGACGACGTACCAGGTTCCTCGTCGATCGGTGAACCAGCCGCCGGGCCGGCCGCCCGAGGTGGAATCACTGACGATCGTGCCGACGTCACGACCCGAGCCCACGTCGATCAGCGAGACGAACCGGTCCGGTGGCACCGGCAGCCGGGCGACGAACGGTGTGCCCTCGAGACCGACGTGGCCGGCATTCGGCGCCGCGTCGGCCGACCAGCGCGTCACCCCGGTCGTGACATCGACGCCGGTGAGCGTCGGCCCGACTGCGCCCGGCTGCTCGAGCACGAGCACGTCGTCGACCGCCCCGACGACGGTCACCTCCTGCGGGCGGGCGGGGACCTGCATGCTCCAGCGCCGTTCGCCGGAGACCGCATCGAACGCGACGACCGTCGTGACCGGAGGGTCCGAATCGTCGGGGTCGTTTGCGTCGAGGGACGCTCCGGTGGGTTCCACGACCGCAGCGACGACGAGGTCCCGCCGCACGACGTCGACCCAGTGGTCCCCGGCGACCGCCACGTCGACCGACCAGAGCGTCGCCGCTCCACGGGGCAGGCGCCGCGCGGCCGGCCCTCCGAAGACCGACGGGTCGGGAGAACCGCTCTGGATCCCGTCCGACGCGTCATTCGGACCGGCCTCGTCGCCGAGGTTCAGCGGGTCGAGTACCACGACGCCGGCAACCAGCACCACGGCAAGAGCGACGATGCCGAACCACCGGCGTCGCGAGTGGGCGCGAAGCGCCGCCACATCGGAGTCGTCACGTCCCGGCGGCAGATCGGCGGCTTGCTCGGGAACGTGATCCGCGACGGGCGGCGGGCCGTCATATCCCGGCTTCCACATCGCATCGGGGTCGTCCACCACGGCCGACCCTACGAGCCCGACCGGTTCTGATCGACTCGTGCGGGCAGGTGCCCCGGCGATGCGTGCACCGGCCATACGCGATACTCGCCCCATGGCTACCGCACGGGTGACTGGTGGGCTCGTCGAGGTCGACGGCGTCGACTGCTACCGGATCGACGGCACCGAACAGATGGCGCCGTTCCTGATGACGGTCGTGTCCGACACCGACTTGTGGATGTTCGTGTCGAGCACGGGATCGCTGACCGCCGGCCGGATCGACGCCGACCATGCGCTGTTGCCGTACGAGACCGACGACCGGCTGCACCGCGCCGCCGGCACCAGCGGTCCCGTCACGCTGATCGCACGAACGGTCGCCGGTGAGCGTCAGCTGTGGCAACCGTTCGCGCCGGTCGCGGCAGCTGGATGCCGGCGGTCGATCGCCAAGAGCGTGCTCGGCAATCGGCTCGTGTTCGAAGAGCGCAACCCGACGTGGGCGATGACGTTCCGGGCGACCTGGGCTCCGTCGGATGCGCACGGCTGGGTACGCACCGTCGAACTGCGTCACGACGAGACCGAGGGCGAGTCCGCGGGCGACCGCGACGACAACGTCTACGAGGTGCTCGACGGGCTGCTCGACGTGATGCCCGCCGGCATCGACGCGTTGACCGAACAGATCCGGTCGAACCTCGCCAACGCCTACAAGCGGTCCGAGACCGGACCGTGGGGATCGCTGGCCGTCTACTCACTCGAGTCGTTGATCTCCGATCGCGCCGAGCCCGTCGAGGCGCTCACGGCGACGGTCGTCTGGTCGACGGGCCCCGCCGGCGCCGATGTGCTGCTCGACGCCGATGCGGTCGGCGACATGATCGCCGGGCGACCGGCGACGCCGCAGACGCTGGTGACCGGCCGCGCCGGTGCCTACCTGCTGCACGCCACGGTGTCGGTCACTTCGTCGTCGCCGGCGTCGTGGATGATCGTCGCCGACACCGGGCTCGATCACGCCGGTGTGCTCGCGGCAGTGGAGACCGCCCGGTCACTCGACTCGCTGCGACGCGTCGGCGACGATGTCGACGCCGGAGCAGAGCGGCTGCGGCAACTGCTCGGCGACGCGGACGCCTTCCAGCACACCGGCGATCCGGTCGCTGACGCCCACCACCTGTCCAACGTCCTGTTCAACTGCATGCGAGGAGGCGCCTTCCCGTTCGGGTCGGCGCTGCCCGTCGACGACCTCCGGGCGTTCATTGCCGACCGCAACCGCGAGGTGGCCGCCCGGCACGACACCTGGTTCGAGCGGTTCGGCGCGTGGACCGACGAGCTCACGCTCCGATCCGGAGCACTCGCGAACGGTGACCCCGACCTGGTTCGGCTGGTGCTCGAATACCTGCCGATCAGCTTCGCCCGCCGTCACGGCGATCCCAGCCGCCCGTGGAACAGGTTCTCCATCCACGTGCGCGACGACCAGGGCGATCCGGTCCTCGCGTACGAGGGCAACTGGCGCGACATCTTCCAGAACTGGGAGGCGCTGCTGCAATCGTTCCCGACGTACTGCGTCAACGTCGTGGCCAAGTTCGTCGACGCCACGTCGATCGAGGGCTACAACCCGTATCGCATCTCACGCAACGGCATCGACTGGGAGGTACCCGATCCGGACGACCCGTGGAGCCACATCGGCTACTGGGGCGACCACCAGATCGTCTACCTGCTGCGTCTGCTCGAGATGTGGGACCGGTACGAACCCGGCGCCAACGCCGACTGGCTGCGTCGCGACGTCTTTGCATACGCGGACATCCCGTACGCGCTCGCCGACCACGACTCGATCGTGCGCGACCCACGCAACACGATCACGTTCGACACCGACCACGCAGCCGCCATCGCTGCGCGCGAGCAGCGGCTCGGTGCCGATGGCCGACTGCTCAGCGGCGCAGACGGCACCGTCGTCCACGTCGGGTTGCTCGAGAAGCTCGTCGTGCCGGCCCTGGCGAAGCTCTCGAACTTCGTGTCCGGCGGCGGGATCTGGCTCAACACCCAGCGGCCCGAGTGGAACGACGCCAACAACGCACTGGCCGGGCCGGGCCTGTCGATGGTGACGCTCTACCACCTGCGTCGGTACCTGGCCCTGCTCGCTTCCATCGTCGAGTCGATGCCCGACGACTCGGTCGCCGTGACGGCGTCGGTCGGCGAGTGGCTCGACGACATCCGCCGGACCCTCGGCGACCACACAGCGGGCCGCGTCGACGACGCCGAGCGTCGCACGATCATCGACCGGCTCGGCCGCAGCGCACAGGCGCATCGCGAACGCATCCGATCGGGCGCCGGCCTCGGGAGCGTCGACGTCGGACTCGACGTCGTGCGCGAGCTCTGCACGAGGGCGCTGGCGCACATCGACGCCACGATCGCCGCCGGGCGCCGACCCGACGGTCTCTACCACTCCTACAACCGGGTGTCGTTCCCCGCCGACGACGTGGCCTGCGTCGACCATCTCGGCCCGATGCTCGAGGGCCAGGTCGCCGTGCTGTCCTCCGGCGTGCTCGACACCGACGAGATGCTCGCTGTCGTCGATGCGTTGTTCGCGTCGGGGATGCACCGCAGCGACCTCGACACGTTCCTGCTCTACCCGCCGACGACGCGTCGACCGTTCCTGGAACGCAACGTGATCCCGGCCGGCGCCGCCGACCGCCTGCGCGGTCTCGGCGAGGCGCTCGACGCGATCGTGATCGCCGACGCTGACGGAAACGTGCACTTCCGGCCCGAGATCGTCAACGCCCGGGTGCTCGAGCAGCTGCTCGACCGTGCCGGTCTGGCTCCCATCGATCGTGCTGCGGTGCTGGAGATCCACGAGGAGGTGTTCGACCATGCGTCGTTCACCGGCCGGTCGAGCAGCATGTACGGCTACGAGGGGATCGGGTCGGTGTACTGGCACATGGTGGCCAAGCTGCTCCTCGCCGTGCACGACGCCTACTGGGATGCCATCGGTCGCCGTGAACCGGAGGACACCGTCGCCGAGATCGCGGCGGCGTATCGCCGGATCCGTGCCGGCCTCGGCTACCGGACGTCGCCGGTGAAGTTCGGTGCGATCCCGACCGACTGCTACTCCCACACGCCGGCACACGCCGGCGCGCAGCAGCCGGGTATGACCGGCCAGGTGAAGGAGGAGGTGCTGACCCGTTTCGGCGAGCTCGGCTTCCACGTCGCCGCCGGCCGCCTGCTGTTGTCACCCGGACTGATCGCGCCCGACGAGGTGCTCCGCGCGACGGGGACTCGGACGGATCCGGCTGAACTCACCGTGTGCGCCGTGCCCATGACCGTCGAGGCCGGCGGCGACGACACCGTGGTGATCGAGCTCACCGATGGAACGGTGGCGACGAGTACGGCGCTCGAACTCGACGGCGCCCGATCGCACGACCTGTTCGCCCGGGCCGAGACGATTGCGCGGGTTCGCTGGATCGTCGGCGAGGCCACGATGACCACCTGGCGCCACCGCACCTCGGTCGATCCGACCTGACCCGCTCGAGCCGGCGCATCCGACGAACGCCGACAAACGCCGATGAACGCTGGGGCTACCATCGGCGGCCATGGCAGCAGACATGACCGTGTCGCGAGACGTGAGTGCATCCCCGGACACCGTGTGGAAGATGATCGCCGATCTTCCGCGCATGGGCGAGTGGTCACCCGAGACCGAAGGGGGCGAGTGGATCGGTGGGGCCAGCGGGCCAACGCCCGGTGCGAAGTTCCGCGGACGCAACCGCCACGACGCAAAGTCGTGGAAGACGGTGTCGCGGGTGGTCGACGCCGAGCCCGGACGCCGGTTCTCGTTCATGGTGAAGGCCGCCGGGATGCCCGTCGCCGAGTGGGCGTACGACATCGAACCGACCGACAACGGCTGCCGCGTGACCGAGAGCTGGACCGATCGACGCCCCGGTTTCTTCAAGCCGCTGGCGGCCAAGGCGACCGGTGTGTCCGACCGACGTGAGCACAACCGCGTCACGATGGAACAGACCCTCGAGCGGCTCGCCTCCGCAGCCGAGGCGGCGAACGCCTCGGGCTGACTGCCGGGACATCGACGTGCGGATCTGCCCCGGCGCCGAGCGCACGGTTACCGCATGCCGGCACGAACCGGGGTTCGCGCTCGCGGTCGTATGGGTGCCCATGACGATCCTCGGCACGGTGAGCCACGTGACGCCGATCCGGCTTCCCGAAGGGTTCCACCAGCTGCGCCCCTTCGAGGTCGACGGCACGCTCTACGAGCGGCTCGGTGTACGCACCCTCAAGCGGATGCTGCGCCGCGGACCTGCCACGTGGTTCAACCCCGGTCTGCGGATGCCGGCCCATCGGGATGCCGCGTCGCTCGCCCGGCTCGATGCCGCCATGCGCAACGCCGAAGCCAGCCACACGATCTCGTTCGTCGTCACGCTGCTCGTCGTCGGGTCTGCCCTCGCACGCCGACGATGGGCGCGAGCCGTCTGGATCGTGGTCTTCGACGTCGCGATCAACGCCTACCCGATCATGCTCCAGCGCTACAACCGCGCTCGGCTGACGACGATCAGGCAGCCGGGGACCGGACAGCTGAACGCGACCGGTCGGTCGTGAACTCGACGCGAGCGCGCGACAGCAGGTCGTCGGCCGGCGCCGTCGACCTGCGAAGCGAGAGAGCCGACGCCAGAGGCGGCGAGCTGGAATCTCATGACGGTGATGGCTCCCTGCCTGCCGCCGAGTCGATGTCGGCGAGGGCTTCTTCGATCGTTCCGTAGAAATGGTCGCGGTCCAGCGCTTCGTGGAGCCCGTAGTCGCGCACGAGTTCACGGAGCCGGGTGCGGAGCTCGACGAACGCGATGTGGACACCGCGTGCGTTCAGGTCGTTGTCCAGCCGCTCGAGCATGGCCGCCGCGGTGACGTCGATGTCGGTGATCGCCTCGCACTGCAGGATCACCCAACTCGGTCGGCGCTCGTTCACGAGCTGGCGGACCTGGTCGGCGAACATGCCGGAGTTCGCGAAGAACAACGGCGCCTCCCACCGGAACACCACGACGTCGGGTCGTTCGACGACACCGTCGCCCTGGCTGTCGCTGTGCCAACCGTTGCGGCCGGGCACCATGCCGAGTACCTCGCCGTGGGGCCACCAGTTGCGCTGGAAGAACAGCACGATCGACAGCACGACGGCGACGAGGATGCCCTCGAGCACGCCGAGGAAGACCACACCGGCACTGGCCACGATCGACAACACCGCTGCCGAGGGCCGCACCCGCCACACGCGTCTCATCATCGCGAAGTCGGCGAGGAAGAGCGCCGCAACGATGACGATTGCAGCAAGTGCCGAGTTCGGCAGGTCGGCGAGCAGACCGTCGAAGAAGACGAGGAGCAGCACGACGACGCCGGCGCCGACGAGGCCGGTGAGCTGGCTCTTCGCTCCCGACTGTTCGGCGACGGCAGTCCGTGAGCTGCTCGACGAGATGGCGAAGCCCTGGAACAGACCGGCCGCGATGTTCGCCGAACCGATGGCGATCATCTCCTGGTTCGGCCGTACCGGCTCGCCGCGTCGGGCGTTGAACGACGTCGACAGTGCAATCGTGTCGGTCAACGACACGAGCGTGATCCCGACGGCGGCGACGAGCAACGGCACGACGTCGCCGACGTGTGTCCACGGCACCTCCGGTGTGGGCAGGCCCTCTGGCAGATTCCCGACCGTCGCGATGTCGAAGCCGAAGACGGCGGTGACGGCAGTGGCGCCGACGACGGCGACGAGCACCGCCGGGATCTTCGTCGAAATGCGTGGGAGGACCAGCAGCACGGCGAGCGTGGTCACGCCGACGGCGAGGGCCGTCGCGTTGCGCTGGTCGAAATTGACGACGAACTCACGTACCTCCTCCACGAAGGTGTCGGCGTCGGTCGAGAACCCGCTCAACTTGGGGAGCTGGCCGACGATGATCGTGATCGCCAGCCCGTTCATGAATCCGACCTGGACCTCGTTCGACAGGAGATCGGCGACGAAGCCGAGCTTGCCGACACCCAAGCCGATCTCGATGAGCCCGACGAGCACGGCCAGCATGCCGGCGAGCGCGATCGCCGTCGCCGGATCGTTGCCCGCCACCACCAACGGCGTGATCGCAGCGAAGATCAATGGTCCGAGCGACGAGTCCGGCCCGAGCACGAGGATCCTCGACGGGCCCATCAGCGCATAGCCGACGAGGCAGGCAATCGTGGTGTAGAGCCCGTTGACCGGCGGCAGGCCGGCGAGTTCGGCGTAGGCCATCCCCTGCGGCACCAGGATCGCCGCGAGCACGATCCCCGCCACCAGGTCCGACCGCAACCATCGACGCCGGTAGGTCCGTACGAACACGACGCCAGGCACGTTCCGTTCGATTGCCGTCGACGGTTCGGAGTGCTCCGACCCGGTCATCCCCACCGGCTTCGTGCGGGCCCCGAGGCAGGCGGCCACATCGCCGCTGCGGCGTCGATCATGGGCCAAGTCTCGTGACCCCGCACCGATCACTCAAGTGCCATTCGTCCCGCCAGGTCGCCCGACCGGGACCTCCGACCCTGTCGCGATGCGTGCGCCGAGCGGAAGCTGTGGTCATGGGGAACGACGAACTGGGGGTGATCTTGGACGTGACCCCCGGCGACCACGAAGGTTTCGAGCGCCACGTGCTCGAGGGCATGGGGCATCACGTCGCGGTGTGTCACGGTCCCGGCGGTGACGAGGCCTACTGCCCGCTGATCGAGGAGGGCGCCTGCGACGAGGTGGACAAGGCGCATGGCGTCGTGTTCAAGCTCGATCTGGAACGCGACTATCACCGCCGCATCCTCGAGCGGTATCGGCAGATGCTTCCTGCCGACATGCCCATCGCCGTCGCCGTGCAACCCGGCCAGGAGACCACCTACGCCGGGCTGCTCGACGGCCTGTACGTGTGGAGCCATTCGCCGACGACGTCCGAACTCGACGGCTTCGCCTCGCTCGTCGAGGCGGCCGACGACACGCGCAGTTCCTGACCGGCCACCCGGCCGGCGATCCGTCGCAGGGCGGTGGGTGACGAACGCGATGATGACCACCATGGGAGGCTCGTGGAGATGACGGATGTCGCCTACGTCCTCACCCGCTCGACGGGCATCGTCGCCGCCGTGCTCGTGGTGGCAGCGCTGCTGTGGGGCTTCTTGTTCTCCGCACGGGCAACCGGCAAGCGGTTGCGGCCGAACTGGTGGCTCGACCTGCACAACTGGCTCGGCGGCCTGGCCCTGGGGTTCACGGCCGCACACATCGTGCTGTCGCTGCTCGACTCGACGATCACGCTCGAGCGCGTCGTCGTCCCTGGCGCTCCGGGAGACCAACGGTGGGCGATCACCTGGGGCGTGCTGGCGACGTATGCGTTGTGCGCCGTCGTGTTCACCACATGGCCGGTGCGGATGACGCATCGCCGCTGGTGGCGCATCATCCATCTGATCTCCGTACCTGCCACGGTCCTCGCCATCCTGCACGGCTACCTCGCCGGCACCGATGCGTCGCACCGGGCGTTCCAGGTCGGCGTCCTCGCGGCCACCGCAGTCGGCACCTATGGCTTGGCGCTTCGCCTGTCGACGCTCCGGTTCGGCCGATCTCCGGACTGACCGAGGTCTCGTTCGGTCCTTACCTTCGTCTGACTTGGCGGGCGTTCGATGAGTTCGTGAGCCAATCGCCCCCATCACGAGCGACGCCGACGTGGCCGGCGCCCCCGGCGCCCCCGGCGCCCGAGGCGTCGCCGTCCGCCGACGACGAACGCGTCCGGCAGCGGTTGGAGGCCCTCGCAGCCAAGCGCTCGGCGCCCGGATCCGGAGCCACGGCACCGAGGACGAGGTCCGGCGGCAAGCGTCGCCATCCCGCGCGTCGTTCACGCATCGCTGCGCTCACACTGTCGCTGGTGAGCACCGGCGGACTCGGCTACCTGTTCACGACGACCGACCGGGGCACTGCGGGCGCCGCGGCGCCGGCGGCCCCGGCGGGCATCATCTCGTCCAGCGCTGCGCCGACGCCCCCGAACCCGTCGACCGCCACACCGTCGACCGCTGCGCCCTCGAGCTCGAGCACCGCGGCACCGACGACGACCGAGCAGGTCACGACACCGGTGGTCGTCAACGGCGAGACGGTCACGAACCGCTGGGGCCCGGTCCAGGTGCAGGTCGCGTTCGCCGCCGACGGCACGATCACGTCCGTCGACGCCGTCCAGGCGCCCTTCGCCGACGGCAAGAGCGTGCGCATCAACGACCGAGCGGTCCCCCGGCTCAACAGCGAAGCGCTCACTGCGCAGAGCGCCAACGTCGACACGGTCTCGGGCGCCACCTACACCAGCGTCGGCTATCGGCAGTCGCTGCAGTCCGCCATCGACATCGCGACCGCCAACGGTGTTCCGGTGAGCCCCACCGCAACGGCATGATGTCCCGCGAGCAACTGCTCGGGAACGCGACGACTCCGGCGGTCGAGCGCCGTGGTCTCCAGCACGTCGAACACGTGATGGGGATGGCCGTCAGCATCGACGTGCGCGACACCGGCGTCTCAGCGGGCGCGATCAGCGAACTGGTCGACTGGCTGCACCATGTCGACCGCACGTTCAGCACCTACGACGAGCACAGCCCGATCACCGCACTCGGCCGAGGCGACGTCACCTCGGACGAGGTCGACGAGGAGATCCGTGAGGTGCTGCGTCGATGCGAGTCGTTCCGCCGCGCCACCGCCGGTGCATTCGACGTGTTCCGCATCCCGGCGCCGAATGGCACGACCCTCGATCCCTCCGGGTACGTGAAGGGGTGGGCGGTCGAGCGCGGAGCCGAAATCCTTGAACGACACGGAGCGACGAACTTCTGCATCAACGCCGGCGGTGACATCGCCGTACGCGGCCAACGCACCAGCACCGAGCCGTGGCGCATCGGGATCCGCCATCCCGAGATCGATCAGGCCATCGCCGCCGTCGTCCTCGGTCGTGGCCGGCTGGCCGTCGCGACGTCGGCCACGTACGAGCGCGGCGCCCACATCATCGATCCACTCACCGGCGAAGCGTGCACCGACCTGGCGAGCGCGACCGTCGTCGGACCCGAGCTCGGCACGGCTGACGCACTCGCGACGAGCGTGTTCGTGATGGGTGTCGACGGTCTCGACTGGATCACCCGATTCCCCGACTACGACGCCTACGTCATCACGCACGACTCGTCGACCATGTGGACCGACGGCTTCGCCGGCTACCGCGAACACGGCGCTGTGCATCCGCATGACCGGTGATCACGACCACACGTCGGTCGTGGCAGCCGGGATGGCGCTTGCGCAGATGATGGGCAAGGCACCAACACGGTCCGGAGATACGTCGGAGAGGCATCGACCCGCCGTCGATGCCCCTCCGCGAACCTGAGCCACTCGGTCGGCCTTCACATGTGCCGGTGCCTCTGCGGTGTCGGTTCGGGTTGACCATCGAAGTATGCACGAGGACGCCCGCCCGAAATGTCAGCTCGCTGACACTCGGCAAGATTTCATTCGAATCGGGCCCCGGCCGACAGCGAACGCTCTCGGAGCCCCCGCACGTCGACGATGCGCACGGTGCGGCCGTCGAGCACGACCAGGCCCGCCACCTCGAGCGTGCGCATCACCTGGTTGACCGTCTGGCGCGCACCGCCGAGCATCTGACCGAGTTCGCCCTGGGTGAGCGGCAGGGTGATCGTCGCTGTGCCCTGACGTTCGGATTCGGAGAGGAGGTACTTGGCCAACCGCCCTCCGAGATCGAGGTAGGAGAGGTCGGCGAGGCCGTCGGTGACCGACCGCAATCGGGCGCCGAGCATCGTGACCATCTGCCGGGCGATGGCGGGATCGGACTGATACGCGTCTCGGAACGCGCCCGCGGGCACGTCGAGGACCTCCGAGCGTCGCAGCGCGGCAACCGAAGCCGAACGCCGCACGTCGTCGAGCACACCGAGTTCACCGATCACCTCGCCGGCGTGGATCAGCGCCAGCGTCGGCTCGCTCCCCTGCATCGAGGTGGTGAAGACGCGAAACGTGCCGGCGACGACGACGTAGATCGACGTCGCACGTTCGGCGGCTGCGAACAGCATCTCGTTGCGCTGGATCGTCCGCCACCGCGACGAGCGAGCGAGCTGCGAGATCGTCCGTGCATCCGCCGCTGCGAACAACGGTGCCGCCGCGAGGACATCGGCGACCGTCGGCTCCGACCCACCAGCCACCGTTGCGCCCCGAGCCGTGCCCGACATCGGCGAGACGGTATCGCGTCGCGCCGCCCGACGGGTCGGCTCGGTGGTCGGCCGACCCACCGGTTCCCGGTTAGCCTTTCTCATCCGTCGAGTGTCGGATGCGCAACGAAAGGGCGGCGTGGCCGAACGAGCGAACCCGATGCCTCAGCCCGAGCAGGCCGTCGCCCCCGCCGAACGAAGTGCGTCGGCGCCCCGATGGGCACACACGGGTTCCGAGTCCGCCCGAACGAGGATGGCGCCGCCATCGATCGGTGGGCTGATCGTGCAGGCGAAGCTGACGGTCGGACCTGCCGGCGACCCGTTCGAGCGCGAAGCGGACGAGGTCGCGTCGCGGGTGGTGCGATTCCTCGGATCGTCGCCAGCCGAGGTGGCCGCGGACGGGCCGCGCGCCCGGCGAAGCGCCATGGCACCAGCGAGCGCGACGTCGATCGATGAATCTGCCGGAGCTCCTGGGTTGGCGCTGCGACGAGTCCAGCGATCGGACAACGCCACGGCCGTGGGTGAACGAAGGGGCGCGAACCATGCCGGCGCCAGCTCCCCGGCGGCGCCGGGGCGCATCCAGCGCAGCGGCCTGGGCGACTGGGTCCGGGGCAAACTCGGCTGGGGTCCCAGTGCGGCGCCGGCGCCCGAACGGGACCCGCTGCAGAAGGTGCACGACGAGTTCATGCAACGGATCACTGCGTTGCAGGGCGAGATCCCGCAGTTGAAGGGACAGAGCGTCACCGCGACCGGCGAGGCGTTGTGGGCGGCGTATGCGGCGACGATCTCCGGCGCCAAGGGCATGAGCGCTGCGGGCGGCGAGATCGACCTGGCCGGCGCCGGATTGACGAACAAGGTCCCCGAGTCGGCACCGGGGATCCGGAACAATCGCGCCACCAACCCGATGTACTACGACGGTGGTCCGACCGCACCCGCCGCCGAGGGAGGACAGCTCGCGCAAGGTTCGTACAAGACGAACATGAGCGAGTCGTTCAACCTGTTGACCAACGCGTTGAAGGGCCTCTCGCAGCTCCAGTTCGACAAGTACCAGACGTTCGCGTTCTGGAACAGTCCTGGCGCGAAGGAGGTCGCCGTCGCCGCGAAGAGCGGCGGCGTGCTGGCGCTGGAGTCGTCGGCGATCGGAGGGCTGTTCGACGGGTTCGGCAGCTACGAGGAACTCGCCGGCGGCATCGAGAGCACGTCGTGGGATCCCCAGCTGTGGGCCGAGCTCTCGCGTGCGTATGCCGCGATGGTGATCGACGCCATCGTGAAGGATCCCGACAAACGCATCGTCGTGATCTGCGGGCTGGAATTCAACAATCCCGGCTACAACATCTGGAACTCGATCGAATCACTGACCCTGGCGCTGGGCGCCCGGCGCGCCAAGCTGGTCGAGCAGGACCTGCAGGCCGTCACGACGTATCTCGGGGTGGCTGGGCGTCTGGATGGCCGCACGCCGATCGTCGACATGACGTCGAGCTGCGCCGGTGTCGACGGGACCTGGGTGAGCACGAGCACCGCCGCCGAGATGACGGTCAAGCAGCAGGAACAGGCTCAGCGCACTACTCCGGCACCGGTCTGACCGCACGGAACCGCCGATGCGCGATCGGTTTGGCGTCGAAGCATCGGGGACAGGGTGACGGCATGTTCCGTGCGCTGCGTACCTTGGCCAACCCCTTCACACGCACGGCGATGATCGCGTTCGCCTGGTCGCACCGGCGCACGGTGCTGCGGTGGGGTCGGTCGTTCTGGAACGAGCTGCGGTCGCCACAGCGCATCGACCCGTCGCGGCTGCTGCTGATGGGCAAGATCCTGTGGGCGATCACCAGCGACGACCGGCTCTCGCAGTCACGTCAACTCAAGCACGTTCGTCTCGACGGCTCGACCCTCGTCGTCGACGCCAGCCGCGGCTGGAAGGGTTCGTCGCGTCTCGTCGACGAACTCGGCGGCATCGACGGGATCACGGCGATCACCGACACCCGCGGCCGACCGCTGCAGGGGTCGATCGAGACGACCGGCGCCGCCTGACTCGCAGCGGATCGGATCGGGCGCGGCGCCTGCGCCTAACGTTCGCCCGCGATGGACCACTCGGAACAGCACCCAGCCGATGCACCCACCGAACCCGGTCAGTTTCCGCTGCGACGGTTCCTCGGGATGGAACTGTCGGGCGACGAGCCCGGCGTGGGGTTCGCGAACGTCGACGTCGGACCGGATCATCTCAACCCGAACGGCGTCGTGCACGGCGCCGTACTCTTCGCGCTGGTCGACACCGCCATGGGCAAGTCGACGATGAGCGTGGTCGACGAACCCGGCCGCTACTGCGCCAGCATCGAAGTGTCGTTGCGGTTCATCCGCCCGGCGGTCGGTGGACGTCTCACCGCGACCGCGACCGTGCTCAAGCGAGGCCGCTCGGTCGTCCACCTCGAGTCACGGGTGGTGGGCGACGACGAGCGACTCATCGCAACCGCTGCGGGCACGTTCGCGATCCTGGGCGCCTGAGGAGGATCGTGACGCCACGCATCGCTCGCACGCAGCATCTCCGACCAGCGCGAACGGTCACCGCTCGGGAAGGGACGGTGCTGCCGCCTCGTCGGGTACCACGAGGGGCGTCGGCGGCAACCGGGTGGATACGAGAGCTGCGAGCACCGTCGCAACCCACGACAGCGCGAGCACGGTGCGTGTGCCGCCTGCATCGCTGGTCACGACCGCAGAGATGACGAGGCTCGTCGTGATACTGCCCACGTAGCGACTCATCGACAGCACGCCCGCAGCGCTGCCCGTCCGGCTCATGGGCACCGACGCCAGCGCTGCCGACATCAGGTTGGGCGTCGCCAGACCGAGGCCGACGCCGAACGTCGCGAGGACGGCGACGAGGATGAACGGCGTCGCCGACGGTCCTGCGACCAGGAGGACGGCAACGGCGACGGCCGCCAGGGAGAGCCCGGCGGTCGATGGCGCCCGGCGCCCACGCTCATCGCCGGCCCGGCCACCCGGCGGTCCCATCACGATCATGCCGATCGTCAGTGCGGACAAGGCGAGCCCGATCGATCCCGACGGCCATCCTCGGGCGTCGAGGATGATCGGCGTCAGCAGCAGCAGCGCGTACTGGGCAAGGGTGGAGAGCGCCTGGGCCGAGAAGCACACGTTGAAAACCGGGTTCAGGATCCGCTCGTCGGTCGTCTCGACCTGGCGGGCGTCGTTCGCGCCGGCAGGTGGCGGGTTGGTGCGGACCGCTGCGATCAGCGCACCGGAGGCGATCGGCACGTTGACCAGGAAGATCGCCTGCCAACCGAACGCCTGCGTCAGGACGCCGCCGATCACGGGCCCGAGCGCAGCGCCGACGCCGAGGACCGAACCCATCAGACCAAATGTGCGGCCCTGCTCGTCGGGCGATGTCAGGGCACGCAGCAGCGACTGGACGCTCGGTCCGAGCGCTGCAGCGCAGAGCGCCTGCGCCAATCGGGCCACGACCAGCCACGCGAAGCTGGGAGCGAAGGCCGCAGCACACGACGTGACGATCAGCCCGACGAGGGCACACGTGACCGTGCGCCGGTTCCCGACCACGTCGGCGACACGGCCGGCCATCGGCTGGCCGACGAGCATGGCGACGAGGTAGACGGTGACCAGCACACTGGCGGTGCCGGTCGAGATGTCGAAGTCGTCGGCGATCGTCGGCAGTGCGACGGCGATCATCGTGGAGTTGAGCGGGACGAGACCCGCAGCGGCCGCGATCCCCAGCACCGTGGGGATGCGCAGCACGGGCAGCGGATCGGAACGCCGGCCGTCCTGCTCGCCGCCGTCCTGATCGTGGTGGGGCGTCGAAGGACCGTGAGTTCCCCCGTCGTTCATCTCCGAGTGCCCCTTCGTTCACCTCCGGTGTGCGACGAACGTAGTGCACCGGGACCGAACGACGTGACGGACTGTTCGCGGGTTCAGCCGCCCCGCTTGCCGTTGCCGTTGCCGTGGCCATTCGAGCGGCCGTTGGCCTTGCCGTTCTCGGCACCACGACCGGGTCGCTCCGCCTTCGCCTCCGACTTCTCGGAATCGTCGTCGGACTCGGTCTCGGACTGGAACTCGTCCTCGGTCTCGGTCTCGGTCTCGAACTCGGAGTCGTCGATCTCTTCGTCGGTGCCGTCGACATCATCGTCGTGCTTGCCGCACGACGAATGCGCAGCGTCGGTGACCGTTGGGAGCTCACCGTTGCCCTCTTGGTACTTCTCGAGGAAGTCGGAGTCCCTGCGGGCAACGGCGGAGACGGTCTTGCCGTGATTGGCTTCCGGGACGCAGTAGGCCTCGTTGAAGGCGGTGTCCTTATCGGGGTCGTCATCGACGGCAGGTACTTCTTCGGGCGCCTCGGCGATTACCGGCTGCTGCACCACCGCCAGCACGGGCTGATCTTCTTCGGCCGGCTGCGAGTCGTCCACGTCGTCGACGTCGTCCGATTCGACGGGTTCGGTCGGGTCATCACCGATCGGCGGCGCAGCAAGCGGCGGCGTAACGACCGGTGGCGCCTCCACCGGGGGCTTGTCTCCGAAGTCCGGCGAGGCGGCGGCCATTCCTCCGAAGCCGAGTACCCCGGCGGCGACGAGCGTGGCGATCCTGGCGCGACGTGATGTGAACATGTGTTTCCCCTCTGCGGTGCGATGAGCTCTCACCATGAGATCGACCGTTCGGTCCTGCTGTGACAGTTCAGCCGGTTTCGCAGCACTGCGCAACGGGCCGAACACCTCATCGAGGTCAGCGAGATCGTCGTAGTCGTTCATGGCACCCTCTTCATCGTTGCGAACGGCACATCCGTTACAGACAATTTTCTCCGCAGCCGTGTGAGCCCGCGATGCACGAGCACCCGCACGTTGCCGGCCGAGGTCCCCATCACCGCGGCGACGTCAGCGGTCGGCAGGTCGTTGACCACACGCAGCATGACCGCTTCGGCCTGGTCGTCGGGCAGCGTGGCGACCAGTGCGATCGCCCGGTCGAGGGCGTCGTGCTCCTCGTGTTCGGCGTCGGCACCGGCGACGTGGTCGGCGGCCCGCATGGCGAAGGCCGAGGCGGGCGCTGACGTACGCACCGCCTTGCGGATCTGGTCGACGCTGCGCCGGTGCGCGATCGTGAACAACCAGCGACGGAAGTCGTCGTCGCCACCCTCGAACCGACCGATCGACGACGCCACGTCGATCCACACCTGCGATGCGACGTCGTCGGGCGACGGCGTCCGGCGAGATCGCAGGTAGCGCAGCAGTGGCGCCTGATACGTGCGCCACAGGTCGGCGAGCGCCTCGCGATCACCGAGACGCGCACCCTCGAGCGTCGTCGGTCGGCGGCGAACCATGCGGTGTCATCGGCACGAGATCGCCACGACTGGAGTGCGAGTTCAGCCCGGCATCGGTGCGTAGCTGTCGACGTAGTCCTCGGCACAGAGGTGGGCGATCTCGGCCATGAAGCGGTCGGTGACCTCGCGCCGCGCGCGGTTGGTGCTCTTGCGGAATCCCATTCGCCTCGCATCGATCGGTTCGCCGAGTGTGATCGTCGCCTCCTGGAACGGCCGCACGATGCGTGAACCGGTGGGCAGCACCCGGTCGGTGCCGACGATGCCGACCGGAACGATCGGTGCACCGGTGGTGAGCGCAAGGTGCGCGGCACCGACGTGGCCGCGGTGCAGCAGCCCGTCACGCGACCGCGTGCCTTCCGGGAACACGCCGATCAGCTCGCCTCGGCGCAGCACGTCGGCAACCTCCTCGAACACGTGTGGCAGGTCACCCGGATCCTGGCGTCGCACCGGGATCATGCCGGCGCCGCAGAACAGCCAGTTCGTGATCGGGTTGTCGGTGTACTCCGCCTTGCCGATGAATGCGACCGGGCGCGGCAGGCTGAACATCAGCAGGATCGAGTCGAAGAACGAGACGTGGTTCGCCACCAGGATGGCCGGTCCCTCGGCCGGGAGGTGCTCGGTGCCGTCGACCCGCAGCCGGATCAGTCCGCGCCGCGCCGGTGCAGTGAACACCCTGACGAGCTCGTACGCCGTCCCGTGCGCCCGCCAGTCCCCCTCGGCCCGGGAGGCCCACTGTCGGACGGCGTCGAACACGCACCCACCCTGCCGCGCGCACACAACCAGCGCCAGGGCAGGAGGTCCCGTCCGGGCGACGATCGGAGTGCACTACCTTCGAGGCGATGAACGTGCTCGATCCCTCGCCGATCGCCGCCGTCGCTGCACTGGCGATCGCACTTGCTGCGGGTGCGGGCGTCCTGTGGGTGTGGCTCTCCACCGCTCCGGCGCGAGTCCGAGCTGCGGCGCCGACCTCGGAGCTGCGCGACGAGACACCGGCGCTCGTCGACCTGCTCACCGGCGGGTTCACGGTCGAGGACGACGCCGTTCCGGCGACTGCGGTCGACCTGGCGTGGCGTGGGTTCTACGACTTCGAGGAGTACGGCGGTGACCTCGTGATCCGTCTGCGACCGGCCCGCGCAGGAAGCACCGACGACCTCACGCCGTACGAGAACCGTGTGCTGCGTCACATCGCCCGCCATGCAGTCGACGGTGTGGCGCCCGCTGCCGTGCTGACGATCGGAACCGAGGGCGTGTCGAAGCGCTGGTTCACCGGGTTCGTGCGCGAGGTCACCAAGGATGGGCGCCGGCGTGGCCTGTGCCGACGCCGGTTCGATCTGAAGCACCTCGTCATCGCCTGGGCCCTGGTGGCCGTCGCGCTGGCACCGGCGTGGCTCGTCGCCACGGTCGCCGAGCGCACCGACGACCCGACGGCATGGGGCTCGATCGGCAACCTGGTGCTGGGACTGGCGCTCCTGTGTGGCTTCGCGGTCGTGTTCCTCGCCGGCAAGCTGAGTCGCAGCGATGCACAGGCCGACACCGCATCGGGGCTCGAGGCAGCTGCGCACTGGCTGGGTGTACGCGACCACTACCGCGACGGCGGACGCTTCGAGGACGAGCCGGCGGCGTCGGTCGCCATCTGGGAGCGCCATCTGGCCTACGCCACGGCGATGGGCCTGGCACCGGTCGTGCAGCGTCAACTGCCGTTCGAGACCGAGCACGACCGGCACGCATGGAGCCGAGCGACCGGGCACTGGCGCCGCGTGAAGGTGCGCTACCAGGCGTTCCGACCCGGATGGGGCCAGCATCCGGCCAAGGTGGCCTTCGGGTCGTTGATCCAGGCGTTCGTGTACGGGGCGATCGCCTACTTCGCACTGGCCATTGCACGATCGGAATCCCAACTCGACACGCTCGACGCCGAACAACGCCGATGGGTCAGCCTCGGCGCCACGATCGTCGCCGTGATCGCCGGACTGGCCGCCGCATACGCCCTGCTGAAGCTCGTCATCGGTGTCGCCGACCTGGTCCCGCGGCGCACGATCGAAGGCGAGGTCGTGCGACGACGGGCGTTCCGGACCGGACACCGCCTGCCCAAGGTGGTGCAGTGGGCGATGTGGAGCGGCCAGGACGAGAGCGGTCAACACCGTGACTCCCAGCGTCGAACGCGCCACCACCTGGCCGTCGACGACGGCTCCGACGACCGTGTGCTCGCCCGGGAGGTTCGTGCGGAGATCGCCCGGCAGGCCCCCCAGGGCGCACGTGTACGGATCCGCGTGAGCCCCCTGCTCGGGTACGTCTCGAGCATCGAGGTGTTGGACCGACCCCGGGGGTCCGCCGCATCCGAAGCCGCAGTCGTCCATCCGCTCGTCGAGGAGACCGCCACCGATGTCGGCACGAGACTGGCGTCCGGCCTCGACGGTGCGCTCACCCGAGCAGCCTCGATGACCGGCGAGGACGGGCGGCCGCTGCTGGAACAGACCGACGACGACGGCGTCACACTCGGCGAACGCCTCCGCGAGGGCCAGAGCCAGCTCGACGAGCTACGCCGTGATCCACGCATCGCATCGTCTCCGCTCGCCGGGTTCCTCGATGCGCTCGGTGGCGTCAGGCCCGACGACGGCGGACGCTCCGGACGCTCCGGCGGCGACGACACGAAGTAACCGAACGTCTCGATCCACCGAATGCCCCATGGTCGGCCACCAGGGTCCCCGGGACGGCGACGTACACGCCGGCGCCGGCCGGCTGCCGGATCATGACGCCACGACGAGTGCGGTCTTCTCGGCGATTGAGCGCTCCTCGTCGGTGGGAACGACGAGCACGGCCGTCGAGGCACCGTCGCGCGTGATCACCACGTCGGACCGCCGATTGCGTTCGTCGTCGAGTGCGATACCGAACACCTCGAGACCGGCGCACACGCGCGCTCGGACCAATGCGCTGTGTTCACCGATGCCGGCGGTGAACACCAGGGCATCGCAGCCGCCGAGCACGGCGACGTAGGCCCCGACGTACTTCCTGATCCGGTGGCAGAAGACGTCGAGTGCGAGCTCGGCGGATGCGTCGCCCGCCGTGATGCGAACCTCGATCTCGCGCATGTCGGAGTCACCGCACAGTCCGAGCAGCCCGCTGCTGCGGTTGAGGTCGCCGAGCACCTGCGACTCGGTACGTCCCGTCGCGCCGGCGACATGGCCGACGATCGCCGGATCGACGTCACCCGAGCGCGTACCCATCACGAGCCCTTCGAGTGGCGACAGACCCATCGACGTCTCGACGCTGCGACCACGCGCGACGGCCGTCATCGAGGCGCCGTTGCCCAGATGAGCGACGATCAGGTCGAGCTCGCTCCGAGGCCGTCCGAGCACCTCGGCGGCGCGCGCCGACACGGCGTCGTGCGACGTTCCGTGGAAGCCGTACCGACGAACGCCGTGCTGCTCGTACCACGCCGCGGGGACTGCGTACCGGTACGCCGCCGGCGGCAGGGTGCGATGGAACGCCGTGTCGAAGACGGCGACGTGGGCGACGGTGGGCCACGTCGCCCGGGCCGCCTCGATGCCGGCCACGTTGGCCGGGTTGTGCAGCGGGGCGAGCGGCGAGAGTTGCCGGATCACCCCCACGACGCCGTCGTCGAGGAGCACCGGTGCGGAGAACACGTCACCGCCGTGCACCACTCGGTGTCCGACCGCTTCGATCGGAAGTCCGTGTCGCTGCACGTCGGCGACGACCTCGCGCAGCGACGAACCGTGATCGACGACTTCTTCGACGAGGCCGGCGACGAATCGTTCACCGGTGTCCGATTCGACCAACTGGTACTTGATCGACGAGCTGCCGGCATTGAGGACGAGGACGCGCATCTTGCACCTTCAGGCCTGATCGGCGCCGACCTGGATGGCGGTGATCGCAATCGTGTTGACGATGTCGGTGACGGTGGCGCCGCGTGACACGTCGTTGACCGGCTTGTTCAGGCCCTGCAGGATGGGTCCGACCGCGACGGCGTCGGCGGAGCGCTGGACCGCTTTGTAGGTGTTGTTGCCCGTGTTGAGGTCGGGGAAGATGAAGACGGTCGCGTGGCCGGCAACGTCGCTGCCGGGCAACTTGCTGCGCGCGACGTCTCGGTCGACGGCGGCGTCGTACTGGATCGGACCCTCCACCTTCAGATCCGGACGCAACAGGCGCACGCGCTCGGTCGCCGCGCGGACCTTGTCGACGTCGACACCGGTTCCCGACGTGCCGGTCGAATAGCTCAGCATCGCGACACGGGGCTCGATGCCGAACATCGCTGCCGTCTCGGCCGACGACACGGCGATGTCCGCCAGCTGTTCGGCGTCGGGGTCGGGGTTGACAGCGCAGTCGCCGTAGACGAGCACCCGGTCGGCGAGCAGCATCAGGAACACGCTGGAGACGATCGACGTCCCGGGTTTCGTCTTGACGAACTCGAGGGCCGGACGGATCGTGTGGGCGGTGGTGTGGGCGGCACCGGAGACCATTCCGCCGGCGAGGCCTTCTCGCACCATCATCGTGCCGAAGAAGCTGACGTCGGTCATGATGTCGTGGGCACGCTGCAGGGTGATTCCCCGGTGAGCCCGTAGCTCGAAGTAGCGCTGCGCGAACCGGTCGAGCCACTCGTGGTGGAGCGGGTCGATCACCGGCACGTCGTCGAGTTGGAGGCCCAGCTCGCCGGCGCGTCCGCGTACCGCTTCGGGGTCTCCCAGCAGCGTGAGCTCGCAGACCTGGCGCCTCATGATCCGATCCGCGGCGCGCAGGATCCGATCGTCGGCGCCTTCGGGGAGCACGACGTGGGCGCGTGCCGCCTTGGCGCGTTCGATCAGCTCGTACTGGAACATGACCGGCGTCATGACATCGGATCGCCCGATCTCGATCCGGTGTTCGAGCTGGTGCAAGTCGACGTGCGCCTCGAAGTGGCCGAGCCCGATGTCGATCTTGCGCTGGTCGCCGGCGGTGATCGCGCCCTCGACGGCGTTGGTCGCGATCGCCGTGTCGAAGGTGTCGGTGTCGACCGTCAGCAACGGGATCGACCGCCCACCCGGCATCCCGTCGATCAGTGCCGCGACTCGCGGATCAGGCCGCATTCCACCGCTGAGCAGCATGCCGGTCACTGCGGGATACGCCGACGACGAACGTGTCATCGCCGCGGCGATGATCACGTCGGGTCGGTCGCCGGGGGCGATGAACACGGTGTCCTCGCGGACGTGGTCGAGCACGTTCGGCAACGACATCGCCGCGACCTTGACGTGGCCGACCGGCCGGTTGAGATCGTCGGGATCACCGGCGACCAGCTGTGCGCCGAGCGCCCTACGGAGCTGCTCGAGCGACGGCTGACGCAACCTCGGCTCGTCGGCGATCGCCCAGACGGGATCGTCGAGGTCGAGACGCGACAGCGCTGCATCGAGCGGGCCGAGCATCGCCGGCTCGACCCGGTTGACGATGATCGCCGTGATCGCCTCGTCACCGAGCGAGTCGCGGCCGACGGCGATCCGCTCCACGATCTCCTCTGCGGTGGTGTGGTCCCCGTTGATCACCGCCACGATCGGCAGGCCGAGGTGCTCGGCGATCCGGGCGTTGACCTGCAGTTCGATCGGCGACGACGCACCGGTGAAGTCGGTGCCCTCGACGACCACGAAGTCGCTGACCGACTCGATCGTCTTGAACCGCTCGACGATCCGCTCCATCCCCGCCCGGGTCGCCCGGCCGGCGTCGGTGCGCTCCGATGCGGTGAACGCGTAGCCGATCCGTTCGTCGGGCACGTCGTAGTGCGCACGGATCAGCTCGAGGTCGTTGTCCGGGACCGTTTGGACGATCGGACGGTAGAAGCCGACCCGCGACACCCGCCGCGAGAGGAGTTCGACCAGGCCGAGCGCCACGATCGACTTGCCGCTCGCAGGACCCATGGCTGTCAGATACACCGCGCCTGCCACGGTTCGAGCGTAGCGAGCCCCGCCGGTGCCGGCCTCCTGAGGCCGACTCGGAGGAGGCGGGTCGCGTACGGTTCGCCGCATGCGCGCAGTACGAGCCGCCGACGGCACCGTCGAGGTCCACGACGTGCCGACGCCGAACGGACCCGGTGTCGTCGTCGACGTCAAGGCGGCCGGGATCTGCGGCACCGATCTCCATCTGGTCAGCGGCGCCGACTTCCCGCCGCCGCGCGTGACGCTCGGCCACGAGATCGCCGGCGTCACCGCGAACGGCACGCCGGTCGCCATCGAACCGCTGGCGCCGTGCGGCCGATGCGAACCCTGCCGGCGTGGCGACGGACACCTCTGTGTCGACAGCTCGGCGATGCTGTTCGGCATCGGGCGCGACGGCGGGATGGCCGATCGGATCGTCGTCCCCGAACGATGTCTGGTTCCGCTGCCCGCCGGCGTCGACGTGGCCGACGCGTCACTGGTCGAACCGCTCGCCGTCGTCGTGCACTCGCTGCGTCGGTCGGCGGCGCGGCCCGATCAGCGAATCGTCGTCATCGGTGGCGGGACGATCGGGTTGTGTGCGGTCGCTGCCGCACGGGCGCGTGGCTGTGAGGTGGCACTGGTGGCTCGCCACGATGCACAACGTGCGGCCGGCGAGCGCCTCGGCGCCACCGCACTGGGCGACGGTGACTTCGACGACAGCTATGACATCGTGATCGAGGCGGCGGGCAGCGAGAGCGCCCTCGGGCAGGCGATCGACCTCGCTCGGCCAGGCGGCACCGTGGTGATTCCCGGCGTGTACTGGGGCCCGGTCGCCGTACCCGGGATGGCGATGTGCCTGAAGGAGGTGTCGCTGTGTCCGACGGCGCTGTACTCGCGGACCGCCGGCGGGCGTGACATCGACGCCGCAGCGGCGCTGCTCGCGACGACACCCGGTCTGGCCGATGCGCTGATCACGCATCGCTTTGCGCTCGACGCCGCCGCCGAGGCGTTCGCGACAGCCGCAAGTCGCGACCATGGCGCGATCAAAGTCGTGCTCGAGCCATAGCGGCGTCGTTCAGGGCCAGATCGGTCGGTCGCGCTGGTCGACCTCGTCGAGCAGGACGACGGTTTCCGCCGAGCGCACACCGTCGATCTGCTGCAGCTCGCGAAGGGCGACGTCGCGGAGGTGAGCGAGCGAGTCGGCGCGCACGAGCAGGACGAAGTCGAACCGTCCGGTGGCGACGCCGAGCCATTCGACGCCGGGCAGTGAACTCAACCGTGCACGCAGGTCGCGCCACAGACCCTGGCGGACGTTGACGAGGACCAGCGCCGACACGGTGAGCCCGACGGCAGCCGTGTCGACGCGGCGGAGAAGCCCGTGATGATTCCGGCGTCGACCAGCCTGTCGAGACGCGAGTACGCCGTGGCCCGACCGATGCCGACCACCTCGGCGAGCGCCGGAGCGCTGCGCCGCCCGTCCTCGCGCAGTGCGTCGATCATCCGGCGATCGATGTCGTCCAACTCCATCATGGGCCGAACGTACATCAGATGTCCATCGTCGCGGACGATCGTCTTGTTCTCGTGCCGGCAACCCACCGAACGGCACGACCATGGCACCATCGATGAATGAGCACGTCCACCGACGTCGATACCGCTCCGGGCTCGTACTGGACGCGACGCGAGCAGATCGCCGCACTCGCATCCGGCCTCGATGCGCCACCGGCGCCGATCGACTACACCGACACCGAACACGGCGTCTGGTCCACCGTCGCCGCGACGCTCGGCCCGCTGTGGGAGCGCCATGCACCCGACGGCGTCCTCGCCGCTCGCGAGGGGCTCGACCTGCCGGTCGATCGGGTGCCGCAGCTGGCGGAGGTCGACGCGTGGCTTCGCCCGCTGACCGGGTTCGGGTATCGCGCCGTCCACGGCATCTTGCCCGCCGACGACTTCTTCGACGCGCTGGCGAACCGCATGTTCCCGTCGACGCAGTACCTGCGCTGGGAGGGATCGCCGCTCTACACGCCCGAGCCCGACGTGATCCACGAGGTGATGGGACACGGCAACTGCCTCGCCTGCCCGGAGATCGCCGAGCTCCATCGGTTGGCGGGTGCCGTCGTCGGTCGGCTCGACGACGAGCGCTCGCACCAGATGATCGCCGACGTGTTCTGGTTCACCGTCGAGTTCGGCGTCGTGCGCGAACGTGACGAGACCAAGGCATACGGCGCCGGGCTGCTCAGCTCGCCGGGCGAGCTGGAATGGTTCGGCGAACACGCCGAGATCCGCCCGCTCGACATCGTCGAGATGGCAACGACCGCCTACGACATCCACCACTATCAACCGGTGCTGTTCGAGGGGGAGTCGCTCCAGCACGTCGTCGACGTGGTCGGCGGCTTCTACGAGAACGCCACCGACGACTCGATCGCCCGGCTGGTCACCTGACGCTCGCCTGGGCTTCGTCGCTGGTCAACGCGACCACGTGAAGGGATAGCGCTCGTCGGAGACGGCGCGGGCGGCGTCGGTGACCCGCAGCGGGGCGAACGTGTCGAGCATCACCGCCACCTCCTCCGTCGACGTCTGGTCGAGGCTCGCCTCGACGCTGCCCGGCTGTGGTCCGTGGACGAAGCCGGCAGGGTGGTACGAGATCGACCCGACGTCGATGCCAGATCCGGCGCGGCTCATGAAGTTGCCGGCGGAATAGAACAGCACCTCGTCGGAGTCGGTGTTGGCGTGGTGGTACGGCACCTTGACGGCGTCGGGATGGAAGTCGAACAGGCGTGGCACGAACGAGCAGACGACGGCGCCGGGGAGCTCGAAGGTCTGGTGCACCGGCGGCGGCTGGTGCAGCCGGCCGACGATCGGCTCGAAGTCGTCGATGTTGAACGCGTACGGGTAGACGCAGCCGTCCCAGCCGACGACGTCGAACGGATGGTGGCGATGCACGTGGCACGACCAGCCCGCCCGGTTGCGCACGAGCACCGCCACGCCATCGTCGCCCGACGGCTGTTCGTCGTCGTCGACGATCATCAGCTCGGTCGGGGCGCGCAGGTCGCGCTCGCAGTACGGCGCATGTTCGAGGAACTGGCCGTAGCGCGACAGATACTTCGCCGGCGGGGCGATGTGGCCGCGGCTCGAGATGACCAGGGCACCGAGCGGCTGGTCGCCGGAGACGATCCATCGGTGCGTGGTCGACGCCGGCACGACCACGTAGTCGCCGGCGCAGACGTCGAGGCGCCCGAAGACCGAGTCGAGCCGGCCGGTGCCGTGCTGGACGTAGACGAGTTCGTCGCCGACGGCGTTGCGGTACAGCGAGCTGTCGCAGCGGGCTTCGACCCAGGCCACCTCGACGTCGTCGTTGGCGAGCAGCACGGTGCGACCGGTGACGAGGTCGGCATCGGCGGTCGCCTCGAGCGCACCGGTGCGGATGTGCCGGGGCGTGAGCGGCACGTCGGCCGTTGCGCCGTCGGCGTCACGCCTGGGGTCAGACCCCAGGCGTGACGCCGGGTCGATGCGGGCGAGGGCGGAGGGCGAGTGGCGGTGGTAGAGCAACGACGAGTTCGACGAGAACCCTTCCTGGCCCATCAGTTCCTCGGCGAAGCGGTGGCCGTGGTCGTCGTGGTGGTGGATGTGGCGCTTGGCCGGCACGTCGCCGACCGATCGGTAGTACGGCATGTCAGTTCCCTTCCCTCGCATTGCCCTGGACGATCGTTCCCGTCACGCTGCCGAGGCCGATCCGGGTGGCGGGGTCGGCTCCCGCCCATCCCCGCAACGTGACGGTGTCGCCGTCGAGCAGGAACGTGCGCGTCGTGCCGTCGGCGAGTTCGATCGGCCGCTCGCCACGCCACGTCAGCTCGATCAGGCTGCCCTCGGTGCCGGGCGTCGGGCCGGACACGGTGCCCGACGCGAACAGATCGCCGGCGCGCACGTTCGCCCCGTTGGTCGTCATGTGGGCGACCTGCTGCGCCGGCGTCCAGTACATGTCGGCGAACGACGTCCGGCTGATCACCTCGCCGTCGAGTTCGACCTCGAGGTGGAGGTCGAACCCGGTCGCACCGGTCGTGCGGAGGTGGTCGGCGACCGGCGGGTCCTGCACCGGCGGCTCGACGCGGAACGGTTCGAGTGCATCGAGGGTGACGATCCACGGCGACATCGTCGTCGCGAAGCTCTTGCCGAGGAACGGTCCGAGCGGCTGGTATTCGAAGGCCTGGATGTCGCGTGCCGACCAGTCGTTGACGAGGCACATCCCGAACAGGTGCTGCTCGGCATCGGCGGCCGAGATCGGCTCACCACGACGCGAGGGCGCCCCGATCACCATGCCGACCTCGAGTTCGATGTCGAGTGCGTTCGACGGCCCGTAGACCGGTTCACCATCGACGAGGCGCAGGCCGTGCGGGCGCGCGATGTCGGTGCCGTCGGCGACGATCGTGCCCGAGCGGCCGTGGTAACCGACGGGGAGGTGGCGCCAGTTGGGCAGCAGGGCCTCGCCATCGGGACGGAACAGCCGGCCGAGGTTCGTCGCATGATGGAGCGACGAGTAGAAGTCGACGTAATCGCCGACGGCGACGGGGAGCTGCATCGTCAGCTCGTCGAGCGGGACGAGGTACGGCGTCAGCTGCGCCTGGTAGCGCCGTTCGGTGAACAGCTCGGTGAGGCGTTCGCGCAGGGCCGTCTGTGCGGCCCGGCCGGCGGCGGCGAACCCGTTGAGTCTCCCGCCGGCGTCGAGCAGGCCGTACTCGGCGGGCGAGTCGTCGAGGAAGCCGGTGCCGACCGCCTCGGCGAGGTCGAGTGCACTGTCGCCGATCGCGACGAACGCTCCGATCGTTCCGTCGCTGCGCCGGCCGATCCCGAACGGCAGGTTGTGCACGGGGAACGGTGAGTCGTCCGCGACGTCGATCCAGGTGTCACTCATGGCGCAGCCCGTCGAGCTGGTCGGCGTGCTCGAGGTAGTGCCCGGTCACGAAGTGGTCGAGGAAACGCCAGAGGTCCATCTCACCCAGCGTCTCGTGGAGCCCTCGTCGCGACCAGTCCGCAGGCGTCAGCTCGGCGAGGTCGGCGCGGAAGGCAGCGATGTCGCGCTCGACGACGGCGATCAGTTCGGCGACCGGTGTGGTGCGCCGGGCCTCGATCATGGCGATGCGATGCGGGTCGCGCTTGGTGCGACCGAAGCGAACCGGTCCACCGTCTCCGTCACCCTCACGGTCGGCGGCGTCGACGATCAGGCGGAGCTCGCGGCGCCAGTACGCACCGAATTCGGCGAGGTGGGCCCACACCTGCCCCGCGTCCCACTGTTCGCCGGTGGCGTCGTCGGCCCCGGTGAGCCCGGCGCGGCCCGGCTGCTCGCCGTGGGCCACGAGCCGACCGAGCACGTCGTCGAGTCGGCGCAGCTCGTCGGCGATCCGCACGGCGAGGTCACCGGTGGGCAGCTCCCAGGCATCGGTATCGACGTCGACGACCACCTTGTCGAACGCGTCGAGGAACCGGTCGTCGGCCCCTCGGTCGGCGACGGTGACGCGGATGCCGACGTCGGGGAACACGCGCGTCACCACGCCGAGGCGTTCGAGCGCGAGTCCGATGGGGGCGGCGGCACGGCCGGCGGGCAGCCACACGAAGTTGCCCTGCGGCTCGGGCACCATCCATCCCGCCTGGCGGAGGGAGGCGGCGACCCGGGAGCGCTCAGCGACGACAGCGTCGACGCGCTCGCGCATCTCGTCGGCGGCAGCCACGCTCGCCACCGCCGCGGTCTGGGCGAGGCCGTTGACGACGAACGGCACGAGCGTGCGGTCGAGCACGTCGATCACGTCCGGACGGGCGATTGCGTAGCCGATGCGCAGCGACGCCAGCGCATGCGCCTTGGAGAAGGTCCGCAGCAGCACGACGTTCGAGAAGCGTTCGACGAGTTCGAGCGAATCGCCGATGCGGGCGTCGGTGACGAACTCGGCGTAGGCCTCGTCGATCACGACGAGACACGACTCGGGAATTCGCGCGACGAATGCCGCCAGCTCGTCGGTACCGACGACCGTGCCGGTCGGGTTGTTCGGGTTGGCGATCAGGGCGAGGCGGGTGTCGTCGTCGATCACGTCGGCGAGCAGGTCGAGGTCGAACGTCTGGCGTCGCAGCGACGGGCTGATCTGCTCGCCGTCGACCAGTGCGGTGTACATCGGGTACGCCTCGAACGACGGCCAGCAGAACGCGACACCGGTTCGCGGTTCGACGTACGTCAGCGCCAGCTGCTGGAGCAGGCCGACCGATCCCGCACCGACGGTCACGTGGTCGGCGCCGATGCCGAGCGTGCCGGCGATCGCCGAGCGCAGCGCGGTCGCGCGGTGGTCGGGATAGAGGTGCACGTCACCGATGCCGGCGCTGATCGCCGCGGCAACCGACGCCAGCGGGCCGTGGGGCAGTTCGTTGGAGGCCAGCTTGATGACGTCGACGATGCCGTGCTCGGCGGCCGCTGCCGCGGCGGACCGACCCGGTCGGTAGCTCGGCATGGCGGCGACGGCCGGGCGGGGGCGGCCGGTCACAGGTTGCCCCGGCGCCCCTGCTCGTGCTCGATCGATTCGAACAGGGCTTTGAAGTTGCCCTCGCCGAAGCCGGTGGCGCCGCCGCGCTGGATGATCTCGATGAACACGGTCGGGCGGTCGGTGATCGGTTCGGTGAACAGCTGCAGGAGGTGGCCGTCGCTCTCGTGGTCGACGAGGATGCCGAGCTGCTCGATCGCGTCCCACGGCACGTCGAGGAAGCCGAGGCGGTTGCGCACGTCGTGGAAGTACTCGTCGTTGGCCTCGAGGAAGCGCACGCCGCGGGCGCGCAGGCCGCTGATGGCCTGGACGATGTCGTTGGTCCCGAGCGCGATGTGCTGGACGCCGGGGCCGCGGTAGGTGTCGAGGTACTCCTGGATCTGGCTGCGCTTGAGGCCTTCGGCGGGCTCGTTGAGCGGCATCGTGACGCCGGCGTCGTTGGTCATCACGGTCGAGCGCAGGGCGCTGTACTCGGTGGCGATCTGGTGCTCGTCGAAGTGCCGCAGCTGCCGGAAGCCCATCACGTCCTCGTAGAACGACACCCACTCGTCGAGCTTGCCGACCTCGACGTTGCCGACGACGTGGTCGATGCGGTCGAGCGCCACCGGCGGGAGGCCGGTCGGTGAGGGCGGCAGACCGGTGGTGACGTAGCCGGGGCAGTAGTGCCCCGAGTAGTCGCTGCGGTCGACGAAGGTGTGCTTCGTCTCGCCGTACGTGCCGATCGCCGACAGGCGCAACGTACCGTGCTCGTCGGTGAGTTCGTAGGGCTCGCGCACCGATCGGGCTCCGCGGGCGACGGCGGCCTCGTAGGTGGCGGTCGCGTCGTCGACGACGAACGCGAGGTCCTGGGCACCGTCGCCGTGTTCGCGCACGTGGGTCCAGATCGGCGAGTCGGGCGTGAGCCCTGCGGTGACGACGAAACGGATGTCGCCCTGCTCGAGCAGGTACGACGCGACGTCGTCGCGTCCGGTCTCGGGCCCGGCGTAGGCGGTGACCTCGAAGCCGAACGCAGCGGCGAGGAAGCCGGCTGTCGCCCGGGCGTTGCCGACGTAGAACTCGAGGGAGTCCCAGCCCTTCAACCGGGTTGCGGGTGCCGTCACGTTCAACGTTGTCATCCGTGCATCGTCCCGCGATCGGACAAAGCGATCAACCGATCGTCCTGAGACTGCACAGATTGTCTAGTCTCGGTGACCATCGACGGTTCGGAGTGCGCACGATGACCAGCCCGGCGGGCGACACCGCATGGGACGGCCTCGATGCGCGCCTGATCGGGCTGTTGCGGTCGTCGCCGAATCTGCCCGTCGTCGAGATGGCCCGGCGGCTCGACGTCGCCCGCGGCACCGTGCAGGCGCGGCTCGACCGGCTGGAGCGCGACGGTCTGATCGTCGGGTACGGGCCCGACCTGGACGCCAACGCCGCCGGCTTCGGCGTGCTCGCCTTCACGACGTTGGAGATCGCTCAGGGCAGCGACGCCCAGATCGTCGCCGGCCTCGACGAGATCACCGAGGTGCTCGAGGTCCACGCGGTCACCGGGCCAGGCGACCTCCACCTGCGCGTCGTCGCACGCTCGAACGAGCATCTCCACGACGTGCTGCAACGCATCTTGGAGCTGCCCGGCATCATGCGCACCGAGACCCAGCTGGCGCTGCACACCTCGATCCAGCGCACCGTCGCCGACCTCGTCGCATCGCCCTGACCCCGAGATCCCGCCTCGCTCGGGCGAAGCGATGACGGATCGCCGGCGGGCATCGAATCCGGTCACGCGGGGAAACATCGGGGACATGGCCGACGAATCGAGCACCGAGCGCAGCGCCTCCGACGTCCTGTGGCGACATCTCGACCTGTCGAGGGCGGGCTCCGTCGACGACGATCTCACGGAGAACTTCGCACCCGACGTGGTCGTCCTCACCCGCTGGGGATCCTTCGAGGGCCATGACGGGATGAGGGAACTGGCCGACCGCCTGGCCCGTGAACTTCCCGACATGGAGTTCGAGTACGACGTCGTGCTGGTCGAGCGCGACTTCGGATTCCTGGCGTGGCGGGCGACGGCGTCGAACGGCAACCGGGTCGACGACGGCGCCGACTCGTACGTGATCCGCGACGGGCGCATCGTCGCCCAGTCGATCCACTACACGTTGCAGACGCCTCAGGTGTCGACGTAGAAGGGCCCGGACTCCGCGCACACAGGAGGTGAGGCGAAGACCTGCATCGCCACCGCCCCAGCGGTGCCGATGATCTCCTGCATGTCGAGTCGCATCGGATGATCGCTGCCGCCGTAGCTGATCACCACGTCGCCGGGTCCCGACACGTCGTACTGCATCGACGATCCCAACGGGTTCCACCGTGACCCGACCGGTCGGCCCTGGAGGTAGGTGTATCCGGTGATCGGCGACGGGTTGACGGCGACGGGGGTGCCGGTCAGCGCAGCGACCTGCAGATCGAAGATGAACTGGTCCGGGTGCTTGGGATCGTTGCAGCGCCACGACCACGTGTGCTGGTCCGGCGCGTTGATCGTCGGTACGTCGTAGGAGAACGTCGTCACGAACTTCGGCTCACCGAAGACGGCTCGACCGGCCTTCACGGCGATCTCGTCGTCGCATGCCACGTGCAGCCGCAGGTTGCCGATCAGCTTGGTCTGGTCGTTGCCCGCCAGGTAGTCGGCGAGGGACATGCCGTGGGGCACGCGGTCGCCGGCCGAGCGTGGAGCGACGACGATGTTGAACTCCGTCTCCGTCGTCAACTCCTGACCATTGTTGAAGATCGACGTGTAGAGCTGCGGGTTGACCACCACCAACCCGCTCCCGCCGATGTCGACCGGCACGAAGTCGTCACCGACGTGCGACGCCAGCACCTCGATCGGGACCTGCCAGTACACCCAGTACGTGGTCAACGACGCGTACCAGAACGGCATCGCCGCGTCGGGATCAGGAGCCGGGAACCACCGGTTGCCTGTCGTGTTCGCCTCCGACATCACTGCCTCCCGTCGCCTCGTGTCAACCTCGATGTCACGTCCGGTCTAACGTACACGACTGTTCCGGACGGCCGGGACGGGGACGGGGAGCGCAGATGGCCGACGACGACCGCAACGACCGATTCCTCGAGCTGTCGCGCCTGCTGCTCGAGATGGACGCGTTGAGTGCGGCCACCTCGGCGGTCTATCTGCGCATGCTCGACGACCTCGACCCGTCGTGGCCACTCGAGGCGATGGCCGTGCACCTGCTGCCACTGCGCGAGCTGCCTCCCGCAGAACGCGAAGCCCGGATCATCGCGGCGCTCCGGGCCCAACGGTCCTGGCACGACGCCACGGTGAACGTGCTGCAGGTGTGGTACTCGGGCAGCCTGACACGGCCGAACGGCGATCTGGTCGCACAGCCGCCCGAGGCGTATCTGGGAGCGCTCGTGTGGCCGCTGCTGGACACCCAAGCGCCTGGGTTGCCGGGGCCGTTCTTCGGGGAGTGGGCATACCCCCCGACCCGCGTCGGCGCCCCCGGCGGCCGGGAGGTGCGACCATGAGCGAGGCCGTCGACGACCCGCACGTCCATGACGTCGTCATCGTCGGTGCCGGCCTCGCCGGTTCGGTGATGGCGGCCACGCTGGCCGAGGCCGGAATCGGTGATGTCGTCGTGCTCGAGGCGGGCAACCAGGCCTACTTCGACTGGTCGCCGGCGGACGGACCGGGGTCCTCGTTCACGGATCGACGTGACGGGCTGTTGCAGACGTATCTTCGCCAACCCGGACAAGGAGGACAACTCGCCGTTCAGCAACCTCGCGTATGCGCCGAGTCCGATGCACGACTCGGACACCGACTACTTCGTGCAGCCGCCCGCGGGTCAGCGGTTCGACTCGACCTACATGCGGATGGTCGGCGGCACGATGTACCACTGGCTCGGGATCGCGATCCGTCTCCTCCCGCACGACTTCGAGATGCGCAGTCGGTACGGCGTCGGCGTCGACTGGCCGATCGACTACGAGGAGCTCGAGCCGTGGTATTCGCGCGCCGAGCAGGAACTGGGCGTGTCGGGTGACGACGGATGTGCCGGGCCGGCGTGGCGTTCGACGCCGTATCCGATGCCGCCGATCCCCCACTCGTATCTCGACCAGCAGCTGATCGCAGCGGTGCAGAGCGACCGGTACGACGGGCCACCGGTCACGGTCACGCCACCGCCGGTCGCGCGCAACTCGATCCCTTTCGGTGGTCGCCCGGCATGTGCTGGCAGCAACAACTGCACGCCGATCTGCCCCATCCAAGCGAAGTACGACGCCACGGTGCACCTCAAGCGAGCGCTCGGTCAACCCGATCTCGCCGGCCGCCGGGTGGCTCGCCCCGTCGACCTGCGCCTCGGTGCGCTCGTGGTCGAAGTGGTGCCGGACCGCGACGCACCACAGCGCATCGATCACCTCGAGTACATCGACGTCAACAGCGCCATGACCAGGCGGTCGATCAGGGCACGCACCTACGTGCTGGCCATGCACGCCGTCGAGAACGCCAAGGTGCTCCTGTCCTCCAACGGTGTGGCCAACCGCAGCGACCAGGTCGGCCGCAACCTGATGGACCATCCCTGCCAGATGACCTACGCCCGCACCGAGCCGGTCCACCCGTGGCGCGGTCCCCTGGTCACCGGCACGATCGACACCTACCGCGTCGGCCCGGAACTGCGCGAACGTGCCGCCATCCGCGCCGAGTTCCAGAACACGGGCTGGTCATGGTCGACGTTCTCGCCGGGCACCACGGTGTCTGCGGCGATCGAGAAGATGCTCGCCCAGGGCCGTATCGGCCGGGCGGTGTCCGAGCGCATCGCCGACGATCTGCGGCGCGAGGTCACGATCGACTCGTTGCTCGAGCAACTCCCCGACCCGTCCAACCGGGTCGTGCTCGCCGATGACCGCGACCCGATCGGACTCCCCCGCCCGAAGCTCGTCTACTCGATCGACGCCTACACCCACGCCGGCGGCGACTTCGCCTTCGGGCTCGCCCGCTCGATCCTGGTCGCCATGGGCGCCGACCCCGCCGGCGTCAGGGCGACCGCCACCTACGACGGCGCCGGCCACCTCCTCGGCACCCATCGGATGGGAGACGATCCGACGACCTCGGTCACCGATTCGTTCGGACGCTGCCACGACCATCACAACCTCCGTCTCGTGGGCTGCGGTTCCTTTCCCACCATCGGGACGGCGAACCCGAGCCTCACCCTCGCCGCGCTCGCCCTGCGGACCGCCGTCGACATCATCGGGGAGCTGTCGGGGAGGCCGCAGTGATCACCGAACCGATCCGCGACCGCCACGAGTTGATGGAGGCGCTGACCACGGCCTGCGAACTCGAACACGGGTTGAGCCTGCAGTACCTGTTCGCGGCGTTCACGCTGCGCACCGATCCTGGCGACGGGCTGCAGGGCGCGGAGCTGATCAGGGTGCGATCGTGGGCGGCCAGCATCTTCTTCGTCGCAGCACAGGAGATGATGCATCTGGCCCAGGCGTCGAACCTGCTGCTCGCCGTGGGTGGTGCACCGCATCTCGCCCGCCCCGACTTCCCGCAGCCGGCGGGGCACTACCCACCCGATCTCGGTTGGGAGTTGACCGGCTTCGACCGGGCGACCATCGACCGGTTCGTCGCCTACGAGTCGGCCGTACCGACCGGGCCGGGACCGCGGTCACGTGAGTCGATCGGCGAGATGTACACCGCCATCGCCAGTGCCTTCGAGCACCTCGACCTGCCCGACGACGAGCTGTTCCTCGGCGACCGGGACGACCAGATCACCGGCGAGATGGTGGACTTCCCGCTCCTCGTCGAGGTGTTCAACCGTCGGACCGCCGTCGAGGCGTGCCGTCTGATCATGGTCGAGGGAGAAGGATCGGCGACCGACCACGCCGACTGCCACGAAGGGATCTTCCGCCGCATCCGCGCCGAGATCGACCAGGTCGACGAGCCGGCGCGCTGCGTTGCGGCGAGCCCGACACTGGCCGACCGTGGTGGCGAACCGCACGGCACCGTGATCACCGACCCGCTCACACGGGCGGTGCAGGAGATCAACAACGACGCCTACGAGGTGCTGGTGCTCGCACTGCTCGGCTTCTTCGCCGGCGGGTCCCGGGACCACGCCGCCCCGGCGGTGAAAGCAGCGACGTTGCAGCTGATGACCACCGTCATCCGCCCACTCGGCGAGCTGTTGACGCGCCTGCCGATGGGGCCGGGACACGTCGACCTGAACGCCGGGCCGAGCTTCGAGATCGGAGCTGCCTCGTCGCTTCCGCCGCACCGCGACACCGCCAGGCGGGTGATGGCGGAGCGACTCGAGGAGGCCGCGCAGTCTGCTCGTCGGCTCGGATCCGATCCGCAGGTGCCGGCGTCGCATGCGGTGGTGCTCGACGGTGTCGCCGGCAACCTGGCGCGGTGCTCGGCACTGCTGTGGACGCCGTGACCCGTCAGCCCTGAGCCCTGGTGCTCTCGATTCGTTTCAGAATCGCGATCGAATGCTGGCTCTCGGCCAGCCCGGCCGCCCGGTCGAGCAGTTGGTCGGCGCCCGACCGGCCGGCGGTCCGTTCGACCACTGCGCCGAGACGGAGCATCTCGGGCATCCAGAAGAGCTCGCCCATCTCCTCCGCGAGATGGATGGAGTGATCGAGGGTGGAACGGGCCGCATCGAGGTCGCCGAGGTGCATCTCGGTGTCGGCGACCAATGCGTGGAAGTACGAGATCCCGAGACGCGAGCCCTGCGCCTGCCACTGGTCGATGCCGAGGCGCATCTCGCCCGGGGCGTCAGGGTCGCCGCGACGGCCGGCGCCCCACGCCAGCAGCACCGTCGCCCATCCCTTCCAGAACGGGAACTCGTGGGCACGAGCGTGGTCGAGCGCCTCCGCCGCGCGATCGACCGTGGCGTCGACGTCACCTTCGAACTGGGTCAGCCAGGTGTCGAACGACAGTGCGAGCCCGAGCGAGAAGGGGTGGCCGAGCCGGCGGGCGTCGAGCAGCGCACGGTCGCTCGTCTCACGAGCCTGCTTCGATTCGCCGAGCAGCCACTGCGTCCACGCGGCGTACGAGCGGCACGTGATGACCGGGTCGACCACGTCGTTGAGGTCGCCGAGGTAGGCGCCCGGGCGGTCGGCATCGGGTGCGCCGAGCACGTCGTCGAGCATCTCCATCGTGCGCCGATGGTCGGCACCCCGGTAGAAGGCCACGCTTCCCGCCGCCCGGGCCGCTCCCACGCACCAGGCCAAGCGGTCGGGTTCCGACGACGCGATGTCGGCGAGCTGTCGAGCGATCTGTTCGGCGGCGTCGTAGTCGCCGGCGAGGAGCCGAGTGCGGAACAGCCCGTAGATCGGCGGGTAGGCGGGCGCCGCATCGCCGACCTGGTCGCAGAGTTCCTGGGCGCGCGAGTACGCCCGCTCGGCCTCCGGCGCGGCGTACCCGAACCGGGCGGTGAGCGGGACGCCGAGCTTGACCTGGGCCTCGATCTCGAGCAGGAAGCGGTCGCGTCCTGCGGGCAGCTGGTCGACGAGCGTCAGCGCGTGCTCGAGATGCGTGATGGCCTCGTCGTGGGCGGAGATGGCGATCGCCCGGTCGCCGGCGCGGAGCAGGTACGGGATCGCGCGCTCGATCTGCCCGGACAGTTCCAGGTGCCGGGCCGACACCTCCGGTTGGATCGCCGAGCGGTCGGCGAAGCGTGACTCGAGCACCGCTGCGGATCGTTGGTGGATCGCTCGCCGCGACGACCGCAGCAGCGAGTCGTAGACGACCTCTTCCAGCAGGCCGTGGCGGAACGCATAGACGGCTTGGGGTCCCGAACCGCGACGGATGAGCATGCCGTGCTCGATGAGCCGCTCGATGCCGGTATTGAACGCGGGCCGTTCCATCTCGGTGACTTCCCACAGCAGGTTCTCGGCTGCTTCGCGTCCCAGGACGGCGAGGGTCCGGACGATCTCCACCTCGGGACCGAGCCGGTCGACTCGGGCCATCAGCGAGTCACGCAGTGTCGCCGGGATCGTCGGCGTGTCGCCATCGTTCGGCTGCTCGATCAGGTGGCCGAGTTCCTCGGCGAAGAGCGGGACGCCCTCGGTGCGGCGGACCACGACGTCGAGCAAGGAAGCCGGCACCCCCGAATTGCGGGCGACGTGGGCGACGATCGCTCGCACGTGGTCTTCTCCGAGGCGCTCGAGATCGAGCACCTGGTGATGCGACAGCGCCGGGACGGCCGGCGCCGGATCAGCGCGATGGGTGACGACGGTCATCACACGATCCGAGCGCTGTTCGCCGAGGTATCTGGTGGCCAACTCCAGGCTCGTGCTGTCCATCCACTGCAGGTCGTCGAACACCACCAGCACGGGTTGACGACTCGCTCGGTCGTCGACGAGCCGGGCGACGACGTCGAGCGTGTGACGCCGGACGTGGTCGGTCGATCCACGGACCGCCTGGTACGGCTCGACCAGGGGGATGCCGAGCAACTCGGCAATGACCGGCACGGTCAAACCGCGAGGGCTGCCGTTCTCGTCGGCGAGCCGCTCGGCACCCTCGATGCAGACCTCGCCGACGGTGGCCATCATGTAGCGGCGGAACTGCTCGGCCGACGAGTAGAGGCTGCTCGACTGGTGCAGCGCCGAACATCGGAACTCGATCTCGATGCCGTCGTCCTGGCGGACCTGGCGGACGAGTTCGCGGACGAGCCGGGACTTGCCGAGGCCCGGCTCGCCGACGACCCACACGACCTGCGGCTCGCCGGCGAGGGTGCGCCGCCACGCATCGACGAGCCGCGACAGTTCCTCGTCCCGGCCGACGAGGGGGGTGAGGCCGTGTTGCGCTTCGACGCGGTCGAGGCGATCGTCGTTGCCCGATGCGACGACGGCACGGAGGAGCTCGAGCGGTCGGCGGACGCCCTTGAGCTGATGCGCACCCATCGGTTCGAACTCGATGGCACCCTCGCAGGCGGCTGCCACGTCGACACTGACGACGACCTGGTCGGGTGCCGCGATCGACTGGATGCGAGCGGCCACGTTGGGTGTCTCGCCGACGATGTCGCGCACCTGTCTGGTCGCACCCGCGCCCATGTCGGCGACGACGGTGATACCGGCGTGCACGCCCACGCGCACCGAGAGCGCAGGGATCTCGGTGCGACGCTGTGCGACGAGTTCGAGGAGTTCCAGGCCGGCGCGCACCGCATGCGGTCCGGCGTGCTCGTCGGCGATCGGGAACCCGAAGTAGGCCAGGATGCCGTCACCCATGTAATGGGCGATGTACCCCCCGTTCCGCTCGATCGCTTCCGCCGCGAGTTCCTGGTAGGCGAGCACGATGGCGCGCAGTTCCTCGGGATCGAGTTCGCCGGAGAGGTCCGTCGAGCCGACGAGGTCACAGAACATCACCGTCAGGTGACGCCGCTCGCCGTCACCGATCGGCCGGCCGCTCGCACCGAGATCGCCGGACACCGCTGATGGTGCCGGAACTGCGGCGGACGTCGTTGCCGCCGAGGTGTCGGCGTTGCGACGCGATCCGCATTCGACACAGAACCGGTCGGCGGCCAGATTGGCCGTGTTGCAGGACGAACACGTCCACTCCAACGCCGCACCGCACTGCCCACAGAATTTGGCGTGATCGGGACAGTCGGACGAACAGGAGCGGCACAACATGTCGGTCATCCGCCGGATGCACGCGACGACGGGGCGTCACGTGGCGGTATCGACGGGCAGTACACGGGTGCAGTCTCTCATTCGCGGGCAGGAATCGCCAGGAAGTCTGCCACTACACGGGTGCGGTGTGCCAGGTGCCGGGCCGTCAGATCACGCCGGCGTAGGCCGACAGGCAGGGTTGGCCACCGAGGTGGGCGTAGAGGACCTTGGAGCCGGCTGGGATCTCGCCGGATTCGATCATGCCGATCAGCCCGGCCATCGACTTGCCCTCGTAGACGGGGTCGGTGATCATCCCTTCGAGTCGGGCGCAGGTGCGGATGGCGTCGATCGTCCGCTCGTCGGGGATGCCGTAGATGCCGGCGTGGTAGCCGTCGACGATCGTGATCTCGTCGGGGCGCAGGTCGCGGTCGACGCCGATCTTCGCTGCCGTGTCGCGGGCGATGCGGGTGACCTGGTCGACGGTCTTGTCGAGCGTGGCCGAGGCGTCGATCCCGATCAGGTGGCGGTCGCTGCGGTCCTCGAGGGCGAATCCGGCGATCATCCCGGCGTGGGTCGAGCCGGTGACGGTGCAGACGAGCACGTGATCGAAGAAGACGTCGTGCTCGACTTCCTGATCGGCGACCTCGCGGGCCCAGTTGGCGAAGCCGAGCCCGCCGAGCGGATGGTCGGAGGCGCCCGCCGGGATCGGGTACGGCGTCCCGCCGGCCTCGACGACCGAGTCGAGTGCCCGCTGCCACGAGTCGCGGATGCCGATGTCGAAGCCGGCCGGGTCGAGCCGGACGTCGCCGCCCATCATCCGCGAGAGCTGGATGTTGCCGACGCGGTCGTAGACGACGTCGGGCCAGTCGACCCAGTGCTCCTGCACCGTGACCGCCTTCATCCCGAGGTGCGCGGCGACGCCGGTGACGGCGCGGGTGTGGTTCGACTGCACGCCGCCGATCGACACGAGCGTGTCGCAGCCCTGCGCCAGTGCGTCGGGGATCAGGTACTCGAGCTTGCGGACCTTGTTGCCCCCGAAGGCGATGCCGGAGTTGCAGTCCTCGCGCTTCGCCCAGATCTCGACCTTGCCACCGAGGTGAGCGCTGAGCCGCGGCAGCGGGTGGATCGGTGACGGACCGAAGGTCAGCGGATGGCGACGGAAGTCATCGAGTGAAGGCACGGACCGGATCGTACGGCGCCCGGCGTTCTCGAGCGGCGGCGAGAAGGGACGTTGGTCCCACCCAGTTCAGGACGAAGGGCCCTGATCGTTTGACTCCGCAATCACCAGACTGGTCAACGAGACGAAGTTCGTGAGCAACTTGCGAACTGGTTGGAGACGACTCGAAAGGGGTCATCATGTTCAAGAAGCCACTGGGACTGCTCGGGATCTTCCTGATCGTCGTGGGTATCGGTTATTTCGTCGGTGCCGGCGTCGCATACAGCAAGGTTCAGGGCGGGTACGACTCGCTGCAGGCGTTCAGCGAAGCACAGAACGTCGAACTCAGCTACAACGAAGACGGTCAGCTCGTCGACCGGGGCACCACCGAAGGGGCCCAGGCGATCATGTCGCTGCTGCAGGACGACTGGAACTTCCCGGTCGTCGACGGTGACATGGATCCCAACGATCCGCTGGTCAACACTGCGTCGGAGTACATGTACCAGATGGCGACCATCTCGTACCACACGCTCAACGGCACGCAGAACGTGACGCTGACCGAAGCGGACCTGACCGACGAAGACGGCAACGTCGCCGCGACGTACACCTGCAACGGCGAAGAGATCGCCGTTCCCACTCCCTTCCCCGCCGAGGGCGTCACCTGTGAGTTCCAGGTCGACGGCCGCTACTGGACCGGCTTCGATCGGTCCGACCCGGTGCAGGCCCAGGCTCGTGACATGGCATGGAGCGGAACCGCCCACGCACTGGTCGCCGAGCTCGGTGTCGGTGCGGCAACGCACAGCACCCTGCAGCTCGCACTCGGAGTCGCCGCACTGCTCGCCGGCCTCGGCGTGGTCTGCACGGTGATGGGCATCGCCTTCATCTGGCAGACCCGCTCCAGCGAGAAGAAGAACGGCTCCAGCGACAAGCAGTCGACTGACGCACCGGTCATGGAGACCGCCAGCGTCTGACCCGACGGAGCCAAGAACACCACCCCCTCGGGCGGGTCTCTCTTCGGAGGGGCCCGCCTTGCGGCGTTCTGGAGTGACGACCAGAATGAAGGGGAAGCTTTGGGGGAAGGAGGACAAGAGCCATGTTGATGGAGACGACGACCGAAGTGTCCCCGACCCGCTATTTCTGGCTGCAGCTCGCCGCGCTGGGAGGCGGGTTCGGCGCCCTGTTCCTTGCCCATTTCGTTTCGCAGCGGCTCGAGGACTCCGCCGCCAGTGCCACGTTCACGACGGTGGTGCTGCTCGTGGTGGTGATCGCCGCCCTCGCCGTGATCGGGCGAGCGGTCTACGTGATCGTCACGTCGGCGTTCTCCGACGCCTACCGCGTCTTTCGGACCCGCCACCTCATGGCGTGCGCGGCGCTGCTGTTCGCCGTGGCCATCGGTGCCGCCGCCGCAGTGGTCGTGCGGGGGCCGTTCGACACGCTGTTCGCCCACGGGATGATCACCGGTGAGGACATCGCCGACGTCGCGACGTTCGTGGCGACGGTCGTCTGCATGGTCGGAGCCGGCGTCTCGTTGACCGGCGCGTGGGACCGGATGCACGCCGAACGCAACTGGCATCGAACGTTGCACCTGCACAGCCGCCGCCGGATCTGACCGACACGGATCGCCCGGGACCTGTGCCCCTGGGCGACGGCGAGCGGGGCCTGCGACGCTGCGGCTGGAGGTGATCTCGATGCGACGACCGTTCGTGTTCGTCGGTGCCGGCGCCGCCGTCGCCGCGGTGGCCGTGGGTGGCGCAGCTCGGCGCACTGTGGACCCGAAGCCCGAACAGGTTCTCCAACCAGCCTACGGCCGCTGGTTGACCCGTCGGCTCATGGCACCCCTCGGCCTGATCAGCTTCGTGATGACCCGCAAGATGCTGCTCGGCATCGAGCAGCGAGTCGAGCGTGACCGCCGGTGAATTCGGTGCGGTCCGAGCGGTTTGCGAGACTGATGCCATGGAGTCGATCGTCCTGCTCTGCACCGACGGATCCGATGTCGCGATCGAGGCGCTCAAAGCGTCGCTGCCGATCCTGGCGCCCGCCGATCGGACGATCGTCGTCACCGTCGAATCCGACACCCACCCGGAGCTGACCATCGGCAACGGGTTCTTCGGACGTTCGACGGACGACCTCTCCGACCAGATCGAGACGACCGGCGACATCGCCGCGAAGCAGATCCTCGATGCGACGGTCGAGGCGCTCGGAGTGCACGACGTCGAGATCGCAGCGATCGTCGGGGAACCCGGCGAGGCGATCTGCGCGCTGGCACGGACGCTGCCGGCGACGGCGATCGCGATCGGCAGCAGCGGGCGCACCGGTCTCCGGCGGGCGGTGATGGGCTCGACGTCGGACTACGTCGTTCGCCATGCGCCGTGCCCGGTCGTCGTGCACGGCGTCGGCGAGAGCTGAACGCCTGCGCCGACCGAAGCGACGTCAGTGCGTCACGGTTGACGCAGCCGCTGCACGCAGGCGGCTCGCGCAGCGAGCACCAACCGCTTGGCCTCGTACTCGTCGCTGTCGATGATGCCGGCGCGGTGCAGTGAGCGGTAGGCGTCGAGGAGTTCCATCATCTCGGTGACACGTACCTCCGCAACCGTCTCGCGGCGCGGCGGGATGTCGTTGGTGAGCAGCACCGTCGAGACATCACCGTGTCGCTCGTGATCGATACGCTCGAAGGACAGCGATGAAGCCATGCCAGTGCATCGGCACGAGCGGCGACACCTTGAGACAGAGGCCGATTGGCGTACCATCGGCACATGGCCACCTACGCTTGCCCCACCTGCGGAATGTCCGTCAACGCGACCTGCGGCGAATGCGACGCCCCGCTCGTCAACGACACGATCCAGAAGGACGACGGATCGTCGGTACAGGTCTCCAAGTGCCCCAACGGTCACGGCAAGATCAAGTCACCGATGTGTTGCGGGGCCGACATGGCCTGCTCGATCGCCTGACCCGGCGTCACCCGCTGGTTCGTCGAGTCACGAGTTCGACCGGCCGGCCACGCAGATCGGGTTGACGCAGTCGTTCGACCGGCACGGGCGCCGGGCCCGGTGGCGCCGGGTGCGCTCCTGCGCGAACCCGTCGACGCACACCTGAGTCGCGCAGCTCTCGGATCCGCAGGGCAAGCCGGCGCGGTGTCGCTCGGCCTGCCGACGACGAGACGCATCGTCGTCGTCGCCCTGCGGCCGATCGGCTCGCGGCACCGCCGGCGAGGCGGTGGCGGTCGTCGCGTCGGCATGCCGCTCGGCGACACAGGTCGGGACCGGGCAGTTGCTCCGGCCGCATGGTTCGCCCTTCGCATGCGCACGCGCCTGCGAATCGGCCTTGCGTTGCGCCTTCTTGAGGCGACGGCGTTCACGAAGCGGCGCGCAGAGCTCGCAGCTGCGGTTCTTGCAGATGCGTCCCCGTGCATGGGCGATCGACTGCTGCTGTTCCGGCGTGCCAGTTGGCGCGTCGTCGGCCGCTCGCGTGGAGGCACGCGGTGCTCCACTGCTCGGAGTTCCACTGCTCGGTGTTCGGGGACCTGGGTGCTCGGCCATCTCGCAGAGGAGTATCGCCGCGAATGTCGCCGATCGTTCGACGGGCGACGCCGCTTCGACGCCATCGATGGGACACCTGGGTCCGTTCACCCGCACTCGTCGGGCGCCGGTGTCCCGTCCGGTTCAGCGCCGGACCAGCCCCAGCCGCCGAGCCAGTGCATCGTGGTCCGCCCTCGCAGCGTCGACCAACCCGTCGGGAAACGGTGATCCAGCAGCGTCTGCCTCTGCAGCTGCGGCGACGATCGCTCGTTGGCAGAGGCATTCGTCGTAGAGCAGGCCGTGCTCGCGCGCCGAACCCAATGCGCTGCGAAGGCGCTGCGAGCCGGCGTCGGTCTCACCGGCGGGCACGTCGAGCCGGCCCGCCGTCCGTTCGTAGGCGATCACCACCGGCGGTTCGGCGGAGTCGAGCCGGGTCTCCACCAGTGCACGCAGCGATTCGGCCTCCTCGACATGACCGCCGAGCACCAGTTGCCGGTGACTCGGGCGGCCATCACGAGAGGCGGAATGGATCGACGACGCCGGTGGTTGGTGCCGCTACCCGAGCCGCGAGGACCATGGCGATGCCCGAACCGACCCCATCCATCCGGCGTGCGCGCCCTGGCGCTCCTGATCGGATCATCGTCAACGGGTTGGTCGTCGATGCATTCATCGGCGTTCACGAGTTCGAGCGCGAGCAGCGCCAGCGCGTGCGCTTCGACATCGAGATCGACACCGTCGACGACTACGCCGAACTCGTGCGGACCACCGGCGCATACGTCTCCTATGCCGATGTCGTCGAGTTCGTCGACGCCCGAGCCGCCGGCGGCGACCACGTCGAACTCGTCGAGACCTGGGCCGAGGCCGTCGCCGAGTTCGCCTTGCGCAACCACCTCGCACGAGCGGTGCGTGTCACCGTCCAGAAGCTCGACATCTTCGACGCCGCTGCCGGCGTCGGCATCTCGATCGAACGACGAAGCGACACCGATGACGACCCGGCGCTCTGACGACGGACGACCGACCACGGATCGAGGGGAAGTGTCACGTTGCGCCTGACACGGTGTGACAGTTCGCCGGTTTGGGGGGCCGGCCGGTCGAACCGCGAGAATCGTGACTTGCCCTCCGACATCTCGCGCACGCGTTGCCTGATCGCCCTCGGTTCGAACCTCGGGGACCGGCTCGAGAACGTACGCGCCGGCGTAGCGGGGATCGAGGCTGCCGACGGCATCGACGTCGTCGCGGCGTCGACGTTGTACGAGACGGCGCCGGTCGGTGGTCCCGAGAACCAGGGCCCGTACCTCAACGCCGCGCTCGCCGCCGACACGACGCTCGCCGCTGCCGACGTGTTGGCGTTGCTCCACCGGATCGAGGCGGGCCGCGAGCGCGAACGCGTCGTCCACTGGGGGCCGCGCACCCTCGACCTCGACCTGCTCGTGTACGGCGACCTCGTGTCCGACGCCGCCGCGCTGGAGGTGCCGCATCCGCGGATGCACGAGCGCCGATTCGTCATGGTCCCGGTGTGCGACATCGTGCCCGACCTCGTCCACCCCGGGCTCGGACGAACGATGCGCGACCTCCTCGCCGACCTCCCCGTAGAGCCCGGCGACCTGACCGCACTGGCCGACACCTGGCACCCGATCCCGGAGCACCGCCCATGATCACCCCCGACGTCCTCCTGCCGCTCTGGAACGCACACCGCGCAGCGCTCGACCACCCGATCCGCACGATCGAGATCGCCGGTCGCGTCTTCGACGACCGGCCGTACCAGCTGGGCGTGATCAACCTGTCGCGCGATTCGTCGTACCGCGAGAGCATCGCCCACGACGTCGATGCCGCGCTGTACCGCGCCCGACGGATGACGGTCGAGGGCGCGGCGATGATCGACGTCGGGGCCGAATCGACCGGAACGAACGCCGACGTGGTCGACGTCGACGGCCAGCTGGCCTCGCTGCTGCCGGTCGTCGAGGCGCTCGTCGGCATCGGCCTGCTCGTGTCGGTCGAGACGTACCACACCGACGTCGCGGTCGCCGCACTCGAAGCCGGCGCGCAGGTGATCAACCTGACCGGCAGGGTCGACGACCCCGCGCTGTACCAGGCAATCGCGCGTCACGGCGCCGGTCTGATCCTGTGCTACACGCCCGGCGAGACCGCCCGCTCCGACGCCGACGTGCCGCCGGTCGAGACGATGATCGACGAGCAGATGTCGTTCTTCCGCGAACGTCTCGATCTGGTGACCGGGTCGGGCGTCGACAAGCTCTGGATCGACCCCGGATTCGGGTTCGCGCTCAACCTGCCCGACGGCCCCGAGCGCGTGCGCTACCAGACCGACAACCTGCTGCAGTCGTTCCGCTTCCGCGAGCTCGGCTGGCCGGTGTGCGTGACGATGGCATCGTCGGTGTACCTCTTCCACGACGAGGCCCGGGTTGCCGAGACCGGCATGGCGGTGCTCGCCCTGCTCGCCAAGGCGAATCTCCTGCGCAGCCACGAGGTCGCCCGCGTGCAGCCGATCCTCGACATGCTCGACATCTGCGCGGGCACACCGACGCCCGACCGCTGACACCGCTCGGGTGCGCCGACGGCGGTGAGGGGTGGTGAGTTGTCGGCCAGGTGGACCGTCGGGGTCGGGCATGATGATCCCATGGAGTTCTCGACGATCATCGAACCGTTCCGGGTCCACTCGGTCGAGCCGCTCGTGATGACGACGCCCGACCAGCGGCGGGCGGCGCTCGCCGCTGCGGGCAACAACCTGTTCTCGCTCCGTGCCGAGGACGTGCTGATCGACCTGCTCACCGACTCGGGCACCGGGGCGATGTCGCGCGATCAGTGGGCCGCGATCCAACGCGGCGACGAGAGCTACGCCGGCTCGCCGTCGTGGTTCCGCTTCCTCGAGAGTGTGCAGGACCTGTTCCCGTTCGAGCACGTCATCCCCACCCACCAGGGTCGCGCCGCGGAGAACATCCTGTTCACGGCGATCGGCGGGCCGGGCAAGATCGTGCCGAACAACACCCACTTCGACACGACCCGAGCCAACGTCGAGTACACCGGCGCGACCGCCGTCGACCTGGTGATCGCCGAGGGGCGCGACCCGGCGTCGCTGCACCCGTTCAAGGGCAACATGGACCTCGACGCACTCGAGGCGCTCCTGCGCGAGCACGGCCCCGAGGTGATCCCGGTCGTGTTCGTCACGATCACCAACAACTCCGGCGGCGGGCAACCGGTGTCGCTCGAGAACCTGCGCGGGGTGCGTGCGCTGTGCGACGAGTTCGGCGTGCCCCTGTTCCTCGACGCGTGCCGGTTCGCCGAGAACGCCTGGTTCATCCACGAGCGCGAGCCCGGCCACGGCGACCGCGAGGTCCGCGACATCGTGCGCGAGATCGCCTCACTCGCCGACGGCATGACGATGAGTGCGAAGAAGGACCCACTGGGCAACATCGGCGGCTGGCTGGCGATGAACGACGACGTCCTCGCCGACGAGTGCCGCACGCTGCTGGTGATCACCGAGGGCTTCCCGACGTACGGAGGACTCGCCGGACGTGATCTCGACGCACTCGCGCAGGGACTGCGCGAGTCGGTGCAGCACGACTACCTGCGCTACCGGATCCGCTCGACGGCGTACCTCGGCGAAGCGCTCGCCGATGCCGGCGTGCCGGTCGTGCAGCCGATCGGCGGGCACGCCGTCTACCTCGACGCCGGCCGGCTGCTACCCCACATCGATGCGCTCGAGTTTCCGGGCCAGGCGTTGGCGATCGCCCTGTACGAGACCGGCGGCGTGCGCGGCTGCGAGATCGGCTCGGTGATGTTCGGTCTGCAACCCGACGGCAGCGAGAAGCCTGCGGCGATGGAGTTGGTGCGCCTCGCCATCCCGAGGCGCACCTACACCCAGAGCCACATCGACTACGTGATCGAGGTGGCCCTCGCCGTGGCCGCCGACGCCGACCGGCTCGGCGGCTATCGCATCACCAGCGCACCGCGTCCGCTGCGCCACTTCACCGCCACGTTCGAACCCGTCACCTGAACGCGAGCGCAAGGCCGGATCGGTCAGCGGTGACCGAGCGTGCTCAGTGCGGCGATGGCGGATCCACGGGCGCCGGCCATGTCGAGATCGGCGACGAGGGCGAACGATGCGACGGCACGCTGCTCGTCGCGCAACACCGTGTGGTGTTCCACCCGCTCGAGGAACCAGTCACGGAACGAGGGTTCGGCCTCGATCACCCCACCGCCGAGCAGGTACACGTCGGGATCGGTGAAGTTCGCGCCGATCGTGAACAGGCGCCCGAGCGCCATCGCCTGCTGTTCGAAGATGTGACGGGCCATTTCGTCGCTGCGCTCTCCGAAGCCGCGCACCCGCTTGGCGGCGTCGAGCGGCTCGAAGCCGGCCAGTTCGTGGTCGGGATAGCGCGTCAACCAGTAGGGCAGCAGGTTGTTGCAGATGCCGGTGAGCGACGCCACGCTCTCCGCGTCGCCGACGAACCCACAGTTGCACCTCGGTGTCGGCTGGCCCTCCGCGAGCAGACCGTCCATCGGGATGTGGACGTGACCGAGTTCTCCCGCCATCCCGGCCGCACCTCTCACGATGCGTCCGTTCTCGATCAGGCCGCCGCCGAGGCCGGTGCCGACGATCACCGAGATCGACGATCGCTCGCCGCCGACGGGGCCGAAGTGCCGGTGATGCGCGTACAGGGCGGCCGCGTTGGCGTCGTTGTTGTAGACGACCGGCAGGCCGAGCTCGACCTCCAGTGCGGTGCGGAAGTCGTAGCCCCGCCAGTCGCCGTGGCCGAAGTTCGTGCCGCCGCGCGACGAGATCACACCGTGCGCCGTGGCCGGTCCGGGCGTGTCGAAGCCCACCCCGAGCACGCTGTGGCGTGGCACCCCGGCCAGCTCGATCGCTGCGTCGAAGGCCTCGTGCAGCGCGGCGATGGCAGCGGCCGGTCCCTCGGTGACACGGCTCGGCAGCTCGACCAGACGGTCGATCAGGAAGTTTCCGTCGCGGTCCATGACCGTGAACTTGTTGGCCGTACCGCCGTTGTCGAGCCCGACCACACAGGAAGCTGTTTCGCTGACCACGAGGCCCGCATCCTACGCCCCGAGCGGCGCCGGCGAAGCCAGCCGCTCCGGCGCCGCCCGCCCCCCACTCACGGTCCGCTTCCGGATTTGTGTGAGCGAACATCGCGTACGTCGACATCGTCGCTCACACGAATCCGGGGAACGCGTGCGGCGGCGTCAGCGCAACGGGGAGATGACCTGTTCGGAGAAGCGCAGGATCGGCTCGGTGGAGTCCGGATTGCCGAAATCCATCACGACGTGATCGACGCCGATCTCGTGCCAGCGGGCGATCACGTCGTGCAGCTCGGCGGACTCGGCGTCCGTCGTCGGCAGCCCACGCTCGATCGTGATGCCGGTCTCGATGTCGGAGGGATCACGTCCGGCGTCGGCGGCCGACCGCTTGACGATGTCGTACTTGCGCAACCAGTCGGCTTCCTTGCGGGTCATGTTGTGCCACATGTCGGCGATCCGCCCGGCGAGCGGCAGGCCGACCTGTTCACCGTTGGCGCCGATGCACACCGGCGGCACCACCTCGGGCAGCGGCGGAGCGGCGGCCTCGTGGATCGAGAAGTACTCGCCGTCGAAGGTCGGCAGGTCCTCGGTCCACATCAGCCGGCAGATCGTGACGACCTCCTCGAGCTGGGCGTAGCGCACCGACGGCTTCGGGAACTCGTAGCCGTACGCCTCGTACTCGTCGCCGCGCCAGCCGGCACCGATGCCGAGCATGAAGCGATTCTCCGAGAACACCTGCAGCGTGGCGGCCATCTTCGCGGTCAGCGCCGGCGGACGGTAGCCGTGGCCGAGCACGTGGTGGCACAGCTGCACGTCTGGGAACTTCGCGGCCAGCCACGTGAGCGAGGTCCACGCTTCGACGAACGGGTCGGTCTTTGCGTCGAAGCCCCAGAAGTGATCGGCGATCCACATCGAGTCGAAGTGGTCGTTGACGGTCGGCAGGATGTGCTTGGCCTGTTCGACGACGATCGGTCTGTGGTCGCTCCACCGGTTGCCGATGCACGGCGAGAGCCAGCCGAATCGGAGCGGGCGACGTTCGGTTGCGGTCATCCGGCGAACCTAGCGGCGCAGCGGTCAGGGCTCGACGATGGGGAACCCGCCGAGGAACACGTCGAGGTGGTCGACGATCAGCCGCAGCGCACCGTCGTCACCGTCGATCGTCAGGTCACCGGCGGCGATCGCATCGTCGAGCGTCGACTCACCGGCCACGACCGCCGACAACACCTCGCGGGTGCACGTGACCGTCGCGTCGGCATCGTCGACCTGCTTGTCGATGCGATACCGCAGCGCTCGATGCGACAGCCCCACGAACCACCGCTCGTCGAGATCGCTGACGACGAGATTGATCGCCACCTCGGCGCCGCCCAGTCCCTCGGCGTTCAACCGCATCGCCACGGTCGCGAGCAACTGATCGATCGGGAGCGCCCGCACGAGACCACGGTTGCCCGCCGGATGGCGTGGCGGATGCCCGTGGCGCAACTCCTGGGCGCCCATCAGATAGGCGTTGCGGAAGGTGGCCGACTCGCTCTGATAGCCGAGCTGTTCGTACGCATCGGCGAGCAGTGAACGCGCAGTGGTGTTGGTGGCGTCGGCGAACACGAGGTGGTTGACCAGCTCGGCGACCCACCGGTAATCGCCACGGTCGTAGGCGGCCTGCGCCGTTGCGAGCAGCGCATCGGCGCCGCCGGCGAGTTCGACGTAGCGGGTGCCGGCCTCGACCGGCGGGTGCGGGTTCAGATGGCACGGGTTGCCGTCGTACCAACTCAGGTAGCGCTGGTACACCGCCTTCACGTTGTGCACCATCGCCCCGTAGTAGCCGACCGTGTGACTCTCCTCGTAGTGGTCGGCGGGCGGCGTGAGCATCTCGGCGATCTCGGTGGCGACGTGGCCGTGATTGGCGAGGCGCAGCGTCTGGTCGTGGATCCAGCGGTACAGGTCGCGCTGGCGCCCGAGGAACTCGCGGACGTCGTCGTTGCCCCAGCGGGGCCAGTGGTGCGAGGCGAACATCAGGTCGGTGTCGGCGGCGAACAGCTCGATGGCGTCGTCGATGTAGGTACTCCACGACAACGAGTCGCGCACCTGAGCACCACGGATCGGGATGAGGTTGTGCATGTTGTGCGAGCAGTTCTCCGCCATGCACAGCCACTTGTGGTCGGGGAAGAAGAAGTTCATCTCCGCCGGCGCCTCGGTCTCGGGTGTCATCTGGAACACGATGCGCACCCCGTCGACGACGAGTTCCTCGCCGGTGCGGGTGATGTCGACGGTCGGAACGACGAGCCCGGGGACGCCCAGCGGCACACACTTGCCGAGCCCCGAGTCGACGTGACCCCGAGGGCCCGGCGGCAGGAGGGGCCCGAACTGGTAGAGCGCCCTGCGGTTCATCGCCATGCCGGCGAGCAAGTTCTCGGCGACCGCTTCACGCAGGAAGTGTTCGGGTGCGATCACCTGACAGCGGCCGGCGTCGACGTCGTCCTGGCTGGTGACCCCGAGCGCGCCGCCGAAGTGGTCGAGGTGGCTGTGGGTGTAGATGACGGCGGTGACCGGCCGTTCGCCGAGGTGACGGTTCGCGAGTTCGAGACACGCCGCGGCGGTCGCGGTATTGGTCAGCGGATCGACGATGACCCAGCCGTCGGTGCCCTCGATGAACGTGATGTTGCTGATGTCGTAGCCCCGGGCCTGCCAACAACCGGGGGCCACCTCGAAGAGCCCGTGGATGACGTTCAGCTGGGCCTGGCGCCAGAGACTCGGATGCACGGTGTCGGGATTCGGCGCGTCCTGCTCGATGAACGACCAGCGGTTGATGTCCCACGCCGGCCACGCGGGGCCCTCGATCACCCCGGTGTCGTGCTCTGCGATCAATCCCCGCTTCGCCCGATCGAAGTCGGCGGGGTCGAACGGCGGGATCGGTTGCGTCGTGACCGAGCGCGTGTGCTCGGTCGCGTCGTTCGGCAGCGTGCGGGGCAGGTGGGCGTCGGTCACGGTCACCAACTCTGACAGATCACTGCGCCGGCGGACCGAGCGGGCCGGCCGTCAAGCCGGGCCGGGCGGGCCTTCGAGCTGCTGGTAACGACCGACGTCGACGAAGCCCATCGAGCGGTACACCGGAGCGCCCAGGTCCGACGCCTGGAGCACGGCGTGGTCGCCACCGAGCGCCACTCCTGCTTCGATCGCCGCCCACGTGATCGCCTCGCCGTATCCACGGCGGCGGTGTTCGGTCGGCGTGGCGACGCCGTAGATCCCGATCGTGGTGCCCGACATGCAGGCGAACGCCACCGACACCGCCGTGCCGTCGACCGAACCGATCACCGC
>CAVSIX010000003.1:0-208140 GCA_963728195.1 Ilumatobacteraceae bacterium | reverse complement strand
CACGCCCAGGTGGGGTTGGGGGCCTCGGGGTCGATGTCGTAGCGGTCGATCGCATCGGCGACGACGGACTCGTCGACCTTGCCGTCGGCGAGCAGCCCGTCGAGCACGGCGAGCACGACGTTGCCGGTGTCGACCTCGAAGTGCCGGCGCAGGGCTTCACGCGTGTCGGAGCGGCCCATGCCGTCGGTGCCGAGCGGCACGAACGTGCGGTCGTGCAGGAATCGCTGCACCTGCTCGGGCACGATCTTCATGAAGTCCGACACGGCGACGATCGGACCCTGCGAGTCGGCGAGGATCTGCGCCACCCGTGGCATCGCGCGGTTCCTGTGAAGGATGCAGACGGTTCCACCGTTCGGCGGCGAGGGCCTCCTCGCGCAACGCCTTGTAGGACGTGGCCGACCACAACTCGGCGGCCACGTCGTAGTGTTCGGCGAGTTCGGTCACTGCCTCGCGGGCGGCGGTGTGGGCGGTACCGGAGAACAGGATCGTGGCGGGAATCGACGGGCCGTCGGGCGCATCGGCCCACTTGTAGAGCCCTTCGACGATGCCCTCGGCGAGCCCGGGTGTGTCCGGCAGCGGGGGCATCTCGTAGTTCTCGTTGTAGAGGGTGATGTAGTAGAAGACGTCGGTCACCTCGGGCGGGCCACCGCCGAACATCCGGTTCATCCCCGCCTGCACGATGGCGCCGACCTCGTACGCGAACGCCGGGTCGTAGGCCTGCACGAACGGCACGGTCGACGCGAGGATCAGGCTGTGGCCGTCCTGGTGTTGCAGGCCCTCGCCGAGCAGCGTGGTGCGGCCTGCGGTGGCGGCCATCATGAAGCCGCGGGCGCGCATGTCGGCCGCCTGCCAGATCAGATCGCCCACGCGCTGGAAGCCGAACATCGAATAGAACGTGTAGAAGGGCACCATCGGCACACCGCGCGTCGAGTACGCCGTGCCGGCGGCCAGGAAGCTCGCCATCGAGCCGGCCTCGGTGATGCCCTCCTCGAGGATCTGGCCCTTGGTCGACTCGGAGTACGACAGCAGCAGGTCGTGGTCGACCGGCAGGTACTTCTGCCCCTGGGAGGCATAGATGTTCAGCTCGCGGAACAACGCATCCATGCCGAACGTGCGGGCTTCGTCGGGGATGATCGGCACGACGCGGGGCCCGATGTGCTCGTCGCGAGCGAGCCCGCGGAGCAGGCGCGTGAACGCCATCGTCGTGGAGACCTCCTGGCCGTTCGAGCCGGCTCGCATCTCCGCGAACGGGCCGTCGGCGGGCAGCTCGAGCGGGCGCCGGGCGACCGTGGTGCGCTTGGGGATCGAGCCGTCGAGCGCCTTGCGGCGCTCCATCATGTACTGGTACTCGATCGAGTCCTTGCCGAGCTTGATGTAGGGCGGGTGTTCGGCGTCGAGGCCCTCGTCGCTGACGACGTCCTCGAGGTGCAGTCGATCGCGCATCGCCAGGATCTGGTCCTTGGTCATCTTCTTGATCTGGTGCGTCGAGTTGCGGCCCTCGAATCCGGGGCCGAGCGTCCAGCCCTTGATCGTCTTGGCGAGGATCACCGTCGGACGACCGGATCCGAGGTTCTCGGTGGCTGCCTTGTAGGCGGCGTAGAGCTTGCGGTAGTCGTGACCGCCGCGGGGCAGGCTGCGCAGCTCGTCGTCGCTGAGATCGGCGACCATCTTGCGGAGCCGCTCGTCGGGACCGAAGAAGTCGTCGCGGATGAACTCGCCGTCCTCGACCGCGTAGCGCTGGAACTCGCCGTCGACGGTCGTGTTCATCTTGTTGAGCAGCACGCCGTCCTTGTCCTGGGCGAGCAGGTCATCCCACTTCGAACCCCAGATCACCTTGATCACGTTCCACCCGGCTCCGCGGAACGTCGCTTCGAGCTCCTGGATCACCTTGCCGTTGCCGCGCACCGGACCGTCGAGGCGTTGCAGGTTGCAGTTGACGACGAACACCAGGTTGTCGAGCTGCTCTCGAGAGGCGAGCGAGATCGCGCCGAGGGTCTCGGGCTCGTCGGTCTCGCCGTCGCCGAGGAAGCACCACACGCGGCTGTCGGACGTGTCGTCGATGTGGCGGTTGCGGAGGTACCGGTTGAATCGCGCCTGGTACAGCGCCGTGATCGGGCCGAGCCCCATCGACACCGTGGGGAACTCCCAGAACTCCGGCATCAGCCGCGGGTGCGGATACGACGACAGCCCGCGACCGCCCCGGCCGATCTCGCGGCGGAAGTGGTCGAGGTCGTCCTCGGTGAGGCGTCCCTCGAGGAACGCCCGTGCGTAGATGCCCGGCGCGGCGTGGCCCTGGTAGTAGATGTGGTCGCCGGGGCGGCCGTCGTCCTTGCCGCGGAAGAAGTGGTTGAAGCCGATCTCGTACAGCGACGCAGAGCTCGCGTAGGTCGACAGGTGCCCGCCGATGCCGTCGGCGGCCTTGTTCGCCCGCACGACCATCATCGCCGCGTTCCAGCGGATGAATGCCCGGATCCGGCGCTCGATGTGCTCGTCGCCCGGGAACCACGGCTCCTGCTCGCGAGGGATCGTGTTGACGTAGGGAGTGGACACGGTGGCGGGGAACGACACCTGGCTCGCGGTCGCACGTTCCATCAGCCGGCTGAGGAGATAGCGGGCCCGGGTCTTGCCGTGCGTGTCGACGACGGCGTCGAGGCTGTCGAGCCACTCCTTCGTCTCCGTCGGGTCGATGTCGGGCAGCTGGTGCACGTGGCCGTCGAAGATCATGGTCCTCAGTCTCGCAGTGTTACCGGTGGGTACGCACCGGATGCCCGGATCGCGCCCGTCCCACACCCGGATTTCTGCCGGACGTCACGACAGGGGCGAGCCGAGTCGGACGGCGGTCTGCATGCCGGTTCGGGGCGGTGGCGGGCCGGGCGGGTCGGCCAGCAGCGCCGAGATGTCACGGACGTACATGTCCGAGAATGCGCCGAGCCCGGCCAGGTTCGGGTGGACCTCGTCTTTGAACCACCCGGGCTCCATCATGCTCAGCGTCGCCCAGTCGATCAGCCGGAAGTACGGATCGACGGCAGCGCGGCGGCGCAGGGCCTCGTTGAAGCTGTTCGTCACCCCGTAGTCGGCTCGGTTCATCACCGTCACCCAGGCCGTCGGCGTGGTGGGGTCGATCTCGCGGCGCAGACGATCGATCAGTTCGCCGGCGAACGCAACCGGATCACGACACTCGCACCGCTTGACCGAGTACAGGTCGTTCGTGCCCAGTTCGATCACCCAGAGCCCCGGACGGACACCCCGATCGCGCAGCGACCGGATCCTGGCGATACCGGAGTCGACGAAGCCGCTGCCCTGGAACGACACGGCGATCTTGCGCCCGCTCAACCCCTCCACCCGCACGTCGGAGAGCCCGTTGGAACGCAGCGAGTTCTCGATGTACGTGGCGTTGCCGCCGGTCAGCGAGTCGCCGACGATCACGGCATCGGGCTGTGGCGTCTGCCCGTTCGCCGGCACGGCCGATGCGTTCGACGCGACCATCCCGATCGCTCCGAGGGCAAGGCAAGCCGCCAGCCGACGCACCCGTTTGGACATGAAGCGTGACCCTACCGCGGCGATAGGTTGCCGACGATGGCCTCACAGGTGATCTACACGGACGGTGCGTGCAGCGGGAATCCCGGCCCCGGAGGCTGGGCATGGGCGGTCTCACCGGGTGGGGAGCCGCACGGCTCGGGCGGGGAGAGCCGCACGACGAACCAACGCATGGAGATCCATGCCGTCCTCGACGCCTTGCAGTCGCACGCCCATCTCGCAGACGACCACGGCGCCCCGATGCCGATCGAGATCGTGTCCGACTCGACCTACGTCGTGAACTGCTTCCGCGACCGTTGGTGGGTGAAGTGGCAGCGCAACGGATGGACGAACTCGCAGAAGAAGCCGGTGGCCAACGTCGACTTGTGGAAACCGCTGATCGAGTTGGTCAACGCCGGCGACGTCAGCTTCCGGTGGGTCAAGGGCCACAGCGGCGACCCGATGAACGACCTGGTCGACCGGCTCGCGGTCGAAGCCATCCCACGTAACGGCTGAACGTCCGCAGTTTCCGGCAAGAAACGGTCAAGCCGCGACGACATCCGGTCGAAGAACCACTCGTGGTGACCGCCTCACCTCGTCCAGCGACGTTACATTTGGGTTACATGCGCCGAGCGCTGATCGTCTCCGCGGCCGTGCTCGGCCTGGGTGTCTCGATGCTCGTGCGCGCCCCCGCCCCGACCGTGTCGGCGCAGACCGCGATCGGATCGGTGATCGTCGAGGGCACGGGCAACGGCCACGGGCGTGGCATGAGCCAGTGGGGTGCGTACGGGTGGGCTGTCGACCGTGGGTGGACCTGGACGCAGATCCTCGACCACTACTACGGCAACACCGCGCTCGGCGACACCGACACGTCGGGCACGATCGACGTGCAGCTCAAGGCCTTCGACGGTGCAGCGACCCTCGGCGTCGTCTCGTACGTCGACAACGTCAACTGGAACGGCAACGTCGCCGCGTCGATGGCGGCGATCGAGATCGCGCCGAACCTGTTCCAGGTCTACAGCGCCTCGACACCGGCGTGCCCACCGCCGAGCGGTGCTCCGGTCGGCTGGACGCCGCTCGGTGTCCCCGTCGCCGGACCGGTCGACTTCACGACCGACAACGGGCCGCTCGACGCCGCTCGCATGACCACCGCCCCCGCCGACTCTGTGCTGGGCGTGTGCAGTCCGGCCGGCAAGGTCACCCACTACCGGGGATCGGTGCGCATCGAGGACGGCAATCGCGTCGTCAACCGGGTGTACATCGAGGACTACCTGCGTGGGGTGGTGCCGAAGGAGATCGCGGCGAGCTGGGCCGATGCAGGTGGCGGCAGGGGGATGCAGGCCGTCATGGCGCAGGCCGTCGCAGCTCGTTCGTATGCGCTGCAGCCGGGCCGCTGGTCCAACGGCATCTGCGACACGCAGTCATGCCAGGTGTACTTCGGCGCTGCTTCGAGAGCGACGACCGGGCTGGCGGCGATCCCCGTCGAGGATGCCAGAAGCGACAAGGCAATCGCTGACACCTTCGGCAAGATCCGGATGTGGCTCGCCGGCGGTCAGGGCGCTGTTGGTTCGATCGTGTCGACGGAATTCTCCGCGTCGAACGGACCCCGCACCGCCGGATGGCCCTTTCCGGTACGCGACGATGCGCCCGGAGACGGAACCGCACTCAACAAGAACCACCGGTGGACCCGTGTGCTCGACGGCGACGCACTGGCTGCCCGGCACGGCCTCGGGGTACTCACGTCGGTGACGATGGCCGAGGGCGACCCCCGCTACGACGGGATCTGGTACAACGACGTCGTCCTCACCGGTACCGAGGGCAGCGTCAGGATCCCGGCCTGGACGTTCCGGGGCCAGAACGGGCTTCCGTCGCCGGGCTTCACGCTGCGCGGCGAGCCTCGTGGCTCACGCCCGATCGCCGCCAACCAGCGCATCGAGTTGCAGGTGGTCGGCGCAAGCGTGGCCGCGCCCGACGGCACCGTCGATGTCATCCCGTCGGGGGTGTCGGCTGTTGCGTTGAACATCACGGCGGTGTCGCCGACCGCGGCCGGCTACGCCACGGTGTGGCCCTGCGATGTCGCCCGCCCGGAGGCGTCGAACCTGAACTTCGTCGCCGGTGGGGTGGTGGCCAACGGGGTGATCGCGCCCGTCGGCGCAAGCGGACGGGTGTGCTTCTTCACGAACGCCACCACACACTTCCTCGTCGACATCGCTGGTTGGTTCGCCGGCGGCTCGTCGTCACCGGCCTTCGTCGGCGCCACGCCGCTTCGTGTCGTCGACACGCGCAACGCGATCGGCGGCCCCAAGGTGCGCATCCAGCCCGGCGCCACGCTCACCGTGCCCATGGTGGGTGCATCGATCCGCCGAAGCGATGGATCGTCGACCGCCATCCCCGCCGATGCGACGGCGGTGGCGGTGAACGTCACGGCCGTCGAGCCGTCGAATCCCGGCTACTTCACCGTGTGGCCGTGCGGCGCAGCTCGGCCGACGACGTCCAACGTCAACTTCACGCGCGGTGGTGCCGTCGCCAACGGCGTCGTCGCACCGCTCGGCGCCGGTGGGACGATCTGCATCTACTCCGACCAGGCCGCCGACGTGCTCGTCGACGTGCTCGGCTGGTTCGGTGGTGGTGCGCAGCCCGCCTTCGTGGGAGCCGTTCCGCGACGCCTGGTCGACACCCGCAATGCGATCGGCGGACCGACCGGGGTGCTGACGTCCGCAACGCCGCGCTCGGTGCCGGTACGCAACGTGACCGTCGACGTCGGCGGCGTCTCGAGGCAGGTGCCCCCCGACGCCTCGGCCGTTGCGCTCAACATCACGATGGTCGACGCCCGCGCTGGCGGGTTCGCCACCGTGTGGCCGTGCGGTACGTCGCAGCCCGAAGCCTCGAACGTCAACTTCGCGAAGGGTGCCACCGTCGCCAACGGCGTCGTCGCACCCATCGGACCCGACGGGTCGGTGTGTGTCGCCACCAGCGCCGACGCGCACCTGCTCGTCGACATCGCCGGATGGTTCGCCGACGGCGGTGCGGGTTTCGTCGGCAACGTGCCGCGGCGACTCGTCGACACTCGCAACAGCATCGGACCGCTCCCAGTATGAGATCTCCACGTCGTCTCCTGGTCGCTGTCGCAGGCCTGCTCGCGATCGGTCTGCTCCCACTGCCGGTCGGTCGGGCGACGGTCGAGGCATCGGCACCGAACGACATCGTCGCCGTCGTCGTCGACGGCGTCGGCAACGGTCATGGACGCGGGATGAGCCAGTGGGGCGCCTACGGTTGGGCGGTCGACCAGTCGTGGAACTGGGCCCAGATCCTCGACCACTACTACGGCGGCACGACGAACGGTTCGATCGGCAACCCGCAGATCCGTGTGCGTCTCACCGCACTCGACGGGGCCGGCACCGTCGGGTTGATCTCACACGGCGGTGGCGTCACGTTCAACGGGGTGACGCAACCGTCGATGCAGGCGGTCCGCAACGCAGCGGGCACCTACGACGTCTACGGCGCGAACTCGGTGGGCTGCGCAGTCAGCTCCACGCTCGTCGTTCCCGACGGACCGCTCGTCAAGGGTGCTCAGGGCGACGCCGTTCGCCGGGTCCAACAGTTCCTCACCGTGTTCGGCTTCGATCCCGGCGGCGTCGACGGTGACTTCGGCAACCTCACCGAAGCGGCGGTGAAACGGTTCCAGGCCGACCGGGGTCTGGCTCAGGACGGTCAGTGGCAGCCCGAGGATGCGGTGGCTGCTCGCGCCATGATCGCCTCGGGGTCTGGCACGACGTTCAGTTTCATCGCGACCAGTGCGGCGCCCACGTTCACCACGACGCCCGGCGAGTCGAACGCGACGAACGTCCTCGGGCTCTGTCAGCCGAACGGATCGGTCGTCCACTATCGCGGCTCGATCGACGTGTCGAACCAGGGTGGCACGACACGGGTCGTCAATGCCGTCGCCACCGAGGACTACCTGCGCGGCGTGGTGCCCAAGGAGATCTCGGCGAGCTGGGCAGCGGCCGGATCCGGACGGGGTGCCGAGGCGGTCCGGGCTCAGGCGGTCGCCGCCCGTTCCTATGGTGCCCAACAGAACCGATATGCGCCGTATGCGACCACCTGTGACACACAGTCGTGTCAGGTCTACGGCGGAGCGGCGACGAGGGCCGTGGCGACCGGTCCGGCCACGCTGGTCGAGGACTACCGCACCGATCAGGCGATCGCGGCGACCGCCGGCATCGTTCGGTTCCGCAACGGCGCGATCGTGTCGACGGAGTTCTCCGCATCGAATGGCCCTCGCACGGCGGGCGGGTCGTTCCCAGCTCGCGACGACGCTCCCGGCGACGGCACTTCGAACAACCCGAACCATCGTTGGACACGTGTGCTCGACGCAGATTCACTCGCCGCCAGGTACGGACTCGGCACGCTCACCGGCGCGACGATGGTCGAGGCGCAGAGTTCGACCTACCAGCAGTTCGACGGGATCTGGTTCAACGACATCGTCCTCACCGGGACGAACGGCTCCGTGCGCATGAACGCATGGGATTTCCGGGGCCAACAGGGCCTCCTGTCGCCGGGATTCGACGTGCGTGTCGTCACCCGCGACTCGGTCGGGACGAACGTGGCGGTGATCGGCGACTCGGTCGGCGAGTCGGCCAAGGACGAATTCGCGACGCTGACCGACGGGATGTTCGCCTCGCTCACCGTCGACACGCTGGTCAGCAGGTTCATCGCCAAGACGCCACCCTCGCCGAGTGGCGTCCAGGTCGCTGCCGGGCTGCCGATGAACCTCGATCTCGCCGTCGTCGAACTGGGCTACAACCCGTCGACCAACATGGCGGCGGACATCGACACGATGATGAGCGTGCTGAACCAACGCGGCACCAAGCGGGTCCTGTGGATCAACATGGCCGAGATCAGGTCCGGCTATTCCTCGGCCAATGCGGCGCTGGAACAGGCCCGCAGTCGCTGGCCCAACCTCTCGATCGGTGACTGGAACGGATTCAGCGCCGGTGCGGGAGCGGAGCGCTCGCGATGGATCTCGTCCGACGGCGTGCACCTCACGACGACGGGCCAAGCCCAGTTTGCGTTGTGGATGCGTCAACTCGTCGGCGGGTCCGGTGCCGGAACCTCCACCGGCGGAGGCGCCTCTCTTCCCGTGCCGCCGAGCCGTCGGTTCCAGCCGAACCAGCGCATCGAACTGACCGTGGTCGGCGAGAACGTCATCGGTCCCGATGGTGTGACGCGCGCCATCCCGGCGGGGACGTCGGCGGTCGCCTTGAACATCACCGCGGTCACGCCGTCGCAGCCGGGTTTCGTCACGGTGTGGCCGTGCGACGTCGCCCGTCCCGATTCCTCGAATTTGAACTACGTGTCCGGGGGAACGGTCGCCAACAGCGTGATCGCGCCCGTCGGCGCCAGCGGCAAGGTGTGCTTCTACTCGAATCAGGAGACGGACTTCCTCGTCGACATCACCGGCTGGTTCGCCGGCTCGACGAACGGCGTCGCACCCTTCGTCGGAGCGACACCGCGGCGCGTGGTCGACACCCGAAACGCCATCGGTGGCCCGAAGGTCCGCATCGCCGCCGGCGGCACCATCTCGATTCCCCTTGCGGGTGCGGCCATGCAACGCACCGACGGCTCGCCCGACACGATCCCCCCCGATGCGACCGCCGTCGCCGTGAACGTCACCGCCGTACTGCCGTCGCAGGCGGGCTTCTTCACCGTGTGGCCGTGCGGTGCGCCGATGCCCGTGGCGTCGAACGTCAACTTCACCCGCGGTTCCGTCGTCGCCAACGGAGTGGTGACCTCACTGGGTGCCGGTGGCTCCGTGTGTCTCTATTCCGACCAGCAGTCCGACGTGCTCGTCGACGTGCTGGGGTGGTTCGGGGGAGGCGCGCAACCCCCGTTCGTCGGCGCAGTGCCGTCCCGGCTCGTCGACACCCGCAACGCGATCGGTGGGCCGACCGGGACGATCAAACCCGCGGTCCCCAAGTCGGTGCCGGTGCGAGGCGTGACCGTCAACGTCGACGGCACCGCGCGGCAGGTGCCCGACGACGCAGCCGCCGTTGCGCTGAACGTGACGATGGTCGAAGCTCGGGCGGCCGGTTTCGCCACGGTGTGGCCGTGTGGCACGCCGATGCCCGAAGCGTCCAACGTCAACTTCGGCCGAGGCGCAACCGCCGCCAACGGTGTGATCGCCCCGATCGGCGCCGACGGCTCGGTGTGCATCTACACGAGCGCCGACGCCCATCTGATCGTCGACATCTCCGGCTGGTTCACGGGAGGTGCGACGCCGGCGTTCACCGGCAACATTCCCCGGCGACTCGTCGACACGCGCAACAACATCGGTCCTGCACCACGCTGAGCGGACGGCTCCGACCGACTGGCCCGGCCGGTCCGACCTGCCGGATTGCTCGGTGCGCGGCCGTCGCGAATAGCTTTCGGCCTCATGGACATTTCTGGAGCAAGCGCAATCGTCACGGGTGGAGCATCGGGGATCGGCGCGGCGTCGGCTCGCATGCTGGCCGCCAAGGGTGCCAAGGTCGTCATCGCCGACCTGCAGGAGGACAAGGGCAACGAACTCGCCGACGAGATCGGTGGTGCGTTCTGCAAGGTCGACGTCACCAACACCGACGACATCGTCAACGCCGTCGAGATGGCCAAGTCGATGGGCCCGCTGCGCGTGCTCGTCAACTCCGCCGGCATCGGCTGGGCGCAGCGCACGATCGGCAAGGACGGCACGCTCGAGTCGGCCGCCAACCTCGATGCGTTCAAGAAGGTCGTCGCGATCAACCTGATCGGCACGTTCGACTGCATCCGCGTCGCCGCCACCGCGATGAGCACGACCGAGCCGCTCGAGCACGGCGAGCGCGGTGCGATCGTCAACATCGCATCCGTCGCTGCGTTCGACGGCCAGATCGGCCAGGCCAGCTACTCCGCCTCGAAGGGCGGCGTCGTCGGCATGACGCTGCCGGTCGCTCGCGACCTGTCGGCCGTGGGTATCCGCGTCAACACCGTCGCTCCGGGCCTGATCGACACGCCGATCTACGGCGAAGGCGACGCCAGCGAAGCGTTCAAGGAGAACCTCCAGAAGGGCGTGCTCTTCCCGAAGCGCCTGGGCGATCCCGAACAGCTCGCGTCGATGGTGCTCGAGTGCATCACCAACAGCTACATGAACGCCGAGAGCATCCGCGTCGACGGCGGCATCCGCATGCCCCCGAAGTGACGCCGGGCCGACCGGCGCCATTCACCACGTTTGCGTGCAGATTCGGGTGGGGCGGCCCACCCGAAATGCAACACAAACGTGGTTGATCAGGTGGTGTAGTCGGCGTTGAAGCGGACGTAGGTGTCGCTGAGGTCGCAGCCCCACACCGTCGCGTCGGCATCGCCGGTCGTGAGCGACACGTGGATCCGTACGTCGGCGCCGCGCATGTACGCGGAGAGACCCGCGAGTGCATCGTCGTCGAGCAGCCGCGGGTAGACCTCGGTGTCGCCGAAGCGGATGATCACGGCGTCCTGATCGATGTCGGTGTCGTCGCTGCACTTGCCGATCGCCATCGCCACGCGACCCCAGTTCGGATCGCCGCCGTGCACCGCCGTCTTCACCAGCGGTGAGTTGACGATGGCCTTGGCCACCCGTTTCGCTTGCGAGCGATCGCGTGCTGCGTCGACGTGCACTTCGATCAACGAGTGGGCGCCCTCGCCGTCTCTGGCGATCTGCTTGGTGAGGTCCAGCGCGACGTCGTGGAGTGCCGCCTCGAATGCGTCGAGTTCGACGGGGCCGGCGGCGCCCGACGCCATGATCACCGACGAGTCGCTGGTGGAGGTGTCGGTGTCGACGCTGACGCAGTTGAACGTCCGGTCGACGACGCGTCTGAATGCCGCATCGAGTCGAGAAACGTCGAGTTGGGCGTCGGTGAACAGCAACGAGATGTGGGTGGCCATGTCGGGCTCGATCATCCCGACGCCCTTGGCCATGCCGACGATCCGTGCGGTGCTGCCCGCCACCACTGCTTCGGCCAGCTTGGGCACGGTGTCGGTCGTCATCATCCCGTGTGCGGGCCCGCTGGCGTCGTCGGAGGTGAGCACCTCGGGGAGGGCGTCGATGCCGGCACGGATCCGCTCGATCGGGTAGCGACGCCCGATGACGCCGGTCGAGGTGACGACGACGTCGGTCGGCTCGCATCCGAGCCGGGCAGCGACCCGTTGCGCAACCTCGACCGCATCGGCGTGACCGGCCGGACCGGTCGCCACGTTGGCGTTCTTCGAGATCACGACGACCGCCTGCGCTTGCCCGTCGGCGATCTGCGCGCGGCTGAGCGTCACGCTGGGGCCGGCGAACCGGCTCTTGGTGAACACGCCCGCCACGGGCACCGGGCGCTCGGCGGCGATCACCACGAAGTCGTCCGTGTCGTCCTTGACGCCGATGTTGGCGACGTGGCTGTGGAAGCCCTTCGGGAGACGGTTCATGACGACAGGCCGGCCTTGATCGCCTGGAAGATCGATGCCAGTGCGTCGACCTGGTCGTCGTCGAGGTGATCGAAGAGATGCCGGCGCACGCTGGCGACGTGGTCGGGTGCGGCTGCTTCGAGGGCGGCGTAGCCGCTCGGCGTGAGCGTGGCGAGCATCACCCGGCGGTCGTCGGTGGATGCTTCGCGCTCGACGAAACCGGCCCTGACCAAGCCGTCGAGGCGACGCGTCAGCCCGCTGGGAGACAGCTGGAGCAGTTCGGCGAGGTCACACATGCGCATCGACCGCTCCGGCGCTTCGGACAGGTACACGAACACCTGGTAGTCGCCGAGCGTCAGATCATGTTCGGCCAGGTCGCGCTCGATCGCCGAAATGAGGTCGCCGTAGGTCTCGATGTAGGTCCGCCAGGCCCGCATTTCCCGCGCCGTCAGCCAGTTCGTCGCCATGTCTTCAAGCTACCCAGACCCCGCAATTGTTGTGTGGGTCAAAGGTCCCGATGTCCCCACTGCCTCCGAAATCGGCGGCGTGGTGCAGCGGTCGCCCGCGTCAGGAGTCGGCTGGTTGGAAGTGGGCGACGAGGCGGTCGAGGGTGGCTTCGATCGCTTTCGCGTTGCGCTTGGGAACCCCTGACAGCTTCAGCGCGGTGGCGCTGAGAGCGGGCCGGAAGTCGAACTCCTCGGTCACCTCGGTGCCGCCGTCGACGGGCCGCAACCGGTAGCGCCAGACGTGCTTGCCCATGTGCCGCCAGGCGATCAGTGACGGCTCGTCGAACTCCACGACCTCGTTGGTGATCTTGTACGGCACGCCGAGCTTCATCGACATCGAGAACTTGGAACCGAGCGACAACCGCTCGGGCGAATCGGTGGAACTGGCCCGCACCGAACCCGACCCGTCGATCGTCGCGTGCTGCGCCGGGTCGGCGAGGAGGTCGAAGATCGCCTGTGGTTCGGCGGCAACGAAGCGGATCCCGCGCACCACCTTGTCGTCGGAGGTGTGGTGGGCGTCGTCGTCATGAGTGCCGTCAGCCATGCAGAGCAGTCTGACCCAACTCGGCCGCCACGGCCAATGCGCAGCGTCGCCCGGAGAACAGCGCACCCTGGATCGAGGCGGTGTCGCGGTGATCGCCGCACACGAAGCGGCCGTCGTCGAGCTGCACTCGACGCTTGGGCGAGAAGGGCGGACGTTGGCGGGGCTGGCCGTGCGCGATGCGATACGTCGCCAGATGCTCCCAACGATCGACTCGAGGACCCCACCAGTCGCGCAGTTGGCGACGAGCGTCGGCTTCGATGGTCGGTCCGTCGTGGCCAGGAAGGGCAGCGACGACGAGATGCCTCCCGGCGGGGGCGTAGGTCGGTGCGACGTTGCTCATCACTGCGACGTTGAGCACCGGACCACGGCCCGTACCGTCGAGCACGACGAGCTTGTCGTCGACGGGTGCGTCGGCGGTGGCGAAGTACACGGCGCCGGCCGCCTTCGATTCCACCGGGCGCAGGCCGAGCAGGGCCGACGCCGCCGGTCCTTCGGTCGCCACGACGACCGCGGAGGCCGAGATCGCGTGGTCGACGGCGGTCACCGATGTCGCCGACACCGCCGTCACTGGCGCCTCGAGATGGATCGCCTCGGCCGGCAGCCGGTCGGCCAGTTGCTGCGGAATCGCCTGCATGCCGGCGGCGGGCACGGCCGAGTCGCCGTCGGCCAGCATCCGGAAGATCACGTCGAACATCCGACGGCTGTCGGCGAGGTCGGGGTCGAGCTGGATGCCTCCGACCAGTGGCCGGAAGAAGCGTTCGATGATCGTCTCGGAGAATCCGGCATCGCTGAGCGCCGACCGCGTCGACGTGTCGTCGCCCTGGAGCAGGCGCACGGGATGCACGCTGCGGAGCCGATGGCGCAGCCAGGCGATGCGCGCCTTGTCGAACGGCGATCCGATCGGCGCCGCGAGGGTCGACAGTGCCGTCGTGGGCCGGCGGAACGGATCGCCGACGACCGAGCCCTTCCCGTCGCGCCACACGAGTGCGCCGGGCTCGAACGCCCGGAGGTCGAGCGATGCCATGTCGAGCTGGCGGTGCATCTCCGGGTACGCGGTGAGCGCCACCTGGAACCCACGGTCGAGCGTGAACCCGTCGACGTGGTCGGTGCGCACCCGGCCGCCGATGCCGTCACTCGCTTCGTACACCTGCACGGGGATCCCGGCTTCGTGCAACGTGACCGCACACGACAGCCCGGCCAGCCCGGCGCCGACGACGACGACCGGTTCGTCGGGCCGCGTGACGGACGCAGTCACTTCCCGAGCAGCGCCTGCAACGCAGACGCGAGATCGCGATGGCGGAAGGTGAAGCCGTCGTCGTGCTCCAGTACGGCCGGCAGCACCTTCTGGCCCGAGTACAACAGATTGTCCGCCAGCTCGCCGCCGAGCAGCAGCTTGGGTCCGAACTTCGGGATCGGCAGGAACGTCGGGCGGTGCAGCACGTCGCCGAGGGTGTCGGTGAACTCGGCGTTGGTGACGGGCTGGGGTGCGGTGAGGTTGACCGGGCCAACCGTGTCGGCGGTGAGGAGGTGGGCGATCGCGGCGACCTCGTCGTCGATCGAGATCCAGCTCTGCCACTGATCGCCCGAGCCCATCTTGCCGCCGAGGCCGAACTTGAACAGCGGCAGTTGCTTCTTCAAGGCGCCACCCTCCGCCGACAGCACGATGCCGGTACGCAGGTGGACGACGCGGGCGCCTGCAGCCTCGGCGGCGCTGGTTGCTCGTTCCCACTGCACGCAGATGTCGGCCAGGAAGCCGTCACCCGCTGCGGACTGCTCGGTCAGGTCCTCGTCGCCGCGCGCCCCGTAGATGCCGATCGCCGACCCCGACAGCAAGACGGAGGGCCCGCCGTCGGCCGATGCGATCGCCTCGGAGATCAGCGTGGTGCCCTTGGTGCGGCTCTCGAGCAGCTCGCGTTTGTAGTCGTCGGTCCAGCGGTGGTCACCGATGCCGGCGCCGGCGAGATGGACGACCGCGTCGACGCCGTCGAGGGCGTGCGGATCGATGCGGCCCTCTGCCGGTGACCAGGCGATGTCCGTGCCCGACGCATCTCCTCGGACCACCCGGATCACCTCGTGGCCGAGCGACTCGAGGTGCGGCTTCAGAGCCGAGCCGATGAGCCCGGTCGATCCGGTGATGGCGACGCGCATGGGCTGATCGTAGGAGTGATCCGGGAGATGACGTTCACCGAGCCTCGGATTCGCACCGATATCGGCAACTCGTGAACGACTTCACCTCTCAGAGGTGAAGGTGTTCACGAAATCGGCCGGACTCGGCTCAGGCCGCTGCGAAGGTGGCGGCACGTTGACGATGAAGTGCAACGAGTTGGTCGATGACTGCATCGAAGTTCTCGGTCAGTTCCTGATCGGTGACGCGTTCGACCTGCCAACCGGCGAGGCGGGCGCGTCGATCGCGGGTCTTGTCGTACTGCGCATCGAGTCGGCCGCCGTGCCAGGTGACGTGGTCGATCTCGAGTGCCCACCTGATGGAAGGGTCGGCGCCGTCGGGGTGGATGACGGCCCCGTCGGCGAGGACGAGGGGGTACTGGCGGTGCAGGACGATGCCGCGCCGTTCCAGTGCCTGCAGCACACGGAGTTCGAGCCCTGATCCGGCAGGCTTCTGCCAGTCGTCACGCGCCTCCATCACGCGTCGTACTCGGGCGCTCCCCGGGCGTCCTCGGGCCTGCAGGCGGCGAGCGGTCGTCCAAAGTGTCGGCACGGTTGTGTGTTTGTCGAGCACCCATTCGGTGACGCGTTCGAACCGTTCGTCGTCGAGATCGCGGGCACAGTCGAACCACGTTCGAGGCGGTGACGCCAGCCGGATCCGGTCGGCGCGCTGCACCCAGTCGGTCGCATCGAGCACATTCGACCGACGGAGCACGACCCCGCGGGCGAGTGGTGTCCGGTCGTGAGCGACCAGCACGACGGGTTGGTCGACGGGCCGCACGTGACGGAAGTTCCACAATCGCGCCGCGGCGAGACCGGTGATCACGACCGCAGGATCACCGGCGCATGCAGCAGCACACCTCGACTCGAACGTGTCGGGCGATGTGGCGAGCCGGTAGACGCCGTTGTGAATCCGGACGCATGTTCCCCGCTCGACGAGTCGATCGATCTCGCGTCGAGAGAAGCCGTCGATGATCAGGTCGGAGCGCGTGACGACTCCGTGGCGTGTGGAGACGCTCTCGGCGAGTGCGGGCGAGAAGTGGGCCATGTCGACCTCCGTGAACCGGTTGGAAACGGGGGCCGACGTCGGGCCGAGCGGGATCCAGTCCCGGGCCGTCACGCTAGCGATCCCAGACCCCGGTCACCCCGCCTGCCGGTTCTCGTGAACAACTTCGCCTCTGAGAGGTGAAGTTGTTCACGAAATCGGGGGAGGGGTGCGTCTCAGTCGGCCTCGGAGATGATCTGGGCGAGCAGGTCCTCGTCGACGGCGCCGGCGACCAGCTCGGTCGTTCCGTCGGTGTTCACGATGACGAGCGCCGGTTGGTACGCCACGCCGAACCGGTCGAAGACGTCGCCGGGGTCGTCACTGATCTGCGGGAACGTCAGCCCGTGTTCGTCGATGAATCCCTGGAACGAGACGTCGCTGCCCGTCCACGCCACACCGACGAAGTTCGCCTCGTCACCGAACTGCACTGCTGCCTCCTCGACCGAGGGGGCTTCGCGGTTGCAGATGCTTCAAGTGGGCGCCCAGAACCAGAACACCGTCGGCTTGCCTGCCTGGGCTGCTCCGTCGAAGGTGCCGCCGCCGACGAGCGGGGCGGTGAACTGCAGCGCCTCGGGCACGGCTGCGGCGGCGTCGCCGGTTGGCGGATCGTCGTTGCCGGTCCCTTCCTCGATCGGTGCGGCGGTCGTCTCGGTGGGCGAATCCGTGGGTGAATCGGTGGCCGGTGGCTCGGTGGCGCCGACGGTCGTCTCGACGGCGGCGTCGGGCAGCGCTTCACCGCTCGAGCCGTCGGAGGAACACGCCGTGACGGCGAGGAGCAGGGCGAGCGATCCGATGGCGCCGGCCGCCGTGCGTGGTCGTGTCGTTCTCACCGTCAGGACGGTAGCGAGCCTGCCATCGACACGTTCGGCAACGGGTGCGTTGTTTCGGGAACTGTCACGGTTGACCCGGCACCGTGTGACAGTTGGGGGTGATGCGTAGGCTCGGGCGGCGATGAAGACGCGGACGTTGTTGCTGCTGTCGGTCGGCGTCGGTCTGATGATCCTCCTGGCGGGTGGTGTGCTGCTGTTGCAGCTCGCGAACGAGTCCGCAGCGGTCGAACCCGCCGACGTCGGCGAAGTGGTGCGCGTCGGCGACGTCGACGTCGTCGTGCTCGGCGCCGACGACAGCGCCACGATGTTCTCCGTCGACGTCGAGGTGGGTGGCGTCGACGACGACATCTCGAGTTTCTCGCTCGCCACCGGCGACACCCGTCTCGCACCGCAGGACACCGCCGCCGACGGTCGCTGTACCGAGATCACCGTCGCCGAGCAGCGATGTCGACTGGACTTCGACGTGAGCGCAACCGACGGGTCGAATCGAGTGCTCGTGCTACGGCGCGGCGACGAGCAGCGCAACTGGGTGCTCGCGACACCCTGATCGGCGTCGCTCCGGATGACGACAGGCCGATCGACCGCTACGGTGAACGCCGATGAGTGACCATTTCGACCTGGTGGTGATCGGTGGCGGTCCTGGTGGCTATTCGGCCGCCCTGTACGGAGCGTCGGCCGGCTTGAACGTTGCGCTGGTCGAGAAGGACGCACTCGGCGGCACGTGCCTCAACCGCGGCTGCATCCCCGCGAAGGCGTTCCTCGAGACGGCGGCCGTCAAGCGGCACGTCGACCACTCGAGCGACTTCGGCATCGAGTCCGGCGGTGCGTCGACCGTCGACTTCGCCCGCACCCAGGAGCGCAAGCAGAGCATCGTCGACGGGTTGGTCAAGGGCATCGCCGCGATGTGCAAGGGCCGCAAGGTCGAGGTCTTCAACGGTGTCGGTGCGCTCGGTGCGAACCGAAACGTGCAGGTCTCGATGGCGGACGGCTCGACGGCGACGATCACCGGTGACGCCGTGATGCTGGCCTCCGGATCGGTGCCGCGGTTGATTCCCAACTTCGAACGCGGCGGGCCGATCATGACCAGCGACGAGGTGCTCGACCTCACCGAGGTGCCGCCTCGCGTGGCGGTGATCGGAGGCGGTGCGATCGGGTGCGAGTTCGCCTCCACGTTCTCCGATCTCGGCAGCGACGTGATCATTCTCGAGGGACTTCCGAAGATCCTCCCGGGCCTCGACGCCGACCTCGCCAAGGTCGTCGAGAAGTCGTTCAAGAAGAAGAAGATCGTCATCCGCACCGGCGTGATGGTCAAGGGCCACACGCCCAATGCGTTCGGCGGCACCACGGTGGCGTTCGGCGACGACGAGACGGTCGAGGTCGACGCCGTCGTCGTGTCGGTCGGGCGGCGCCCGTTCGCCGACCAGCTCGGCCTGGACGGCACTGCGGTCGTCGTCGACGAGCGCGGCTTCGTCCAGGTCGACGAGTACTGCCGCACCGGCGAGCCCGACGTGTATGCCGTCGGCGACCTCATCGCCACCCCCCAGCTGGCCCACGTCGCTTACGCCGAGGCGATCCTCGTCGTCAAGCAGGTGCTCGGCGAGTCGCCGATGCCCGTCGCGTACGACCGGGTCCCGTGGGCGATCTACTGCCACCCCGAGGTGGCCTGGGCCGGCCCCGACGAGGAGCAGGCGCGGGCAGCCGGCCACGACGTCGTCGTCGCCAAGCATCCGTTCAAGTTCAACAGCCGGGCGATGATCCTCGGCGAGACCGAGGGTCTCGTGAAGATCATCGCCAAGAAGCGCCCCGACGGGTCGGCCGGTCAGGTGCTGGGCGTGCACATGGTCGGGCCGTGGGTCACCGAGCAGCTCAGCGGTGGATACTTGGCGGTGAACTGGGAAGCATCCGTCGACGAGATCGCCGAATTCCTCCAACCCCATCCGAGCCTGTCGGAGCTGTTCGGCGAAACCGTGATGACACTCACCGGCCGCAACTTCAACGGCTAGACACACACACAACGGCTCACACGACACACGACGACACGACAAGAAGAGGCACCTCGAATGGCAGACGTCACGCTCCCGCAACTCGGTGAAACGGTCACCGAGGGAACGATCACCCAGTGGTTCAAGAACGTCGGTGACACCGTTGCCGCCGACGAGCCGTTGTTCGAGGTCTCGACCGACAAGGTCGACACCGAGGTCCCGTCGCCGGTGTCCGGTGTGCTCACCGAGATCCGGGTGCAGGAGGGCGACACGGTCGACGTCGGCACGGTGATCGCCGTCGTCGGCGACGCCGACAGTGGTGCTGCGCCAGCCGCAGCACCCGACGCCGAGGCGCCTGCCGCCGAGCCCGAACCGCAGGCCGCCCCGCAGGCCGAGGCTGCGCCCGAACCCGAAGCCGCCCCCGAACCGGAACCGGCGCGTGCGGCGACGCCGCCACCGCCGCCGTCACCAGCGCCGGTCGCCTCGCCGGCATCGGCGCCTGCGGCTCCCGAGTTGCCCGATGCGCCGACTCCCGCTCCGGCCCCGTCGAATGCGCCGACGGCGCAAGCCGGTGACAACCGGCTGCTCTCGCCCGTCGTACGTCGGCTGGTCAACGAGCACGGTCTCGACCCCGACCAGATCACCGGGTCGGGCCCGGGGGGCCGAATCACGCGCGACGACGTGCTCGACCACATCGATGCAACCGGTGCCAACCGTCAGGACTCCGCCGAAGCCGAGGCCCCATCCGCCCCCGCCGCACCGCAGTCGGCTCCCGCTCCATCGGCGGCTGCTCCCTCGGCGCCTGCGCCCTCGGCGCCTTCTGCGCCTGCACCGTCGTCGTCCGGCGGCTCCGCTCCGGCAGCGCCGTCTCGTCCCGCTGCGGCTGCGCCGTCAGTCGCTGCGGGCGAGCGTGACACCGCCGTTCCGCTGTCGAAGATCCGCCGGCTGACCGGCGACCACATGGTGATGAGCAAGGCGACGAGCCCGCATGCGTTCAGCGTGGTCGAGGTCGACTTCGCCAACGTCGACGTGGTGCGCACCCAGGTCAAAGACGAGTGGAAGTCCACTCACGGCTTCAGCCTCACGTACCTCCCGTTCATCGCTCGTGCGGTCATCGACGGCTTGAGCGAGTTCCCGCACCTCAACGCCAGCGTCGGCGAGCGAGACCTGATCGTGCACAACTACGTCGATCTCGGCATTGCGGTCGACCTCGACTACGACGGTCTGCTCGCCCCGGTCGTGCGTGATGCGGAGACGAAGCGGCTCGCAGCGATCGCCTCGGAGATCTCGGATCTGGCCGACCGGGCCCGCACCCGCAAGCTGAGCCCCGACGAAATCTCCGGCGGCACGTTCACGCTGAGCAACAACGGCTCGGCGGGATCGGTGCTCACGATGCCGATCATCAACCAGCCGCAGGTCGCGATCATCTCGACCGATGCCATCGTGCGCAAGCCGGTGGTCACGAGCGGGCCCGACGGCGGCGAGGCGATCGCCATCCACCCCGTCGGGAACCTCGCGATGAGCTGGGATCACCGCGCCTTCGACGGTGCGTACGCTGCTCGGTTCCTCGCTCGGGTCAAGGAGATCCTCGAGACCAAGGACTGGTCGACCGAGCTCTGACGCTCGGGTCTGTCGTGGCCGCTGCACTGCACGTCCGGTGGCTGGGCCGGGTGCCCTACCGCGAGGCCTTGTCGGTGCAGACTGCCCTGTTCCGGCACGGGACCGATCAGCACCTCTTGTTGCTGGAGCACCCGCACGTGTTCACGCACGGAAAGCGGGCCGACCTCGCGACCAACCTGCGCTGCGAGCCGGCGGCGGTCGGCGCCGAACTGGTCGCCGCCAAGCGCGGAGGGGACATCACCTACCACGGTCCCGGCCAGCTGGTCGGCTATCCGATCGTCAACGTCGACAACCGTCTCGGCGCTTCGGACCACGTGTGCAACGTCGAGGGGCTGGTCATCGACGCCCTCGCCGAACTCGGCCTGCCCAACGCCGGACGTCTCGACGGGTTCGCCGGCGTGTGGCTCGACGTCGACCATCCGGATCCTGCCGTCGTGCCACGCAAGATCTGCGCGATCGGCGTGCGGCTGGCACACGGTCGCACGATGCACGGCTTCGCGCTCAACGTCACGACCGACATGACCTACCTGCGCGATCACATCGTGCCGTGCGGCATCGGCGACAAGCCGGTCACGTCGCTCGCCGAGGAGGGCATCGATGTGTCGATGAGCGACGTCGTCGACGTGATCTCCCGTCTCGCCGCGGACCGCTGGGCCGACGGTGCGATCGAGCGCCAGGACGTCGCCTGGAAGCACGCCGTCGACGGCCGTGACCTGTCGGCGTTCTCCCGCGGCGAGGGCCCCGGCGAACAGGTACGGCTCGTGTCGGATCGCGCCGCTGCCCGGCTCGAGGCAGCCGGCGTTACCGGTGGGCTGTCGATCGAGACCCGCAAGCCCGAGTGGTTGCGGCCCCGGGTGGAGCTCGGCGCCGGCGTGATGTCGCTGAAGAAGACGGTGCGCGAGCTCGACCTCGTCACGGTGTGCGAGGACGCCGGATGCCCCAACCTGTCGGAGTGCTGGGCCGACGGCACCGCGACGTTCATGGTGCTCGGCGAGCGTTGCACGAGGGCCTGCGGATTCTGTCTCGTCGACACGAACAAGCCGCTCGAACCGGCGGCCGACGAGCCGGCGCGCGTGGCCGAGGCGATCGAGCGGATGGGACTCGACCATGCGGTGCTCACGATGGTCGCGCGCGACGACCTCGCCGACGGCGGGATGGCGCACGTCGCGGCCTGTGTCGAGGCGATCCGACTGCGCCGACCGGCGACGCGCGTCGAGACGTTGATCTCCGACGCGAAGGGCGACGACACCGCGCTCGAGCTGTTGCTCGCAGTCCGTCCCGACGTGCTGAACCACAACGTCGAGACCGTCGCCCGGCTGCAACGTGCGGTCCGGCCGTCGGCCGGCTACGCCCGGTCGCTGGGTGTGCTCGCCCGCGCCAAGGCGGCTGGGCTGACCACCAAGACCGGGTTCATGGTCGGCCTCGGCGAGACCGACGACGAGATCGAGGGGCTGCTCGCCGACCTCGCCGGCCTCGGCGTCGACATCGTGACGATCGGCCAGTACCTGCGACCGACGTCGCATCACCTGCCGGTCGTCCGCTACGCCGAACCCGCCGAGTTCACCCGATGGAAGCAGATCGGTGAGTCACTCGGCATCGGCCACGTCGAGGCGAGCCCGCTGACCCGGTCGAGCTACCACGCCAAGGGTGCCGCCGAGTCGGTCGGCACACCGTGTCGGTCGGCACACCGGTGTCGGTCGGCACACCGGTGTCGGTCGGGGTGGCGGCCACCTCGTTGCGGTGACGGTGCCGTCATGACGCGCTGGTCGCCCGAGCAGGTCGAGGCGATCGCACCGTCACCGGCGGCGCTCACCGCCGCCCGCCCGCTGACCACGGTGGCGAAGTGGGCCGGACTCGGTGCCGACGACCGTGCCGTGTGGGGCTCGTGCCGGGGGAGTGGAGCCGAGCCCTACGACACGATGGTCGATCACGTCGGCGTCGCCTCACGCTGCACCTGCCCGAGTCGCCGCCATCCCTGCAAACACGTGCTCGCCCTGCTGCTGTTGTGGTCCAACGGTGACGTGCCCGACTCTGCGTCGCCGCCTGCGGTCGTCACGTGGCTCGCCAAGCGCCGGGCTTCCGACGCCCACCAGGCGCCCGATGTCTCGCCTGCCGGTAACTCGGAGTCGTCGTCCGGTGCGCAGGCGCCGGGAGGTGCTGACGACACGTCGAGGGACCGCCGCGACCGAGACCCGGGGGCCGGCGTGGATTCCGAAGCGCCGCCCGACCGCGATCGTGCTCGTGACGAGCGTGTCGAGCGGATGTTCGCAGGTTTGACCGAACTCGACCGGTGGCTCGACGATCGCATGCGCACCGGTCTCGCCGATCCGGCGCTCGCGAAGTATGCGACGTGGGACGAGCTGGCGGCGCGCCTCGTCGATGCCCAGGCCGGCAGTCTCGCGAACAGGATCCGCCGGTTGGCGGGACTGGTCGGCGCATCACCGGACTGGCATGGTGACGTGCTCGCCGAACTCGGACTGCTCCACCTCCTCGCACAGGCCGGTCGCCGGCTGGGGTCGTTGCCCGGACCGCTCGCCGATGCTGTCGCCACGACCGTCGGGTGGCAGGTGCGCCAGGCCGACGTGCTCGGCGGCGTGCCCGACACCGACACGTGGGTCGTGGCCGGTCGCAGCGACACGAGGGAGGACCGCATCGAGGTGCGTCGCCACTGGCTTCGTGGGACGTCGGGGCGTTGGGCGCTGGTGCTGTCGTTCGCCGCGTACCGCCAGAGTCTCGACACGTCGTTGACGGTCGGCACGGCGATCGCCGCCGACCTCCACCGCTATCCGGGGCCCGCGCTGCGCTCGATCGTCGGCTCCCGTCACGGCGAGCCGATCGACCCGGCTCGTCCGCCCACCGTCGACGTCCGCTCGGCGTGCGACGAGATCGGATCGATGCTCGTGAACGAGCCGTGGCTCGATCGGGTGCCGTTCACCGTCACTGCGTCGATCGCAGCCGACCAGTCGACATTTGCACTCACCGACGCCGGTGGCGCGCTGCCGCTGATCGCCGGCGGACCCTCGCTCGCGACGCTGCTGGCGGTGGCCGGCGGCGACGCCGTCGACGTGACGTGCGAGTGGACGCCCCACGGCGTCGTGCCGCTCACCATTCATCTGGACGACCGTTCGATCGACATCGGCCCACGCGCCGACACCTCCTTCGTGAGCGCCGCATGACCACCAGCACCACCACGTTTGCGTGCGGATTCTGGTGGGGCGGTTCACGCGAAATTGCACACAAACGTGGTTGGGGCGCCGCATGACCGCCAGCACCACCACGTTTGCGTGCGGATTCTGGTGGGGCGGTTCACGCGTTTTGCAACGCAAACCGGGTGGATGGGGCGGATGGGTCGGTGAGGAGGCGTGAGCGAAGTGGATCAGTGGCGCGAGTTGTTGGCCACGGCGATGCTCGGCACGGACCGCCGCAATCCACCCGAGCCGACCGGCCCGATCGCTGATCTCGTCGACGACACGGTGCGCTCGACGCCGTCCGAGCGGATGCTGGCACAGGTGGCGGCGACGGTCGCCGTCCGGCGCGCGGGGGTACTGCCCGGGCCCGCCCGGCCGCCGATCGCAGGTCCGGGTGCGGACGACCGCCCGATCTGCGTGCCTGCCGCTGCTGAGCGCTGGCATCACCTGACCTCGTCGTGGCCGGTACTCGAGGACGAATGGATGCTGAGCGTGATCACCAACGGCTGGCGTGTGCCGCCCGAGCTCGTGCCCGAGATGCTCGTCCGTCATCGCAGCGATGCGATTCGCCGGGCGCGCACCGAACTCGCCTGCGGGCCCCTCGCCGGATGGCTCGTCGGTCACCTTCCCGAACTGGCGGCACGTGGCGCAGGCGGTTCGCAGCCCGATCCGTCCGCCGAGGACGTCGCCGAACTGCCGGCATTGCCGATCCCGCCGGATCTGGAGCCGTTGCTGTCGACCGAGGGTGCAGTCGTGGCCCGCCAACTCGCCGGGGCGATCGACACCGGAGTGCTCGTGCACGCACACCGCGCCGTGCTGATCAACCTGATCGCCCGGATGCGTCCGGACGCCCTCGGTGAGGTCGCCGCAGCACTCGAATCGGTCGACGGCGCGTCGATCGGGTTCCCGCTCGCCTCCGTGCTCGCCGACCTGGCTCGTACCCGCCAGCGCATGCTCGACGAACTCGGCAACGCTGCGACGTAGTGACCGTGGACCGGAACCGAGGCGCCTCCTCGAACCGAGGGGCGTCTGCGGCCAGGTGTCGTGGGAGCAGCGACCCCGACCAGCACGATCCAGGGCGAACGCTCGCCCTGGATCCTTGCCGCCCGGTTCGCCGCTGCCCTCGGGCCCCGAACGTGGTCGCTCGTCGACTCTGTGACACCCCCTCTCTAGGGTTGTCGGTATGGAGATCGCGGGGGTCGTCGAGCGGGTGGAGGCGATTGCTGGGGTGCGTTCGAACCCGGCGTCGGATGCCGATCTGATCCAGTCGGGTCTGGTCGCGATCCGTGAGGTGCAGGCGTGGTGTGATGCCCAGCATGCGGTCCTGGTCGCACAGTTGGGTGGGATGGATTCGTTTCCCGAGCGGCGTGTTGCCAGAGCATCGAAGAAGTCGCTGGGTCAAGCAGCCAAGGCGACGGAGCGCTCCAAGACCTTGGGTGCGACACCGAAACTCGCTGCAGCGTTGGATGACGGGGCGATCACCGCCGATCACGTCGATGCGGTCACCAAGGCGTCGAAGAAGCTCGATGTCGACACGCGCGGCGAGTTGCTGGCGCGTGCCGATGCGTTGGCCGATGTCGCCAGGGCCGGCACCGTCGATGAGTTCTCGCGTCGCCTCGAGCTGGAGACCAAGCGTCTACAGGGCGACGACGGCATGGATCGCCTCGCTCGCCAACGCCGCAACGTGCGCGCCCGATCGTGGGTGGATGCCGAGGGGATGTGGAACCTGTCGGTCAAGTTCGACCCGGTCACCGGTGTCCGCATCGCTGCACGCATCGACGCGATGGTGCAGGCCATGTTCGCCGAGCAGGTGCCCGCCGAGTGCCCTGACGATCCGATCGAGAAGCAGCGATACCTCACCGCCCACGCCGTTGCTCGCATGCTGCTCGACGAAGCACTCGACCACCACGACACCGACACCGGCACGCGGCACCGGCAACGGCACCGACGCACCGACAACGCCACTGCGTCGCCTGACGGCGCCCGCACTAGCGGATCACCACGACGCCGACGCCACGCCCCACGACCGCGTGCGGGGCGCCCCGAGTTCGTCGCAGTGATCGACGCCGACGCACCCGGCTGCGACGGCCCGGTCACCGAATTCTCCATTCCCGTCGAGATCCCCGCCCGTGTCCTGGCCGCACTGGCCGGCGACGCCGACGTCCACGCCGTCGTGGTCCGTAACGGTGTCGTGTTGTACGCACCCGGCGAGTTGGACCTGGGACGTGCCACCCGGCTCGCCAACCGTGCCCAACGCCGAGCCCTGCGCGGTCTCTATCGGGGCTGTGCCATTCCGGGCTGCACCGTCGCCTACGACCGCTGCAAACTCCACCACATCATCTGGTGGCGCAACGGCGGCCGCACCGACTTGGACAACCTCCTGCCCGTCTGCAGCACCCACCACAGCCGCATCCACCACGACGACTGGGTGATCGAACTCGGACCCCACCGAGAACTCACCCTGCGACTCCCCGACGGCACCATCCACACCACCGGACCACCCGACCGAAGATCGGCCGCCTGACCATGCTGGACAGTGGGGTCGGGCAGCGAGAACAGATCGACGGTCCGTCGGTAGCGTCACCGTCGATGAGTGCATCGGTGCCGCCTGGGGACGTGCTGCGTCCGCACGCCGAGCATCAGTACGCGCACGAACTGGCCGCACTCGAGGCGCTCGACGACCGGGAACGTCCACCCGGTTGGAAGCTGTCGCCGTGGGCGGTCGTGCGATACCTGCTCGGCGGCGAACTCGCCGACGGCACGGTCGTGTCGCCGAAATACGTCGGCCAGCAACGTTTGATCGAGATCGCCGTCGCCACCTTGGCCACCGACCGGGCGCTCCTGCTGCTCGGGGTGCCGGGCACGGCCAAGACGTGGGTGAGCGAGCACCTCGCCGCTGCGATCAGCGGCGACTCGACGCTGCTGATCCAGGGCACGGCAGGTACGACCGAGGAGACACTGCGTTACGGCTGGAACTACGCCCGCCTGCTCGCCGAAGGTCCCAGCACTGCAGCGCTCGTGCCCGGCCCGATCTACCGCGGGATGGAACGCGGCGCGATCGTCCGCGTCGAGGAACTGACCCGCATGCCACCCGAGGTGCAGGACGCACTGGTCACCGTGCTGTCCGAGAAGGTGCTGCCGGTGCCCGAACTCGACACCGAGATCGCCGCGATCCGCGGGTTCAACGTGATCGCGACCGCCAACGATCGTGACCGCGGCGTCAATGATCTCTCGAGTGCGCTGCGACGTCGGTTCAACACCGTCGTACTCCCGCTGCCTGCGACGATCGACGAGGAGATCGCCATCGTGAGCCGCCGTGTCACCGAACTCGGCGTGGCCCTCGCCCTGCCCGAGGTGCCGGCGGCCGCCGACGAGATCCGGCGCGTCGTCACCGTGTTCCGTGAACTGCGGTCGGGCCTCACCGAGGACGAGCGCAACAGCGTCAAGATCCCGTCCGGGACGCTGTCGACCGCCGAGGCGATCTCCGTCGTCACCAACGGGCTGGCGCTGGCGGCGCACTTCGGCGACGGTGAGCTTCGTTCCAGCGACGTCGCGGCGGGCATCGTCGGTGCCGTCGTGAGCGATCCGGTCCACGACGCGATCGCGTGGCGCGAGTACCTGGAAGCGGTCGTACGTGAACGTCCCGGTTGGAACGACTTCTACGAGGCGTGCCGCGCTCTCGACACGTGATCGAGCAGCGGCGCAGGGCGATGTCGTCGTGACCGTCCACCTCCTGGGGATCCGCCATCACGGTCCGGGATCGGCGCGCTCCGTGCTCCGGGCACTCGACGATCTCCGTCCCGACGTCGTGCTCGTCGAAGCGCCCGCCGACGTCGATGCGGCGCTGCGGTGGGTCGGCGAGCCCGGGCTCGTCCCGCCCGTCGCCCTGCTCACGTACGTGCCCGCCGAACCGGGCCGCGCGGCGTTTGCGCCGTTCGCCACGTTCAGTCCCGAGTGGCAGGCGATCGCCTGGGCCAACCGCCGTGGCGTCGAGGTCCATGCGATCGATCTGCCGCTGGCCGTCACCCTTGCCTCCGACGGCGTCGACGACGAAGCGCCTTGGCTGGTGGCCGAATCGGCACCGCCCGATCCGCTGCGCGAACTGGCTGCTGCAGGCGGCGACCCTGACCCGGAGCGATGGTGGGAGGACGTGATCGAGCACCGCGGCGACGGTGCACCCGCTTTCGATGCCGTCGCCGAGGCGATGGCGGCCGCACGCGAGGGCTTCGTGCCCACACAGCGAGAACTGCAGCGCGAAGCCCACATGCGCCGTGCGATGCGAGCCGCCCGGCGTGCCGGACACGATCGGATCGTCGTCGTGTGCGGCGCGTGGCACGTCCCCGCGCTCGATCTCGACGCCGCCGGGGTTCCCAACGCATCGACCGATACGGCGACCCTACGCGGACTGCCCAAGGTGAAGACCGCCGTCGCCTGGGTCCCGTGGACCCACCGCCGGCTGGCGACGGACTCCGGCTACGCCGCCGGCGTCGACAGCCCCGGCTGGTACCGCCACGTCTTCGAGCATCCAGGCAGCGACGGCGTCGCCCGATTCTTCGTCGATGCCGCCCGGCTGGTCCGCGAGCGTGGAGGCGCAGCGTCGCCGGACCACCTGATCGCCGGGACACGACTCGCCGAGTCGTTGGCGGCGATGCGGGGACGGCCGCGCGTCGGCCTCGGCGAGGTGCTCGATGCCGCCGATGCGGTGATGGGTGGGCTCGACATCGTGCGGCGCGAGCTGGTGGTGGGCGACGAGATCGGCACGGTGCCCGACTCGGCGCCGCAGGTGCCACTCGCCCGCGACGTCGCCAAGGCGCAGAAGTCCGCTCGCCTGGCACCACGCGCCGACACGGCGGTGGTCGAGATCGACCTGCGCACGCCGGTCGGTCGACGCAAGTCGCATCTGCTCCACCGCCTCGTCGCGCTGGGCGTGCCGTGGGGTGCGGTCGTCGATGGGCGGGGGTCGTCGGGCACGTTCCGCGAGACGTGGGAGCTGCGGTGGGATCCGGAGCTGTCGGTTCGTCTGGTCGAGCGGGCGGGCTACGGCACGACGCTCGAATCGGCGACGACGGCGCGGCTGCTCGAGCGGGCGGGCGCCTCGTCGGGCATCGTCGAACTCGTCGGCATCGTGACCTCCGCGCTCTTCGCCGACCTCCCGCAGGCGGTCGAGCCCACCGTCCAGCGACTCGCCAGCAGGGCTGCGACCGACCCCGATGTCGGTCGACTGCTCGATGCCCTGCCTGCGCTCGCCGGTGCGCTGCGCTACGGCGACGTCCGTTCGACCGATGCCGGTGCGCTGCGCGAGGTCGTCGACGGCATCGTCGTGCGGATCCTTGCGGGCGTCGTCGCCTCGGCCCGCTCGCTCGACGACGACGGCGCGGCCGTGCTCGTCGAACGACTCACCGGCCTCCAGGGAGCGCTCGCCGTGCTCGACCACCCTGCGCGTCGTCACGGCCTGCCCATCGTGCTGATCGAACTGGCGACCGGCAGCGGCCACGGGCTCGTGCAGGGCCGAGCCGCCCGCCTGCTGCACGACGCCGGTGTGTGGTCGGTCGACGCCGTCCAACGCCGGCTGTCGCAGGCGCTCTCCTCGGGCACGCCACCGGCGAGCGGTGCGGCGTTCGTCGAGGGATTCCTCGCCGGCTCCGGATCGGTGTTGATCCACGACGCCGATCTGCTCGCGGTGCTCGACGGATGGGTGTCGTCGTTGAGGCCCGAGTCGTTCGACGCAGTCGTCGCGCTGCTGCGACGCACGTTCGGAGCGTTCGAAGCCGCCGAGCGACGGCAGCTGATGCGGCTCCTGGTCGATATCGGCGTCGAGCGCGTCGAGGGATTCGGCGCAGAGGTGGACCCCGCTCGTGCCGCCGCCGCACTGACGACCGTCCGTCACCTGCTCGGGGTGGGTGTCTCGTGAGCGCGCAATGGGCGATGCCGACGGTGTCCGAGACCGAGCGCCGCCGCCGCTGGCGGCTGCTCCTCGGCCCCGCCGTCGACGACGTCTGGACCGAGGCCGACGTCGAGGCGCACACCCGCGCTCTCGACGGTGACCACTCGGCACGCGCCGGCGACGCTGGTGGAGGCGACGAACCCGAGCAAGGGGCGGGACACGACGACGGCGCGGGCGCGAACGACGACGGCGCATCGGGCGCCGGCGTGACGCCGTCGAGCCGTCCGGCAGCCGGTGGTGGCCTGCACGGCGACGACCGGCGCATCGACGCCGCGCTCGGCGCCCTGTACGACCGTGGCGAGCAGGGTGCGCGGGGGAGGGGCCGTGCCGGCGGCTTGAGCCGGTCGAAGCCGTCGGTGATGCGATGGCTCGGCGACATCCGCCGGTACTTCCCGACCCCGGTCGTGCAGGTGCTCCAACGCGATGCGGTCGAGCGGCTCGATCTCCGCCAGCTCCTCCTCGAGCCCGAACTCCTGCAGAGCGTCGAGCCCGACATCCACCTGGTGACACTGCTCGTCGAACTCAACCGGCACCTGCCCGACGAGACACGAGCGACCGCTCGCCAGGTGATCGCCCAGGTGCTCGCCGATCTCGAACGACGACTCGCCGACCACACGCGCCAGGCGGTCCGTGGCGCACTGTCGCGTTCGGCACGTACGCGGCGACCCCGACCCGGCGACATCGACTGGCCGACCACGATCGCAGCGAACCTGCGTCACTGGATTCCCGAGCACCGCACGGTCGTGCCGGAGCGGCTGGTCGGCCACGGTCGCCGACAGCGCAGCCTGGCCCGCGATGTGATCATCGCTGTGGACCAGTCCGGTTCGATGGCCGACAGCGTCGTGTACGCATCGCTGTTCGGGGGCGTGCTCGCCCAACTCCCGGCGCTGCGGACGTCGTTCGTCGCCTTCGACACGGCGATCACCGATCTCACGGCACACCTCCACGATCCCGTCGAGGTGCTGTTCGGCGTGCAGCTCGGTGGCGGCACCGACATCGCCAATGCGCTCACCTACTGTCAACGGCTGATCGAGCGGCCCCGCGAGACCGTGCTGTTCCTGGTGAGCGACCTGTACGAAGGCGGCAACGCCGAAGTGATGCGACGCCGCGTCCGCGAGCTGGTGGAGTCCGGCGTCGTGGTCGTCGTGCTGCTCGCGCTCAGCGACGAGGGAACGCCGGCGCACGACCACGACCACGCCACGGCGTTGGCGGCATCGGGGGCCCGTGTGCTCTCCTCGACGCCCACCGAATTCCCTGCGTTGCTCGCCGACGCACTGAGCTGACGGCCCGAGCGTCCCGACAACCTGTTACGCCAGGGGTCAGACCCCACGCGTAACGGTCAGACCCCAGGTGTAACGGTCAGAACCCGGCGTGACGATCAGCGCCGGCGCCACGGCAGCGGATGGGGTCGTCGACGGTGTCGGGGCGCTAGCGTTCGGTCACCATGGGTCAGTTGGTCGCCGTCACCGAGAAGCCGAGCGCGACACGAGGTGTCGTGCGCTTCGAGATCAATCGCAGTCTGTCCGGCATGGGCCACGAGCGGTTCTCGTCGGTCGCCGATGCCTGGGGCAACACGCCATCGGACGAGTTGGCACGCCGGATGTTCGCCACGGGGCAGGTCGGAGCGGTCCACGTGTACGGCAACATGATCACCGTCGACCTCCTGAAGGGCCACGATTCCGCCGGCCTCGCCGACATCCTGCGCGACCTCTACCAGTACTGGAAGCCGGGCGTCGAGCCGCCGAGCTTCGAGGACCTGCAACCCGAGGAGCCGGAGGCGGCACCGTCGGGAGGCGGCGGCGATGGCGAAGGCACGCCCGAGTTGTCCGAAGCGGCAAAGCGGGTGCCCTCCCATCTGCTCGAACGCGGTCGCCAGGCCCGCGCCCGCTGGAACGCCAAGCAGAGCTGACGCAACGGCGACGCAGCCGTGCATCGGATGACGGGCACGGTTGGGCGCGCCGGGGTGTACCGGCTCTAGCGTCCCGGGCGCCAGTGATGGCGGGGGACCTGACATGACCGATGCCGTACTGACGCTGCAGGAAGTTGCCGACGAGCTCGGCGTCCACTACATGACCGCGTACCGGTACGTGCGGCTGGGGGTGCTGGACGCGGCGAAGGCAGGTGGGGTCTGGCAGGTGCAGCGTTCGGCGCTCGACCGGTTCCGCGCTCAGGCGGCCGAGGCGTCGTTGGTGACCGGTCCGTCGGGCAAGGGTGGGGCTCGCAATCGCAAGGCGCCGTGGGCGGCGCGGCTCGAATCCCGCCTGGTCGCCGGTGATGCGCCGGGTAGTTGGAGCGTGATCGAAGCAGCGATGGCGGCGGGAGCGGAACTCGACGAGATCTACCTCGAGGTGCTGACGCCGGCGATGGTGAGCATCGGCGAGCGGTGGGCGGCCGGCGAACTCGACATCTCGGTCGAGCACCGGGCGACGGGGATTGCCATGCGCATCGTCGGACGGATCGGCCCCCGGTTCACCCGGCGCGGACGGGCGCGTGGGATCGTCGCGCTCGGGGCGCCGGCGGGTGAGTTCCACGCCCTCCCGATCGCGATGCTCGGTGACCTGCTGCGTCTGCGGGGGTGGGACGTGTCGGACTTCGGCGTCGACGTGCCACGCGAATCGATCGCCCACGTGATCCGGGAGACCGACGATCTGTTGGCGGTCGGTCTGTCGGCGATGTCGTCGGACAACCTGCCTGCGCTGGCCGATGCGTGCGCCGTGGCGCGCGCCACTGATCCGGAGGTGCTGGTGGTCGTCGGCGGGTACGCCGTGCGCGACGACGAGCAGGCGTTGGCGCTCGGCGCCCATGCCCGCGCCGCAGGCGGCGAGGAGATGCACGCCTTGCTCGCCGCCCACGCCGCCGTTCACTGAACCTCGCTGGTTTCCGGAGACCCGGGCTCGGGGAACGTCGTTGGTCCCCGGAGACCGGGCTCGGGGAACCACGATGGGACGCCAGTGGAAGTGCGAACGTGTGTTCGATACGATGCCGCGATGGATCTCGCCGTCGATCTCGCTGTCGGACTTTCGGGGGGAGCGCCGGGTGAGTCCTCGGGTGGACTCTCGGCGTTGGCCGAGCGCGTGGCGCCGCTGGCGCTGGCCGGCGAGCGCACGTTGCCGGTGGCGGAAGCGTTCGTCGGTCTCTTCGCCGAGCGCGGCCTGGTCAGAGGACGCACACTCGCCTGTTCGGGCGCTGCGGCGACATCGCTGGCGTTGGCGCTCGCCGCTCCGGCGGTCGCCGCAGGGTCGTGGCTGGCGACGATCGACGTGCCCACCATCGGCCTCGACGCCGCCAGCGAATTCGGGATCGCACTCGAACGGGTCGTCGCAGTGCGCAGCGATGCAGCGCGATGGCCCGACGTCGTCGCTGCGGCCGCCGACGGCTTCGATCTGCTGATCGCTCGGGTCCCCGCCGACGTCTCACCGTCGTCGATGCGCAAGGTCGCCACCCGTCTGCGCCAGCGCGATGTCGTCATGATCGTGCTCGGTGATCCGGGTGCGTTGGCGTGCGATGGCGTGCTCGACGCCGAGGAGGCGCAGTGGATGGGGCTCGGTGACGGCCACGGCCACCTGCAGCACCGCCAGCTCGTCGTCGAGGCATCCGGACGTCGCCTGCACGGTCGCCGCCGCTGCCGTCTCGCCCTGCCCGGGTGAGGTTGCCATGATCCGTTTGTCGGCCCCCATCACCTCCCCAGAACGTTTGCGTACGGATTCGGGTGGCCCAGCCCACCCAGAATCCGACACGAACGTGGGGTGCGCTGAGCCGCCGCCGCGCATCGTGTCGATCTGGTTCCCCGACTGGCCGGTGACCGCCGCCGGCTTCGGTGCCGACACGGCGGCTGCGGTGATGGGGTCGAACCGGGTGATCGCCCGCACGGCGGCCGCCGCAGCCGACGGTGTGGTGATCGGCCAGCGGCGGCGTCAGGCGCAACGGCGTTGCCCGCACTTGACGCTGGTCGATCGTGACGCCGATCGTGACGCCCGCGAGTTCGAGCCGGTGGTCCGTGCCGTCGCCGAGCTGTCCCCGCGTCTCGACGTGATCGAACCGGGGTGGATCAGCCTGTCGGCACGCGGTCCCGCCCGATATTTCGGAGGCGACCGCGCATTCACGGAGCGGTTGTTCGAGCGGCTGTCCGACACGTTCGCCACGGCCGGCACGTCGCCCGCCCAGGTCGATGTCCAGTTCGGCATCGGCATCGCCGACGGCCGGTTCGCTTCGAGTGTGGCGGCGCGGTTGGCGGTGCGCCGCAACGGTGATGGCTGCGGCAAGGCGGTGGTCGTCGAGCCCGGGGCGTCGGCCGCGTTCTGCGCCGATCTGCCGATCGGGTGGCTGCAGACGCTCGGCGAGTGCGACGCCGAACTGGTGGAGTTGTTCGGACGGCTCGGTCTTCGCCGGCTCGGTGATCTCGCCGCGCTGCCGGCCGTCGACGTGCTCGGGCGGTTCGGGCATCCCGGTGTGCACGCCCATCGGCTGGCCTCCGGTACCGATGCCCGCCCGACGAGCACCACCGACCCGGCACCCGAGCGCCGCCTCGACCACGTGCTCGACGATCCCGCAGCGCAGTCCAGCGCAGTGGTCTTCATCGCCAAACAACTGGCCGACGAGCTGGCCGGAACGCTCGCTGCGGACGGACGGGTGTGTACCCGCCTCGTCGTGGTGCTCGAATCCGAGCACGGCGAACGCTCCGAACGGTCGTGGTACCGGTCGGCGGGACTCTCGGCGTCGGCGATGGTCGAGCGGGTGCGCTGGCAGCTCGACGCCTGGATCGATCTGCCGCGGGGAAGCGATCAGGAGCTCACCGGCGGCGTCGTGCTGGTGCGCCTGGTTCCCGACGAGGTGCGAGCCGACGACGGCGTCCAGCTCGGGCTGTGGGGCGGCCAGTCCGAAGCCGACCGCCAGGCCGCTCGCGCGATCGCCCGCCTGAGCACGCTCACGTCCGAAGATGCGGTGACGGTCCCGGTGTGGCACGGCGGGCGGCTCCCCGCCGACCGGTACCGATGGGTGCCGGCCACCACGGTCGATCTCGATCAGCGGGCGCGGGCGGTCTCGGCGGCCGGCACCGGGAGCGGACCCACCGGCCCCTGGCCCGGGACGTTGCCGTCGCCGTCGCCGGCCACGGTGTTCGCCGATCCGCATCCCGCCGAGGTGCTCGACGAGCACGGTGAGGCGGTGCGGGTGAGCGCCCGCGGGATGCTGTCGGGTCGCCCCACGATGCTGGTGCTGTCGATCGGCGACGACACCACGGGCTGGCGCCGTGGGCGGCCACGGTCGATCATCGCCTGGGCGGGACCCTGGCCGATCGAGGAGCGGTGGTGGGAGCCGGGACAGCAGCGCCGACTGGCCAGATTCCAGGTGGTCACCGATGACCACGACGGCTTCCTGGTCATCGCCGAGCACCAACGCTGGTGGATCAGTGCCCGCTACGACTGAGTCACCGTGCCGGCGACCGGTGTCGATCGCATGATCCGACGCCGATCGGGTCAGCTGACGGCAGCGAGACCGAACGGGTGGGAGATCTCGAGCTGATCGGTCACGTCGTTGGCGAGGCGGAATCCGACGCCACGAACGGTGTGGATCACCTTGACCTCCGGAGCCGCCTTGTCGAGCTTGCGGCGCAGGTTCGACAGGTGCACGTCGACGACGTGGTTGTCGCCCACCCAGGTCGGACCCCAGACGGCGTCGAGGAGATCCTCGCGGGTGCACACCTCGGTCGGGCGACGGCAGAGCTGTTCGAGCAGCGAGAACTCGATGCGGGTCGTGGCGACCTCCTCCTCCTCGACGCGGACCTCGCGACGACCGAGGTCGACGGTGAGCGGTCCGAGGTTGAGCACCGACGCCAAGGCGGTGTCGAGGCGGCCCTGCATCTGACGTGGACGACGCAGCAGCGCATGACATCGAGCGGCCAGCTCCTCCGGCGACACCGGCACGGAGACCGCGTCGTCGGCGCCGGAGTGCAAGATCGCCGCACGGGTGCGATGGGCGCCTTCGTCGGTGATGCACAGCAGGTACTGCTCGCTCGAGTCGCGCAGGCGCTCGTAGAGGGGGCGGCCGTCGGGTGCGCGCAGATGTGAGCAGACGATCAACACGTCGGGGGAGAACGACTCGGCCAGCATGATCGCAGCATCGCCATCGGTCGGAGCGCTCACGCTGAATCCGGCCGAGCGGAGCCCGGCGACGCTGATCCGTCGCAGATCCGGATCCTTGACGGCGATCAGGATGCGAGGTGCGGTGTTGATGTCGATGTCCATTGAAGATCCGCCAGTTCCGCCACGATGGGGGGGTGTGAGTCGTGTGTCTGGTTGAGGTATCGGCAGCAACCTGACGAACTCAAGAACAAATCGAAGAGAAATTTCACCGATGTGGTTTGCATCGTCCCTGCTACATCTGGAGAGATGCACGGCGAGCAGCTCCACCAACGGATCCGAGCCGACGTGGCTGCACGTCGACCGGTCGACGATCGTGAAGCGATCGCGGTCGAACGGTTCCTCGTGGCCTTCGATGCCCTGGCGGCGCCACTCGACCAGGAATCGGATCCGGTTCACGTGACCGGTTCCGGCGTCGTCGTCGGGCCGCGCGGCGTCGTCCTGCTCGAACACAAGCGGCTCGGCATCTGGCTCCAGCCCGGTGGGCACATCGATCCGGGCGAGACCCCGTGGGATGCAGCGTTACGCGAGAGCCGCGAGGAGACCGGTCTCGAGGTGTCGTTCGCCGGTCCGTTCGATGACACGGGAGTCCCCGAGTTGATCCACGTCGACGTCCACGCCGGCGGCCGGGGCCACACCCACCTCGACCTGCGCTACCTGATCGACGGCGGCGACGCCGACCCGGATCCTCCCGAAGGCGAGAGCCAGCAGATCGACTGGTTCGAGTGGAGAGCAGCCATCGACCGTGCCGACCCGGGTCTGCGCGGCCTCCTCCTCGCTCTGTACCCCTGACCATTTCCCTGCCAACCGCCGCTCGAGCGCACTCCACCCACCTCACATCTCGAAAAATGCCTCGTCTGTCGCGCTGAGCGCGACGATCCGGGCATTTTTCGGGGTGGGGACGCGACTTGCGGGAGGCGAACGCATGTTCGATACTGGGGTGGATGGCGTTCAACAACCCGTCGTGGTCGTGGAGCGAGCTGGAGGCGACGCTCTCGGGCAAGCAGGGCCGAGACGGGCGCGCCCCCGGGAGTCCCTCGTGGAACTCGGGCGGTGACGGCCCGGCATGGAGTCGCCGACGCCAGCCGTTCGAGGCGCCACCGGAGTTGACCACCAGGGCTCGGGCATCGAGCGTCCCGTACGCCGAACTGCACTGCCATTCGAACTTCTCGTTCCTCGACGGGGCGTCACACCCCGAGGAGCTGGCGACCGAGGCCGCCCGACTCGGGTTGGAGGCGCTGGCGATCACCGACCACGACGGCTTCTACGGCGTGGTGCGCTTCGCCGAGGCCGCGAAGGCGGTCGGCCTGCCGACCGTGTTCGGTACCGAGATCACGCTCAGCGCAACCGACGGTGCCGGCGTCGCCCGGTCGGAGGCCGACACGCTCCGCCAGGTCGCCACCGGACAGGTGCCCGACTCACACGCCCCCGACCCGTCGGGCACCCACCTGCTCGTGCTCGCCGACGGCCCCGACGGCTACGCCCGGCTCTCGCGGGCGCTCAGCAACGGTCACCTCGCGGGCGAGAAGGGGGCGCCGCAGTTCGCGTTCGGCGACGTCGCCGAGGCCGTCGCCGGACACGGCTGGGTACTCACCGGGTGCCGTAAGGGTGCCGTGCCCGCCGCCCTCGTAGCCGACGGCCCGGCCGCGGCTCGGCGGGAACTGCTCCGGCTGGTCGACGCGTTCGGGCGCGACCGGGTCCTCGTCGAGTTGTGGGATCACGGTGACCCCCTCGACTCGGCGCGCAACGACGCTCTGGTCGAGCTCGCCCACCGGGAGCGTGTCGAATGCGTGGCGACCAACAACGTCCACTACGCCACGCCCTCCCAACGCAGGCTCGCAACGGCGCTCGCGGCGGTGCGGTCGCGGCGCAGCCTGGAGGAGATCGACCCGTGGCTGCCCGCCGCCGCCGGTGCCCACCTGCGCTCGGGCGCCGAGCAGGCCAAGCGGTTCCGCCGGTATCCGGGGGTCGTCGAGCGCGCCGCCGAGATCGGTCGGGCGGCTGCGTTCGACCTGTCGCTCGTGGCGCCGAAGCTGCCGCCGTTTCCGTGCCCGGACGGGCTGACCGAGATGCAGTACCTGCGGCGCGTGACCGAAGAGGGTGCCCGTCGCCGGTACGGCGAGCGTCCCACCCGCTCCGAGGACCTCTCCCTGCGAGCCAGGGCCTGGACGACGATCGACCACGAGTTGGCACTGATCGAGCAGCTCGACTTCGCCGGCTACTTCCTGATCGTGTGGGACATCGTCGAGTTCTGCCGCCGCTCGAACATCTTCTGCCAGGGCCGGGGGAGCGCCGCCAATTCGGCGGTCTGTTATGCGATCGGCATCACCGCCGCCGACGCCGTGTCGCTCGGGTTGCTGTTCGAGCGGTTCCTGTCGCCCGAACGCGACGGCCCGCCGGACATCGACGTCGACATCGAAAGCGACCGACGGGAGGAGGTGATCCAGTACGTCTACGAACGCTACGGCCGCCACCACACCGCCCAGGTCGCCAACGTGATCACCTACCGGGCGCGCTCGGCGGTGCGCGACATGGCCAAGGCGCTCGGCTTCGAGCCGGGCCAGCAGGACGCCTGGTCGAAACAGGTCGACGGGTGGGGTGGCGTGGCGACGACCGCCGCGCAGCCCGACTGTTCGATCCCTGAGCCGGTGTTGGAACTGGCGCTCGAGGTCGAAGACGCACCGCGTCACCTCGGCATCCACTCCGGTGGGATGGTGATCTGCGACCGCCCGGTGATCGAGGTCTGCCCGGTCGAGTGGGCCCGGATGGACAAGCGGTCGGTACTGCAGTGGGACAAGGACGACTGCGCCCGCACCGGTCTCGTCAAGTTCGACCTGCTGGGCCTCGGGATGCTGTCGGCGCTGCACTACGCCGTCGACCTCGTCCGAGAGCACCGCGGCTACGAGATCGACCTCGCCACGATCCCCCAGGACGACGACGTCTACGGGATGCTGTGCCGCGCCGACACCGTCGGGGTGTTCCAGATCGAGTCACGGGCGCAGATGGCAACGCTGCCACGCCTCAAGCCGCGCCGGTTCTACGACCTCGTCGTCGAGGTGGCGCTGATCCGCCCAGGCCCGATCCAGGGCGGATCGGTGCACCCGTACATCCGGCGACGTAACGGTCTCGAGCCGATCACCTACCTGCATCCATTACTGGAGAATTCACTTGGCAAGACGCTCGGCGTGCCGCTGTTCCAGGAGCAGCTGATGCAGATGGCGATCGACGTCGCCGGGTTCACCCCGGCCGAGTCCGACGAGCTGCGCCAGGCGATGGGCTCGAAGCGCTCGGCGCGTCGCATGGAGCGGCTGAAGGAGCGGCTCTATGCCGGGATGGCCGAGCGGGGGATCACCGGCGACGTCGCCGACGAGCTGTTCATGAAGATGAAGGCGTTCGCCAACTACGGCTTCCCCGAGTCGCACTCGGTGAGCTTCGCCTACCTCGTGTACGCGTCGTCGTGGATCAAGTACCACGAGCCGGCGGCGTTCTGTGCGGCGCTCCTCAACGCCCAACCGATGGGGTTCTGGTCGCCGCACACGCTGGTGCGCGACGCCCGCCGCCACGGGGTGATCGTGCGCACGCCCGATCTCAACGCATCGCTCGCTGCGGCGACGCTCGAGCCGTGCGAGTCCTCCGAGGGTGGCGTCGCAGTGCGGTTGGGGATCGGGTCGGTGCGCGGGATCGGCACGGAGTTGGCCGAGGAGATCGAGGCGGTTCGTGCGGACGGCGGGTCGTTCGCCGACACCGAGGACCTGGTGCGTCGGGTGCCGTCGCTGACGCTCGCGCAGTTGGAGGCGATGGCGACCGGTGGCGTGTTCGGTGAGTGCTTCGGGCTCGACCGGCGCATGGCGCTGTGGACCGTCGGGGCGACCGCCCAGTCGCGGCCCGGTCGCTTGCCGGGGGTCGTCACCGGCGATGCGTCGCCTCGCCTGCCGGGGATGACACCGGTCGAGGAAGCGGTCGCCGACCTCTGGGCGACCGGCGTGTCACCCGACGGTCACCCGACGATCTTCGTGCGCGAAGAACTGTGCAAGCTGGGCGTGCTGACCTCGTCGCAGCTGTGGGATCCCGAGCCCGGCTCGATCGTGCGGGTCGCCGGGGTCGTCACCCACCGCCAGCGCCCGATGACCGCCCAGGGCGTGACGTTCCTGAACCTCGAGGACGAGACCGGCTTGATCAACGTCGTGATCTCGAAGGGCTGTTGGGCGAGGTTCCGCAAGGTGGCCAGGGAGGCACCGGCGATGCTGATCCGGGGCCGCCTCGAACGCTCGGAGGGCGTCGTCAACATCGTCGCCGACCACCTCGCCGTGCTTCCCGTGCCCGCTCACGTCACATCGCGCGACTTCCGCTGAACATGTCACCCGGGGTCTGACCCCGGATGACAGACCCCCAGATGTCACCGTCAGCGCAGTCGTGTCCTACGGACTCTTGGCCAGTGCCGCAGCGACGAGGGCCGCTCTGGCGATGCTGCCCGACGTGCCGACGTGGATCCCGTCTCCCGACCATCCGGGATTCGCGAGGAAGAGCGAGTACCAGTCGACGACCCGGAACGAGCCGTCGATGGCCGCCCGCTCGTCGAGGGCCCGATTGAACGTCCGCGACCCGGTCAACGCAGCCGACGAACTCCTGTCGAGCACGTTCACCCACCACACGCGGGCCCCTGGGGTGATGGCGTCGAGCTGCTCGTGGATCAGACCGGTGGCGACCGCCACGCTCCGACTCCCGCCGACGTAGTAGTCGTTCGTGCCGAGGGCGATGACCCAGCAGTCGGCCTCTCCCCAGTCTCGACGAACCCGTTGGGCCGACAGCACGCCGCTGAGTGCCTCGCCGGCGCTCGCCGAGATCCTCCGGCCCTTGCGAGCATCGACGACCCCCACCAAGGAGGCCTTCGCCAGTTCGAGGTCGTGGTACCTGGCCGTCCCGACGGTCAACGAATCGCCGAGGATGACGACGCGCTGGCACCCGGGAGGCCGGAGCCGCTGTGCGGGCGCCAGGGATCCGCTTCCTCCGCCGGCCGGCGAATCGATGGAGACCAACCCCGGCTCGAGCGCTGCCACCATGGTGGTGGCCAGGGCGCCGACTGCGATCGCGCCCGCAACGAACATCGCTCGGATCCGCACGCTGGCAGGATACCGATCACCGCCAACAGCGGTCTCGGTGGCTCCGAGCGTCGACGATCGATCACGCCCGGGGACTGACCCCTGGCGTGACCCCGGACGTGATCGGTGTGTCGGCCATGGTGAGGTGCAGGTCGCCGCCGGCGGGGTAGGGGTTCGCGAGCGCAACCGCCTCGTCGAGCTCGACGCCGAGGCCCGGTTCGCGTGACGGAAGGACGTGGCCGTCCTCCCACTCGATCGGGCGCGTCAGGATCTCGGCGTGGAACCCCGACCAGTCCTGGATGCCCTCGACGATCAGCAGGTTCGGCAGGGTCGCCGCCAGTTGGATGTTCGCCGCCCCGAGGATCGGCCCTGAGTACAGGTGCGGCGCGATCTGGCAGCCCGACGCCTCGGCGAGCGCCGCGATCTTCTTGCCGGCCAGGAGACCGCCGCAGCGACCCAGGTTCGGCTGCCAGATCGCCGCCGCCTGGTGCCGTGCCAGCGCAGCGAACTCCGCGATCGTCGTCAGCCGTTCGCCGGTTGCCACGGGGATCGACGTCTGGCGCGCCACGCGCGCCAGCTCTTCGGGTTGGTCCGGCTGCGTCGGCTCCTCGAACCACAGCGGATCGAATCGCTCCAACCGTCGTGCGAGACGTATCGCTCCTGCGGCGGTGAACTGGCCGTGCGTCCCGACCAGTAGGTCGGCACCGGACCCGACTGCGTCGCGGATCGCCGCCGTGATCGCCACCGAGCGGTCGATGTCGTCGAGGCCCGGTTGGTGGCCGTCGAACGCGGTGTACGGCCCGGCGGGATCGAACTTCACCGCCGTGAAGCCCCGGCCGACCTCGTACGCAGCCTGGTCGGCGGCCTGAGCGGGGTCGCGGTAGACGTCGGGCCGTTCGTCGGACGGGTACAGGTAGGTGTAGGTCCGGATCCGATCGTGGACACGTCCCCCGAGCAGATCGGCGATCGGCTTGCCGGCGTCCTTGCCGACGATGTCCCAACACGCCATCTCGACGCCGCTCATCACGCCCACGAGCGTCGGATCCGGTCGCAGCGCGTATCCCGAGGAATACATGCGTCGCCAGAGCAACTCGATGCGGTTCGGGTCGGCGTCGATCACCCATCGATCGGCGAGGTCGGCCACCATCGCCGCCACCGTGTGCGGTCCGAACGTGGCCACGTAGATCTCGCCGTAGCCGACGATGCCGGTATCGGTCGTCAGCTTGACGACGATGAAGTAGCGACCACCGAAGTGCGGTGGTGGATTTGCGATGACGAACGTCGTGCAGTCGGTGACTCGCATCGAGCGGACCCTAGGTCCTCGGCGTCGGCGTGCGACACTGCGAGCGTGGGGACGGAGTTCGGTGTGGGCCGCGGCAAGGTGTTCGCCGCCGCCGTGTCACCGGCGACGTCGGCGTGCTGACCACATCACGGCCGCCCCGGTCCGTGACCAGGCCACCGTGCAGCAGTGCCCGGTTTGGCGGCGCCGTATGGCCTCTGAAATCGTCTCGACGTGCTCTCGACGTTCGACCTGCTCGATCTCCAGCCCACCGACGACCCCTACCGCTTCGGACTGAACGCCCGCCGGGAGCTGTGCACACCGTTCGGGTTCCTCTACGGCGGCAGCGGCATCGCCGCCTCGATCGAAGCCGCCGAGCGAGCGACGGGGCGCCCGTTGCAGTGGATCACGACGCAGTTCATCGGCACCCCGGTGCCCGACGAGATCATCGACCTGCAGGTCGATGTCCCGGCTCACGGCAAGGCGACCACCCAGTCGCAGGTGCACGGCACGGTCACCGGCCCCGACGGCGAAACCCGTCTCGTGTTCACGTCGCTGGCCGCACACACCGAGCGGCCGAGCGGCGACGGCGCAGCATTCCTGCGCCCGCCCGAGGTGCCGCCGCCAGAGGAGTGCCCATCGATGTCGGAACCGTTCGCGGCGATGGTCGCCGGCACGTTCTTCGACCATCTCGAGCGGCGTATCGCAGCGGGAAAGCTGGCAGTCGACGCGATCGACGATCCGCAGACCGGCCTGCTCGCCCTGTGGTGCCGGATCCCCGGTCACCGGATCGGCAGTGCGGCGACGCAGGCATTCGTCGCCGACATCATCCCGCTCGCGGTGTGTGCGGCGCTCGGAGCGATGCCGGGTGGAACCAGTCTCGACAACACGGTGCGGATCATCGACCCGGACCCGTCCGAGTGGGTGCTGCTCGAGATCGTGCCGGAGGGATTCCACCGATCGATCGGCCACGGATCGCTGCGGCTGTGGAGCCAGGACGGCCGCCTGATCGGCACCGCCCAGCAGACCTGCATCATCCGAACCAGCCACCACGCTCGCTGACGCCCACGCCGTGTGCGGAGTTCGACGTGCACGGAATGCTCGATCACATGATCGGCCCACCGGTCAGACGTACGAACCGCCCGCCGAAGCGACCGCTGAAGGCCACCCACGACATGTCATGATGGCAAGTGCGCAGACAGTTGCGCGACTCGACCGGATAGGTGGCACGCAATGAACGACATCGTCGTGGGTATCGATCGCTCGGAGACGGCTGCCCAGGCGGCCACCGTCGCCGCCGAGATGGCTCGTGCGCTGGGAGCGAATCTGCACCTCGTGACGTGTGCCGACAAGTCGAAATCGGTGAACGTCAGTGTCGGCACCGACCGTTTCCACACGGACTGGCTGACCGAGGCCGAGCAGTTCTTGAAGGACATGGGACGCCGTCTCGGCAACGAGCAGGTGACCATCTCGGTCGGCTCGGGAGACCCCGCCACGGTGCTGTGCGACGAGGCGAAGCGGATCGATGCCCGCATGGTCGTGGTCGGCAACCGTCGGGTCCAGGGCGTCTCCCGCGTCCTCGGATCGGTCGCCGGCGACGTGCTCAAGCATGCGGACTGCGATGTGTTGATCGTCAACACGACGACCTGACTCCACAGCCGGGCGGTCACCCGCCGGTCGGTCACACGCCGGTGTCGATCGGCGACGGCGGGGGACCGACGCTGAGCAACGTGCGCAGATGTGCGCCGAGCGCCCGCGGCGAGAACCAGACGCCGTCGGTCGTGGCCGATTCGACGTCGTCGAGGTGCCACCACCGCAGCTCGTGGAGCCGTTCGGCGCGTAGTTCGTCCCAGCTCAGTGCCGGCCGGGGATCGAAACGCTCGGGGGCTTCGACCACGTAGTACCGATCGCGCTGGCCGTCCCAGAGACCGTCGAGATGAGGGATGATGTGCTCGCGGTTCCACACGTGGGCGCCGATGACGGGGTCGTGCAAGCCGACCTCCTCGACCAGCTCACGGCGGAGTGCTTCCAGGTGGGTCTCGCCGGGGTCGAGGCCACCGCCGGGCAGCGACCACACCGTTGCGTCGGGGAACTCGAAGCGCACCAGCAAGATGTGGTCGTCGGGTGTGACGAGCAGTGCCCGCACGGCCTGGCGGATGCGCAGTGCGGTCACCGTCAGTCGTTCGGTGTCTCGTGCAGGCCGTCGTTGAACGCCCGGTACATCTCGTACACGCTCTTGCACTCCTGGCACATCGGGAGCTTCTTCGGATCGCGTGAAGGCACCCAGATGAACCCACACAGCGCCTCGACCGGCGTGCCCATGATCCGCGCCTCGAGCACGGCGGCGGCGGCGTTCTCGCCGCGTTTGGTCTTCACGATGTGTGCAACGGTCGGTTCGCCGGTCTCGGTCGTCTCGTCGGTGTCGACGTCGACACGCTCGACCGGCATCGTTTCGAGATCGGTCATGGTCTCAGTCAAACAGATCGGGTAGGCTCATCCACGTGCTCATCGCCATTGTCGCCGCTGTAGCGACCGCAGCCGCCCTCGTGGTGGCAGCAGGTGCAGTGGCAGCACGCGGCCCCGCACCCGTACTCATTCCGGTACGGGTCAGGCGGGGGACACGAGTTCAGCGTCAGCGCTGAGCACTTCGTCGAACTCGCCCGACCAGCCGGACACCGGCGGCGGGCTCCGTTGCAGGTCTTCGGGACACCCTTGCATCTCCTCGAAGGACACGACCATGACCACGAATGCCACCGACTCCGACGTCGGCACGTCCATCCCCGACGGCGTCGACGTGACCGATCCCTACGCCGGCGATCCGGCCTTCGTCCTGCACGAGGGCGGCAAGCTCGTCGTCGCTTCCCGGGTGCCGATCGACGGCCCCGAGGACCTGGCGCTCGCCTACACGCCCGGCGTCGGTCGGGTGTCGCAGGCGATCGCCGACGAACCGAGCCGCGTCTGGTCGCTCACCGGCCGGTCGAACGCAGTCGCCGTGCTGTCCAACGGGACGGCGGTGTTGGGCCTCGGCGACATCGGACCAGAGGCGGCGATGGCCGTGATGGAAGGCAAGGCGGTGCTGTTCAAGCAGTTCGGCGGCGTCGATGCCTATCCGCTGTGCGTCGACGCGCGGACTGTCGACGAGATGGTGGCGATCGGCACCGCGATCGCTCCGACGTTCGGCGGCATCAATCTCGAGGACATCAAGGCCCCCGAGTGCTTCGAGATCGAGCGACGCCTCCAAGAGGCGCTCGACATCCCGGTGTTCCACGACGACCAGCACGGCACGGCGATCGTTGCGCTCGCAGCGCTGATCAATGCCGCCCGTGTCGTCGGCAAACGCGTCGAGGAGTTGCGGGTGGCGATCGTGGGCACGGGTGCGGCGGGTGTGGCGGTGGCCGAGTTGTTGCACGACGCCGGCGTCGGCCAGGACGGCACCGGCGACATCATCGGCGTCGACAGCACCGGCATCCTGCATCGTGAGCGTGAACGCCTGACCCCGACGAAGCAGTGGTTCGTCGACAACGGCAACACCGACGACCGCCGTGGCGGTGTCCGCGAGGCGTTGCGGGGCGCCGACGTGCTGCTCGGGCTGTCGGGTCCGGGCATCATCGAGCCCGAGTGGCTCGCCGAGATGGCCGACGACGCGATCGTGTTCGCGATGGCCAATCCGACGCCGGAGGTGATGCCCGAGCTGATGCCGCCCAACGTGACGGTGATCGCCACGGGCCGCAGCGACTATCCGAACCAGATCAACAACGTGCTCGCCTTCCCGGGCGTCTTGCGGGGTCTGCTCGACGTGCAGGCCACGCGGTGCACGATCGAGATCAAGCGCGCCGCTGCTGACGCGCTCGCAGCGCTCGTCGCCGATCCCGTCGCCGAGCGCATCATCCCCGGCGCCTTCGAGCCGGGCGTCGCCGACGCCGTCGCCGCGGCCGTCCGGTCGATGGCGATCGCACAGGGGTACGTGCGCAGTTGACGGACGTCCCGATCCGCCGATCGTGAGAATCGGAGGCGGATCGGGCAGGGTGGGGCGATGCCCCGGTTCGAGCGCTCGTTCGCGTCGCTGCAGAATCTCGACTATCGCAAGCTGTGGTGGGCCGGCACGTTCTCGTTCATGTCGGTGCAGATGCAGTTCCTGCTGCGTGGCGTGCTCGCCTGGGACCTCACCGAGCGCGAGGGCGCACTCGGTCTCGTCTATCTCTGCTTCGGCATCGCCCTGCTGGTCGCCACCCCGCTCGGCGGGGTCGCCGCCGACCGCCTGCCGAAGCGTCGCGTGCTGATCGCCAGCCAGGCGGCCATCCTCGCGGCGGCGGCCGGAATGGGCATCGTCGTGCTCACCGACGTCGTCGCGTTCTGGATGCTGCTCGTCGCCGCCGTCACCCAGGGGGTGGCGTTCGGCTTCCTCGGTCCGACCCGCGTCGCGTTCACATCCGAGATCGTCGGTCGGGATCAACTCGGCAATGCGATCACGCTGTCGATGCTGAGCATGAACGGCACCCGCGTGATCGCCCCGGCGTTCGCCGGCGCCCTCGCCGGCATCGTCTTCATCGGGATCGGTGGGGCGTACGTCGTGTCGGCCGCGTTCTCGGTCCTGTCGTTCGTGCTCTACGTGCGATGCCCGCCGGGCTCTGCGCCGCGAGCGACGTCGACGGCGAGCCCGTTCGCCGAGATCGTCGACGGCGTGCGGTACGTCGCGGCGCGTCCGCACCTGCGGCGGCTCGTGCTCAGTTCGTTCCTGATCATCATGTTCGGCTTCAACTACGTGGCGTTCATCCCGGCGCTGGTCAAGGGCGAATTCGACCTGGGCGACGGCTGGGTCGGCGTGATCATGTCCGCCAGTTCGATCGGCGCGGTCGCCGTCGCCGTGCCGCTCGCCGGCCGCGCCGACGGCCCGGGGGTGTGGAAGCTGATGATCGCATCGGGTCTCGTGTTCGGCGTCGGCGTGATCGCCCTGGGCTTGTCACCGCTGTTCGGGATCGGCGTCCTGATCGTGGCGTTCATCGGTGCCGGCACGACCGGGTACCAGTCACTGTCGAATGCGATCGCGCTCAACATGACCGGCGACACGCATCAGGGGCGAGTGCAGTCGCTGATGATGTTGAGCTTCGCCGGGTTCGGGATCGCCGCCGCACCGCTCGGCCTGCTCGCCGAGGCGATCGGGCTCCGCAATGCGATCGTCGTGATGGGCTCGGTCACCCTCGTCACCGTCGTCGGCTACGGCCTGCTCGAGCGCGGCGTCCAAGCCGAGATCGAAGACGGCATCCCCCTCGACGAGGTCGCCATCGTGGCCGACGCAGCTGCGGGGTGACCCCGATCGATCAGAGCGCGCTGCGTTCAGCGGTGAGGTTGGCGCGGGCGCGGGCCTCCCAGCGTTCGGAGCCGGTCGCCGTGTGGAAGATGGTCGCACGACGTAGGAACCCGTCGAGCACGGCCGCACGTCCCGTCGTCCAGTCGTCGTCGGCGACGTGGCGGTACTCGGCGCGCACGCCGGTGACGTAGGCGGCGTAGGCGGCCGGGTCGGCGCCGAGAATCGCGAGGTCGGCGTCGAGCAACACGGCGGTGTCGGGAGAGATCGGCTGTTCCGCAGCGCCGTGTTCGGTCGCCTCGATCATCGCCCCGACGCGTTCGACTGCCTCGTCGGGCCACCCGACCGACGCCAGGTCCCGCCGGGCCAGGCGGGCGCTGGCGCGCTCGTTGGCCGGGTAGGCCGGTTCGTAGACGGCGTCGTGGTAGAACGCCGCAGCGACCACCTCGTCGAGGTGCTCGATCGGCTCGGTCGCCGCCAGCTCGTCGACGTGGCGGATCACCCAGGCGACGTGGGTGGCGGTGTGATAGCGCCGGTGCTTCTCGCGGTGTCGGGCGAGCAGCCGGTCGAGCAGGGTCCGCTGTGCGGTGACGTGGCGTTGCCACGCAACGTCGAGCTCGAGCTCGTGGTCGCTCATCGTGCCAGTGTGCCAGCCGTCGTGGCAGGGTGAACGTCGTGACGATCCTGATCGACGAGGCCCGGTGGTGGTGGCGTGGCAAGAAGTGGTGTCACCTGGTGAGCGACACGTCCTACGACGAGCTCCACGAGTTCGCCGGACGCGCCGGCATCCCGCGTCGGGGATTCCAGGGCGATCACTACGACATCCCCGAGGAGTACCGAGCGGAGCTGATCGAGGCGGGCGCCGAGCAGGTCGAGAGCCGTGAGTTGGTGCGCCGGCTACGCGGCGCCGGGCTGCGGCTCACCCCGGCGCAGCGCCGTGTGCAAACCGGGCACGGTCCGTCCCCGTGATGGTGTCGCGTGAGGGGGCCCGGCTTCACGCCGCCCATCGTTCGGTTCCGCCGAACAGCGCTCGCGGACAACGGGGACCGGTCCGGCCGAGCACGAACCACTCCACCAGCTCGAGACCGCCGGCGGTGCACTGATCGCTCGCTTCGAGCCAGCGATGGACGTCGTCGGGTTCGACGTCGCCGTCGGGTCGGCTGCTCGCCAGGATCAGAGCGTCGATCTCGCGATGGTCACGTGCCGCTTCGACGCACCGTTGCAGGATGTGGAACATCGCGTCGGGCGTGTCGGTGCCGGTCACGATCATGATCGACGCACCCCGGTGTTCGCTGTCGAGCAGGATGACGATCGTGTCGGCGCCGTAGGGCGCACCGAGCGCCAGCACCGCCAGCGCATCGTCGGCGCAGCGGATGGGATCGATGCCGCCACGCGGTACGGCGTGGAATGACGGGTCGTGAGACATCGTGTCTCCTTCGGTCGAAGGTGCTGAGCGAAGGAGGGAGTCGGTGCCAGTGACACTATCGAGCCGGGTGCGCAACCGATGAGAGCAGCGTTCCAACCAGGCCGTAGCCTCGGATGGATGGCCAGCAGCACCTCCGTGGCGACGATCTTCCACAACACGCATTGAAACTCCTCGATCAATGCCGTGCGCATTGCCGAAGAACTCGGAGTCGACGTCGACATCGTCAACTACATCAAGACGCCGCCCGATGCGGACACGCTGCGTTCGATCATCGCCAAGCTCGAGGACGAGCCGACGGCGTTGGTGCGGCGCGACAGCATGTGGAAGAAGCTCGGCCTGACCGAGGACGATGCGGTGACCGACGACCAGATCGTCGACCTGCTCGTCGAGCACAAGCAGCTGCTGCAACGCCCGCTCGTCGTCACCGCCGACACGGCGATCATCGGCCGGCCGAAAGAACGTGTGACCGAGCTGCTCGCACCGCTCGCAGGGAACGATGCCGGCTGAGTGAGCGCTGACACCGACACGCTGAACGAGATCCCCACGCGGGGAGGCGATTCGCAGGATCCACCGTCGCGCTGGAAGCTGTTGTCGACGACGTTGCGCGCCCAGCGCAAGAACCTGATCATCGGCTCGCTGATCGGCCTGCTGTGGATGGTGGGCAAGGTGTCGGTGCCGCTGCTGGTGCGCTACAGCATCGACCGCGGCATCGAACAGGACGACATGCTGCTGCTGTGGGCGTCGCTGATCGCCATTGCGGGCGTGGCCGTCGGCACGTTCACCGCACTCCGGCGTTTCTACGCGTTCCGTGAGGCCCGCTGGACCGAGACGCGACTTCGCGAGCAGTTGTTCAACCACATCCTGTCGTTGCACATCGGCTACCACGACCGAGCTCAGACCGGTCAGCTGATGAGCCGCTCGTCGAGCGATCTGAACCAGATCCAGTCGTTCGTCGTGATGATCCCGATCACGCTGTCGAACTTCTCGATGATCATCGCGGTCTCGGTGATCCTGTTCGTCACCGATTGGAAGCTGGCGCTCATCGCGCTGGCGCCCTTGCCGTTCGTCAACATCGCGGGTCGTCGTTTCTCGCAGTCGATCCACTCTGCGGTGCTCGCCGTGCAAGCCGAGCAAGCCGAGTTGGCCACTGTCGTCGAGGAGACGGTCGGCGGCGTGCGCGTCGTCAAGGGCTTCGGCGCGGAGGCCGTCCAGTCGGCACGGCTGCGCACCGAAGCCGACGACATCCGCGCCGCCTCGATCAGCGCCGCCCGGATCCGCGCCAAGTACCTGCCTGCCATCGAGCTGCTCCCACAGCTGGGACTCATCGCAGTGCTCGCCGTCGGCGGGATGCAGGTGATCGACGGCGACCTCACCGTCGGTCAGTTGGTCCAGTTCAACTTCTACGTCGCGCTGCTGGTGTCGCCGCTGCGCATGCTCGGCATGACCATCGCCTGGGCGCAGCGTGCCGGTGCTGCGCTCGAGCGGGTCAACGAGATCCTCGACACGGCGCCCATCGTTGTCGACCCGCAGCGTCCGTTGGCGCTCCCCGCTGCCGAGCGCGCCGGTGCCGTCGAGTTCCGCAGCGTCCGATTCGGTTACGACCCCGCCTCGCCGGTACTCGACGGGTTCGACCTCGACCTGGCGCCGGGCCAATCGGTCGCACTGGTCGGAGCGACCGGCTCGGGCAAGTCGACCGTCGCCCGGCTGCTCGTTCGCTTCTACGACGTCGACGAGGGCCGGGTCCGCATCGACGGTGTCAACGTACGTGATCTCGCCGTTCACGATGTGCGTCGCGCCGTCGGCATCGTGTTCGAGGACACGCTGCTCTTCCACGACACCGTGGCTGCGAACATCGCGTTCGCCGAACCCGACGCCGACCGCGAGTCGGTCGAACGCGCCGCCCGACTCGCCGGGGCCCACGACTTCATCATGGGACTGCCCGAGGCGTACGACACCAAGCTCGGTGAGCGGGGATTCTCGCTGTCGGGCGGGCAACGCCAACGCATCGCGATCGCCCGGGCGATCCTCGCCGATCCACGTGTGCTCGTGCTCGACGACGCCACGTCCGCAGTGGACCCGTCGAAGGAGCACGAGATCCGCTCCGCGATGTCGACCGTGATGGCCGGCCGCACGACGATCGTGATCGCGCACCGGCCCGGCACGATCGCGCTGGCGGACACCGTCGTGCTGCTCGACGGCGGCCGCGTGGCCGCGTCGGGGCCGCACCAGGAGCTGCTCGACCGCGAACCGCGCTACCGCGAGGTGCTCGCCGCCATGGACGCCGCTGACGAGGCGGAGCGCGCCGAGCTCGGCACGGACTCCGCGACCCCGGTGGGGGGTGACTGATGCACGCGATGGGGGCCATCTCCGAAGAGGACAAGCTCGACGCCGAGGAGGCGAAGAAGGTGCTGCGTCGCGCCGGTCGCATGGCGCTGCCATTCAAGAAGACGATCGCATGGGCGCTGGCGTTCACCGCCCTGTCCACCCTTGGTGTGGTCCTCGGCCCGGTGATCCTCGGCTGGGCGATCGACAACGGCATCCGGCCGAAGAACTCCGAGATCCTGCGCAATGCCGTGATCTTCTACATGGGCCTCACTGCGGTGTCGTACCTCGCAGCGCGCCAGCAGTACATCTTGATCAACCGGGCCGGCGAGGGGTTCCTGCGAGACCTGCGCATCCGCGTCTTCGACCACATCCAGAGACAGTCGCTCGCCTTCTTCGACCGGAACAAGTCTGGCGTGCTCGTCGCCCGGATGACCGCCGACATCGAGTCGATGGGTGAACTCGTGCAGTGGGGGCTCCTGCAGTTCGTCGCAGCGATCCTCTTGGTGTGCTTCGCGCTCGTCCTGGCATTCGTCACGTCGTGGCAGTTGGCGCTCGTCGGGCTGCTGGTGATGCCCGTCATCATCGTGGCGTCACGCAAGTTCCAACGCGACTCGAACGCCGCGTACCTCGACGTGCGCGAGAACATCGGCCAGAACCTGTCGGCGCTCCAAGAGGGCATCGCCGGGGTTCGCGTCATCCAGGCCTACGCCCGCGAACCCGAGCAGCAGCGTCGGTTCAAGGAGTCGAACCGCGAGCTGTACGACTCACACGTCCACAGCGTGAGGGTGTCGACGTGGTATTTCGGTCTCGTCGAGACAGCGGGCGTGTTGGCGACCGCGTTGATCGTCGCCGTCGGGGGCTGGCTGTACGCGCGAGGCGATGTCGAGATCGGCCAGATCATCACCGTCGTGCTGTTGTACGCCCAGCTCTTCGAGCCGGTCCAGCAGCTGTCGCAGCTCTACAACACCGTGCAGTCCTCGGCGGCATCGCTCAACAAGCTGTTCGGAATCCTCGACACGGTGCCCGACATCGAAGACGGCGAGCACGAGCTGGCATCCGCCGGCGAACTGGTCGTCGATCGGGTCGGATTCCGCTATCCGCAGACCGACGTCGCCGTGCTGAGCGACGTGTCGATCACGGTCGCGCGACGGCGAACGGCTCGCACTCGTCGGTCCGACCGGCGCCGGCAAGTCGACGCTCGCCAAGCTGATGGCCCGCCTCTACGACCCCACCGAGGGCACGATCACGTTCGGCGGCATCGATCTTCGCGATGCCACGATCGCCTCGCTGCGCCGGCGCGTGGTGGTCGTGCCCCAGGAGGGGTTCCTGTTCGGGGGCACCGTCGCCGACAACGTGCGCGTCGCTCGTTCCGATGCGACCGACGACGACATCCGCACCGCGTTCGACGCGATCGGAGCGCTCGAACGGTTCGAGGAGTTCCCCGACGGCATCCACACCGAGGTCCGCGAACGCGGGTCGCGGCTGTCGGCGGGGGAGCGTCAGCTCGTCTCGTTGGCCCGCGCCGCACTGGTCGACCCGGCGGTGCTCGTGCTCGACGAGGCGACGAGCAACCTCGACCCGGGGACCGAGTTCATCGTCGAGCGGGCACTCGATTCGCTGATGAGCGGCCGCACGACGATCGTCGTCGCCCACCGCCTGTCGACGATCCAGCGCGCCGACCGCATCGGCGTCATCGACGGCGGGCGCCTGGTCGAACTCGGCAACCACACCGAACTCGTCGAGCAGGGCGGACGCTACGCCGCCCTCGCGTCCGCCTGGGCGAAGAGCCAGCCCGTCGCCGGCGCGTAGCGGGTCCTTCGGGGTCGGGTCCGCAAGGACCAGGTCAGGCCCGTTCGAACACGAGCACGAACTCGACCAGTCCCTCGTCCTCGGTCGAGACCACACCGCCCGACGGATTGTCGATGCCGTAGTCCTCGAACACGACGGGGATCGATCCGAGCACGCCGATGCGCCCGTCGGTGCTCTGTGCCGTCACGTCGAAGGTGACCGGGTTGGTCACACCGCGCAACGTGAGTTCGCCCGTCGCCGTTGCGGTGATCTGTTCGTCGCCGACCGGGATCCGCCCGAAGTCGATCGGCTCGCTGATCCGGAACTCGGCAGTGGGGTACTCGGCGGCGTTCATGATTCGGCCCCGGAACTGACCGTCACGGCGTGGATCGTCGCTGTAGATGCTGTCGATCTGCACCGTGACGTCGACGACCGTGGCGCTGGCACCGTCGATCGTCAGCAGGCCCTCGATCTCGTTGCTGCGCCCGACTGCGGTCGTGTTCACACCGGCGAGGATCTCCTCGACCCGATATCCGAACTCCGAGGCCGGCGTCGGTGCCCAGTCGCCGTCGAAGTCGGCGACGTCACCGTTGCCGGAGGCTTCGGTTCCCGACGGCGCAGCGGTCGACGGGCTCGGCGTCGACGCGGTCGTGGTCACCGCTGTGTCGGTGACGGTCGTGGCGACCAGTGCATTGGACAGGTCGGTCGTACCGAGGGCATCGGGTGCGTCGTTGATGAAGTTCGCGTAGACGAAGATCGCCGCGAACACGAGCACGACGGCGGCGGCGCCGCCGATCAGAATCCAGCGGAGCCAGTGCCGCTGGTGCGGCCGTTCGGGTGCGGTGTCGCTCACGGCGCAGAGTTTGGCAGACCATCTCCGCCGTGAGACGTCGTGCGCGGTGGAGCCGGCGGCGAGCTACAGGATCTGCGAGAGGAACAGCTTGGTGCGGTCCTCGCTCGGATTCTCGAAGAAGTGGTCCGGGGTGCCGACCTCGACGATCTGGCCGTCGGCCATGAACACCACCCGGTCGGCCACCTCGCGGGCGAAGCCCATCTCGTGGGTGACGACGATCATCGTCATGCCCGACGCTGCCAGCTCCTTCATCGTGTCGAGCACCTCGTTGATCATCTCGGGGTCGAGGGCGGAGGTCGGTTCGTCGAACAGCATCACCTTCGGCTTCATCGCGAGCGACCGTGCGATCGCCACGCGCTGCTGCTGACCGCCCGAGAGCTGCCCCGGATACTTGCCGGCCTGCTCGGGGATCTTGACCATCTCGAGCAGTTCCATGCCCAGGGCTTCGGCCTTGGCCTTGGGCATCTTGCGGACCTTGCGGGGCGCCAACGTGATGTTGTCGAGCACGCTGAGGTGGGGGAAGAGGTTGAAACTCTGGAACACCATGCCCGTCTCGCGGCGGATCTCCTGGATGTTGCGGATGTCGTTGGACAGTTCGGTGCCGTCGACGACGATGCGCCCGGCATCGTGTTCCTCGAGCCGGTTGATGCAGCGGATCATCGTCGACTTGCCCGAGCCCGACGGCCCGATCACCACGACGACCTCCTGGCCCCCGACCTTCAGGTTGATGTCCTTCAGCGCCTGGAAGTCACCGAAGAACTTGTCGACGTGCTCCAGCTCGATCATCGCCGTGCCCGTGCCGCGCATCTCGGTCGCGTCGGCGAACACCGGCGCCGTCGAGGCCCCGTGGCCGGTGTGTCGTGGTTCTTGCTCGCTCATCTGACTCCCACTCCCAATCGTCGTTCCAGCCGTTGGCTCTCTCGGCTCATCGTGAAGGCCACCGTCCAGAACATCAGAGCAGCGAACGTGATCGTCTCGCCGATCAGGCCCTGGCCCCGGAACTGTTCCTGTGCGGTGATCGCAGTGGACACGTTGAGCAGTTCGAACAGCCCCATTGCGATGCCGGCCAGCGTCGTGTCCTTGAACAGACTGATCAACTGACCGATCTGGGCGGGGATCACGTTGCGCAGCGCCTGGGGCAACACGATGTAGCCGGTCTGGCGGACCGGACTGAGCCCGATCGCCTTCGCCGCCTCGATCTGCCCGCGCGGCACCGACTGCAGGCCGCCGCGGATGATCTCGGCCATGTACGCCGCCGTGAAGAGTGTGAACACGACGATGGCACGCGACGAGGTGGACGGGGCGAGGCTGTCGGGCACGAAGAACCCGAGCGCCACGTTGGCGAGCAGCAGCAGCACGAACAGCGGCGCACCGCGGACGATCTCGATGTAGGTGGTACACACCACCCGCACCAGCGGCAGCGTCGAGCGCCGGCCGAGGGCGAGGAGGATGCCGAGCGGGAAGCACAGCACGATCGAACACATGGCCAGGAACAGGTTCAGCATGAACCCGCCCCAGTCGTCGAATCCGACAGCGGTGACGACGTAGAAGTAGACGACGACCGGCACGGCGGCGAGGCCGACGTACACGACCGCCGTGCCCGTCGGTCCGAGCTTCGGTCGTCCCGCGAACGGTCCGATCAGCCGCCCGAGCACGGCACCGACGATCGCCAGCCCGACCATGATCCACGGTCCGGCGGAGCCCGAGAGCAAGAGCAGCAGCACCACGACCACGGAGGGAAGCCAGAGGCGGGCGGCGATGTCGGCCACCCGGGCCGTCAGGGACTCGTCGCCGGAGACCTTGCCGCTGCGGACCTGGCGGGCGTGGATGAACCCGGCGAGGAAGCCGCCCCACGCTGCGAGTGCGATCACCGCCACGACGAGACGAAGCTCGTGCACTTCGGGAAAGCGTCCGATCATCAGCAGGCGCAGGTTGACACGGATGATGTCCCAGCGACCCGTGACGAAGATGAACGACAATGTCTTGTAGAGCAGCCACACGCTCAGCGCACCGAACACGATGGTGAGTACGCCGTCGAGCGGCGTGCGGAACAGGTTGCGCTTGGCCCACACCAGCGCTCCGGAACGGTGTGCGGTTGCACTCATCGTTCGACCAGTGCGCTGCGGCGGTTGGCGATGTTGACGAGTACCGAGGTGATCAGGGAGATGGCGATGTACATCACCATCGTCAGAGCGAACACGGGAACCGCCGGCGAGCCGTTGCCGACGGTGGTCTGTGCCACGAGCGTGAGGTCGTAGTACCCGATGGCGGCACCCAGCGACGAGTTCTTGATCAGGTTGAGGTACTGGTTGCCGATCGGAGGGATGGCGATGCGGAACGCCTGCGGAAGGATCACGTACCACATCCGCTGGAAGCCGCTCAGCGCCACGGCGTCGGCCGCCTCCCCCTGACCTCTCGGCACGGCCTGGATCGAGCCGCGGACGATCTCCGCGATGTGGCTCGCCGTGTAGATCACCAACGCGAAGAACAGTGCGAAGAACGACGGATCGATGCGGATGCCACCGACCGTCTGGCGGCCGTCGAGAGTCGGCAGCGTCCACTCGTAGCCGAGTGCCACCCAGCCGGTCAGGAACACGACGAGGAAGGCGCCGGTGGCCCACAGCCCCGAACGCGGCAGTGTGCCGGTGCGGTCGGACACCGACGATCGCCAACGGGCCACCAGCCACGCGGCCGCCGCGCCGACGGCGCCGAGGGCGATCAACCCGTAGCCCGCACCGATGTACCACGGCACCGCGACGCCGCGGTTGGAGATGATCGCGATGCCGCCGATGTCCCAGGCATCCTGGACCCTGGGAAACACGCCGAGAACGACGACGAGCAAGCCGGCGACGACGAACAGCGCGAGCGGAATGTTGCGAACCGCTTCGACGTACACCGTCGCCAACTTGCTGACGATCCAGTTCCTCGACAGCCTGGCGATGCCGACGAGCGTGCCGAGCACCGTCGCCGCCACGATGCCGGCCACCGAGATCCGCAGCGTGTTGAGCAGCCCCTGATAGAGCGCATCACGAACGGCGGCGTTGGCCGACAGCTCGTTGCCGGTGATCTGGAAGTTGGCCGGGTTGTCGAGGAACCCGAGATCGGTTGGGATGTTCTGTTCGGCCGTGTTGTCGACGTAGTTGCCGTAGAGCCAGAGCACCACGGCGACCACCAGGCCGACGACGACCAGTTGGGCGACCCACTTGAGCACCCGGACATCCCGCCAGAGCGGGACCCGGGTGCTCAGTGCGCTGGTCAGCGGTACGGCGGCGAGTAGAGCAGGCCGCCGTCGGTCCACAGCGAGTTGAGGCCCCGCTCCAGACCGAGCGGGGCGAGATGCTCGTCGAAGATCTCGCCGTAGTTGCCCACCTGGCTCACGACCTGATAGGCGAAGTCGGTCGGCAGGCCGAGGCCCGGATCGAGCACGGCCGCGCCGTCGTCACCCTCGACCTCCTGGCCGAGGAAGCGCTGGATCGAGACGTCCTCGGTGTCACCGAACGTGTCGACATTGGTCGAATCGATGCCGAACTCCTCGGCCTGGATCGTGGCGAGCACGGCCCAGTTGACCGCCTGGGCCCACTCGGTGTCGCCGTCGGCGACCGCCGGTGCCAGCGGCTCCTTGGAGAACACCTCGGGCAGGATCGTCAGCGCCTCCGGTCCGTCCGGGAACTCGCTGCGCAGGGCGGTGAGCTGGCTGCGGTCCGACGACCACGCGTCGCACTGGCCGGCGATGAATGCCTCCTGGATCAGTGCGGGATCCTCGAACGCCCGAACCTCCCAGTTCAGGCCGAGCCGTGCTGCCTCGTTCGCCGCATTGCCCTCGGTCGTGGTTCCCTGTGCGACGCAGACGATCACACCATCGAGATCGTTGATCGATTCGAACCCACTGTCGGCGCCGACCATGATGCCCTGGCCGTCGTAGAACGTCGGAGTGAGGAAGGTTGCACCCTCGGCACCGTCGCGGCTCGCGGTCCAGGTGGTGTTGCGGATCAACACGTCGATCTCGCCGGACTGCAGTGCGGTGAAGCGATCGGCGGTCTCGAGGTCGACCATCTCCACCTTGGTCGCATCGCCGAGCACGGCGGCCGCCACCACCCGGCAGAAGTCGCTGTCGAAGCCGACGTGGTCACCGTCGGGCGTCAGGACCGCGAAGCCGGGCAGCGCATCGCGGGTGCCACAGCGGACGACGTCGTTCGCGATGACGGCGTCGAGTGTCGACTCGTCGGCCTGGACGACCTCGACGGTGTCCTCCGGTGCTGTCGTCTCGTCCGGTGGCGTCGTCTCGTCGGTTGCTTCGGTCACGTCGGGCGACGTGTCACCGCTGCCCGCGTCGTCGTTGTCGTCGCTCGTGCAGGCCGCTCCGAGCAGCGCCAGTGCCACCAGCGGTACGAGCGCTCGTCGTGTGTTCGTTCCCATCGGTTCCCCCATCCGCTTCGCCGGTCCGGCGATGCTGTTGTTCACCTCACGGCAACCTCGTGGCTACCTGCCACTGGAAACTAGACGGTCACCAGGGGCGGGGCAACCGTTGCGGTGGCGCATCGAGCGATCGTCGGGCCAGACTGTGGCCCATGACCGACGCCAGTGCCACCGTGTCCGCCGTCGCCGTTTCGACGGCACGCTCTGCTCCGAAGACCGCAACGGCGGTGGGATGGGCGGTTTCCACCAAGGGTGCCGTGCCGCGTCAGGTCGGGCTGAACCGGTCTGCGCTGGAGGCGAACGGATTCGACGGCAAGGCAGGTCAGGTGCTCACCGTGCCGACGAGCGACGGCGTGGCGGTGGCGATCGGCATCGGTGATCCGGGCACGATCGACGCGTCGGGACTGCGCTCGGCCGCCGCCGCATTCGCGAGAGCGGTACCGAAGCACGCACATGTCGCGACGAACCTCGCCGACGTCGACAACGTCGATGGCGCGGTCGCAGCGCAAGCGGTCGCCGAGGGTGTCCTGCTCGCGTCGTACCGCTACACCGGGCTGAAGAACGAGCCCTCCAACGCCTCGCGCCTCGAGAGCCTGACACTGGTCGGCGGCGACAAGCGGGCAAAGGACGTCGCCAAGGGCGCCGAGCGCGGCAAGGTGGTCGCGTCAGCGGCGGCGTTCGCCCGTGAGCTCGCGAACACGCCTCCCACCCATCTCAACGCGAAGGAACTCGCTGCCAAGGCTGTCGAGATCGGGAAGTCGACCGGCCTCGAGGTCGAGGTGTTCAACAAGGATCAGTTGCAGCAGCTGGGCTGCGGTGGCCTCCTCGGTGTGAACCGCGGGTCGACCGAGCCACCTCGAATGGTCAAGTTGACGTGGTCGCCGAGGAATGCGACCGGTCACCTCGCCCTCGTCGGCAAGGGGATCATGTACGACTCGGGCGGCATCTCCCTCAAGGGTCACGACGTCTTCCACCAGAACATGAAGATGGACATGTCCGGCGCGGCTGCGGTGCTCGCCACGATGAGTGCCCTGCAGGACCTCGAGGTCAGGACCAAGGTGACGGCGTGGCTGATGTGCACCGACAACATGCCGTCGGGCAGTGCGCTCAAACTCGGCGACGTGCTGACGATGCGCAACGGCAAGACCGTCGAGATCCACAACACCGATGCCGAGGGTCGTCTCGTCCTGGCCGACGGTCTGTCGCTCGCCGTCGAGGAGGCGCCCGACGCGATCGTCGACATCGCCACGCTCACCGGTGCCGCCATGGCTGCGCTCGGCCCGCAGGTCGCTGCGGTGCTCGGGTCGAGCCAGGCGCTCGTCGACCAGTTGCTCGAGCGCTCGGACTCCACCGACGAACCGATCTGGCAGCTCCCGTTGGCGACCGAGCGATATCGCAAGCTGCTCGACTCGGTCGTCGCCGACATGAAGAACATCGGCGGCCCCTATGCCGGTGCGATCACGGCGTCGATCTTCCTCAGCGAGTTCGCCGGCGACGTCCCGTGGGCGCACCTCGACATCGCCGGTCCGATGATGGTCGACGGCGACGACGGGATCTACGCCAAGGGTGCGACAGGTTTCGGCACCCGGTTGCTGATCGACCTCGCGTCGAACTTCAACCCACCCGTCTGACGTCGTCGCCGAGGCGGGCGGCGTTGTCGGCCGCCTCCGCCGCCACCGCATCGCTGACACCGAGAGCAACGAGGTGGTGTTCGATCTCCGACGGGTCGTCGCCGAGTTCGAGCATCGTCGTCGCCAAGCGGTGCGCCCGCGTCAGTTCGTCGACACCGACCGTCGTGTGGACCCAATCGGCGTGCGCGGCCTGGACCGATTGCGGCATGCGCCGTAGGTGGCGAAAGCTGATCGGTGGGACACGTCGGCGCACGGCGAGGCCGCCGTCGATCGGGTGGGCGAGGCCGAACATGACGCAGCGTTGGAGTGCTTTGCTGAACGGTGAGGAGCGTCCGCTCGCGTAGCTGAGTCCCATCGCCTGCGCGGTGGCGTGCAGATCGAGCACGTAGCCGTCGGGCGATCGTTCGAGTCCGGCGACCAGTCGGCGGAGCAACCATGTCGCGGTGGGACCGAGCACACCCAACCAGAAGACTTCGACATATCTCGACCGGGGGTCGAATCCGTCGTCGTCGACGACCGGATCGAGCCACGGGCGTACGGTGATCATTGCGGCGCGCTGCGATGCGTCTGCGCCTGGTGTGGACGGCGATGAGATCTCGGTCACGGGGCCTCCTTCGGGTGTGGAACTGTCGGGGAAGGAGCCGGTGCCAGGACAGTGGGCGCTACGCCGACCGGAGCGGAACCGCTCGATGACGGGGCGCAGGGCCAGACTGGGCCGATGCTGCGCACGGTCTCGTTCTGGCAACACCTCCTCGTCGGGTCGGCGATCGCCGTGATGACGTTGCTCGCCGGCTTCGGCGTGATCGGCGCCGGCGACGAGTCGGTGATCCGACCCGAGCACTTCGACGCCAAGCAGGTGACCGTCTGGCCCGCCGACGCCGGCGGCGTGAACGTGCGCGAGGTCGTCGACATCGACTTCGGCCTCACCGAACGGCGCGGCTACCAGCGGATCATTCCCACCGATTTCGGTGTCCCGACCGACGTCGTCGCGGAGTCGCCGGATGCGAACGCAGAACTCGACGTGGTGGTGATCGGAGACGAGACCAGGATCCGCATCGGCGATCCCGCCGTCACGTTCACCGGTCGGCACCGCTACGTCCTCGGCTATCGCCTGCCGGATGCCGACCTGGGCAGCGGCCGTCTGGACCTCGACATCATCGGCAACGACGAGACATTCGAGACCCAGCGCTTCGAGGTGGTGCTCACCGGATTCGAGTTCGACTCGGTCGACTGCTTCGTCGGTGCTCGAGAGGCGATCGGCGGGTGCGACTTCGAACAGGGTGAGTCGGGCAATCTCGTTGCGGTGATCGAACCCTTGGCGCCCGGCGAGGGCATCACCGTCGGTGGCACGATCGCATCGCTGACCACGCCGACGTTGCCGACGATCCCCGATCCACCTGGGGCGATTCCCTCAGGGTTCCGTCCGCTGGGTGTGCTGATGATCCCCCTCGGACTGGCGGCGGCGGCACTCGTGTACCTGGTGGGCCGCGCTGCGGGAAGCAACACCGTGCTCGCAGGTGGGGCGACGGAGGCGGCGTTCGGGGAGCTGCCGATGCCCGGCGAGCAGGCCCGGCGCCGAGACGTGGCGACGTATCGGGTGCCCGACTCGCGCCTCGCCGAGCTGGCGACGATCGAGTTCGTTCCGCCCCGGGGTCTCGAGCCGTGGCAGGCGGCGGTCGTGTTGCGCGAGGCGGTCGACGACGAGTCGGTCTCTGCGTGGTTCTCCGAGATGATCGCCGACGAGGCCCTCGTCGCGACCGACGACGGCGGCACCGTCCGGCTGACTCGCGGTTCGGACACGTCCCGGCTCAGCGCCGTCGACCTCGCACATCTGCAGCGCCTGTTCGCGCAGGGCGACGTCGTGGAGCTCGGGAGCTACGACAAGGAGTTCACCGCAACCTGGAACGCGATCCGTAGCGAGCAGCTGGCGTTCGCCTCGAATGCCGATTGGTGGTCGAGCGGTGGGCCGGGCGGACGCATGACGACGCCGGCGAAGCTGGTCGGGTTGTCGGTGATGTTGTTGGCCGTTGCGACGTTGGTCGTCAGTGTCTTCGTGCTGGCGAGCACCGAGGTGTTCTGGCGGGTGTTGGCGTCGCCGTGGCTCGCCGTGGTCGCGGGCATGCTCGTCCCCCTGCTGGTCGCAGCGATCGCCTACCGGCCGATGTTCGCTTCGCGTACCGTCACCGGCTCTGCGCTGGCGCTGCGGTCGGAGTCGTTCCGCCGGTTCCTCGCCGCGAGCGAGGGTCGCCACGTCGACTGGGCGTGGGAGCAAGGGCTCGTGCGCGAGTACAGCGCATGGGCAGTGGCGCTCGGAGCCGCCGAAGCGTGGTCCAAGGCGGTCGAGGCCTCGAACATTCCCGATCCCCAGGTGGCACTCGCAGGACCGTTGTTGCTGTACACGGCGGGCTCAGCGTTCTCGTCGTCGCACACGCCACCGTCGAGCTCCGGCGGAGGCGGCGGAGGGGGAGGAGGCGTCGGTGGCGGTGGTGGCGGCGGAAGCTCGGGTTCGTGGTGAGCGATCAGCGACCCGCTGCCCGTCCTGCGATGAGCGAACAGCCGCTCTGTGGTCGTTTCGCTCATCGCTGAGCGGGTTCGTCGGCCTGCGATGAGCGAACAGCCGCTCTGTGGTCGTTTCGCTCATCGCTCAGCCGGCGATGATGTGATCGAGCGTGAGTTCGGGTTCGTTCTGCTCGATGCGAGCGAGTGCGTACTTGTTCTCGAACAGGGCGACGAGGTGCCCGTCGAGCCGGGCGAGGATCCGCACTCCCGGCTTCTCGCGCAGCGTGTCTGCGGACTCCTTGTCGGTCAGTCGGATCGCCTGATACGGCGCGGACACGATCTCGATCGGTGCGTTGAACTCGATGTCGAGCCGGTTCGAGAAGACGTCGAACTGCAGCTGGCCGACCGCCGCGAGCACCGGTGATGCGTCGCCCCAGTCCGGGTCCTTCAGCACCTGGACGACGCCCTCTTCGTTGAGCTGATCGAGGCCCTTGCGGAACTGCTTCATCTTGCCGGTGTCGAGCGGCCTCGCCGTGGCGAACACCTCGGGGGCGAAGGCCGGGATCGGCGGGAACTTCACGCTCGGGCCGCTCTCGTCGAACAGCGTGTCGCCGAGGTTGAGTCCCGTGGCGTTGACGAGCCCGACGACGTCGCCGGGAAACGCCTCGTCGACGGTGGTCCGTTCGGCACCGAACACGGTCGATGCGTACTTGGTGGCGAACGGCTTGCCGGTGCGTTCACACGTCATCACCATCCCGCGATCGAACCGGCCCGAACAGATGCGGGCGAACGCGATGCGGTCGCGGTGGTTGCGGTCCATGTTGGCCTGCACCTTGAACACGAACGCCGAGCACGGTTCGTCGAGGTGCCGTGGCTTGTCGTCGACGTCGAGCCGCGGCATCGGCGCCGGGGCGAGGTCGACGATTGCGTCGAGCAGGTGGCGCACGCCGAAGTTGGTGAGCGCCGAGCCGGCGAACACCGGGGTCGACTCGCCGGCGAGGAACGACGCCATGTCGACGTCGGCCTCCATCGCACTGAGCAGTTCGGACTCTTCGGTGCTCTTGGTCCAGGCGGCGCCTTCCTCGGCGGCGGCGCGCTCGGCCGGCACGTCCTCCTCCGGAGCGATCTGGCTGCCGCGGGCGGTGCGGGTGAACCGTGTGAAGACGTCGGTGCGCCGGTCGATCACGCCGCGCAGGTCGCCGAACGATCCGACCGGCCACGTGGCGGGGGTCGGGCGCAGGCCGATCTGCTCCTCGATCTGGTCGAGCAGCTCGAGCGGCTCCATGCCGGGCCGGTCGAGCTTGTTGAGGAACGTGATCACCGGCAGATTGCGCGATCGGCACACCTCGAACAGCTTGAGCGTCTGCGGCTCGATCCCCTTCGCCGAATCGAGCACCATCACCACGGCGTCGACGGCGGCGAGCACGCGGTAGGTGTCCTCGGAGAAGTCGCGGTGGCCAGGCGTGTCGAGCAGGTTGAGTTCGTGGTCTCGGTACGGGAAGTTGAGCGCCGTCGACGAGATCGAGATCCCGCGCTTCTGCTCCATGTCCATCCAGTCCGACGTCGCCGCCCGGCGACCCTCGTGGGCCTTCACCGCACCACCGGACGTGATGGCACCGGCATACAGCAGGAACTTCTCGGTGAGGGTGGTCTTGCCCGCGTCGGGGTGACTGATGATCGCGAACGTGCGCCGACGCGCGGCTTCGCTGAGCACCTGAGCGGACATCTGATCGAGGCTACCGTCGGCCCGTGATCTCACGTGAGCGACTGGCAGAGCTGATGGCCGACGAGGAGCGCCGATTCGTCGAGCTGCATCCCCGCTCGGGACAACTGGCCGACGAGGGGCGGCGCCACCTGCTCGCCGGCGTGCCGATGCCGTGGATGACCCGCTGGCCGGGGGCGTTTCCGATCCACGTCGCCGAAGCGGACGGTGCGCGGTTCACCGACGTCGACGGCATCGAGTACGTCGACTTCTGCCTCGGTGACACCGGCGCGATGACCGGGCATCGCCGTGCGGGTATCCACGCCGTACTGGAGCGATCGACGACGATGCTGCCGAGCGAGGATGCCGCGTGGGTGGCCGATGAACTGCATCGCCGTTTCGGGATGGCGAAGTGGCAGCTGACGACGTCGGCCACCGACGCCAACCGGTTCGTGCTCCGGTTCGCGCGCTACGTCACAGGACGCCCGAAGGTCGCCGTGATCGACTGGTGCTATCACGGCACGGTCGACGAGACGCTCGCGATTCTCGGTCCCGAAGGCCATGTGATCAGCCGTCCGGGCGCCATCGGTCCCCAGGTCGACCCCGCCGTGACGACCCGCGTGGTGCCGTTCAACGATCTCGATGCGCTGGATGCCGCACTCGCACACGGCGACGTCGCAGCACTGCTGATGGAGCCGGCACTGACGAACATCGGCATCGTGCTGCCGCAGCCCGGCTACCACGACGCCGTCCGTGAGATCACGCGCCGCCACGGTGTCGTGTTGATCATCGACGAGACCCACACGATCTCGGCGGGGCCGGGCGGCTGTACGCAGGCTTGGGGACTCGACCCCGACATCGTGGTGATCGGCAAGCCGATCGGTGGCGGGTTCCCGGTCGCCACGTACGGGACGACCGACGACCTCGCGGTGGCGCTCGATCCGGTCCTCCACGGCCACGACGCCGATGTCGGAGGCGTGGGCGGCACGCTCGCGGGAAGTGCGATGGCGACGGCCGCGATCCGAGCGACGCTGTCGGCGACGCTGCTGCCGGGCGACTACGAGCGGATGATCCCACTCGCCATGCGCTGGACCGAGGGCGTCGCCGACGCCATCGAGCAGCACCGCCTGGAGTGGTCGGTGCAGCAGCTCGGCTGCCGCGCCGAGTACTGGTTCTGCCCGCTGCCGATCAACGGCGCCGACGCCGCGGCCGCTGTCGACGATCGGCTCGATGCGTTCATGCACCTGTGGGCGATCAACCGGGGCATCCTGATGACGCCGTTCCACAACATGGCACTGCTGTCGCCAGCGCATGCTCCCGCCGACGTCGATCGCCACACCGAGGTCTTCGCCGCCGCGCTGGCCGCATTGACCTGACCGCGCTCCGATGAGCGAACGGACCTGATACCGGCGCTTCGCTCATCGCAGGGTGTGTTGCCGCCTCAGTGATGAGCGAACGGACCTGATACCGGCGCTTCGCTCATCGCAGGGCGGATTCAGGGGGCGGTGGCCTCGCCGAGGTCGACGGGAAGTGCATCGGCGATGCCGTCGAGACCCAGCGATTCGGTGGCCTGACCGACGTCGAGTCCGAAGTTCTCGGCCAGTGCGGTCCCATCGCCGAGCAGTCCTTCGACATGCTCGCCGAGCCCGGTCGATTCGAGCACTCCACCGAGGCCGTCGCTCGAGAGAAGACCCTTGATCGCATCAAACAGACCCATGTGAAAATACCCTTTCTGAGAGGTTGAATGGATGATATCGGCGAGAGGTTGCCGGTGGACGTCGGTGTCGGTCACAGTGGTGTGATGTCGACGGACCTGATGCAGGCCGCCCGTACGGCGGTCGCCGACGCCGAGCGCATCGTGGTGCTCACCGGTGCCGGGATCTCGACCGATTCCGGGATTCCGGACTTCCGGGGCCCCAACGGGCTGTGGACCAAGAACCCTGCGGCGGAGAAGGCCTCCGACATCCGCTTCTATCTGGGAGATCCCGAAGTCCGCCGTGCGGCATGGCAGAACCGCCTGACCACGCCGGCATGGACGGCTCGGCCGAACGACGGGCACGCCGCGGTCGTGGCGCTGGAACGCCGTGGCCAGCTGCACGGTGTGGTGACCCAGAACATCGACGGGCTGCACCAGAAGGCCGGCAATGACCCGTCGAAGGTGATCGAAGTGCACGGCACCGTGTGGTTCACGAGGTGTTGGGACTGCGACGACCGACGGCCGATGGATCAGGCGCTGGAGCGGGTTCGGGCCGGCGACGCAGATCCGGCGTGCCTGGAGTGCGGCGGGATCCTCAAGAGCGACACGATCAGTTTCGGCCAGTCGCTCGTGCCCGAGGTGATCGACCGGGCGATGCAGGTCAGCGACGAGTGCGACGTGATGCTCGCTGTCGGCTCGACGCTCAGCGTGTTCCCCGCGGCGAATTGCGTCCCGCGGGCGAAGGCTGCCGGCGCACAGGTGATCATCGTGAACGGCGCCGAGACGGCGATGGACCGCTACGCCGACTGGCTGCTCGTCGGCCAGATCGGCGAGATCCTCCCCGAACTCGTCGGGGGCGAGCGGTCACGTCGACTCCACCAGTAGCGCAGCCACGGTGGCGACGGACCGCAGATCAGCAACCACCGAATGGCGGGTGGTCCGACTCGTCCGGCCGATCTCGTTCAGCGCGGCGACGCGGTGCGACGGCTCGCGAGGAGCGCACCGCCGATGACGAGCACCACGCCGACGAGTTCGAGGACGAACACTTCGTCGCCGCGGAACACCACGCCGAGCACGAGTGCGACCACGGGGATCAGGTACGTGATGAATGACGCCCGCGTCGAACCGACTCGGCCGACGAGCGTGCCCATCAGCGCGAAGGCGATGCCCGTGCCGATCACGCCGAGCACCACGACGGCCATGATCGGACCCAACTCCCAACTGGCGTCGCCGATCTGCCACAGCCCGTACGGGGCGGTCCAGATCGTCGCCAGCGCCAGCACCTTGGCCATGAGGTTGACCGACCCGTAACGCTGCTGCAACGGCCCGGCGAGCGTCACCGCAAATCCGTAGCACACCGTTGCCAACACGACGAGCGCCACGCCGAGTGTCTCGCTCGCACCCTCGCCGATCGACGGGAGGCTGACGAACACGACGCCGGCGAACCCGACGACGATGCCGAGTAGCTGAGCGCCTCGGGTGGGCTGGCGCAGCAGCACCATAGCGAAGATCGCCGCGAAGATCGGCGTACCGCCGTTGAGGAGACCGGCGACCGCAGAGCTGATGTGCTGTTCGGCGATCGGGAACAGCGTGAACGGCACGGCGACCCAGATCACCGACAGCGCGACGACCCGCAGGCGATCCTCGGCGAGGATCTTCGTGTGTCGGCGGGGGAGCGGGAGCACTGCCAGTGCCAGGGCGCCCAGCGCGACGCGCAGCAGCGTGATCACACCGGGCGGCAGTGCGTCGAGTCCGATGTCGATGAACAGGAACGACGCGCCCCAGATGACGGCGACCGACAGGAACAGCGTCCAATCGGTCGACGAGAACCGGTCGTCGACCGGCGCTGGGGTCGTCGTGGCGGTGGTCACGCGGGCACGGTACCGCCAGATCGCCGGTCGGTGGATCACCTCATCTGGTGGATGAACGCACATCGATCGGATCGTTACGCTCGGTTCATGAGCGAGCGTGCCCGCCAGAGGGGTGTGTTCCAGCGCCCCTTCGACGCACTCGCGTCCGTGGTCGTCCCCGTCGTCGCGGATGCGGTCGATCCAGACGATCTCGTCCTGCGGATCGATGTCAACGCCCTCGTCGATCGCATCGACGTCGATGCCGTGCTCGAGCGCATCGACGTGAATGCGTTGCTCGCGCGTCTGGACCTGAACACGGTCATCGATCGACTGGACGTCGACGCCGTGCTGGACCGCGTGGACCTCGACAAGCTCGTCGCTCGGATCGACCTGGACGCGATCGTCGACCGGATCGACGTCGGCAAGGTCGTCGATCGCGTCGACCTCGATGCGATTGCAGAGCGCATCGACGTCGATCGCATCGTGGCCAGGGCAGATCTCGATGCCGCAGCGGAGCGGATCGACGTGGAGCGCATCGTCGCGCGCGTCGATCTGGATGCCGCAGCCGAGCGGATCGACGTGGAGCGCATCGTCGCGCGCGTCGATCTGGATGCGGTCGCCGAGCGGATCGACGTCGACCGTGTGGTCGCCCGCGTCGACGTCGACGCGATCGCAAAGTCGCTCGACATCGATGCGATCGTCGCCGAGAGCACGAAGGGCGTGTTCGACCGGTTCATCGACCTGCTGCGCCGCCAACTCGTCGGCGTCGACGAGATCACGATGCGGGCGTTAAACCGGCTCATGCGTCGCGACTACGCATCGCTGCCGACGGGCCCGCCAGACGCGGTCGCGCCGGATGTGGCCGCAGGGCTGCCGTCGACGATGAGTGGTCGATACGCCGGCCCGGTGTCGCGCCTCGGCGCACTCGGCCTGGATCTCTTCATGATCTCGTGGTCGTACGCATTCGTGTGGGCGGCGGCGTCGTACCTGTTCGTCGTGCTGTTCGGCGGGTCGCTCGACGACGCATCGGCGGGCTGGCTCGGCGTCGCAGGGCTCGTGCTCTACGGGTTCGTCTACTTCTGGCTGTCGCAGGCGGTCACCGGCCACACGGTGTCGCAGGCGCTCGTCGGGCTGCGCGTGGTGAACGCCGACGGATCGCCATTGGGCCCGGGGGGCGCTGCGTTGCGCACCGTCGTGCTGCCGGTCAGCTTCCTCTTCTTCGGCATCGGGGCGTTGATGGTGCTCGTCGATCGTCGCCGTCGAGCGTTGCAGGACGTCGTTGCGCGATCGGCGGTCGTGTACGACTGGGGCGACCGACCCGCAGCACTCCCGGCACCGCTGACGCGCTACCTCGAGAAGCGCTCGGCGACGTTCTCGACTCCTGGTCGGGCCTCCTGACGGTGGTTGAATCCCGACCATGTTGGTAGGCTTTCGGGATGGCTACGTTCCGAGACCTGCTCGCCGCCGCAAAAGCCGAGATCCGCGAGGTCGATCCTGCCGGCGCGGCCGACCGCATCGAGTCGGGCGCTCTCGTTCTCGACGTCCGCGAGCCCGACGAGTACGAGGAAGGCGCTCTGCCAGGTGCCATCCACATTCCACGCGGCCACCTCGAAGCGCAGATCGAGAACCGGATCGCCGACAAGTCGGCACCGATCGTCGTCTACTGCGCCGGTGGCGTGCGTTCGGCGTTCGCAGCGCGAACCCTCGCCGAACTCGGCTACGCCGACGTCGAGTCGATGGAGGGCGGATTCGGCCGATGGAAGGACGAAGGCCGGCCGTGGAAGCAGCCCGCGTCGCTCACGCCCGAACAGAACAACCGCTACAAGCGACATCTCCTGCTGCCCGAGGTCGGCGTCGAGGGCCAGGTGAAGCTGCTGGAGTCCAAGGTGCTCCTGCTCGGCGCAGGCGGCCTCGGTTCGCCCGCTGCGCTCTATCTCGCTGCCGCTGGCGTCGGCACACTCGGCATCGTCGACATGGACGAGGTCGACTCGTCGAACCTGCAGCGCCAGATCCTCCACAACATCGACCGCATCGGTGATCGCAAGGTCGACTCGGCGAAGAAGACGCTGACCATGCTGAACCCCGACGTGAACGTGGTCACCTACGACACGCGTCTCGATGCATCGAACATCATCGACATCATCTCCGGCTACGACGTGATCGTCGACGGCGCCGACAACTTCCCGAGCCGCTATCTCCTCAACGATGCCAGCGTCAAGCTCGGCATCCCGGTCGTACACGGCTCGATCTTCCGCTTCGAGGGCATGGTCAGCGTGTTCCACCCGACGCAGGGCCCGACGTACCGCGACATGGTGCCGCAACCGCCGCCGGCCGAACTCGCTCCGAGCTGCGCCGAAGCGGGCGTGCTCGGCGTGCTGCCCGGCATCGTCGGTTCGATCCAGGCCCTCGAGGCGATCAAGGTGATCCTCGGTCTCGGTGATCCGCTGATCGGGCGCATCCTCACCGTCGACACCAACGACATGGAGTTCCGGGTCTTCAAGCTGAAGCCGGACCCCGCCAACGAGGTCACCTACGCCAACCGCGACCGCATCGAGATCAAGGAACTCGACGGTCTCTGCGCCCCCGGCCTCAGCCACTGACGTCAGCGGTCAGCTTGGTTCGGTGAGGACCTCGGCTTCGATCGGGGCGAGTTCCTCGCGTTCCTGGACGATCACGCCGACGAGCACGAGTGCGATGCCGAACAGCTCGATGCCCGACGGCCGTTGATCGAGCACGAGCCAGCCGATGAACGCAGCGGTGACCGGCAGCAGGGCGAGCAACAAGGAGAACCGGCGGATCGGGATCCGACGCATGGTGAACTGGTCGATGCCGTAACCGATCGCGTTGGAGAACACGCCGACGAGCAGGCACAGCACCAGCAGCCGCGGCGACGTCCAGACGTCGCCACTCGACGGGGCGCCGAGTGGCGCGATGGCGAGGGCGCCGATCGCCAGGCCGACACCCAGTCCTGCGACCCCCCGGTCCAGCCGGGCGACCCGGGAGCCGATCACGATGTAGGCCGCCCACATCGCCGAGGCCAGGCCGATGAACAACAGCCCGACGGCATTCCCCTCGACCTCGCCGCCACCGAGCACGACGACGCCACCGACCGCGAACAGCAGTGCGACGGCGTTGCGCGCCGAGCGGGTCGCGACTGCTGCAACGGCGATCGGGCCGATGAACTCGATCGTCACGGCCTTGCCGAGGTCGATACGGTCGATCGCCAGGTAGAAGAACGTGTTCATCAGTGCCGTGGCGATGCCGAACAGCGCGGCAGCGACGAGTTCCGGCCGAGTCCATCGCTGCCGCCACGCCCGTGACACCGCAACGAGGGCGAGCGCAGCGCCGATGACGCGGAACCAGGCGACGGTCTGCGGCTCGACCTCGTCGAACAGGCCGACGGCGATGACCGCACCGACGTACTGAGCGACGGCCGACAGGACGAACAGCGCCTCGGGTTGAGCGGTGTTCAGCCAACGGGTGACCGGGCCCGACGGCGATGGTCGCCCCGACGAGGCTGCTGGACGAGGGGTCGGTGGCGGCGCGGCGGAGTCAGTCAAAGAGTTCGGGATCGGTGCGGGCGATCTCGTCCCACAGCGGCTGGAAGCTGAACCATCCCGCTGCGTGGAAGCCGGTGTTCTGCTGGGTGTACGTGGCGTACTCGTCGCGGATCTCGATCGGGTCGCCGGCGGCCATCGCCATCAGCTGGGCCTGGCACGAGCGCTCCATCGAGATGAACCAGAACGCCGCTTCGTCGACGGTCTCGCCGACGGTGAACAGCCCGTGGTTCTGGTGGATGGCGGCCTTGCCGTCGGGGAACTTCGAGGCGAGTTCCTTGCCGGCTTCGATGTCGAACACGACGGCGCCGCCCTGCTCGGAGATGACGTGGTGGTCCTGGTAGAAGATGCACGCGTCCTGCGTCAGCGGAGCGAGAGGGATCCCGAGCGAGCTGAACGACTTGCCGTACGGCGAGTGCGCGTGCGCAGCGGCGATCACGTCGGGGCGCGCCGAGTGGACCGCCGCGTGGATGACGAACGCGGCGCGGTTCACCGGCTTGGTGCCGTACACCACATCCCCGCTGTGATCGACGAGGATCAGGTCGCTCTGCTTGATGTGGCGGAAGCTCATCCCGAACGGATTCACCCAGAACATGTCGGGATACTCGGGGTCGCGAACCGTGATGTGGCCGGCGACACCCTCGCCGAAGCCGAACTTGCCGAAGATCCGCAACGCTCCGGCGAGGTGGGTCTTGCGGTAGAAGCGCTCGTCCTCGACGTTGTCGAAGCTCGGAATGCCGTCGAGGCCGACGGTCTTGGCCGTCAGCTCGATCCCGTCGATCATGCCGGGAGCGGTCGTGGTGGCGTGTTCTTCGGTGATGGCCATGCATCCACCGTACTCCCGCACGAGAGCGTGCCTCCGGCCGAGCGGCGGCGGCCTGCGTGAGGCGGTGCCAGGTAGTGCACCACCTGGCCGTACGCTGCGGCGATGCCCGAGATCCGCCCTGACGACATCGCTGCGCCGGCGGCGAACTATGCCCACGCAGTCGTGACGGAGTCGGCGAGCCGCTGGCTGCACACCTCGGGTGTCGTGCCGATCGCTCCCGATGGCTCGACACCCGTCGACCTCGGCGAGCAGGCAGCGCTGGCCTGGACCAACATCGCTGCGATGCTGCGCGACGCACGTATGGCGACCAGCGACATCGTGTCGGTGACGACCTACGTCGTGGTCGGCGAGGACCTGGCGCCGGTGATGGCGGCCCGGGACGCGGCGCTCGGCGAGCATCGAGCCGCGTCGACGCTCGTCACCGTGCCGGCGCTCGCCCGACCCGAATGGCGCATGGAGATCGCGGTGGTCGCAGCGAACTGACCCGCCGCGGCGTCCGATGAGCGAAGCGCCGGCATGTGGTCGGTTCGCTCATCGCCGCGGCGATCGGCCGGTCACACGTCTGTCGCAGTGGTCTTGGCCGAGGTGACGTTCGGTCTCAGCTGTGACCGCCGCCCCCACCACCGAAGCGGTCGGGGCGGTTCACCGTCGTCTCGAACTGGGCCTTGGCGTTGCGGGTGTCGCGCTCGCCACTGCCGCTGCTGCCGCCGCTGTGACTGCCCGCGTAGTCGCCATCGGATGTGTAGTTCTTCAACCGTCGTCGCATGCGCTCGAACCAAGCCATCGGATCCCCCGATCTCGTAGAGCAGCCACCGTAGCCGGATTCTCGAACGCCCGATCGGCGAGCCGTGCCGCGTTCTCGTGAACACCATGCGCCACAGGTGGGCAACGAGATCATCAGTTCGCCGCAACACGGCGGACGTTGGCGCTCGACCGCCGAGGGATCAGGCGCCGTGCCGCATGCTGCAATACGATCGGCGCCATGGCTGACTCGAACGACCTGCCGCAGACCGACTCGGGCATCCCGATCAAGCGGCTCTACGACGCCTCCGACCTGGAGGGCTGGGACCCGGGCGAGCGGCTCGGTGCTCCCGGCAAGCCACCGTACACACGTGGCGTCTACGGCTCGATGTACACCGGTCGCCTCTGGACGATGCGCCAGTACTCGGGGTTCGGTAACGCCGAGGCCACCAACGAGCGCTTCAAGTTCCTGCTGAACGCCGGACAGACCGGGCTGTCGTGTGCCTTCGACCTCCCGACGCAGATGGGCTACGACTCCGATGCGGCTCGCGCCGAGGGCGAGGTCGGCAAGGTCGGCGTGGCGATCGACTCGATGGAGGACATGCGACTGCTGCTCGCCGACCTCCCGCTCGACCAGGTCAGCACCTCGATGACGATCAACTCGACTGCGGCGATCCTGCTGTTGATGTACGAACTCGTCGCCGAGGAGAACGGCGTGCCGAGCGACCAGATCGGCGGCACGATCCAGAACGACCTGCTCAAGGAGTACATCGCGAGGGGCACCTACGTGTATCCACCCCGCCCGTCGATGCGGATCATCACCGACATCTTCGCCTACTGCTCGAAGCACATCCCGAACTGGAACACGATCTCGATCTCCGGCTATCACATCCGCGAAGCCGGCTCGACGGCGGTGCAGGAGATCGCGTTCACGCTCGCGAATGCCATTGCCTACGTGCAGGCGGCGATCGACGCCGGTCTCGACGTCGACGACTTCGCGCCGCGGCTGAGCTTCTTCTGGAACGGGCACAACAACTTCTTCGAGGAGGTCGCCAAGTTCCGCGCCAGCCGTCGCATGTGGCACACGATCATGACCGAGCGCTTCGGCGCACAGGACCCCAAGTCGTCGATGCTGCGCTTCCACACCCAGACCGGCGGCTCGACGCTCACCGCCCAACAGCCGATGAACAACATCATGCGTGTGACCTTGCAGGCGATGGCGTCGGTGCTCGGTGGCACCCAGAGCCTGCACACCAACGGCTACGACGAGGCGCTCAGCCTGCCGACCGAGGAAGCGGCGCGCATGGCGCTGCGCACCCAGCAGGTCATCGGCTACGAATCCGGCGTGGCCGACACGCCCGACCCACTCGCGGGGTCGTACTTCGTCGAGTCGCTCACCGACGAGGTCGAGCGCCTCGCCTGGGAGTACATCGAGCGCATCGACGAGATGGGTGGGGCCGTGACGGCGATCGAGTCCGGCTTCCAGATGGACGAGATCGAACAGGCCGCCTACGAGTACACCAAGTCGATCGACGACGACGAGCGCGTGATCGTCGGCGTCAACAAGTTCACGATGGACGACGAACCCGAACCGAAGGTGTTCCCGATCGACCCCGAACTGCAGGGCCGCCAGATCGCCCGCCTGCAGGCGTACAAGGCGAACCGCGACCCGGCGGCGGTCGAGTCCGCCCTCGCCGCAGTGAAGGCTGCCGCACACGGCAGCGACAATCTGCTGTACAGCATGAAGGACGCACTGCGAGCCGACGCCACCCTCGGCGAGATCAGCGACGCATTGCGCGAGGTCTTCGGCGTCTACACCCCGTGAGTATCCCGAGCCCGGCAACCGACGACGACGCAGCGGTCCCGTCCGCTGCGCTCGTCGAGCTCGACCTCGCACTCGCCGCCCTCGGGGTCGACGTCTCGCGACTCGATGGACGCACCGAGCTCGATGCGCCCGGCCTCGACGATCCGTCTCCGGCGACCGAAGGACGATCGGGCGGCCGTCACTGGTTCGGCACGCCGCTGCCCCGAAACTTCCGTCTGCTCTGGGGTGCCACGGCGCTGTCGAACCTCGGCGACGGGCTCCGGCTGGTGGCGATGCCATTGCTCGCCACGTCGATCACCACGGATCCGCGCCTGATCGCGGGCGTGACGATCGCCGAGCGCCTGCCGTGGCTGTTCCTCATCCTGCCGGGCGGAGCGCTGGCCGACCGGTTCGATCGCCGGTTGCTGCGCATGCAACTCGACATCGCCCGCGCACTCGTCATGGGAGTCCTGGTCGCAGCGATCGTGCTCGACCAGGCCTCGATGGTGGTGATCTACCTCGTCGCTGCGCTCCTCGCGTCGGCGGAGGCGGTGGTCGACAGCTCGAGCATGGCGATGGTGCCCGCAACGGTCGACGGCTCCGATCTCGAGCGAGCGATCGGCCGGCTCGGATCGACGGAGTTGGCGATGAACGACCTCGTCGGTCCACCGCTCGGCGGACTGCTGTTCGGACTCGCCATCGCCGTGCCGTTCGGCATCGATGCGCTCACGTTCGCCGGTGCCGCACTCGTGATGGGCATGATGAGCGGCAGCTACCGACCCGCCGCAGCGCCGACGGCTTCGGGTGAGCGGTCGTCGATGCGCGCGAGCCTCGCCGAAGGGGTCCGGTGGCTGTGGAACCACCGCCTGCTGCGCACCCTCGCCCTCGTGTCGACGGCGCTCGGCACGGCGTCGATGATCAGCGCAGCCGTGTTCGTCCTCTTCGCGACCGAGACGCTCGGGTTGTCGGATCTGGGCTACGGCGTGCTGCTCGTGCCCGGAGCGATCGGTGGAATCGCGGGGGCGACGATCGCGCCGCGCTTCCGGCGGTTCCCGCTGCGGCGCACGTTGTCGATCGCCGTCGTCGGATCCGGGGCGTCGACGTGGCTGATGGCGTTGACCTCGTCGCCGGTCGTCGTCGGCGCACTGTCGGCGATCTCGATCGGCTCGGTGATGGTGTGGAACGTCCTGACCATTGCATTGCGCCAGCGTGTGATCCCCGACGAGATGCTCGGCCGCGTCGGTGCCAGCTACCGGTTCCTCGTGTTCCTCGGCATGCCGTTCGGCGCACTCCTCGGCGGACTGCTGGCCAACGAGTTCGGTGTGCGGTCGGCGATCTTCGTCAGCGGCAGCGTCCTCGTGTTCGTCGGACTCTCGTTGCCGGTCCTGCTGCGCGGCGTCGAGCGCTACGCGCGCAGCGCCTGACCGTCATACCGCGACGTCGCGCGAGCTGCGGACCGCTCGCTTCCATCCAGCGTCCACGAGCAGGACGGCGGGCACCGATGCCAGGATCACGACCCACGCCTGGGCGGGTGGCCAACGCTGGTCGAGCAGGTCGGCTGCGGCGGGAAGGGCGATCACGGCGAAGGCGAACGCCAACTCGATCAGCACCGAGGCGACCAGGAACCGGTTGGTGAACCAGCCGAGCTCCCAGGCGGGGCGCAGCTCACTGCGACACGCGAAGGCGTTCGCCGATTGGGCGGCGACGACCGTGAGGAACGCTGCGCCCGACGCGGCGTACAGCGTGGGGCCTGCGGGGAAGGCGTCGCCGAAGCGCCACCCGGCCACCCAGAGAGCGGCAACGAACGCCGTCATCTCGAAGACCGCCTCCGTCGGCCCGAGGAATCCGAACGCGCGGCGGGCCACCGTTCGATTCAGCAGGCGCCCTGAACTCGGCGGCTGAGTCATCACGTGCGGGGCGGCCGGTTCGCTGCCCAGCGCCGCCGCCGACAGCGTGTCGGTGCCGATGTCGAGTGCCAGGACCTGCAGGACGCCGAGTGCGAGTGGGAAACGTCCACCCGACAACGCCCAGATGGCGAACGGTGTGAGCTCGGCGACGTTGTCGGTCAGGTGATAGGTCAGGAAACGGCGGGCGTTGGCGAACGTCGCTCGTCCCTGTTTGACGGCAGCGACGATCGTGGCGAAGTTGTCGTCGAGCAACACCAGGTCGGCCGCCTCGCGGGCGACGTCGCTGCCGCTCGCTCCCATCGCGATGCCGATGTCGGCTTCGCGCAGCGCCGGTCCGTCGTTGACGCCGTCACCTGTCATGGCGATGACATGTCCGCGGGCGCGCAGCGCCCGAGCGATCCGCAGCTTGTCCTCGGGCGTCACGCGCGCGATCACCACCCCGTCGCGGTCGACGAGTGCGCCGAGCAACTGCTCGTCGTCGGGTAGGTCGTCTCCGACGAGGACCATCCCGTCCGGCGGTCGCAGCCCGGTCTCGTCGGCGATCGCCGTGGCGGTCTGGGCGCTGTCGCCGGTGATCATGGCCACGCGGATGCCCGCAGCGCGGCACGCTGCGAGTGCGTCGCCGGCTTCGGGCCGAGGGGGATCTTCGAATCCCAGCAGGCCGAGCAGCACCAGATCGCACTCTGCGTCGTCGGCCGTTCGCGGAGTCGGACCCGTCGACGGGCGGGTCGCCACCGCCAAGACCCTCAGGCCGCGCTCGGACAGGTGGTGGAGCTGAGCCATGGCCCTGCGGCGAGCGCTCTCGTCGAGTCCGCATCGTTCGAGGACGGCATCGGGCGCTCCCTTGACCATCACCTCGGTACGTGTCACGACCGACGATCGCCGACGTCGAGGATCGAACGCGAACCTCACGACGACGGCATCCTCCACAGCCGGCGCGTCGATCAGTTGCGTCGCCAGTGCATCGATGGCGGCCTCCATCGGATCGCCGCGGGCCACCCAGGTGCCGTCATCGGATCGCACGGCGCGCCCGTGCGAGCATCCGCGGGCGATGCGAGCGATCTCCGCGACTCGCTCGAGCAGTTCGGAGTCGACCGGCTCGATCTCCCCGTCGGGGTCGTAGCCCACACCATGACGTCGGACACTTCCCGCTGGCGTCCAGACGTCGACGACGCGCATCCGGTTCTGCGTCAACGTGCCGGTCTTGTCGGTGCAGATGAAGGTGGTCGAGCCGAGCGTCTCCACCGACTCGAGCCGACGCACGAGCGCATGTTCCGCGGCCATGCGCTGCGCGCCGATCGCCAGCGACAGGGTCACCGTCGGTAGGAGACCCTCGGGCACGAGCGCCACGGTGATGCCAATCGCGAACAGGAAGCCGTCCGACGGTGGGGTGTCGAGCGCCAACGTCAGCAGGAAGAACCCGGTACCGGCCCCGAGAGCGATCGCCGCGATCGTGCGGACGAGGCGATGCAGCTCGCGGGTCAAGGGGGTATCGGGTCGCACGGTGCCCTGGGTCAGCACCGCGATGCGGGCGAAGTCGGTGGCCGGTCCCGTGGCGGTGACGACGGCGCGACCCTCGCCCTCGACGACGAACGTGCCGGCGCTCAGCGGGTCGTCGACGCCGACCGATTCGGGCACGCTCTCGCCGGTGAGCGTCGAGGTGTCGACGAGCAGGCCGTGGCTCTCGATGCAGTGCATGTCCGCCGCCACGCGATCACCGTCGGTGAGCACGACCAGGTCGCCCGGGACGACGTCGGCGGAGTCGATCTCGAGTGGTGCCCCGTCGCGCACGACGACCACCTGACGGGGAAGGAGGTCGCGGAGCTTCTGCGCCGCCTGCTCGGCTCGGTACTCCTGGGCGAACGCGAAGAGACCGTTGACGACGATGACGACGAAGATCGCCACCCCCAGCTCGGGGAGCCCGGCTGCGATCGCCAGCACTCCCGCCGCCCACAGCATCGCCGCGAAGAAGTGGGTGAGTTGACCGAGCAGGTGTTTCCACGCCGGCGTGCCGCTCGGCTCGGGCAGCGTGTTGGCGCCGGCGGCCCGGAGGCGTTGCGCGGCCTCCGCCGACGTCAGCCCGACGAGCGGCGCAGCGAGCTGGGGCACGACTCCAATCTCGCCCCGCCTGTTGGCCGGCACCAGGGCATTCGTCCCCTCCTGACACGAGTGCCGGCGAACGGCCCGAACGGCAACGGGTCGGAGTCAGCGGTGCGAGCGGATCGCGGTGAGCAGGTCGTCGTAGTCGTCGAGCGCCCGGAACTGTGGGAATTCAGCGATCACGTTCGTCGGTGCGTGGAACAGGTAGCCGGCGTCGGCGGCGCCGAGCATGGCGGTGTCGTTGTAGCTGTCGCCGGCAGCGATCACCCGGTAGTTCAATGCTCGGAGCGCTTCGACGGCGTGCTGTTTCTGGTTCGGCTGCCGCAGCCGGTAGTCGACGATGCGATCGTCGGTGACGACGAGGCGGTGGCAGAGCACGGTCGGCCAACCCAGCTGGCGCATCAGCGGCCTCGCGAACTGCTCGAAGGTGTCCGACAGGAGGATGACCTGGGTCTCCGCGCGCAGTTCGTCGAGGAAGTCGCACGCCCCTTCGAGTGGTTCGAGCCCGGCGATGACGTCCTCGATCAGCGACATCGTCAACCGGTGCTCGTCGAGCAGCCCGAGCCGGTAGCGCATCAACACGTCGTAGTCGGGCTCGTCGCGTGTGGTCCGACGGAGCCCCTCGATGCCGGTGCGCTCGGCGACCGCGATCCAGATCTCCGGGACCAGCACCCCTTCGACGTCGAGCGTCACGATCGTCTGCTGCTCGGCGTCGTTCACGCGATCATTGTCGCCGCGAGACCGCCTCGCGGCGAAAAGCTCACGGCGCGGTGGTCGCCGTCGGGTTCTGGGAGCCGAAGTACTCCCATTCGTCGATGCGGGTGCCGTCGGGCAGGTTGCAGTAGCCGACCTGGCCGTCGGCCTCGTCGACGATCTCGACGGTGCCACCCTGCTCGACGCAGAACACCGATGCGGGATTGGCGATCCCGACGTCGATCGTCGTCTCGCTGGGCTCGGCGTCGCTGCCGCACCCGGTGGCCGCCGCCAACGCCGCGGCGATCATCGACACGGCGAGGAGCTTCATCCTCTGATCATCGCCCTCCCGAGCGGGCGGCGCAAGCGTCAACCGCTGACGTGGGTGATGGAGACGTCCGGGCGCTCGGGGGGCGGGCATTCCTGCGTCGCCCAGCCGAGGTAGATCACGCCGATCAGCCGGTCGTCGGGTGCGAACCCGCACAGCTCGAGCACGGCGGGCGGTCGGGTGATCGCGGGCGTCGACCAGAAGCTCGCGAGGCCGAGCGCTGTCGCTCCCAGCAACAGGTTCTGAATGCCGGCGGCGACCGCGTCGCGGTTCTCCTGGTGCAGCATCTCGTTGGGGTGTGCGGCGCTGCCGACGACGAGCGTCGCCGGCGTCCGGAGGTACTTCGTTCTGGTCTTCGCACGTTTGGGGTCGTCGCCGAAGTCGATGCGCTCCATCTCGTCGGCCATCGTGTCGCCGAGGCGGGCTCGGCCACGGCCGGTGAACAGGGCGAACCGCCATGGCCACGTCTTCTTGTGGTTCGGCGCCCACGTCGCAAGGGCGCACAGTTCCTCGATGATTCCGATCGGCACCTGGCGCCCCTGGTCGACGATCATCGAAGTGCGTCGCGAGCGCACCAGTTCGGAGAGGTCGTCGAATCGGCTCCTCTCGCCCTCGTCCTCGGCTGCCATGTCGTCAGGATGTCACGCCGTCGCCCAGATCAATACCTCGGCGCCGTCGGGACCTGCGGCGAGGACCGGCGATCCCGCTGCGGTGAGTCGGACGGCGTCGCCGCTCGACAGGTCGCCGGCACCATCGAGCCGTGCCGATCCTCGGGCGACGAACACGTGGGCGTGTCGATCGTCGGGGATCGACACCGTCTCGTCGGCTCCGAGGCGCCCACCCCAGAGCACTGCTCCCGCTTGGCGGATCGTGATCGCAGCGTCGTGGCCCTTGCCGGAGGCGATCGGTACGAGGCCGCCCTTGTCGAGTTCGGCGTTGATGTCGAGCTGTTCGTAGCCGGGATCGATCGATTCGGTGTCCGGTGGTACCCACATCTGCACGAAGTGCACGTCGGCGGTGCCGGAGTTGTTCATCTCGCTGTGCCAGATGCCGGTGCCGGCCGACATGCGCTGAGCGAGGCCCGGGTACAGGACTCCGCGGTTGCGTTCGGAGTCCTTGTGTTCCAGCTCGCCCGACAACACCCAGGTGACGATCTCCATGTCGCGGTGCGGATGGGTGTCGAACCCCGAGCCGCCGCGCACGATGTCATCGTTGTTGACCAGGAGCAGTCCGTGGCCGGTGTTCTTCGGGTCGTAGTGGCGGCCGAAGCTGAACGAGTGCTTGGAGTCGAGCCAGCCGATCCGGGTTCGGGGCCGCTCGTCCGCTCGCCGGACGTCGATGGCGGAAGTCGTGGTCATGCCAAGTCGAACAGTTGTGGGCGCAACTATATTCCGTCATTGGCGTGCACGGATTCCATCGTCGGCGGGAACGGTGGACGAGTGGTGCTCCAGTCGTGTCGAGTGGTGTCGCCCGCAGGACGGGTCAGACTGAGCCGGTGTACGGCCGTCACCCTGCTCACCCTCGCAAGAGTGGGCGGGCGATCGGGGCCGTCGTCGGTGCCGCCGTGCTCTTCGGTACGAGTGGCACGGCACGCGAACTCGGACCGGATGCGGCGAGCTCGTTGACGGTCGGCGCAGCTCGTGTCGCCATCGGATCGATCGTGCTGTGGATCGTCGTGGTCGCCCGCCGCGGCCGGGAGCCCATTCCGACGGCGGTGGTGCTGCGGCCGTTGCTCCGGCTGCTCGTACTCGGCGGAATCGGTGTGGCGATCTACACCCCGATGTTCTTCGTGGCGGTGGATCGCACCGGGGTGGCGGTCGGGACCGTGGTGGCCATCGCCAGCGGGCCGTTCTTCGCTGCGGCACTCGACTGGCAGTTCCGTCGGGTCGCGCCGACGACGGCGTGGCTGCGTGGCACCGTCGTCACGGTGGTCGGTGTCGTCCTGTTGATCGCCGGCGTGCACGCTGGTGGTGTCACCGTCGATCTGCTCGGCGTCGGCGCCGCACTGGCAGCGGGCTTCGGATACGCCACCTACTCGGTGACGTCGAAGGCGACGATGGAGCGCGGGCTCGGGTCGACCGCTGCACTGGCCGTCCCCTTCACGATCGGCGCAGTCGCGGTGCTCGGGCTGTCGCTGTCGGAATCGATGGCGTGGCTGGCCACCGCCGCCGGGCTGACGATGGCGCTGTACCTCGGCGTCGTCGCAACCGGCCTGGCCTACGTGCTGTTCGGGTTCGGGCTCCGGCGCCTGACGTCGGCGACGGCCGTGACGCTGGTGCTCGCCGAGCCGCTCACGGCCGCGCTGCTGGCAGCCGTGGTGCTCGACGAATCGATTCCGGCGCTGGGCTGGCTCGGCGTCGTCGTCGTGATGCTCGGGCTCGTGCTGGTGGGGCGCAGCGCCTCCGGCGTGCCGCGCAACGCCGCCTGACCGCAGCCGGACGGCGGCGGTCAGTCCGCGGTGCGTCGGGCGCGGCTCGGCTGCACCCGTGGTGCCTCGTTCGGCATCTTCGGATACACGGGCGGCCACGGGGCATCCGGGATCCCGTCGGCGAGGTCGGCTGCGAACCGCTCGACCAGGGGCGCGATCGACACGTCCACTTCGCTCATCAGGTCCCACGGATCGCCCTGGTCGGCGAGCCGGACGGGCACGGTGTCGATCGTCATCGCCTCGGGGTCGATCGAGTCGAGTTCGTCCCAGCGAAACGGCGTCGACACCTGGGCGCCGACACGCGGACGGACACCCCACGCACCGAACATGTTCTTGTGCGGTGCGTTCTGGTTGAAGTCGACGAACACCCTCGTGCCGCGCTGTTCCTTCCACCACTGATCGGTGATCAGATCGCGATGGCGTCGAGCGAGTTCACGACCGAGGGCGACGACGGCGCCCCGCACTGCGAACGAGTCCCAACCGGGCTCGACGGGCACGTAGACGTGGATGCCCTTGCTGCCGGTCGTCTTCGGGAAGCCGATCATGTCCAGCTCGGCGAGCAGGTCGCGCACGTGCCCCGCCGATTCGCGGACCATGTCGAAGGTGACGCCGGGGGAGGGGTCGAGGTCGATGCGCATCTCGTCGTGATCCTGCGGCGTCGACGCCCGGAACGGCCAGACGTGCAGGCCGAGCACGCCCATGTTCACCGCCCACAGCACGTGGGCGAGATCGGCGATCACGAGTGCGCGGGAGGCGGTGCCGTTGATCGTCTCCACCGTGGTCGTCTGCAGCCAGTCGGGCGCCGAGTCGGGGATCCGCTTCTGGAAGAACGACTTTTCGCGCACCCCGTTCGGGTAGCGCTCGAGCAGTACCGGCCGGTCGCGTACCGTCGGCATCAACGCATCGCCGACCGCCACGTAGTAGCGGGCCAGGTCGAGCTTCGTCCGCGGCTCCTTGGCTTGCCCGACGGAGGGGAACATCACCTTGTCTGGATTGGTGATCGCAACGGTGCGCTCGCCGGCCTCGATCTCGACCGGTTCCCCGAACTCGTCGGCCTTCCCCATCCCGCAAACGTTACGCCAGGGGTCAGACCCCAGGTGTGACACCAGGTTCCGCTGGTGTCTCCAGCTGCTGGTTGCGGGATCGTCACGCCTGGGGTCTGACCCCTGGCGTAACGGTCACTGGTTGGTGTGGAGGTCCTCGTTGAGGGTGCCCCAGCCGCCCAGACGGGCGCGGGCGACGACCTTGCCGCTCTGGCCGTCGCGGAAGAACATCATCCGGTCCTGGCCCGACAGCTCGCGTGCCTTGACGACGCCCTGTGGCGTGAGCACGGGCGTGCTGGCGGTCACGTACAGACCCGCCTCGACCACACAGTCGTCGCCCAGGCTGATGCCGATGCCCGCGTTCGCGCCGAGCAGGCACCGTTCTCCGATCGTGATCTGCTCGGTGCCGCCGCCCGACAGCGTCCCCATGATCGACGAGCCGCCGCCGATGTCGCTGCCGTCGCCGACCACCACGCCCGCCGAGATCCGGCCCTCGACCATCGACACGCCGAGCGTGCCGGCATTGAAGTTGCAGAACCCCTCGTGCATCACCGTGGTGCCCTCGCCGAGGTGAGCGCCGAGGCGCACACGGTCGGCGTCGGCGATGCGCACGCCCGCCGGGATCACGTAGTCGGTCATCCGCGGGAACTTGTCGAGCCCGTGCACCGAGATCACGCGGCCGTCCTTGCGCAGCCGCATGCGGACGTCGTCGATCTCCGACACGGCGACGGGGCCGATGCTCGTCCACGCCACATTGTTCAACGCTGCGAAGATCCCCTCGACGTTGATCGTACGAGGCGCCGCAAGTCGGTGTGAGAGCATGTGCAGGCGCAGGTACGCATCCGACGCCGACGCCGGTGGCTCGTCGACGTCGATCGTCAACCGCACCGGCCGGATCGTGACGTTGCGTGCCTCGTCGGTGGTGTCGCGCATGCCGAGCTGCGATCCGATCTCGTCGGTCGGGCAGTCGTCGTCGCCGAACTCGCCCCATCCGAGCCAGCGGTACCAGGTGTCGAGCACCGACCCGTCCGCGGCGATCGTCGCGAGGCCTGCGCCCCATGCCATCCGTGCCATCTACCAAACCTCCGGTCGCAGTGTCGGGAACAGGATCACTTCCTTGATCGAATCGACCCCTGCCAACAGCATGGCAACGCGATCCATGCCGATGCCCAACCCTCCGGTCGGCGGCATGCCGTACTCCAGCGCTCGGATGTAGTCCTCGTCGACCGATCCGGCTTCGTGGTCGCCGGCATCCTTGGCGGCCTGTTCGTCCTCGAACCGCTGACGCTGCTCGACGGGGTCGTTGAGCTCCGAGTAGCCGTTGCCGAGCTCGCGTGAATCGACGAAGATCTCGAAGCGTTCGGTCAGCCACGGGTCGTCGCGATCGACGCGGGCGAGCGGTGAGATCTCGGTCGGGTGCCCCGTCACGAACGTCGGACGGACGATGTCGGCCTCGCACAGCGTCTCGAAGAGTTCCTCGACGAGCTTGCCGCCGCCCCAGCGTGCCTCCCAGCGCACGCCGTGCTGCTCGGCGAGGGCCCGAAGTTCGTCGACCGGCTGGCTCGGATGCACCTGCCGGCCGATCTTGTCGGAGACCGCATCGACCATGCGCACCCGCGGCCACCGCTCGGCGAGGTCGAACTCCTCACCGCGGATCGAGATCACCGTGGTGCCGATCGCGTCGAGCGCCGCCTGGGTGATCAGCACCTCGCTGATGTCCATGACGTCGTTCCAGTCGCCGAACGCCTGGTAGAGCTCCATCATCGTGAACTCGGGGTTGTGGCGCGTCGAGATGCCCTCGTTGCGGAAGATCCGCCCGATCTCGTAGACCCGCTCCATCCCGCCGACGATCAACCGCTTCAGGTGCAATTCCAGCGCGATGCGCAGGTACAGCTGCAGATCGAGCGTGTTGTGATGGGTGGTGAACGGGCGAGCATGGGCGCCGCCGGCTTCGGCGTGCAGCACCGGCGTCTCGACCTCGATGAACCCGCGGTCGTGCAACGTTCGGCGGAAGCTGGCGATGATCTCGTGGCGGATCTCGAACGCCCGCTGCGCCTCGGGGTTGACGATCAGGTCGGCGTATCGCTGACGGAACCGGGTGTCGACGTCGCTGAGCCCGTGCCACTTGTCGGGCAGCGGCCGCACTGCCTTCGCCAACAGTTCCACGGTGGCGGCCTTGACCGACAGCTCGCCCTTGCGGGTGGTCATCACCGTTCCGTGAACGCCCACCCAGTCGCCGAGATCGAGCCGTTTGATCGCAGCGAAGGCGTCATCGCCGACGACCGCCTTGGAGATGAAGAGCTGCAGGTCGCCCGAACGGTCCCGGATCGTGGCGAACACCAGCTTGCCGGAGTCGCGCAGCAGCATGACGCGACCGGCGACGGCAACGGCATCGTCGGTCTCGGTGCCCGTTTCCAGTTCGCCCCACCCGGAACGCACGTCGGCCACAGTGTGGGTCCGATCGAAGCGATAGGGATACGGCGTGCCACCGGCCTGTCTGATCTCGTCGAGCTGCGCAAGGCGCCGCATCTTCTCCGCAGCGAGGCCGCTGCCCGATGGCGACGGATCGTCGGGCCCTGAGCCCGGCTGCGCTGGGTCGGTCGGCTCCTCGGTGGGGCGCTCGGAGGTCGGATCGTCGGTGCTCACGGTCCCCCGACGGTATCCAAACGATCCGACCGCTGCGCGTTCGGTTGTGGTCCTGTCGTCCGATCGATCGCAGCAGACCGTACTCTTGGGCCCGTGCGCGCACCGATCAAGATCGCTCTCGCCGGCATCCTCGCCCTGGGGATCGGCCTGCCGGTCGTGGCGCTGGGACCCACTGATCCGATCGATCGAGCCGCCTCGGCGACCAGCGCCGCGGTGCCCGTCTCGCCGATCGCAACCGACGTCGTCACCGTGTACAACTCCGGCGAACTCCGCTCCGACGTCGCCACCCGCTCGATCGCCGCCGCGCGTGGCGCCGGCGCTTCGCTGGCCTTCGGTCGCTCGGCGAGCGTGGGCATGCAGGGGTTGTACCGAGGCACCACGGTCGTCCAGGCGCCGCCGGCCGGGTTCTCGTATCCCATGGGCACCACGGTGCTGCCGTCCGACGTGGTCGCTCGCACGCTGGGCCGCGACGTGTCGCAGCATCTCGCCGGCGACTCGCTGGTGATGGGCGCGCTGTCGGCAAGCCTGCGTGGCGCCCAGGCCGGTGACACCGCACTGCTCGTGTCCAGTTCCGGCGCTGGCGTGTGGTTCCGGATCGCTGCGGTGCTCCCCGACGACAAGGTGGGCGGCACCGAGTTCCTGATGTCGGCAGAAGCGGGCGACCGTCTCGGCATCGGCCGGCTGAGCCGGGTGGTGATGTGGGGCTTCCCGTCGCGCGCTGCGGTGGACACGGCGCTCGCCGCCAATGGCCTCGTGTCGACGTCGGTCCGCATCCGCCGCAGCTGGGATCCCGCCGACCCCGACGACACGATCGGCATGGCCCGGACCAAGGCCGCGCTGGGCGAGTTCGCGTACCGGGTGAACTCGAACGGTTCCGTCACCCAGGATTCGGCCTGGGTCAGCACGTCTCTGCCCGCAGGTCGAGAGCTGCTGAACGGATCGATCGCAATCCGTGCCAGGTGCCACAATGCCGTGAAGCCGGCGATCCAGGCGGCACTCACCGAGATCGCCACTGCAGGGCTCGCCGGAACGATCGACGTCGCCGACGCCAACACGGCCGGCGGCTGCCACCTCGCCCGTTTCAACCGGCTCACCCCCGACAGCGCACTCGGGTTCCTGTCGCGTCATTCGTGGGCGATGGCGATCGACACGAACACACAGGGCTCGTGTCAGGGGTGCGTCCCGGACTTCTCGAAGACGTCGGCGGGTTGCGCAGCGGTCCGGATCTTCCGCAAGCACGGATTCGCCTGGGGTGGCAACTTCCTGACGCCCGACGGCATGCACTTCGAATGGGTCGGCGAACGCCGTGATCTCCTCGACTATCCGTCACGATTCTGTCCCAACGTCGCCACCGGAGCCTTGGCGTCGGACGACGCTGCGACCGGAGCGGCGCGGCTCTACGCTGACGACGGCCTGTTCGTCGGGGAGCACTGATGGCCACACGATTCCTGATCATCGGCGGTGGACCCGCCGGCAACATCGCCGCCACGACAGCGGCGCGTCTGGGTGCCGAGGTGGTGATGATCGAACGCGACATCGTCGGCGGTGCCGCACACCTGTGGGACTGCATCCCGTCGAAGGCGATGATCGCGACGGGGCGGGCGATCAGCCGCACGCGAGCGATCGGTGGGATGGGGCTCGCCACCGTCGACACGGCCGTCGACGTCGGCACACTGACCGAGCGCATCGAACGGGTGGAGAACACGATGCGCGACAACACGACGTCGCTCCTCGAGAGCCAGGGCGTTCGCATCGTGCGGGGAACCGGCCGGTTCACGGGCCCCTACACCGCCGAGGTGGTCGGCGCCGATGGCACCGAGACGATCGAGTTCGACGCTGCGCTGGTCTCGACCGGATCGCGACCCCGCATCCCCGAGTGGTGTCAGCCCGATGGCGATCGCATCCTGACGACACGCGACTGCTATCCGCCGAAGATCTTCCCGGAGAGCATCACCGTGATCGGTTCCGGCGTCACCGGCGTCGAGTTCGTCCACATGTTCTCGTCCTTCGGCTCCAAGGTCACCCTGGTCGTCAGCCGCCAGCAGGTGCTGCCCGGCAAGGATCCCGAGGTCGCTGCGGTCCTCGAGGAGGAGTTCATGCGGCGCGGCGTCAAGCTGCTGATGGGCGCCCGTGCCGAGGCGATCGAGCGCACCGACGACGGCGTCACCGTGCGCTGCGACGACGGCCGGGCGGTCACGTCGACCCATGCAGTGCTCGCGATCGGCTCGATCCCGAATACCGAGGACGTGGGCCTCGAGGCTGCCGGCGTCACGGTCAACGACTGGGGCTACGTCGACATCAACCAGCACTGCGTCACGAACGTCGAGCACATCTACGCCGCCGGTGACATCAGCGGCAAGCTGCCGTTGTCGTCGGTCGCCTCGATGCAGGGACGAAAGATCGCCGAGCACATCATGGGTGGCCACACGCGCAGCCATCGCCATCTCGACTACGACAAAGCGGCATCGGCGATCTTCACCGAGCCCGAGATCGCCGACGTCGGCCTCGCCGAAGCGGAGGCCTTCAGCTCGGGTCGCAAGATCCGCGTGACCAAGGTGCCGTTCTCGTCGACGGCCAAGGCGATGATCAACAACGACACCACCGGGTTCGTGAAGATCATCTCCGACCCAGCCACCGGCGAGGTGCTCGGCGGATCGATCGTCGGACGCCAGGCGGCCGAGCTGATCTCGGTCATCGCCGTCGCCGTCACCGCGGGACTGACGGTGACCGATCTCGCGGAGAGCATCCTCGTGCACCCCGCCCTCAGCGAAGCCCTCTCCGAAGCCGCCGAATAGCCGTGTCCACCCACCATCGCTGGCGCGAGGCCGCCACGAGCAGGCAAGCACCAGCGACGAGCGCAGTCGGGCCGAACTGACGGTCCCCGCCACCGAATCGTGGTGAGGCCCGATCAGTCGATGATCGCGAGGATGTCGCCGCCGCCAACCGTGTCGCCGGCGGTGACCTTGATCTCCTTGACGGTCCCGGCCTTCTCGGCGTTGATCTGGTTCTCCATCTTCATCGCTTCGAGCACGACGATGCCCGCACCGACTTCGACGGCCTGGCCGACTTCGACCAGCACCTTCACGATCGTGCCCTGCATCGGGGCCTCGACCGAACCGGATGCGACCGCGCCGCCGCCGCTCCCGCCGCCGGCTCCGCCGCGCCGGGTCTTCTTCGGCGCTGCTCCGGCGGCCACGGCAACGGCCGGCGTCTCCGGCACCCACATGTTGACGTCGAACCGCTTGCCGTTCACCTCGACCGTGGTCGACCGCTTGACGAGCGGTGTGTCGTCGTCGCTGTCGGGCTCGGGGGCGCTGGGCTCGGACTTGCCGCCGACACCGCTGAGGTCGAGCACCTCTTCGACCCACTTCGTCGAGTGCGTGACCGCGGCGAAATCGGGATGCTTCAGGATCGCCAGGTCGGCGGGGATCGTCGTCGCGACCCCTTCGACGACGAGTTCGTCGAGCGCCCGGATCGTGCGGGCGATGGCGACGTCGCGATCGCGCCCCCACACGACGAGCTTGCCGACGAGGTTGTCGTAGAACTGACTGATCTCGTCGCCCGAGTGGTAGCCGGAGTCGAAGCGCACCCCGAACCCGTCCGGTGCGAGGAGCTTCGTAATCGGGCCGGGTGACGGGAGGAACTTGCCGCCGGCGACGTCCTCGGCGTTGATGCGGATCTCGATCGAGTGACCGCGGCGGGCGGCGTCGACCTCCTCCTGGGTCATCGGGAGTTCTTCGCCGGCGGCAACACGGATCTGCCACTCGACCAGGTCGATGTCGGTGATCATCTCGCTGACCGGGTGCTCGACCTGCAGACGTGTGTTCATCTCGAGGAAGAAGAAGTCGCCGTCCTGGAAGATGAACTCGACGGTGCCCGCGCCGTAGTACCCGACGGCCTTGGCCGCCTTGACCGCAGCTTCGCCCATCGCCTGCTCGACGCCGTCGGGCAAGTGGGGGGCGGGCGCCTCCTCGACGAGTTTCTGGTGACGGCGCTGGGCCGAGCAGTCGCGCGACGAGATCCACACGCAGTTGCCGTGCTTGTCGCCGACGAGCTGGATCTCGACGTGACGGGGCCACGTGAGGTATCGCTCGACGTACACCTCGTCACGGCCGAAGAACGCCTTCGCCTCGCGTTGGGCGCTGGCCATCGCATCGTCGACCTCGGCCTCGGTCTGGACGACCTTCATGCCGCGGCCGCCGCCGCCGAACGCCGCCTTGATGCAGACCGGCCAACCGTGCTCGTTGCCGAACGCCTTGATCTCGTCGGGGCCCTGCGCGAACTCGGTCGTGCCGGGCACGACCGGCGCCCCGCCGCGAATGGCGGCGAGGCGGCTCGACACCTTGTCGGACATCTCGTCCATCGCGCTCGGAGGCGGGCCGATGAACTCGACGCCGAGGTCGGCGATCGCCCGTGCGAAGTCGGCGTTCTCCGAGAAGAATCCGTACCCGGGGTGGACCGCATCGGCGCCGCTGCGCTCGATCACGTCGAGCATGACGTCGCTGTTGATGTAGCTCTCGGCGGCGGTCTGTCCACCGAGGGCGTAGGCCTCGTCGGCGAGACGGACGTGCAGGGCGTCGCGGTCGAGCTCGGAGTAGACCGCCACGGTGGGGATGCCCATCTCGCGGGCGGCACGGATGACTCGGACGGCGATTTCGCCACGATTGGCGATCAGGATCTTCTTGAGCACGGATGCCAATGTAGGGGCCGTGGGCAGCGACGGAGACATCTGGAGCTCGATGACGTGGCCTCCCGGATGGGACGTGCGCCACGTCGACGAGACCGCCAGCACCAACGCCGACCTGATCGCAGCGGTGAAGGCGGGTGCGGCATGGGACCGCACCGTGCTCGCTGCGGACCACCAGACGGCGGGTCGTGGGCGTCTCGACCGGCGGTGGGAGGCACCGCCCGGCGCCAATCTGCTGGTGTCGTTCGTCGTCGCTCCGGTGCCTGCGGTGGCGGCCGAAGCGACGCACCGGCTCGGTCTCGCGGCCGTCGCTGCGGCCAAGCGCTTCCTCGGCGAGCGCTGGGTCTGCGACGTCGGACTCAAGTGGCCCAACGACGTGCTCCTGGACGACCGCAAGCTCGCCGGGATCCTCGCCCAGCGCGTGCCCGATCACGATGCGGTCGTCGTCGGGCTGGGGCTCAATGTGCGGTGGGCGCCCGACGGTGCCGCAGCCCTCACCTCGCTCGACGCCGACACGGCCGCCGGTCACCCGGTCGATCCGCCGACACTGCTGCTCGCAGTGCTGGAGGAACTCGATGCCCTGCCGGCCGACATCGGCGCCCGCTACGTCGATTCGCTCCTGACGATCGGTCGCTGGGTGCGTGTCGAGATGCCCTCCGGCGCCGACGCGTTGTACGGCCGTGCGGTCGGTGTCGACGCGGCCGGACGACTCGTGGTGGCCGACGCCGCCGGTCGGCGGCACGAACTCGATGTCGGCGACGTCGTGCACGTCCGAGCGCTCGACGGTGAGAATCCGGTGTGACAAGCGGCTCGTTCGGGGGCTGCCGTAGCACCCGTCGACCGCACCAGTAGCGTTCGCTGGATGGCCACGTCACCACGTCACCGTCGGCGCAGCTCCGCGCCCATGGCGCTGGTGCTGGCGATCGTCGTGGGAGCGGTCGGTGCGTTCGGCGTGATCCGTGCAGCGAACGCGCGTACCGGCGACATCGAGCGCATCGAGGGTCTGGAGCTGGCGCTCACCCCCCAGGACGGACCCGCTCGGAACTACCTCTTGATCGGCTCGGACACCCGTGAGAACGCCGATCCGACCGACGCCGACTTCGGTGGCATCGGCGACACGAACGCGGTGTCGGGTCGGCGGTCCGACACGATCATGATCCTTCGACAGGAGGAGGACGGCAACGGTGCGTCGATCGTCAGCTTGCCCCGCGACCTGTGGGTCAACATCGCCGGGCGTGACGGTCCGAACCGGATCAACTCGGCCTACAGCGACGGCACCGACGTCCTGGCTTCGACGATCACGCAGGAACTCGGTATCCCGATCCATCACGTCGTCGACATCGACTTCAACGGTTTCAAGGACCTCGTCGACGCCGTCGGTGGCACGACGGTGTGCTTCCTGTATCCCACACGGGACGAGAACACCGGTCTGGACCAGCAACCGGGCTGTCACGTCCTCGACGGGCTGCAGTCGTTGCAGTACGCGCGCAGCCGCTACTACGAGGAGTTCCGCGACGGCGAGTGGCGCACCGATCCCCGCTCCGATCTCGGGCGCATCGAACGCCAGCAGAACTTCCTCCAGCAGACCGCCGACGCCACGATCGCCAAGCTGCAGTCGGATCCGTTCCTGGCCTCGGAGCTGATCACCGCCGGCACCGCTGCCGTGCGGATGGATCCCGGCCTCGACCCCGTCGGGGCCGCCGGCACACTGCGCAAGGCGTTCAGCACGGGGCTGAACAAGTACCAGCTCCCGGTGTCGGGTGTCACGAAGAACGGCAATGCGGTGCTCGTCCTCGACCCGGGCGCCGAACCGATCCTCGACTACTTCCGTGGCGTCGGACCTCCGCCACCCGTCGCGCCCTGAGCCCGTACGCCGAGAGGGCGGGGCCCAACGCGTACACTCCGGGCGGTCATGAAGGCACTCATTCTCGCCGGCGGCGCCGGCACACGGCTGCGTCCGATCACGCAAGACCACTGCCAGATCGACGTCGAGTAGACGAGGAGCGACCACCGTGCCCGACATCGAGGAATCCGAACACATCGCCGGCGCACGTGAGCCGATCCAGCGCAATCGCGGAACCGCTGAAGGCCGCGGCCGGACTCCGAGACTGCTGCGGGGGCTTGCGTGAGAGTCGTGATCACCGGCGCCGGCGGTCAACTCGGCGTGGACCTGGTCGAGCACTGCACCTCGATGGGGGACGACGTCGTCGCCCTCGACCGGTCGTCGCTCGACATCACCGATGCCGTGGCGGTGCGCGAGATGCTGTCCTCGTTGCGCCCGGGCGCGGTGATCAATGCCGCTGCCTACACCGCCGTCGATGCCTGCGAGTCGAATGAGGCCATCGCGTTCGCCGTCAATGCCGATGCCGTCGGCTTGCTGTCTGCCGCGTGCGAACTGACCGATGCACATCTGGTCCACGTCAGCACCGACTACGTGTTCGACGGGACGCTCGACCGCCCGTACCGCGAGGACGACGTCACGAACCCCCAGTCGGTCTACGGGCGCTCGAAGCTCGCCGGCGAGATCGCGGCGGGACCGAACGCATCGATCGCCCGCACGTCGTGGGTCTGCGGGGAGCACGGCAACAACATGGTGAAGCTGGTGTTGCGGCTCGCCTCGGATCCCGACCAGGCCCTCGCCTTCGTCGACGATCAGCGTGGCCACCCGACGTTCACGGCGGATCTCGCTCCGGCGCTGCGAACGCTGGCGGACGACCGTCGGTCGGGCATCCATCACCTGACCAACGACGGTGCGGTGACCTGGTACGAGTTCGTCCGCGAGATCCTCGCCGCCGCCGGCCACGATCCCGATCGGGTGCGCCCGATCTCCACCGCCGATCTCGACCCGCCGCGGCCTGCGCCCCGGCCGGCCAACAGCGTGCTCGACAACGTTGCATGGCGCGCCGCCGGCTATCCGCCGCTGCGCGACTTCCGCGAGCCCCTGGCCGAGCTGGTCGCCGAGCTCCAGCGAGCGAGCTGACCCGTCGCGACGCGCGACGAGAACAGGGCCAGACCTCGGTCTGATCCCTGGCCGACGTGGAGCCGCCAGACGACGAGGAGCGACGAGACGTGCTCACGCAGAGATCCCGAGGAACTCGCGCGCAGCTTCGACCCCGGCCAGCGTGATGTCGTCGCGCCGGATGGTCGCCCAGTGGGCTCGGCCCATCCGGTAGCCGAGCATCTCGTCGGCAACGCCACGGCGCAGTGCCCGTCGACGACCTTCGAGCTCGTAGCCGAGCGACTCGGTGACGCCGAGCGAGGCGGCATTGTCGTGCCACATCCCGGTGAGGGCGAAGTCGGCGCCCAGGCCGTCGAAGCCGAGCGTCAACGCCGCCATCCGGAACTCCTTGCCGAGCCCGCGCCCGTGGAACTCGCGGCCCAGCCACGATCCGGTCGTGAACTGTCGGAGCGCCGAGAAGTGCTCGGCCATGAGGTCGCACACTCCGACGACTTCGTCGTCCGCGACCACGGCGAACTGCAGGTTCCACGACTCCGGCATCACCGATGCTCGATTGCGCCAGAAGAACTTCAGGGCCTCATGCTCCATCTGCGGCGAGGGCGTGTCGGTCCAGGGCACGAGGAAGGGCATCACCTCCGGGTCGTGCACGCCCCGGGCGGCGACGGCGACGACGTGGTCGGCGAGCTCGTCGTCGAGGTAGCGCAGCGTGAGCCGTGGTGTCCTCACCTCGAGGTCGAACAGCGGCCAGTGATCGTTCCCCATCGTGTGAGTGTGCCAGCGCCGTACGATCCGGACCGTGGGGTTTTCGAGAGCCGAACTCGAGTCGTTCGACGGTGCGACGGTGCCGGACCTGATCGGGCCGGACGTGAAACTGCTGTTCGTCGGCATCAATCCCGGACTGTGGACCGCTGCCACGCAGACGCATTTCGCCCACCCCGGCAATCGGTTCTATCCGGCGCTGCTGCAGGCGGGGATCATCGATGCGCCGATCGACCGGGGCGTCGGCATGACCGACGACGACCGTCGTGCACTGCTCGATCGAGGCATCGGCATCACGAACGTCGTGCGGCGGGCGACGGCGAAAGCGTCGGAGCTGAGTTCGGACGAACTGCGAGCCGGGGGTGCCCAGCTCCGGACGTTCGTACGCGTTCACCGCCCGAACGTGGTTGCCGTCGCCGGGATCACGGCGTATCGCACCGCGTTCTCGCAGCCGAAGGCGGCGATGGGGGAGCAGCCGGAGCCGTTCGAGGGTGCACGACTGTTCGTCGTGCCCAACCCGAGCGGACTCAACGCCCACGAGACCACCGCCAGCCTCGCCGCCGCCTACCGTCGAGCGGCGCTCGCCGCCGGCGTCGTGCGCTGAACCGCCACGGTCGACCCGACACCGTGTGACAGGTGAGTCAGTGGGGCGCGCGTTCGGCTTCGTCGCGGTGGGTGAGGTACCAGTCGATCGTTGCGTGCAGGCCCTGCTCGAACTCCATCGTCGGCGACCAGCCGAGCAGTTCACGGGCTCGGGCACCGTCGACCGCACGGCGCGGCTGGCCGTCGGGCTTCGACGGGTCCCATCGCAACTCTCCGGCGAAGCCGACGAGGCGGGCGACGGTCTCGACGGTCTCCTTGATCGTGACCTCGCGGTCGGCGCCGAGGTTGACCGGTTCGGCGGTCGTGTCGACTTCGGCGGCACGCACGATCGCCTCGGCGGCGTCGTCGACGTAGAGGTACTCCCGGCTCGCCGATCCCGTTCCCCACACCTCGACGTGGTCCGCCCCCGACTCCTTCGCCTCGACGCACTTCTTGATCAGGGCCGGGATGACGTGCGAGACCGACGGGTGGAACTTGTCGCCGGGACCGTAGAGGTTGGTCGGGATCAGGTAGGCGAAGCGTTGGCCGTACTCGTGCTCGTTCACCTGGGCGTGAACGAGATGCGCCTTCTTGGCGATGCCGTACGGCGCATTCGTCTCCTCCGGGTACCCGTTCCAGAGGTCCGGTTCGGCGAAGGGAACGGGGGTGTACTTCGGATACGAGCACACCGTGCCGACCAGGACGGTCTTGTCGACCGAAGAAGCATGCCGCGTCGCTTCGATCACGTTGGTGCCCATCAGGAGATTCGACAGGTACAGCCGTGCCGGATGCTCCAGGTTGTAACCGATGCCGCCGACATCCGCAGCGAGGTGCACGACGATCGATGGTTCGTGGGTGGCGAGCATCTCCTCGGCCGCACCCGCGACGGTGAGATCGAACTCGCTCGACCGTGGAGCCCGGACGTCGGCACCGCGCTCGGTGAGCCGTGCGACCACCCGGCGACCGAGGAATCCGGCTCCGCCGGTCACCACCACCCGTCGGCCGCTCAGGGGGCTGTCGGATCCGTCGTTCGGGTGAGGCGTCGGCATCCGACGGAGGCTACGGCCACGAGCGGTTGGCGCCGCGGCACCGCCGCGAGCCGCCATGATGACCGGGTGGACATCGAGGAGCGGCCCATCCGGGTCGCCTACACGGTCGAACAGTGCTGGCATCCGAGCCCCGGCGGCACTGCGATCGCTGCACTGCGTATCGCGCGCGAGCTGGCTGCCCGGCCCGACGACGTCGAACTCCACCTGGTGGCGGGCCGGCATCCGGTTGCACCGGTACCCGAGTTCCGTCCCGTCGGGGCGGTCGCGATGCTGCCGCTCGCGCGGCCGTTGCTCTACGAGGCCTGGACCAGGCTCAACTGGCCGCGGGTCGAGTCGGTCGCCGGGGAGATCGATGTGGCCCATGCGACCGGCCTCGTGCCGTGTGCGACCGCTGCGCCACTGGTCGTGACCGTCCACGACCTCGCGTTCGTGCACGATCCGGCGAAGTTCTCGCGCCACGGTGTTCGCACGATGAATCGCAGCCTCGACACGATCATCAGGCGAGCCGATCGGGTCATCTGTTCCAGCGAGGCGACATGGCGGGATTGCGAGGTGGCGGGCATCTCGACCGATCGGCTCCGTCTCGTCCCGTTGGGCGTCGACGCCGTCGCCGTGTCGGACGCCGACGTCCAGCGGGTGCGGCGCCGCTACCTGCTCCCCGAGTCGTTCGTGTTGTTCGTCGGCACGATCGAGCCGCGCAAGAACCTGTCGCGTCTCGCCGCAGCGATGGGCCGCCCCGGGATGCCGGGCCCGCTCGTCGTGGCCGGTGCCGACGGGTGGGGCGACGTCGGCATCGCCGAGCACGCTGACACCTTGTTCCTCGGTTTCGTGCCCGACGCGGACCTCGCCCCGCTGTACGCCGCAGCCGACGTGTTCGCCTATCCGAGCGAGCGCGAGGGCTTCGGGCTCCCGGTCGCCGAGGCGATGGCACAGGGCGCTGCGGTCGTCACCAGCGCCGGAACCTCGACCGAGGAGGTCGCCGGAGGTGCAGCGGTGCTGGTCGATCCCTTCGATGTCGACGACATCGCGCGTGGCGTCGTCGAGGCGGCTGACCGGCGAAGCGAACTCGCCGGTGCGGCGCGCCGGCGAGCCGGCGAACTCACCTGGGATCGGTCGGCAGCCCTCACCCTCGCCGTCTACCGGGAACTCGCCGCATGACCGCTCGGTCGCCCGACCCGTCCCGACCGCCGATCGACGTGGCGGTCAACCTGCTGTGGTGCGTTCCCGGTGAGGTCGGGGGGTCCGAGCAGTACCTCGCCCGCCAGCTCGTCGGCCTGGCCGGGCAGCCGGCACCGTTCGCACCGACGCTCTACTGCTTGGCGTCGTTCGTCGACGCACATCCGGAACTCGGCGCGCTGTATCCGATGGTCGCTGCCCCGATCAGTGGCGCGAGCAGGCCACGACGGGTGCTGGCGGAGCACACGTGGCTGCGCCGTCGGACCCGTGCGGCCGACGTCGTCCACCACGGTGGTGGCACTGCGCCGAGGGTCGGGCGTCGACCGATCGTGCTCACGATCCACGACCTGCAGTACCTGACCCATCCCGAGTATCTCACGCCGACGAAGCGGCGCTATCTCGAGCGCACGATCCCGGCGTCGGTCGGTCGTGCCGCCGTCGTCGCCGTGCCGACCGAGTACGTCCGCTCGACGGTGATCGACGCCTACGGGGCCGATCCCGACTGCGTCGTCGTCGTACCGCACGGACTGGAGCCGTCGCTCGGTTCGGACGCACCGTCGGCGGACGAGCTCCGGCGCACGTATGCGCTGGGAGCGGGTCCGATGGTGGTGTATCCCGCGATCACGCACCCGCACAAGAACCACCGGTTCCTCCTCGAGCTGATGGCGCACCACTGGACCGATCCGGAGCTGCGACTCGTACTGTTGGGCGGACGGGGGGCTGCGGACGCGGACGTGTGCGCCGACATCGCACGACTCGGCCTCGAACACCGCGTCGTGCGGCCGGGTCGGGTGAGCGATTCGCACCGTGACGGGCTGATCGCCGCTGCTGATGCACTGGTGTTCCCGAGCGAGTACGAGGGGTTCGGGGCGCCGGCGGCCGAAGCGATGGCGCTCGGCACGCCGGTCATCTGTTCCGACCAGCCCGCGCTGGCAGAGGTCGTCGGCGACGCCGGGCTGGTCGTGCCACTCGACGTCGATGCCTGGGCCGGCGCACTCGGTGCGGTCGCCACGCGTTCCGATGAGATGCGCTCGGCCGGACGTCGGCGAGCGCAGGCGTTCACCACCCGGCGTTCGGGCGCTGCGCTCGCCGACGCCTACGATCTCGCAGTCAGGATCGGTCGATGACATCCGAGCGTGAATCGCTGCGCCCACTCGTCGTGTTGTGCCCCCACTTCGCACCGGACACGGCGCCGACCGGCGTGGTGATCACCCGCATCGTCGAGGAGCTGGCCGCGCTCGGCCACACGGTGCACGTCGTCACGTCGTTGCCGTGGTACCGGTCGCACCGGATCGAAGCGGGATGGGACGGTCGTCTCGTTCGTTCCGAGCGGACCCCGTGGGGCTCGATCACCAGGGTCCACCCGTTCCCGGGCCGAGACAAGGCGAACCTCCTCCGGCGTGCCCTCGGCTTCGGTGCCTTCTCACTGTTGGCCGGGCTCTGCTGCCTTCGTGCCGGTGGCTGGTTCCGCCGATCCGGTGCCGTGATCGCGATGTCGCCGCCGCTCACGCTCGGCATGACCGGTTGGGTGGCGAGCCGCGTCCGGCGGTGTCCGATGGTGTTCAACATCCAAGACGTCTTCCCCGACGCCGCCGTCGAGACCGGAGCGATCTCCAACCGCAGGATCATCGCCGCCGCGTCGTGGCTCGAACGGGTGAGCTATCGGGCCGCCGATGCGGTCACGGTGCTTTCCGACGACCTGCGCGACAACGTCGTTGCCAAGTTGGCGACCACGCGCAGCGACGCCGCCGACACGGTCCACGTCATCCCGAACTTCGTCGACACCGACGCGATCGTGCCCGCCGATCGGATGACGCCGTACCGCACCGAACTCGGCCTCGGCGACGGGCCCGTCGTGCTGTACGCCGGCAACGTCGGCTTCTCCCAGTCGCTCGAGCTGATGCTCGCCGCAGCTCGCGAGCTGCCCGAAGTGACGTTCCTGATCAACGGCAACGGTGCTGCGCGCCCGGCGCTCGAAGCGGCTGCAGCCGACATCGGCAACGTCCGCTTCGCCGACTACATCGCGCCATCGAGGCTCTCGGAGTTGCTCGCCACCGGCGACGTCCACGTCGTGCCACTGCGACGTGGACTGGGTCGGGTCAGCGTGCCGTCGAAGACCTACTCGATCATGGCCGCGGGCAGACCCGTCGTCGCATCGATCGATCCCGGTACGGCGGTGCCCCGGATACTCGCCGAGTCGGGAGGCGGCGTGGCCGTGGAACCCGACGATGCCGTGGCGTTCGCCGAGGCCATCGGTTCGTTGGTGGCCGACCCCGAGCGCGGACGGCGCCTCGGTGCCAGCGGGCGGACGTGGGTGGAGCGCGAGGCGTCGCCCGCTGCGGTCGGCGTCGCCTATGACGCACTCGTGCGTTCGCTGGCCTGAACCCGAATCCGATCCGGGCGCCGCTAGCCTCTCGTGGTCGTGGCACCCTCCTCGTCATCCACCAAGAAAGCCGCCAAGCTGGCCAAGTCCGGCCAGGGCAAGAAGGTCCGATTCCAGGGCGGAACGCTGTTCCCCATGGTCGTGACCATCGTCATCGTGCTCGGCATCTCGCTGGTCGTCTACGCCCGCCAGAGCCAGCCCTCGGTCGATGCCTCCGGCGCCCCCCAGGTGTCGGACCACTGGCACCACGCCTACGGCTTCTACCTGTGCGACACGTGGTTCAAGCTCGAGGGCAACGCCGAGCAGCAGGGCACCGACAACTACGCCCAGTACGCCCGCACCGGCATCCACAGCCACGACGACGGGCTGATCCACTGGCACCCGTTCTCGTCGGCAGCGGTCGGCAGCAACGCCCGCCTCGGCGTGTTCCTCGACACCTACGGCGTCGAGCTGACCAACAGCAAGCTGGCGTTCCCCGAGAGCCAGCTCGAGGCGCTGCAGACGCAACTCGTCGACCAGGAGCCGCCCCGCGAGGATCCCTTGGTGTGGGAGGACGGCGACACGTGCACCGTCGACGGCGCCGAGAAGGACGCGGAACTGAAGGTGGTCGTCTGGAACAACTTCACCGACACCGACGACGGCACGACCTACATCGCGGACTTCGACAACATCCGCCTCGACCGTGACCAGATGGTCGTCGCCATCGCGTTCGTCCCCGACAACACCGACGTGTCGATGCCGCCGTGGGCGCCCGATCTGCCCAGCCTCGGCGAGATCGACAGCGGCGCGGCCAACCCGTTGGCGCCCGCCGGCACCACCGACACGAGCGTCGCGGTCCCCGGCGACAGCACACCCGCCGACACCGTCCCGGCCACCACCGCGGCCGGAACCCCGTCCAGCACCGAGGGCTGATGCGCGCGGTCGTCCTCGTCGGCGGCTTCGGCACTCGCCTGCGTCCGCTCACGCTGACGACGCCGAAGCCGATGCTGCCGATCGGGCACGAACCGATGATCGCCCGGCTGGTGGATCGCCTCGGACGCGGCGGTGTCACCGACGTCGTCCTCGCCCTCGGATTCCGTCCCGAGCCGTTCGTCGAGGCGTTCCCCGACGGTCGCTGCGGGGACGTCCGTCTCACCTATGCGGTCGAGCCCGAGCCGCTCGACACAGCGGGAGCGATCAGGTTCGCAGCTGACTTCGCCGGGATCGACGACACCTTCGTGGTGGCCAATGGTGACGTGATGACCGACCTGGACGTGGCGGCGCTCGTCGACGCCCACCGTTCGTTCGGTGCCGAAGCCACACTTCACCTGATCGGCGTCGACGACCCAGCTGCGTTCGGAGTGGTCGATCTCGCCGACGACGGGGCTGTCCGCGCCTTCGTGGAGAAGCCGGCGCCGGGAACGGAACCGAGCAATCTGATCAACGCCGGCACCTACGTCTTCGAACCGTCGGTGCTCGATCGCATCCCCGCGTCGACGAAGGTCTCGGTGGAACGAGACACGTTCCCCCGCATCGTCGCCGACGGCGGTCTCTTCGGAGTCGCCACCGACGACTATTGGATCGATGCCGGCGTCCCGGCCCTCTATCGGGCGGCGAACCTCGATCTGCTCGACGGCAAACGGCGCACCGAGCGGTGCGATCCCGTCGCAGCGTCGGCCGTGGTGGCCGGCGATGCGGTCGTTCGCCACAGCATCGTGGGCGAGCGCGTCCAGGTGGCAGCGGGCGCATCCGTGATCGATTCGGTACTGCTCCCCGGGGCCTCCGTCGGTGCGCATGCGACGGTCGAACGTTCGCTGATCATGGGCGACGTCGGAGTCGACGCCGTGGTGCGCGACTCGATGGTCGGCGCGGACGGCCGCGTCGATGACGGCGCGACGCTGATCGACGCCACTGCGCCGGGCGACGGGGTCGACGACACCCGATGACCACGGCTGACCAGGCGGCGGCGGCGCTACGGTCGACACCGTGAACATCGTCGTGATCGGGGGAGCCGGGTTCATCGGCTCCCATCTGGTCGACCGGCTGCTGGCCGAGGAACACACGGTCGACGTGATCGACAACCTCACCGTCGGCTCGCTGGCCAACCTCGCCGCCGCCAGGGCCTCCGGCGGAGCGTTGCGTATCCATCATCTCGATGCCACCTCGGCGGAGGCCGACTCGTCGATCGGCATCCGCCGGCCCGACGTGATCTTCCACCTCGCATTGCTGCCTCGTCACGACGCAGCGGCAGCGGCCCAGGGCGATGCGTTCGTGTCGGCGCTCACCACGCTCGAGGCGGCACGTCGTCACGGCGTGGCGAAGATCGTCGTCGCGATTCCGGCGTCCGCGATCTATGGACATCCGACCTCCAAGATGTTGCCCGTCAAGGACGGCGAGCCGTCGCAGCTCGAGCCGCGAGGTGTCCGCGGCGTCGTGGCCCGAGCGATCATCGATCTGCTCGTGTCGTACCGCGACCTGCACGCCATCGAGTTCACCGCGCTGGCGCTCGGCAGTGTCTACGGACCGCGTCAACGACCCACCGGTGGTGTGGTTGCCGCATTCCTCGATGCAGCAACCACCGCTCGGGCGCCCGTGCTGCACGGTGACGGGCGCCAGACCCGTGACTTCGTGTTCATCGACGACGTCGTCGATGCGCTCGTGCGTTCCGCCGGTCGGGGCAGTGGGCTCGTCATCAACATCGGCACCGGTGAGCAGACGTCGATCGCCCAACTGTGGGCGAAGGTCGCCGCGTCGGTCGATGGTGCGGCGCAGTTGGAACCCGCGCGAGGTCCCGCCCACCTCCACGACGTGCAGCGCTTCGCCGTGTCGCCGATACGGGCGCGGATCCATCTCGGATGGTCACCCTGGACCGACCTCGACGAGGGGCTCACCCGACTCGTGGAGTGATGCCGCACGCTCAGTCGAGCGATGCCAGCGTGTCGAGCGCAAGTGCGCGAGCGATGTCCGGCGTCGACATCACCGTGTCGGTCACCACGCAGCGCATCCCGGTCGCTTCGACCGCAGCAGCGTGGTCGGCATCGACGGTGTCGACGACGAGCGTCGAGGCGATCGGTGCGTACATCTCGGCCACACCGATCACGCTGGGATCGTGGCCGAGTTCGACGAGCATGCGGTCCGCGGGACCTTTCAGCGCAGCGCCGCCCACGATCGGCGAGATCGCCGCGACGCGGTGGCGTCGGTCGGTGAGCAGTTCGTCGACGCCGGCGAGTGAGCGGACGGGACCGATCGAGACCAGCGGATTCGACGGGGCGATCACGATGCTCGAAGCGTCGAGCAGCGCCTGACGAGCGGTGTCGGACAGCTCGGCGCTGCCGGCGAATCGGATCGACTCGATCGGCACCCCGTGGCGGAGGCGCACGAAGTAGTCCTGGAAGGGGATTTCTCGGTCGTCGGCGGTTGGATCGCCGGACGGTTCGGCGACGGTCACGAACGTCGACAGGCGCTCGTCGGACATCGGCAGCACGCGGATCGGCACGTGCCAGGCGCGCCGGATCTCGTCGGTCACCTCCGTGAGCGTGGCTCCTTCGGCAAGCCGTGCCGTTCGGTAGAAGTGGGTGGCGAGGTCGCGATCTCCGAGATTGAACCATCGAGGGGCCGCCGCCGAGCCGGCGGGGCGTACCTCTTCGAACCGCTCCAGCGCCTCCATCGCCCGCCACGTCTCGTCGACGAGGCCCCAACCGCGCTCAGGATCGATGGCCCCGGCGAGCGTGTAGGTGATCGTGTCGAGGTCCGGCGAGATCGACAAGCCGTGCATCGTGCAGTCGTCACCGGTGTTGACGATCGCCGTGATCGCGGTCGGGTCGTCGACCGCATCGATCAGCCCGCGGAGGAATCTGGCGGCACCGACGCCGCCGCAGACGACGGCGATCGACTCAGTCATGGTCGGCGAGCTCCTCGTACATCGAGTGGTACTGGGCGGCGGTTGCCGTCCAGGAGAACCGGCGGACGTTGGCGGCGCCGCGCCGCACCAGCTTGGCGTGCATCTCGTCGTTCGTCACGATCCAGTAGAGGTTGGCCGCCAGCGCCTCGGCGTCGCGAGCCGGGCTCAGCAGTGCGGCGGCGCCGGCGATCTGGGGGATCGAGCCGGCGGTGCTCGCCACCACCGGCGTACCCGCCTGCTGTGCTTCGAGGATCGGGAACCCGAACCCCTCGTCGAGCGATGGATAGGCCAGCGTCCGCGCGTGCGTCAGCAACCACCGCTTGGTGGCGCCGTCGACGATGCCGGTACGGATGACCCGTTCGGCGATCTCGGGAGACAGCCGCCTGATCGCCCGATCGACCGCTGCGACGTCGTTGCCGGCAGCACCGGCGATGACGAGCCGCACGGTTGCGTGCTCACGGGCGACCCGACCGAACGCATCGATCAGCGTCGGCAGATTCTTGCGCCGCTCGATCGTCCCGAGCGCCAGGACGAAGTCGGTGAGTTCCGGAAGCCCGACCGGTGCGTCGGTCGGCGTGGGACCCTCGTCGGGTAGTGGAGGCCCGAGGAGCACCGTGCGGACCCGGTCGGTGCCGAGGAGTTCGCGAACCCGCCGGGACGTCGCATCCGAGCTCGTCACGACCTGTGCTCCGTCGGCAACGGCTCGTCGGAGTACGCGGGCGGCGCGCAGCACGTCGGGCTCGGCATCCTCGGGATGGTCGAGGAACCAGCAGTCGTACACCGACACGACGCGGGGGCAGTGCGCCGGAGGCACGACGTAGTTGGTTCCGTGGACGACGTCGGGACGTCCGACCCATCGGTCCATCGCCGGCGACCGGTGCGACCAGCTGCGAAGTGCGAGGGCAGCGGGCATCGGGATCCGCCGTTCCGAGGCACGCAGTCGTGCCCGCGCGCTGGTCACGTACCGCTCGAGGTCGATGTCGTCGCGCTCGGCCAACGCATCGACGGTCCATGCCACGGCGTTGCCGATGCCGGTCCGCCTGCCGTGGGTCGGCCCGACATCGATCGCCACTCGTAACATGCGGACGCTGAGCGTATCTGCGGGGCGTGTGCGGTGAGCCCTAGACTCGTCGCCTTATGCCTACCGCCTTCGTCACCGGGATCACTGGCCAGGATGGTCAACATTTGGCCGAGTTCCTGCATTCGCAGGGCTATCACGTGTTCGGGATGGTGAAGGGCCAGAACAATCCGCGGGTGGAGGCGTTGCAGCAGGAGTTGCCGTTCGTCGAGCTGGTCTCTGGCGATCTGGCGGATCTGCCGTCGCTCGTGTCGGCGATGGAGGCGTGTCAACCCGACGAGGTGTACAACCTGGGGGCGATCAGCTTCGTGGCGTTGTCGTTCTCGCAGGCGGAGCTGACGGCGAACATCACCGGGTTGGGCGTGTTGCGCATGTTGGAGGCGATCCGGATGGTGGGCGGCACGCAGAACAACCCGATCCGCTTCTATCAGGCGTCGTCGTCGGAGATGTTCGGACAGGTCCGTGAGACCCCGCAGACGGAGTTGACGCCGTTTCATCCGCGTAGCCCGTACGGGTGTGCGAAGGTGTTCGGTCACGACATCGTGGTCAACTACCGCGAGTCCTACGGGCTGCACGCGTCGTCGGGGATCTTGTTCAACCACGAGGGTCCCCGCCGCGGGTTGGAGTTCGTGACCCGCAAGGTGACCAACGCGGTGGCACGGATCAAGCTCGGCCTGCAGGACGAGGTCGTGTTGGGCAACCTGGACTCGAAGCGTGACTGGGGCTACGCCGGCGATTACGTCAAGGGCATGTGGTTGATGCTGCAGCAGGACCAACCCGACGATTACGTGTTGGCCACCGGTGAGACCCACTCGATCGAGGATCTGGTGCGCCGCGCGTTCGCCGAGGTCGGCATCGACAACTGGCAGGACTTCGTGCGTCAGGACCCCAAGTTCCTGCGTCCCGCCGAGGTCGACCTGCTGATCGGTGACGCCTCCAAGGCGCGCACCAAGTTGGGTTGGGAACCCGAAGTCGACTTCCCCGCCCTGGTCAAGATGATGGTCGCCCACGACCTCCAACGCGAAGCCACCAAAGCCGGCATCGACCTCCACTGATCCCCATGGCGCAGCCTTCGGCGTGGGGGTGTGGAGGCGCCGGCGAGGGAAGCGCCAGCGACGAGCCGGAGCAGGGCCGACCAAGCCGGTCCATCAACGGCTCGCGGTGAGGCCTTGCAACAGTCGCGTCACGTCTCGAACGGCATGTCGGTGATTGCTTCCATCATCGATCCCTGGTCCGGCACGACGCCCGACCGCAAGCGCTGTCGCAGTGCGATCGCGAATGCGATCAGCGCAGCGATCGACGAGACGACCAGGCCGATCTCGATGCGACGGAACACGTCGTCGGCGGACAGCCAGGTGCCGAGTACGAACGTGACCACGCCGACCACCCACCCGAGCGCCACGAGCGCATGGCCCTGCAGTGCAATGACCGCCTGCGCCGTCGCCAGCGCCAGCATGTACACCGCACTGCTCAGCGACAGCATCGCCAGCGTCCGCCCGGTGAGATCGACGCCGTAGACGAGGTCGAGCGCCCATGGCCCGAGGACGAATGCGCCGACCGTGCCGACCAGGCCGACGCCGAGCACGACCACCATCAGTCGCTGCAGTCCGGAGCGGAACTCGGAGAACTCGCCGCGCGCTGCTTGCTGGCTGAGGCGCGGCAGCAGCGCCGCTTGGACCGCTTGGAACAGGAACAGCGGGATGCGCGACAGCAGGACCCCATAGGAGAATGCGGTGATCAGCTCGCGGGAGACGGCTCCATCGGGCGACAGCACGCTGGCGGCGATCGGCCCCGCATTGAGCAGTGTGGCTGCGCAGACCGACCCGATCAACAGCCATCCGAGGTTCGGGGTGACCTCGCGCAGTTCGGCGGGCGGACCTGGCTCGGTGCGCAACCCGTTGCGTTGGTAGACATACGCCACCGCGAACAGCGGTGAGACGGCGATGGCGAGTCCGTATGCGCCGACCGCAGTCACCCCGACGACGGCGAGTGCGACGCACAGCACGATCCGCACGATCCCGTCGGACCCCATGATCACCGCGTAGTCGCGGAAGCGACCGCTGCCTGAACACACCCCGCGCGCCATGTGCGCCGGTGCATAGGCGGCGAAGGCAGCGATCAGTGCGACGACCATGAACCAGTTGCCGTCGAAGTACGACGTGGCGATCAGCGGGCTGAAGACGATGATGCACAGCGTGACCAGGGCGACGAGAATCCCGCCGAGCCCGACCACCTTGCGAACGACGGGGAGCCCGCCGTCGCCGATCGCCCGCCGGTGCGACAGGGCGCGGCCGAGCTCCTGTTCGAGCGGCAGGAAGAAGCCGGGGGCCAGCGCGAACACGGCGAACCACATCGAGGCGATCGGCGCGAACGCATCTGCCCCGCCGACTGCGACGGTGCCGACCTTGAAGAAGGCATACGTCGCCACGCCGGCGATCAGCAGCGAGATCCCGACCGGGATCGTGCCCTCGGGCAGTGGGAGGCGCGACGGCGCATTGGCGGGGGTCGAGGACACGGGGGCTCGATGCTATCGGTGGGTCGTCACCCGATGCGGTCGGCCGTCATCGACGGCTGCGTTCGAACTCGCGACGGCGGACCTGGGCCCGCTGGTACGTCAACAGCCCGAGACCGACCGTGACGTACGTCGCGTCGCGCACGAGGCTCGTCGCCCGTCCGGCGAGTGCGCCACCGACGTCGACGCCGTCGCGTACGGTGCGCACGAGGTCGAGATTCGTCAGATCGATGTTGGTCGGGTCGAAGCGTGGGCCCGACCGGCGGTGATCGTCACGCGTCGATGCCATGACGGCAGGATAGCGAGCAGCCTCGCTAGCCTCGCTCCATCGTGGAACCGGAGACCCCATCTGCACCGCCGGTCGTCGCGGTCGTCGTCGTGCACGAACCCGGTGACTGGTTCGACGAGACGCTCGAAGCGCTCGCCCGTCAGGACTACCCGAACCTGCGGATGCTCTTCCTGGTCGTCGCCGACGACGCCTCGGCCGACGGCGACGTCGAGACGGTCGAGGCCCGGATCCAGCGTGTGCTTCCTGGCGCATTCGTCCGAGCGGTCGGCGCGAACGCCGGGTTCGGCTCGGCTGCCAACGAGGTGCTCCGTCTCGTCGAGGGCGACAACGGCTTCTTCCTGATCTGCCACGACGACGTCGCCCCCGAGCCCGGTGCGCTGCGGCTGATGGTCGAGGAGCTGTACCGGTCGAACGCCGGCGCCGTCGGGCCGAAGTTCGTCGACTGGGACGACCCGGCGATGCTGCAGGCCGTCGGCTTGGGCATGGACCGGTTCGGTGAGATCGATTCGGTCATCGAGCCCGGCGAGGTCGACCAGGAACAGCACGACGGCGTTCGCGACGTCTTCGTGCTCCCCTCCGCGTACCTGCTCGTGCGTGCCGACCTGTTCCGGGAACTCGGCGGATTCGACCCGGCGATCGACTTCTACGGTGAGGACACCGAACTCTGCTGGAGGATCCATCACAGCGGGGCCCGCGTCGTCGTGGTCCCGTCCGCCCGCGTGCGCCATGTCGGCCGGTTGGCGCAGCGCCGACCGGACCTGCGTCATGGGCTGCTGCAGGCTCGTCACCGCATGCGGTCCGTCGCCACGTTGACCGGTGCCTCACGGCTGCCGGCTCGTTCGATCGAGATGGTGCTGCTGACGCTCACCGAGCTGGTCGTCGGGCTGTTCACCGCCCGCTTCGGCCAGGCATGGAACTCCTCGCGGGCGCTGGTCGGGCTCGTGCCTCGGACGCCGGCGCTGCTGGCACGACGCCGCGAGGTCAAGGAACTTCGCCGGGTACCGGAACGGGAGGTCTACAGCCTCCAGGAGAGCGGCAGCGCCCGCCTGAACTCCCATCTGCGAAGTCGCGAGACGGCGACCTACGTCGGCCAAGGGGTGCGCGTCCGCCGCTGGCGCCAGAGCACCACCGCTCCCGTGGTGGCGTGGATCGCCGTCATCGCCGGGCTCGTCGTCGGCGGCCGGTCGTTCTTCGACGGCGGTCTCCCACCCGTCGGCGAGTTCCTCGCCTTCCCCGAAAGTCCCCGCCAGCTGCTCGAGACGTTCCTGTCGGGTTGGAATCCGAACGGGGCGGGCGCCACGTCGCCGAACCCGACCGGGTGGGCCACGCTCGCCGGGTTGAGCGTCTTCACGCTCTTCCACATGGCGCTGCTGCAGGCCCTGTTCGTCCTCGGGTTGTTGATCGTCGGGGCGGCGGGCGTCTGGCGCCTCGCTGCGGTCTTCCCGTCGACGCGGGCCCGCATCGCCGCCCTGCTGGTCTACGCACTCAGCCCGCTGGTCAGCGGAGCGATGTCGGGTGGCCGGTTGACCGTGCTCGTCGTCTACGCCGCGACGCCGTGGGTGCTGCACCTGATTCGCCACGCCTCCGGTGTCGAGACCGCCGACCCGCACAGTGCCGATCTCGACCTCACGGACGGGGTGATCGACCTCCCGCCTGACGAACGCATCCGGCGCATCGTCGTCGCTGCACTCGTCCTGGCCGTCGCCGTCGCGTTCGCTCCCGTCATGCTGCCCCTCGCCGTGGCGTTGACCGTGGTGTTCGCAATCGGCACCGCCGTGGCCCGCGGATCGCTCGTGACGGCGGCCTGGTCGCTCGTCGCCGGTGTCGGGGCGGCGGTCGGCGCCGCCGTGTTGAACCTGCCGTGGATCACGGCGTGGACGTGGGACGGCGTCGTCGGGGCCCCACCGATCGGCGAAGCCGGGTTGGGACTGGTGCCGCTGGCATCGTTCGAGATCGGTCGCACCGACTTCGCTGCGCTCGTCCTCGCGCTGTACGTGCCCGTGATCGCCGCCGTGCTGCTCGCCAGAGCCTGGCGGCTCACGTGGGCCGTGCGAGCGGGGATCATGGTGTTGTCGTTCGGAGCGGTCGCCGTGCTCGCCGACCGGGGCGACATGCCGATCGACCTGCCCGAGGCCGGTGTGCTCCTCGTGCCAGTGGCGCTCGGGCTCTCATTGTCTGCAGCGGCCGCACTCGCCGCATTCGACCTCGACGTGCGAGGCGGCACGTTCGGGTGGCGTCAGCCGCTCGGCATCCTGTCGTCGGTCGCCGTCGTGGTCGGGCTCGCACCCGGCGTCGGTGCGCTCGCGGACGGTTCGTTCCAGACGCCGACGACACCGCTCGCCCGCCTGCTCGATGCCTCGCTGCCGGATGTCTCCCCGGCCGGTGACTACAACGTCCTGCTGATCGGCGATGCGCGGTTGCTGCCCGTGCCGGGGACCGAGTACCGCGATGGCGTTTCGTGGGCGATCATCGACGACGGACCGCTCGACGTGCGCGACCGCTGGATGCCCCCGTCGAATGCTGCGGCGGAGCTGGTGACGACCGCCCTCGACGAGATGGCGTCGACGTCGACGTTGCGCGCCGGTCGGCTGCTCGCGCCGCTGTCGATCCGGTTCGTCGTCGTACCGGAGTTCGACGGTGTGGACTCCACGGTCAACGACCCGTTGCCGCTTCCGACCGGACTGGTCGACGCACTCGAGGATCAGCTCGATCTCGTCGCGGTCAGGCCGGGCCTGCCCACACTCGAGGCCTTCGAGAACCGGGCATGGATCCCGACGTATGCGCAGCTCGACGCCGCCGGGATCACGGCGAGTGAGGCCGCAGGTGCCGAGGTGCTCGTGCGCACCGACCTGTCCGCGTCAGCTCCGCTGTTCGTCGGCGCTGATCAACTGGGCACGTCGACCGATCAGGTCGAAGCTGGTGTCGTTCATCTCGGCGTGCCGTCCGACGACAACTGGACGTTGTCGGTCGACGGCGCCTCGATCGAATCGCGCCGGGCGTTCGGTGAGACCACCGCATTCGACGTTCCGGTGGCCGGGGTCGGCGAGCTGCGGTACGACACCTCGATACTGCGATGGTTGGCGATCGTCCTCCAGGTCGTGTTGTGGCTGGCGGCGATCGTGGTCGCTGCTCGAGTCCGCGTGTCGGTCGGCCGACGTGATTCCCTGCTGGTCGAGGACGAGACGTTGATCGACCTGACCGATGACGCCGGTCCGGCGTTCGTCGACCCGGGCCTTCTCGCCGGTCTCGATGCCTCGACCGACGCCGACGGGACCGACGATGCGCGAGCGCCCGATCACGAGGTGACGTCGTGAGTCGGCGCGCGATCCCGGCGTTGGTCGTGCTCCTCGTCGGATTCGCGGGTCTGATCGCCATCGGTCGCGAACAGCCGACCGTGGCCGACCCCTACTTCGCCACCCCGGCAGGCGCCTGGATGCCTGCCGTCAGCGACAACCCCGCACTCACCGGGAGCTGGTTCTGCCCCGGCGTACCGGCCACCGGCGAGGACGGCGTCGGTGGCGACGTCGTCGTCGCGAACCGCGACGACGAACAGCTCGTGGGCCGCTTCACGATCCTCACGCCCGACGGCGTCGGCGCGAGCGACTCGCTGGTCGTCGAGCCATGGTCGCGAACGACCATCGACGTCGACGCATTCGTGACCGCAGCGTTCGCCAGCGTCGTCGTCGAGATCGACGGTGGCCGTGGATTCGTCGAACAGCGCGCCCAGCACCCGGCCGGCAACTCGGTCACCCCCTGTGCCGACAACACTTCCGACGAGTGGTACTTCGCCGACGGATTCACGGTCGACGGCAGCGTCGAGACACTGGTGCTCACCAACCCGTACGACGACGCGGCCGTCGTCGATCTCGTCTTCGCCACGCAGGCGGGGGAGTCGACCCCTGCGGCATTCCAGGGATTCACGATCCTGCCGGAGTCGGTCGAGACCATCCCGATCGCTGACCTCGGCGCCCGTGACGAGCCCGTGATCGCGGTCAAGGTCGCTGCCGAGCGTGGACGCCTCGTCGTCGGGCGAGCCCAGCACTACCTCGGCGGCGGCCGACTGGGCTACGACGTGTCGCTCGCGGCACCGGCGCTGCGCGACCAGTGGTGGTTCGCCGACGGCGAGGCGGGCGAGGGGATCACCGAGACGTTCGCGATCTACAACCCGACCGACGACGACGTCGAGGTCGACGTCGTGTTCCTCGGTGTGCCACTCGATGCCGGATACGGCGACCCTGCGCCGATCGACGTGCCCGCCCATCAGGTGGTCGTCTACGATCCGAGCGCCGATCAGGGCGCTGCAGGTGACGACGCTGGGGCCGTACTGCCGTCGGGCCGCCACGCCACGGTGTTCTCCACGCTCGCCGAACCATCGATCGTGGTGGAGCGCGTCCTCACCCGTCCCGCCGGCGACTCCGTCGCCACCACCGTCGTCCTCGGCGCCCCACCACGGATCGACGGCTACGTCGCATCGCGCTGGCACCTCGGCATCGGACCCTCGGATCCCATCTCGGCAGCTCTCGTCGTCTACAACGTCGACAACGTCGAGGGCACGATCACCGTCGAGGCGGTCGGGCCGGGTGGACCGTCGGCGGTGCCGAGCCTGACCGACATCCCCATCGGCGCCGGCCAGGTGATCACGATCGACCTCATCGATCCCGACGTCCTCGACGCCGAACTGATCGTCCAGTCGAGCACGCGGGTCTTCGTCGAGCGGTCGCTGCCGCGGGGCAACGGGCTCGCCGGCACGTCGGGTTCGTGGGCGCTGCCCGCAGCGGGGGACTGACGACCGCGTTAGCGTGACACCGGTATGGCCCCACTGGTGGAACCGGATCCGGTCGAGCGAACGATCGAGCAGGACACGCCGAGATGGAACGGCTGATCATCGCGCTGGTCATCGTCGCCGTCGTCGCCGTCGTCGCCGTGGTGGCGAGGCGCCGACGGGTGGCCGATGCTCCGACACAGCGGCGTTTCAGTGCGCCGCAGCAACTCGACCGCGACGACTTCGCCCGACCCGAGGCCCCCTGGCTCGTCGCCGTGTTCTCGTCGGCGACCTGTGACGTGTGTGCGCAGGTGGTCCAGAAGGCGAAGGTGCTGGAGTGTCGTGACGTCGCTGTCGTGGAGATCGAGTACACGGCCGACCGGGCGTTGCACGAGCGGTATTCGATCGATGCCGTTCCGACGCTCGTGATCGCCGATGCCCGTGGGGTGGCTGTCGCCACGTTCCTCGGTCCGATGACGGCGACCGATCTGTGGGCTGCGGTCGCCGAGGCCCGTGAACCCGGCTCGACGCCCGGTGGCGGCAGCTGCCAACGCGACACGGCCACCGCGGACTGACGTCGCCGACCGGCAGCCAGCGGCGGCTTCCAGCCGTGGGTTCGTGGTGTTGCGATGAGCGAAGCGCCGGCATGTGGTCGCTTCGCTCATCGGTGGGGTGGTTCGTGGTGTTGCGATGAGCGAAGCGCCGGCATGTGGTCGCTTCGCTCATCGTGGGGTGCACGTACACCCGCGGCCGGTGTGGGCCGCTGCTCGGATTGTCAGTGCGCGACGATGTCGTCAGCGGGTTGGCCGGACTCGGCCATGCCCTGCTGGATCAGCTTCGCGACCTCGGGACCGTCGATCGTCTCGCGATCGAGGAGGGCCTCGGCGATGAGCTCCAGGCCCCGGCGGTGCCGGCTGAGCACGTCGCGTGCCCGGCTCTCCTGCGAGGTCAGGATCCGAGAGATCTCCTCGTCGAGCAGCTTGGCGGTGTCGTCGGAGTACTCGCGTTGCGACGACATCAGGTCCTCGCCGAGGAACACCGCCTGCTGGCTGCTCCACGCCATCGGCCCGACGCGGTCGGACATGCCCCATTCGCGGACCATGCGACGTGCGATGCCGGTCGCCTGCTCGAGGTCGTTGGCGGCGCCCGAGTTGAGATGGCCGAACACGATCATCTCGGCGACCCGCCCGCCCATCGCTTTGCAGATCGTGTCCTCGAAGAACTCCTTCGAATAGGTGTGGCGCTCCTGGGGGAGCGACCATGTGACACCGAGCGCCATGCCTCGCGGCAGGATCGTCACCTTGTGCAGCGGATCGCCATGAGGAAGCACGGTGGCGAGCAGCGCGTGGCCACCCTCGTGATAGGCGGTCGCCCGCTTCTCCTCGGCCGACAGGATCATCGACTCGCGGGTCGCACCGAGCACCACCCGATCACGGGCGTTCTCGAAGTCGATGCGTGCGATCTCCTTGGACCCGCGGCGGACGGCGACGAGCGCCGCCTCGTTGACGAGGTTGGCGAGGTCCGCCCCCGACATGCCGGGCGTCGCCTGGGCCATCGTCTCCATGTCGACGTCGGGGCCCATCCGCTTGTCGCGGCTGTGGACCTCGAGGATCGCCTTGCGCTCGCTCGCCTCGGGCAGCGGCACGACGATCTGGCGGTCGAATCGACCGGGGCGCAGCAGCGCCGGGTCGAGGATGTCGGGCCGGTTGGTGGCGGCCATGATGACGATGCCCTCGGAGGTCTCGAAGCCGTCCATCTCGGCGAGCATCTGGTTGAGGGTCTGCTCGCGCTCGTCGTGGCCACCGCCGAGGCCGGCGCCGCGCTTGCGGCCGATCGAGTCGATCTCGTCGACGAAGATGATCGCCTTGCCCATGCGACGGGCCTGCTGGAACAGGTCGCGCACCCGGCTGGCGCCGACACCGACGAACATCTCCATGAAGTCGGACCCGGTGACGCTGAGGAAGCCGACGCCCGCTTCGCCGGCGACCGCACGGGCGAACAGGGTCTTGCCGGTGCCGGGAGGTCCGACGAGCAGGATGCCCTTGGGCACCCGGGCGCCGATCTCGCGGAAGCGCTCGGGCATGCGCAGGAAGTCGACGACCTCGGTGATCTCCTGCTTGACGCCGGTGTAGCCGGCGATGTCGTCGAAGGTGGTCGAGGGCCGATCGGCGTCGTAGGCCTTGGCCTTGCTCTTGCCGATCGACATCACCCCGCCCATCTGGCCCTGGGCACGTCGCTGCATCCACACGAAGAACCCGATGATCAGCATCACCGGCAGGAACACCGACAGGATGCCGAGCAACCAGTTGCTGCTCGCCGGAGTGAATTTGTAGGCGACGTCGTTCTCGATCAGGAGCTGTTCGTCGGCTTCCGACACCCCGCGCGGCCCTCCACCCGAGGTCGTGTACTCGTCGCCGTTGGTGAACTCGCCGGAGATCTTGCCGGAGGCGTTGATGTCGGCGGTGGCGATGTTGCCCTCGATGACCTGGGTGCGCCACTCGGAGTACTCGAGCGATTCGCCGCTGTTGCTCGGCCACAGGCTCGGCACGAGGAATGCTGCCGCCAGCACGCCGACCAGGACCCAGATGGTCCAACGCGGCCAGCTGCCGGGCCCACGACCCCCCGACGGCGTGCCGTCGGCGTTGAACTCGTTGCCCTTGTTCTTGTTGGACGTCGGCCGATCGCCGTGGCGGCGGTCGGCCGGATCGTCGGGACGCTTCGACCCGCGACCGCGACCGGGCGGCGGAGGCGGTGGGGGAGGCGGCAGATTGTTCATGGATCCATGCTACGCAGGATCCGGATCGATGCCAGGTCGTGCCGACGATGCGACGATCGAGCATCCGCCACCAGGTGGTCGCCGGCGATCTAGCGTTGGTTGCATGCATCGCACGGAACGGCTGACGGTCGGGGTCCGCCAGTGTTCGCGCACCGGATGTGCCGAACCCGCCGAGGTCACCTTGACCTACCACTACGGCCGCTCGCAGGTCTGGCTCGACGATCTGACCTCCGAGCGCGACCCGCACGCCTACGATCTGTGCGAACGCCACGCGGCCCGGCTCTCGGTCCCCGCCGGCTGGTACCTCGACGACCGCCGTTTCGGTCACCACACCCTCATCGCCGTCTGACGATCGCCATCCCACGAACGCCGGTGAACGCGTGCTCGATGAGCGAAAAGCCGGTATCCGGTCGGTTCGCTCATCGCTGCGGCACGTCGTTCTCCTGCGATGAGCGAAAAGCCGGCATTTCGCCGGTTCGCTCATCGGTGGCCGCGGTAGCGTCGACGAACGTGGCCGGCTCAGCGCGCGATCGTGCTCGCACCGATGTGGGGTTCTCGGGCGGGTTCCTCCCCTCGGCGTCGCCGCGGCCGATCGATGCGACGACGGCGGTGTCGACGTTCCTCGGCGCCTGGATCGTCGCCCAGGTCGTCTCGTCGCTGATCCTGCTCGCGCTGGGTGAGGGCGATGCGGTCACCGAGACGTCGTTCGGCGTGGTCGCCATCGCACTGTGCGGCGCCTGGGCCTCGTACCTGATCGGCATGTGGATCGCCTCCCAGCGCGCCGGATCGGGCAGCATGATCGCCGACTACGGGATCCGGTTCCGCTGGGTCGACCTGCTCGGGCTCGCCATCGGTGCGGGCGCCCAGCTGGTGGTGATCCGGGTCGTGTACCTGCCCCTCGAGGCGTTGTGGCCCGACACGTTCACGCCCGATCGCCTGACGGAGAACGCCCAGGACCTCGTCGACCGTGCCGGTGGGGCGTCGACGCTGCTGCTGTTCGCCGTGGTGGTCATCGGCGCACCGGTCGTCGAGGAACTCTTCTACCGCGGCCTCCTCCAGCGTTCTCTCGCCGACCGGTTCAACGAAGGAGCGGTGGTCGTCGGTGTGGCGGCGGTGTTCGCAGCCGTCCACTTCCGGCCCGTCGAAGCTCCGGGACTGTTCGTCTTCGGTCTGATCCTGGGATGGGCGGCGCTGCGGGCCCGGCGACTCGGACCCGCCATCACGATCCACATCGGCTTCAATCTCACCGGGCTGCTGCTCGTCCTGTGACGTCGGCGGCGCCCCGGGGTTTGCCATGATGGTCCACCTGATGCCGACCGGACAGCGCCTTCGATGAGCGACGACACGCGCCCCGCCGACGTCGCGCGCCGCGACCCCGGCGAGATCCCCGAGGGCGACGAGTTCGGCGACTGGTTCGACCGTGAGTTCACCGCCGACACCGCCGACACCGCCGACACCGCCGACGCCGACCAGGCCGACGTCAACGGGGACACGACCGAGGCGACGTCGCCCTCGTCGGCTCGTCGCGTGACGGCACGGGTCTTGCGGCGACCGATCGCATGGTGGCGGCGACCGTGGAGCGCCGACCGCATCGTGCGGGTCCTCGTGACCTCGGCCACGTTGGTCACCACGACGGTCGTGATGATGATGGTCGTCCATCTCAACCCGCTGTCGCCGGCGCGCGACCTGATCTTCGACGACACCACTCCGACCGGCGGCGACATGGGTGCCCACGTCTGGGCGCCGGCGTTCCTGCGCGACCACTTCCTCCCGAACTTCCAGCTGTCCGGATGGACGATGGACTGGTACGGCGGGCTGCCGCTGTACCGCTTCTACATGGTGATCCCGGCGCTCGCGATCGTGGCGCTCGACGTCGTCCTGCCGTACGGGGTCGCCTTCAAGCTCGTGGCGGTCTCCGGCCTGCTGCTGTTCCCGCTGGCGTGCTGGGCCTTCGGACGCCTGGCCGCGTTCCGCCACCCGATACCCGAGCTGTTCGCCGTCGCCGCGCTGTGCTTCCTGCTCGACGAGAGCTATTCGATCTACGGCGGCAACGTCAAGTCGACGATGGCGGGTGAGTACTCGTTCTCGATCGCGCTCACGCTGGCGGTGCTGGGCCTGGGACTACTGGCACACGGCCTGCGCACCGGGCGATTCCGCGTGTGGTCGGCGGTGATCCTGTCGCTGGCGGCGGTCTCGCACGGCATCGTGTTGATCTTCGTGGCGGTCAGCGCCGTCATCCTGAGTCTCGTCTGGCTCGACCGGCGTCGCCTGGTGTACGCGGTCACGACCGGCGTCACCACGGTGCTGCTGGCGGCGTGGTGGGTCGGACCGTTCCTTTTCGGTCACGAATACATGACCGACATGAAGTACGGGTTCCGGCCCGAGGGTGCCGACGACTCGTTCTGGGACATGTTCTTCCCGCTCGCAGCGCCGCTCGACTTCGTCATCACGGCCCTGGCGGTCATCGGATTCGTCGCGATGGTGTTCCGGCGGCATCTCACGGGAACTGCGATCGGGCTGATCAGCCTGACGTTCGTGGCGCTCGTCTATCTGACGCGCGACAGCCTGCCGGGCATCGGGCTGTTGTGGAACCCACGTTTGCTGCCGTTCGTCTACCTCACGCGGTACCTGCTGATGGTGATCGGGGCGCTCGAGCTGATCACGTGGCTCGTCAACGCCGCCAGGGATCGCCGCACCTCGAGCGAGCTGACCACGGTCGAAGGGGCGGTCGCGGCCGTGGTGATCACGCTGTCGTGTCTGTTGGTGTTCGGGTGGATGTACGAGACGCTGCCCGGGGGAGGGCGTGTCACCGACGGCGAGACGTCGTTGTATGCCTGGGGTCCGTTCCGCAAGGGTCCCGAATCGGGGCGGGCGGTCGCCGACGGCTGGACGCGGTACAACATGCTCGGCTACGAGGGCCGTCCGAAGTATCCCGAGTACAACGAACTCGTCACGACGATGGGCGACATCGGCGAGGAACGGGGTTGCGGCCGGGCGTTGTGGGAGAACAACAGCGACAACGGCGAGTACGGCACGACGATGGCATTGATGCTGCTACCGCACTGGACCGACGGCTGCATCGCCTCGATGGAAGGGCTGTTCTTCGAGGCGTCGGGGACGACGCCGTACCACTTCCTGACGGCGGCCGCCATGTCGAAACAGTCCTCGAATCCGGTTCGCCAGTTGCGCTACGTCAACAACGACGCCGCGGTCGGCGTGCAGCACATGCACGACCTTGGCGTGCGCTACCTCATGGTCCGCACCCCCGAGGCGAAGGCCGAAGCCGCGGCGCAAGAGGATCTCGAGTTCGTCACCACATCGGGGCCGTGGGACATCTACGAACTGCGTACCGCCGGCATCGTCGAGGCGCTCACCGTTCAGCCCGTCGTCGTCGAGAGCCGAGGCGGCGACCAGCGTGAGCGCAACCTCGAGGTCGGCACGAGCTGGTTCCAGCGTCAGGAAGACTGGGCGGCGATCCCCGCCGACGACGGCCCCGACTCGTGGCAGCGGGTGCCGGTCGAGGTCGATCTCGACGCCCGCGTCGGCGAGCCCGACGCCCGCAGCCGCAACGTCGACTACGTGGTGCCCACGGAACCGATCGACGTCGTCGAGCTCCCATCGGCCACGGTGAGCAACGTCGACATCGAGCAACAGTCGATCAGCTTCGACGTCGACCAGGTCGGCGTGCCGGTGCTCGTCAGGGTGAGTTACTTCCCGACGTGGAAGGTCGAAGGAGCCGACGGCCCGTACCGGGTGGCGCCGAACTTCATGGTGGTCGTGCCGACCGACACCAGCGTCGAGCTGACCTACTCCAAGACCCCGCTCGACTGGTTCTTCTACTCGCTGACCTTCATCGGCATCGCGCTGTGCTTCTACTGGCGCCGACGGGGTGACGTCGTCTACGCGAGCGAGCGTCCCGATTGGCGATCGCCGCCAGCGGAGATCGCCGTCGACGTGGCGGACGCATCGAGCGCCGTGGTCGTCGACGACCCGACGCCGACCGGTCACCCGTGGCCACCGCAGGCTGCGCCGTCGGCCGCCTCCCCGGCTCCGACCGGCGGACCGTTCGACGCCCCGCCAGCGCCGACCGACGACGACCGGTAGCCTCGCGTCGGTCATGTCTGTGCTCGATTCCATCGTCAAGGCGTACGACATCCGCGGCACGGTCCCCGATCAGCTCGACGCTGACGTGGCCCATGCGCTCGGGGTCGGTTTCGCCACCTTCGTTCGTGCCGACCAGGTCGTCATCGGCCGCGACATGCGGCCCTCGGGGCCGGCGCTCGTCGATGCGTTCACTCGTGGGGTACTGGAACAAGGTGTCGACGTCATCGACATCGGGCTCGCGTCGACCGACCTGATGTACTACGCGGCCGGAGTGCTCGACATGCCTGGTGCGATGTTCACGGCATCGCACAACCCCGCCGGGTACAACGGTGTGAAACTCTGCCTGTCCGGAGCGCGTCCGATCGGCGTCGACTCCGGTCTTGCCGACGTGCAGGCGGTTGCCCAACAGGTGCTCGACGGCCACGGCCCTCGTGCGGCGGCCTCGTGCGGGACGCGGACCGAACGAGAGTTGCTCAGCGACTTCGCCGACCACGTCGTCAGCTTCATCGATCCCTCCGAGATCGGCCCGATGAAGGTGGTCGCCGACACGGCCAACGGCATGGGCGGCCTCGTCGTGCCGGCCGTGTTCGAACGGCTCGACGGCGTCGAGCTCGAGGTGATGTTCGGCGAACTCGACGGCACCTTCCCGAACCACCCGGCCGACCCGTTGCAGCCGGCGAACCAGCGTGAACTACGCGCCCGCGTGCTCTCGGGTGGGTTCGACCTCGGACTCGCATTCGATGGCGACGCCGACCGTGTGTTCGTCGTCGACGAGACCGGCAACGGGTTGAGCGGATCGACGACCACGGCGATCCTCGCCGCGGCGACGCTGCGCCAGCACCCGGGTGCGACGATCCTGCACAACCTGATCTGTTCCAAGACGGTGCCCGAGGTCGTCCGCGAACTCGGTGGCACACCGGTTCGCACCAAGGTCGGCCACTCCTTCATCAAGCAGATCATGGCCGAGACCGGCGCCGTGTTCGGCGGCGAGCACTCGGCGCACTACTACTTCGCCCGCAACTTCAACGCCGACAGCGGCCTGATCGCTTCACTGATGGTGATGGCGGAGGTCGGCCGTGCCGGACAGCCGCTGTCCGCAGTGCGCCGACCGTACGAGCGTTATGCGGCGAGCGGTGAGATCAACACCCAGGTCGACGATGCGGCGTCGGTGATCGACCGGATCAGCGGGGAGTACGAACGATTCGACCAGGATCGCCTCGACGGGCTGACCGTCGACTGCGGATCCTGGTGGTTCAACCTGCGACCGTCCAACACCGAGCCGCTGCTGCGCCTCAATCTCGAGGCGGCCGATCGGGCCGCTTGCGACGAGGCGGTCGGTGCAGTCCTCGCCCAGATCACCAGCTGAGACCACTTCGGTCCGACACGAACCCCGGAGAACGACCATGTCACTGTCACCTGCACTGCTCGAGATCCTGGCCTGTCCCGAGGACAAGGGGCCGCTGTACTACCTCGAGTCGGAATCGATGCTGTACAACCCGCGCCTGCACCGTCGCTACGACGTCCGCGACGACATCCCCGTGATGCTGATCCCCGAGTCGACGACGGTCGACGACGCCGAGCACGACCGGTTGATGGGGATCGTCGACGCCATGTCGATCCCGCCGACGTTCAAGTTTGACTCAAGACGGGGATGATCGGTGACGATGCCCTAGTGGTGCCGCGCCGCACGACGGCAACCGATGGGAGAACTACTGTGAATGAGATGACCGTGCCACGCTGGACACGACGAGTTGCCGTCGCTGCGATCGCCGGCGCGCTCTCGCTCTTGATCACGGCGCCCTCGTCAACCACCCAGGTGGCCGCTCAGAGTGCGGCGCTCGACAGCACGGCCCTCGGTGCGGGCGGCGAGTACCACCCCCTGCCGCCGTCGAGGATCTTCGACTCGCGAACCGGCCTCAACGACGTGGCGCCGCTCGGCGCCAAGCCGACGGGTCCGCAGGGACGGACCTTCGACGTCGACATCCTCGGCCAGGGCGGGGTTCCCGCCGAGGTCGGTGGCGTGAACACCGACGTGCTGGCGGTGGTCGCAAACGTGACCGTCGTCGGTTCCACGCTCGACGGATACCTCTCGATCTTCCCGACCGGTGCCGCACCCGGCGAGTCGTCGCTCGTCAACTTCGCACCTCGCGAAGCGGTGCCGAACCTCGCTGTGCTCGGCGTCGGTGCCGGTGGACAGTCGACGATCTCGATCGTCACGCCTGCCGGAAACGGAACGGCCCACGTGTTGATCGACGTGTTCGGGTGGATCTCGACGTCGAAGTACGCCGACACGGCCGACTCCGGCGCCCGGTTCGTTCCCGTTCCCCCGTCGCGAGCGCTCGACACCCGCTCGGTTCCCACGCCCGCCAGTTGGCCCGGGGGCCGGGCGATGGGGACGTTCGGACAACTGACGCTCCCGATCCGCGGCGCGAACGGCGTGGTCCCCGATTCCGCCGACGTGACCGGCGTGATGGTCAACGTCACCGCCGCCAACAGCCAGCCCGGCAGCGTCCCGACGTACCTGTCGGTCACACCGGAATCCACACCCGACGGTGTCGAGCCCGCCACCTCGGTGACCAACGTCAGCGCCGGTCAGGTCAAGGCGAACATGGCGATCGTGCCGGTCGGCGCCGACGGGGCGATCCGCATCTTCAACCGCTCCGGCTCCACGCACGTCATCATCGACGTGCTCGGCTACCTCCAATCCGGTGCCCCCGACACCAGCAGTGCCGGCCGGGTCATCCCGCTCGAGGCTCCGTTCCGCGTGTTCGACACCCGTCAGACGGCGTTCGGCGCCGCACCGCTCGGGTTCGCCACCAAGGAGGACTGGAGCTTCAAGGCGTTCGCCGAATCGGTACTCCTGGACGGCAAGGCGATCGGCCCACAGTCGGCGCTGATCGGGAACCTGACGGGCACCGGGCTGCAGCCGCTGTATCCGGGCCAGCCCGTCACGTCGTACATGACCGTGTATCCCGGCAACGGTGCCCCGCCCAACAGCTCGAACATCAACATCACGCCGGGGCGCTCGGTGCCCAACATGTCGCTCTTGACCTATGGCACCGTCGGCGACGATCCGTACACGATCGCAGCGTTCAACTTCGACGGCTCGATCCACTACCTGCTCGACGTGTACGCAGTGGTCCTGAAGTAGTCGTCCTGGAGGACTGACGCCCGAAGGACCGACCGCGAGGGCGGCCGAGGTCGCTACAGTGGACGGCACCGAATCGCCGGGCTGATTCGATCGGTGCCTGAAGGCCCCTGCCCGGTTCCCACGAACCACGGAGGCTTTCCCATGTCCGACACCTCGACACCGTCCACCGTCGCGTCCCGCAAGGACTTCCGCGTCGCCGACCTCTCCCTGGCCCCGTTCGGGCGCAAGGAGATGATCCTCGCCGAGCACGAGATGCCCGGTCTGCTGGCGCTGCGCAAGGAGTACGGCGAGTCCAAGCCGCTCGCCGGTGCCCGGATCTCCGGATCGCTGCACATGACGATCCAGACCGCAGTGTTGATCGAGACGCTGACCGAACTCGGCGCCGAGGTGCGCTGGGCGAGTTGCAACATCTTCTCGACGCAGGACCATGCGGCGGCCGCCGTCGTCGTCGGGCCGAACGGCACGCCGGAGGATCCTCAGGGCGTCCCCGTGTTCGCCTGGAAGGGCGAGACGCTCGAGGAGTACTGGTGGTGCACCGACCAGATGATGACCTGGCCCGATGCGGCCGACGGCACCAGGTACGACGGTCCCAACATGATCCTCGACGACGGCGGCGACGCCACGATGCTGCTGCACAAGGGTGTCGAGTACGAGAAGTCCGGTGAGGTCCCCGATCCGACGTCCGCATCGAACCCCGAACTCGCGATCGTGCTCGGTCTGCTCCAGCGCACGCTGCGGTCGGATCCCGGCAAGTGGACACGGATGGCCGCGCACATCAAGGGCGTCACCGAGGAGACCACCACCGGTGTCAAGCGTCTCTACAAGATGATGGCCGACGGCGAGCTGCTCTTCCCCGCCATCAACGTCAACGACTCCGTCACCAAGTCGAAGTTCGACAACCTGTACGGCTGCCGACATTCGCTCGTCGACTCGATCTCGCGCGCCACCGACGTGATGATCGGCGGCAAGACCGCGGTCGTGTGCGGCTACGGCGACGTGGGCAAGGGCTGCGTGCAGTCGCTGCAGGGTCAGGGTGCGCGCGTGATCGTGACCGAGATCGACCCGATCAACGCTGCTGCAGGCGGCGATGGAAGGGATCCAGGTCCTCCCGATCGAGGACGTCGTCGACACCGCCGACATCTTCGTGTCGGCGACCGGCAACGCCGACATCATCACGATCGACCACATGCGCCAGATGAAGCACAACGCCATCGTCTGCAACATCGGCCACTTCGACAACGAGATCGACATGGCGGGCCTCGCCCGGTCCGGTGCGGTGCGCGACGAGTTGAAGCCCGGCACCGACGTGTGGCGCTTCGACGACGGCCACCAGGTCATCATCCTCGCCGAGGGCCGCCTGGTGAACCTGGGGTGCGCCACGGGACATCCGAGTTTCGTGATGTCGTGCTCGTTCACGAACCAGGTGATCGCTCAGATCGAGCTGTTCAAGAACACCGAGCACTATCCGCTCGGCGTCTACGTGCTGCCCAAGCACCTCGACGAGAAGGTCGCACGGCTGCACCTCGACGCTCTCGGCGTGAAGCTCACCAAGCTGTCCGACGAGCAGGCGGAGTACCTCGGGCTCGACCCGTCCGGGCCGTTCAAGCCCGAGAACTACCGTTACTGATCGGTCGGGCCTCACGGCGCATCGGCGAGATCGGACTGCGGTCGACCCGACGCCAGGCTCGTCGCCGGCGCTTGCCTCGCCGGCCGTGCCGGTGAGTTCGAACTCCCACTTCTCCCGCGCGTAGTGTGACCCCCGCCACGCCGTGGCCTCGGTGACCAGAAGGGGAAGCATGGAGAACGAGATTCGCGCCGGGCGGACGCCTGCACGCCACGTCGACGACGGCCAGTCGCTGTTGGTCGTCGACGACCTCAAGACGTACTTCACCGTCGCTGCGGGGTCGGTGCGGGCCGTCGACGGTGTGTCGTTCTCGCTCGCGCGCGGTCGCACGCTCGGTGTGGTGGGGGAGTCGGGCTCCGGCAAGACCGTGCTGTCGCGCTCGATCATGGGTCTCACCACCACGACCAACGCGGTCGTCAGCGGATCGGTCAAGTACGCCGGCGAGGAGCTGATCGGCAAGTCGGCCAAGCAGAAGAAGGCGCTGTGGGGCGCCGAGATGGCGATGGTCTTCCAGGACCCGATGACGTCGCTCAATCCGGTCGTCACGATCGGACGCCAGCTCACCGAACACGTGCGCTACCACCTCGACATGGGCAAGAAGGAGAGCGAGGAGGTCGCCGTCGCGCTGCTCAAGTCGGTCCACATCCCCGAAGCCGAGAAGCGCCTCGACAACTACCCGCACCAGATGTCCGGTGGCATGCGCCAGCGCGTCTGCATCGCCATCGCGCTGGCATGCGGTCCCCGGATGCTGTTCGCCGACGAGCCGACCACGGCACTCGACGTGACCGTGCAGCACCAGATCCTCAACCTCCTCGCCGAACAGCAGAGCGATCGAGCGATGGCGATGATCCTCGTCACCCACGACCTCGGCGTGGTGGCCGGTCGCACCGACGAGATCATGGTCATGTACGCCGGCAAGGTCGCCGAGAAGGCGCCGACGTCGAAGCTGTTCAGCGAACTGCGTCATCCGTACACGCAGGGACTGCTGTGGTCGATTCCGAAGGTCACCCAGCCCAAGCACACCCGGTTGAACGCGATCCCCGGCCGACCGCCGAACCTGATCGACCCGCCCTCCGGGTGCAAGTTCTCGCCCCGCTGCGCCTATGCGCAGGACATCTGCCGTACCGAGGAGCCCCAGTTGCGTTCGATCGATGCACCCGACCACGTGTTCGCCTGCCACTTCCCGGTGGGCACCCCCGAGGGTGATGCCGCGCTGCAGACGAACATCGAGAGCGAGTACCCGCCGGCGCTCGCCGCAGTCGGCAAGCTGCGTGCGAGCGAAGAGGTGGTGGGCTGATGGCCGGCTCAGGTACCGCGCATCTCCGTCCGGCCGACGAGGTGCTGCTCCAGGTCACCGACCTCGTCGTCGAGTTTCCCGCCGGCAAGGGCCGCACCGTGAAAGCGGTGAGCGGCATCAGTTTCGACATCGCGCCCGGTGAGACGCTCGGGCTGGTGGGCGAGTCCGGGTGCGGCAAGTCGACCACCGGTCGCGCACTGCTGCAGCTGCCCAAGCCCACCAGCGGTTCGGTCGTACTCGACGGTGAGGATCTCGTCGGCCTCGACGCCCAGACGATGCGCAAGCGCCGAACGCAGCTGCAGATGATCTTCCAGGACCCGATCTCGTCGCTGAACCCCCGCCGTACGATCGGCGACGTCGTCGCCGAGCCGCTCAACGTCTGGGGCCCCAAGGACAAGAACAAGCAGTGGGAGATCGTCGCTCGCATCCTCGACCAGGTCGGCGTCGATCCGGGGCCCGCCCGCTACAAGCGCCCGCACGAGTTCTCCGGCGGCCAGTGCCAGCGCATCTCGATCGCTCGGGCGCTGGTGATGGAACCGCAGTTGATCATCTGTGACGAGCCGGTCTCGGCGCTCGACGTGTCGATCCAGGCGCAGATCCTCAACCTGCTCGACGACCTCAAGGCCGAACACGGTCTCACGCTCGTGTTCATCGCCCACGACCTCGCCGTCGTGAAGAACATCAGCGACCGCGTCGCGGTGATGTACCTCGGCAAGATGTGCGAAATCTCCGAGGCCGACGGCCTGTACGCCCGCCCGGCGCACCCGTACACCGAACTGCTGCTCGGTTCGAGCCCCGTGCCCGACCCCGAGGTCGACGTCGACGCGGTTCGGGTGATCGAGGGTGAACTCCCGTCGCCGATCTCTCCGCCGTCCGGATGCCGGTTCCGCACGAGGTGCCCGCTGGCGGACGAGATCTGTGCCGTCGAAGAGCCGCAGATGCGCAGGGTGGGCGAGGATCATTTCGTTGCGTGCCATCACCCGCTGATCGAGCCCTGGGCCGATGATCGAGCGGACGCCACGGCCGCCGTCGAGGCGCCGAGCGCCACGCCGGTGGGCCTCACGCAGACCGGCGATGCGCCGACTGTGTGACATCGGTCTCGTGTGCTAGACAATCGATGTTCTCGCAGGGGGTGAGTCGCCCGTGTGAGAGATGGCGTTGGGGGGATGGAGTTTTCCGGACCACGGCGCCGGCATCGTGATCGACTCGTTCATCAACCACTTCAACAACCACACGTTCCATCCAGATGGGGGATACATGCGACAGCGACGAGTAGTAACAGCACTCGCCATTCCACTGGTCTTGGCGTTCGTGGCGGCATCGTGCGGGAGCGACGACAGCTCCACCGACACCGACACCGGCGCCGACACCACCGAAGCGACGACCGAAGGCACCGACCCGGGGACCGACGACACCACCGGCGTCACCGCCCCGGAGGAGGTCGAGACCTCGGTCGTCGAGGAGACCGCGACCGCTGTCTACGGCGGCACGGTCACGATCGGCCTCGAGAGCGAAGCCACGGGCCTGCGTCCATGGGAGGACAGCTGCTCGTCGCCCTGCTACAACATCATGCGGTCGATCTACGACCCGCTGATGGAGCGCACGGCCGAGGGCACCTACGAGCCGTTCCTCGCCGAGAGCCTCGAGTCCAACGAGGACTTCACCGTCTGGACGCTGACGCTGCGCCCTGACATCACCTTCCACAACGGCACGCCGCTGACCGCGCAGACCATCGCCGACATGTTCCCGCTCCAGCAGGCGGGCGCCGCTGGTTCGTCGGCGATCTCGGCGGCCACCCTCACCGGCGTCACCGCGACCGGCGACCTCACCGTCGAGTACACGACGAGCGCCCCGAACGTGGCGTTCCCCGGAGCGCTGTCGACCGCACCGCTCGGATTCCCGTTCGATCCAGCTGCAGCCACCGCCGACAGCGCCGGCTACAGCACGAACCCGATCGGCACCGGCCCGTTCGTGATGGTCTCACGCGACATCGACAACGAGACCACCGTCGAGCGCAACCCCGACTACTGGTACGTCGACGCCGACGGCAACCAACTGCCGTTCCTCGACTCGGTGTCGTTCCGGCCGATCCCCGACGAGGGCACGCGTCTCGACGCACTGATCTCCGGCACGACGAACGCCATGCAGTCGTTGCGTCAGGGCACCATCCGTGACGCTCGTGGCGCATCGGGAATCGAGCTGATCGAGTTCCAGGGCAACAGCACCGGCGGCGGCATGTACAACACCGACCTGGCGCCGTACGACGACGTCCGCGTGCGCAGCGGTCTCACCCGGATGAACGACCAGGAGCGCGTCATCGAGGCCCTGGGTGGAACCGGCATCTCACTGCCGACCACGCAGTTCTTCTCGGCCGACAGCCCGTGGTGGACACAGGAGGCAGCCGATGCCTACCAGACGTTCGACTTCGAAGCCGGCAAGGCCCTGCTGCAGGAGTACATCGACGATCCGGCCCGCTCCGACGGCAAGGCGCCCGGCGAGAAGATCGACGTCGAGCTCTCCTGCCCGCCCGACCCCACCCTCATCGCTGCGATGCAGGTGCTCGAGCAGGTCTGGACCGGCTCCGAGCTCGTCAACGTCACGCTGACCCAGTTCGACCAGGCCACCCACATCAACAACGCCGTCAGCGACGTGCACCAGGCACACTGCTGGCGCTGGGGCGCCGAGGGCGATCCGTCCGTGGCCGTCAACCCGTTCGTGGCACCGAAGGCCGAGTCCGTGGCCAACTTCACGAACTACGACGACCCCGAGATGCAGGCGTGGGCGGCCGAGGCCAGCGCCACCGACGACTTCGAGACCCGCAAGGAGCTCTACGGCAACATCATGACGCGGATCAACGATCTGGCACTCACCTGGTACTCGGGTGGCACGGCCGTCATGATCGCCCACGCTCCGGGCGTCGAAGGTTTCAACACGTGGACCCTGCCGAGCGGTGAGCTCGGCTCGGGTATCGCCCCCGAGGCGCAGACCCGTTGGTTCCAGGTGTTCATCACCGAGTGATCACCGATCACCTCCCGAACACACGCTGAACACACCGAACCCCGGGGAGTAGTAGCAGTCATCATGGCCAAGACCATCGCATTCGTTCTCCTGCGATTGATCGCAACGCTGTTTGCGGTCACCTTCTTGACGTTCTTGATGGTGGCGATGCTCCCCGGGGATCCGGTGGACACGATCCTCGGCACCGGGCCCCGGGCGCCCGGGATCGAGGAACAGATCCGCGAGGATCTCAACCTCGACGATCCGTTCATCGTGCGCTATTTCTCGTGGCTGGGCGACGCCGTCACCGGCGACCTCGGCACCTCGTACATCACCGATCAACCGGTGGCCGACACGATCCAGGCCCGACTCCCGGTCACCGCCCAGCTCGCCTTCATGTCGATCTTCATCTCGGTGCTGGTCGCCATTCCCGTCGGCGTCCTCGGCGCCTACAAACAGGGCAAGTGGCAGGACACGACCACCTCGACCGGCGTGCAGATCGCACTGTCGATCCCGAACTTCATCTTCGGCATCTTTCTCATCTGGCTGTTCGCGGTGCAGCTCAACTGGCTTCCTGCGTCCAACTGGAACCGTTTCAGCGACGGCGTGTTCGACAACATGAAGACGGCGATCCTGCCCGCCCTCTCGCTCGCGCTCGCCCAGATGGCGCTCTTCTCCCGGCTCGTTCGCTCCGACATGATGGCGACACTGCGTGAGAACTACATCCTGTCCGCCCGCGCCAAGGGGCTCAGCGACCGCTACATCCTGTTCCGCCATGCCCTGCGGCCCAGCTCGCTCAGCCTGATGACGATCGTCGGCATCAGCTTCGGCGCCCTGCTCGGCGGCACGGTCATCATCGAGTCGCTGTTCGCGCTGCCCGGTCTCGGGTTCTCGCTGATCGCAGCGATCAACAGCCGCGACATCCTCGTGATCCAGGGCATCACCGTGTTCATCGCGGCGATGTTCGTGATCATCAACACCATCGTCGATCTGCTCTACGCCGTCCTCGACCCGCGCATCCGGAGGAAGTGACCATGGCCACGACGCACACCAACACCAACACCGACATCCACGACCGACCCGCGATCATCGCTGGTTCGACGCTCGTGTACGAGGCCGACGACTTCAACGTGCCCGAGGGCGTCAAGCAGAAGCGCAAATCCCCCTGGGGTGTGTTCCGCGAGATGCCCTTCCTCGTCAAGCTCGGCGCGCTCTGGTTGCTCTTCGTGCTGTTCGCGGCGATCTACGCCCAACTCGACGCCCGCGTCTTCGACGGTGCGCTGCCACTGGCCGATCCGAACCTGCAGCTCAACGGATTCAACGCGGCGACCGGCGAGTTCGGCACGGGGACCGCACTCGAGTCGCCGTCGTGGGCACACCCCCTCGGCACCGACGCGCTCGCACGCGACACGTTCTCTCGGGCGATGCACGGTGCGTACGTCAGCGTCACCGTCGCCGTCGTGTCGGTGATCTGCGGCGTCGTCGTCGGCGGTCTGCTCGGATCGCTCGTCGGCTACGTGCGCGGCAAGACCGAAACAGCGCTGATGGCGATGATCGACGTGCTGCTCGCCTTCCCGGCGCTGGTGCTGCTGCTGGCGTTGATCTCGATCTTCGAGGTCCGTGACCTCTTCGTGATCAGCTTCGTGATCGGACTGCTGTCGATTCCCGCCTACACCCGCGTGTCTCGCGCGAACAGCCTCGCGATCTCGAACCGTGAGTTCGTGTTGGCAGCCCAGGCGATCGGCACGAAACGCTGGACGATCCTGCGGCGCGAGATCATCCCGAACGTCCTGCCGACGCTGCTCGCGTATGCGATGGTCGCCGCAGCGGCGGTCGTGGTGGTCGAGGGGTCGCTGTCGTTCCTCGGTCTCAGCGTGCAGTTGCCGACGTCGTCGTGGGGCAACATGATCAACCAGGCGCGACGCGACATCAAGGTCAACTTCGGACAGATCCTCTATCCCTCGTTGATCCTCACGTTCACCGTCCTCGCCTTGAACCAGGTCGGCGACTTCTTCCAGCGTCGCAGCGCCTTCCGCGGCTCCTCGCTCTGATCCTTCGCGGTCCGCTCAGGCGTTCGCCTCGGCGCTGAGCGCATGCCGCGGTGCGATCTGGAAGCGCGGGAGGAAGAACTGCACGAGTGGTCCGATGCCGAGCGCGAAGACCGCCGTACCGATGCCGATCGCACCGCCGAGGGCGATGCCGATGACGAGCACGGTCACCTCGATGGCGGTGCGGGCGAAGCGGATCGAGATGCCACGCTTGGCGAACCCGGTCATCAGCCCGTCGCGAGGGCCCGGCCCGAGCCCGGCGCCGATGTAGAGACCGGATCCGATCGCGATCACGACGACGCCGCCGAGCATCATCGCGATGCGTGCGACCAGCAGTTCGGGTTCGGGGAGCACGGGCAGCACGACGTCGACGACGAGGCCGATCTCGATTGCGTTGAGGATCGTGCCGAGGCCCATCGTCTCGCCGAGCGGGATCCACAGCATGAGCAACACGATGCCGGTGATGATCGTCACCTGACCGACGGCGAGCCCCGTCAGCTCCGAGACGCCGGTGTGGAACACGTCCCACGGCGCTGCGCCGAGGTGGGCGTCGATCAACAGGGAGATCCCCACGCCGAACACAGCGAGGCCGAGCACGCATCGGCCGATGCGCTCGACGGGTCGATCGGTGGGAACGAAGCGGTGCACCCCGGCACGCTACTGACCACCGATGAGCGAGGCGCCGGTATCCGGTCGGTTCGCTCATCGGTGGGGTGGTGGTGGGGTGGTGCATGGGGTTGCGATGAGCGAGGCGCCGGTATCCGGTCGGTTCGCTCATCGGTGGGGTGGTGGTGGGAGCAGCGGAGGCGGTGCGGACAACTCTGGGGTACCCCTTCGTCACACTGGCGGCATGCTGTTCCAGATTCGTTGTGCCGGATGTGACGCCCCGGGTGCCGCGGTGTGCACCACCTGTCGATTCGCACTGCTCGGGCCGCGCCCGCAGCCCGGCGGCCACGGGGTCCGCGCAGCGGTGCCCTTCACCGGGCGTGCCCGCAGCGTCGTGCTCGGGCTCAAGTATCGCAATCGGCGCCAGGTCGCCCGGCATCTCGCCGGACTGGTGGTGAACGCCATCGTGGCCAACGGCGACCATCGTGACGTCGATGTCGTCACGTGGGCGCCGACCAGCGCAGCGCGGCGCCGCTCGCGTGGCTTCGATCAGGGCGAGTTGGTCGCCCGCCACGTCGCCCGCCAACTCGGTCTTCCGTGCCGCCGGTTGTTGGTGCGATCCGGCCCCGCCACCGCACAGACCGGTCGGACTCGGGTCGAACGGCTCCACGGGCCCGAATTCGTGGCTCGCCCGGGCCTGGCCGGACGGCGGGTGATCGTCGTGGACGACGTCGTCACCACCGGAGCGACGTTGCGTGCCGCAGCTGCTGCACTGCGCCATGCGGGAGTCGTCGAACCGTGTCTGTATGCGGTCGCTTCCACCCCGGCCGGCACCGCGTCGAGCGCCCGTCACCAGCGGCGTAGCGCGGGGCGACCGACGCTGGTCGCCTGACCCGTCTGCTCGCGTCGCACCGGTAGGCTGGACAGCTGCATGGGAATTCTCGATCGCATCCTCCGCGCCGGTGAAGGCAAGAAGATCAAGGCGCTGGAGGGCATGGTCCCCGACGTCAACGCCTTCGAACCGGAGATCAGCGCACTGTCCGACGACGCGCTCAAGGCGAAGACGCCCGAGTTCCGTCAGCGACTCGACAACGGTGCCGACCTCGACGATCTGCTCCTCGAAGCGTTCGCCGTGTGTCGTGAGGCGGCCAGGCGCACGATCGGCCAGCGTCACTACGACGTGCAGCTGATGGGCGGAGCCGCCCTGCACTTCGGCTGGGTCGCGGAGATGAAGACCGGCGAGGGCAAGACCCTGGTGTCGACCCTGCCGGCGTATCTCAACGGCCTCACCGGCAAGGGCGTGCACCTCGTCACGGTGAACGACTACCTGGCGCGCCGTGACGCCGAGTGGATGGGCCAGATCCACCGCTGGCTCGGGCTCAGCGTCGGCTTGATCATCCCCGGCTACAGGAACAGCCCGGCCGAGAAGCGCGCCAGCTACGAGTCCGACATCACCTACGCCACCAACAACGAGATGGGCTTCGACTATCTCCGCGACAACATGGCCCAGACCAAGGCCGACAAGGTGCAGCAACGTGGGCACAACTACTGCATCGTCGACGAGGTCGATTCCATCCTGATCGACGAAGCCCGCACGCCGCTGATCATCTCCGGTCGCGTCGGCGACGCCGCGAAGCTCTACTACCGGTTCGCATCGATCGTGCGCGGCCTGCAGCGCGACATCGACTACGAAGTCGAAGAGGACAAACGCGTCGTCGTACCGCTCGAAGAGGGCATCGAGAAGGTCGAGCGGGCGCTCGAGGTCGAGAACCTCTACGACAACGTGCAGGCCAACCTCGTGCACCAGTTCACGGTCGCACTGAAGGCCAAAGAGCTGTACAAGCGCGACAAGGACTACATCGTGCAGGGCGGCGAGGTGAAGATCGTCGACGAGTTCACCGGTCGCATCCTCGAGGGCCGGCGCTGGTCCGAGGGCATCCACCAGGCGGTCGAAGCCAAAGAAGGCGTGAAGATCAAAGAGGAGAACCAGACCCTCGCCACGATCACGCTGCAGAACTACTTCCGCATGTACGACAAGCTCGCCGGGATGACCGGCACCGCCCAGACCGAGGCGGCCGAGCTGGCGAACACCTACGACCTCGGCGTCGTGCCGATCCCGACGAACCGTCCGCTGGCACGCATCGATGCGCCCGACCTGATCTACAAGTCCGAAGAGGCCAAGTTCAACGCGATCATCGACGACATCGAGCCTCGCCACGAGAAGGGCCAGCCGATCCTCGTCGGTACCGCCAGCGTGGCGCGCAGCGAGATCCTCGGACGGCTGATGTCGCAGCGCGGCATTCCCCATGAGGTGTTGAACGCCAAGCAGCACACCCGTGAAGCCGAGATCGTCACCCAGGCCGGTCGCCTCGGTGCGGTCACCGTGGCGACGAACATGGCCGGCCGAGGCGTCGACATCCTGCTCGGCGGCAACCCGGAGGGCCTCGCCCGGCACGACGTGCTGAAGGAGGGCTACAGCGCCGATTTGCTCGTCGACGAGTACGAGCTGCCACTGCCGCTCGCACAGATGCCCGACGACTTCCGCGAGGCCCGCACGAAGGCCCTCGCCCGATACCGCGAGCTCCTGGCCGAGTACTCGGCGCAGTGCAAGGCCGAGGGCGACGTCGTGCGCGAGCTCGGCGGTCTCTACGTGATCGGTTCGGAACGCCACGACAGCCGCCGCATCGACAACCAGCTCCGTGGCCGTTCCGGCCGCCAGGGCGACCCGGGCGAGAGCCGGTTCTTCCTCAGCCTCGACGACGACCTGATGCGTCTGTTCGCGACCGGCGCCCTCAACTACGTGATGGGCAGGGCGTTGCCGGACGACGAGGCGATCGAGGCGAAGATGGTCACCAAGGCGATCGAGCGCGCGCAGACCACCGTCGAGACCAAGAACGCCGAGATCCGCAAGAACGTCCTCAAGTACGACGAGGTGATGAACGAGCAGCGAAAGGTGATCTATGCGCGTCGTGACCAGATCCTCGACGGTGAGGATCTGCGTTCGGCGGCGATGGAGTACCTCGCCGAGGCGGTCGATTCGCTGATCGCCACGCACTGTGTGTCGGCCTCCGACGACGAATGGGACCTCGAGGGGCTCAACAAGGAGCTCACGCTCTACTTCCCGAACACGATCACCGACGACGACCTGCGTCAGTGTGGAGACACCGACGAGATCTACGACCTCGTGATGGCGCAGGCGACCGAGCACTACGAGCGCCGCGAGCAGGAACTCGGCAACGACGTGCTCCGCCAGGTCGAACGCCAGGTGATGCTGCGCATCATCGACCAGCGCTGGCGCGAGCATCTCGAGGAGATGGACTACCTGCAGGGCGGCATCAACCTGCGGGCGATGGGTCAGAAGGACCCGCTCACCGAGTGGCAGCGCGAAGGCTTCGAGATGTTCGGTGCGATGATGACCGGCATCGCCCAGGATTTCGTCAAGTACGTGATGAACGTGCAGGTCGTGCAGAACCAGGTGCCCGCAGTGGCCGGCGACGCGCCAGCGGTCCAGAATCTGCAGACCAGCTCGTCGGATGATGCGGACATCGGTGGGTTCGACCAGGCGGCCCGTGCCGCCGTCGCCGAGGGAACGCTGCCGCCCGATGCCGTTCCGGCTCAGGCTGCGTCCACCAAACAGCAGACGGTGGTGAAGGACGCGTTCGACAAGACGCCACGCAATGCGCCCTGCCCGTGCGGCTCCGGCAAGAAGTTCAAGCAGTGCCACGGCGCGGCGTGACATCGATCGATGCGCGACTTCACCTCCGATCTCCGCGATGTCAGGCGCCGCCTCGACGAGGCTGAGACCTACCTGTCGATCGACGACAACCGCGAGCGTTTCGCCGTCCTCGAAGCGGAGATCTCCGATCCTGCGCTCTGGGACGATCAGGACCGCGCGAAGAAGCTGAACACCGAGTACGCCAACATCCGCGACGACCTCGCCGTGTTCGATTCGCTCACCGAGCAGCTCGCCGACGTCGAGGTGCTCCACGAGCTGGCACGTGACGAAGACGACGAGTCCCAGGAGCCGGACATCGCCGCGGCGATCACGTCGATCGGGGCGACGCTCGACCAGCTCGAGCTGCGCAGCCTCTTCACCGGCGAGCACGACGACAGCGACTGCATCGTGCAGATCAACGCAAAGGACGGTGGCGTCGACGCGCAGGACTTCTCCGAGATGCTGCTGCGCATGTACGAACGCTGGTGCGAGCGGCGGGGTTTCACGATCACGCTCAACTACGTCTCAGAAGGCGCTGAGGCCGGGATCATGTCGGCCGAGGTCACGATTGCGGGGCGCTACGCATACGGGCTGATGAGCGCCGAGCGTGGAACGCACCGCCTGGTGCGTATCAGCCCATTCGACAACCAGGGCCGCCGTCAGACGTCGTTCGCCGCAGTCCAGGTGTGGCCGCTGCTCGACGACGTCGACGTCGACATCGACGAATCCGACATTCGCATGGAGGTGTTCCGCGCCTCTGGTGCTGGTGGTCAGCACATCAACAAGACGTCGTCGGCGGTGCGCTTGATCCACGAGCCGACCGGTCTCGTGGCCAGTTCGCAAGAGGAGCGCAGCCAGCTCCAGAACCGCGAACGGGCGATGGGTCGACTCACCGCCATGATCGCTGCGAAGGCGGAGGAGGACCGGGCCGCCGAACTCGACTCGATCGCCGGCAAGCAGGCCCAGGTCGGCTGGGGCAGTCAGATCCGCAGCTACGTCCTGCAGCCGTACCAGATGGTCAAGGACCTGCGCACCGAGATCGAGACCAGCGACGTGTCGGGCGTGCTCGACGGCGACATCGACGAGTTCGTCGAGGGGTACCTGCGCATGCGGCGCGCCCAGGGCGACGATTGAGACTGCTCCTCTCCCCGACGCGATCGCTGCACGCCAGGGGTCAGACCCCACCCGTAACAGCCAGCAACACGGCGACGGTCGACACCTTCCTTGCGTGACGGGTGGGGTCTGACCCCGTCTGACCCCAATGCGGCGGATGCGGGCGGTACCCTTGGCGAGCCCTCCGGGAGCCATGCATCATGATTCGACTCGAAAACGTCACCAAGAGCTATTCGACCGAGGTCGTCGCGGTGCGCGACGCCAGCTTCGACGTCGCCAAGGGCGAGTTCGTGTTCCTCGTGGGACCCTCGGGCTCGGGCAAGAGCACCCTGTTGCGCATGCTCAACCGCCAGGATCGTCCCGAACGCGGTGCGGTCTGGGTCGCTGGTCGCAACATCGTCGACATGCCGCCCAGCCGGGTGCCGCACCTGCGGCGCAACATCGGCAACATCTTCCAGGACTACAAGCTGCTGCTCGAGAAGAACGTGTTCGAGAACGTCGCCTTCGCCCAGGAGGTGATCGGCCGCCCCGCCCACGTGATCAAGCAGCAGGTTCCGGCCGTCCTCGAACTGGTCGGTCTGGCCGGCAAGGAGGATCGACTGCCTCACCAGCTGTCCGGCGGTGAGCAGCAGCGCGTCTCGGTCGCTCGCGCCTTCGTCAACCGACCGTTGATCATGCTCGCCGACGAGCCCACGGGCAACCTCGACCCGGCGACGGGTGAGGGCATCATGCGGCTGCTCGACCGGATCAACAAGACCGGCACCACGGTGGTCATGGCCACCCACGACCAGCGCATCGTCAACACCATGCGCAAGCGGGTCATCCAGCTCGACCGAGGCGTCATCGTGCGCGACCAGGCCCGCGGCGTCTACGAGTGAGCTGAACCGATGCTGTCACGACTCCGATACACGCTGCGCGAGACCTTCGACAGTTTCCGCCGCAACGCGACCCTGACCGTCGCCTCGATCATCACCGCCGCGATCTCGCTGCTCGGCGTCGGGCTGACGCTGCTCAGCCAGCACGCATTCGACAACCTTCTCGCCCGCTGGGAGGGTGGCGTCGAGATGATCGTGTTCATGAATCCGACGGCGACCGAGGACCAGCTCACCCTCGTCGGCGACGCGCTGACGTCGAGCGACCAGTTCATCGAGAGCTTCGAGTACTGCGACGAGACGTGCTCGCTCGAAGAGGCCGACCGGATCTTCGCCGGCGAGCCAGGCGTTCGCGATCTCCTCACCGAGGACACCATTCTGACGCAGTTCAAGGCGGTGCCCACCGAGGGCACCGACGTCGACCTGCTCCGACAGGTGTCCGACCAGTTCGCGGAGCTTCCCGGCGTCTACGACGTGAGCTTCGCCGAGGACCAGATCAGCCTGATCAGCCAGCTCCAGAGTTTCTTCGGCTTCCGCCTGCTGCTGCTGTCGGTGTTCTTGCTGCTCGCCGCGATCCTGCTGATCTGGAACACGATCCGAACGGCGATCTTCGCCCGACGACGGGAGATCGAGGTGATGAAGCTGGTGGGAGCCACCGACTGGTTCATCCGTATCCCGTTCATGCTCGAGGGCCTGCTTCACGGCATCATCGGCGGCGTGCTCGCCAGCGTCGGGTTGTGGGCGTGGAACTCGCAGTGGACGTCGGGCGTCGAGAGCTTCCCCGACAACAGCGGATTCTCTGCCCTCGTCGTCGTCGACGGGTACGACCAGACCGTGATGTTGATCATGCTCGTCATCGGGGCGCTGGCCGGTGCCATCGGCTCCGGAATCGCTGCATCCCGGTTCCTCGATATTTGAGCCCCGTGGTGGTCCCGCTGCACGGGTCCTGTCACCGGCACCGCCAGGGCGTGCGGGTCCTCGCTCACATGTCCCGCGCCTCCCGCTCACGGGTCCTGTCACCGCCACCGTTCGGGCGTGCGGCCTCCGGCCGGTCCCGAACGGCGCCGGCGCCACCCGTTCGCTGGTCCGTCCCAACGACTCGCTCGTCGGCTCTGGTGCCGGGCTCTTGTTCCGAGGGTCGTGCTGGTTACGTTCGAGCTTCATGGAGTATTCGCAGATCACGTATGAGGTTTCGGAAGCGATCGCGACGATCACGTTGTCGCGGGCGGAGCGGATGAATGCGTTCACGGACGTGATGATGCGCGAGGTGATCGACGCGTTCGACCGGGTCGACGCAGACGACGACGTGCGGGTGGTGATCGTCACGGGGGCGGGGGAGCGGGCGTTCTGTGCCGGCGCCGATCTCGGTGGCGGCGGCGACACGTTCGCCAAGGGCGGCTCCGACATCCAGACCGAGGTCGGCGTGCCGCGCGACGGTGGCGGGATGGTCTCACTCCGGATCTTCTCGTGCACCAAGCCGGTGATCGGGGCGATCAACGGCGCCGCCGTCGGTGTCGGCGTGACGATGACACTGCCGATGGACATCCGACTGGCGTCCGACACGGCCCGTTTCGGATTCGTGTTCGCCCGGCGCGGCATCGTGCCCGAGGCGTGCTCGTCGTGGTTCCTGCCACGCCTCGTGGGCATCAGCACGGCCGCTGAGTGGTGTTACTCGGGCAGGGTCTTCCCCGCCAGCGAAGCGCTCGACCGGGGCCTCGTGCGCAGCGTGCACGCACCCGCCGATCTCCTGACGGCAGCTCACGAGCTGGCGCGCGAGATCGCCGACAACACGGCGCCGGTGTCGGTGGCGCTGACGCGCCAGATGCTGTGGCGGATGCTCGGCGCCGACCATCCGATGGAGGCGCATCGGGTCGACTCGCGCGGCATCCAGTCGCGCGGCGCCAGCGCAGACGCCAAGGAAGGCGTCGAGAGCTTTCTCGAGAAGCGCCCTCCCGCGTACCCGGCCAAGGTGTCCGACGGACTGCCGGACATCTTCGTCGACTACACCGAACCCGAGTTCCACTGACGCCCGATGCGGCCGATGCGGCCTTGACGACGGGTCGAGCGAATATTACGGTTTGATGACAACGGGCGACGGGTATCGCAGTTCACCAACCCAGAGCGGGCGGAGAACTCCAGAGGTACGCCATGTCCAGCACCATCCACTATCGGGGATCCGACGTGATCGATCCCGAACAGCGACTGATCGGCACGATCGACGACGTCGTCTACGACGATCACGGCCAACCCGTCTGGGCCGTCGTCGAACTCGGGCTCATGCGATCGGCGCACTACGTGCCGGTCGCCGCCGGTTACGTCGCCGACAGCGGCAAGTTCGTCGTTCCCTACGACAAGCGCACGGTCAAAGCTGCGCCGAAGGCCAGGCGCGACCACGTCCTCGACCGCAGCGTCGAGGCGGAACTCAGGCAGCACTACGAACTCGCGTCCGACGGCAGACGGGCGACGTGACGTCTGACACGGCGGCGATCGGGAATTCCTCAAGTCTCCCGGGGTTCTTACCGATGTCTTGAATACGCCGGCGACGATGACACGACCGGCACACCGAACAACTCCAACAGAGGAACACTGACATGACGACGATGTTGATGGAACAACTGCAGACCGGCGATGTGATCGAGATGAAGTCGGGCGACGACGTGATCACCGTGCTCGTGCTGCTCGCCACCGACGACGCCCTCGTGCTCGACCCGTGCGACGGCGCCACGCCGTTCGTGCTCAACAGCGACGAACTCGTCGAATACCGCAAGTTCGACGCCGAGTCGCTGTTCGCCGACGCCTGACCCGTCGGACCGCCGACGCCTGACCCGTCGGACCGCCGACGCCTGACCCGTCGGACCGCCGACGCCTGACCCGTCGGACTGCCGACGCCGAGGCGTCGTGACCAGATCTCCTGAAGTGGTTCCCCCTCCGCTTCGTGGAGAACTCCCCCTAACGTGGGCGCCGTGCACGACACGGCGCCCACGTTGTTTTTCCGGGTCGGTGGGATGCCGTTCTTCGAGGAGCTCGTCGATGCCTTCTACGACGGGGTGGCGACCGACGAGGTGTTGCTGCCGCTGTATCCCGAGCAACCCGACCTGCGCGGCGCTCGCCACCGCCTCACGCTGTTTCTCGCCCAGTACTGGGGCGGCCCCACGACCTACATGGAAGAGCGCGGCCACCCCCGGTTGCGCATGCGGCATTTCCCGTTCCACGTCGGAGCACTGGAACGAGATCGCTGGCTGGTGCACATGGCGGCTGCGGTCGATCAGGTCTGCGCCCAACGTTCGATGCCCGATGCGATCGCCGAGGAGCTGATGGCCTACTTCGTCCCGGCCGCCGAGCATCTCCGCAACGATTCCGCGCCGCCCGTCTCGCCGTCGCCCGCCAGAGAGGTTCGCTGACGCATGTCCGTCGTCGAGGTCCACGATCTCCACAAGCATTACGGCGCCGTTCGCGCGGTCGACGGCCTGTCGTTCTCGATCGCGGCGGGTGAGGTCTATGCGCTGCTCGGCGAGAACGGTGCCGGGAAGTCGACGGCCGTCGAGATCCTGGAAGGGCATCGGGCGGCGACATCCGGCACGGTCGAGGTGCTCGGCTTCGATCCGGCGAAAGCTGGGCGCGACTTCCGCGACCGCATCGGGATCGTGTTGCAGTCGTCCGGCGTCGAAGCCGAGTTCACCGTGCGTGAAGTGGTCGAGCTCTACGGCGGCTGCTATCGCAACCGGAGGTCACTCGACGAGGTCATCGGACTGGTCGGCCTCGACGAGAAGGTCGACGCCCGCATCGGCTCGCTGTCGGGCGGCCAGCGCCGCCGTGTCGATCTCGCGCTCGGCATCATCGGGCGTCCCGAGCTGTTGTTCCTCGACGAGCCGACCACCGGATTCGATCCTGCCGCCCGTCGCAAGTCGTGGGATCTCGTCGAAGCACTCGGCGCCGATGGAACGACGGTGCTGCTCACCACCCACTACCTCGACGAAGCCGAGCATCTGGCCGACCGAGTCGGCGTGCTGTCGCGCGGGCGGATGATCGCAGAGGGGACTCCCGACCAGCTCATCAGCGACGTCAGCGCAACGGTGATCAGCTTCATGCTGCCGGACGGAATGCCGGCCGATGCCGCCGTCTCGACGTTCGCGGGTCTGCTCGGCTCCGACATCCGCGTGTCGGGCCGGCTCGTCGAGGCGAGCGTGGAACTCCCCACCGCAGCGCTGCACCGACTGACAGGATGGGCACTCGCCGAAGGCCACCAACTCGACTCGCTGTCGGTGAGCCGGGTGTCGCTCGAAGAGGTGTATCTCGCGCTCACCGATTCACCGACGGAGCCCGAGGTGCCACGGTGAGGTCCTTCACGTCGACGCTGCGGCTGCTCGCCGTCCAGACTCGCTACCAGCTGATCTCGTTCTGGCGGATCCCGGTCGCAGTGTTCTTCACGGTCGGGCTGCCGCTGATCATGCTGGTGCTGTTCAACGCGCTTTTCGGCGACGGCACGATCTCGACGCCCGAGGGCGAATGGACGGCGCAGCAGTTCTACACGGGCGGTCTTGCGGCATTCACGGCGGTGTCGGCGACGTTCACGAACCTGGCCAACATGGTGCCGATCCGGCGTGACGAAGGGGTGCTCAAGCGGTGGCGCGGCACGCCGCTGCCGACGTGGGTGTACATCGGCGGATTCATCGTGTCGGCGGTGATCATCGCGTTCGTCGGCGTCGTGTTCATGCTGACGCTGGGAGTCGTCGCCTACGACCTCGAGATCGATCCCGCCAAGATGCCCGCCGCATTCGTGACGTTCCTCGTCGGGGTCGCATCGTTCGCTGCACTCGGCATGGCCCTCGCCGCCGTCGTCAAGACCGCGAGTTCGGCATCGGCGGCGGCCAACGCCATCATCCTGCCGCTCGCGTTCGTGTCGAACATCTTCATCCAGGTCGACGATGCGCCTCGGTGGATCGAGGTGATCGGCAACATCTTCCCGCTCAAGGCGTTCGCCGAATCGTTCCAGGCCTGCTTCACGCCGTTCGTCGAGCCGCCCGCCTTCGACTGGGCGAACCTCGCTTTCATCGCCGCATGGGGCGCCTTCGGCCTCGCGATCGCACTGACCCGCTTCTCGTGGGAGCCGAGCGGTAGCGCACCCCGCGGCCGCCGCTCCCGGCGCGCCGCCGTCGCCGCCACCACCGACTGAACGTCGGTCGCGGCGCAATCAACTCGGAAACGCGAGCGGATCCACCCGCTGAGCGGCATGATGCACGCACGTTTCGGCGGGCGTCAGGAGAAGACGACCGTCTTTCGGCCGTGGACGATCACGCGGTGCTCGAGGTGGGCGCGCACGGCGCGGGCGAGCACGATCGTCTCGAGGTCGCGGCCGCGCGATGTCAACCGGGCGACGTCGTCGCGATGGGTGACGTGGGCGGTGTCCTGCTCGATGATCGGACCCTCGTCGAGGTCGGCGGTGGCGTAGTGAGCAGTGGCACCGATCAACTTCACGCCACGGTCGTGAGCCTGACGGTACGGGTTCGCCCCGACGAACGCCGGCAGGAACGAGTGATGGATGTTGATGATGCGGCTCGGGTGCGCGGCAACGAACCGGTCGCTGAGGATCTGCATGTAGCGCGCCATCACGATCAGCTCGACGCCGTACTCGTCGAGTGCTGCGAGCACGCGCGACTCCTGCTCGGCTTTCGTGTCCGGTGTGACCGGGAAGTGGAGGTAGGGCACGCCCATGTGCTCGGCGATGGCGGCGTGGTCGGGATGGTTGGACACGACCACCCGCAGATCCATCGGCAGCTCGCCGCTGCGCCACCGGGTGAGCAGGTCGTACAGGCAGTGAGGTTGCTTCGATGCCATCAGCGCAGTGGGCATCGGGACGTCGGTGAATCGGAGGTCGACCGACATGCCGAGTCGTTCGGCCGTCGGCGTGAACGCCTGCACGATCTCGCTGCGGTCGAGGCCGAAGCCGTCGAGGTCGAACTCGACACGCTGGAAGAACATCGCCTCGCCGTTGCCGGTTCCAGGATCGACGTGCTGCTCGGCGTGGACGATGTTGCCGTGGTGGTCGGCGAGGAACTGAGCGGTGGCAGCGACCACGCCGGGTTGGTCGGGACACGAGAGCAGCAGGACGGCGGTCACCGTCTCGTTCTACCGGGATCTGCCGGCGGCCGGACCGAGAGCGAAGCAGGCAATCGCGGTGGCCGCCGCCGCATTGAGCGAATCGACACCCTCGGCCATCGGGATCCGAACCGGCGTCGCCAGGGCGAGCAGCTCGGAGCTGAGGCCCGACCGCTCGGATCCGATCATGATCGCGACACGTCCGCCGGGCTCGATCGAACCGATCGGTGCCGCTCGTGGATCGGGCGTCATCGCGTAGAAGTCGATGCCGTCGAGTGCTGCGAGTTCCGCAGCGAGCCGGGTGGTGCGAGCGTGGGGGAGTGCGAACACCGTTCCCATGCCGACTCGCAGCGACCGGCGCGCCAGCGGATCTGCGCTGGTGTGATCGAGGATCACACCGTCCCAGCCCAGCGCCGCCGCATTGCGGATGATCGACCCGATGTTGGCCGGGTTGTCGACGGCTTCGACGACGACGAGGCGGCGAGCGCCTGCCGCGAGCTCGGCGACACTCGGTCGTGGCGAACGTTCGAACAGTGCGATGATCGACAGCGGAACACCGAGCTGAGCGACGACGCGACGAACCTCGACTCCGCCGCCGTAGACGGCGCAACCGAGCGCCGAGGCGATGGACGGGATCCGTTCGATGTCGACGAGCGCCGCGACCGGCCGGCAACCGGAGGCCAAAGCCCGTTCGACGACCAGGTCGCCCTCCGCGAGGAACATTCCGGCGCCCGCATCGTCGCGCTTGTCGGCGCGGCTGGCCAGTCCGCGTTCGCGCAGCCGGAACTGGCGGTACCGCGGATCGTCCGGATCCTCGATCCGGATCACCTCCATCCGTCGACCCCCATGTCGTCTGCGTGCGGATTCGGGTGGGCCGGCCCACCGGATCCGCCACGCAAACGGGGGTGGGCCGGGGCTGCTGCGTTTGTGTGCGGATCTGGGAGGGCCGGTCCACCGGGAATGTCACGCAAACGGGGTGGGAGCGGGGGCTGGGGCAGCGCGTGGTGCCGGCGCATCAGAAGTGGTACGGGTAGGGCGACCAGTCGGCGGGGCGCTTGTCGAGGAAGCTGTCGCGGCCCTCCTGGGCCTCGTCGGTGCCATAGGCGAGGCGGGTCGCCTCGCCGGCGAAGACCTGCTGACCGACCAGCCCGTCGTCGATCAGGTTGAACGAGAACTTCAGCATCCGCTGCGCCGTCGGGCTCTTGGCGCAGATCTCCCGGCCCCACTGCAGCGCTGTCGCCTCGAGCTCGGCGTGGGGGACCGAGGCGTTGACCGCACCCATCGCGACCATGTCGTCGGCGGTGTACTCGCGGCCGAGGAAGAAGATCTCGCGGGCGAACTTCTGGCCCACCTGGCGCGCCAGGTAAGCGGAGCCGAACCCACCGTCGAAGCTCGCAACGTCGGCGTCGGTCTGCTTGAACCGGGCGTGCTCGGTACTCGCCAGCGTGAGATCCGACACGACGTGCAACGAGTGGCCTCCGCCGGCCGCCCAGCCGGGCACCACGCAGATCACGACCTTCGGCATGAACCGGATCAGGCGTTGTACCTCCAGGATGTGGAGCCGTCCGGCTCGCCCCGGCTCGATCGAGTCGGCCGTCTCGTCGGCGGCGTACTTGTAGCCGTCCTTGCCCCGGATGCGTTGGTCGCCGCCGGAGCAGAACGCCCAGCCGCCGTCCTTGGGTGACGGACCGTTGCCGGTCAGCAGCACGCACCCGACGTCGGTCGACATGCGGGCGTGGTCGAGTGCGGTGTAGAGCTCGTCGACGGTGTGCGGGCGGAAGGCGTTGCGGATCTCGGGCCGGTCGAAGGCGATCCGCACGACACCGGCGTCGACGGCACGGTGATAGGTGATGTCGGTGAAGTCGAATCCGTCGACGGTCGACCACGCCGACGGGTCGAAGATCTCGGACACGGAGTCGCCGGAGGGGGAGCCATCGTTCGCCATCGCTCCATGTTGGCCGATCGGGTACCGTTCGCCCATGCCGCACGCTGCCGTCAACGGTCAACGCATCTGGTTCGAGGACTCCGGTGGCGACGGTCCGCCGGTCGTCCTGGCGCACGGGTTCCTGATGGACCACGAGATGTTCGTCCACCAGGTGGCCGCACTCCGGGGCCGGTATCGCGTGATCACGTGGGACGAGCGCGGCTTCGGCAGTACCGAATACGACGGCGAGCCGTTCACCTACTGGGACTCCGCGGCGGACTGCCTCGGCCTGCTCGACCACCTCGGCATCGATCGGGCGGTGGTGGGCGGGATGAGCCAGGGTGGATTCCTCTCGCTCCGGGTGGCGTTGACCGCCCCCGAACGTGTACGTGCGCTGATCCTGCTCGACACCCAGGCCGGCACGGAAGATCCCGAGGTCGTCCCCGGCTACGAGACACTGCGTGACACGTGGTTGGCCGCTGGACCGGTCGACGAGCTCGTCGAGGCGGTCGCCGGGCTGATCATCTCGGATCCCGACGTCAATCCGGTGTGGATCGCGAAGTGGAAGCAGCGTCCCAACGACTTCATCGAGCAGCCGTTCGCCACGTTGATGTCGCGCGACGACATCACCGGTCGGCTCGGTGAGATCACCTGTCCGTCGCTCGTCGTGCACGGCACCGAAGACGTCTCGATCTCGATGGACAAGGCCGAGGCGCTCGCCGCTGGGCTCGCTGGTTGCGACGGTGTCGTGAAGGTGGGCGGTGCCCACGCGGCGAACCTCACCAATCCCGGCCCGGTGAACGAAGCCATCTTGTCGTTCCTCGACGGCCTGCCCGACTGACCGATGGCGCGCCTGGACGTCGTCGGCGTCGACGGACTTCCCGAGATCGAGCCCGGCGACGACCTCGCCGAACAGATATTCGAAGCGGCAAGGGCGAACGGCGACGCGCTCGCCGACCGCGACATCGTGGTGATCACGTCGAAGATCGTGTCGAAGGCCGAGGGATGTGCGGTCGAGCTCGACGACGTCGAGCCGTCGGCGTTCGCTGTGTCGTGGGCGGAGCGTTGGGAGAAGGACCCGCGCGTGGTCGAAGTGGTGCTGCGGGAGTCCAAGCGGATCATCCGCCAGATCGGACCCGTTCTGATCACCGAGACCCACCACGGGTTCTGCTGCGCGAACTCCGGCGTCGACCAGTCGTCGAGCGGTGCCCACGGACGCGTGCTCGTACTGCCGAAGGACTCCGATGTGTCGGCGCGGCGGTTCCGGCAGCGCTTCGCGGAGCTCGGCGTCGACGTCGCCGTGGTGATCAGCGACACGTTCGGTCGACCCTGGCGCGAGGGCCAGACCGACATCGCCATCGGTGTCGCCGGCATCCACCCACTGCACAGCTACATCGGCGAGGTCGATCCCCATGGCCACGAGTTCCGGGTGCAGGAGATCTGCGTCGTCGACGAGTTGACGGCGGCGGCCGAACTGGTCAAGGGCAACACGAGCCGGGTCCCCGTGGCGGTGATCCGGGGATACGACTGGGCGACCGACGACACCGCGACGATGGCACCGGTCTTGCGCGACTCCGAGCGCGACCTGTTCCGCTGACGATCGGGCCACCGTTCCCGTGAACTCGTGTCGGAACAGTTCCCGCATCGGTTCACGAGAATGGGACGCCGGTCGAACGTCGGTTCAGCCGGTGAGGTCCTTGGCGATGCCGTAGAAGAAATTCCCGGACAGCCCGAGCGACTCGACGTCGATGCGCTCGTCGTTGCCGTGGAAGCGTGAGCCGAACGTGGCGAGGTCCATCTTCGGCGAGAACAGCCCCGTGCCGTAGGCGGTGATCCCGCGCTCGCGGTAGAACCGGGCGTCGGTGCCACCGACGATCAGCCCCGGCACGAGGTCGGCGCCGGGGTAGGCGACCTGGGTGTGCCGGGAGACGGTGTCCCACAGCGGATTGCTCGGACCGAACTCCGATGCGGTCGGATTGCTGTGCTGCAGCACCGTGATGTCGACCTGGTCGTACAGGTCGCCCAGTGCGTCGTGCAGCATGGCGTCGACGTCGTCGCGGGTCGTGCCGGGAACGGTACGGATGTCGACGTCGAGGTCGACGACGTCGGGGATCGTGTTGGTCTTCTGGCCACCGTGTGCGACGTTCGGCGAAATCGTGGTGTGGGTCTCGGCGTGGCACATGCGCGCCAATGCGGTCGGCATCCGTTCGAGGCTCGAGTAGATGTGCTCGGTCGAGGTGAGCCCGTCACGGAGTTCGTCGGGGAGGTTCATCGTCGCGACCTTCGCCCGCCAGATGTCGTCGATGTGCGGCGACGTGCGGTACTCGGCGAGGCGCCGGACGATCTCTGCGGCCTTGATCAATGCGTTGTCGGCGCCGAACGGTGCCGAGCCGTGACCGGGCGTGCCGTGCACCCGGAGGCGACGCCACGCCAGGCCCTTCTCGCCGACGTTCACGGTGACGGTGCGGTGCCCGTGATCGTCGGCGCTCGACCAGCCGCCGAGCTCGGTCAGGACGTAGTCGGCGGCGATGGCGTCCCAGTGGCGCTCGGCCATCCACTCGGCGCCCCACGTCCCGCCTGCTTCCTCGTCGCCGACACCGAAATAGATCAGATCGCCCTTGGGACGGAACCCCTCCGTCGCGAGGCGCCGGAACGCGACGGCCATCGACGACGTGAGGTTCAACATGTCGATCGCTCCGCGGCCCCAGACCTCGCCGTCGATCACCTCGCCGCCGAACGGATCCTCGCGCCAGCCGTCGGGATTGACGGGTACGACGTCGATGTGGCCCATCAGGCACAGCGACGGTGCCTCCGGATCGGTCCCCTCGATACGCGCCACCATCGAATCGCGGCCGTCGCGAGGCGTGAACCGTTCGACCTCGAGCCCGGCGCCCTCGAGGTAGGTGACGAGCAGGTCGGAGTTGCGGGTCTCGTTGCCGGAATCCGGTGTGCCGTCGTTGACGCACTCGTTGCGGATCAGGGATTGCAGCAGCTCGGTGGTCGGTCCGGTGAACTCGTCGGGAGAGGCCATGCCAGCACGCTAGTGCCCGGACTTCGTGCTCCTCACGGGAGCGGATCGGGCCGCCCGATCCCGATCACGATCGTTCGCCAGACGGTGTCGATGCGGTGCTGGTCCAGGGGTTCGGGCGTCTGCTCGACATCGTGTGCCAGCCACTCGTCGATCCGCTGACCCTCCACGAGGAGGCTGGCATGCACCAGTTGCTCGGCAGGAAGGCGTCGGTGGTCGGGCGCACCCCAGTACACCTGGGCGGACCGGTCGCACGAGGCGTTGATCGGCCGCAGCAGTTCGTCGAGCGGGCCACGCGTGATCGCTGCGTCGCTGACGAGCAGCGCCTCACCACGGTCGTCGAGCAACCGCTGGGGCCGTGGGCGGTCGGCGACCAGCGTGCTGATCGCTGTCACGCCGGTCGGACCGACGAGGACGTGATCGATGTCGCCGAGTGCACCGCCGACCTCGTGAACGACCCGCCAGGGCGGCGACGGCGCCCGGTGCAGTGCCTCGGCGGTCAGGCGGACACACGACACCGGCTTGGTCGTGTCGGGGCGCAGCGCAGCGATCGATCGGCGGTACCAGAGGAACGCGCCGGCGAGCAGGACCGCCAGGACGCTCAGTGCAACGACGATGCCCGGACTCACGCCGTCATTCTGGCGGATCGATCGGCGACGTCCCCAGATCAGTCCAGTCGACGCAGCGGACCGTCGTCGGCGACGTGCGGGACCAAGCGGATCACTGCATCGGTCACCACCGCGCCCGCATCCGAGACGATCACGGGGTTGAGGTCCAGCGCGGTGATCGAGGGATGGTCCGATGCCAGCTGCGCTGCCGCCACGACGGCGTCGACGAGCGCCGACGAGTCGAACCCCGCACCGTCGAGTGCGGCGGTCAAGCGGGTCTCGGTCAACATCGCTGCGGCGCTCGCCGGTGACACCGGTGCGAGGCGGCTGGTGCGGTCGTCGATCGCATCGGCCTGCGCGCCGCCGAGACCGACCGACACGATCGCTCCGAGACGGTCGTCGTGCTCGCAGCGGATACGGACGTCGACCCCTGGTGCGGTCATCGCCTGAACGATCAGGTCCTCGGCATCCGCGCCGAGTGACTCGCGCATCACCTGGATCGCCTCGGCGACGTCGTCGTCGGTCGACAGATCGAGCGCCACCCCGGCACGTGCCGATCTGCCGGGACGTCGGCGAACCGCCTTGACCGCCACCGGGTAGCCGATCTCGTGGGCGTCGAGAACGGCGCGATCCGGATGTGATTCGGTGGCTCGTGACATGTCGATGCCGTACGACGCGAGCAGGCGTCGCTTGGTGGCGAGGTCGATCTCGATCTCCGACGAAGCCTCGGCGACCGCCTCGCCGATGATCGCCTGAGCGCCAGCCGGATTGACCGGCCGCGCGACTTCCGGTGGCGCATCCGCTTCGTTGTGACGCCACCGCGCATACGCGTGCGAACGGCCGAGTACCGCCGCGGCCTGCTCGGGGAACGCGAAGCAGGGCACCGGCGACCCGGGCGTCACCGGTCCGTCGGCCCCGCCGAGCAGGACGGCGATCACGGGCTTGGTGGCCGCCGCGGCAGCCGCATCGATGTCGCGGGCGGCGGCGTCGACTTCCTCGGCGACGGCGGGTGCGTAGATCACCAGGACGCCGTCGACGGTGTCGCTCTCGAGCGCCGCTCGGATCGCGGCCGGGTAGTCGGCCGCTGCGGCACTCCAGTCGAGCGTGACCGGTCCGTCGACGGCCACGAGGCCCGCCGACTCGAGTGCGGCGCGAGCGAGCGTTCCCGGGCTGCGTGAGTTGGTGACGACGGCGACGTGCGGCCCCTGGAGGACCGGCTGGGTGGCCATGACACGGACGGTCTCGAGCAGTGCCGGCACCGTCGGGACCTCGATGAGACCGGCCTGCTGGTACAGGGCGCCACCCATCTCGCCGGAGGCGGCCGCCCCGGTGCGCACGGCGACGATCGGCTTGGTCCGTGACACACGACGGGCGATGCGGGCGAACTTGCGTGGGTTGCCGAACGACTCGGTGTACATCGCGATCACCGTGGTGTTGTCGTCCTGTTCCCAGAACTGCAGCAGGTCGTTGGCCGAGATGTCGCTCTTGTCGCCGAGCGACACGAACCACGACACGCCCAGACTGACGTCGCGCGCCTTGCGGAGGAACGATCCGCCCAGCGAGCCGGACTGCATCGAGATCGCCAGCCCGCCGGGCGGGAGGGCGACGTCGACCAGAGCCGCCTGCAGCCGGGTCTCCGGGCGTGGTGAGGCGATGCCCATGCTCGACGGCCCGATGACCCGCAAGCCGTTGCGTCGCGCCCGTGTGACCAGCGCAGGCACGTCGATGTCGGTGCCGTCGACCGAGGTGACGATCACCGCACCGCGCATGCGTTTGGCGATGCACTCGTCGATCGTCGCGTCGAGGTCGCGGGCGGGCACGGCGATGATCGCGAGCGAGACCTCGTCGGGAAGCTCGCCGATCGTGCGGCAGCACGGGTGCCCGTGTATCCGGTCGTGTCGTGGGTTGACCGCATGGGTCGGGACGTCGACGCTGCCGGCGACATGGCGCCAGATGGCGTCGCCGACCGATCCCGGGCGTTCCGACGCGCCGATCACGGCAACGGCGCGCGGCAGCAGGATGCGCGCGACGGCGCGCGAGTTGGCGCGTTGTTCGCGGCGCTCGACGCTGTCGAGGAACTGGTCGGTGTCGGCGAGTTCCCAGTCGAGATCGACGACACCGGAGTCGAAGCGGCGTTGCAGCGGCCAACCGGCCTTGGCGAACACGGCGAGCATCGCCCGATTGTCGCCGAGCACCTCGGCGGTGAACCGTTCGATTCCGTTGCTGCGCGCGATGGCCGCGAGGTGTTCGAGCAGCAGTGTGGCGATGCCCGAACCCTGGTGGGCGTCGTCGACCATGAAGGCCGCTTCGGCTTCGTTGCGCCCGGGCCAGCGCTCGTAGCTCGCCCAGGCGATGAATTCGTCGTGCGACTCGACGGCGAGCGCCGCCCGATCGACCATGTCGACGGACGTGAAGTGGAGCAGCTCCTTCTCGCTCAGTTGCGGCTTCGGTGAGAAGAACCGGCGGTAGATGCTGTCGGGCGACTGGCGCCGGTGGAACGCCTCCAACGCCGGCCGATCGTCGGGGGTGAGGGGGCGGATGAAGACCGTGTCACCGTTTCCGAGGACCACGGTCGACGCCCAGGGCGACTCCGAGACCGACGAATTGCTCACCGCTCCAGCATGTCATCTCGAGCGTCGAATGGGGTACGGGTGTGACGCCTGTTGTACGGGCCGCCGCGGTGCATAGGGTGGGCTCGTGGCAGCGCCCATCACCGTCTTCGCGAACGCCGAACTCGACCAGCACACCACACCCGAGTGGCATCCCGAACGCCCCGGACGCCTACGGGCATCGCTGGCGGGGATCTCCGAGGCCGGCCTCGCCGACGCCGTCGAGTATCGCGAGCCACGACTGGCCACGGTGCCCGAACTCGAACGTGTGCACACGGCGGGCTACATCGCACAGCTCGAACGGTTCTGCGAACGTGGCGGCGGTGACCTCGACCCGGACACCTATGCGGCGCCGGGTTCGTGGACGACGGCGCTGCGCGCGGCGGGAGCGGTGCTCGATGCAGTCGATGCGCTCGAGGCCGGGACCTGCGAGGTGGCGTTCGCGGCCGGTCGGCCTCCCGGGCACCATGCCGTGCCCGACCGGGCGATGGGGTTCTGCCTCGTCAACAACGTCGCCGTCGGCGCGGCGGCGCTGGCGGTGCGTGGCGAGCGTGTGGCGATCGTCGACTGGGACGTCCATCACGGCAACGGCACCCAGGACATCTTCTACGACGATCCCGACGTGCTGTACGTCTCGACGCACGAGTACCCGCTGTATCCCGGCAGTGGCCGCGCCGACGAGACCGGCGGTCCGGGGGCGCCGATGTCGAACCTCAATCTGCCGTTCCCGGCCGGCACCCGCGGCGACGTGTATCGCCGGGCGCTCGACGACGTGATCGCCCCCGTGATCGAGCGGTTCGCGCCGGACTGGCTGTTCATCTCGGCCGGTTTCGACGCTCACCGCAACGATCCGCTCGCCGGGCTCGAGTTGACCTCGGCCGACTACGCCGACCTCGCGGTGAGGCTGCAACAACTCGCTCCCGCGCGGCGCACCGTGGTGGTGTTGGAGGGTGGTTACGACTTCGATGCGTTGTCGCGTTCGACCGGGTCGACGCTGTCCGCGCTCATCGGTGGCTCCTACCGGCCCGAAGAGGCATCGACCGGCGACGTCGGCCTGCCCACCGTCGTCGCCGCGCGACAGCGCTGGGACCTCGACTGAACGCATCTGCGCTCACACGAATTCCGGGGCGCTGACGGGGAGCACGCAGCGTCATCTCGGCAAGCGGCGCGGTCCAGGCGGGCCAACTAGCGTCGGGGTCGATGAGTTGGGAACTGAGCGACGACCACGAACTGTTGCGAACCACCGTTCGGGAGTTCGCCGAGAGTCGGATCGCTCCGCACGCGGCCGAGTGGGACCGCACGTGTCACTTCCCGGTGGACGTGGTCCACGAGATGGGTGAGCTGGGCCTGTTCGGCATCGTGTTCCCCGAGCGGTGGGGAGGTGGCGGCGGCGACTTCGCGTCGCTGTGTGTCGCCATCGAGGAACTGGGCCGTGTCGATCAGTCGATGGGGATCACGCTGTCGGCCGGCGTCGGCCTCGGCGCGAACCCGATCTTCCGGTTCGGCACCGACGACCAGCGCGATCAGTGGCTGCCCGACCTCGTCGCCGGACGGAGGCTCGGTGCCTTCGGGCTCACCGAACCCGACGGCGGCTCCGACGCCGGAGCGACGCGCACTCGTGCGGTACTCGACGGTGACGAGTGGGTGCTCGACGGTTCCAAGGCCTTCATCACCAACTGTGGTACCGACATCACCTCCATCGTCACCGTGACGGCGCGCACCGATGACGGCATCTCGGCGTTCGTCGTGCCGGCCGGTACGCACGGCATGCTGATCGAGCCGGCGTACGACAAGCTCGGCTGGCACGCAAGCGACACCCACGGCATCACGTTCGCCGGCTGCCGGATCCCTGCGGAGAACCTGCTCGGCGCACCTGGTCAGGGATTCCGCAACTTCCTGTCGATCCTCGACGACGGGCGCATCGCGATCTCGGCCCTCGCGCTGGGTTCGGCACGGGCCTGTCTCGACGCGTCGGTCGAGTACGCCCGGCAACGCCATGCGTTCGGTGGCCCGATCGGACGCTTCCAGGGGCTGGCGTTCCAGCTGTCCGATCTCGCCGTGCAGGTCGAGAACGCCCACAACCTGACCTACAAGGCGGCGTGGTTGAAGGATCAGGGCCGCCCGATCGGTCAGGCTGCCGCGATGGCCAAGCTGTACTCGACCGAAGCTGCGATGGATGCGGCAAGGTTGGCGACGCAGGTGTTCGGAGGGATGGGCTTCATGGAGGAGACGCCGATCGTGCGGTTCTACCGCGACGCCAAGATCCTCGAGGTCGGCGAGGGCACCAGCGAGATCCAGCGCCTCGTGATCGCCCGCAACCTGGGCCTCCCCGTCGAGTGACTGTGACAGTTCAGTGTGACGACCAGAAGGAGGTGAGGGCGTCGGCGACCGGGTCGACGTCGTGCACCATCCACCAGTGACCGCGACCGGCGAGGTGGAGTGTCTCGGTGCGGAGCCGTGCGGAGACGGCGTTGGACAGCTCGGACGAGACGTATGCGTCGAGTTCGGCATCGACGACGAGGCCGGGAGGCAACTCCATCGACGCGAGGCGGTCGCCGAGCTGGCCGACGGCCGGCTGCGCACCGGTGCGGTACAGCCGCAGGATGCAGCGCCCCATCTCCGCGTCGAGTCCCTCGGCGAGTTCGGCGGCGATCGCCCCGGGAAGACCGAGTCCGACGAAGAGGGACGTCCGATCGTCGAGGCTCGCTCCGGTGAATCCGGCGACGACCTCCTCGCCGACGCCGGACGTCTGCCAGGCCTGGGCCATGTCGTGCCAGACGTAGTCGGTGTGCAGAACGCCGGCGATGTCGCCGGTCCACGTTCGGGCCAGGTCGGGTCGGCGGGCGAGCGCCCCGTAGACGTGGCCGGCGCCCCAGTCGTGGCCGAGCAGGTCGATCTCGCTGCCTCCCGCTCGGATCGATTCCAGCTCGCCCACCAACCACTCTGCATACGACTCCATCGTCGGATCGAATCCCTCGGGCACCGGCGCACCGAAACCGGGCGGCGACAGTGCCACGATCGCATCACGCCCCCGATCGCCCAACGCCTCGCTCAGGGGGCCCCAGATCGCTGCGGTCTCCGGGTTGCCGTGGACACAGACGACGATGCGTTCGGACATGGACCGACCGTACTCATGGCGACGGCCACCGGGAACAGCCGCGAGTGACCGCTGCCTGCCGGCTGTCACGCTGACGGTCCGGCCGACGTCGCCGCGTACGGTGGCGGCACATGGAGATCTCGACGCACTCACAGCTCGCCCGCCGACTCGGCTCGGTGCTCGAACCGGTCGTCGGTCAGGTCTACTTCTCCCCGGAGTGCCATGCGAACTACGTGGCACTCGGCTTCGATCCGAGCCCCGGCGATGCGAACGGCGTGGCCCTTCCCGACGGTCCCGCCTACTTCTCCAGCCGCGGCAGCCTGCTCGGCCAGGTGCCCGGCGAAGTGATCGCTGCGGCGTTCGGCGTGTTCAGTACTGCGGTCGTCGTGCCGTCGGTACGCCTGGCGTGGACCCGTACCGATGCCGACACGATCCGCGCCGCCCGAGCCGACGGCGCAGTCGCCCAGCTGCGGCGCCTGCTCGGCGAGCGCCCCGTCGGCGTCGAGCGCGCGCTCGAGCTCCTGCAGCGAGCCTCGCACGTGCTGCCGATCAACGGCCGACATCTCGCTGCAGGCGTGGCGGCACTCGACGTTCCCGCCGACCCGCTCGCCGCGGTCTGGCACTTCGGCGACTTCCTGCGTGAATATCGCGGCGACTGCCACAATGCGTCCTGGATGGCGGCCGGACTCGGGCCGACGGACATCGGGATGCTGACCGAACTCTCGTGGGGGATGCCGACGCGGAGCTACAGCCGCACGAGGGGGTGGACCACCGAGGAGTTCGACCGGTCCGAGCACCACCTCCGAGACCTCGGCTACCTCGACGGCACCGGTGCCGACACGCATCTGTCGCAGCCGGGACGTCACGCGCGTGAACAGATCGAGGTGACCACCGACGACCAGATGCGCCCGGCCCTCGATGCGCTCGGCCACGACATCCACGAGCTCTTCGACGTCCTCGCCCCGTGGGGTGAGGCGGTCCGAGCGGGCAAGGGCTACCTCGGTGCCGGGCCCCACGATCTCGGCTGAGCGTCACTTCGGTTTGGGCGGGCCCGCCGTCGCTGAGGAACAATGGGGTCAGGGACGGGCGCTCCGCCTCCGCTCCGACAGAAGGAGTCGTGATGACGAATCAACATCCGGCCACCGTGGCCGACAGCCTCAGCCTGCACGGCGACATCTACGACGGTGAGTTCGACGTGATCGTCGACCACTGGGCCAAGCTCGACGCACGGCTGCGTTCGTTCGATGCCGGCACGGTGTCGATGCAGCTGTTCGTCAAGGACCGTGACACGAAGAGCCAGCACGTCACGCTCGACGTGAAGATCGACGGCCACAACCCGCTGGTGGCCACCTCGTCGAGCACCGACTTCACGCATGCGCTCAACGAGGTCCGCGACGAGATGATCCGTCAGATCACCGACATGAAGACGAAGACGGAGCCGCGGCACAACAACAAGCGCACCGAGAACAGCCGTCGCTGAGCAGGGCGGGCGACGCACCTGGCCCCGGCGTCAGCGTGGCACGGGGTCCGGGAACTCGATGTCGACGCGGGGGCAGTGTTCGAGGATCTCCGCCATCGCCTCGCTGACCACCGTGAGGTCGATCTTGGCGATGAACGAATTGAGGGTGAGGTGTGCGAGTAACCACCCGGGGTCCGACGCCCACGGTGGCAGGAATCGCGCCGGCTTCACCAGGCCTTGGCTCCGCAGCTCGCTGAGCGCCGGGATCGCCGAGAGGTCGAGCTTGCCGGCGAACAGCAGCGCCACGGTGTCGGCGCGTCCCGCTTGGAACGCGGCGCGGATGAACATGGTCACCGACAGGTAGCCGGACAGATACGAGCAGTCCTTCGTGAACGGCGCGCCGCCGGTCAACGGTGACCCGCGGAAGATGCGCCGCGTCGACTCGAAGGCCTGCTCCTCGTTCGGCGTCCGGTCGAGGAACCAGCGGTACAGCTCGACGAAATCGGCGCCGTCGACGACGTGCTGCACGGCGATGATGCGATCCGCCAGTCGGCGCAGCCGGTCGAGTCCGAGCGTGCCCGACACGTACTCGGAATAGACGGCCAACCCCTCCTGGGTGCGGGTGGTGCCGGGATGGCCGACGGCGAGGATCGGGATGTCGGTCTGGGCCCGCCCGTTCAGGCCCGTGCCGACGTGGATGAACGCCTCGTGGTTCAGCAGTTGCGCAGCGTCCTTGGTGGTGAACTTGGCTCCCTGGCGGATCCTGATCCGGCTGGTCGTCGCGGTGGCGTTGGCCGACAGTTCCTCGACGAGGACGACCTCGGGTGCGGCGTCGCCGAAATGCTCCTGCACCTCTGCGCGGATGAACGTCGCCACCTGGTCACCGGTGCGCGACCGTACGACCGGTTGGAGGAGCTGGGCGTCGCGGAGCTCGTCCAATGCGTCGTGGACCCGCTGGGCGAGCTCGAGGGGGGTTGCGGGGTCGAATCTCAGCGGCTGGTCGGGTACGCCGTACAGTGCGCGACTGTGTTCGAAGAAGGCGGGGGTGCCTCGCGAGGCGAGCAGGTGAGCCGTCGACTCGATCGCACCGGCTTCCCGTCCGAGCCAGTCGTCGATCACCGCACCCGGCTGGAGAAGAGCGCGGGCCTCGGTCACCGCCTCGAGGATCGGCGCCGGGTCGACCGGGGCGTATTCGGGTTCAGGAAGACGTCGAGCTCCACCGGCGAGGAACGTCTCGCGTACGTCGCCCGACCATGCGAGCGCCGACAGCACCCGCATCGGCTTCGCGACGTCGTGGAGGATCTGCGCTGCCCGACGGTACCGATCGGCGTTGTCGACGCTGTGCATCGGCGAACTGTTGCAGGCCCACACCGCCCGGTGGTGGATCGTTCGCCTCCGCCGGCGTGGCACACTCCGCAGCAGTGAGTGACCGCAGCGATCGTCCGGCCGAAACGAACGTACTGGCACGCATCCGGCCCGGTCGCACGATCACCGGTATGTCGGCGGTCCTCGTGCCGTTCACGGCCGACGGAGACATCGACTGGGACGCGACGGAGGCGCATGTCGCCCGCACCGTCGACGCCGGACTGACGCCGGCGGTCAACATGGACACCGGGTACGTGCAACTCCTCGACGACCGTCAGAAGATCGGCGTCCTCGATCTCGCCGCCGCATCCTCGAGCGGCCGCTTCGTGGCCGGTGCCTACGTGGCCGATGCGCCCGCCGCCGAGTTCGATCTCGACGGCTACGTCACCGCCTGCGAGGCGATCGAGTCGCGTGGCGGCATTCCGGTGATCTTCCCGTCGTACGGCCTGAATTCGCTCGACGACGACGGCTGGGTCGCCGCACTCGTCGCGATCGGCGAACGCGTCGACCGGTTCATCGGCTTCGAACTCGGATCGATGTTCGTGCCGTACGGTCGCATCCCCTCGCTCGACGCCTACGCCGCATTGGTCGAGATTCATTCGTGCATCGGGGCCAAGCACTCGTCGCTGAGCCGCCAGCGGGAATGGGATCGCTTGGCGGTACGCGACCGTCTCCGCCCGGACTTCCATGTCTTCACCGGCAACGACCTCGCGATCGACATGGTGATGTACGGCTCCGACTATCTGCTCGGCCTGTCGACGTTCGCTCCGGAGGCGTTCGCCGTTCGTGACCGGATGTGGGCAGCTGGTGACCCCCGGTTCCACGAGCTCAACGACCTGCTGCAGTACCTCGGCCACTTCGCATTCCGTGCGCCGGTACCGGGCTACCGCCACGATGCGGCGATGTTCTTCGAGCTGCGGGGCTGGGCAACGTCGAGCACCATCCCGGCCGGTGCGCCACCACGGCCCGAGTCCGACCGGGCGGTGTTGGCCGACATCCTCGAACGTCTCGAACCCTGGACGCAGGAGGGTCGTCCTTGAACGCCCGCTGGACCCAGGTGAAGAAGCTCGACACGGTCGACGCGTTCCGCCGGCACTGCGCCGAATTGGGCATCGAGATCCCCATCGACGACGAGGTCGATCCCGCCGGCGTGCTCGACACGCCGATCACGATGAGCGACGGCAACGCCGGCACCATGACGGCGCCGAACCGATTCGCCGTGCTGCCGATGGAGGGTTGGGATGCGACCACCGACGGTCATCCCACCGAGCTGGTACGGAGGCGTTGGCAGCGGTTCGGTGCCAGCGGCTGCGGGCTGGTGTGGGGCGAGGCGACGGCCGTGCGTGGCGACGGGCGGGCAAACCGGAACCAGTTGATCATCGACGAACGCACGGTCGACGATCTCGCAGCGTTGCGTGAGTTGCTCGACCCGGCGCAGGTGAGCGGGCTGCAACTCACCCACTCGGGCCGCTGGGCCCGGCCCGACGGAGCGCCCCAGCCGCGCACCGCGTACGAGCACCCGCTGCTCGACCGGCGCGTCGACGTCGGCGCATCTGCGGTGTTGACCGACGACGAACTCGACCAGCTCGCCGAGGAGTACGTCGATGCGGCGGTGCTCGCCGGGCAGGCCGGGTTCGACTTCGTCGACGTCAAGCACTGCCACGGCTACCTGCTGCACGAACTGCTGACGGGATACGACCGAGACGGACGGTACGGCGGTGACCTCCACGGCCGCACGCAGTTCCTGCGCACCGTCGTTGCCGGCATCCGCAAGCGGTCGCCCCGCCTTGCCGTCGCCGTCCGCTTGTCGGCGTTCGACCTGGTGCCGTTCGTGCCGGGCGCCGGGGGAGTGGGCGCACCGGAAACCTCCGGTCCCTACCGGTACGCGTTCGGAGGCGACGGCAGCGGGATCGGCATCGATCTCGCCGAGACGCACGCACTGCTCGACCTGTTGACCGAACTGGGCGTCGGTCTGGTCAGCCTCACCGCAGGCAGTCCGTACTACAACCCGCACGTCCAGCGGCCGGCCTACTTTCCCCCGTCCGACGGATACCGACCGCCCGAGGACCCCCTCGTGGGCGTGGCCCGCCTGCTCGCTGCGACCGCAGAATTGACGGTGGCCCATCCCGAACTGACCATCGTCGGGTCGGGCTATTCGTACCTGCAGGACTGGCTCGCACACGTGGGCCAAGCCGTCGTCGCCGGTGGCGGGGCATCGATGGTCGGCCTCGGTCGGATGATCCTGTCGTATCCGGAACTGGCCACCGACGTGCTGGCGGGGCGACCACTGCAACGGGGCCTGATCTGTCGGACGTTCAGCGACTGCACCACGGCGCCGCGCAACGGCCTGGTCTCGGGCTGCTACCCGCTCGACCCGTTCTACAAGGAGCATCCGCAGCGCATCGAACTCGCCCGGGCCAAGCGTGTGGCGAAAGACCGGTTGCGCTGATCTGCGACGCTCGGGCGGGGACGCTCGGGCGGGGACGCTCGGGTGCGCGATGTTCAGGCGGGGTAGCGGTGCCAGGTGCCGGTCTCGAAGTCGTGCAGCTTGCACGCCCTCGTCGACGCCAGGTAGTCGCGCAGCCGGATCGGACGTTCGTCGACCTGTTCGGGGAACGCCTCGGCGATCGCCCGCGCCGCCTCGGGAAGGCGGTAGCAGGGCACCCGCATGTCGACGTGGTGCGGCAGGTGCACCATGATCCAGTGGAAGAAGAAGTCCCAGCCCGGCGGTCCCCACAGGATCGTGGTGCCCTCGACCTGCCCACGGAACCGGTTCCACTCGCGGCGTGGCCACCAACGGATGTCGGGAGCGATGTGGTGCACGTGCACCACCCAGCCGATCGTCTGGCAGAACAGCAGGAACGGGACGACGACGACCTTCAGCCACTGCCAGACCCCGCCCGTGCCGTCGAACGCGATCAGCAGCGCCAGTGCACCAACGGCGTACGCGGCGACCAGTGCCTGGTCGCGGCGCATCTGCCTCGCCCAGCGCGTGGGCGGAGTGAACCGGACCATCTTGTTCCACCACACCTCGCGCAGGTAGTACGCCCCGGCGCCGAACGGCCCCCATTCGAGCTTGTGGCGCAGCCGGGCGAACCGCCCGAGTTCGCCGTACTGCTCGACGGTCAGCGGATGCCACACGAAGTCGAGGCCCTGCTTGAGCGTGTGGCCGTGGTGCACGCGGTTGTGTCCGAAGACCCAGACCTCCACTGCGTGCAGCGACGGCAGCATCGACAGTCGAGCGACGACGGCGTTGAGGCGCCCGGAGTCGAAGAGTGCGCCGTGTGCCGCGTCGTGGCCGATCACGAACAGGCCCGCGACCGAAATGCCGGCGAGCAGCCACAGCGGTACCAGCAGCAGGGGGTTGTTCGTCGACAGCAGGCCCCACGCCGCCAGCGAGAAGATGACGACATCGCGCCCGAACAGCACGAGTCCACGAGTGGTCGAGCGTCGGTAACAGTGCTCGGGGATGACGTCGAGGACCGGCTTCAGGCCGGTCGGCGTGTCGATCATCGCACCGGTGCTCGCGACGTCGGCTCGGGTGGCGGTGGCGGACATGACCCTCCTCTGGCTGCTGCGGCTTGTGGCTGGAGTTCCTGCTCGTCGGAACCTTCGCTGGCGACATCGTAGCCTACCGACCAGTAGGTAGATCGGCAAAGCGGCAGGCGACGATCGGGCTGCGTGGCACACTGGTGGAAGGCGAAAGGACCTGTGATGTCATCGGCAATCCGGATCGAGGGCCTGCACAAGGCGTTCGGCGCCACTCGGGCGCTCGACGGTCTCGACCTGCGTGTCGACACCGGTGAGGTCCATGGATTTCTCGGACCGAACGGCGCCGGCAAGACGGTCACGATCCGTGTCCTGCTCGGCCTGTTGCGTCCCGACAGTGGAACGGCCGAGTTGCTCGGCGCCGACCCGTGGCGCGACGCCGTCGCACTGCACCGTCGCATCGCCTACGTGCCCGGCGACGTCAACCTGTGGCCCAACCTCTCCGGCGGCGAGACGATCGATCTGCTCGCGCGGCTTCGAGCAGGTGGTGGTCGGCGCTCGATCGATCACCGCCGCCGCGACGACCTGATCGAGCGGTTGGCGCTCGATCCCACCAAGAAGAGCCGCACCTATTCCAAGGGCAATCGGCAGAAGGTCGCGCTGATCGCGGGCTTGTCCTCCGATGCCGAGCTGTTGCTGCTCGACGAGCCGACATCCGGACTCGATCCACTGATGGAATCGGTGTTCCAGGACTGCATCGTCGACGTCGCGCAGGAGGGGCGCACGGTGCTGCTGTCGAGCCACATCCTGGCCGAGGTCGAGAAGCTGTGCGACCGGGTCACGATCATCCGTCAGGGCCGCGCCGTGCAGACCGGCACGCTCGACGAGATGCGCCACCTCACGCGCACGAGCATCGACGTGGCGACCGAACGTCCGGTCGACGGCCTCGAGACGTTCGACGGGGTGCACGATCTCGCGTTCGACGACGGCCACGTGCGCTTCGACGTCGACGGCAAGGCGCTCGACGCGACGATCCGGCACCTGTCGCAGTTCGGCATCCGCTCGCTCGTCAGCCAGCCGCCGACGCTCGAGGAGTTGTTCCTGCGCCACTACGGTGACGAGCTCGGCGCCGTCGACGGCACCGGTGATGCCGAGCTCGCCGACCCCACCAGCGACGTCGAGGCGTCATGAGCAGCGTGGCGACCGACGTACGGCAGCCCGACGAGATCGCCCGGGCAGTTCGCGCCGAGCCGCCACCGCACTCGTCGATCACGGGGACGACCCAGCTCGTGCGGCTGGTGTTGCGGCGCGACCGGTTCCGTGCGGCGATGTGGTTGCTCGGACTCGTCGGGTTGATGGCGGTGTCGGCGTCGAGCGTCGTGGCGCTGTACCAGACGCCCGAACAGCTCGCCGGCTATGCGCGCACCGTGCGCGGGAATTCGGCGCTGATCATCCAGGCCGGGCCCGGCTACGGCCTCGACGAACCGACGGTGGGCGCCGTCATGATGAACGAGACGTCGCTGTGGATGTTCGTCGCGGTCGCCGTGATGAGCGTGTTCATGGTGGTGCGTCACACCCGCACCGAGGAGGAGACCGGGCGCGCCGAGCTCGTCCGTGCCGCACCGGTGGGTCGCCACGCTGCTCTGGCCGCGGCCATCGTCGGCACACTGTTGGTCAACATCGCCGTCGCCGCCGGCAACGTGGTCGCACTGCTCGTCGCCGGTCTGCCGGCGGTTGGTTCGGTGGCATTCGGTGCGTCGATGGTCGGTGTCGGCATGGTCTTCGGCGGCGTCGCCGCGGTCGCTGCACAGGTCGCCAGTGGCTCGCGTGCTGCACTCGCCGCCGGCGGTGCCATGGTGGGCGTCGCATTCGTGCTGCGGGCGATCGGCGACGTGGGCAACGGCGTGCTGTCGTGGACGTCGCCGATCGGCTGGGCGCAGGCGATCCGGCCGTACGCCGACGAGCGCTGGTGGGTGCTGGTGCTTCCGGTGGTGGCGACGTCGGCCTCGGTGGTGGTGGCTCGCACGTTGCAGGATCATCGCGACGCCGGCAGTGGGTTGGTCGGGGAGCGCGCCGGACGTGCCGAAGCGACGCCTTCGCTGTCGACGGCATTCGGGTTGGCCGTCCGACTGCAACGCGGATCGCTGATCGGCTGGACGGTCGGGCTGGCGCTCCTGGCCTTCTTCTACGGACTCGTCGCCGACCAGGCCGAGCAGATCATCGAGGACAACCCCGACATGGCTGACTTCCTCGCCCAGCTCGGGGTCGGGTCGGTCACCGACGCGTTCTTGTCGACGGCAATGTCGATCATGGCGTTGTTCGCCACCGGCTTCACGGTGTCGTCGGTGCTGCGGTTGCGTTCCGAGGAGGTTGCCGGACGTGTCGATCCGCTCCTGGCGGCACCGGTCAGCCGCCGAAGATGGGCGGCCGGCCACCTCGTGGTCGCCCTCGTCGGCTCCGCACTGCTGGCGCTCGTGTGCGGTCTGGCGATGGGGACGGCCACGGCGATCGTGCTCGGTGACACCACCAGGGTGGCCGAACTCACCGCAGCGGGCGCGGTGATGGTTCCCGCGATGTGGGTGCTGGCCGGCGCAGCGATGCTGCTGCACGGCCTGCGCCCGCAGTGGGCGCTCGCATCCTGGGCGCTGGTCGCGTGGGCGTTCGTGGTCGCGATGTTCGCCACGGTCCTCGACCTACCGCAGTGGGTCTCGAACCTCTCGCCGTTCGAGCACGTGCCGGCGCTGCCCGCGGCGCCGATGGCGTGGCTGCCACTCGTCGTGTTGAGCGTCGTGGCGGCACTCGAGATCGCCGTCGGTCTCATCGCGCTCGACCGTCGCGACATGGCCTGACCGGCCTCCGCTCACCGCTGCGATGAGCGAACCGCCCGAATCCCGGCTTTTCGCTCATCGCACAGCCCGTCGAGTCCGCTGCGATGAGCGAACCGACCCGATGCCGGCTTTTCGCTCATCGCCGGCCGGTTGCGGGTCGGTGTCAGGAAGCGAGGTGGGTCACGAAGTCGGCGATCAGCTCGGCGACCTCGGTGGCGTGGCTGTCCTCGTGCATCGAATGGCCGCCGCCGTCGATCACCGCGAGGCGCGCGTCGGGCATCTTGCGTTCGAGGTACTGCCCCGAGCCGGTGTACTCCGGCCGGTCGTCGCCGCCGGCGAGCACGAGCGTCGGGGTGGCGATCTCCGCGAGGCGGTCCATCACCACGGAATCCTCCTGGAGGTTCATCGTGGTCACCTGTTCGGGCACGCCGAAGCGGTGGGCATTGCGGCGGGAGCGCTCGTTCCACTCGTTGCGCTTGACGGGGTCACGGAACCCCGGACCGGTGTTGAGCACCACGATCCCACGAGCAACGCCGGGACGCGTGGCTGCATGGGCGAGGGCGAGGTAGCCGCCGAGCGAGTGGCCGACGAGGACCGCCGGCTCGCCGAGCGCGGCGAGGACGTCGTCGATGTCGGCGAGCGCTCGATCTCGCGTGTATTCCAGCGGGTCGTCGGGGACGGGCGAATTGCCGTGGCCGAGCAGGTCGACGGCGATCACCGTGAAGCGGTCGGTGAGCAGCTCCATGCACCGCTCCCACGTCGCCGCCGACGTGCCCATGCCGTGCACGAACACGATCGGAGGTCCGTCGCCTCGACGGACGGTGTGCAGTCTCGTCGCCACGGTCACTCGCCGTACTCGTGCTCGGGCGCCGGATACACGCCGGCCTCGACGTCCTCTCGGAACGCGACGGCGGCGTCGAGCAGGGTCTGGCCGATCGAGGCGTACTGCTTGACGAACTTCGGAATCCGGCCACGAGTGAAACCGGCCCAGTCGCTCCACACGAGCAACTGGCCGTCGCAGTCGGGCCCGGCTCCGACCGAGATCGTCGGGATCGACAGCTCGCCGGTGACCTGCCCGGCGATGCTCGACGGCACCATCTCGAGCACCACGGCGAACGCGCCTGCATCCTCCACCGCGTGGGCATCGGCCAGCAACTGCTCGGCACCCTCCCCACGCCCCTGGATGATGTGGCCGCCGAGGCCGTGCTCGCTCTGAGGGGTGAACCCGATGTGGGCCATCACCGGGATGCCGGCGCGCACGATGCGCTTGATCTGCTTGGCGCTGCGCACGCCGCCTTCGAGCTTCACGGCATGGGCGCCGGTCTCCTTCATGAAACGGATCGCCGTGGCGAGCGCCTCGTCCGGACCGTTCTCGTAGGAGCCGAAGGGCATGTCGGCGATGACGAACGCCCGATTTGCGCCGCGAACGACAGCGGCGGTCAGTGGGATCAGCTCGTCGACCGTCACCGGGATCGTGGTGTCGTAGCCGAACACGGTGTTGCCGGCCGAGTCGCCGACCAGCAGGAAGTCGATGCCGGCGTCGTCGAAGATCGACGCCGACAGGAAGTCATAGCTCGTCAGGCCGGTGATCTTGATGCCCTGTTCCTTGGCCCGTTGGAAGTGGCGGGTGCGGACCCGCTTGAGGGAGGGATCGGCCTGGCCGGACCCGTAGGGCCGCTGTTCGTCGGTCACTCGACCACCGTAGACGGTGCGATCCGACTGCCCAAGCGCCGCCGGCAACGTTCGTTCAGACCTCGCCCCACGGGATCGGCGGCAGCGCACCGAGCGCATTGAAGAGGTCCTCGATGAAGTGCTCCTGGATGTGGCTGAGATAGTCGGAGCCGGCCTCGATTCGATGCTCGTCGAACGACAGGGTGTCGTTGCGGTAGATCGCGAAGTCGAACGGTGGACCGACCGACACGTTGGCGCGAGTCGTGCTCAGCATCGAGGCGAGTGCGATCTTCGTGGCCATGTCGAGGTCGACGTGGCGGCTCACGGCCAGCTCCAACCAGAACTTGCCGAACTTCGATTCGCCGATCTGCAGGAACGGCCGTGTCTTCGACGAGCGGATGTAGTTGCCCTCGGGGTAGACGAGAAAGATCTCCGGCGCCTCACCGGCGATCTGTCCGCCGAGGATGAACGTGGCAGTTCCATCCGCGCCCGACGCCGACAGCGCCTCGCTGTGCGCGGCGACCACCTCGCGGCTGATGCGACCCAGGTACAACGCGGCCTCGAACAGCCGGGCGACGGTGGCCAGCGTCTCGCGTCCGTCATCGGCGCACAGGTCGCGGTCGATGCGGTCGAGCACCTCTTGCGTCGTCGCCAAGTTGCCAGCCGACTGGATGACGAACGCTCGGTCGGGAGCGGGCCTGATGACGTGCATCTTGCGGTACACGCTGATGTTGTCGACGCCGGCGCTCGTGCGCGTGTCGGAGAGGAACACGATGCCCTCGTCGAGCCGGATGGCGAGGCAGTACGTCACGACAGACGACCGGCGGCGCGCGCTGCGTCCTCCGCTGCGGTGAGCTGGCCCTCGACGATCTTCAGGCCGTTGCGCCAGAAGTCCGGGTCGGTGAGGTCGCAGTCGACGATGCGAGCCAGACGTTCTGGCGTGTCGGACCCGCCGGCGCGGAGCAGGTCGAGGTAGGCGGGGACGAAGGCATCGCCCTCGTCGCGGTAGCGGGCGTACACCGACAGCGCCAGCAGCTGACCGTATGCGTAGGCGTAGACGTAGCCCGGCGACCCGATGAAGTGCGGCACGTAGCTCCACCAGCTGCGGTAGCCGTCGGTGATCTCGACCGAGTCGCCGAGCATCGCCCGCTGGCTCTGCTCCCACAGGTCGCCGATGCGTTCGACGCTGAGTTCGCCTTCGGTGCGGCGCGCGGTGTGTGCGGCATCTTCGAAGCGGTTCATCGCGATCTGGCGGAACACGGTGGCGATCGAATCCTCGAGCGTCGACGCCAAGAGTGCGAACCGCTCGTTGGGGTCGTCGATCATCGACAGCAGCCGGTTGCTGGTCACCGTCTCGCCGAACACCGAGGCGGTCTCGGCCAGGGTCAACGGCGTGTGCTGATGGAAGATGCCCTGCTCGCGGGCCAGGTAGAAGTGCACGCCGTGGCCGAGCTCGTGGGCGAGCGTCGCGACGTCACGCGACTTCGACGTCCAGTTGAGCAGCACGTAGGGGTGGTGGCTCGGCGACACGCCGGCCGCGAACGCCCCACCACGCTTGCCGGCGCGCACCGGTGCGTCGATCCACGACTCGTCGATGAACCGGTCGACCACGCCGGCCAGCTCGGGCGAGAACGATGCATAGGCGTCGCGGACGATGCGGGTGCCCTCGGCCCAGCCGATGTCGCGGTCCGCGGTCGCCACCGATGCCATGCGGTCGTAGTCGGCGAGCTGGTCGACGCCGAGCACCTGGGCCTTCAACCGGTACCAGCGTTGGGCGATCGAGTAGTTGTCGACGACGGCGTCGACGAGTGCCTGTACCGATTCGTCCGAGGCCTCGTTGGCGAGGTTCCGCGACGAGATCCACGACGGGTAGCCGCGCAGACGGTCGTCGATCGACTTGTCGAGCAACAGCGTGTTGAACAGATAGGCCCGCGTCCGCAGTCCCGGTTCGAGACCGGCGGTGATCGCCGACGCCAGTTGCCGGCGGACGTCACGGTCGGGGTGCTGCATCAGTGCGAGTCCTTGCATCAGCGGGGCACCGCTACCGCCGAGTTCGTCGGGGAGTTCGAGCGTGATCGCCGAGGTGAGTTCGTCGAACAGCCGCGTCCATGCGGCGAATCCGGTCTGGTTCTTCTCCGCGAGGATGGTTTCCTCGGCCTCCGACAGCAGGTACGGGCGGCTGAGCCGGAGATTGTCGAGGTGGTGGCGGCAGAAGTCGAGACGAGGGTCGGCGAGCACGGTCGCCACGTGGTCGTCATCGGCGGCTGCCCATTCCAGTTCGAAGAAGATCAGCTTGGTGCCGATCGCCGTCGATCGTTCCTGCGCGGCCGCCATGGCGGCGCCCCGCGCCGGGTCGTCGGTGGCGGTGGAGAACGCGAGCATCGCGTGATGGCCGGCACGTGACAGCGCATCTTGCAGTTCGGCCATCGTGTGCATCGCATCGGCCAGGTCACCGGCGTCGAGTGTTCCGACACGTCCACGCAGCGCCGACAGCTCGTCGGCGAGGGCGTCGGCACGGTCGAACAGGTCAGCGGGCGATGCACCGTCGGGGAGGATGGTGTCGATGTCCCAGGCGACATCGGCGGCGGTCAGATCGGTCGGGTCGGTCGTGGTGTCGTCGACGGTCATCTCTGGAGTCTGCCCCACCGCTCGTCGCCCCGCACCTCCGCCGACGCTGGTCGACGCCCGTCTGGCACCGGTCGTGCCCGCACGTTCCTGCGGGTCAGACCCCGGTCGGTGCGTCCTCGTGTGGGAGGACCACCCGGTCGGCGACCTCGTCGATGTCGGGGAAGAGTACGTGGATCAGCGCGATGGCGAGTGCGACGGCGACCAGTTGCGCGGCAATGAAACCGGGTGCATCGATCGGGCGGATCCCGGCGAACGTGTCGGAGAACATGCGGGCGACGGTGACGGCCGGGTTGGCGAAACTCGTCGACGACGTGAAGTAGTAGGCGCCGGCGATGTAGCCACCGACCGCGAAGGCGACGGCTGTCGTGCGCCCGGATCGGACGACCCCGAACACGACCAGGAGCAACCCCAGGGTGGCGACGCCTTCGGCGAACACCAGGTTCGACGCCGAACGGTCCTTCGTCGACCAGTCGACGGCGTCGAGGTCGAACATGAGGTTGGCGACGATCACGCCGACGATGGCACCAGCGGTCTGCGCAGCGACGTACCAGACGGCGGTCGGCGTGTCGATGCCGCCGAACCAGCGATCGGTGAGGGTGACGGCGGGATTGAAGTGGGCGCCCGACACCGAACCCAACGCCAGGATCAGCGCCACGAGCACCCCGGCGGTGGCGAACGCATTCTGGAGCAGTTGCAGGCCGACGTCGTCGGTGAGGTTCTCGGCCATGATGCCCGAGCCGACGACCGCAGCGAGGAGGAAGGCGGTACCGACGAATTCGCCGGTCAGTCGGCGGACGTCGGGCGCCCAGATCCCTGTTGACGTCATCAGCGGTCGAGGCTCTCGACGAGTCGCTCGACCCGTTCGCGGATCTCGTCGCGAACTGCGCGGACGAACTCGATCGGACGGCCGGCGGGATCGGAGAGCTCCCAGTCCTCGTAGCGTTTCCCCGGGTAGACGGGGCACACGTCGCCGCAGCCCATCGTGATCACGACATCGGCGGCGCGCGCGTGCTCGTCGGTCCAACGCTGCGGTTGCTCGCCGCCGATGTCGATGCCGACTTCGGCCATCGCCGCCACCGCGGCCGGATTCACCTGGTCGGCAGGCTCCGAACCGCCCGAGTAGACCTCGACTCGGTCCCCGGCGAGATGTCGCAACCATCCCGCTGCCATCTGTGATCGGCCGGCGTTGTGCACGCAGAGGAAGAGCACGGCGGGGCGTCGGTCGGTCATGTGGGTGCTCCTGTGGTCGTTGCCGGCTCGGCCGGCGGGTTGGTCGATCGGTGGGTCGGGGCGCTGATCGTGGGCGCCGGTTCGGCCAGCAGCGCACGGAGTTCGCCGAGGCGTTGGTAGTCGAGGCGGAACCACGCCCACTTGCCACGCTGCTCGCGCTCGAGCAGCCCGGCGCTGACGAGCAGGCCCGAGTGATGGCTGACGGTGGGCTGGCTGCGATCGAGCGCGTCCGGGAGGTCGCACGCGCAGACCTCGCCGTTCGGCGACGTTGCGATGATCGACACCAGACGCAACCGGACCGGGTCGGCGAGCACCTTGAGCGCAGACGCCAGTTCGGTCGCCTGGGACTCGGTGAGGGCGTCGCCGCTGAACGAGCCGCAACACGTGGTGGCACCCACGAGCGACTCGGCGTCGGGACCTGACGTATTGACGTTCATCGATGTGAACGCTAACATATCGATCCTCGTCAATACAACTGTCCCCGACGCAGCGAACTGTGCGGGGACCCTCGAACGTGATCGGAGCATCACCATGCGACTCCAGCTCGCCCTCAACGTCGACGACCTCGACTCGGCAATCGACTTCTACAGCAAGATGTTCGGCACCCCGCCCGCCAAGGTGCGCGATGGCTATGCGAACTTCGCGATCGCCGATCCGCCCCTCAAGCTCGTGCTGTTCGAGGGAGCCGGCGCCTCGGGCTCGATCAACCATCTCGGCGTCGAGGTGGAAACCACTGCCGAAGTGACCGCAGCGGAGGCTCGCCTCTCGGGCTCGGGCCTCGAGACCACCGGCGTCGACTGCACCGTGTGCTGCTACGCCGAGAAGACCGAGACCTGGGTCCATGCCCCCGACGGGAACCGCTGGGAGTGGTACGTCAAGCAGGCCGACGCCGACCAGCTCGACCTCGCCGTGATCGCCTCCCAGGCGGCCACCACCTGTTGCCCGTAGAGCCCGGTCACCCCGGAGAACCCTCCGTTTGCGTGACATTCCGGGTGGGCCGGCCCACCCGGAATGCAGCGCAAAGGGGGAAGAGGCCGCGCTCAGTGCAGGGTGAGGCCGGGTGTGCCGGCCCGAGCGGCGCCGATGTGCGCCGCTCGGTGCCCGGTGGCGGCGAGTTCGGCGAGAATGCCGGCGGTCTCGGAGGGATCGACGCCGAACACGAGGCCGCCCGACGTCTGCGCGTCGGCGAGGAGGAGCTGATGCAGCTCGTCGTGGCCCCCCACGTCGACGAAGCCGAGCGCCCACTCGAGGTTGCGCCGGCTGCCTCCCGGCATCACGCCGTCGGCAGCGAGTTCCACCGAGCCGGGAAGGAACGGCACGTTCGCGACGTCGATCGCGACCGACACCGCCGACTCGAGTGCCATGCGGCCGAGGTGGCCGAGCAGGCCGAACCCGGTCACGTCGGTGCATCCGGAGACCCCCGCAGCGAGCGCCAGGCGAGAGCCGACGTCGTTGAGGCGCACCATCGACGCAACCGCCGCATCCGCCTGCGCCGACGTCGCTCGCCCCTGCTTGATCGCCGTCGTCAGCACGCCGACGCCGAGCGCCTTGGTCAGCACGATGTCCTGCCCCGCGCGCAACCCGGCATTGGTCAGCAGACGATCGGGATGGGCCTCGCCGGTCACCGCCAGGCCGTACTTCGGTTCGGGATCGTCGATCGTGTGACCGCCGGCGATCACGAAGCCGGCCTCGGCGGCGATGTCCTGCCCGCCGGCGAGCACCTCTTCGAGCAATGACGTCGCGAGCAGGTCGGTGTTCCAACCGACGAGGTTCAGCGCGAAGAGCGGGCGGCCGCCCATCGCATAGACATCCGAGACGCTGTTGGCGGCGGCGACACGTCCCCAGGTCCGCGCATCGTCGACCACCGGCGTGATGAAGTCGGCGGTCGACACGAGCGCACGGTCCTCGTCGAGGCGCCAGACCGCAGCGTCGTCGCCCGTCTCGGGTCCCACGAGCAGCCGGTCGGGATGTGCGGAGTTCAGGTGGCGCACGACGTGCGCCAGCTCGCCCGGTGCGAGCTTGCAGCCTCAACCGGCGCCGTGGCTGAACTGCGTCAGCCGGATCCGGTCGCGGTCGTTGCCGGGTTCGTCGAGTTCGGTCATCGTCACCCCCTCTCGTCGGGGGCGCGACGTTCGGTGACGTCGAGGTCGACCATCAACTCGTTGGCGATCGCTTCGAGCGTTGCGCGGAGGTCGGCGGGGTCGGTCTCGGCAGGCACCCGCAGTGTCGCGACCGCCTCGAAGAGGAACTCACCGGACATCGGCGCAGACGATGCCGTCGTCTCGAGTTCCTCGATGCTGACGTTGCGCTGCGCGAGCGCCGCAGCGACCTCGCGGATGATGCCGGGTCGGTCCTGGCCGATCAGGTGGAGGGCGAGGAGCCGGTGGTCGTCGTCGGGTTTGTCGTTGGCGGCGACCGCGACCGTCACGTCGAGCAGTCCTCGTGCCGTCAACGTCTCGAACTCCGCAATCAGGTCGTCGGTGCGTTCGTCGGGCACCGACACCACGACGATGCCGGCGAACTTGCCAGCGAGACGCGCCATGTGGCTGCGGTCCCAGTTTCCCCCGTGGAGGCTGATCGGCTCGGCGAGGGCGTCGACGAGACCGGTGCGATCGTCGCCGATCACGGTGAGCACGAGCGTCGCCATACCGGGAGTCTGGCACGCGCCGGTGGTGACGGTCGGAAACTCCATCGTCCACGTTCGTCGACGCTCGCCGACGTGCGTCGACGTGACCGGTGCCACGGCGTGCGTTGGCGTGGTTCGTTGCGATGGAACCCGTCAGGTGGTGCGGAGCGCGCTGAGCGTCGCGGCGTGGCGATGAGCATGTCGGTGGGTGCGAGTGGTTCATGACGGTGGGTACGAACACGAGTGAGCGCACGTTCAGCGCCGACACCACGTCGGTCGGCGAGGCCAGACGCTTCGTTCGTGACGTCGCTGCCGAGGCGATCCGCCGAAGCAGTCGCGAGGACGAACTGCGTGGCGATCTGCAACTGGCGGTCAGCGAACTGGTGACCAACGCAATCGAGTACGGGCTCGACGAGCCCGTCGTGGTTCGCGTTGCCCTCGCGCCCGGTGCTGTCACCGTGTCGGTGCGATCCGCTCGGACGTCGACGGGCATCGCCGATCCGTCGACGTGGGCGGGACCGCTGCCTGCGATGCGTACCGGGCGGGGCCTGGCGATCGTCAGGTCGGTCAGCGACGAGGTCTCGGTCGATGCCGACGACGTCAGCGTCACCGTCAACAGCACGTTCCGCATCGACTGACTTGCTGAGGTTCCGCACGGCGACGTCACTCCACCGAGCCGGCGACGATGACTCGGCGATTGGTGCGCTGGGCTTCGGGTATCCCCGCAACCACGATGGATGCTCGAGGGACAGAGACGACGGCCGCACCGACCAGACAGTCGTCACGAGCAGCGGTACCGCGGTTCCTCGACGAAGGCGCGCGGTGGGCCTGGCGGTTCGTCGTGGTCGTGGCGGCCTTCGTCGTGCTGGTCTGGCTCGCCGTTCGTCTGACGGTCGTGATCATCCCGGTGGTGGTCGCACTCGTGTTGGCCGCGCTGTTGGCGCCTGTGGTCGAGTTGCTCGCTCGAAAGCTGCCCCGTCTCCTCTCGACCTGGGTGGTGCTGCTGGTCGCTGTTGCATTGCTCGTCGGGCTCGGGTACCTGCTGTCGTCGCCGATCACCGACGCCGTCGGGAATCTCTCCGACGAATACGACACGGCGGTGACCGAGCTCGAGGATTGGCTGCAGGAGGGACCGCTCGGGCTGAGCGCCGACACCGTCGACTCGCTGTCGGAGTCGGTGTCCGACGCCACCGACCGGGTCGGCTCCGGTCTGCTCGATCAGCCGGCGAGCACGGTACGCCTCGTCGTGGAGGTCGTGGGCGGGTTCTTCCTGGCGTTGGTGCTGCTGTTCTTCTTCCTCAAGGACGGTCCGCAGCTGTGGTCGTGGTTGCTCGAGCGGGTGCGTCCGGTTCGCCGCCCGACGGTCGACGCCTCCGGACGAGCGGCGATCTCGAGCCTCCAGGGCTGGATCAGAGGCGTCGCGATCACCGGCGTCGTCGACGGCACGTTGATCGGCGCCGCGATGCTGATCCTGGGCGTTCCGGCCGCCGTGCCCGTCGCCGTATTGACCGTCATCGCCTCGTTCTTCCCGATCATCGGCGCAACGCTCGCGGGCGCACTGGCGGTGGCGATCGCGCTGACCTCCCAGGGGTTCGTGACGGCGCTGATCCTCGCATTCGTCGTCCTCGCGGTCCAACAAATCGAGGGTGACGTGATCCTGCCGGTCGTGATGCGACGCCAGGTGTCGTTGCACCCGATCGTGATCCTGGTGAGCCTCGCCGTCGGTGGTGCGCTCGGAGGCATCGTCGGAGCCTTGCTGGCGGTACCGCTGACTGCGTCGGTCAGCGCCGCGATCCGCGCCGCGTCGGACCTCGATCGGTCCGACGACGCTGACGACGGTGAACTGGTCGTCACCGACGGCGCATCGATCCGGTCGCCGCGAGGGTCTGACCGGCAGTGACCCGGACGCGCCACGCCCCTCCCGCCGATCGACGGCGAGAGGGGCGTGGGACCGGTCCGTCGGACCGATGTCGGCCGCGTCAGACCCGCTTCGCGAAGTAGATGATGGCGAGGATGACGAGGATCAGGATGAGGATCCCTCCAATGCCGTATTCCATGTCTGCGTGTCCTTTCGTTGAGCCGGCGTGCCGACGTCGGCGAAGTTTGTGTCGCCGATGCAGGTCCGATGCCCGACACCGGCGAACTCCAAACCACGACGTCGACGTCGGCGGGGGTCCGGTTTGAGGCGGCCGGGACGAGGGCATGATGGCGCATGATCGAGGTCGCTATCCTGTGAATTCCATGTCCGATCCTGCGCCAGCCAACACCTCCGACGAATTGAACCTGGTCGAGGTGACCGTGCCGTTGCGCACCGATTTCATCGCCACGCTGCGGACCGTTGCTGCATCGTTGGGAGCAGACGCCGGGTTCTCGATCGACGAGATCGACGACCTGCGACTGGCGATCAGTGAGATCGTCTCGTCGTTGATCGACTCCACCACGTCGAGCGACGATCGGATCGTGGCGTCGTTCGAGTTGCGCACCGCCGGTGTCGCGGTCGCGATCACGACACAGCGCGGTGCCATCGACATCCAGTTGGACGACCTCGCAGCAAGCATCCTCGGATCGGTCGTCGACGAGTACGTGGTCACCGGGCCTCGTGTGAACCTGGTGAAGTTGGCTTCGGAAGCGGCGAGCGTCGCCGGGGCCGACGTCGAGCGCTCCTCGCACGAAGCATGAGCGGCACGTCCGCCATGGACGACCTCGACGATCTCGAGCTGTTCCGCGAGTTCGCGGCGTCGAGAAGTCGCACGTTGCGCAATCAGCTCGTCGAACGGCACATGGGGCTGGCGGCACACATCGCCAATCGATTCCGCCGCCAGGGCGGGAGCGACGACGACCTGCGACAGGTGGCGATGGTCGGCCTCGTCAAGGCCGTCGACCGGTTCGACCCCGAGTACGGCGCAGCCTTCTCGGCGTTCGCCGGCCGCACGATCGAAGGGGAGCTGAAGCGCCATTTCCGTGACCGGTCGTGGGCGGTGCGAGTGCCACGAGGAGCCAAGGAACTCCACCTGCTCGTGCGCAACGCATCCGAGGAACTCTCCCAACGCAACGGTCGTGCTCCGACCGTCGACGAGATCGCATCACATCTCCAAGTCGAGCGTGACGACGTCCTGCGTGGGCTGTCGGCGACGGCGGCGTACAGCGTTGGGACGCTGGACGGTGGTGGTGGCGACGACGACGCCGATCCCGTCGGCGACCGTCGGCGGGCGCTGGCCAGCGACGAGGACGGGTACGGACACGTCGATGATCGCGAGCTGGCGCTGCAGCTGATCGCACGGCTTCCCGAACGCGAGCAGGAGATCGTCCGGCTGCGCTTCTACGAGCGCCGGTCCCAGACCGAGATCGCCGAAGCGGTGGGCATCTCGCAGATGCACGTGTCGCGTCTGCTGCGCAAGTCGTTCGAGCAGATGCGCGAATGGCTCGAAGAGGCGCCCGGGGCGTCCGAGGGACTCGGCGCACTGCTCGACTGAGCGGCGTCGCGAGGTTCGTCGGAGCCGGCGAGCGGTGGGCGCGGCATCAGTCGTCGAGCGCGACGATCGCTCGTCGGTAGATCGGACCCAGCAACTCGCCGACCGTCGGGAACGGCCACATCGACATTGCGAGTCGATCGACCGGGACGCGACCGTCGATCGCGGTGATCAGCGCCGCTGACAGCTCGTCGAAGCGTTCGCCCGCACCGTGCGCGGCGACGACCCAGCGGGTGGTCCGGTCGACGGCCACGGTCAGGAACCCGTCACCCAGCGCATCGGTGGTCCATCTCGCCACCTCTGCGAGCTTGGCGTCGACCCACACGACGTCGTCGCCGAGATCCCCGGGCGTCGGCCCGATCATCGTCACGGGCGGTCTGGTGAAGATGCATGCCGGTGTGACGACGTCGTCGAAGCGTCGACGACCGTGACCGGCGAGATGGTCGGCGACCACCTCGGCTTGATGGTTGGCGAGATGCGTGTACTGGCCCTTGCCGGCGACGTCGCCGATCGCCCACACCGAACCGGGGCAGTCGACCCTCCCGACGTCGTCGACGGGAAGCGGTGCCTCGGCGTCGAGGCCGAGACGGTCGATGCCCAGGCCGTCGACGTTCGCGGTCCGACCGACCGAGACGAGCACCCGGTCGGTCAGCACGGCCCCGTCGTTGTCGAGGGTGATCCGCACGTTGCCGCCGCGCTGTTCGAACCGGACCGCCGCAGTGCCTCTGCGCAACCGCACGCCCGCCGACCGCAAGCCGTCGTCGACGATCTCGCCGATCTGGGCGGGAAGCTCCGGGAAGGCACGTTCCGCGGTGTCGATCAGATGCACTTCGGTGTCGAAGCCGGCGAAGAGGTGGGCGAGTTCGCAGCCGATCGGCCCGCCACCGATCACCATCAGACGAACTGGACGGTCCTCGGAGACCAGGGCGTCGTCACTGGTCCAGAGTCGCTCGCCGAGTTCGTCGATGCCGTCGATCTGCGGAATGATCGGCTTGGACCCGGTCGCCAGCACGACATGATCGGCGTGGTGCCGTACGCCGTCGACGTCGATCGTGTGCTCGTCGACGAACTGGGCGTGGCCACGAACGACGTGTGCGCCCGCTCGGCGTAGCTCCTCGGCGTGACGCTGGTCGTCGAGATGGTCGACGACGTCGTCTCGGCGCTGCACGGCGCGGTTCCACCGCGTCGATCCCTGGGCGTCGTGCAGGAGCGCCTTGCTGGGCATGCACGCGACGAACGGGCACGCACCGCCGATGCGGTGCTGCTCGACGACGAGCATGCGCAGATCGGTGTGCTCCAGCGCACCGACGAGTGCCTCGGCCGCTCCGCCGCCGCCGATGACGGCGACATCGAACCGCTGCGCCGGCTCCTCGGTCGCGCGGGGAGAAGCGGGCGTTGCTGCACGGTCGGCCATGGTGGCCACCTACCCGCCCACCCGTCGGCCCAACCGCATCGCTGCGGTCCCGAGACGGTTTCCGACTGGCGCATCCCGGCGGGGGCACCGAAGCCGTGCACGAGAGGTTGTCGCTGCTCGTCACGGGGCAAGATGCGTTCATGGCGCAGGATCAGTTGGTGCTCGTGCTCGGCGCGACCGGATACGTCGGTGGCCGTCTCGTGCCGGAACTGCTCCGAGCGGGATACCGCGTGCGGTGTCTCACACGTTCGCCGCAGGGACTCGGAAGTACGCAGTGGGCGCCCGATGTGGAGGTCGTCGAGGGGGACCTGTCGGACCTGTCGTCGATCGGACCGGCGTTCGACGGCGTCGACCAGGTGGTGTATCTCGTGCACTCCCTGGGGGTCGGCGACGACTTCATGCAACAGGAACGCACCACGGCGCGTCATGCTCGGGTGGCAGCAGATCGTGCCGGCGTCCGGCACATCGTCTACGTCGGCGGCCTCGGCGACGACGACGACGAACTGTCCCCACATCTGCAGTCGCGTCACGACGTCGGCGACGAACTGGCGGCCGGTCACGTGCCGGTGACCGAACTCCGAGCGGCCATCGTGCTCGGTGCGGGCTCGGCGTCGTTCGAGATGTTGCGCAGCCTGGTCGAGGTGCTCCCGGCGATGCTCGCCCCTCGCTGGGTGACCAGCACCCGAGTGCAGCCGATCGCCGTCGCCGACCTGCTCACCTATCTCGTCGCCGCGATCCGGCGCGGGCCGGGCGGTCGTCACGACAAGTTCGAGATCGGCGCCCGTGAAGAGTTCACCTACCAGGGGCTGATGCACGCGTACGCCGACATCGCCGGCCTCCGCCGCCGGTGGATCATCCCGGTGCCGTTCCTGACGCCCCGGCTGTCGGCGCACTGGGTCAACCTGGTCACGCCGCTCCCCAAGGCGCTGGCCGACAGCCTGATCGGCAGCCTGAAGAACGACGTCGTCGTCACCGACGACAGCGCACGGGCGCTGTCGGATCACGAGCCGCTGGGTGTGGGTGAGGCGATCGAGGCGGCGCTGTCCGCCGTCGAGGATCTCGACATCCCGACGCGGTGGTCCGGGTACTCCTCGCGCCGGCTCGCTGCACGGCCTGCGCCGTGGGATCCCGACTGGGCGGGTGGGACGATGTACGAGGACTGCCGCACGGTCACGGTGGCGGCGTCGGCTGCAGACGTGCAGCGCGTGGTACGGGGCGTGGGCGGCGAGCGCGGCTGGTACGGGTTCGGGCCGTTGTGGGCGATCCGGGGCGCCGTCGACAAGCTGGTCGGCGGGGTCGGGCTGCGCCGCGGTCGACGCCACCCCGACGACATCACGGTCGGCGAAGCGCTCGACTTCTGGCGGGTCGATGCCGTCGAGGACGACCTGTTCCGCCTGCATGCCGAGATGAAGGTGCCGGGAGACGCGTGGCTGGAGTGGAGGACCACGCCCGAGCCCGACGGACCGGGCACCGTCGTGATCCAGCGGGCCCGGTTCGTGCCGAGGGGCATCTTCGGCAGGCTCTACTGGTGGGTGCTGGTCCCGTTCCATGCGGCGATCTTCCCGGCGATGTTGCGCCGAATGATGAACTCCGCCGGCGCACCGGTCGTGAGCTAGGAGGCCCGACCTCTGCCGCGTGGGCGCCGGCGCGGGAACACTCGTCCGGCCATGGCGTTCGAACGTTTGGGCGCCGCCCGGCGGGGTACGTCGGCGCCATGACCAACGCAACCGACCCGAAGACCACCGTGCCCGCCCTGGCGCCACAGGACGCACTCGGCGTGATCGAGGCGTTGCAGGACCGGCTGGTCGCCCTGATCGATCTCCATCTGACCCTGAAGCACGTCCACTGGAACGTCGTGGGCATGAACTTCATCGCCATCCACGAAATGCTCGACCCGCAGGTCGACGCTGTTCGTCTGCAGACCGACGAGGTCGCCGAACGGATCGCCATCCTCGGAGGCGAGCCGAAGGGCACGCCCGGTGCCGTGGTCGACATGCGAACATGGAGCGACTACGACTTGGACCGGGCGCCCAGCGTGCAGCACCTCGTCGCCCTCGACGACGTGTACTCCGGGGTGATCACCGACCATCGGGCGGCGATTTCGGCGGTTGGGGAGATCGACCCGATCACCGAGGACCTGTTGATCGGCCACGTGCGCGATCTCGAGCTGTTCCAGTGGTTCGTCAGAGCGCATCTGAAGGATGCCACCGGCGATGTCGTGCATCGCAGCACCCACGAGAAGTCCTGAACGTCCGGCGGTGTGCCGTTGCTCCGATGCGGCGGAGGAGAACCCCGCAGGAGATGACGCTGCGCACACCGTGAGGAGTATGATCGGCCTTCATGTCAGATGTGCCGCTGCGTCTCACTGCGATCGAAGTCGACTCGTCCACACTCGCGCTCGACGGCGAGATCGACGCGCACACGGCCCCGGAACTGGCGGCGCGCTATGTCGAGCTTCCCGCGGGTGACGGCGACGTCGTGATCGACATGTCGAAGGTCGACTTCATGGACTCGAGCGGGCTGCGGGTGATCATCGAGCTCCACCAGCGAGTCGAGCAGGCGTCGCGCAACCTGGTGCTCCTCACACCGAGCCCGGCCGTGGCCCGACTGATCGAAGTGTCGGGTCTGAGCAGTCATCTCCACGTCTCCGACGGAACCTCCGCCGACTGACCTCTCGTCTCGTCGCCGGGGCACCGCCGCGGTCAGTCGAGTTCGGCGAGCATCGTTTCGATCGGTTCGATCGGGCCCGGAAGATTGCGTCGATCGACCTCCGAGCGCAGCAGGCCGAGCACCGCCTTCAACGCCACGACCACCTGACGGTCCGAGCTGCCGTAGTGGATGATCGGCGAGAACGCCCGGTCGAGCAGCGCAGCGTGCGTCGGGCGGTGTCTGACGAGCGTGCGTGATCCCGACCGTAGCGTCGTGTCGAGGGCGGGTTGCTCCCACAACGTCGTCATCACGTCGCCGAGGTGGACGATCACGTCGCTCGCCGTGCTCGGGTCGTTGATCCCCGGCGAGAGTGCCCGTACGGCGATGTCGGTGAGCTGGATGATGCCGAATTCGACGTCCTGTTGCATCGTGCGTGAGTCGCCGACGGCGACCGCGTCCAGCATGGACGTCCGGCACCGGTCGGGATCGTCCGGTGCCGGAGCCACCCACATGATCGGGCTCGATGCGGTGACGAAGCTGCCGACGGTTGCCGTCAGGTATCCGGTGCTGTGTTCGGGCAACGATGCGATCACGGCATCGTCGTCGACCTGTTGGACCCACCCGGCCCGTTCGGTTTCGAGCGCCATCGCTGCCTGGGGCAGCGCAATCGTCCCGTCGGTGCGCAGGGCGCCCGATTCCACACCGACGTCGATCGGTCGGGGCTCGTGTCGGAACACGCGCTGCACGACCTCGACCGTCTCGGTCGTCACCCGCTCGGCGATCGACCCGACACGCATCGTATGGGTGATGTGGTCGACGGTGCGCACGACGGCGACCAGCGACAACACACCGAGCGCGACGGCGATCAGCACGGTGAGATGCGGCACGACGGCGGTCTCGTCCTCGTCGAAGCTGCGTGCCGAACGCAAGGCAAGCAGGCAGAACACCGTCGTACCGAGCACGAAGCCGACGGCGTTCTGGACGTTGCGGTTGCCCAACCAGTTGCGAAGCGTGCGCGGCGAGAACTGCGAGCTGGCGAGTTGGACGGCGACGAGCATCATCGACAACAGCAGCGTGGTGGAGGTGATCAGACCGCCGGCGATCGCTGCGAACACCGCACGCGCACTCTCGACGGTCGTCTCGAACCAGTTCGGCAGCAGCTGGTCGCTGAGCATCCGGTCGATCCACAGTGATCCCTGGACGAGGACGATCGAGACCAGGACGTAGACCGTAGGGATGAACGACAGGCTGTGACGCATCCGGTCTGCGATCTGGCGCAGACGGACGGCGCGGATCACAGCCAGCCGCTCACGACGTCGGCCGCCCGCTCCGCGACGCGCTGCACGAGCCCACGTTCGGCCCAGTCGGCCGGATCGAGCACCGTGGAGCGTCCGTGGTCGTCGTCCAGATGGCGATCGAGCACCGCCACGACGTCGGGGTCGAAGATGACCACGTTGGTCTCCTCGTCGAACTGGGTCGACCGCTGGTTCATGTTGGCCGAACCGACGGTCGCGACGGCGCCGTCGACGGTGATCACCTTCGCATGCATCATCGAGACGTCGAACGTGCGCAGGCGGACGCCGGATTCGAGCAGCGATGCGTACACCGCCTCACCGGCGATCTGGACGAACCGTTTGTCGGTGTGTTCGCCGGGCAGCAGGATCGACACGTCGACACCGCGTGCCACCGCATCGCTCAGTGCTGCACAGAGCCGGTCATCGGGGTTGAAGTAGGCGGTCGCGATGCGGACGCGGTGCCGGGCACACGTGATCAGTCCCAACATCAGCCGCCACATCTCGCTGGCCCCGGTCTCGGCAGATCCACGGATCACCGAACACGTGGTGGAGCCCCTCGGGGTGAAGTCGGCGATCTGTTCGGCGGCGGGATCGAAGCCGTCGTCGTTCTGGTCGGCCCAGTTGTCGATGAAACCGGCGATCAGCCCGGCTACCGCCGGCCCCCTGATGGCGAGATGGGTGTCGCGCCACTCGGTCTCGTTGCGGGCGTCACCGTCCCATTCGTCGGCGATCCCGACGCCACCGGTGAAGCCGACCGCCGAGTCGCACACCAGGATCTTGCGGTGCGTGCGGTGATCCATGTCACCGATCTTCGGAACGCTGTCGGTGACCGGTCGGAACCATCGGACGTCGCAGCCGGCCGACTTCATCTCGTCGACGAGCTCGTCTGCCAACTTGCGGGCGCCGACTGCATCGAGCAGGACCCGGACACGGCACCCGCGTCGCGCCGCATGTGACAGCGTGTCGGCGAACCGTCGGGCGATGTCGCCGCTCCAGTACACGAACGTGACCAGGTCGACGGTGTGCTCTGCGGCGTCGATCGCCTCGAGCATCGCCGGGAAGATCTCGACGCCGTTGCGCAACACGCGGATCTCGTTCCCGCTGGTCGCGGGCGTGCCGAGCAGTGTCTGCAGGCGAAGCTGCCACTGATCGGCACTCGCCCTGAGGTCGTGCGGGTCGTCGTCGGGTCGCGCCGTGCCGTTCGAGGTCTGTCCGTTCGCGTCGGGGTGTCCCCGCCCCTGTTGGTGCATGGGGCCCCTCTGCCCGGTCAGGTGGGTGGCCAAACGTGGGCCGCCCGATCGTCGGCGGCCCGGTGCGCCGCCGCCGGGGTTTCGGGTGGGCCTGAACGGGAACGCCGTTGCCTGTTCATCCGTTCTCGAACGAGGAGGCCCCATGTCCACCGTCTATGAAAACACCGTCGACACGCTGCGCGAGGTCGGTGAACGCCTGGCGCACGAGGTGCCGACGAGTCTTCCGAACGTGCGGGTGCCTTCGAGTCTGCCGAACGTGCGGGTGCCGTCCGGCATCGTGCCTGCCGGGCTCATTCCCGCAGGAGTGATCAAGTCGAGCGTCGACTGGCCCGACGACCTCGCCGACCGCGTCAGCGGCGGCAGCAGGTTGCTCCGTCGACATCCCGTGCTCGTCGCCGCCGGAGGATTCGCGCTGATCGCCGCAGTGATCTGGCTCGTCCGTCGCCGTCGCAGAAGCAGCGCCGAACAGGGGCTGCACGTGGCCGGCGAGAAGAAGACGGCGGGCGCCGCCTGAGGGCGCTCGAGCAGTTTCGGAGGAGAAGCGGAAGGGTAGGTCGTTGCCATGACCAGTGACTTCAATTCGGAGATCTCCCGGCGCCTCGACGAGCTGACCCGGCGCCTCGACCAACTCGAGGCGGTGCTGCCCCTGGTGCCCTCCAAGGCCATCGGCCTCAGCCGGGCAACGGCGCGACGTGTGAACGCCACCGCAGCCGACGTCGCCACCGACCTCGGGCGCCAGCTCGGCCTGCTCGGTTCGACAGCGGACAATGCGCTGTCCACCAGCGTCGGACAAGCACGATCCGCCGCCGAGCGGACGTCGACGACCGCACGTCGGGCGACCAAGGAGACGATCGGTCAGGCCCGAGCGCAGAGCCGCCGAACCGGCGTCGCCGCCGAGCGGTCGGCGACCGCCCTGCTGGACGATGCGACCAGGGCGATGGAACCCGAGGGTGATGGCAGGCCTGCGGTGCTCGACGACTGGACCAAAGCAGAACTGTACGAGCGAGCGCAGGAACTCGACATCGACGGCCGCAGCACGATGAGCAAGCGCGAGCTCATCCGGGCGATCCGGTCGGCATGAGCCGCAGTACGACCTTCCACGACCTCCGCGAGTTCCTCGATGGCGAGGCGCCGTTCGTCACCGTGGCGATGCCGACGCCGAGCCAGCTCGACGATGCCCGGCACCGCTTCGAGATCCGATGGAAGAACGCCAGGCGTGAACTGGAATCGTCGCGGTGGTCGGCAGACGACCTCGCTGAACTCGACGCACTGGTGTCGGAGTTGCCGCACGGCGGCGGAGCGGCGCTCGTGATCTTCCGGTCCGCCGACGGCACGACGTTCGCCGAGTTCCTCGACGAACCGGTCGGCGACCTCGTCGTGGCCGAGAGCATACTGCCGCGCCTGGCGATCGTGATCGAGGCGCGAAAGCGTGCCGTCGCCCACCTCGTGGTGGAGATCGATCGCTCGGGCGCCGACATCCACGCCTTCGACGGCGGCCGAGTGCTCGACACCGAACAGGTCGAAGGCGACACCGAGCACATCCATCGCGGCCATCCCGGCGGGTGGTCCCAACGCCGATTCCAGCAGCGCGCCGAGAATACCTGGGAACGCAATGCCGACGATGTGGCGAGCCAGATCGTCGAGATGGCACAGGCGCATCGACCCGAGATGATCTTCGTGGGCGGTGATGTCCGTGCCCAGCACCTGCTGCTCGAGTCGCTGCCCGAACGCGAACGCGCCATGACCACGCTGATCGAGGCTGGTTCTCCCGACGGTATCGCCGGCGAGGTGGTGCGGCTGCTGTCCGATCACGTCGCTCGCGAGGTGGTGGACCTGGTTGGCGGGGTCGAGATGCGTCGGGAGGCGGGTACCGCATCGACCGACGTGGCCGACATCCTGGCCGGTCTCGGTGAAGGCCGGGTCGAGCATCTTCTCGTACACGACGACGGCACCGACGACGCCGTCACGACCGAGCCGGTGGGCGACGTCGACCCGGGCGCCCGTATCGTCGACGCCGCGATCGCTGCGGCGCTGCGCTCCGATGCCGACGTGACGGTGATCCCGCGTGTGGCGATGCTCGAGGGGCCGATCGCCGCGCTGTATCGCTGGTGACCTGGCGCTGACCCCGTCAGGCGCTGCACGCGACGTGGCGGGGCAGCTGCGGGCCGGCGCGTGAATGGTTGCGCTCGTGACTCGATCGCTAGCGTACGCCCAGCGGCACCCCCGCCGCCCCCACGCCCCAGGAGAGCCATGACTGCACGCGCATCCCGACTCATCGAGCCGAGCTTCTGGACACAGACGCTCGAAGCCCGCATGACCGAGTTCGCCGACATCCGCGAGCTCGGCGCCGTGTTGCCGATCGAGGTGCTCAACCCGATGGCCGGTGACGTCGCCGAGACGATCTATGCGCTGCCGCGCTTCGACGAGGTGGTCCACGTCAGCAAGCACCCCGACAAGTTCTGTTCGGGCAAGGGGGCCACATCGGTGTTCGACATGCCGATGGAGATGCTCGAGTTCTTCGGCGGTTTCATCAACATGGACAATCCCCGCCACGCCCACCAGCGCCGCATCGTCGCCTTCAGCTTCACCCCGGTCGAGCTGCAGGGCGTGCTCGAATCGGTCGAGTCGATCTGCACCGAGGTGATCGACGGATTCTGTGAGCAGGGCGAAGTCGACCTGGTCGAGGTGCTGGCGCAGCCGTTCCCGCTGCTGATCATCTGCGACATGATGGGTATCCCGCGTAGCGAGTTCAAGACCGTGCTCGATGCCACCAACGTGATCCTGAGCGGCGGCGACCCGGAATTCGTCGGCGAGGGCGGCGGCATCGAGGCGTTCCTCAATGCCGGGATGTCGCTCGCAGCGCTGATGGGTGAGCTGATCGAGGAGCGCCGGGCCAATCCGACCGACGACCTCACGTCGAAGCTGATCCACAACCAGCTTCCCGAGGACCTGTTGACGCCCGCTGAGATCACGTCGCTGTTCGTGCTGTTGGCGGTCGCCGGCAACGACACGACGCGCACTGCGATCAGCCACGGTGTCAACCTGTTGGCGAAGAACCCCGAGCAGCGTGCGATCTGGCAGGCCGACGTCGAGGGCGTGACCCAGACTGCGGTCGAAGAGATCATCCGTGTGGCGTCACCGGTCACGTTCATGCGCCGGACTGCGACCGGCGACGTCACCCTGGCCGGAGAGGAGTTCCACGAAGGAGACAAGTTCGTGATGTTCTACGGAGCGGCGAACCGTGACCCCCGGGTCTTCGACGAGCCGGAACGGTTCGACGTCCGTCGGTCGCCGAATCCGCACGTCGGATTCGGTGGTCCCGGCCCGCATTTCTGCCTCGGCGCCAACCTCGCGCGCCGGGAAGTGGCTGTCGTTTTCCGTGAGCTGTTCCGTCGCCTGCCCGACCTCGACGTGGTCGGCCCGGCGGTGCCGCTCGACACCGCCGGCCTGCCGCTGGTCGGTGGCATCAAGCGGCTCCCGGTCCGCTTCACGCCCACGGCACCTTCGGTCCGCTGACGGTCCGCCATTCGCGGCCTCGGGTCAGCCGCCGAGGCGTTCGAGCATCGTCTTCATCTGTGCGTGTACGGCGGTGATCGCCTGGAGTGGGCGCATCATCACCTTGAACTCGGTGATCCTGCCGTCGTCGTCGCACGTGATGATGTCGACACCGTTGGCGTACTTGCCCTCGACCGTGGTCTCGAACTCCAGCATCGCATGATGGCCCTGGAGGATCTCCTTGACGTAGCGGAACCCGCCCTCCGACGCCGGTGACGAGATCGCCTCGGTGACGTCGCCGTCGGTTCCCCCGAGTGTGCCGCCGGCGGCGGTGAGATACAGCTTGGTGATCTCCCGGCCGTGCTGGGGGGTGAAGACGATGGGGGAGAGGAACGTGCAGTCCTCGTCGAGGATGGTGTCGAGGCCGCCGGGGAGTTCTCCGCGCAGGTGACGGTGCCAGCTCTCGATGCAGATCTCGATCGGTTCGCGCTCGCTCATGCGAGCAACGTAGCGGGTGTCAATCGGCGGGTTGGGCGGCCAAGGCGCGCTCGACGAGCGTCGCGTACACGCCGGGATCGTCGGAATCGATCACGAGCCGTTCGCCCGGCTCGTCCTCCCAGTGCATCGTGATGCCAGGGTTGTGATGCGCCGACCCGTCCGGCAGCACGAGCGTCGGGCTCCCGGCCACGCGATCGGTCTCTGATTCGCTTTCCTGCTGGCGGACCTCGGACCGTCCTCGACCGGCGCGTAGTGCCGCTTCGAGTGCGTCGACGTCGAGTCCGTCGACGTCGCGGGCGATGTCGACCACCTGCTGGGGTGTCTCGAGCTGGGCGAGATCCTCGAACATCGCACGTCGCAGCGCCTTGTCGAGTCGCACGCTGGCCTCGGTGCCTTGCTCCTTGGCCGCTTGGACGGCGTCGAGGGCGACCAGCGTCGACTCGGTGAACCGCCAGGGCCCCGGGCCCGTCGGCCAGGGGGCTGACGGTTCGAGTTCGCGCAGCGTCGGGATCTCCGCGTTGAGCACATCGGACGGGATCGGTCCATCGTTGATCAGCTCGAGCGAGAACGCCCGGTGGTCGATGCGTATCTCGCGGTCGAGACCCTGCTCGAGGAGCGTGCGTGTCAGCCGATGGACGGCGATGTTCGCCCACGGACAACCGACGTCGCTGTACACGACGATGGCGAAGTCGGTCTCGGGGATGGTTGCGTCGGCCTCGTCGCTCATGGGTGGAAGGTTGCCGCGCCGGTGCGCAGTGAAACGCGTCGGGCGGCCCGGTGACACGCCGTCAGTCGGCCAGTTCTGACTGCTGTTCGGCGATCTGGCGCCGGACGTCGTCCATGTCGATCTCCCGGATCTGGCCGATCAGGTCGTCGAGCGCATGCGCCGGCAGGGCGCCGGGCTGCGAGAACAGCACGACGTTGTCCCGGATGGCCATCAACGTGGGGATCGAGCGGACGTTGAAGTGGCCGGCGAGTTCCTGTTGGGCATCGGCGTCGACCTTGCCGAACACGATGTCGGTGTGCTGTTGTGCGGCGGCTTCGAAGACCGGCCCGAACTGGCGGCAGGGGCCGCACCACTCCGCCCAGAAGTCGACGAACACCGTGTCGTTGTCGTTGATCGTCTGTTCGAAGTTGTCGAGGGTGAGTTCGATGGTGGCCATGGTGCCGTACTCCAATACTGGTGGGGGTATCTGTCTCGTCGTGCAACCAGGGGTCGGCGTGCCGTATTCCGGCCCGTCCCGACAGTGTCAAGATGGAGCATGGACCCACTGACGTATCGGATGGTTGCCGTCGGCGACGTCGAGTTGCAGGTGTCGGTCAACGGTGAAGGAGGGGAGCGGGGACTGGCGCTGCTGCTGCACGGCTTCCCCGAATCGGCGTTCTCCTGGCGTTACCAGATCCCGACGCTCGTCGCTGCGGGCTACGAGGTCTGGGCGCCCAACCTTCGCGGCTACGCAGCGTCGTCGAAGCCGCACGCGGTGTCCGAGTACTCGATGGATCGGCTGCTCGCCGACATCGGTGGGCTGATCGATGCGGCGGACTGCGACCACGTCACGCTCGTCGGTCACGACTGGGGAGCGGCGCAAGCTTGGATGTTCGCGATCTGCAAGACCCGTCCGATCGAGCGTCTCGTCATCATGAACGTGCCCCACCCGGCGTGCCTGCAACGCGAGATGCGCACCATGCGTCAGCTTCGCCGGTCGTGGTACATGTTCTTCTTCCAGATCCCGTGGCTGCCCGAGACGATGCTGCGCGCTCGACGGGCCAAGGCCATCGGCGATGCATTCACGCGGTCGGCGGTCGACCGTTCACGATTCCCCGACGAGGTCACCGAGGTCTACCGCGAGGCGGCGTTGCGCCCGGGCGCCATGCGTTCGATGCTCAACTACTACCGAGCCGCGTTCCGAGGGATCAGGTCGTCGGCGTCCGAGGAGTTTGCTCCGGTCGAGACGCCCACCCTGATGATCTGGGGGCTCGACGACGTGGCGCTGTCGAAGGAGACGACCGACGGCACCGATGCGTACGTGGACGACCTCACGATGCGGTTCCTGCCGGGCGTTTCGCACTGGGTGCAACAGGAGGCTCCTGAGGTCGTGAACGCCATGATGCTCGCCTGGCTCGACGGCGATCCGGTTCCCGAGGCATCCGAGATCGACGCCGAACGCCTGGCGGACCCGGCGATCGCAAGCTGACCGGATCGCACGGCCACTGGGACAGCGGTCAGCGCTGCGGCGTGATCAGTCGCCGGTGCCGCCACGGACCGACTCGGCGGCGGCCCGCTCGATCCGATCGAGCCGTTCGTGCGCCGCATCGAGCAGCGCCTCGATCCGAGCGAGCGAGTCGGCGGTGAGCTGCTGGTCGGCCTGCGAATCCTCGTGACTCACCGAACGCACCAACATCGAGGTGATTCCTGCGGTGATCACCGTGATCAGGCCGATCGACACCAGCATGACGATCGATGCGATCACCCTGCCGACGCCGCCGGTGGGTGTGTTGTCGCCGTAGCCGACCGTGGTGACGGTTTGGAGCGTGAACCAGACTGCACCGCCGAAGGTGGGGTACTCGTCGTGTGCGAGCAGCCGCATCAGGAGCGACCCCACCAGGACGAGCAGCACCATCGTGCTGATGATCGCGGCCGTTGCGTACCGCACCGACGACGGGTGCTTCTGGAAGCGGACGAAGGCGCGATTCATGCCGGACATGCCGTCATGTTCGTCGCCCGGGCAGCGCTTGCGCAACCACCCTCGACCACGCGCCCCGCTCACGTGCCTGCGGCGGTGAGGCGTTCACCCGGTTTGCGTGTCAGCGCCCACGGTGCGCAGGTACAGGTAGCCGGCGGCTCCGGCGATCGCCGATGCGGCGAGGATGCCGATCTTGGCCTCGTCGGCGAGGGCGCCCGGCTCGAAGGCGAGCTCGGTCACGAACAGTGCAACCGTGAAGCCGATGCCACCGAGCATCGCGACACCGAAGATCTGTGGCCACGTCGCGCCTGCAGGTTGGCGACCGAGACCGAGACGCACTGCGAGCACCGAGAAGAGCATGATGCCGACGGGCTTGCCGACGACGAGGCCGAGCATCACGCCGAGCGTGACCGGCCTCGAGAAGGAACTCGTCAAGTCGTCCCAGCCAACGCGGACGCCGGCGTTGGCCAATGCGAAGATCGGCACGACGACGAACGTCGTCCACGGCAGCAACCGGTGTTCCAGGCGATCCAACGGCGGTTGGCTCTCCGCCGACAACGTGATCAGTTCGTTCAGGGCGTCCGCTTCGAGTGCCTCCTCGTCGTCGGTTCCTCCTCCTTCGGCGGCTTGGGCATTTTCGACCCGACCGACCAACTCACGTGCATGCGGCCCGAACAGCGGTGGACGGAAGAACGCATGGCTCGGCGTGATGAGACCGAACGCAACGCCCGCCAGCGTGGCGTGCACACCCGACTCGTGCAGCGCCAACCAGCAGAAGGCGGCCAGGAGGCCGTACGGCACGAGCGAACGCACGTCGGCCCGGTTGAGCACGACGGCGCCGAGGATGCAACCGATGCCGATCGCGAGCCAGCCGAACGACAGGTTGGACGTGTAGAACACGGCGATCACGACGATGGCGCCGAGGTCGTCGACGATCGCCAGCGTCAGCAGGAACACGACGAGCGACGACGGCACCCGCCGTCCGAGCAGCGACAGCACGCCGACGGCGAATGCGATGTCGGTCGCCATCGGGATGCCCCATCCGTCGGCACCCGCCCCGCCGACGTTGAACACGGTGTAGATCAGTGCCGGCACGATCATCCCGCCGAGGGCGGCCAGTGCAGGGAGGGCGGCGGCCCTCGGGTCGCGAAGTTCGCCGCGGACCATCTCGCGCTTGATCTCGAGCGCGACGACGAAGAAGAAGAACGCCATCGCGAGGTCGTTGACCCAGTCGCGCAGGCTCAGGTCGATGTGGATCAGGTCGCCCAGGTGGAACGAGACGAGGGTCTCCCACAGCTCGACGTACGAGTCACCGAACATCGAGTTCGCCCACACGAGGGCGACGACGGCCATGACGAGCATGGCGACGCCGCCGGCGGCCTCCGTGTCGGCGAATCGTCGAAGCGGGCGCACGACAGCACGCGGCACACGTCGGTCCGATGCACTCCACGGTCGCGGCACCGGTTCGCGGGTGGGTGTGCCGTCGGCACTGTCGACATCGGCTCTCACGTCATCGGACACGGGCGAGATTCTGCCCGGTGGACGCCGGCGGGGCTGCATCGCCGAACCTCGGTTCGGATGTCTTCCGGTGGCTGGCGCACCGACGACCACGGGCTACGGTCGCCGGATCACCTGAGGACACGTGGGGGTCGGCGATGAAAGCAGCAGTGCTCAACTCGATACCGGGTCGACTCGACATCGAGGACATCGACATCGGCGAACCGGGACCGAGGGAGGTGCTGATCCGTACCTCGGCCGCAGGGCTCTGCCACAGCGATCTCCATTTCATGGAGGGCAAGTACCCGTTCCCGTGTCCGGCGGTGCTCGGACACGAATCTGCCGGCGTCGTCGAGGCGGTTGGCTCGATGGTGCACTACGTGCAGCCGGGCGATCACGTGATCACGTGCCTGTCGGCGTTCTGCGGACACTGCTCGCAGTGCACCGACGGGCACCTCTCGCTCTGCGAGAACAAAGGGACCGAGTTGGTGCGGCAGCCGGGCGAGCCTCCTCGGCTGAGCCGCGCCGGCGGCGAGACCGTCAACCAGTACCTCCACCTGTCGTCGTTCGCCGAGCAGATGCTCGTCCACGAACAGGCGTTGGTGAAGATCGACCGCGACATGCCGCTCGACAAGGCAGCGCTGATCGGGTGTGGCGTCACCACCGGGCTCGGTGCGGTGTTCCGCACGGCGCGGGTGTCGCCCGGCGAGACCGTGGCCGTGATCGGGTGCGGCGGCATCGGACTGTCGGCGGTACAGGGCGCCCGGATCGCCGGTGCGAACAGGATCATCGCGGTCGACATGGCCGAGTCGAAGCTCGAACTCGCCCAGCAGTTGGGTGCGACCCACGTGGTGAATGGGGCCACCGACGACCCCGTCGCAGCGGTGAAGGAGCTCACCGGTGGTGGCGTGCACCACTCGTTCGAGGCGGTCGGCTTGAAGCAGACCGCCGAGCAGGCGTACGAGATGCTCCGCAACGGCGGGCAAGCCACCGTGATCGGCATGATCCCGGTCGGCACGAAGATCGAGATCCACGGGCCCGACTTGCTCTACGAAAAGACGTTGACCGGGTCGAACATGGGCTCGAACCAGTTCCGCACCGACATGCCGCGCTTCGTCGAGATGTACCTCGACGGGAGGTTGCACCTCGACGAGATGGTGTCGAAGACCATCTCGCTCGACGAGATCAACGACGGCTTCGCCGACATGAAGACGGGCAACGTCGCCCGCAGCGTGATCACCTTCGACTGATCCTCGTCGCCCGCCGGAGCCCCATTCGAAATAGATCGTGATACGATCCATTCACCGTGGTGGTGGACATCGATCGGCAGCGAGCACGACAACGGTTGGTCGGATGGTTCGGCGCGCGGCCACGCATGGTCGCAGCAACGGTGGCGGTCGGCGTCGGAGGCGGTGCGGTCGGTGCCGCCTACCTGGAGGTGTTGCGTCTGACCGCCGACGTGTTGGGTCCCGACCGATGGAGCGCAGCGGCGCACCTCTGCATCCTCGTGAGCGTCGGTGCGGTGATCACGGCGCTCGTGACCGCACTCGGGCCGCCCGCCGACGTCGAACTCCTCGTCGGCAACATCCACGTGCCGGGCATGACCGACGACGACAGCGCTGAACGTGAGGCGCCACGGGGACGCCTGCGGTCGCTCCTGCCGGTCTCGCTGTTGTCGGTCGGTGCGGGCGGCACACTCGGCCCGGAGGCACCGCTCGTCACGACGACCGGCACGCTGGCGACGCGGCTGGCACATCGAGCCGACCTCGGTGCTCGTGACGTCCGGACGCTGGCGATCACCGGGATGGCCGCCGGATTCAGCGTGCTGTTCGGGGCACCGCTCGGCGCCGCGATCTTCGCTCTGGAGATACCGCATCGCCGCGGCCTCGAGTACTACGAGGCGTTGATCCCCGCGATGATCGGCGCACTCTGTGGCTTTGCGGTGTCGACTGCCGTCGGCGGTCTCGGCCTGGGACCGATCTGGGAACTCCCGCTGGTCGAACGCATCGACGGCGTCGATCTGGCGTGGGCGCTGCTGGCCGGTGTGCTGGGTGCGGCGATCGGACTCGCATTCACCGTGCTCGTCGGGGTGCTGCACCGGCTCGCCGCCGTCATCCCCGCCGCCGTGCGGCCGGCGCTCGGAGGCCTCGCGCTCGGACTCCTCGGCATCCTGACGCCATATGCGTTGACCAATGGCGAGTTCCAGATCGACGCCCTCGTCGAGGCGAAGCCGATCCTGAGCGTGCTCGTACTCGCCGCGATCGGCAAGCTGCTCGGTGCGGCGGTTGCGCTCGTGACCGGGTGGCGTGGAGGTTTCATCATCCCGCTGTTCTTCTCCGGTTTCGCGATCGGCTGGACGGTGGCCCAACTGCTGTCGATCGAGCACCAATGGGTGTTCGTCGCCGGCACGATGGTCGCCGCCAACGTCGGCGTCACCAAGACGCCGATCGGCTCGACGCTCGTGGTCACCGAGATGGCAGGATTCACCATGCTGCCGACCACGCTGATCAGCTCCCTGACGTGCCTGGTGCTCACGTCGCCGGTCGGCCTGCTGGAGAACCAGCGCCAACGGATCGATGCCTACGGCGCGTCGCCGGCGTCGCACGGGGCGCCGCGGTGACCGTTCCCGACGAGGCCCCGATGACCGACGCGGACTACCGCTCCCTCGCCGAGTTCCGCCATGCGCTGCGCCGGTTCCTCGCGTTCTCCGAGCGTGCCGCGCGGGATCACGACCTGACGCCGGCCCAGCACCAACTGCTCCTCGCCATTCGGGGCCATCATGGTGACGTGAGCCCGTCGATGAGCGAACTCGCCGACGCGCTCCAGTTGCGCCTGCACTCGGTCGGCGAACTCGCTGACCGGGCGATCGACAACGGGCTGGTCGAGCGCCGTCACGACCCCGCCGATGCGCGTCGTTCGCTCCTGATGCTCACCGCCGACGGTGCCGCCCGCCTCGACGCATTGTCGGTGCTCCATCGAAGCGAGCTGCGCCGGTTCCGCACCGAGCTGGCAGCGATCCTCGACGAACTGGGCGAGCAGGTCTGAACGCCAGCGGGTGTGGCATCACTCGTCGGGTTCCTCGAAGAGGTGGGCGAGACACGCCGACTCCCCTCCGAGGTCGGCCGGTTCGGCGGGTTCGTACGTCCAGTCGGGGCGCTTGCGCCAGTAGGCGGCGTCGTAGGTGGCTCGTCCGTCGGCGAGATCGATCAGCTTCGGGATCGGCAGTTGCCGCGGGCGTGCGCACCGGCCCGTCTCGATGTGTTCGGCGAACTCCTCCGGGAATGCGCGCAGGATGCTGCTGACCACGATCTGCTCCTCCGCCGCCAGGTAGCAGCGGCTGCCATCGGTCACGCGGGCGAGCCAGCCGCCGATCGCAGCGAGGTCGGTGTCGGCGCCGCGTCCCGTCTCGATGCGCTCCAGGTGCTCGGTGATCGAGCTCGAACCCAGCTTGCACGGTGGGCACTGTCCGCACGACTCGATCGACAAGAACCGCGAGAACCGGTAGGCGGCGTCGACCATGCACGTGGTGTCGTCGTAGACGATGAAGCCCGCCGAACCGAGTGCGCTGCCCACCGCCGCCAGCCCTTCGTAGGACACCTCGGCGTCGAGGTCGTCGGCGGTGATCACCGCGTTGGCGACCCCGGAGAACACGGCCTTCACCGACCGGCCGGGCAGCAGCCCGCTACCGACGGCATCGATCACGTCGCGCAGCGACGTGCCGAGTTCCACTTCGCCGACATCGGGAGCGACGACGTCACCCGACACCGTCGCCACGATGGTGCCCGGCGACTCCGTCGTGCCCATCGTGCGGAACCAGTCGGCGCCGTGGGTGAGGATGTGGGTGACGTTGCACAGCGTCTCGACGTTGTTGACCAACGTCGGATGGGCGCCTGGTGCGGCGCCGTCGTCCTCGTGGTCGCCGGCGGTCGACTGCCAGCCGAGTTGCGGAGCGGTGGCGAACAGGCCGTGGACGTAGGGGGGAAGCCACCGGGGGAGCGGGTCGTTGCCCTCGATCACCTCGAGCATCGCCTTCTCCTCGCCGTAGAGGTACTCGTCGGGGCCGGCGACGATCGTGACGCTGCACCCGTGGCACAGTCCTGCGTCCTGGAAGTCGGCGACCGCCTTCGTGACGAGGTCGATCTCGCGCTGGAACGTGCGCTTCAGGCAGATGTACGCCTCGGCCGCGTCGATGGCCCACATGGCGATGACGACACCTTCGACCAACTGGTACGGGTTCGCCCTGATCAGGGCCCGGTCCTTGAACGTTCCGGGTTCCCCTTCGGCGCCGTTGCAGACGAGGTAGCGCCGCTCGCCGGCTTGACCTGCGATTCCCGCCCACTTGAGGCCGGTCGGAAATCCGCCGCCACCGCGTCCGCGCAGCCCCGCTCGTGTGAGCTCCTCGATCGTGCCGGCGGGGCCCAAGCGCCGTGCCCGTTCGATGCCGCGGCCGCCGATGTCGGAGCGGAGGTGCTCCTCGAGCGAGCGGACGGGTTCGGAGGGCAGCAGGAACGTCATGGGTCCACGGTAGGCGTCATGTCCACTCGTCGCTCGAGGTCGCTGAGGGGGACGTGGGACCTTCGACCCGAGTCTCGACCGAACCTTGCCGATCGGGCGACTGAATAGTTACAGTGAATGATGTAGTAAATGGAAGGATTCGAACGGGGAAGTGCTGGGAGGTCGGTGATGAATGCGGTCGACGTCGTCCAGATCCAGTCCCGGGCGCTCGGTGACCCGACGCGCTGGAAGATCTTCCGGTACGTCGCCGACAACGACCAGGGCGCCGACGTCGCCGAGATCACCTCGCACTGCGGCTTCAACCACACCGCCATCCGTCAGCACCTCGCAAAGCTCGTCGAGGCCGGACTGCTGACGACCGCCACCGAACGCAGCGGCACACGTGGCCGACCCAAGCTCGTCTACCGCGTCGATCCCGCCGCCGAGAGCCGGTGGGGGGTCGTCGGGCCCTACGAGCGACTCAGCGTGCTCCTGGCAGAGATCATCCGCACCGGCGACGATGCCGTCACCGTCGGACGCCGAGCGGGCCGCTCGATGCGGACTGCGGGGGCGAGCACGAACCCGGAGGGATCCGATGTCTCGATCGACGATCTCACCGACGACATGGCACGGCAGGGATTCGACCCGACGGTGCAGCGCCGGCGGGCCGGGATCGAGATCGTGCTGCAGACCTGTCCGTTCGAGAGCGCAGCGTTGACACATGCCGATGCCGTCTGTGGGCTGCATCTCGGGCTCGCCCGAGGGCTCACCGACGGTTCGAGTTTCGTCGTCGACGAACTCGTTCGGCGCGATCCCCGGCGGGCCGATTGCCTGCTCAAGCTCCGCACCCGATCAGAAAGCGACGTCACATGAAGATCACCCACCTCCGAGAGGCCACCGACTACGACGCGACCACGTTCGTCGCCGAGCCGTTCCTCGACGGATCGCAGTCGAACGTCCGCATCATCCGGCTGGCGCCTGGACAGGCGCTGCCGATGCACACCCACGACGTGTCGGACCTCATGCTCTTCGTGGTCGAGGGCACCGCCACGTTGCAGACCGACGACGGACCGACCTCGTTCCCCTCCGGTTCGCTCGCCTTCCTTCGTGGTGACGAAGAACTCCGGGTCTCCAACGGCGGCGACACGGGCGTGACGTTGCTCGCGTTCCTCGCACCGCCGTTCCCGCCGTCGACGAGCTGACGGCCGGCGGGCCTGAATCCATCGAGCGTCGGAACCTCACAGAGCGATGCGGGCCACCTCGTCGAGGCGCCCGCCGGATTCGTTGTCGGCCGTCGAGTGTTCGATGATCAGCTCCACATCTCGACCGCGATAGTGCAGCTCGCACATGTTGTTGGCGAAGAAGGGGCCGGCGGTCATCTCGATCGGCACCGCCGACGGGCGTGCACCCGAGAGGCGACGTAGCGCCCTTCCCACGAGCGATCCCGTCCGGGTGAGTGTGGCGCGCATCGCACTGCGCTCGTGGGGGATCAGCGCGTTACGGATCGGCGAACTCACCACCTGGTGGACTCGCGTGGTTCCCCGTCCGAACGGCAGTGCCGCGGCGTAGCTGAAGTGGATGTCGCCTGACGCCACCACGATGGTGTCGGGTGGATCGTCCGCCGCACAGGCGTCGTCGATCAGCGCCACGAATGCGTCGAAGGACTGCTGGAACGAGGGCCAGTCCTCGAGGTCGAGCGCCCGGCGAAGACGTTCGCCCAGCGCGGCCATGCGGTGCCCCCAGCGTCCGTCGCAGACGCGCTCGCTCCACACCTGGAGATCGTGGAGTCCACTGCTGAGGAAAACGGGAAGCGACGCCGCGATCACGACGTGGTGATGGTCGCCGAGCACCTCGTGGCGAACCCACTCCCAGTCTCGTTCGTTGACCATCCGACGCCCACCCGGCTCGAGCACGCGTGCGCACCGGCAGTCGATCATCACCACGTGCACCGGGCCGATCGTGCGGCTGAAACTGAACCGGTGACCGGGCGCGATCGTCGCCGTGCGATCGACCTTCTCGGCCCATGCGGTGATCGCTGCGGTGCCGTCGGGCTCCGACGACACGGCCGCGAGGAGGCCTTCGCGTTCGATCTGCTGTGGTGACAGATTGCCGAGGTGCTGGTGGATCCAGTAGCTGACGAGCCCGCCGATGGAGTGCTCGTGCCACCAGGGCTCCCGGCGGATCTCGTCGAGCCACGACGCCGAAATGTTCCAATCGTCGATCATGTCGTGATCGTCGAAGATCATCATCGAGGGAATGACGGAGAACAGCCAGCGTTCCAGGCGAGGCGACCAGGCCTCGCGGTACAGCCAGACGTACTCCTCGAACGTCGTCACCACCGACGAGGGAAGCTCCCGGTCCGGTTCCCGTCGACCCTCGATGCGTTGCTGGGTGTCGGGCGACGAGTCGTCGGCGTAGATCTGATCGCCGACGAGCAGCAGCAAGGTCGGCCAGTGTTCGGGGGGTTCGCCGACCATGCGCTGGGCGTGCGCCCAGAGCGAATCCACCCCGCGACCTCGTTCGTCGTCGGCCAGCTCCAGTGTGTAGGGCGGTTCGTGCGGGGCCGCTGCGCGGCACGAGCCGACGAGCACGCTCACGTCGGCGTCGGGCGAGGTCGTGCGAATCACGCTGGGCGGCAGACCGATTGCCGGCTCCGGCCACACGGTCGCACCGTCGAGCGCCACCTGGTACTCGGTCGTCGTGCCGGGCCGGAGCCTGTCGACGATCACCAAGGCGTAGTGATGACCTCGCACGCAGAACGTCGGTGCCCGGTGGTCGAGCACGGTGACCGTGCACGCCCGTTCCGTCTCCACCCAGATCGTCGCCTGGGTGTCGTCGACGTAGCGGAGCATCGGCCCGAGGAGCAGTCGGTTTCCCGTCGGATCGACCGGGGCGTCTGTGCCGTCGGCGGGCTGCATCACTCGGCGGCGTCGGTGACTCGCCAGTCGTCGACGCGGCGGTTGTCGATGTGCAGGCCGTTGCGCACGCCCCACAGCACGGCCTGCGTGCGGCTCGAGACACCGATCTTGGCGTAGGCGCCGCGGATGTAGGTCTTGACCGAGTTGGCGCTGAGGTAGGTCGACGCGGCGATTTCCGCATTGCTCTTGCCCTGTGTGATGAGCGCCAGCATCTCCGATTCCCGAGGCGTCAACCCTTCGGCCCGGCCCGGCCAGTCGAGACCGACGACCGACGGCGTGGGCGTCACCGAACTGACGACGATCTCGCCGCGGTGAATGCGTTCGAGCGCCTCGACCAGTTGGCCGGCCGGCAGTGTCTTCGAGAGGTAGCCACGCACGCCCCGGTGCAACGCTCGCTCGACGACGTCGTCCTTGAACACCCAGGTGTAGATCGCCACCCGCTTGGCGAGCGGGTTCGCCAGCACCACGTCGATGTCGGCGGAGTCGGCGCCGCCCTGGGCGAAGGTGTCGAACAGTGCGACGTCGACCTCCTCGGTCACCGGTTCATTGGCGGCCAGGTCGATCACGCGCACCCGGTCGCGATACCGGTCGAACATGTGGGCGACGCCTGCGACGATCACGTCGTAGTCGTCGACGATCGCCAATCTGATTGGAGTGGTGATCGACGATTCCATGGTCGCGCCACGCTACCTGTCCCTTGAGACGGGGTGGTGAGGTATCTACCTTGGGGTGACCCACCCGTTGGTGGATGCCCCTTACGCTCGCCGACTGATGGCTGAGTCACGAATGGAGCGCTCCGAGATCTCGTTGGGCGGCGAACTGGACCTGCACACCGCTCGTCGGGCGGCGGGTGTGTTGAGCGACGCACTGCGCGCTGCGCCGGAGGTGCTGTGTGTCGACCTGTCGGCGGTGTCGTTCATCGACAGCCGCGGACTCAAGGTGGTCCTCGACGCCCACGACCGCGCCCTGGCGAACGGTTGCCGTCTGGTCGTGGCCAACCCGTCGCCGCAGGTCGAACGGTTGATGCGCATGACCGACACACTCGACGTGATCGCGCAGGCTTCCTGACTCCGACACTTCCGAGCGGAACAGCTCCCGACTCCCCAAACCCGGACCGCTCTGAATTGCACGTGTCGGCCGTTCCACGCGCCGAGGATCGACTGGCCACACCACACGAAGCGATGTGCAGCCGGTTACCGAGCGAACCATCCAGAACCCCCACCCAAAGGCCGGCCGCACCCCGGTTGATCAGCCCGGACGACCTCGACAGCCCTCGAGGAGACCCTCGAACTGCTCGGCGACCACGACGCCGTCCGAGGACTGGTCGAGGCTGAAGCAGCGGTCGCCGCCGGCGACGTCGTCCGCGGTGTCGACGCCGTCCGAGCGTTGCGCACAATGCCATGTTCGTGACCGACGACGGATACGAACTCATCGTCGCTCGTCCCGCTGCGAGAGCGATCGCCGAGACGCTGCCCGAACCGGTCGCCGCTGCCGTCATCGACTTCATCACCGGATCGCTCATCGAGAATCCCCGTCGCGTCGGCTGCGAGCTGCGAAAAGAACTTGCCGGCATCCACAGCGCCCGCCGAGGGAGCTACCGAGTCCTGTACCGAATCGACGAGAGCGAGCGAACGGTGACGGTGCTGCGGATTGATCACCGAGGCGACGTCTCTCGAACCACTTGAGGTTGGGTCGTTCGTGATGCTCGTCGATAGCGGGCGGACCTGCACCTACTGGGCAGCAAGAGGCTCCGGTCCGTGTGATGAGGGAGTTGCGGTAGACGAGAGGCCGACCTTGCGACTGCGACCACAGTTGAGGTCGTCGCGGCGGCATGTGCGGCCGATGCGCTTCTGCCGGTCGTCACTGCACTGTTCCCGGACAACGACATGTGGAACACCGGCCGCATCGCCGGCGCACTGTGCGGGCCGATCGCCACACTTCGACTACCGATCGTCAACAGATGTTGACGATCGGTAGTCCAGTGCGTAGCCTGATCTGGTGGACCCCATGACGACGACCCGCGCACAACGCGCCGCCGCACTCGAGCGATGGGCCGACGACGTCAACGCCGATGATCTGGTCGAGGGGAAGACGGCAGCGCTTCGTACCATTGCTGAATTGGTGGAACAGCGAGACGATGTCGACACGGCGTTGCTCGGTGCCATCCGCGATGCGCGCAACGCGGATCGTTCCTGGTCTGAGATCGGAGCGATGCTCGGCGTCTCCAAGCAGGCCGCCCAGCGCAAGTACGCCGCCAAGATCTCGGCGTAGCGGCCCGTCCAGGTCGACGGATCAGGGCACACCTCGCTCAACCGATTCCATCGACTGCCCACTCGCGTACCGGCGAAGTCGGTCACGAAAGGGGCCGATCGGCGGCACATGATCCGATCACTCTCGGTGTCGGTTGCGACGCGGTCGGCCGACGGGTGACAACGGCCGCTGGGGCGACGCGCCGACACATCGGAGTCGACCTTGCGGCGTTCGTGGCCCAGTTGAGAGATGAAGGCCTGCTGACCTCATGAGTGACGACGAATATGGAGAGCTCGACGAGGGCTCAATCTTCCAGGCGCTCGCGGATCACGACGTTGAGTTCGTTGTTGTGGGCGGGGGAGCGGCGCCGCTGTGGGGCGCTGAACGCGCGACCCGCGACATCGATTGTGTTGCCCAGCGGACGACCGAGAACCATCGACGGCTCATCGACGGCTCATCGACGCACTCGTTCAGATGGACCGACCCTTCGGCCTTCGTCGTGTATGTGGCGTCGGCGGTGATCCGTCGACCGAGGTGCCTGTAGCGCGCTCGGTAGCGGCCGCTCGGCAGTTTGCGTATCGACCCAAAGGACCTCGTGGTGCCCATTGATGCCTCCTGTTGACTCGTGCCCGGGGCACGTTGGGGGCACGACAGACCTGCCGGCGAGGTGTCTCGACGGCACTCCTTTCGGGGGAAACCGTCAACACGCTGGGCTTATCCAGCCGAAACGATTGGAGCGGACGACGGGAATCGAACCCGCATCATCAGCTTGGAAGGCTGAGGTTCTAGCCGTTGAACTACGTCCGCAAGAGCCGACACCCTAGCGGCGTCGGATCGCAGACGTCAGCTGAGCATTGCCGTCAGTGCGCAGACCCATGCGGCGTGAATCCGCTCGGCGTCGCTTTGCAGCAGGCGAACGTGGATCGTGAAGGAGTCGTAGCTGGTCAACACCAAGATGCCGTCGACGAGCAATTGGCGTTCGTCGTCGTCGAGAGACTCGAGTTCCGGGGCGAAGTGTTCGGCGATCTGGTCCTGGAACACCTCGGCCACCGCAGCGATTCCTTCGTCGATCGAGGGGATCCTCGGGGCGCGCATCCTGGCGAGCTGCATCGTGCCGTCGACGTACTCGAACAGGGCGATTCGCGCACGAACGAGGTTCTCGATGCGTTCGTCGAGCGTGCCGGTTCCCATGTCCGGGATGCCGGCGAGCGGGCCGGCCTCGGTGAAGGCGTGATCGATGGCCGTCCGCACGAGATCGTCGAGGTCCTCGAAATATCGGAAGATCGAGCGATGCGAAACGCCGGCACGGTCGGCGATCTCCGAGGCGCCGGGGTGCAGATTGCCCTCCCGGATGATGGCGAGCAACGACACGATCACGGCGTCTCGATTACGGGTCCGCCGCAGGGTGCGCCCGTCGACGGTGTCGTCCTCGAGCGGAATGGTCGTCTCTTCTGTAGCTGCCATACCCTTACGCTCACCGTCCAATGTCGAAGTCAAACGAGCATATGTCGCCACCGCTGTCCGCTGGGACTCGCGCCGCTGCCGACGTCGACCAGAGTCTGGTGAGCCGAGTGCGGAAATTGATGGACAAAGCGGCGGCCACCTCCAACGTCCACGAGGCCGACGCGTTCTCGCGGAAGGCGGCCGAACTGGTCGCTCGTCACCGCATCGATAGCCGGGCACTGGCCGAGTCCGCCGGCGACGAACTGGCCGTCCGGGAGATTCCGATCGGACGTGGTGCCTACGTCCGCTGCCGGCTGGCGTTGTTGATGGCGGTCGCCGAGGCACACGACGCCCGGGTGGTCTTCGGGTCCACACCGAGCGGCACGATCGCGTACGTCGCCGGGCACACCTCGGATCTCGACGTGGTGGACGTGATGTACACGTCGTTGCACGCCCAGGCGGCATCGCAGATGTCGGGGGAGCGGCGGCGGACGGCAGCGGCGACGCAGAGCTATCGACGGTCGTTCCTCTTCGGCTACGCGGACCGCGTCGCCAAGTCGTTCGATGAGGCGCAACGCACTGCGCAGGACGCCTCGCCGGCGGTCACGGCGGCCGAAGGAGGAGCGACCTCGCTCGCACGGCTGGCACGCACGGAGCGCGTCGACGAGTTCGTCGGGCAGCGGTTCGGTCGGATCCGCACGGCGCGCAGCGCAGCGGGCGCCGAGGTGACGGGGTGGACCGCCGGAGGGGCTGCTGCCGAGCGTGCCGACCTCGGCCGGGGCCGGGTCGAGGGTCGCCGATCGCTGGGCCCAGGATGAATGCGGACTGCGGACGCGCTGAGGTGTACGCCGCCGAAGCCGCTGCGTTCGACGGAACGGACCTCGAATCGCCCCGGCCATTCGACGACGTCGCTGCCGCCATCGAAGCGGTCGCTGGGGGAGCGTGGTGGCCGGCGGACCCTGTTCGGGTGGTGGCGGCGCGTCGTGACGCCCGGTCGTCCAGCGCTCGGCGGATCGACGGCGGGACCAACGTGATTCGGTTGGCCGCCGACCAGCTGACGATCGCCACCGCCGCCCACGAACTCGCGCACGCGCTTGCCGGGCCCAGCGCAGGACACTCACCGGTGTTCCTCGCCGCCTACCTCGACGTCGTGGCCGTCATCACGAATCTCGACTCCCTCGATCGACGCCACGACCTCCACATCGAGCAGCTGCGCGCGGCGTTCCACGCTGCGGCTCTGGTGGTTGGTCAGCGACGATGGCCGGCGCCGCCAGAGTCGACCGGCACGGCCATTGCGCTGTGACGCACATCGGTCAGTAGCATCGTCGACCACGTCCGGGATGTAGCGCAGCTTGGTTAGCGCGCCTGCTTTGGGAGCAGGAGGCCGGGAGTTCGAATCTCCCCATCCCGACCACATCTACCAGGTGTGATGATTCCGCACATCGAGAACGGCCTCGGAGCGATCCAACTCTCGCTGCTCGACCGCGACGACGTCGCCACCTGGATCAGCAACCTCGCCGAGGGCGGCAGGCTCTCACGGCGAGGCGTGTAGATCTGCCGCAACGTCCTGCGGGCGTCGCTTCGGCGAGGCCGTCGACGAGGGATTGATCCCACGGAGTCGGGCCGCCCGTGTCGTCCTGCCCCCAAACGGTCGCCAAGCCCGACAGGGTCAAGGGGACCGACGCATGGAGTGCGGCCGAGGTCGACCGCTTCCTCGATGCCTCTGCGAGCCACCGCTGGGCGGTCGGCTCCCGGCTCGGCGTGCTGTACGGGCTGCGCCGCAGCGAGATCCTCGCACTGCGATGGGATGACCTCGGCACCAGATCCGGAACGCTGCCGATCGTGTTCGCGGGCTCCGGATCGCCGGCCAGGTCGAGGTACGCCCGGCGCGACGGATAGCGCATGATGCCGACGAGCCGCAAGTGCTCGCCTCCGTCGCCGATGAGCTGCGAGTCGATGTCGGCGCCGAGTACGCACGTGCCGCCGTGCGACTCGACGAGCCTTCGCATCGCGAGCGAGTACTGCATCACCGCCTCCTGTGCGCTCAGGCGTGGCGGCGGACGAAGGGCGAGACGCGTTTTCACCCGTTCTGGGTGGCGATGCTCGACAGCAAATGTGGGACCTTGATGTCTTGACCGGGTGGCATTGGGCCTCCCGCGTGCCTCGGAGGTTGACAATGCTTGCTTACGACTACCCGTTGCTGGGTCTGTTCTGGTCCATGTTCGTCTTCTTCCTGTTCTTCGCCTGGCTGATGCTGCTGTTTCGCGTGTTCGCCGACATCTTCCGCAACCGGGACATGGGTGGCGGGGGCAAAGCGCTCTGGTCGATCTTCGTCATCCTCGTGCCGTTCCTCGGTGTGTTCGTGTATCTCATTGCCCATGGCCGCGACATGACCCAGCGTGACATCGATGCCGCTCGAGAGAGCGACGCCCAGTTCCGTGCGTACGTTCAGGAGACCGCCGGAAGTGGCAGCTCGGCCGGGGAACTCGAGAAGCTCGCCGGCCTCCGCGACAGTGGCGTGATCACCGAGCAGGAGTTCGCAGCACAGAAGGCGAAGTTGCTGGCCTGAGCGCCGGACACGACGATGACGACACACTTCAACGGCAAGATTGCCCTCGACATCCGCGATTCGGAACCCGACTGGGAACCGTTTCTCGCTCCGAAGGCCCCCGAGGGTGCGCCGAACGTGCTGTTCCTCGCCTGGGACGACCTCGGCTACGCCACCATGGACACGTTCGGCGGCCCGGTCCAGTGTCCGAACATGGCCCGCATCGCCGAGCGAGGTGTGAAGTTCGCCAACTTCCACACGACCGCGCTGTGCTCGCCCACCCGGGCGTCGCTCCTGACGGGGCGGAACGCGACGTCGAACGGCATGGCGACGATCGCCGAGTTCGCATCGGGGTTCCCGGGGATCTCCACTCGTATCCCCTTCGAGAACGGGTTCATCTCCGAGGTCCTCGCCCAGCGTGGCTACAACACCTACTGCGTGGGCAAGTGGCACTTGACGCCGGGTGAAGAGTGCAATCTGGCGGCGTACAAGGGCCGGTGGCCGCTCGGTCGCGGCTTCGAGCGCTTCTACGGCTGGCTCGGCGGCGAGACGAACTCGTTCTTCCCCGACCTCGTGTACGACAACCATCCAATCGAGCCCCCCGCTCGTCCCGAGGACGGCTACCACCTCGCCGACGACATGGCCGACAAGGCGGTCGAGTTCATCCGCGACGCCAAGGTGATCGATCCCGACAAGCCGTTCTTCATGTATTTGGCTCCCCAGGCTGGTCACGCACCGCACCTCGTTCCGACGGAGTGGGCCGACCGCTACAAGGGCGTTTTCGATGAGGGCTACGAGGCCATTCGTGCGGGGATCCTGCAACGCCAGATCGAACTCGGCCTCCTCCCCGCCGACACGGAACTCTCACCGATCAACCCGCACGGCGAACCGAACCGCACGGGGCCCGACGGGCAGCCCTGGCCGTTGCTCGACACCGTGCGCCCGTGGGACAGCCTCTCCGACGACGAACGTCGGCTGTTCAGCCGGATGGCGGAAGTGTTCGCCGGCTACATCTCGTACAACGACGACCGGTTGGGCCGAGTGCTCGACTACCTCGAGGAATCGGGCGAGATCGACAACACGCTGATCGTCGTCGTGTCCGACAACGGCGCGAGCGGCGAGGGCGGACCGAATGGCAGCTTCAACGAGTGGCGCTTCTTCAACGGCGTTCCCGACACCGCTGCGACGACGCTGCCGCACATCGACGAACTCGGTACGCCGGCCTCGAACAACCACTACAACACGGGCTGGGCGTGGGCGTTCGACACGCCCTTCCCGTACTGGAAGCGGTGGGCGGGCGCCGAGGGTGGAGTCGCCGACATGTGCCTGGTGTCCTGGCCGGCCAAGATCCCCGCCGACACCAGTCCGAGACCGCAGTACGTCCACGCCGTCGACGTCGTGCCCACGATCTACGACCTCTTGGACATCGAACCCCCTGAGACGATCAACGGGTACCTGCAGAGCCCGATCGAGGGCGAGAGTTTCGCGGCGGCGCTGACCGATTCGTCGGCGCCCGGCAAAGCGACGCAGTTCTACACGATGCTCGGCCAGCGTTCGATCTACCACGAGGGCTGGCTCGCATCGACGGTGCATCCGCCGTTGTCGAGTTGGGGGAACTTCGAACGAGACGAATGGGAGCTGTTCCATCTCGAGGTCGACCGTTCGCAGACCCACAACGTCGCCGTCGAGCATCCGGAGCGCCTCGAGTCGCTCAAGAGCCTGTGGTTCTACAACGCCGGCATCTACAACGGTCTGCCGCTGGACGACCGCAGCGCGTTGGAGCAGGTCCTCGCCGAGCGTCCCCGTGGCGCACCCGATCGCGACCGCTACGTCTTCTACCCGAACTGTGCGGACGTTCCCGAGTCCGCAGGTCCGGCACTTCCGGGGCGTTCCTACACGATCGCGGCAGGCGTCCGAATCGACACCGATGAGGCACAGGGAGTGGTGTGGGCCGCCGGGGGCGTTCCGGGTGGGCACTCGCTGTACGTCAAGGATCGCCGGTTGCAGTACACGTTCAACTGGATCGGCACCACCTTGCAGGACGTCGTCGCCGACGAGGAGCTCTCGCCGGGCAGCCATGTGCTGATCGCCGAGTTCGTCGCCGAAGGTCCGAGTTCCGACCCGGCGATGCCCGGCACGGCCGGCACGCTCACGCTGTACGTCGACGACCGCGCCGTCGGTTCGGCTCCCATCGTCACGCAACCGGGCTACTTCTGCCTGACAGGCGACGGGATCTGCGTCGGACGAGACAGCGCATCGGCGGTCTCGCCGAACTACCAGGCGCCGTTCGCGTTCGTCGGCGGTGAGATCGACAAGGTGATCGTCGACGTCTCCGGCGACCGATACGTCGACCACGAAGGCCAGGTTCGCGCCTGGTTCAGCATCGACTGACGGCTGTGTCGCTCGAAACCGCCGCCGAGCGCAACACTCACTCAGCGGCCGAAGGTGAGGCGTACGCCGCTCAGAACCTGGCTGACTTCCGTGCCTTCGAGAACGCCATTCACTCCGGCCGGCTCGAGATCCCGTCAGCATGATTCCGACTTCGTCCACCGCACGTTCCAACTGGTGGCCGCTCTACCAAGGAGATCAGCCATGAAAGTCACCGTGCCGTTTGCAGCACTGCTCCTCGCCGTCGCGTTCGGTTACATCCTGGGCACCGAGAGCGGGCGCGCGAGACGCGATGATCTCCTCGTTCGCTTGGGCCGAGGCAACGACGGCGACGCCGAGCTGGGAGTCGACGACGCTGAATCGTGAGCTGGCAGGTGTGGCTCCGGCCACGCGCAGACGTCCTCGAGCCGTCTGTACGCTCAGCTGTCATGGTGAGCGACGGTTTCCTGGCTGCCCCGACTGATGTCATCGAGGGCGTGGTTCCGTGGGAGGACCTCGGGCTCGTCGATTCGAAGTTCCAAGCGCCGTGGTCCCGTCCCGGGATCATCGGTCGGCCCGCTCTCATCGAGCGCCTGACGAGGACGCGCTGCCCCGTCGTTGCGGTGCTCGGACCCGCCGGCTACGGCAAGACCACCTTGCTCGGTCAGTGGGCCGCCACGAGCGATGTCCCCGTCATCTGGCTCACGCTCGACGCTCACGACAACGATCCGGCCATTCTGCTGGAGTACCTCGTTGCCATCATGAATCGGATCGAGCCAGCAGACCCGCAGCTGTGCCGGTCGCTGTTGGCCGAGGCCGCTGTCGACACCAACTGGTCCCTGCGTCGCCTGGCAATGCTCGTGTCCTCGCGGCGACGTCGATTCCGTCTCGTCGTGGACCACACCGAATCGGTGACCGACCCACGCTCAGGCGACTTGCTCGCCACGGTCGCACTCAACCTGCCGCCAGGGTGTCGAATCGCCTTCGCGTCGCGCGCTGAGCTGCCACTCCCGATGGCCAGGCTCAGAGCCGAGGGCGCCGTCGAGGAAATCGGCGTCGAGCAGTTGGCGATGGACGAATCCGAGGCGACTGCGCTGCTCGGCGAAGTACATGCGGGCATTGGAGCGGCGGAGATTCACGAACTGGTGCATCGCACGGAGGGATGGCCCGTCGGCCTGTACCTCGGCGCCTTGACCAGCCGATCCGGACGAGCCGCCAGCGCTCACCGCGTCGCCGTGCAGGGAGACGATCGGATGGTAGCGGACTATCTGCGCAGCGAGGTCCTCACAAACCTGTCCGCGGCTGAGGTCACCTTTCTCACACACACGTCGATCCTCTCGGAGCTGAGCGGACCGCTGTGTGACGCCGTCATCGGCAACAGCGGTTCCCAGCGCATGCTCGAATCGCTCGAACGTTCGAATCTGCTGCTGATCCCGCTCGATCGACAGCGTCGCCGGTATCGCTGTCACCACCTCCTTCGGGAGCTGCTGCGCGCCGACCTCGAACGGAACGAACCCGACCTGATCGAGCCGCTCCATGACCGCGCCGCCGCATGGTTCGAGGCTCATGACGAGCCCGAAAACGCAATCGATCACGCCCTCGCGGCGAATGATCCTGATCGAGCGGCACGGGTGTACGGACGCATCTGTCAGCCGGCTTACGCTGCGGGCCGAATCGAGACGTTGACCCGTTGGGTCTCCTGGTTCGAAGAACGTCGCCTCCTCGAACGGTTCCCACACGTCGCGGCGACCTGGGCGCTGAAGGAGGCGCTCGCCGGGAACGGTTCGAACGCCGACATCTTTGCCGCGGCAGCCGCCGCCGGCGACCTCGCCGCGCTCGCCCCGGACGGGAGCCCGGTCGCCGGCCTGCTCGCACTGGTCGACGCGTGCCGGTGCCGCGACGGCGCATCGGGCATGAGGGCCAGCGCGGCGACGGCCACGCGCCTGCTTCGGCATGACAGCCAGTTCCAGGGACCCGCGATCCTCCTGGAAGGTGTCGCCGCCCTCCTGCAGGACGAGACGGACGCGGCCGATGCTTTGTTCACGAGCGCCGCCGCAACCTGTTTTCGGTACGGCGGCATACCGACCGGACTCGCTGCGCTGGCACTGCGTGCCTCGAGTGCGCTCGGGTGCGGAGACACCGACACGGCGTACGCACTGTCCGACGACGCCGTTTCGATCGCCACCGAAGCCCACCTCGACATGCACGCCCAGTTGACGGTCGTCCACGCAGTTGCCGCACGAGTTGCAATTCGGCGTGGGAACCTCGAACAAGCTCGCAGCCACTTGGCGTCGGCGGTGCGCAACCGACCGTTGTGCTTTCCCGATGTGCCCTTCAGCGCCGTCTTTCTGGTCGAACTCGCCGAGGCGTACGTCGCACTCGCCGACCCCGCAGGCGCCAAGGCGGTGTTCCGCCAGATCAACGACGTCCTCGGTGCGCGATCCCGCCTCGACGTGGTGATCGATCGTTGCGACGTGTTGCGTGGCAAGCTCGACGGGGCGGGACCGACCCTCGTGGGCGCATCCTCGCTGACGGCAGCCGAGCTTCGCCTCGTGCCGCTGCTGTCCACCCATCTCACCTACAGCGAGATCGGTGAGCGTCTCTACGTGTCCCGGAACACGATCAAGTCGCAGACGGCATCGATCTTCAGGAAACTCGGCGCCACGTCACGAGGCGGAGCGGTACTCGCCGCGGAGCAGCTCGGCCTTCTCGGACCGACAGCGATCAACGCTGCGCAGTGATGCGTTTCACCCCGATGAGGTGGTGAGCTCGACACGGTCGATTCGTACCATCGAAACGTGACCACAGACGTCGCCTCCGTCATCGACGTCCACCGGGCGGCAGGGTCGTTCTTCGACGTCGCGGGAGTTCGTTCCTTCGTGCGCACGGCGGGCGAGGGAGAGACGGTCGTGCTGCTGCACGGTTTGCCGGCCTCGTCGTT
>CAVSIX010000002.1:0-80365 GCA_963728195.1 Ilumatobacteraceae bacterium | reverse complement strand
TGGTTCGCCGTCAGGTCGTGCCGCTCGGACTCGGCGCGAAGGAGGCGATCGCCGTGCTTGCGCTGATGATCGTCATGTTGGCCACCGATGCGCTGCCGCCCGCCGTTTCCCCTCGGCGCCACCTGCACGATCATCCTGCTGCGGGTCCTGACCGTCGAGCAGGCGTACCGGGCGATCGGCTGGACCACCGTGATCCTCGTGGCGGGAATGATTCCGATGTCGACGGCAATGCCGAGTGACGGGCGCTGCGGACGATCTTGCGAACGCACTCGTCGATGTCGTCGGCGACTCCGGTCCGTACCCGCTCTTGATCGGCGTGTTCCTGCTGACCGCAGTGCTGGGACAGTTGATCAGCAACATGGCGACGGCGCTGATCATGATCCCGATCGCACTGTCGGCTGCGGCTGAACTCGACGTTTGCTGAGGCTCCGAGTCTTGATGAGCTTGAACGTGGCGTGCGCAGCGGCCTTGCTCACGCCAGTAGCGACTCCAGCCAACCTGATGGTGATGGAGCCGGGCGGCTACCGGTTCAACGACTACTGGAAGCTCGGCATCGTCGTGCTTGCCTGGTACTTCGTCATCTCGGTCTTCCTCGTGCCGCTGATCTGGAGTCTGTGAGCCGCATCAGCGCCAGTGTTCGCATTGCCGAGCGCTGGTGGCACGTTCGAGGTCGCCTCGGCGCACAGGCGCGACTGGCCGACTGCTGCGAGGCGACGACAGCAGATTCACGCCCGCTCAGTCGTTGGGAATCCGCTGCAGACAGGTAGACAACGGACGTCAACTCACACCCACAGTAGGAACCATGATTCACAGCGACATCCCCACCCGCCCGCAGATCGATCAACTCCTGGATGCTCGCGACGCTGCGAGTGTGTCGCTGTACCTGCCGACGGGACGCTCGACGCTGGAGGCGCAGCAGGATCGTGTCGCGCTGTCGAACCTCCGCGACCTGGTTCGCTCGAAGCTCGAAGCGGCAGGCACAGACGCCGCCGCCGTGGCCGCCATCGATGAAGGCATCGAGGCGATCGTCGACGACGACGACTTCTGGACCCGACCGGCCAGCAGCCTGGCCGTGTTCCTGACGCCGGACAGCGAGCACACATTCCGACTGCCCAACCAGCTGAGCCAATCCGTCGAGGTCTCTGACCGGTTCCACGTGTCACCGCTGATGCGGGCGGTCACCTTTCCGCAGGCGGCACACGTGCTCGCACTGTCGAAGGGTGCAGTCCGGCTCCTCGAGATCGGCCCCGACGGCACCGCTGAAGAGATCGACGTGGCCGACATGCCCCGCGACGCATGGGACCCACGGTCGAACAAGGTGTTCAAGGCCCGCGACCGCTCCTACGTGCGCCAGATCGACCACGCGATCCGCTCAGTACTCAACCACTCGGACCTGCCGCTGATCATCGCTGCCACCGAGGGCATCGACGCCCTGTACCGCACCGTCAACACCTACCCCCATCTGGTCGACACTCGCTGGCCCGGCAACCCCGAAGAACTCACCGACGCCGAACTCGCCGCCAACGTACGCACCATCCTCGACGAGGTCTACGCCGCTGAACTGGACGACCTCGCCAAGCTGTTCGACACACGCAACTCCCAAGGCCGGGCGGCCACCGACGTCTCCGACGTGGCCCGACTCGCCACCATGGGCGCGGTCGACACCGTCCTGATCGACTTCGAAGCCGTACTCCCCGGCACCATCGACGAGACCTCCGGCGCCGTCACGTTCGCCGACGCACCCTCCGCCGACACCTACGGCATCCTCGACGAGATCGCCCGACGCGTCCACCTCACCGGCGGCCGAGTGCTCGCCGTGCGCAACGACGACATCCCTCAACAGACCCCCGTAGCGGCCATCCTGCGATACGCCCCCTGAATCTTCGCCGCTGTCCCGCGATCAACGTCCAGACCATGAGGTGACCGCCACGCCGACTGCGGCAAGCGCGGTAACGGCGAGGGCGACATGCTCGAAGACGGAGTTGGTCAAGATTTCACCGGCCAAGAGTGGGGCGGCCAAGGAGGTCCACAGGACGACCAGCGTCGTGAGACCGAGCACTGCCACTGCGATCTGCGAGGCGCCGCGGGCGTTGCGTGGAATGCGCCGGCGGAGCAGCGCCGCCACGGCCACCATGGTGAGCCCCACGGTGGTGATCGCGAGGTTGATCCAGACGCCGTCGGGCAGTCCGCCGAGACGACACTCGGCAGCGGGGTTCGCCTCGAGACGCACCCGCTCGATGTCGAGCGCATTACTGAACTGCACCGCGATCACTACTGCGGGACCGATCAGTGAGGTGGCCACCACGATGACGCGTTGCGCCGGGACGAACGCGCGTCGGTTGGCTCCATATGTTGCGAGCAGCGTGTGCACCGCAAACATCAGCAACAGGCTCGACAGGCCGAGCGCGGCACCCAAGAGGAGTTGTTCATGAACGGCCTGACCACGTTCGGAGTCACCTACTCGGCCGGCGAGGATGGCGTAGCTGAAGCTCAGGAGCAACAACGAGAAGAATGCGCAGGTCATGATGACCACGGTGTCGGCACTGCGATCGTCGTCGCTGGCAGCCTCGTGATCGAGCGGGATGAGGATCGCGAGGAGCACGAACCCGGCGAGGACTCCGGCGATCGACGAGTACCAACCCGCCGTAGCCGGGATGTCGAAGTCGAGAGCGTCCAGTCGGCAGTCCATGGCCACCGTCAGCTCGCCACGATGGGACGTCACGAGAGGGCTTGCGGTTCCGAGCACGAGCCTCCGTCACTGCTGCGCATCGATGAACACGTCGCGCCCTGTGCGTATGTCACCTCTCGGCGACAGCCCGCCCGGAATTGACAGCCCGGAGACGCGAGGGCGCTCCGCTGCAGTGCCGGCGAAGTCGGTCGCCTCTTCGGCCCGACGGGCCACCGCATAATGCCGCCCTCGACGCGTCCGCCTGAAGCTTGAGATTGACGACCAAATTCGTCGGCGACAACTGCGCACACGACCCTCTGACTCTGCGAAGCGGTCTGCTGATCCAGGTGTCCACGCTGATACATCTGTCTCCCGCTGATACATCCGACGGTCGTTGCTGCCGGTGGCAGGAGGTCGTCGATGTATCAGAGATGTATCAATCCGAGGTGCACCGGGCTGTGTCGCCCTGTCCGACCAGTGTCAACCTGTCCACGCATCATCCCTGCTAGATGGCACAATCTGACAGGATCCGGTACGAACCGGAACAGGCTGATATCGCCATCTTTCGGATTTGCAAGCAGGGGGTCGTGGGTTCGATTCCCATCGTCTCCACCAGGTCTGACACGAGAATCCCCCGGTCGTGCTGGTGCGTGGGCGCGCGGGGTGCGGGGTGGAAGCCCCGTTCGCGCGGAGCCCGATTGTGATCAGGCGGCGGGCGTGAGGGTGACGTCGTGGCCGAGTCGTCGTAGCGCGTTGACGTGGCGACGGGTCGCGGCGGTGGTGTCGCGGCGATCGAAGTAGTCGGCTCCGAGCTCGTCGTAGGGCACGGCGTTGGCGAGGACGTGCCAGATCAGATGCGATGATGAAGTCGGTGCTGATGGCCATCTCGCAGCCGCCGCCGTAGGCCAGGCCGTTGACAGCGGTGAAGATCGGCCTGCGGAGCTGACGCAGGTTGTGGAGCACTCGGTCGAAGACTTGACGTTGGCGTAGCCATTGCTCTTTCCACATCTCCTTTCGCTCGTACAGATCGCCGCCAACACAGAACGCCCGGTCGCCAGCACCCGTCAGGATCCCGACCCGCACGGAGGGGCGAGCGGCAATGGTCTCGAGCACCTCGATGAGCTGGGCGGCCGACTCGGTAGTGACAGCGTTGTCGGCGTGTGGACGATTGAGCGTGATGACAGCGATGCGACTTCGATGTTCAAATCCGTTCCCATCGTCCCCCAGCGGCCCTCCCGGCATCTTCCAGGTCGAGCGATCGTCACCGATCGGCGCGACACGCCTCGCGGCGCGAGCCCAAGACGGAACTTGCAGCGGGCTCGATAGCGCCGATGGCCGAGTTGCGCGTACGGGGGTCGCCGGCGGTTTCTGGCCCGCCCTGGACTTCAACGCACGGTTCGACGGCTCGCTCCAGCGAATCAGAGTTCTGCGTGGTGTTCGATGGTCGGCAGGCCGGCCTCGATCCAGGCGTTGATGCCGCCGTCGAGATTGGCGACGTTCTCGTAGCCCATGTCGAGGAGTGTCTTGGCTGCGAGCGCGGCACGCACGCCGGAGCGGCAGTAGACGATCACGCGTCCGGTGGGTTCGAGTTCGGCGTTGTGGCGAGGGCTGACGGGATCGGCTGCGAACTCGAGCAGTCCCCGCGGGACCTGGACGGCGCCGGCGATGTGGCGTTCCCATTCGACTGGCTCGCGGACGTCGACGATGGCGACCTTGCCTTCGGCCAGTTCGGCTGCGGCCTCGGCGGGGGTGATCTTGCCGACCTGGGCCATGGCCTCGGTGACGATTTGCGCTGCTGTCTTCATGACGGACTCCTCTCGTTCGTTGAGGACATCATTCGCCTCGGCGGACGCCGTCGGCATCGCTTCATCTGGGCGATTGTCGGCGCCGGTGCTGCTATCTCAGTCCGTCGTCGGGGAGGAGGCCGACCTCGCGTGCCCGTGTGATGGCTTCGCTGCGAGTGGAGGCTGCGAGTTTGCTGTAGATCGACTTGGCCTGGGTGGCCACCGTGTGCCGGGACACGTACAGACGTCCAGCGATCTCCGCCAAGGTGAGGTGGGTCTGGAGATAGGGCAGGAGACGAAGCTCGGCGGTCGACAACGTGGAAGTCCGGCCGCCCGGTCCTACCGCGCTCAGTTGCTGACGCAGGGCGTCGACCTGGTCGTTGAGCAAGCCCAGTCGGGGGCGGTGATGCAGGACGTCGTCGATCTCGTGCAGGATGATCCGGGCTCCTCGCGGATCGCCGAGTGCAAGGTGGGCACTGGCGAGTTGCAGACGCAGGATGACGGACGCCCATGGGGTCGCCCAGGTGACGAGCACACGCAGATGCATGGCGTGGGCAAGCGCGGTTCGGGCTTCCTCGATGTCGGAGTCGTGGAGCGACAGTCGTGCCGCCGCGGCATAGGTCGTCGCACTGGTGCCGTACTCGCCCAAGTGGTGGGTGTCGATGACGCTCAGCGATGACGTCACGTCCTGAGCTGCGGCATCCCAGTCACCCTGGTCCATCTGCAGCACGGCGCGCAGCGCCAACATGCGCGTCAAGGGCACCCACGCCTGCGTCTGGGTAGCGGCGTCGATGCTCTCGGTGTAGTCCAGGAGTGCGAGGTCGAAGTCGCCGTTCATCCACCGTCCGGTTGCGAGCACGCCGAATGCGATCGTGTGCCATGGGCTCCACGGCGGCTCGAGCGATGCGGCGAACTCGCCGTCGGTGACCATCTGCTCGACGCCGTGCGGGCACAGGAACCCTCGCAGGGCTGCGCGGTTCGACTCGAACGAAGCCACGCCCGGTAGCGGTGGCGGGGTCGAGTCGACGTGCTCGACGGAGTCGAGCCAGCGCGACGCGTCCGCGGAGTGACCGGTGAGCGCGGCGATCCATCCGGCGATGACGACCAAGGAGGGATTGGTCGAGATCGATTCGTCACCGATCCGTTCCAGCCATGCTGTGACGTCGTGAAGCCGACCAGCATTGTAGTGGCCGAGAGCATGTTGTGCTGCCAGATCGCCCGCACGGGCGGTGTCGCCGGCAGCGAGGGCGTGTTTGATCGCGGCGTCGACTGCGCCGGCTTGCTCCCACCATGCCGAGGCGCGCTCGTGCAGGACCGGAACCTGATCGGGTTCGACGGCGTGCAGTTCGTCGAGGAGGACCGTGCGTAGCAGCGTGTGGCACCGGTACCACGAGCCGCTGGCTTCGACCGGCACCACGAGCAGGTTCGACCGTGAGATCGAGTCGAGCATGCGGTCCGAGCCTTCGGTGCGCAGGAGCGCATCGCACAAGGGTCCCGACATCACGTCGAGGATCGATGTCCGCCGCAGGAACTGGACGATGTCGGGTTGCAGGTTCGACAGCACTTCGTCTCTCACGAAGTCTGCGGCCATCGCTGAGTTGGTCGCCGCAGTGACCGAGGGCAGGGCACTCGAGACGTCGAAGCGGTGACGTCGGAGCGCGAGCGATGCCAGGTACACGCCTGCGGGCCACCCCTCGGTGGAGGACATGATGTCGGCGGCTTCGTTCGGTAGTGGGGCACCTGGCGTGAGCTCGAGCAGCCTCGTCACCTCCTCGCCGGTGAACGCGAGTTCTGAGGGTCCGAGCTCCAGTACGTCGCCTCGGGCTCGCCTGGCCGGCGAGGCCAGCCACACCGGCCGGCGGCTCGACACCACGAGTTGGACGTGCGTAGGGAGGTGGTCGACCAGGAGATCCAGGGCATCGCGTGCCTCGCTGACCTGCACCTCGTGGATGTTGTGCACGACGAGCACGATGGGACTCATCTGGCGAGTCAAGGCGGCGACGAGCCGAGGAACCACTTGACCGATGATCGAGATGCCAGGCGTCTCGGCGTTGAACTCGGCGGGCGGAATGCCGAGCGTGCGGGCAACGGCGGCAGCGATGAGGATGAACAATTGCGAGGCGCTTCCTTCGCCCGGACCGAGCGAGACCCATGCGAACGGGCGGTCGTCGGCGCGGGCCCATTGTGCGAGCAAGGTCCTCTTGCCGTAGCCGACCGGCGCCGACAGCGCGATCACTCGACGATCTGATGCGGCGATCAGCTCATCGACCAACTCCGAGCGGTCGATGAGACCGGGCCGATCCGCCGGCACGTGAAGTTGGTCCTCGATGAGAGCCCAACGGGCCTCATCCACTGCACGAGCGCTCACGTCGTGCGACCGCCTGTCACGCGCACTCGACCCTGTCGCATGGGGCGGAGCGTACTGGCGGGCGAACTTCGCTCATTCTGAGCGATGACCGGCCGGCTTCGGCGACGGACGATCAAGACATGTGCAGACAGCTGCGCAGAGCGCACAGAAAGGTGTCGACCATGTCCGAGCAAGCACGAGTTTCCACGACGGTCCCGTTGGACTGGAACGAGGTCTGGTTCACCAATTGCCCGATGGTGTCGGCCAACAACGTCGATCAGGAGTTGGGCTGGTGTCGCGAGGAGTTCAAGAAGATCGGCGTCGAGTACGCCTACTTCCGCCACGCACCGGAGAACAACTGGTACCCGCACTACATCCACAATCTCGACAACCTGGTGCGTTTCGGTGGCCTGTATCCGCCGATCCACGTCCACGCCGACCTTCGCCGCAGCGTCCTGTTGGGTGCGACCTGGGTGCACGAAGGCGGCTGCATGGCAGTGCGCGCCGACGACGGGATCTTCAAGATGCAGGACCTGCGGGGCAAGAAGATCGGAATCTCCAAGAGCCTGAACACGATCAAGAACGACTGGTGGCGTATCCAGGAACACATGGGCATCGAGAACATGTTGATGCTCAACGGCATGACGATGGACGACATCGAACTCGTCGAATTCGAATATCCCGATGACTGGTACGACAAGCCCGAGATGCTCACGCCGCCGATGAACAATCCGTCGGAGTTGTGGATGCGCCGGGATCACAAGCACGACCTGGCGTTCCGCCCGTTGGAGACGGCGCTGCTGGGCGGCAAGGTCGACGCGATCTACACCCAGAGCAAGGTCTTCCAGCACCTTCAGGAGGCGACAGGTCGGATCGCGATGATCGAGGACCTCTCGCTTCGCTCGGACTGGAGGATCCAGGTTGCCAACACACCGGCCGTCATCACCTGCACGGTGGAGATGGCCGACGAACATCCGGAGCTCGTGCTCGCCTACATGCGGGCGATGATCAAGGTGGGGCGCTGGGCGAACGAGCACAAGCGTGCCGCCGGAGCGATCCTGAACCGTCAGACGTTCTACCTGGACGCCGAGGACACGTATCAGGGCATCAAGGACGTCGACATGGTGCCGAGCCTGAGCGCACGGAACCTGCAGTGCGTGAAGATCGGCAAGGACTTCATGGTCAGCCACGGCTACATCCAGAACGACTTCGACGTCGACGAGTGGGCTCGCCCCGAATTCCTCGAACAAGCCGCTGCACAGGTCCTCAAGGAGGAGTGGGAGCGCAGGAGCTGGAGCAAACTGCCCGAGGGCGGCGGGCTCGAGGTCGAAGGCACGAGGCTCGGCTAGAGCGGACCACCCCCCAGTGGTGGCGGGCGGGCCCCCGCCCATCACCACGGCAACGAGGAGACACCATGTCCACGAGCATTTCCGAACTGCTGACCTATGCGGTCGCGGTGGCGATCAGCCCGGTTCCGATCATCGCCGTAATCCTCATGCTGTTCTCGACTCGGGCGCGGGTCAACGGACCGATGTTCCTGGCCGGCTGGGTCGTCGCGGCAGGCGCCGTCAGTGCGATCGCCTACCTGCTCGCCGACGCCGGAGACGCAGCGACCGACAGCACCACCGCCGACACGATCTCGTGGGGACAAATCGCGATCGGCGCGTTCTTCCTCTTCGTCGCCGCCCGCCAGTGGAGCAGCCGCCCGACCCCCGGCGCGCAACCGGACATGCCGAAGTGGATGGCGGGCATCGACTCGTTCTCGCCGGGCAAGTCGTTCACCCTCGCTCTGCTCCTCGCCGGCGTCAACCCGAAGAACCTCCTGCTGTCCGCCGGCGCCGGTGCAGCGCTCGCCAAGGTCGGGCCCACGTCGTCCGAGGCGGTCGTGGCGTGGATCGTCTACATCGTGCTCGCCAGCATCACGATTGCCGGCCCGGTGGTGTACTACCTCGTCGGTGGCGACCGCGCGAAGGCGATGCTCGACGAGATGAAAGAGTGGCTGGCGACCCACAACGCTGCCGTGATGACCGTGCTGTTTCTCGTGTTCGGCGTCAAGCTGATCGCCGAGGGCCTGCCGGTGCTCGGTTCCTGAGGCGCACCCCGCGCAGCGACGATTGCAGCAGGGGTCCGTTCGGGGCCACGCCGTCACGATCACAACCTCAGCGCACCATGCCTCGACATTGCGACCGTCCGTCCGACCACAGTCTTGATCGAACACATCCCACGCACCGACCCACCTCATCAAGCTCGAGGGTCCGGCGAAGCACGTCCGATTCGAATGCGCGAATGCCCGAGCATCCGGCTGGGCCGATTCGCCCCGTGACACGGGACGTCACGCTCGGGCCGCGATGCAGCGCTGTCTCGACGAGCGTGGCCGGCTTGTCGTGCGCCGATACCGGGTGCGTGAGGGCGGAAGCGGCTGCTGGCTACCCTTCGGCGATGATCGTGCGCTGGTTGACCGCCGCAGCGATCGTGGTCAGCGCTGCGCTCGTCGGCCTCGCGGCGTGGGTCGCCGGTCTCAAGGGCCTTGCCAACCGAGCCGAATCGATCTGTCTCGCCGATACCGACAATCGCCCCAGTTACGGTGCCTACGAGATGTCCCGGAAGCTCTGGGCGCCGTCGTTCGAATGCCACCTGCTGGGCAACGCTGTCGATCCGATTGATGTGCAACACCCGCTCGAGGCGATCGTGACATTCGCCTGGGTTGTGGTGGTTCCGGTCCTCTATGGGATTGCCACACTGGCCCTCACGCTGCGCTGGGCGCGCCAGACGCACAGCGAACACGACATGTAGCTGTTGATCCACGGCGAACCGGGGTGGTGGACAGGTCATGTACTCTGACACTGCTGCATTCGGCTCGGGCCATACCCGCACACGTTGGACGGCTCGATCACTGAGAACACACGCGCCGATATTGAGTGCCCCACCCCCGGTCGATCCGCTGGAGCGGTGAGCGACGCTCGGGTGGACGCGAGATCACCACTCGAACGGCGCTTGGAGGTTCAACCGTGTGCGATGCCACGCGCAAGGACGACGACGACGACGGCCACCGGGATCGCAACACCGACACCAACTGCTGCCTGCCGTTTCGACGGGTGACGAAGCCACCACACGACCCAGGCTGCGGCCACCGTACCGATGAACGCTCCACCGGCGACGTCGTCTTCGAAGACGGGCGGGCTCGTTCCATCGCACCGGCCACCGAACGCGTCACAGCTGCCGAGAGCGAGCAGTGCGAGCATGTATCCCGCCCAAATGACAGCGACCGTCACACCCACCGCAATTCGCAACGCCACGAATGCGCCCTCCGCGTGTGCTGCGCTTGGTGTCGGTTCAGCTTCACGCACGACGAACACTGTGCCACCCACGACGCTGCACGCACGCTGCATCCGGGACTGTGCCTAGACGATGCGTCGTTCGTTGGCCCAGGCGGTGAGTTGGTGGCGGTTGGAGAGTTGCAGTTTGCGGAGCACGGAGGAGACGTGGCTCTCGATGGTCTTGACCGAGAGGTGTAGGCGGGTTCCGATTTCTCGGTAGGTGTATCCGCGTGCGATCAGGCGGAGGACTTCTTGTTCGCGGGCGGTGAGTTGGTCGATTTCGGGATCGGTGAGGGCGGGGGTGTCACCGGAGAAGGCGTCGAGTACGAATCCGGCGAGGCGCGGCGAGAAGACGGCGTCACCGCCGTGGACCCGTTTGATTGCGTCGACCAACTCGTCGACGGTGATGGTCTTGGTGACGTATCCGCGGGCGCCGGCGCGAACGACGGCGATGACGTCGTCGGCGGCGTCGGAGACGGACAGCGCGAGGAAGCGGGTGGCGAGTTGGCGGTCGGCAAATGCGGTGATGACAGTGTGTCCGCCGCCGCCAGGGAGGTGGACATCGAGCAGTACGACGTCGGGTCGGGTGGCTCGGGTCACGGCGACCGCTTCGTCGCGATCGGCTGCTTCGCCGACGATTTCGACGACTGGCGTCCCGTCGGCATCGACGACGTCGGCGAGCTCTCGTCGGACTCCAGCGCGGAAGAGCGCGTGGTCTTCGACGAGCACGACCCGGATGCTCATCGATGTCGCCTCGGGATACAGAGCTCGACCTCGGTGCCGACGCCGGCTTGGGATGTGATCGTTGCGGTGCCGCCGATGCGTTCGACACGGCCGATGATCGAGTCGCTGATTCCTCGGTGGCCCGTCCGGATCGTTGCGGGGTCGAAGCCGGTGCCGGTGTCGCGGACGAATCCGGTCAACTCGGCGTCGTCTGCCTCGACGAACACGTCGATGCGGTCGACGTCGGCGTGCTGAGCGGAGTTGACGATTGCTTCTCGTAGCGCAGCGAGCAGGGCTCGGGCGGCGTCGTCGAGGGGTTGATCGCCGACGATCACTGCTTCGATGCGGGTGTCGTGATCGTTCTCGATTTCGGTGGTGAGCGCCTCGATGGCTGCATGCAACGTGGTCGGTTCGCCGACCGGGACGTCGCCGTACAGCCATGCCCTCAGTTCTCGTTCCTGGCGGCGTGCCAGGTTGGCCATGCGGCGCGGGTCGTCGCTGCGTTGGATGAGTACCAGTGACTGCAGCACGGAGTCGTGCAAGTGCGCGGACACGCGAGCGAGTTCGTCTTCACGGATGCGCATCGATCGTTCCTCGTCGAGGTCGCCCAGGAGCCGTCCGAGGGCGGGCGTTGCGAACATGGCGAGGCCGCCGATGACCACCGCGATGGCGCTCGCCGATGCCCCCACTGCACCGATTCCACCTGTCTGGCTCGCCAGGGATGCGACCCCGGCACCCAACATCACGACGCCGGCGGACAACCGGATGGAGCGTCGTGCGAGCGGGGGGATCGAGGAGGTGTTGTCGTGACGAACGGGCTCGGACCACACGACCGCCACACCGAACGCAACGGCAGCGGCCGGCAGCATGATCCCGTCACCCGGCCAGATCCCGATCGAGCGGGCAGCGACGAGCACCGCTGCGGTCCCCGACGCGATCGCCCATGAGCGCCGCCCGTCGGTCACCTGCGAGCTCGCGCGGTCCGTACGGGAGTCCGCGGGATCCGAGAGCACCACCATGGCGCCGTACAGGACGACACCAAGCCCCGCGACGAACGTCAGCAGCGCCACTGCGACGCGTACCACGGTGGGCTCGACACCCCACCGCTGCGCCCACCCGGCCGCTGCACCAGACAGCACCCGATCGCTGCTGCGCGTGGCGCGAGGCAGAACGAGCGAACGTTGCACGACGTCATGATCGCACAGTGCAGCGGACTGCAACATGGGTGATGGCCCGCCTGATGTCGGCTGCCGGATCAGGGTCGATTCAGGGTGATCCCTGATGCGTGGCCATCGACGCGATGCGTACGGTGACCGCCATGACCGCACCGTTCATCGACGACGACATCGCCGTGGTGTCCACTGATCCTGAGCCACCCGAGCGGAGCGATCGGATCGTGCTCGGCCTTGCGGGCCTCATCGCTGACGCGCTCGTGGTCGATGCGCTGTGGGTGCGTATCGGATTCGTGCTGCTCGGTCTGGCAAGCGGCGTCGGAGTTGTGCTCTACATCGGTCTCTGGATGGTGCTGATCGGTCCCCGATCGATCGACGCCTCCTGGTTCCGCTACCTGGGTGGAGTCATTGTCGTGGCCGGCGTGCCGTTGATGATCGCTGCGGTCGACATCGAGATCGCGACCGGTCCGCTCGTGGTGTTGTTGCTCCTCATCGCGTTGGCGGTCGTGCTGTGGCAACCGCGTGCCCAGAGGAGCCCGGCACCGATGGCACCGCTGCCCCACCCGGTCCGTGCCGAAGGACCATCGGCCGCGACAGCCGATGACGACCTCGTCTCGGCGGAGCTTGCTGCGTTGGTCACCGGTGACGGTGTCGCAGTCGCCGACGCAACGCAGACCCCAACAGCGAGTGCGGTCCCGCGCCGCCGTCGACCACGGCGACCACGTCACGAGCCCTCGGTGCTCGGGCGATGGACACTCGGCCTGGCACTGATCGTTGCCAGCGTCGGGGCGCTCGTCGACCAACTGAACGGCGGCCGACTGCACCCGGAGCAATGGCTCGGCGCAGCCGCTGTCGTGTGTGGTCTCGGGCTGCTCGTCGGTGCCCTTCGAGGACACGCACGATGGCTGATCATCCCAGCGCTGCTCTTGGCCGCGGCCGGCTACGGCGCCGGTGTGCTGGCCCGTCTCGGGATCGGGGCCGGCGACACGTTCGGCGATCGGACGCTCAGCATCTCCGGCGACACCCCTGGCGGTGAACTGTCGGCCAGCGTCGGCGCCGGCCAGATCTGGATCGGGATCGACGCAGTCCCCGACGGGCCGGTCACCGTCGATGCCCGAGTCGGATTCGGCAACATCGACATCAACGCCAACACTGACGTCGCCGTCGAAGTCCGGACTGACATCGTCAGCGGCGACGCCCGCCTCTACGGTCAGCCACACGACGAGGACGTCATGCTTCTCGGACCCGACCGGGACCCCGACGTGATCGTGCTCGCCCGTGTCGGTATCGGCCAAGTGAACCTCGACGGCTACCAGATGACTCCGACGCCGCCGCAGGGTGAGACACCGTTGCTCGGCGGTGGACCCTTCGATCCACTCGTCGACGCGCACAGCATCGGCACGCAGGTCGCGGACGGCGTCGGCGTGTCCACCGATGGCTGGATCGTGGTCGCCTACGGCGAGGCACTCGTCGACCCGAACAACGAGGTCGTCGTCGGCGACGTCGACCCCCGAGCCGGACTGGTGTACACCCAGATGGGCCCATTCATCGTCGCCGACGGTTCCATCACCACCCCCGGCGGCGAAACATTCGGCCTCGACGACCTCCGCCAGCAATTCAGCACAGCGCCATCACCTGCGGCCACGGTGCCAGACGCAACCGCGCCACTTCCGCCGCCATCCACGACCATCGCACCGTCGACCACGACGGTCCCCGAGCTCACCAACACGACCATCGGAGGTTGACGTGACCGCACATCGGTTCGACTCGCTCTCCGCCGTTCTCGGCATCGTCGCCACCATCATCGGCGTGCTCGTCATGCTCGGCGACACCAACCCCCTGTCCACGGGCCTCGGACCGTGGATCACGCTCGGCGCCCTCGCCACAGGAGTCGCCCTCCTGCCATGGAGCCGCCGACATCGCACTGCATCGAACGCCACACCCGAGAGCGGGCTGCACCGAAGCGGCCAGTGATGGCCGGCGGCTGAATCGCCCTAAGTGGGCGATGCCCGCCGGTGGTCCGTTCCGTACGGTCGCCCATGCCACAGGGTTTCGATCGTGGTCCCGACGAAAGAGGTTGACATGTCCGAAACACGCGACGAAAGCGGTGCAGGCTGGCTGATGTTTGCAGCCGTCATTCTGATCACCGTCGGATTCATGCAGGCGTTCCTCGGTCTGGTCGGCATTCTCGAGGACGAGGTGCTGGTCGTCACACCCGACTACCTGCTGCAACTCGATGCGACGTCATGGGGCTGGATCCACCTGCTGATCGGTCTGCTGGTGATGCTCGCAGGCTTCGGCATCTTCTCCGGCAACATCTTGGCCCGCACGGTCGGCGTGTTCGCTGCGATCGGCAGCATGGTGGCCGCGTTCTTCTGGCTTCCCTGGTACCCCGTGTGGGCCATCGTGATCATCTCGATCGACGTCGCGGTCATCTGGGCGTTGACCGTTCACGGCCGTGTCCTCGCCACTCGCTGAGACACCCCAGCCGGCGGCCGGACGCCGGCTGGCGATCTTCCAGGGTCTGCTGCCGGTCGACCGGGCGAAGATACCCACCGACCTGATCGCCGGCGTGACCCTCGCCGCACTGGCGATCCCCGAGGTGATGGGCTACACGGCCATCGCCGGCATGCCGGTGATCACCGGGCTGTACACGATCCTGCTGCCGCTCCTCGTGTTTGCCATCCTCGGGTCGTCGCGCCATCTCGTCGTCGGAGCCGACTCGGCAACGGCGGCGGTCATGGCAGCGGGTCTCGCCGGCATGGCGACGACGGGCAGCGACCAGTACGTTGCGCTGGCGGGACTGCTCGCCTTGATGGCCGGTGCATTCCTGATCATCGCTCGGCTGATCAAGCTCGGCTTCCTCGCCAACTTCCTGTCGCGGACGGTGCTCATCGGGTTCCTCACCGGTGTCGGCATCCAGGTGGCCTGCGGGCAGGTCGGCGGCATGCTCGGCGTACCGGAGGGAACCGGCGTGACGATCGGGAACCACGAGTTCACCAACACGATCGCCAAGCTCCTGTCGACACTCGGCAATCTCGGCGACATCAGCTGGACGACCGTGGCGGTGTCCGCTGGCGTGCTCGGGACGATCCTCGGGCTGAAGATGATCACCGGCAAGATCCCCGGTGCGCTGATCGCCGTCGTCGGGGCGATCTTCATCAGCTGGCAGTGGGATCTCGCGTCCCACGGTGTCGCCACGCTCGGTCCGCTCGAGAGCGGCCTCCCGAGCATCGGGTTCCCCGATGTCACCTGGTCGGACATACCTCCGCTCACCGGTACCGCAGTGTCGATCTTCGTGCTCATCCTGGCCCAGAGCGCAGCGACCTCGCGTGCGTACGCCGCGAAGTACAACGATCACTTCGACGAGAACGTCGATCTCGTCGGCCTGAGCGCTGCTTGCGCGGCTGCGGGGATGTCGGGAACGTTCGTCGTCAACGGCAGCCCCACCAAGACCCAGATGGTCGACGGCGCAGGCGGAACCAGCCAGGTCGCGCAGCTCGGCACGTTCGTGATCGTCGGCATCGTGCTGCTGTTCCTCACCGTGCCGATCCAGTACATGCCGACGGCGGTGCTCGCATCGGTCGTGTTCCTGATCGGCATCGAACTCGTCGACATCGAAGGCCTGAAGAGGGTGCTGGATCGCCGGCTCGACGAGTTCGTCGTCGCCACGCTCGTGGCGGTCACGGTGGTCGTGTTCGGCGTCGAGCAGGGCATCATCGTCGCCATCGTGGCGTCGATCATCGATCACCTGCGGCGTTCGTACCGCCCGACGACGGCGGTGCTCCAGCAAGGCGTCGATCGCCATTGGCACGGCGCTGCGATCGATCCTGACGTGCGCAGCATTCCGGGTCTGGTCATCTACCAGTTCGCCGGATCGCTGTACTACGCCAATGCGAATCTGTTCTTCGAACAGACCAGTGCGTTCGCCACGGCGTCCGATCCGCCGAAGTGGCTGTGCATCGCCGCCGAGGCCATGCCAGACATCGACTACTCAGGAGGTGAGACGATCCGGCAGTTGCACGGCGATCTCCTCGAGCACGGCGTCAAACTCGTGATCGCCGAACCATTCGACTCCGTCCGAGAGCTGCTCGAGCGGTACGGCCTCGTCGAACTCCTCGGGTCCGACGCCATCTTCGACACCGTCGAGGAGGCGGTCATCGCGTTCAACCGTGCCACCACGGCGGAACCCGTGTAGGGACGGAGTCCGACGATGAACGACCTCGACCGGATGATCCAGGTGGGGACTCGCGAGCCCGACGCCGTGCTTGCGAGCACCGTTGCGGCGGTGGTCGGACGGGTTCAGGCGCGCTTCCCCGAGGCCGCGCCGTCACTGGTCGAGCAGTGCGTCACCGACGCGATCCGCTCGCTGGAGGACGCTCCGGTGAAGTCGTTCGTGCCGATTCTCGCCGAACGCCTCGCCGGCGATGCCCTGGCGGCAGCTCAGCGAAATCGAGCCGGCGACACCTGAACCCCCGGTGCGTGCGGGCACAGATCACGTCGCGGTGCGTCGTCGCTCACACGAACCGCCGTGAGCGTCCCAGCGCCAACGCGACCCGCTCGCTGATGCGGATCCGGTGGCATGGCCCTGTCGTGGGTACTGTCGATCCGGTTCGTCGGTCGATCGAGAGGGGTGCAGGTGACGAGGAGTGCAGGTGTGAGGTGGGGCGGGCGGAGCTCGGTGGCGATGACGCTCGGAGTGGTCGTGTCGCTGGTGGGAGCATCGTGCTCCAGCGGCGATGACGATGCATCGCCGGCCACGTCGGCGGAGGCCACGACGACCGAGGCGCCGGCCACGACCGCCACGGAACCGCCACCGGCCGAGACGACCGAGCCAGTTGCGACGATCACCGACGACCGTGCGTACTACATCTTGCCGCCGGGGAACTACGGCGGCCTGCCGGTGAACGACCACTCCCTCGACCAGCTGCCGCTCTACGACGGTCTCACGCCATTGCGGGGCAACGTCACCGACGCCGACATCGAGGAGCACTTCCTCGCCGCGGACTTCGAACCGATCGGTGCCACCACCGAGGAGCCGACCGGGCGTGCCGGCACGACGATTCTCTACGATTCGTTCGGTGTTCCCCACGTCACCGGTGAGACGCGCGAGGACGTCGCCTTCGGGGCCGGCTGGGTCACCGCACGCGACCGGGCGTTGCTGCTCGAGTTGGGCCGTGGGGCTTCCCGCGTCGCCGTCGCCGACGTGCCCGGCATCGACGCGTTCTCACTGGTCACCAGCGCCCAGGAGTTCGTTCCCAGCGCAGCGACCGAACAGCTCGTCACCGATCAGGTGGAGCTGATCCTCGAGACCTACGGCGACGAAGGCGAGGAAATCGTTGCCGATGCCCAGGCCTATGTCGATGGTGTCAACGCCTATCGCGACGCCAACGGCGTCGTCGGTGAGTCGTTCACCGTCAACGACGTGGTCGCGGTCACGGCGTTCATCGGGTCGATCTTCGGCGCCGGTGGTGGCGCCGAAGCGGGCAACGCCCAGTTCCTCTCCGAGCTGCAGGCTGCGCTCGGCGACGACCAGGGCCGTGCGGTGTGGGAGGACTTCATGCCGTACGACGATCCCGAATCGCCGACCACGATCGACGAGCGGTTCGAGTACGGCGCCCTGACCGGCGGTGACGTGACCGGGTCGGTCGTCATCGACGCCGGATCGCTCGTGTCGCTCGACCCGCGGGCCAATTCGGCGTCGCCGCAGGGGCTGCTCGGCGCCGCTCAGCGCGACGACGATGCGTCGGGCGTCTACGGAGCCGCGGGCGGACCCCGATCGCGCACCGCCTCGAACTGGCTGACGATCGATCCGGATGCATCGGTCAACGACACGACGCTCGCCGTGATGGGCCCACAACTCGGCTACTACTACCCCGAGATCGTCCAGCAGATCCACCTCAGCGGCCCCGGCATCGAAGCCCAGGGTGCCGCCGTGCCCGGGCTCGCGATGTACCTGTTGATCGGACGCACCGCCGACTACGCGTGGAGCCTCACGTCGGCCAACCAGGACGTTCGAGACGTGTTCGCCGAGATCCTGTGCGAACCCGACGGGTCGGCGCCGACGGTCGAGTCGGACCACTACGAGTTCGAGGACGATTGCGTGCCATTCGAGTCGTTCGACGCCGGGACGCTCGCTGGTGTGCCGATCGTGTATCCGACCTCGATCCACGGCCCGGTCGTCGGGACCGCCACCTCCGAGGGTCGCCCGGTGGCGCTCACCAGCAAGCGCTCGACGTTCGGACGTGACGGGCTCAACCTCGGCGCGCTGAAGGACATGACCGAGGGAGACGCCGACACGACCGAGGCCTTCTTCGAGGCGGCCGACAAGTTCGGATTCACGTTCAACTGGGGCTACGCCAACCGGGAGGGCATCGGCTACTTCGCATCGGGGCTGCTCCCGGTTCGTGCCGAGGGCCTGGATCGTCGACTCCCGACGCTCGGCACCGGCGACTACGAGTGGCAGGGCTTTCTCGAACAGGACGACAAGCCGCATACCGCCGGCAGCCCGACCGGCCGCCTGCTGAACTGGAACAACCAGTCGGCGCCCGGTTTCATGCACGGCGACGACAACCAGTACGGATCGGTCCACCGCGTCGAGAACTTCGACCAGTGGCCGGACCGCGTCGACCTCGCCGGAGTGGTCGGTGTCATGAACCGGGCGGCCACCGAGGACGTCCGCTCCACCGTGTGGCCGGTGATCAGTGACGTGCTGATCGGTGGTGACGCACCGTCGGATCTCGCGAAGCAAGCAGTGGCGTTGCTCGATGACTGGGTCGCCGACGACGCGCCCCGTCTCGATGCCGACGACGATGGCTTCGCCGACAGTCCAGGGCCGCTGCTGCTCGACGAGATCTTCCCCGCCGTCGATGCCGCCGTACGTGAACCGGTGCTCGGCACAGCGATCGCCTCGGGAGTCCGGTTCCGTGGCATCGATGCCGCCAGCCTGATCGACAAGGACCTGCGCACCGTGCTCGGCCAGCCGGTCGAAGGTGCGTTCAATGTCGCCTACTGCGGCTCCGGCGATCTCGACGCGTGCCGCGATGCCCTGTGGGCAGCCGTGGACGAGACCGTTGCTGCGCTGGCGGCCGAGCGGGGAGACGACATCAGCACCTGGCTCCCCGAAGCCCAACGTCTGTCGTTCGTCCCCGGCCTGATCCCCAACGACTTCCGCGCCACGAATCGTCCCACGTTCCAGCAGGTCCTCGAGTTCGCTCCGCGCTGATTCGACGAACTCAGATGCGAGCGGCGCGCAGCGTCGACCGTCGGACCTTGCCGGCCTCGTCGCGCAGCGCCTCGTCGACGAACTCGATCGAACGAGGGAGCTTGTAGGTCGTCAGCCGTTCGGCGAGGAACTCGAGGAGCTCGCCGTCGGACACTTCGTGTGCGTCGGCCTGGACGATCGCGTGGACGTCGTTGCCACGGTCGTCGTTCGGCAACCCGATCACCGCACACGAGTGCACGGCCGGGTGCTCGCCGAGCGCGGCCTCGATCTCCGCGGGATAGATGTTCGCACCTCCCGACAGGATCATGTCCTGCACCCGGTCGCCGAGGTACAGGTATCCGTCGGCATCGAACCACCCCATGTCGCCGAGCGACTCCCACCCGTCGCCGAGCGTCTTGGCATCCGCTCCCACGTACCGGTACGTCGGCGTGTCGCGCGACGAACGCATCCACACCTCGCCCTGTTCGCCCACCGGCAACTCGTTGCCGTCCTCGTCGCAGATCTTCATCTCTCCCGACGACACCCGACCGACCGAACCGCGGTGGTCCAGCCATTCGGTGCCCGTGATGATCGTTGCCGCCTGCGCCTCGGTCCCCGCGTACAGCTCGAAGATCCGCTCGGCGCCGAGCCAGTCGATCCACGCTTCTTTCAGCCATGGTGGACACGGTTCTGCGAGGTGCCAGACGATGCGCAGCGACGACACGTCGTAGCCCAGTCGTACGTCGTCGTCCAGCCGCATGATCCGCTTCATCATCGTCGGCACGAGGTAGACGACGTCGACGCGGTGCTGCTCGACGGAGGCCAGCACGGTCTCTGCGTCGAAGCGCCCCAGCACGACGACATGGTTGCCCTGAAGGAGCGCCTGACACGACCAGACGGCGGGGCCGTTGTGGTACAGCGGTCCCGGCACGAGCATGCAACCGTCGGGAGCGATGCCGAGCGGCCGAGGGGCATCGGTGTCGAACAGCGCAGGATCGCCGGACACGATCAGCTTGGGGCGACCGGTCGACCCACCGGATGTGGGCGCCTTCCATGCCGGTGACACGGCGTCGGGCAACGCGTCGTCGGCGAATTCGGGGGGCGGCTCGTGTCCGAGGCGAAGGTGCACGATCGAGGGCGGCAGGTGCGCGAATGCCTCGTCGGGGGCGCCGACCACCACGGTGGAGCCGGCCAGCTCGACGATGGCCGCCAGCTCACGTCCCGGGAGCTTGGCCGACACCGGCTGGGGGATCGCACCGAGCTTCCAGCACGCGACGTAGGCGACGAACCAGTCGACGGAGTTGGGAACCGCAACGGTCACGAACGATCCCTCACCGATCCCGTACGAACGCAGTTCGTTCGCGAGCCGGGTCGCTCGCGACTCGAGCTGGGCGCGGCTCAGCGTGACGTCGTTGCACGTCACCGCCGGAGCGTCGGGCAGTGCACGAGCGAGTGTGGTCAGTCGGGCGGGAAACGACAGGATCACGATGGGGCCCCCTTGGCAGTCGATCGGAACGCAGTGTGCCAGGCGACCTGACGGTGCACAGCACCCGCCTGCCCCGCCGTGCCCGGCAGTGTCCTCTCCCGATCTTCAGAAAACAGATACGTCGCAAGTTGCACGAATTGCAGTTCCGGTATTAAGGTTCAATCGATGTCTGGTGTCCTTCTCGCCGTTCCTGCTCTGCCGCTGCTCGCGGCGGTGTTCGTCCGCCTCGCCCGTCCGACGGCTCGCACGGCTGCGCGGGCGGTGGTCGGCGCCAGTGCAGCGGCGACGGTCGGCGCCGTCGTGCTGCTGATCTCGGTGGCGCTCGACGGCCGGGTGGATGCTGTCGTCACGAACTCCGATGGTGAGGCGCTCGTCGGGCTGACAGCGGACCGTGTCGGCGCAACGCTGCTGCTGCTCACGAGCGTGGTCGGGCTGATCGTGCAGTCCTTCGCGTCACGCTCGCTCCTCGGCGATCCACGAGCCACCAGGTTCCACACCCTTGCGGCGGTGCTTGCCGGCGTCACCGCACTGGTCGGGATCGCTGCGACCGGCTCCGGACTGCTTCTCGCGTGGGTCGCCACCAGCGTGACCCTCGTCGCCCTGCTCGGCCACAAGGCGCCGTGGCCGGCGGCGGTGCGATCACAGCGGATCACCGCCCAGCGGCTGCTCTTCGGTGATCTCGCGCTCGTCCTGGCGACGCTGACGGTGATCGTCACGGTGGGTGACCTCGACCTGCGCACGATCGGGGCGCAGGCGGGAGCGCTCGACACCGAGACGATCGGTCCGTTGAACGTGCTCAGCGTCGTCGCGATCGGCCTCGTGATCGCCGGGGTCGCCCGGTCGGCGCTGGTACCGCTCCACGGCTGGCTGCCCTCCACGCTCGCAGCGCCGACGCCCGTCTCCGCCCTCCTCCACGCCGGCGTCATCAACGGCGCGGGCGTGCTGCTCATCCGGTTCTCGCCCGTGTTCGGCTCGTCGGCCGGTGCGATGGCGGTCGCATTCGCGATCGGCATCGTCACCGCGCTCTTCGCGACCGCCGTCATGCTGGTGCGCACCGATGTGAAAGGTGCACTCGTCTGGTCGACGTCGGGCCAGATGGGCTTCATGGTCGTGCAGCTCGGCGTCGGCGCCTTCGCTGCTGCACTGTTCCACATCGTCGGGCATGCGCTCTACAAGGCGGCGATGTTCCTCGGTGCCGGCGGTGCGATCTCGGCGCACGGCCGCCACGCACAGCGACCGCATCTCGGCCGTGCTGATGCGGCGGTGTTGACGGCCCCGGCGACGCGTGTCGTCGTCGGTCTGCTCGCTCCCCTCGCTGCCTTCGGCCTCGCCCTCTGGGCGATCGACCCCCACCTGACCGCCGCCGCCACGATGTTGATCGTCGTGTTCGGCACGCTGTCGGTCGGCCGGGCGGCGAACGGCTGGATGTCCGCCACCCCATTCGCAGCACTGCGCACGATCGTGACCGCACTCGCCGGAGTCGTCGTCGCGACGTTCGGCTACGTCGGCGGTGTCGCACTGTTCGAAGGCTTCGTCGGTGACGCCGTGCCCTACGACGTGGCCGCGGCGGTCGGGCCGCTGTGGGTGGCTTCGGTACTCGGGGCGATCGCCGCCGGCGGGGTCGTCGTCGCCTTCACGCCGGGCGGACGCGGTGTCGCCTTGCGCCGGAACCTCTATGGCTGGCTGCTGAGCACGAGCACGCCGATCTCCGCCGATGTCGCTGCGCAGGCGCCTGCGGCCGCCGCGGCGACCGGCGATCGCACCACCACCACGACCACGACCGCCGCCGAACTGGCCACCGCAGGAGATCGCTCATGACGACCACGACACCCCCGACGACCGCACCATCGACACCCTCTTCGACCGCATCGTCGACCGCACTCTCGCCGAGCGATCGAGGTCGGTTGGTCGCCGATGTCGGCACGGCGGGGTCGATCGCCGCTCCGTACTGGCCGCTGACGGCGTTCGTCGCCGTGAACCCGCTGGGTGGCCTCACCGATGTGAACTTCGCCGACGCCACGGCGGCTGCTCGCGAATGGTTCGGTGCGCGAACCCATCTACCTCTGCAGGCCTACCGCGCCGAACACGCACGCGGCACGGTGACCGACGCCGACCTCGATCGGGCGATCCGGCGTCACCTTCCGGAGATCGAACAGCGACAGCCGTTCGACGTCGACGGCGTCTCGGTCGATGCGGTCGAGCTCGTGCGGTTCGACCTGGTGCACGGGCCGGTGGGAGATCGGCTGCCGTCGCGCTGCGACGGCGCCGTCGCCGAGGCACTCGACGAGATCATGACCGGCTGGTGCGCGGCATTCGTCGACGAGTCACACACGCCCTGGTCGATGCCCGACCGCGAGCGCGGCTTCTACCGGTCCTGGCGCACGATCGCCGGCGCCGATCGCCGGCTCGCCGCAGTGCTCGGGCGCGACGCCGGGCGCGGATCGCTGCGTTGCCCGACGATCCTGCGGCGCTGCTCGATCTCGCGCTACGCAGTCGAGGTGTCTCCGACGACGGCCGGGTCGCTGCGCTGCGGACCTGGATCCTGCGGACGCCGGGGTGGGCGAGTTTCGCCCGCTGGTGCGACGAATGGGCGCCCGCCGACCGTGCCGGTGCGCGCCTGCGCATGCTGGACCTCGCCGCCGTCCGCGCAGCGATGGACCACCTCGCCCCCGAACACCTCGACCTGTCGGGACCCGGCGCACCGTCGGAGACCGGCGAGCGCGAGCGCACCGAGCGGCGAGTCGACGCTGCGGTCGCCGCATTCAGCGCCGACGATCAGCGTGCTGCGATCGCCGAATTGATCGGTGCGGTCGCCGAGCACGACCGTTCGGCGATCTGGCTGGCGGCCCACGAGTGGAACTTCCGTGATCGACTCCTCGCACGCTTGACCGGTTCGGCCTCCCGGCGTCCGGTCGATCGTCCGGACGCGCAGCTCGTGTTCTGCATCGACGTCCGGTCCGAAGGGTTCCGGCGCCGGCTGGAGGAGCTCGGGTCCTACGAGACCTACGGGTTCGCCGGGTTCTTCGGCGTGCCGGTGCGCTGGCGCCCGCTCGGCTCGCCGGTCTCCCAGGCCCGGTGCCCGGTGCTCGTGTCGCCCCGCCACGAGATCGCCGAGGTCGCCGTCGACGACGACTCGTCGTATCTCACCGCCCGCTCGGCCACCGCCGGCCTGCACGACGCGTTCTACGCCGCCAAGGGCGGCATCGCCTCACCGTTCGCGCTCGCCGAGTCCGCCGGTTGGATCGCCGGCCCCGTTGCAGCCGTCCGCACGCTCGTGCCTGCGCGCACGTCGCTCGACACGACCGCATCGGCGCGGCGACCGTGGTGGAAGCGTTTCGGTGCCGCGCCCCGAACGACGCCGGTCGTCGACGACGTCGCCGGCGTCGACCTGCACGCCGGGCTGTCGCTCGACGAGCGCACGCTCTTCGCCGAGGCGATCGTGGCCACGATCGGCATGGCGGAGTTCGCACCGGTGGTCGTGCTGTGCGGCCATGGCAGCGTCACCACGAACAACCCCCACGCGTCGTCGCTCGACTGCGGTGCATGCGGTGGTGCGCCGGGCGGCGCGAGTGCACGGGTCGCGGCAGCGATCCTCAACGACGTCGAGGTGCGCGCCGGTCTCGCCGAGCGTGGCATCACGATCCCCGACGACACCTGGTTCGTCGCCGCCGAACACGACACCGTCGCCGACCTCGTGCGCATCTTCGACCTCGACGTCATGCCGTCCGCCACGCGGCCACTGGTCGATGCACTGCAGCGCGCCCTCGACGTCGCCGGCGAACGCAACGCCCGCGACCGGGCGCAGCGGCTGCCCGGCAACAGTGCACGCGTTCGTGACCGCGGCCGCGACTGGGCCGAGGTCCGGCCCGAGTGGGGTCTCGCCGGCAACGCCGCATTCGTCATCGGACCGCGCTCGATCACCTCCGGTCACGACCTCGGCGGCCGGTCGTTCCTGCACAGCTACGACGCTGCGCTCGACCCCGACGGCGTGGCCCTCGAGACGATCATGACTGCGCCGCTCGTCGTCGCGCAGTGGATCTCGTCGCAGTACTACTTCTCGACCGTCGAGCCCGACGTGTTCGGCGCCGGCGACAAGATGCTGCACAACCCCGTCGGCGGGATCGGTGTGGTGGTCGGCCAGTCCGGCGACCTCGCGGTCGGCCTGCCGATGCAGTCGGTGATGCTCGGCGAACAACGTGCCCACGATCCGCTGCGCCTGCTGGCCGTCGTGCAGGCCCCCCTCGAGCGGATCGAGGACATCATCGTGCGCAACCCCGGTCTGCGCCAGCTGGTCGACGGCGAGTGGATCCACGTCGTCGGTCGTGCCGGCGACGATGATCCATGGTCGTTCCGCACGCCGAGCGGCGTGTGGGAACCGTGGCACCTCGCGGACGCCTCGATGACCGACCACCGCACGTCTCTCTCGCACACCGACCTCTCGACACCGCTGTCGACCTGAAATGGAGCCCCCGATGACCACCTGGACCGACCTGCCCGCCATGGCCAAGATCGAAGTCGTCGTCGACGGCGACGACGTGCCCGCCGTCCGCGACCTCTTCCTCGACGCCGGCGCCACCGGATACACCGCCGTCTCGGGCGTGTCCGGCTTCGGGCATCACGGCCATCACCAGGGACGGTTGCTGTTCAACGACCGCGCCAGCCTGTCGATGCTCATCACGGTCGTGCCGATCGAACGGGCCGACGGCCTGATCGCCGGCATCCGCCGGTTGCTCGACGATCGCCATGGCGTGCTCTTCGTCAGCGAGACCCACGTCAGTCGACCTGACTACTTCACGTGACGGCGTGCGAGACTGAGCGGGTGCACGCCATCATCGACACCGACGCCGTCAACCCGGTCCTCAACGAGATCCTCAAGGCCGAGCTGTCGGGGGTGGTGCGATACACGCACTACTCGCTGGTGATCACCGGTCCGAACCGGCTGCCGCTCGTCGACTTCATGAAGGCGCAGGCCGCCGAATCACTGCTGCACGCACAGCAGGCCGGAGAGATCCTCACCGGCCTCGGCGGGCACCCCGAGCAGGGCATCGCCGAGATCGAGGAGTCGCACGATCATGCGATCGAGGCGATCCTCGTCGAGTCGATCGGTCACGAACGGCGCGCCCTCGACCTGTACCGCCAACTGTTGGGGCTGACCGAAGGCAAGTCGGTCTATCTCGAGGAGTACGCCCGTGGCCAGATCGGCCAGGAGGAGCTTCACGTGATCGAGATGAACAAGTTGCTGCGCGACTACTCGATCGCCTGATCGGGCACCCCGCACCGATGGCATCGCGACCCCTGATCGGACTGTGCACCGGCAAGGACTGCCGCAAGGCCGACGGCTTCCGTACCGTCGAGCGCGAGCTGCGCGGCGCCGGTGACGTCGTCGAGCTTGCGTGTCTCGACGTCTGTGACGGGCCCGTCGTCGTCGTCGACGTGGACAGCGAGACGCCGATCGTCGTCGAACGGGTGCGCAGCCGGGCCATCGCACTCGAGTTGGTCGATCACGTCACCGAGGGCGCCGGGCTGTCGGGACGCGTCCGCAAGCGCATGCTCTCGGGCTCGAAACGGGCCAAGGCCCGTCGTCGCATCTCCCGTGCCCGCGCCCGCTAGCAAGTTCCCCGCCGCCCCACCCCCAACCACCGATGAGCCAACCGACCGGATACCGGCTGTTCGCTCATCGCAGCCCCTTCGGGCCCACCACCGATGAGCCAACCGACCGGATACCGGCTGTTCGCTCATCGCAGAGGATGTGAGCCCGATGCGTCAGTTGTCGATGAACACCGAGCGAGCGGTGCGCACCACCCGGGGATCGGGCTCGCCGGCCACGTCGTGATCCTTGTGCTCGTAGTCGAGCGCATGCAGCACGCTGCGGATCGCGCCGAGACGGGCTCGCTTCTTCTCGTTCGAGTTGACGATCGTCCACGGCGCCACGAGGGTGTCGGTGGCCAACAGCATCTCGTTGCGGGCTTCGGTGTACTCGTCGTACTTCGCCACGCTGACCTCGTCGATCGGCGACATCTTCCACTGCTTGAGCGGATCCTCCCGTCGGTCGGCGAAGCGTTGCTTCTGGCGATCCTTCGACACGGTGAACCACAGCTTGAACAGCCGGATGCCGCTGCTGACGAGCGATTGCTCGAAGTCGGGGACCTGGCGCAGGAACAGCGCATGCTCCTGCGGCGTGCAGAACTCCATCACCTTCTCGACGCCGGCGCGGTTGTACCACGACCGGTCGAACATCGTGATCTCGCCGGCAGAGGGCAGGTGGGAGACGTAGCGCTGGAAGTACCACTGGGTCTGCTCGGAGTCGCTGGGTTTGGCGAGGGCGACGTGCTCGCCGCCGCGTGGGTTCAGGTGCTCTCGGAAGCGCTTGATCGACCCGCCCTTGCCCGCCGCATCGCGTCCCTCGAAGACGATCACCACCCGGTCGCCGACCGCCTTGATGTGCCGTTGCGCCTTCAGCAGTTCGATCTGGAGATCTTCGAGCTCGCGCTTGTACTGCTTCTTGGCGATCGGCTCGTCATGGGGCAGCTCGTTCTGCATCTCGTCGATCGTCTCGACGGGTGCGGGTCGTTTCGTGTCGTTCACGTCGGCTCCGTTCGGCGCTCGAAGACGAATTCGTACTCGAGGTAGTCGTTGAGGTGTTCGTGTCCCGGCAAGGGGGCAGTCAGCTGGGAGGATTGCAGCAGCATCCAGCCGTCGCACAGGGCGGCGACACCGTTGGCGTACGGCGGCCTCGCATCCGGAAGTGACGGCCCGGCTCCCTCGCTGCCGTCATGGAACGCCCACCCGACCGTCCCCGAGTCGAGCGCCGACCCGTTCGCCCAGAGGTAGAGCACCTGCTGGCGCTGTGCCATCACGAACCGACCAGCGCCGCGCGACCCTCGAGCCGGGTCAGGTAGTGATCGACGTCGTAGGTGTCGTCGCCGGTGAGGTAGCGCCACAACTTCGAGCGCTGCACCTGTTCGTTGCGATAGTCGGTGATGCTCATCCACGGCTGCATCGTCCGCAGGATCTGCGCCACGCTGTCGGGCAGCATGCGCGCGAAGACGTGGTCGGACGGCGGATTGTGGAGATCGGCGAGGTCGTCGGTGTTCCAGAGCCGCACCTGGGGGACGGTCGGGTTGAGTCGCACCTTGTGCATCCACCGGTCGCCGTCGCCGGGGTTCGGCTGGCCGGCATGCCACAGCCCGTGGTGGAACACGACGACGGTCCCCGCCGGGCCGGCGAACTGCTGCTCGCCGGCGATGTGCTGGTAGCGGTCCAGGCCGGACGACCTCACCCGCCGGAGGTGGCTGCCCGGCACGAACCGCGTGCCGCCTTCTCCGGCGGCGACATCGTGCGGGTACCAGAACAGCTGGATGTCGAACGTCGGGTCGGGCGAATCGGTGATCGCGTCGACGTGCAGCGGCTGGGTGTAGGTGGCGTGCGGCTGGATGTGATGCGTGAAGTCGTGGTCGAACGTGGGGTTCGGTCCGACGAACGACTCGATGATCCCGCGGATCTCCGGCAGGCGGAGGTACTCACCGATCGCCGAGGGCGCCGGATAGCACTCGTCGAGTGGCGTGCCGGTGTGGGGAGGCTTCAGCCCGTCGGGACCGAATCGCTCGACCTCGAGACGGCGCATCTCCTCGATGCCGCGCTCGTTGACGTCGGCGGGGACGATCGCATCGAATCGGAGGAACCCGTTGGCCACGAACTGGGCCATCTGCCGGGTGGTCAGCCGATGATCGGTGCTCGCCATCGCCAGAGTGTGCCACGCGTTACGCCAGGGGTCAGACCCCCGCCGTAACGCTCGCCGCATCAGTTGGTCTGGGTTCCGACCTTGAGCTCGCGGAACGGCACGCCACGATCGACTGCGGGTTCGCGCGGCAGGCCGAGCACCCGGTCGCCGATGATGTTGCGCTGGATCTCGTCGGTGCCACCGGCGATGCTCGACTGGAAGCTGTTCAGCACGATGCGCTGCAACTCGGCACCGCTCTCGTCGTCGGGATCCCACGCCACCGACGACGGACCGGCGAACTCGAGGGCGATCTCGCGGACCTTCCAGGCGATGTTCGATCCGAACAACTTGCCGAGCGAGCCGCCGGGACCGGGGGTCTTGCCGGCCTTCAGTTCGTCGCGTGTCTTCATTGCCACGAGCGACTTGCACGTCTCCATCGACCAGATCTTCATCATCTGGTCGCGCACGACCGGGTCGTCGAGCTTGCCGGTCGACTCCGCCGCCTTGCGCAGCATCTTGAAGTTCGGCTGGTTGATCTTGCCGGCGCCGGCGCCACCGATGGCCACGCGCTCGTACATCAGCATCGCCGTGGCCAGGTTCCAACCGTTGTTCAGGTCACCGATCAACCAGTCCTTCGGAATCCGTACGTCGGAGAAGAAGACCTCATTGAAGTGCGACCCGCCGTCGATCTGGTGGATCGGACGGATCTCGACGCCCGGCGCCCGCATGTCGAGGATGAACATCGAGATGCCGGCGTGCTTCACCTGGTCGGGATCGGTGCGAGCGACGACGAGGCCGTAGTCGCTCTTGTGGGCGAGCGTGGTCCACACCTTCTGGCCGTTGATGACCCATTCGTCACCGTCGAGTTCGGCCTTGGTCTGCAGGCTGGCGACGTCGGAGCCGGCGCCGGGCTCGGAGAACATCTGGCACCACATCGTCTTGCCGGAGATGTTGTCGGCGAGGAAGCGTTCCTTCTGCTCGTGGGTGCCGTACTCGGCGAGCATCGGCATGCACATGCCGTGGCTGATGATGAACTCGCTGTCGGGCATCGGGTAGTTGCCCTTCACCTCGCGCCAGATCTTCTCGTGGGCGAGGGTGAGCCCGCCGCCGCCGTACTCGGAAGGAACGGGGAGCCCGGCGAGGCCCGCTTCGGCGGCGGCGGCGAGGAAGGCCTTCTGGTCCTCGAGCGTGGGGTTCTGTCCCGGCGCATACTGCTCCATGAAGTCGACGCACTTCTGGCGGAAGGCGGCGGCCTCCTCGGCGCTGAGTCCGGTGTCGGTGGCGATGTCGGTCATGTCGGGCTCCTGGGGAGGTGGAAAGGGGGTGGGATCGGCGATCAGTTCGTGCAATACTGTATGGCACCGTACAGTATGTGTCCACACCGAGGCCGACCAGAGCGTCGCACGGTGCCGGGTCAAACGTGACAGTTCGGAACGCCAGCGACATGAGCAACCTCACCACCCACGAACTCGACTCGCCGCCGTGGCTGCGCGTCGAGTCCACGCTGATGGCGACGGCGCGTCTCGTCCGTGCTGCGTTCGATGCCCGCCTGGCCACGCTCGAGTTGAACCTGACGCAGGCGTCGCTGCTCGGTTACATCGCCGAGTTCGGCCCGACGACGCAGACCGAACTCGCCGATCATCTCGGAATCGGGCGGGCACAGATCGGCTCCGTGATCGATCGGCTGCAGGCTCGCGGCCTCGTGGTGCGCCAGCCGCGGCCCGACGACCGGCGGGTCTGGCTCGTCGCGATCACCGACGACGGCTGCGAGCTCGCCGACCGGATCGCCGAGGTCGACGCCGTCCTGCGTGCAGAACTTCGCCGTGGCATCGGGCGCGAGGAGCGCCAGGCCCTCGCCTGGGTGATGACCCGCCTGCAACACAACCTGACGACGGCGATCGCCGCCACCAACGCCGCCACCAACGCTCCCGTCCCCGCGGACATCTCCGAGCGATGAGCGAAAAGCCGGCATTCGGGCGGTTCGCTCATCGCATGATCGGGACCTTCCCCAACGATGAGCGAGCAGCCGCTCTCCGGACGGTTCGCTCATCGCAGGTGGGAGCGTCGTCGACTGCCGGACCCGCTCTCAGTTCCACCCTCAGTTCAACCCCCATCTCAACCACACCAACAGGAGAACAACCATGACCGAAGCAGTGATCGTCGACGCCATCCGCACGCCGGGCGGCAAGCGCAACGGCAAGCTCAAGGACCAGCATCCCGCCGCCCTCGCGGCCAAGGTCCTCAAGGCACTCGAAGAGCGCAACGGTCTCGACCCCGCCATGGTCGATGACGTGATCATGGGCTGCGTGATGCAGGTCGGTGAGCAGTCGCTCAACATCGGCCGCAACGCCGTCCTCGCCGCCGGTTGGCCCGAAGAGGTCCCGTCGACCACCATCGACCGCCAGTGCGGCTCGAGCCAGCAGTCGATGCACTTCGCCGCACAAGGCGTGATGGCCGGTGCCTACGACGTCGTCGTCGCCGCGGGCGTCGAAGTGATGACCCGCACCCCGATGGGCGCCTCGATCGTGCAGGGCATGGGCTTCCCGTTCCCGCAGGAGCAGCTCGACCGCTACTCGGAGACCGGCCTGCCCCCGCAGGGCATCGGTGCCGACATGATCGCCGTCGAGTACGGCTTGAGCCGTGAAGACCTCGACGAGTTCGGCGCCCAGAGCCAGCAGCGCGCTGCGGTCGCGCGCGACGAGGGTCGTTTCGAGAACGAGATCATCCCGATCGAGGTCGAGATCGACGGCCAGACCGAGGTCGTGAAGAGCGACGAGGGCATCCGTGAAGGCACCACCGCCGAGACGCTTGCGAAGCTGAAGCCCGCCTTCAAGGAAGACGGCCTGATCACCGCCGGCAACTCCTCGCAGATCTCCGACGGTGCGTCGGCCGTGCTGATCATGAGCAAGGAGAAGGCCGAGGAGCTCGGCATGAAGCCCCGCGCCCGCTTCCACGCCTTCGCCGTCACCGGCGCCGACCCGGTGACCATGCTCAAGGGCCCCATCCCGGCGACCAAGAAGATCCTCGAGAAGACCGGCCTCACGATCGACGACATCGATCTGTTCGAGGTCAACGAGGCCTTCGCCTCGGTCGTGCTCGCCTGGCAGAAGGAGACCGGCGCCGACATGAGCAAGGTCAACGTGAACGGCGGTGCGATCGCCCTCGGTCACCCGCTCGGCGCCTCGGGCACCAAGCTGATGGCGACGCTGCTCAATGAGCTCGAGCGCACCGGCGGCCGGTACGGCCTGCAGGTGATGTGCGAAGGCGGTGGCATGGCCAACGCCACGATCATCGAACGCCTCGACTGATCCCGGCTCGAACACCACAACCCCCGAAACTCGTGCGGATCCGGTCGCTGGGCGGCCGGATCTGCGCATTTTCGGCTGGCGGGGTGCGGTACGGTCAGGGCATGGCGAACGACGTCAAGGTTCCGCTCCAGCTGATCCGGATCGCCGGGGGCAGCGGTGCGGTCCGGGTGCGCGCGATCGCCGATCTCGACACCGTGTCGCTGACCGGGGCCACTGCGCAGATCGACGGCGGCGAGATGACGATCGACGGTGGCAGCAGTCGGACCGAGGTGCGGATGCCGCCCGGTCTGGACCTCGTGCTCGGCACCTCGTCGGGGCGCGTCGAGGTACTCGGACGTGCCGGTACGGTGGCCGTCGTCACCAGGTCCGGCAAGGTGTCGATCGACGAGGCGGCAGCGGTCGACATCCGCACCTCGAGCGGCCGGATCGAGGTCGGCACGGTGATGGGTGAGTGCCGCATCGTCGGTGGCAGCGGACGGGTCGAGGTCGGCCGATGCGGAACTGCGCACGTCACCACCAACAGCGGCCGGATCGTCCTCCGCGAGGCCCACGGGCCGGCCCATGCGCACTGCTCGAGCGGACGGATCGAACTGACCATGGCGTCGGCGAACGACGTCGATGCCGACACCGTGTCGGGGCGGATCACGATCACGATGCCCGCCGGCGCCAACGTGCGCATCGACACGCCGACGAGCACCACGGTCGCCGTCGACGGCGAGCACGACTGCGTCGTGACCGCTCGGTCGGGTAGCGGTCGAGTCGTCGTCAAGTGAGCGACCGAAAGCCGGCGGTGGGCACGGCAGCGATCATGTTCACCGATCTGGTCGGCTTCACGGCCTACACCGACGTCCACGGTGATCGGGCGGCGGTCGAGCTCCTCGATCGTCAGTCGAGCATCGTCGACAGCGAGCTGGCCGGGCGTGGTCGCATCGTCAAGGAACTCGGCGATGGGCTGATGCTGTGGTTCGAATCCGGGCGTACCGGCGTGGAGGCGGCATGCGACATCCTCGCCGCCGTGACCGCGGCGCGCGATGCCGACCAATTCCTCCTCGCCGTTCGCATGGGGATGCATGCCGGTGAGGTCGTCGAACGCGGCGACGACTTCGTCGGGCAGACGGTCAACATCGCCGCCCGGGTGGCGGACCTCGCCGGGCCGGGAGAGCTGTTGGTCACCGAGCAGGTCGTGCGTTCGCTCGAGGGGGACCGACAGCAGGGACCCTTCCGTGCGGTCGGCCCAACCCGCGTCAAGGGTGTGGGCGAGGCGATCTGGCTGCATCGATTGGAACACTGACGCCGGTCCACTGCGATCGGCACGGTCGATCGGCACGGTCGATCGCACGGTCGAGCAGCACGGTTGACACCGACCCCTGACGGGTACGGCGACACGACGTGACGACCGAACGACGCACCGGACGACGACCTGCTCGGCGATCCGTGGCCGAAGCAGCGGGTGTCGAGCCGCCACGTGGAGCCGCCGAACTGCGTCGGCGATTCTCCGCTTGGTGGTGGCCGGCGACGCAGATGGCGATGGCCGCCGGACTTGCGTGGCTGTTCTCGCACGCACTGCTCGACTCGCCCGCGGGCTACGGCCCGATCACGGCGATCGTGGCGATGGGTCTGGGCCGCGAGCGACGGATCTGGCGCTCGGTGGTGCTGATCGGTGGACTGCTGCTCGGCACGGTGGTCGCAGAGATCGCCGGGTCCGCCTTCGGGGTCGGATGGTGGCAGGTCGGGATGATCCTGGGGGCGAGCGGTCTGCTCGCCGGTGTGCTCTTCGACAGGGAACTGGCGGTGACCTACGCCACGATCAATGCGGTCGTCCTGTATGGCATCCCCGGTTCAGAGGGCTGGCTGCCGACCCGGGTGCTCGACGGACTTCTCGGTGTGGGCGCGGCGCTCGTCGTGACGTTCGGCATCGCACCCTCGCGCCCACATCGCCAGCTCGCCGATCGATTGCGGAGGGTCGCCCGTCGCGCAGCCGATGGGCTGGAGCTGGCCGCTCGGGCATTGCGGAGCAACCTCGACGATCGACAGCCGGACGCAGCGCGGGCTGCGTCGGCGCAGATCGACCAGGAGCTGCAGCGCGTATCGGGAACCGTCGAGCATGCGCTCGATCTCGCCCGCTGGGCACCGATCCGTCGACCCCGTGGCGATGCGGTGGAGCGTCTCGTCGCGTCGTCGTCGTCGCTCGTCGATGCGCTCACGACCGCTTCCACCGTCGTGCGTCTCGCCGACCGGGCACTGGTCAACGAGGCGGCGGTCGGCGACGAGTTGCTCAATGGTCTGGATCGGGCGGCGACGGCGATCCGGACGCTGGTCGACGACATCATCGACGAACGGGAACCCGACGACGACGTCGCCGACGACTGCCGCCGGGCGGTCGAGGACCTGATGTCGGAACCCACCGATCGCGCGGTCGTCATCGCGATCCAGGAGGAGGTGCGAGGTCTGCTCGACGACCTGATCGACATCGCAGACGACCTCTCGTCGGACGGGACAACGCCGTTCGCGGACAGGGTGCCGACGCGTGAGGCCACGATCGACGGCGTCCGGTTCGGTCGCGCCGGCGGCAGGTGAACCGGACATCGTTTGGCCGGCCCCCTGGTGCCGTCCGGTCGGCGACCGCTGGCTGGGCGACGTCCTGGGAGCGGATGCCAGACTGCGGTGATGGATCGTCGCAGCATCGTGATCGACACCGACACCGCATCCGACGATGCGATCGCCCTCGTGCTCGCCGTGCGTGAGCCGTCGGTCGACGTGCGCGCCGTCACGGTCGTCGCCGGCAACGTGCCGCTCGACCTCGCGGTACGCAACGCGATCGTCACGCTCGATCTGGCCGGTGGCGTGGACATTCCGGTGCACGCTGGCCGTGACCGTCCACTGGCGCGCCCGCTCGACACGGCGCAGTTCGTCCACGGCGACGACGGGATGGGCGGAGCGCCCCTCCCCGAGCCGTCGCGTAGCGCGACGAGCGACGACGCCGTCGGCGCACTGGTGGACATCGCGGCCGCCGAGCCGGGCCGCCACGACCTGGTCACGTTGGGTCCGCTCACCAACATCGCCGCTGCACTCGAACGCGATCCGGCGTTGCTGACCGGGTTCGGTCACACGTACCTGATGGCCGGTTCGCCCGACGGCGTCGGAAACGTCGATGCGCTCGGCGAATACAACGTCTGGGCCGATCCCGAGGCTGCGACGGCGGTCTTCGCGGCCGCAGGCGCGAAGACGATGATCGGCTGGAACATCTCGCGGACGTTCGCCGTGATGAACGACGAGGAGCAAGCGGCACTCGCCGCCGTCGGCCCGCTCGGGAAGTTCGCCATCGACATCAACGGCGACGTCGAGCAGTACTGCCTCGACACCGGTCTCGCCGGATTCGATCTCCCCGATCCGGTGGCGATGGCGGTCGCCCTGGACGACTCGATCGTCGGCGAGGCGACCGACGAGTGGCTCGTCGTCGGCCTCGATGGCCCCACGCGGGGTTGCACGATCCCGGATCGGCGCTTCGGTCGTCCGGCACCGAACGTCCGCGTGGTCTGGTCGGTCGACGAAGCAGCCTTCAAGCAGCGCTTGCTCACCGCCTGCCGCGAGTGACACCCGAGTTTTCACCACGTTTGTGTGCGGATTCTGGCGGGCCGCCCCACCCGGAATGCAACGCAAACGGGAAGGCTGCGTCAGCGGGGGATGGGGCGGGCGCCCGGTTGCGGACCCTCCGTGCGGGTGCGCTTCAGTTCGAAGAACGAGTCGACGTCCATCATCGTCACGAGCGCATCCCACATCGCGAGGCTCTTCTCGGTCGTCGGCACACGCGAGATGATCGGTCCGAAGTAGCCCGCCTTCACCCCGTCGGAGTTGTCGAACGCGATGATCGGCGTGCCGACGTCGTCGCCGACGAGGGCGAGCCCCTCGTCCATTCCTGATCGGATCGCGGCATCCCACGACTCGTCGTCGAGGGCAGCGGCGTGGGACGTGTCGAGGCCAACGGTCGCCAGCGCATCGGCCGGATCGAACGGCCGCTCCTTGTCGTGGTGGATCCGGGCGCCGAATTCCCAGTACAGCTCGAACACCGCATCGTTGCCGTCGGTGGCGCGCACCGACTCCATCACCCTCAGCAGGCCGTGCGTGAACTTGGTCGCCTCGTACCAGGGCGACTCGGGATCCGGCTCGTTCTTGAAGAACAGGCTGATCGGCCGCCAGGTGATGTCGAGATCGCGGTGCGGTTGCACTTCGTCGACGGCCCAGCGGGCGGTCGCCCAACAGAACGGGCAGCCGGGATCGACCCAGAAGTCGATGTTCATGAAGTCGCGTCGCTTTCGTCGGAGACGGGATCGGGGATGGGTACGAAGGGCGATCGGGGGATCGAGATGCCGACGCCCCCACGCTCGCTGCGGCCGAACCGCTCGATCTCGGCAGGCAGGTCGAGTGGACCGACCGTGGCGCGCGCGGCGATGTCCTCGGCGGTGAGCAGATGGGCCGGGATGATCCAGACGACCTCGAACTCGATCCCGTCGGGGTCCTTCGCGTAGAGGCTCTTGGTGGTGCCGTGGTCGCTGGCGCCGACGAGGGCGTTCCGGTCGCGCAGCAGGCCGGCAACACGCTGCAGTTCACCCAGCGTGTCGACCTCCCAGGCGAGGTGATACAGCCCGACGGTCGCCCGACCGGCGTCGGACGGCGCGGCCGCCGCACCGATCTGGAACAGGCCGAGATCGTGGTCGTTCGTCGAGTCGGGCGCCTGCAGGAACGCAGCGCCCGGGAACTCGCTCACGACGCGGAAACCGAGGGCGTCGCCGTAGAAGCCCTTGGAGGCGGCGACGTCGCGGACGTAGAGCACGGCGTGGTTGAGTCGGTGGACACCCATCGGACGTTGCAGCGTCATTGTGATCGCAAATATTCCGCTTGTGCCGGAATGCGGTGCGGCGGCCGTGAAGAGTGGTCGCCTCCGGCCAGCGGTCACCGAAACTCCTGATGTCCGGCCGTCGTTGGGCCGCAAGACTGGTCTGGTGGCCACGCAGACCGGTGACACCGGATCTCGTTGGCGTGCGCTCGGCACGCTGTTGCGGCCCGACGCCGGACGTTGGGTCGGCCTCGGCGCGCTCGTGGCCCTCGGGTCGGCGCTGACGATCGCGGGTCCACTCGTCGTGCGGCGGATCGTCGACACCGCCGCCGACGGCACGACGCCGAGCGAGATCACACGCCTCGCCCTCGTGTTCCTCGCGATCGCAGCGCTCGCCCAGCTGCTGGCGGTCATCGTCGCCTGGCTCGCCACGGTCGCGGCGTGGCGCACCACCAATGGTCTGCGCCTCACGATGACCCGTCACGTGCTCGGCCTCGACCACGAGTTCCATCGCACGCACACGCCCGGCGAGCTCATCCAGCGCGTCGACGGCGACATCACCTCGGTCTCGGAGTTCCTCGGTCAGGTGGTCACGAAGGCCGCCGGCGCAGCGATGCTCGTCGGCGGCATGGTCATCGTGCTGACGGTGATCGACTGGCGCCTCGGGCTCGGCATGGCGGCCTACGTCGTCTTCGCCCTGCTCGTGATCATCAGTACCCGCCATCGCGCGATCTCGGAGTCGTCCGACGAGATGGGCGCGCTCGGCCGGCTCTACGGCGGGATCGAGGAGCGGTTGACCGCGGCCGAGGACCTGCGGGCCAACGGTGCAGCAGCCCACGTCGCATGGCGCTTCGTCGAGGACAGCGAGGGAGCACTCGTCAGTGCCGTACGCCGCGAGCGGGCGTTCTTGGTGATGTGGTGGTTCGTGCAAGGAGCCGTCGCTGCCGGATGGGTCTTCGCCCTGGTCGTCGGCGCCGTGCTCTACGACCGCGGCACGATCACCCTCGGCACGGCGTTCCTGCTGTTCCAGTTCGTGCTGCTCGTCGCCCGGCCGCTCGAGGAGGTCGTCCACGAACTCGAGACCGTCCAGAAGGCGAACGGCGCGATGGTGCGCGTCGCCGAACTCCTCGCCATCCGGCCGAACGTGCTCGACGAGGGCACCACCATCCCGCCGCCGGGCCCGCTTGCGGTCAACGCCGACCACGTCCACTTCGACTACGGCGACGACCGCCCGGTCCTGCGTGACGTCGACATCCGCATCGCCGCAGGCCGGTCGGTCGGCATCGTCGGGCGCACCGGCAGCGGCAAGACCACCTTCTCGCGGCTCGTGCTCCGCCTCGTCGAACCGACGAGTGGCCTCGTGGCGCTCGGCGACGTTGCGATCGCGGACATCCCGTTCACCGAGTTGCGGCGTCGCGTCGCGCTGGTGCCGCAGGAGGTCGAGCTGTTCGCCGGCACGTTGCGCGACAACGTCACCCTGTTCGACGACGACCAGTGCGATGCTGCCGTCGTCGACGCGCTCGAACGCGTCGGGCTCGGCGCACTGGCGGCATCGGGCATCGACCGGCAACTGGGCGCCGGTGGAGCCGGGCTGTCGGCGGGAGAGGCGCAGCTGCTCGCGCTGGCCCGGGTGTGGCTGCGCGACCCCGACCTGCTGGTGCTCGACGAGGCGACCGCCCGTGTCGACCCCGACACCGAGCGCCGCATCGAGGCCGCCGTGGTCGAGCTGATGCGGGGCCGCACGACGCTCGTGATCGCGCACCGCCTGTCGACGCTCAAATCGGTCGACGAGATCATCGTGTTCGACCACGGACGCATCATCGAACACGGTGCACGCCTCGACCTGGTCGGCGACGACGAGAGCCGCTTCGCGCGCCTGCTGGCGATCGCACTCGACGGCGAGCAGTGGCCGGAAACCTCGACCGATGCCGACCGGCGAGCCGGACAGGAGGTGACGACATGACGATGGGACTCGACCTCACCCCCGGACACGACGACGTTCGCACGACTCCGGCGCAGGCCGACGCCGCAGGGCAGACCGGCGGCGTCCGTGACGTCTGGTCGCTCGCGTGGCGGGTGTCCCAGCACCGGCCGCGCGATTTCTGGCTGGGCTGGGGTCTGTTCGTGGTGTTCTTCACGATGCCCGCCGTGAGCGGATTGTTCCTCGGACGTGGCTACGCCGCGCTCGAGACCGGCGACACGACGGCCACGATCTGGTGGGCAGCGGCGATCGCGGCCAGTGAGACGGTGCGGATGACGGCGGTCCATCACGGCGCTTTGACCTGGACCCGGGTGTGGATCCACATGCAGACGCTGTTGCGCGCGAACATGCTGAGCGCCCAGATGGCCAGCGGAGGGCTCCACGCCGGTCAGCCGGTCGGGTCGGCGGGATCGGCGGTCACCCACTTCCGAGACGACACCGAGGACGTCGCCAACCTGGTCGACGGCATCGTCGACATCTCCGGTGGTGTCGTGTTCACCGTGATCGCCGGTTTCGTGCTCGGTACCGCCGACGCCCGTGCTGCCGCCGTCCTGATCATCCCGTTGCTCGGTGTCGGCGTCGCCACGCGGGTCCTCGACACGCGCATCAAGGAGTACCGGGCAGCCGATCGCATCGCCACCGAACACGTCACCGGCCTGCTCGGTGACGTGATGGCCGCCGCGACGACCGTCAAGGTGAACGATGCCGCCGAGCCGATGCTGCGTCGTCTCGGTGTGCTGGTCGAGCGTCGGCGCCACACCGCGGTCCGAGACCGTGTGCTCGAAGAGGGCGTGATGGCGTTCAGCCAGGGCGCCGCCGACATCGGCCTCGGCCTCGTGCTGCTCGTGAGCGCCGGAGCGATCGCCTCCGGTGCGTTCGACCTCGGCACCTTGGCGCTCTTCACCGCGTATCTCGGTTGGCTGAGCTTCCTGCCGCGGATGGTCGGGCGTGTGCTCGCTCGGCGCAAACAGGCCGGCGTCGCCTTCGACCGCATGCGTCGACTGGTCGCCGACCAGGAGGCGGCGAACATCGTGCGACCCCGCGACCTGCCGATCGATCCCCGTGACCGACGCATGCGCCCCGAGGTCGTTCGCCCCGACCGGACCGCTCTCGACGTGCTCGAGGTGCGCGGCCTCGGTGTGTCGTACGGCGACCGCACGGTGCTGCGCGACATCGACCTCACGGTGCGGCGCGGCGAGTTCGTCGTCGTCACCGGCCCCGTCGGCGCCGGCAAGAGCACGCTGCTGCGCGCACTGCTGGGGCTGGCGTGGCAGGCCGACGTCGTCGGTTCGGTCCGCTGGAACGGTGTGGAGATCGACGACCGCGCGGCCTTCCTCGTGCCGCCGAACGCCGCCTTCCTGTCGCAGGTGCCGCAACTGATCTCCGACAGCGTGGGCGACAACGTCGGTCTCGGCCCCGTGGATCCGGACCGACTGGCCAGCGCGTTGCAGCTCGCGGCGATCACCGATGACATCGCGGCGATGCCCGCCGGCGTCGACACCCTGATCGGGCCACGAGGGCTGCGCTTGTCGGGTGGTCAGCGCCAGCGACTGGCGACGGCCCGAGCACTCGTCCACTCGCCCGAACTGGTCGTGTTCGACGACCTGTCGAGTGCGCTCGACGTCGAGACCGAGGTGCAGCTGTGGACCAATCTCGCCGACGCCGGCATGACGGTCATCGCCGTCTCGCACCGGGCGGTCGCGTTCGACCGGGCCGATCAGGTGGTTCGGCTCGATCACGGCCGGATCAGCGCCGCCCAGTGAGGTCGCCGGTGCGCTGCGGTCAGGTCGTGCGTCGCCGGGCGCGGTGGTCGGCGGTGTGGGTGCGGCTCGCACAACGCGGGTCGCCACAGAACCGACGAGAACCGTTGCGGGTGACGTCGTAGAAGAGGTGGTCACAGTCGTTCGCGGCGCACTTGCCGAATCGGGTGGTGCCGTGGTCGCACACCTCCTGCGCGAACGCCATCAGGAAGTCGGCGATCGCCTGGTCGTCGAAGGTCGCTGATGCCGGCGTCCAGTGGATGTGGAGGTCGGCGCCGTCGTGGTCGGTCAGCGACGGCGTGATGTGGATGCGCGAGAGCTCGTCGTTGATCCACGCCACGGTCGGCTCCGGCTCTGAGCCGGGGAGCGCGACCAGGGTGTCGATCATCGACCCGACGCGCTGTTCGATGCGGTCGATCGCTGCGGCCGAGGCGCCCGCGGCTCGACTGAACCGGTGCTCGTGGAGCAGTGTTCGGACGTCGACGGCCTTGCTGCCCGGCTCGTCGCGGGCGTCGCGCAGTTCGTTGACGAGATCGATGAGCGCCTCGATCGTGAGGCGGACCTCGGTGTCGTGACCGGACGTGACGTACACGTGGTGAGCGTAGTCCGCTCCGAGCGTGTAAGGTACTAACGCCAGTTAGCCACTTACACGGAATGTCGTCGGAACCATGGATCTCGCCCTCAACCTCATCGTGGTCGCCGCCACCGTCCTCGGGTCGTGGATGGCGTTCCCTCAGGCCCGCCGCATCGCCCGGACGCGTCGGGTCGACGGCGTGTCGTCCACGTGGATCGGCGTCAGCCTCGCGATCAACGGGTGGTGGCTCACCTACGGACTCGTCGTCGGCGTCTGGGCGTTGGTGCCGGTGTCGGTCATCTCGTTGCTGCTCTACGGCACCATGGCGTGGTTCTTCGTCCGGTCGGTCGGTCGCGCAGCCCTGCCCGGGATGGCGCTCGGCGCATTCGGGCTCGGCATGGTGCCGTTGCCGTTCCTCGTCGTCGGCGGCTGGGAACTCGCCGGCGTCGCGGTCGGGCTCTCCTACGGCATCCAGCTGCTGCCGGCCGTCGTGGCGTCGCTGCGCACGACGTTGCTGTCCGGAGTGTCGTCGGCGACCTGGATCATCGCCTTCGTCGAGGCAGCGTTGTGGTTGGTCTACGGCGTCGGCGTCGGAGACGTTGCGCTCATGCTCGCCGGTGCGGTCGGCATGACGCTCGCCTCGGTGATCCTGGGTCGGCTCGCCATCACAGGGCACCGCCCGTTCGTCGTTCTCCGTCCTCGCCGCCTCGCGCTGGTCTCGACGGGGTGACCACCATCGGGTGAGCCGCGTGCCGCGCGGTGGACAATTGCACAACGGTCACTAACCTCAGGACCGTAAACGTGAGTCAACGGTGGCTCCGATTTCAACAAGGAGCCGAAATGGCCACAGGTACAGTGAAGTTCTTCAATGACGAGAAGGGCTTCGGTTTCATCTCTCGCGACGACGGCGACGACGTTTTCGTGCACTATTCGAACATCGTCGGTTCTGGTCGTCGTTCGCTGAACGACGGTGACACCGTCGAGTTCGAGATCGCTGCGGGCCGCAAGGGTCCCGAAGCGGTCGACGTCAAAGTCGTCTGAGGAGGCGTTCCGATTGGCTCGAAGCCCACAGTCCTACCAGAAGCGTCAACGAGAGCTCCGCAAGAAGGAGCGCAAGGCCGAGAAGCTCGCCGTTCGACACGGCAAGTCATCGGACTCCGATGAGGACGTCGATGACGGCCCCGACGAGGATGCGCTGCTCGAGCAGTTCCGCCTGTTGAACGAGAAGTTCGCAGCCGGAGACGTCGACGAGGACGACTTCGAGTTCCGCAAGGCGGAGATCTTTGCTCAGCTCGGCCTCGGGGAAGCCCCCGAACCGCGCGAGGAAAGCTCCGAATCGGACGACTGACCGAACGAATCGATCGAATGCCCTCGGGTCCGCCCGGGGGCATTCGCCGTTTTCGTCCCACATCGCTCCGTTGCGTCGGTGTGATGTGCCCCCAGCGATGAGCGAATCGACCAGATCCCGGCTTTTCGCTCATCGCGATGCGGCACTTCGGTGTTCGATGAGCGAACCGACAAGATGTCGGCTTTTCGCTCATCGGAACGTGCAGCGGCAGGGCCGGCCACAGTGGGTTGCAATCATCGCTAGATGGTTATAGAGTGCTGCACATGTCCAAGGCACTTCCCGCTGAATTGCTCGAGCACGTCGCCGAACGCTTCCGCGTCCTCGGCGACGCCACACGCCTCGGCATCATTCGCACGCTGCTCGACGACGGCGAGCAGAACGTCGGCCAACTCGTCGAGCGCCTCGGCACCAGCCAGGCGAACGTCTCCAAGCATCTGCGGTTGCTCCACGACGCCGGGATCGTCACCCGTCGCAGCGAGGGCACCTCGGCGTACTACTCGGTCACCGATCCGAGCCTGATGCCCGTGTGCGCAATCGTCTGCGACCGCCTGCGCGACCAGGTCGCCCACGACGCCCGCACGTTCGCCGTCTGATCGCGCTCTGCCCTCGGTCGACCACCCCCTTGTCACCCCCCTGTCACCCCTTCCAACAACCCGCTACCGGAAAGCAGCCCACCACATGAGTACCGATCTCGACCCACCCGCATTGTCGGATTCATCGCTACATGACCATAAACCGCTCATCGTTCACGACGACATGGAGACCGACGTCGTCCATCCGCCGTTGGCGCGGATGGGGCGATGGGCGCACGGCCACCGCAAGCTGGTCGTGCTGACCTGGGCGGTCCTCGCGATCGGCCTCGGTGTCTTCGCGCCGCGGCTCGAGCACGCCCTTTCCGGTGCGATGTGGGAAGTCAACGGCAGCGAGTCGCTCGCCGCACGTGACGTGATCGATCAGCAGTTCGGCGGCCTGTCGTCGCAATCGGCCGTCGTGGTGATCCAGAGCCAGTCGACGCCGATCGACGATCCGGCCTTCCAGCAGGTGATCGCCGACGTCAACGAGCTGATCGCCACCGAACCCGGCTTCGGCCAGCCGATGCCCGCCCAGCCCGGCATGGACGGCATGACCGTCATGATCCAGGCAGGTGCCCAGGTCGACCCGACCGAAGCCGTGCGCGCCGCTGAACGGCTCGGCGACGACATCGGGGACCTGTCGACCGAGGTCGCCGGTGACGAGATCTTCGTGGCGCTCACCGGCTCGCCGGCGTTCTGGGACGACTTCAACGCCGTCAACCGCGAAGGCATGATGAAGGCCGAGATCCTCACGTGGCCGGTCACCGCTGTCATCCTCGTGATCGCCTTCGGCACGCTCGCCGCCGCTGGCCTGCCGCTCGTGCTGACCGCTGCTGGCCTGCTGGCCTCGATGGGCGTGCTGTACGGCATCACCCAAATCACCGACCTGTCGATCTGGACGTTGAACTTCGCGATGATGTTCGCGCTCGCACTGGGCATCGACTACGCCCTGTTCATCGTCACCCGCTACCGGGCTGCGCTGCACGCACACCCCGAGGACCCCCAGCATGCCGCCGGCCTTGCGATGGACACCGCCGGCAAGGCGGTGCTGTTCTCCGGCATCACCGTGTTGATCAGCCTCTCGGCCGTGCTGCTCGTGCCGATCCCGGCGTTCCGTTCGATGGCCGCAGGCATGATGCTGTCGGTCAGCTTCGTCCTGCTCGCTGCGCTCACACTGCTGCCCGCACTACTCGGACCCGGCATCGACAAGTTCGCTCTCCCGTGGCATCGCAAGGGGGACCATCACAGCGAGTTCTTCGCGAAGCTGGCCGATCGCATCGAGGCCCACAAGGTGATCGTGGCGGTCGCGGCCGTCGCTGCACTCGTCGCCCTCGCTCTGCCGCTGCTCGGTCTGAAGACCGGGATGCCCGGCATCACCGTCCTGCCCGCCGACGAGCAGGCCCGTCAGGGATACGACATGATCGCCGACGGATTCGGCCCCGGCGGCCCCGGTCCGATCCAGGTGATCGTCCCCGCCGGCGCCGATGCCCAGGCCGTCGCCGACCAGATGATGGCCACCGAGGGTGTCGTCATGGCGTTCCCGCCCCAGCCGGGCATGGAGGGTGCCAGCATCATCCAGGCCGTCGGTGCCTACGACCCGTCGTCGGACGAGGCGCTCGGCCTGATCCCGACGTTGCGAGAGGAACTGCCCGACGGCGTGCTCGTCGGTGGTCCGGTCGCCGAGAACTACGACCTCGATCAGACGCTGTCGCAGAAGGCCCCGCTCGTGATGGGCGTGGTCCTCGTGCTGGGCTTCATCTTGTTGATGATCGCCCTCCAGGCGGTGATCGTGGCGTTCGTCGGCGTGATCTTCAACCTGTTGTCGGTCGGCGCCGCGTTCGGTGTCGGAGCGCTGGTGTTCCAGCACGGCATCGGGTCGAGCCTGCTCGGCTTCGACAGCCAGGGCTATCTCACGTCGTGGGCGCCGCTGTTCTTCTTCGCCCTCGTGTTCGCGATCTCGATGGACTACACGGTGTTCCTGCTGGCCTCGACCCGCGAGCACTTCGAACGCTCGGGTGATGCCGCCGAGGCAGTGCGAGGATCGCTCGGCCACACCGGCCGGCCGATCGTGGCCGCCGCCGGCGTCATGATCGCGGTGTTCTACACGTTCGCCATCGCCGGCACCCTGCCGATGAAGGAGATGGGCTTGATCCTCGGCACCGCCGTGTTGCTCGACGCCTTCCTGATCCGTCTGGTGCTGGTGCCGGCGACGCTGTATCTCATCGGCAACCGGGCCTGGTGGCTGCCGCGTTGGATGGACCGCATCCTCCCCAACGTCAAGTTCGCCCACTGAGCCGAGCGACGCAGCCTGTCCTTCCGGGTCGGGCCCGCAAGGACAGGCTGTCCATCGGGGTCGGGTCCGGAGGGACACGCTCAGGGTCGGGTGAGGGCAGCGAACGTGACGGCGGCGGCCTGGCCGACGTTGAGCGAGTCGACCTCGGCGCTGATCGGGATGCGGACCTGGCGATCGGCGCCGGCGAGCGCCGCCCGGCTCAGCCCTGGTCCCTCGGCGCCGAGCACTACCGCCACCCGGTCGGGAACCGGCAGCGACCACAGTTCCTCGGCGGTCGACGCCGGAGTCATCGCCCACACCTCGAAGCCCGCCGAACGGACCTCGCCCAGCACCGCCGGCCAGCCGTCACGCGCGACCCGGGAGATCGGCAGCGTCAGCACCTCGCCCATGCTCACCCGCACGGTCCGCCGGCTGTAGGGGTCGGTGCACGTCGGATCGATCAACAGCCCGCCGATGCGGAAGGCACGTGCGGCTCGTGCGATCGCACCGAGGTTCTCGTTGTCGTTGAGGCCCTCGAGTACGGCGATCCGCGCGGCGCCGTCGAGCAGCTCCGCGACGCTCGGCGACGCACGGCGCTGCGCACACGCCACCACGCCCCGGTGCAGATCGAAGCCGACCACGGCTGCGATCACGTCGTGCTCGGCGACCAACACATCGACACCCCGAGCGGCCAGTGCGCGAAGGTGCGGTGCGAACCGCTCGACGCGTGACGGGGCCAGCAACACCGAGCGGATCTCGTGGCCCGACTCGATCAGCCGGTCGATCGCGACGTACCCCTCGGCGACGAACAGTTCGTCGCCCTCGTACCGCCGACGGAACGCCTGGTCGTTGAGCGACCGGTAGTCGTCGAGTCGGTGGTCGTCGGCGTCGTCGACCGCGATCGTCACCGGCCGATCACCGGGCGAACACCTGGCTGTCGTCGGCGAACGCCTTGAACTCCAGGGCATTGCCCGACGGGTCGAGCAGGAACATCGTCGACTGCTCGCCGACCTGGCCGGCGAACCGGGTGTGAGGTTCGATCACGAACGTCGTGCCCGCTGCGCGCAACCGCTCGGCGAGGTCCTGCCACTGCGCAGGCGACAACAGCACGCCGAAATGCGGCACGGGCACGTCGTCGCCGTCGACCGGATTGGTGAGCACCTCGCCCCGTGCGCCCCGGTCGGCGTGGGCGTCGAGATGGGCGACGAACTGGTGCCCGTACAGGTCGAAGTCGACCCACGTCTCCGCACTGCGACCCTCGGGGCAGCCGAGCACCCCACCGTAGAACCCACGGGCGGCCAACAGGTCGTGCACCGGCATCGCCAAGTGGAACCGCGGTCGAACCTCGTCGTGCGGCGGGCTCGTGTCGTTCGAGTTGCTCATGGCGGTCACAGCGGCAGTGCGTAGGTGCCCTGCGCGGTGGCGGTCGGTTTGTCGTATCGGTCGTCGCACCACACGCGGACGGTGCCGACCACGTTGCGGCGCCCTGCGACGTCGAGGGTCGCCTTCGCCCACAGGACCTTGCCCTGGGCCGGTCGCAGGAACCGGATCGAGAGTTCCGAGGTGAGCGCCATCGGCTCGATGCGCCCCGTGGCACCGAACACGAGATACCAGAGCGCGGCGTCGGCCAGCCCGAACTGCGACGGACCCGAGACGAACGCACCTGGGCGCAGTTCGGCGTCGGAGATCTCCCGGCGGGCCACTGCGAAGTCGGCACCGATCGCGTCGCAGGTGTTGTTCGAGCCCGGGAAGAGCTGGTCGATCATCTCGTTCACCGCCGTCGCGGTCGGTAGTGAGTGTGTGGGGCGCGTGTCGTCGGCCGTGGCTGAAGGCATGCCCAGACGCTAGTGCCGGCGACGGACTCGTTTCGAGCGAGCTTCGCCGCAATGATCAGGCGAGCTTCGCCGCAATGATCGAGCGAGCTTCGCCGCAATGATCGAGCGAGCTTCGCCGCGGACAGCGACGCGTGGCATCGTTGCCGACATGACCGACAGCGACACCACGATCTCGTTCGATCCGCTCGATCGGGTGGTCGTGGTCGGCGCCTCGCTCGCGGGGCTGCGAGCTGCGGAATCGCTACGGCAGCACGACGTGGCGACATCGATCGTGGTGGTCGGCGACGAGGTGCACCGGCCCTACGACCGGCCGCCGCTTTCGAAGAAGCTGCTGGCGGGTGAGTGGGAGCCCGATCGGATCCATCTCCGTCAACCCGACGTGTTCGACGATCTCGACGTCGAGTGGCGCCTCGGTACGCCTGCGTCGACCCTGGACGCCAAGCGGCGCGAGCTCACGCTCGCCGACGGGTCGGTCCTCGGCTTCGACGCGATGGTGATCGCGACCGGCGCCCGTCCCCGCCGACTCTCGGGCCAGGACAGCTTCGACCACGTCCACGAACTCCGCACGCTCGATGACGCACTCCGCCTGCGCGGCGAGATCGGTGCCGGGGGTCGCCGCGTCGTCGTGATCGGTGCGGGTTTCATCGGACTCGAAGCTGCGGCGACCGCCAAGCTGCTCGGCAACGACGTCGTGGTTCTCGAAGGAGCGTCGGCTCCGCTCATCCGTGGGCTCGGCGCCGAGATGGGCGAAGCGATCGCCGACCTGCACCGTGCACACGGCGTCGACGTGCGCTGCGGCGTCCTGATCGAGGGCCTCACCTCCGAGGGGGTTCGGCTGGCCAGTGGTGAGATCGTGCCCGCCGACGCGATCGTCGTCGGCATCGGCGTGACGCCGAACACCCACTGGTTGGAGGGAGACGGACTGCGCCTGCGCGACGGCGTGGTCTGCGACGCCAATCTGAACGCGCTCGACGTGTCGGGCGCGGCGGTGCCGGGGGTGTTCGCCGCCGGCGACGTGGCGCGCTGGCCGAACGGGCTCTTCGGCGAGGAGATGCGGGTCGAGCACTGGACGAACGCCGCCGAACAGGGTGCCCATGTCGCGCTCAACCTGCGTCACTTCGCGGCCGGGGAGCCACTCGAACCCTACGAACCGCTGCCGTTCTTCTGGAGCGACCAGTTCGAGCACCGCATCCAGTTCCTGGGACGTGCCGCCGCCGACGACGAGGTACGCGTGGTCGCCGGCTCGACGGCCGATGCGAAGTTTCTCGCGCTGTTCGGGCGCAACGGCCGCCTGCACGGTGCGCTCGGTGTGAACGCCCCGCGCTGGGTCATGCCGACGCGCAAGCTGTTCCTCGATCGCGCCTCGTGGGACGATGCGGTCGCGGCGACCAGCGGACTCGACGCCTAGGCTCGTTCGGATGAGTTCCGCCCGTTCCCACACGTCGAACGTCTGGGCCAAGACGACCGACCTCCAGGTGGTCAGCGGACGCGGGTGCCGTGTCGTCGACGTCAACGGCAACGAGTACCTCGATTTCACCGCCGGCATCGCTGCGGCATCGACCGGCCACTGTCACCCCAAGGTGGTGCAGGCGATCGCCGACCAGGCCGCCCGCTTCATCCACGCCCAGCAGAACGTCTACACGCACGACCTCCTCGAGCCATTGGCAGCGAAACTCGACGAGATCTCGCCGCCGTCGATCGAGACGTTCTTCTTCGCCAACTCGAGCGACGAGATCCTCGAGACCGCCGTCAAGGTCGCGAAGCACGCCACCGGTCGCCACAACATCGTCGTGTTCGACGGCGCATTCCACGGGCGGACGCACCTCACGATGGCGATGTCGACAGCCCGCGCGATCGACCGTGCGGGGTACGGACCGTTCCCGCCGGGTGTCTTCGTGGCGCCGTTCCCCGATCCTCATGCGTCCGATCAGGAGGCCGAGATCACGAGAGCGCTGCGCGGCTTCGACCGGCTGTTGCAGACCCAGGTGGTCGCCGACGAGATCGCTGCCATCGTCGTCGAACCGGTGATCAGCGAGCGCGGCTACATCCCGACACCGGCCGGGTTCATCACCGGACTGGCCGAACGCTGTCGTGATCACGGGATCTTGTTCATCGCCGACGAGATCCAGAGCGGTTTCGGACGCACGGGCAGGATGTTCGCCATCGATGCGCACGACGTCGAACCCGACCTGTTGTGCATGGCCAAGGGCATTGCGTCGGGGTTCCCGTTCGCTGCGTTGGGAATGCGGGCGTCGATCGATGCCCGCTGGCGTGTCGGCAGTCAGGGCGGCTCGACCAACGGCAACCCGATCGGGTGCGCTGCAGCGCTGGCGACGATCGCCGTGCTCACCGCACCCGGCTTCCTCGACAACGTCCACGCACGCGGCACCCAGCTGATCGATGCGCTGCGCGAGATGCAGCAGCTCGATCCGGCGCTGCTGTACGTCCGGGGGCGCGGCTTGATGGTGGCCACCGAATTCGAGACGTCCGAGCGTGCCGATGCCGTCGTGGCCCACTGTCTGCGCGAGAGCCGGGTGATCCTGATGAAGGCCGGCACCCGCAACCGCACGATCAGGTGGATGCCGCCGTTGGTCGTCACCGCCGACGAGGTGAACGAGGCGACGCAGGCGTTCGCCGCAGCGATCCGCGCCACCAGCTGAGTCGCCGATGGCACGCCTCGATTCGTCTCGCGTCGCAGCGTGGCGGGGGCTGCAGGCATTGGTCGGTCAGATCGAGCGAGGCCTCGACGAGGAGCTGCGGGCGGACTGGGACATCCCGCTCGGCTGGTTCGACGTGCTGGCATCGCTGCAGCGCCTCGGCGGCCGAGCACGACCGCTCGACGTTGCCGCCGACCTCCGTTTGCCCCCGTCGAGCTTGAGCCGACGGCTCGATCGCCTGCAGGAGGAAGGTTGGATCGCTCGGCACCGCGAGGTTCCCGGTGCTGATCTGCGCGCAGTCGAGGTCGAGCTCACCAGGACCGGGCGGCGGCTGTGGCGTGAGATGAACGTCAGCTACCGCCGTGCGTTGCAGGCGCAGTTCGCCGTTCATCTCGACGATGGCGACATCGCCCACATCGCCCGCGTCCTCGACACGCTGTTCGGGATCGACGAGCCGACGGAGACGGCCGACTCCACCGACCGTTCCGCGGCCGGGTGACCCGTCGCTGTCGACTGCAGCCGTCGTCACCTGAACCGACCCAGACCCCAGTTGACGCCATCAGGCGTACATCGCCTCGATCTCGTCGGCGTAGCGGGCGTTGACGCCGCGCCGCTTCAGCTTCGACGTCGGTGTCAGCATGTCGCTGTCGGGCATCCACTCCTCGCCGACGAGGGTGAACTTCTTGATCTGCTCGACCTGGGCGAACTGCTCGTTGACCTCGTCGACGCCTGCCTGCACCGCGGCGATCACCTCGGGATCGGCAGCGAGTTCGGCGAGCGAGAGCGACTCCTTGCCGTGCGACTTCGCCCACACCGCAGTCGCCTCCGGGTCGAGGACCAGGATCGCCGACACGAACTTGCGGGCGTCGCCGATCGCAGCGGCTTGCCCGACCAGGGCGATCGTCTTGAGCGCAGCTTCCAGATTCGCCGGGCTGATGTTCTTGCCGCCGGAGGTGATGATCAGCTCCTTCTTGCGGTCGACGATCGTGATGTACCCCTCGTCGTCGATCTCGCCGATGTCGCCCGAGTGCAACCAGCCGTCGACGATCGTCTCGGCGGTCTTGTCGGGTTGCTTGAAGTATCCCTGGAACACGTTGCCGCCACGGCAGATCACCTCGCCGTCGTCGGCGATGCGCACCTCCATGCCGTGGCAACCTCGCCCGACGGTCCCGATCTTGGGTCGTTCGGGCGAGAACGTCATCGGGCCCGTCGTCTCCGACATGCCGTAGATCTCGGCGAGCGGTACACCGATCGCATTGAACCACTCGATGACCGGCACCGGGATCGGCGCGGCGCCCGTGATCGCCAACTCGATCGCATCGAGGCCGACGAGTGCACGCACGTTGGCGAACGCCACGCTGTCGAGGAAATCGAGGGTTGCCTGCTGCTCGTCGGTGAAGTCACCGTCGGGACTCGAGCGTCGGATCTCGATCGCAGCGTTCACGCCGTCGTCGAACTGCGCCTTGCGGTCGGGATCGCCAGCAAGCGCAGCATTGACGCCGTTGTAGATCTTCTCCCAGACGCGCGGCACGCCGAAGGCAAGCTGCGGATGGACCTCTTTCAGGTAGGTCGTCAGCTGGTTCGCATCGGGGCAGCAGTACACGCTGTAGCCGAGCATCATCGACTGGTAGTGGCTGACCGCCCGCTCGGCGATGTGGGCCATCGGCAGGTACGACACGACCCGCATCCCCACGAAGTCGTCGAAGTCGATCGAACGCTCGAGGACCTCGATCGTGTACACGATGTTGTACTGGCTGATCATCACGCCCTTGGGCGGCCCTGTCGTCCCGGAGGTGTAGATCAGGGTGGCGATGTCGTTCGGATCGGTCGATGCGGCGAGCACATCGAGGTCTGCGTGGTCGTCGCCGAGCAACGCTCCGGCTTCGTACACGCCCTCGGGAAGCGGCCCGTCCGGCGGCTCGATCACGTAGATCCGCTCGAGCGCCGGCAACCCGCTGCGCACCTTCAGGATCCGCTCGAGGAATCCGGCGTCCTCCACGATGGCGACGCGCGCTTCGGCATGACCGGCGAGGTATTCGATTTCCTCGGGCGACGAGGAGTTGTAGATGCTCACCGCCGTCGCGCGCAGGAACTGGGCAGCGGCGTCGAACCAGTGGAAGTCGGGGCGGTTGCGCATCATCAGCAACATCCGGTCGCCGGTACCGAGCCCCACTGCGGCGAGGCCGGCGGCGCAACGTGCGACCTGGTCCGCGAACTCCTGCATCGTCCAGACGTTCCAGCCACCGTCGCCGCGCATCGAGTGCAGGGCGGGTGACGATGGATGGGCTCGTACCAGGTCGAGGAACTCACGTGGCACGGTGCGACCGGCGGCGACGGCGTCGACCTCGGCGATGGACGAAAGAGTTGTCAATGAGCTCATGTGTTCATTGTCACATGGGCGGCGACCCGAGGAAACCACCAACGGGTAGCGTGACCCGGTGCCCGACTTCTCGACCGTCATCTGGGTCGGCGTGGGACTGGTGCTCGGCTACGTCCTGTGGAAAACCGGCATCATGATGCTGCGGAGCATGACCTCGATGCCGCCGGAGCCTCCACCGACGGGTGAACTGCGCAGGGTGAACCGCAGGTATCGGTGCGATGTCTGCGGGGTGGAGCTGAGGTTGACGATGGCCCCTGACGAGGATCCGCCGCCCCCGCGGCACTGCCTCGAGGACATGACCGAGATCGCACCGCTCTACGACTGAAGCGTCGCGACGACCCGCAGTGACCTTGTCCACAGAACTGTGGACAACCTGGGGGAAATCACACCGATGTGGTGCGGCGACGAGCGAAACGGCCCGATCGGGGAGCGGTGCTCATCGCAGAGCGGACCGGGCGGACGTCACCGCCACTTGGTGGCGGTGTAGAGCCCGCCGAGGATCATCGCGAGGCCGATCAGCGTCGGGACGTTGCTGTCGGTGAAGACGAGATACCGCAGCATGATCATCACACCGCCGCCGATCAGCAGCACCAGCATGATCACGGGGATCCAGTTCGGCGGGATGAGCTGGCGGCGCTGCGCCTTGGGCGTGTAGCGCGACGACGCGGCGACGTCGTGATGGTCGTGGTGCTTGTCGCTGCTGGTCGTGCCGACGTGGCGGTCCTCGGGTCGCGTCCCTTTGGGAGTGACCCGTCCACCGCCCGTCTTTCGCTTCGGGGGAGCCATGCGGCAACGAGCATACGTGATCGCGCCGCCAGCGCGTTCATGGTGCCTGCTGCGGGCTCCCGCACTCCATACTTGAACGGTGCGACCAGCCCCCCGCGTTCTGGTGATCGACAGTTACGACAGCTTCGTCTACAACCTCGTGCAGTATCTCGGCGAGCTCGGTGCCGACCCGATCGTCGTGCGCAACGATGCGCTCACCGTCGCCGAGGCGGTGACGCTGGCACCCGATGCCGTGCTGCTGTCACCGGGGCCGGGACGTCCCGAATCGAGCGGCATCATCTGCGAGGCGATCGGAGTCTTCGCGGCGCAGGGCACACCGGTGTTCGGAGTGTGTCTCGGACACCAGGCGATCGGCCACGTGTACGGCGCGGACGTCGTCGGCGCACCCGAGCTGATGCACGGCAAGACGTCCCCGATCCTGCACGACGGCCAGGGCGTCTTCGCCGGGCTGCCGTCACCGCTCACAGCGACGCGCTACCACTCGCTCACCCTGGCCCCCGACAGCATCCCCGACGATCTCGTCGTCACCGCACGCAGCGCCGACGGTGTCGTGATGGGAGTGCGCCACCGGACGCTCGAGGTGGAAGGTGTGCAGTTCCATCCCGAGAGCATCCTCACCGGCCACGGTCACGACCTGCTGCGAGCCTTCCTGTCGCGCACCGCCTGATCCGGCTGCCAACTCCGGAAATGTGCGCAGATCTGCCCGCTCAGCGCGCGATCCCGCGCATTTCTCGGACTGGTGGGCGTGATGACGTCAGGGGATGGTGGTCGTCGTCGTGGTGGTCGGCGGGCTCGTGGTCGTCGTGGTGGTCGGCGGGATCGTCGTGGTCGTCGGTGGCGGGGCGGTGTTGCGCGCCACCACCACGTTGACCTCGGTCCCCGGAGGCACCCGCGAGCCGACCGGCAGGCTCTGGGAGATGACCCTGCCGTCCTCGGCGGCGCCGAAATTGCCGTCCTGGTAGCTGACGACCGGGATCAGGCCGATCTCGGTCAGGGTGTTGCGGGCCTGGGCCTCGGTGCGCCCGACGACGACCGGGACGCGGACGTCCTCGGGACCACTCGACACGATGATCAGCACGTCGCTGCCGATCTCGACGAGCTCGCCGGGGCCGGGGCGGATCTCCATCACCGTGTTCTCCGGCACGGTCGGGCTCGATCGGACGTCGGTCGTGACGACGAACTCGTACGGAGCAGCCTCGAGCACGCCTCGGGCATCGATCTCGGTCATCCCGATCACCTCGCCGGGTACCTGCACGCTCGACGGCGGCGCCGACACGACGAGGTTGACCGTCGACCCCTGGAGCGCCGGCGTCTCCGGCGCGGGATCGCTGCTGATCACGGTGTCCTCGGCGACGTCCTCGCGCTCGACGGTGGTGATCTCGCCGACGGCGAATCCGTCGGCGGCCAGAAGGGTGCGCGCCTCCTCCGACGACAGACCGACGACGTTCGGGATCGGCACGAGCTGGGTGTCGGGGTTGTAGAAGACCTCGACGATCTGGTCCTGGAGGATCAGCGTGCCGGCGACCGGATTGGTCCGGTGGACGAAGTTGACCGGGACGAGGTTGTTCTCCTCGGCGGTGGTCGTGAAGCGGATGCCCTTCTCCGTCAGGTCGGCGGTGACTTCGGGCAGCGGCCGGTTCGTGTAGTCGTCGAGGACGAACTGTTCGGCCTCCTGGCCGCCGTCGTCGCCGCTGAGGGCCTGGAACAACAGCACGCCGCCGATCACCAGCAGGATCAGCGCCACGAACGCGCCGAGCGCATACCAACCGGTGCGTGACCCGTTGGTGTCGTAGTACATCGCATCCGCGGATGCGCCGGTCGGGTAGCCGGCTTCCATCATGCCCGTCGAGGGCACGTTGCTGGAGCGCGGTGCGCCTGCGGGAACCATCCCGGTGGGCGCCGTGGTCGGGTTCACCGTCGTCGCACCGGCGAGACCGGCGGCAGCGGCGCCGGCGGCGATGCCCGGCGCCCGGTTCTGCGCACCCTGCAACGCAGCCAGGGCCTGCACCGGTTCGTCGTTGCGGAACCGGCGGAGGTCGTCGCGCAGTGCCGCTGCGCTCGGATAGCGCATCTTGGGGTCCTTGGCGAGCAACTTGGCGACGATCGCCTCGAACGAGCGGGGCACGTCGGCGACGATCTGCACCAGCGGCTGCGGCGCATCGTGCACCTGCTTGTAGGCGATGCTGACCGGGTTCTCGCCGGTGAACGGCGGCTTGCCGGCGACCATCTCGTACATGACGATGCCGAGCGAGTACAGGTCGCTGCGCGGGTCGGGCTGCGCGCCCTGGGCCTGCTCGGGCGAGAAGTAGGTGGCCGTGCCCATCACCGAGCCGACCTGCGTGAGGTTGGACTCGGTCGGTGCGTTCAGCGCGCGGGCGATGCCGAAGTCGGCCACCTTCACCTGGCCGTTCGAGCCGATCAGGATGTTCGCTGGCTTGATGTCGCGGTGGGCGACATGGTTGTCGTGGGCGAATCCGAGTGCCGCGGCGACCTCGCTGGCGATCTCGGCGGCCTGTTTCGACGTCAGCTGGCGGTTCGACGTGAGGATCTCGGCCAGCGTGCGACCCTGGACCTCCTCCATCACGATGAAGTAGGTGCCTTCGTACTTGCCCCAGTCGTAGACGTTGACGATGTTGGGGTGCGAGAGGCTGGCGGCCGACTGCGCCTCGCGGCGGAAGCGTTCGACGAAGTTGGCGTCGGTGGCGAATTCGGGGAAGAGCACCTTGACGGCGACCTGGCGGTCGAGCAGGAGGTCGCGCGCGGAGAACACGTCGGCCATGCCGCCGCGCCCGATCCGCTTGTGGATCTCGTACCGGTCGTTGATGACCGTCGCCTGCCCGTTGTTGGTCACTGTGTGCTCTCTCCGCCGCTGCATCCGTACGCAGCGCGGGGCAAGGTTATCGACTGCTCCCCGTGCGTGACCGGCAGCCCCCCGCTGCTCGTCGTGTCCGTCATGGTCTCCTGCGTCATGCGTACCACGTTCAGCCAGCCGCCTGGGAGCCGGGGCCGGTGAGCAGGAAGTCGAGCATGCCCTTGGCGAGCGGGCCGGCCAACCGACCACCGGTCGCCGCCACGTCGGCGGTCGACTGCACGTTGGTCAACACGACCGACACCGCGTACTGCGGATCGTCGGCGGGAGCGAACGCGATGATCCACGCATGCGACAGGTCCGGATTCGACGGATCACCGAGCTGGGCGGTGCCGGTCTTGGCCGCCACCGGAATACCGCCATCGAGTGCGATGCAGCAGCTGGCCGTGCCACGCTCGGCGACACCGATCATCAACTGGCGTTCGATCTCGGCGGTCTGCGGTGAGATGGGCGTCTTCCACACCTCGGGGGTCGTCTCGTCGAGCACGCGACCCTCGTCGTCGAACGTCGACTCGACGGCGTAGGGCGCCATCATCTGGCCACCGTTGGCGACCGTCGCGGCCACCATCGCCATGTGGAGCGGGACCATCTGCACCTCGCTCTGGCCGAAGCCGCGGATCGCGAGCAGCGGCAGCTCCTGGGAAAGGTTGTCGGTGTTGCCGAACGTGCTCGCGGCCGGCCGCGGCAGATCGATCGGTAGGGGTTCACCGATGCCCCACGCCTCGGTGCCGGCGACCATGGCCTCGGGTCCGAGCAACGTGGCGAGCTGGGCGAACGGGATGTTGCAGCTGCGCGCGAACACGGTGGCCAGATCCCCGCCGCAGAGGCTGCGGTTGTAGTTCTGGATCGGGTCGTTGGTCTGTGGGGGCACCCATTCGCGCTCGTCGGGGAACACGCTGTCGAGCGTTGCCGCCCCGTTCTCGAGCGCGATGCCGGTCGTGATCACCTTGAACGTCGAGCCTGGCATGTACCGCTCCTGGTACGCCTGGGCGAGCAGCGGGTTGCCCGGAGCGTTCTGCAGGTCGGTGATCGTCTGCTGCGCCACGGCGAAGTCGGCGTTGACGAACGTGTTCGGGTCGTACGTCGGGTTGCTGTACATCGCCCGGATCGCACCGGTCTTCGGCTCGATCACCGTGATCGATCCGCTCTGGCCACCGAGCAGGAACTGGGCGGCCTGCTGTGCGTCGTGGCGGACGGCGAGTTCGACGGTCCCCGTCGATCCGGTCCCGCCGGTCAGCAGGTCGCCGAGACCGCGGATCTGCTGCTCGGCGGTCGATCCGGTCAGCACGTCGCCGTACATCCGTTCCACCTGCGTCGAACCGAACGCGAAGGTGAAGTAGCCGGTGATGTCGGCCAGCAGGTCGCCGGTCGGATAGTCACGCCGGTAGTCGTAGGTCTCGCCGGGCGGTGTCGGTGTCGACACCGCAGCGACGATGCCGTCGCTGGTCACGATCGGGCCGCGGGGCTTGTTGAACTCGCGCAGCACCTGGCGGGTGTTGTCGAAGCGGGCATCGAGCTCCTGCTTGCGTCCGACCTGCCAGTAGTTGAGCGCGGCGAACAGCACGACGTAGCACGCCATCAGCCCGACGGCGAGCTGGCGGATCTGGCGGTTCACGTCGCCGCCCGACGCTCGTCACGGCGCTGGCGGCGACCGAGGCGCCATGCCGCCAGACGTTCCGATGGTGTCGGATCGTCGGGGAGTTCGCCGAGCCGACGTGCCGACGAGTCCGACAGACGGATCAACAACGCGAGCAGGACGTAGTTGGCGACGAGCGACGACCCGCCGTAGCTCACGAACGGCAGCGTGATGCCGGTCAGCGGCACGACCTTGATCACACCGCCGATGATGATGAAGCCCTGGATGCCGACGATCGTCGTGAGCCCGACGGCGAGCAGCTTCTCGAAGGTGCGATCGGTGCGCAGCGCGATGCGCAGCCCGGCGCCGACGATCAACACGAATGCCATCAGCACCGCCGACGCCCCGATCAGGCCCCACTCCTCACCGATCGCGGAGAAGATGAAGTCGTTCTGGGCTTCGGGTACCTGACCCGGGTTGCCGCGTCCGAGGCCGGTTCCGGTCAGGCCGCCGTCGGCGAGCCCGTACAGCGACTGGATGATCTGGTAGCCGCGATCGAGGGGATCGGCCCACGGATCGAGCCAGATGTCGACACGTGTCTGGACGTGGCCGAACTGCGTCCACGAGAAGTAGGCAGCGGCCGCGAACAGCAACACGCCGATCAGCAGGTAGCCGACGCGTTCGGTGGCGACCCACATCATCACCACGAACAGGGTGAAGAACAGCAGCGACGAGCCGAGGTCCTTCTGGAACACCATCACCACGACGGCGAATCCCCACGCCATCAGGATCGGTGCGATGTAGCGGGGTTCGGGGAGGTGGAACGGCCCGACCTTCCACGTCGACGCAGCGATCAACTCCCGACGATCGGCGAGGTACGACGCGAAGAAGACTGCCAGGAAGACCTTCGCGAACTCGCCCGGCTGGAAATTGATCGGACCGAGGCTCACCCAGATCCGAGCGCCGTTGATGTTCACGCCCAAGCCGGGCACGAGCGGAAGCAGCAACAACAAGGCGCCGCCGAAGAAGAACAGCCAGCTGTAGCGGGCGAGGTCGCTCGCGCGTTGGACGACCAGCAGCGTCAGCACGAAGGCGACGATGGCGACCAGGCTCCACGTGGCCTGCAAGCCGGCGAGTTCGTCGTCGAGTCGGGTGATCATCACGAAACCGATGCCGTGGAGCAGTGCCGCCAACGGCAGCAGCGTGCCGTCGGCCCCCCGGGCCACGAGGCGCACGACGACGTGGGCGCACAGCAGCAGGCCCATCAGGATCGCGACGAAGAACACGATCCCTGGAGGGATCTCGGCGTTCGTCCCGAGAGCGGTGATCGTGTAGGCCGCACCGGTGATCAGCGCCGCCATCACGACCAGCGTCAGCTCGGTGGTGCGCCGGCTCCGGGCGAGCGGCGAATCGGCGCGCTCGACGACGTCGTCGTCCTCGACGTGCCAGGTGGGCGCCGCAGTGTCCGTCACGGCCCGCTGGTGGTCGTCACACCGACCGTCGTCCCGGCTGCGGCGAAGCCGTTCGGGGCCGTCACACCGATCGTGGTGGTGGACGGCGGCACCGTCGTCGTGGTCGTGGTCGTCGTGGTGGTGGTGGTCGTGGTCGTCGTCGTTCCGGCGTTGATGAACTGGAACGCATCCTCGAAGCTGTCGAAACGTGGGGTGCTCTCGATGGCGGCGGCGACCTGCGGATCGAAGTCCTCGCGATCGGGTCCGTCGCCCTTGGCGGTCGGCTCGATCCACAGCGCTCCACCGGGCCGACCCTGGTAGATGACCGCCTGGCCCTCGTCGTTGAACGCCACGAACCAGCCGCTGCGCGCCCAGGCCGAGAACACGACGAACACGACGACGAGCACGGCGGCGGCTGCGAAGCCGATCGCCAGGCGAGTCAGCGTGCTGCGGCGCTCAGCGGAACGGTGGCCGTCGGTGGTCGCGGCCGCTGCTGTCGAGAGCGGCGACGTCGCGTCGGGATCCAACTCCAGCGTGCCTGCGGGCGTCGGGTCGGTGCCGACCTCCGCCCACAGAGGGATCACGTCGAACTCCTGCGTGGGATCCGGGGGGTCGTCGCCTTCCAGGACGTCGACGACGACGACGGTGACGTTGTCGCGACCGCCCGCCTCGTTGGCCTTCTCGACGAGCCGATCGGCGGCGACCTGTGGGTCGGACTCGATACTCAGCGTCGAGGCGATGTCGATGTCGTCGACCTCGTCGACCAGCCCGTCGCTGCACAGGACGAAGCGATCGCCCTTGATCAGCGGCAGCGTCCACCAGTCGACGCGCACCTCCGGCTCGATGCCGAGCGCGCGCGTGATGATGTTGCGCCGCGGATGGTCGCGGGCCTCGTCCTCGGTGATGTGGCCGGTGGCCACCAGCTCCTGCACGTAGCTGTGGTCGACGGTGACGCGCCGTAGCCGACCGTGGCGGAACAGGTAGGTCCGCGAGTCTCCGACATTGGCGAGTACGAGCGCTTCGCTCGGCTCGGCCGGCACCACCGGTGTGACGTCGCCGGGCAATGTGTCGTCGGGATCCTCCTCGTCGTCGTCGGATCCGTCGTGCGGTGTGCCGTTGTCGAGATCGATGTTCGGTGCGGCGCGGCCGGCGAAGGGATCGGCGATCACGGCGATCGCCGTCACCGTCGTGCCCATGCCGTGCTGGCCCGGATCGGCGATCGCCGCGCGGAAGATGTCGCCGTTGGCCACTCGGATCGCCTCGACGACCTCGAGTGCACTCGGCGGTTCGTCGCCGCCGAGCAGATCGCCGATGCGGTCGACGGCGATCTGGCTGGCGACCTCGCCCGCTTCGTGGCCGCCCATGCCGTCGGCGACGACGAACAACCGGTCGGTGACGAGCAGGTTGTCCTCGTTCTCCGGGCGGATCTGGCCGGTGTGGGTGGATGCGCCGACGCGCAGCTCGGCCATCAGTTCGCCTCCGCCATGGGTGTCATCGTCGTCGCCGTCGATGTCATTGCGCCTCGATCACGGTCGTGCCCGCCTGGACCCGGTCGCCCGGGTGCAGCAGCTTGGCGCCGACGAGCTTGGAGCCGTTGTGAAACGTGCCGTTGGTCGAGCCGAGATCCTCCACCATCGGTTGACCGTCGTAGTCGTAGAAACGCACGTGGCGCTGGGAGATGTAGGCGTCGTCGTCGATCATGATCGCGCACTCCGGATCGCGTCCGAGCACGAGGTCGCCGCCGAGTTGCACGGTCACGCCCCGGCGTGTTCGCGGCTCGAGCATCACCAGTCGGGTGGCGCGGCCACGTTGCTGCTTCGACTGTCGCTTCGAACGTTTCGGCGGCCGGCCCGTCGATGCGGTCGCTGCCGGCTGGGCGGGTCGACCCATGGGGGTGGTCTGTGCCGCCGGCGCCGACGACCCCTGGCGCTGTGCACCGACCATCGGTCGCCGACTCGGCGTTCGGACCTCGCTCCAGACCGCCCACAGCACGCGGGCGAAGAACAGGTACAGCAGCCCCAGGAGGACGAACTTCAAGATGGTGAGGACTTGGTCGGTCATGGCAACGGTGGGAGCTGAGGCTCCGGTCGGTCAGGACGCCTCGAACCGGACGTGGGTGGAGCCGAAACTGACGATGTCGCCGTCGCGCAGACGCTGCTCGCCGACGATCTTGACGCCGTTGACCATCGTGCCGTTGGTCGAACCGAGGTCGTTGACGACGTACGCGGTGGCACCCGGCTTGACCACGGCGTGATTGCGGCTGATGTTGCTGTCGTTGATCGAGATCGTGCACTCGGGAAGCCGCCCGATCGTGACGACGCCACTTCCGAGGTCGACGCGCTGGCCCGACGGCAGCACGAGCGACCCCATGCCGGGGCCCGTGGCGGCCTGCTTGAGCTGGCTGACGATGTTGAAGCGGCCGCTGCGCAGGGTGTTGTCGACGGAGAGTTGCACGTTGACGGGCCCCATGAAGTGGTAGCCCTCTTCGCGGGCGTACTCGCGGGCGGCCTCGGCGAGTTCGGCGACCAGTGCTTCCTCGATCTCGTTGAAGCTGGCGTGGTCGACGGCGCTCAGGACCACCGTGAAGTCATTCGGCACGATGCGGCGTCCCTTGACGTCGACGGAGCGCTGCTCGTCCATCTCGCGCACGAGACGCCGGCCGAGTTCGATGGGGCGGATCGAGCCCTTGGAGCGACGAAAGAACACGCCATCGACCATACGCTCCAGACGGTGCTCCAGTGACTGCAATCCCATAGGTGGCTCGCCAGGCTACTGCGCCCACCCGCCCCCTCACCGTCGACCCCGGCCCCCTGAGGCCCCCACCGGCGCTGCGTGCGATGAGCCGAACGCCGGTATCTGGTCGGTTCGCTCATCGCAGCGTGTTGCTGTCCGGCTGTGATGAGCCAAACGCCGGTATGTGGTCGGTTCGCTCATCGCAGGGCGATGGCGTGGACGCGCGTGCCAAGCGTCGGAGAGAGCGCTAACGTTCGGGGCTCCACTTGCGCGAGTGGCGGAATGGCAGACGCGCCAGCTTCAGGTGCTGGTGTCCGAAAGGGCGTGGGGGTTCAAGTCCCCCCTCGCGCACGAGAGATCCCCTGCCCTGCAAGGGATCTCATTCGAGAGGTTCCAGTTTCGCGGCGGATCGACGGGGTATCCGCAGCGATGACCTTCCAGCCGTCGAGCAGACCGGTGTTGCTCGCCAAACTCGTCACGGCGGTCGGGCGCACTGCGTGGCAGCGTGTGGAGCGACGTTCGTTTCCCGGAGCGGCCGAGGGGCTACTCGACCCGTTCCGCGCCGACGAGGCTCCCTCATCGGCGGCCTACGACGACCTCATCCGGTACTTCGCCCAGGGCTGGGTGACGTATCGCTCGCCTTGCGGATCGAGGATCTGGTATCCGGGCTGGCCGAGTTGGAGCGGCGCCGACGTCGACGGGATCGAAGGTTTTGCTCGGCTGATGCCCATGTTCGCCGCGTGGTGCGCCTCGGGCCGGCAGGCGGACGTCGATCTCCCCACGGGTGCGCAGATCTCGATCCCCGATGAGTTCACACGAGCACTCGTGACCGGTACGGACCCGACCTCGGCCAGCTACTGGGGGGCCATGCCGGGCAAGAGCAATCAACGCATCGCCGAGGCGGCCGACATCGCCTTGTCGCTCTGGCTTCTTCGCGACACCGTCTGGACCGATCTCTCGGATTCGCAGCGAACCGCCGTCGTCGAATGGCTGGCGCAAGCGGGTGACGCTCCTGGGCTCGACAAGAACTGGCACCTGTTCTTCGTCCTCATCGATCGCGTGCTGGCAGCGCTCGGCCATCGGGGGGCCGTTCCCGACGCCCGCAACCGGTTCGAGCGCATCGTGTCGTTCCACCTCGGCGATGGATGGTTCGAGGACGGGCCGGGAGGAAAAGTCGACTACTACTCCGCATGGGGCTTCCACTATCCGCTCAGCTGGATCAACCGGATCGACCCGGACTGGGCGCCGGATGTCATCGCGGACGTCCAGCGGGCCTTCCTGCGGACGTATCCATTGTTGATCGCTGCGAGCGGACTCCCGATCCTCGGCCGAAGTGTGTCGTATCGGCTGGCCGCTCCCGCTCCGCTCGTGTTCGGTCAGCAGGATCACCCGGAACTCGTTTCTCCTGCTCGTGCACGCCGAGCGCTCGATGCCGTCTGGACCCATTTCGTCCGTGCGGGCGCCGTGACACGCGGGCACGTGACGCAGGGATACCACGGACCCGACGCTCGGATCACCGACAACTACTCGGGTCCGGCGAGTCCGCTGTGGTCGCTGCGCTCCCTCGTCGCCGCCTTCTCGTTGCCGCCCGAATCGCCGTTCTGGACGACTCCGCCTGGTCTGCTCCCTGTCGAGCGCACCAGCTATGTGGCGGATGTGGCGGGTGGACGCTGGCGCGTCCACGGTGACGAATCGAACCGGACGGTCCGTGTGGAAGTCCTGGAGAATTCTCGAGGCGCGGCGCCCCCGCTCGAGCCGTACAGGATCAAACAACGTCTCCGAGATCTCGCCGAGGGTCAGCCACGCCGACCCGGCAACGAAGAAGCCAAGTACGGAGCACGGTTCTACGCCTCCGACGACCCGTTCTGTGCGTGAGTTCCCTCGCTCGCCCGGTTCTCTCTCGGTGGGTGAACTCGACCATCCGCCGAGCCGGGCCGACGGAATGAGGGCCAGGACCGGGTCACGACCGAAGATGGCGACCACCACCGTCAGTGTTGCCCACGAGCCTCGACACCGACGCCGAGCGGTTCAGGTGCCTGCCAAACGCTGAGGGGGTGAACGCATCGATCTTCGGGTACGGACCAAGAGACACCGTGCACACGGGCGGGCAGAGCCGAACGAGGAGGAGACATGGGAATATTCAGCGGCCTGTTGAAGCTGTCGATCGCGAAGCGGGTCTGGCACGCCGTCCGGGGCAGGGGTTCGTCGGGGGCTTGATCTGAATCGCTGACCGTCGACGACGTCGCGTGCACGGTCAACCGCTCGCACGACCACCGTGCAGAACCTCGACGCCCTGGTCGGTCGTGGTGATCCTGTCTCCGGTGGTTGTCAGCGTGAGCGTGACCGGTTGAGGCGGTACGTCGCCAGTGCGGCCGCAATCGCCAGCAAGGCGAGCGTGGAGACCATGCCGACGGTGGTGACAGCGTGTGGCACCGTGTCGGTGGCACCGGGGTTGCGGTACGCGATACCGACCGGATTCGGGCCGATCTCCACGAGCGACGACACCCAGAGCCACACGGACACGGTCACGCCCCCCACGGCGAGCCCGACTCCGTAGCTGCGCACGATCAGCATCCCGGCGACCCCGGCGAGGGCGATCAGTCCGACCTGGCCGAGCCGGCCGGCGAAGAACGCAGCCGGAAGGTCGCGTGTCGGATCGACCGAACGGAAGTTGTCGGCGAACACCGCATCGTTGACCGGCACGAGGGGACCGAAGGCGAGCACCACCATCGCAAGTGCGGCGACCGCCGCCACCAGCGGGTTGAGGGCGACCTTGCCGCCGCTGCCGATCCATCGCAGCGAGGTGAGGAACACGAGCGCACCGACGACCCCCACGCCGACGATCAGCCACCAACCGAGGTCGCGGGTGACCCGGAGCGTGAATTCCACCGACGACGTCCTCGTGATGGACTCGGCGATGGCGATCGGCAGCTCGGCGAGTCCGATCGACAAGCCCGCCCATCCGGCCACCGCCAGCCCGGCGCCGCCTGCGAGGCCGGCACCCCAACGCAGTCCGAAACACGCGAGCAGCCCGCCGAGCACCATCGCCGCTGCGCCGATGAAGCCGGCGAGGCCGAGGTTCGAGCCGAGGTCCTCGAGCGTCCGGGCACCCGTGGTGATTCCCGGAGCCGGTCGGGTCGTGCGGAGGTCGATCACGTCGGCGGCGATCGACATCAGCATCGCCGCAGCGCCGAACAGGGCGAGCAGGAAGATGATCCGTATCCGAAAGGGTTCGCGGGGCGTCGGATACTCGGAAAGATCCGCGACCCCGTCGAACAACGCCGGCATTTCGGCGGTCGTGGTGACACCGGTGCCCGGCACCGCATAACCTGTGGTTTCGGCGGGTTCGGTGGGCGGGCCCAACGAGGCGACGGGCTCGGTGGGCTCCGCCACCTCCGCCACGTCGGACACCGTCACCAGTTCGATCGTCGCCGCCGCCTCGGTCGACGCTGTCAGGCCGACCGGCTCGGTCACGGTGTCGCCGTCGGCCGGGGGCTCGGTGAGTTTCACCGGCTCTGTCGCGACACTCGCATCCGGCGATGCCGTCTCGCTGTCGGACGGCGGGTCGGTGAGTTCCACTGGCACCGTTGCGCTGCTTGCGTCCGGCGAATCGGTTTCGGTGTCGTCGATGGTGTCGTCGTCCAGGCTGTGGTCGCCGAGCGTGTCGCGGCCGGTGTCACCGGGCGCCGGCGCCGACAGGGGAGCACCACAGTCGTGGCAGAACTTCTGCTGCTCGGAGACCTCGGTCGCACAGAGCGGACACCGCATGCCACGACTGTAGGAGATGATGCATCGGCGCCGGCACCGGCGCATGCATCGACCGGGCACCGAAGGTAGAGGTGTGCATCCGGCGGTCGGTCGGCGACACTGTCGACGTGGCCGGCCGATTCGCGCCCTCTCCGACCGGGGACCTGCACCTCGGCAACCTCCGCACCGCGGCGATCGCGTGGCTGGCCGCGCGCTCGCGCAGCGACGACTTCATCGTGCGCATGGAGGACCTCGACCGCCATCAGGCCAGCGTCGACATCGAAGCCGCACAGCTGCGCGACCTTGCTGCACTCGGTGTCGACTGGGACGGCGAGGTGGTCCGCCAGAGCGATCGATTCGCGCGCTACGAGGCGGCGATCGAGGAACTGGCCACGCAGGGCCTGGTGTACGAATGCTTCTGCACGCGACGGGAGATCCGCGAGGAGATCTCATCGGCAGCGCACGCTCCTCATGGACCGCCGGGCTCGTACCCCGGCACGTGCCGCGACCTCACCGAACGTGACCGCGCCGACCGGCGCGACGCCGGCCGCCGACCTGCGTTACGGCTGCGCACCGATGGCCGCGAGATCGTGTTCGTCGACCGGGTGCACGGAACGGTCACCGGGTTCGTCGACGACGTGGTGCTGCGACGGAACGACGGCGTCCCCGCCTACAACCTCGCCGTGGTCGTCGACGATGCGGCTCAAGGCATCGACGAGGTCGTCCGCGGCGACGACTTGCTGACGTCGACGGCTCGCCAGATCCACCTGCAGGAGTTGCTCGGCTACCGCCGGCCGGCATACGTCCACGTGCCGCTCGTCGTCGACCTCGACGGCGCTCGCCTCGCCAAGCGTCACGGGCTGCCCTTGACGGTGACCGAACTGGAAGCGGTCGGGAGCGGGCCGAGCGACATCGTCGGCTGGATCGCCCGGTCGCTCGGCTACGACGTAGCGGCGTCCGGGGTGGCTTTGGGCGACCTCATCGAGCGCTTCGATGTGTCGCGCATGCCTCGGGATCCGTGCCGCCTGCCGGAGTTCGCCCGGCCCCGGTGACATGTCACGGCTGTTCTGACGGCCCGCGGACCCCTCGGCCGAGGGGTCCGGTAGCATCACCCACCGTGGTCGGATCGCAACACAACCGTACGGGCGCTGCCGCCGTTGCGGCGCTCGCGCTCGTCGTGCTCGCCGGCTGTTCCACCGCGGTGACCAGCGGATCCGGTGGCGAGGCTGCCGCAGGGCCAGGAGCCCCGATCGGCATCGTGGGCGAGGGGGTCGCCGACTCCGACACGACCACCAGTGCGCCCACCACGACAGCAGCACCGACGACCACGGCAGCGCCGACCACGACCGAGGCGCCGACCACGACCGCCGAGCCCACCACGCTCCCACCGACCACGACCGTGGCACCGAACATCATCGAAGTTGCCGTCGTCGATCCGCCGCTCCAGGCGGTCGGCACGAACGGCGGCCAGGAGACAGCGCGAGTGCAGCAGCGACTCCTCGATCTCGGTTTCTGGCTGTCCGCGGTCGACGGCGGGTACGGCCTCACCACCAAGCAAGCCGTGATGGCCTTCGAGAAGTACATGGGGCTCGACGCCGACGGCAGGGTCGATCAGGCCACCGCCGATGCCCTCACGGCGATGACCCTCCGGCCGATCGCTCGCGCCAACTCCGGCACGTTGGTCGAGGTCGACAAGGCGAAGCAGTTGTTGTTCTTCGTGATCGACGGCCGGACCGACTGGATCCTCAACACCTCGACCGGCAACGGCCAGGAGTACACCGAAGAGGACAAGAACACCCCGGGTGAGATGATCTCCGGCGTGTCGCTGACGCCCGACGGGTTGCACCGGGTGAACCGGGAGCGTCCCGACGGCTGGTGGGAGGGCGACCTCGGTCAGATCTACCGGCCGAAGTACTTCGTCGGTGGCGTGGCGGTGCACGGGTCGAACAGCATCCCCAACTACCCCGCGTCGCACGGCTGCGTGCGCGTGAGCGTTCCCGCCATGGACTGGATCTGGGACAACGGCATCATGCCGATGCGCACCCCGGTCTGGGTCCACGACGGCGTCTGAACCACTGTTGCCGCCGCTCCTCGCGGCGAACGCGTCGGCGAACGGTGCGCTGGCGCCACGGTTCGTTCACGAGATCGGCGCCCGTGCCACCGGACGGGGTGATCGTGCCACCGGGCGTTCTGGGAGACTCGGGGCCATGCTCCCCGCCATCGGCGCCATACGTCCGTGGGCCGATCCCCACCTCGTCTCGATCAACCGGTTGTCGATGCGACCGCCGACGACCGCATGCGCTGACCTGCCTACGGCTCGAGCCGGCTCGACGTCGACGTGGCATCGCTCGCTCGACGGCCGGTGGCGATTCCGGCTCTTCGACGCACCGGATCGCGTGCCGCCCTCCGCCGTCGTGAAGCCGGCTGATGGCGCCGGCTGGACCTCGGTCGCGGTGCCGGGCAACTGGACGTTGCAGGGCGTCGATGACCTGCCGCAGTACACGAACGTCCGCATGCCCTTCCCCGGTCCGCCGCCGCGCCTACCCGAGCGCAATCCGACCGGCGTGTACCGCCGCTCGATGCGGATCCCGGCGACCTGGCTCGACCGCCAGGTCGTGCTTCACGTCGGCGGCGCGGAGAGCGTGCACGCCGTCTACGTCAACGGCGAGTTCGTCGGGTACGGCACCGACAGCCGACTCGCCAGCGAGTACGACATCACCGCATATGTCCACGCCGGCGGCAACGAGGTGGCGATCGTCGTCATGCGGTGGAGTGCCCACAGCTACGTCGAGGATCAGGACCAGTGGTGGATGGCCGGACTGCACCGCAGCGTGTTCGTCGAAGCGAGAGGTGGCGTGCATCTCGCATCGCTGGTGTGCGACGCCGGTCTCCGTGGTGCTGGCACCGCTGACGTCGTCGGCACGTTGACCGTCGCCGCCACCGTCGACGGTCTCGCACCGCCCGGGCCGGGGTGGGTGGTGCGCGTCGGCGTCGAGAACCTCCGCGGACGGCGACTCGCGCCCCCACAGACGGTCGACGTGCCGCATCGCTTCGCCACGCCCTACCTGTTCAGCGGCCACACCGCCTGGGCCTCGTTCGAGCTCCCCGGCATCGATCCGTGGGCGGCGGAATCGCCGACGCGCTACCGGGTGACCGCCGAACTGCTCGACCCTGCCGGCGCCGTTGCCGAGGTCCACACCCAACTGGTCGGTTTCCGCTCGGTCGAGGTCCGTGACCGCCAACTCCTCGTCAACGGTGAACCGGTCTGGATCTTCGGCGTCAACCGCCACGATCATCATCCGATCCGCGGCAAGGCGGTCACGGTCGACGACATGCGCGACGACCTGCTGGCCATGCGGCGTCACAACATCACCGCCGTGCGCTGCTCGCACTATCCGAACGATCCTCGCTTCCTCGACCTCTGCGACGAGATCGGCATGTATGTCGTCGACGAGGCCAACATCGAGAGCCACGCGTACAACACCAGCCTGTGCGACGACGCCCGGTACCGCTCGGCCTGGTTGTCGCGGGGCGCCCGCATGGTCGAGCGGGACCGCAACCACCCGAGCGTCATCGTGTGGTCGCTCGGCAACGAGGCCGGCTACGGCGCGAACCACGACGCACTGGCCGGGTGGATCCGGCGCATCGACCCGTCGCGGCCGCTGCACTACGAGGGGGCGGTGTTCCACGACGGTTGGATCGACGGCGGTGCGGTCGCCAGCGACGTCGTGTGTCCGATGTATCCCACGATCGAGTCGATCGCCGACTACGGCCGCGTCGGCGCTGGATCGCGCCCCTTGATCATGTGTGAGTACAGCCATGCGATGGGGAACTCGAACGGCTCACTCGCCGACTACTGGGACGTGATCACCACCACACCGGGACTGCAGGGCGGCTTCATCTGGGAGTGGAAGGATCACGGCCTGCTGACTCGTCTGCCGAACGGCAGACGGGGCTTCGCATACGGCGGGCAGTTCGGCGACGAGCCGAACGACGCGAACTTCGTCGCCGATGGGCTGATGGCGGCCGACCTCGAGCCGCATCCCGGCGTGCAGGAGGTGACGTGGGTCCACCGCCCGGTGGTCGTCGCGCTCGACGGCGAGACCCTGACGGTTGCGAACCGGCGCAGCTTCACCGACCTGTCGGATCTCGCTGCGTCGTGGGAGCTGCTCGCCGGCGGCACGATCACCGCGTCGGGCGCTCTCGAGGTCGGTGAGGTCGGCGCCGGCTCGACCCTGCGACTTCCGCTGCCGTGTGATGTCCCCGACGGTGCCGACGTGCACCTGACGGTTCGCTGGATCCAGCGCCGCGCGACCGCGTGGGCGCCGTCGGGCCACCTCGTCGCCTGGGACCAGGTCACCCTGCGCCCCCCAGCCGACCCCTCGATGCACCCTCCCATCGCCCCGGCGGCCCTCGAAGTCCCGAACGATGCACAGGATCGGGCGCCGGGCAGGCAGATCGGCGCACTTTTCGGGCGGACGGGGGGTCCGCGACTGTGTGTGTTCCGGGCGCCGGTCGACAACGACGGCTTCAAGTTGCTGCCCGAACTGGGCCGCAGGATCGGCGTCGGCGGCGACGGGCTGCGGCACTGGATCGACGCCGGCATCGATCGGTGCTCCGCCGACGAGCTGGTCGACCACGATCACCAGGTGGCCGAGTTCGATGACGGTGCGCAGGTCCACACGCACATCGCGGTCGTCCCCGACGATCTCGACGACGTCGCCCGAGTCGGCGTCACCTTCGAGCTGCGGCCGGGCTTCGACCGGATGCGCTACTTCGGGCGCGGCCCGCTCGAGAACTACCCGGATCGCAACCGCGGTGCGGTGCTCGGCGTGTGGGAGGCCGGCATCGACGAGCCGCCCTATCTCGTGCCGCAGGAGTTCGGCTTGCGCACCGACTGCCGCTGGTTCGAGTTCATCGACTCCGCCACCGGCACCGTCGTCCGCCTCGACGTCCTCGATCCCGTGGGGATGCACGTCTCGGCGACGCGGTTCACCGACGACGACCTCTACGCCGCTGCCCACGAAACCGATCTGCGACCCCGCCGTACGCTCGTCGTGCACGCCGACGTTGCACATCGCGGCGTCGGCACCGGCAGTTGCGGCCCCGACGTGCTCGACCGATACCGCCTGCGAGCTGGGACGTACCGCTTCTCCTACCGGCTGAGCGTTACGCCTGGGGTCTGACCCCTGGCGTGACGCTGGCGGCGCCGTTCTGCTGGTCGGTGAAGTTGTCGATGCGGTCGCCGATCCAGTCGAACAGACTCGCTTGGGCCACCACCTGGAACACGAAGTACGCCACCAACAGCACGATTGCGACGATGGCGGCGATGCGAATCCACTTGATGATCCGGTTGGTGTAGTCGCTCACGAGCGGGACGATGTCGCGCTGCATCTGGCGGGCACGTTGCGAGAACAGGTCGGCCGCGCGGTCGACCTCGGTGCGAGCTGCTCGCCGAACGTCCTCGACGATCTGCTGGTTGTCGGGCCGACCCGCACGGCTCGATCCCGCACGGTTCGACATCGCCGTCGCCGCCGATGCCACCGGCGGTACGTACTGGTGCGCCGCCTGGAACGCCTCGCGCTGCTCGTATGACAGGAGTTCGGCAGCGCTGGGCGGGGATCGTCGGGCGTCGGTCCAGTCGAGGCCGTCCCAGTAGCGCAGCCGCATACGGTCCTCCGGATCGGGATACCAGCCCGCTCGGGGTGCGTCGGCGCGGCGCATCACCAGGTGCGTGTTTCGGACCGGTCCGGCTCGGGCAGGTCGACACGCTCGTCGTCGTCGGGAATCGGCAGGCCGCCCTTGGGGCGTACCTCGTCGTCGGTGTCGTCGTCACCGCTCGCCGAGGACAGCGCCGCAATCGTCCCCAACAGTCCGGAGAACTCAGCGGGGATCACCAGCTTGGTGGCGCGGCCGTCACCGATGCGCTCCAGCGCCTGCAGATACTCGACGGTCAACACCGCCTTGTCTGCTGCCGCCTCCTTGATTCCCGTCAGTCGGGCCCGCGCCGCATTGCCCTCACCCTGGCCGATCAACTCGAGCTGCAGCTTCTCGGCATTCGCACGCAACTCGATCGCCTGAGCCTGGCCCTCGGCGTCGAGCACGGCGGCCTGCTTGCGACCCTGCGCAGACAGCACCGCTGCCTGCTGCTCACCGTCGGCACGAGCGATCGCCGCCTCCTGGTAGCCCTTGGCTTCGGTGACCGTCGCACGCCGGTCGCGCTCGGCGCGCATCTGGGCGTGCATCGCCGACACGATGTCCGGCGGCGGGTCGATCCGCTGGATCTCGACGCGAACGACCCGGACGCCCCACTTGTCGGTCGCGTCGTCGAGCACGTCGCGCAGTTGCGTATTGATCGTGTCGCGTGAGGTGAGTGCCCGGTCGAGCTCGAGGTCGCCGACCAGGTTGCGCAGGTTGGTCTGGGCGAGCTTGGTGATCGCGGTGAAGAAGTCGGCCACGTTGTAGACCAGGCGCTGCGGGTCGGTCGCCTCGTAGTACACGACTGCGTCGACCGAGACGACCACGTTGTCCTGTGTGATGACCTCCTGTGGCGGCACGTCGACGACCTGCTCACGCATGTCGATCAACTGCATCGTCTCGATGAACGGCAGGATCAAGTTGAGGCCGGGATCGCGCGTCGTCTTGTACTTGCCGAGTCGTTCGACGAGCCCGCGTTGGTACGGCCGGACGATCTTGACGGCGCTGACCAGCACGCCGATGCCGATGAGTGCGATGACGATCAGGACGATGGCGATGGGATTCATTGAGTCTCCTGGTCCGGTGGTGTCTGGGATACAAAATAGAAAAACACATTCTTTGTCTGCTTACTCTCATCGTGCACGGTTACGGCTCAGCAGGCCTTTAACCCTGCCGACTCCGGCACCCTGGTTGGCACGCACTAAGCCGCCTGAACGATGTGAAGGAAGAAAGATCAATTTGAAAATTTGAAAAGGTGACAATGTGACAATGAGATACGGCCCGGAAAGGAGGGGAGGACGCGGTGATCAGTTTAATTTAGTACGTATAACCGTTATATCCGGCTTTTCAAAATAAAAAAAGGCATTTGATTACTGTAATTCTTCACTTCTTAGCATCGGATTACCGTCGGAAAATTCCGGAAGGAATATAAAGTTCCTTTTAATCAGTTATCAACGTAAATTCACTGATTTTCGTGTAATCATTACTCTGCAGGATCCTACATCGATCTACCCGGGAAATGGCTAAATTATCACGATGCGAAACTTGCGAAGGGAAATAAAGGCACGACGTTTGATAAATTTAAAGTTGCTTGAAAGCAGTCGGGTACAAAACTTAAAACTGCAAAAGAATTCTTATTGAAAAAGTATAATTTTAACATAAAGAAATCATGTTACGTGATTCTTTTTGAATTACTTTTTCTTTCAACATTTGTTCTTCCGCGGCATGGATGCTGAAACAATCTTGAAATCGATTTAAATTCTATGAAGGAAAAATTGAGGAAATCCGGCATCGATGTTTTGGGTGACATTCCCTGGGGATCTCATCTGTGCCAATTCTTTGAAACCGAAGAAGACCTGTCGCAGTTAGTCATTCCCTATTTCAAGGCCGGGATTGAGAACAATGAATTTTGCCTTTGGATAATGTTTGACCGGAAGCAAGTTGACCATGCCATTAAGATGTTGAAAGCCCTTGATCCTGACTTAATAAAAAATCTTGAAAAGAAGAGCATCGAAATAGTGGATTATATGACACTGTATTTCCGGGATGGTCATTTCGATGGCAAGGAAGTGTGCGATGATGTTAATAAAAGGCAGCAAAATGCATTAACCGCTGGCTACGATGGGATGCGGATGCACGCCAATGATACCTGGCTGGTGTGTGAGAATTGGGACGTTTTCGTGAAGTACGAAAGGGACATGCAGACTTTGGTCCATGATCAACAAATCATATTGCTGTGCACCTATGACCTTTCCGGTTTAAATGCCACCACATTACTGGATATGGCCCACCTTCACGACACGATCATTGCAAAAAGAAAAGGAAACTGGGAAATCTTTGAAAAGCCGGAAATCAAAAAGGTCAAAGCCGAACTACAACGAAGAGGTGATGAACTGGAAGAACGGGTAAGAGAAAGAACAAAAGAAATCCGTAAGGCAAATGACCGCCTCCGCGATCTTTCAGCTCATTTGCAAAATATCCGGGAAGAAGAGAGAACCCGTATCGCACGGGAAATTCACGATGAGTTAGGCGCGCAGTTAACTGTACTTAAGCTGGATGCCAGTTGGTTGGATAAAAAATTGACTTCTGCAGATCTTGCAATTAAGCAAAAAGTAAAAGATCTGATGACGGCGGTTGATGCAACCGGAAAAGTTGTGAGAACAATTTCTGCAAACCTGCGTCCTGGCTTACTCGACCAGTTTGGATTAGCTGCAGCCATGGCGTGGTACGTGGAAGAATTTAAAAAAAGATCTGGCATAACATTCTTTTTTAATGAACCTGAAGAAAAATTACAATTACCAGATTCAATCAAATCCGGCCTCTACAGTATTTTCCAGGAATCGTTAACCAATGTAGCCAGGCATTCCGGAGCTGACAAAGTATGGATTAAACTGATTATTAAAGAAGAATACATTGGCATGTCTATTGAAGATAACGGAAAAGGCTTCGAAAAGCAAACAGCCGATAAAAAGAAAACACTCGGTATTTTGGGAATGAAAGAAAGGGCTATAATGATGGGTGGAAAGTGTGATATCGAGAGCATCCCCGAAAATGGAACTACCGTTACCGTTACTGTCCCTTTAAAGAGAATAACTGAGCGCCATGGATAGAATTTGCGTACTAATTGTAGACGATCATGCTATTGTCCGCAAAGGATTGAAACAACTTTTGCTGGAAGAGTTTCCTTCTGTCTCTGTTGAAGAAGCGGGTGACGCAGCATCTGCTGTTAAAAAAGTGATTGTCAAAAAACCGCATGTTGTGATTTGTGATCTGAATATGCCGGGGCGTAATGGAATAGATGCATTGAAGCAAATTAAACAAATTTCCCCTTCAGTTCCCGTACTCATCATGAGTATGTATCCGGAAGACCAGTATGCGCTCAGAGTGCTGAAGGCAGGAGCGGCCGGCTATCTCAATAAAGAATCCATTCATGATGAGCTGATCCCGGCGATTCAAACTGTATTATTGGGCAAAAAGTTTATCACTCCATCCGTTACCGCCAGAATCGTTGATGCGTTTGATGCAGACGGCAGTTCTTCTTACCTTTCGCATGAATTGCTATCCGATCGGGAATTTGAAATCTTCAGGTTATTAGCTTTAGGTAAATCAGTGTCTGAAATTGCGAAGCAACTTTCCCTTAGTTCTTCCACCGTCAGTACCTATCGTTCACGGATTTTGGAAAAGATGAATTTGAGATCGAATTCAGATCTTACACGCTATGCCCTCGAAAAAAATCTGATCTGACCACCTACGATAAGTCTGACTTTGATCAATATTTCGCAATTAAGTTATGCGATCTTTCCGTTATCCTTTTAAAAAAATGTGTTTGGCATATTTCCCGGCCTCCAACGAAAGCTTGTAGTTGTTCAGCTACAAAATACTTAGCACGATCATCTATTTTTTTGTTACCGCGCCGGTCGTTCCTTTACAAAAATTCTATGATCCTATGAAATCCCCTTTTTGCCGGATACCAAATCGTATAATTCATTTCTTATTAAGAGATTCCTGTTTTAAGAAAATGCACCAACCATAACTATTTATGTGGCATAAGTTCTGAATATTCAGCCTCGCCACGGGCAGTGAAAAAATTGGTTTTAATGTTTATTATTCAATAAAGCAGGAAAGGAAGTTCATAATGAAAAATAATTTAAGGGTCTTAATGCTGGAAGACAACGAAGCAGATGCAGAAATAATTACAGAATTATTAATGGAAGCAACTCCCGGCTGCCAATTCAGGGTTGTAAAGGGCAAGGGTTTATATATAACAGCACTCACCGAATTTAAGCCAGATGTTATTCTTTCGGATAATTCAATACCTGGTTTTACCGCAGCAGAAGCCCTTGAACTTAAAAAAGGACTTCAATCAGAAGTACCATTTATCATGGTTAGCGGAATATCTTCAAAAGAATTTGAAGTGTTTATGATCGGGAAAGGAGCAGATGATTATGTTTTGAAAGACGACATTGCAAAATTACCCGCTGCTATTGAAACAGCACTAAAACATAAGAAAATTGAAAGGGAAAAACTTGAGGCAGAGCGAAATTGTGATGAAGCAGCCAGGAACCTTAAGACAATTTTTGAACATACGTCTGAAGGCTTTTTATTGATGGACACCAATGGAATAGTGAAGGCATTAAATGGCAGGGGCGCTGAATATGGTTTATTAATAGGAGCAAAGAAAATTGAAACAGGTGACCAGATATTTGATATAATTCGTAATGATAAAAATTCGTTTTTTAGAGAAATTGTTTACAGGGTATTAGGAGGAGAAAAAGTTCAGTATGAACGTGTTTACCGGGTGACAGATGGGAATGAGTTATGGATTGATTTTTCAATAAACCCGGTTGAAGAGGAGGGAATTGTGCAGGAGATTTGTGTCAGTGGTAAGGACGTCACAGAAAAGAAAAAATTTGAGCAGGAACTGGAATTTGAGCAAAGCAACCTTTCCGCTTTAATTAACAATACGCAAGATCTGATGTGGAGCGTAGATAAGGATTTTAAACTCATTACTTGCAATGATTCATTTGCTAAGGTAATTACAGAGGCATCGGGAAAGCCAATTGACAAAGAAACCAACTTACTTCAGACAAAATTCGGAAAGAAACAGGTGGCCCGGTTTAAGAAGTATTATGAACGTGCTTTCAGAGGCGAGAGTTTCAGGGAAGTAGAAAGCTATGGCAGTATATGGTCCGAAATATCATTTTATCCCATCTATAATAAAAATGAAATAATTGGCACGGCTTGTTTTTCAAGGGATATAACCGAAAGGAGAAAAGCGCTTGCTTCCCTCGAAGCGACTTTAAAAGAGCTTGCAGATTATAAAGCGGCCCTGGACGAATCTTTCATTATATCGATTACTGATCCGAACGGCATTATCACCTACGTTAACAGGAATTTTTGTAAACTGTCAAAATACACCGCCAATGAGCTCCTGGGGAAAACCCATTCGATTTTGAACTCTTCCTTTTATGACCGGGCTTTTTTCAAGCACCTGTGGGATACGATTTTAGAAGGAAAAATCTGGAGAAACGAAATCAAAAATAAGGCGAAGGATGGAGAAATTTTTTGGTTGGATACTACGATTATTCCTTTTCTCGATAGTAAAGGAAACCCGGTTGAATTTGTTGCTATAAACAGGGATATAACAGAAAAAAAAGCAATTGAGAAGGAACTATTCAACCAAAAAGTGCAGGAGCAAAAAAAGATAACAAGGGCTATTCTAATAGGGGAGGAAAAGGAAAGAAACCGTTTAAGCAGGGAGCTTCATGATAATATTAATCAAATACTGGCAAGTACAAAACTATACCTGGGAACTGCAGCAAGAGATACGCCGGAATTTAAAGAAAAGATTAAATATCCGTTGGAGTTAATTGACCATGCCATCAATGAATTACGGTCGCTTTCTCACAGCATGGGCTCACCACTTGAAGACATCGATTTGCGATCAATGATTGAGACCCTTCTATGGAATACAAGTCAAAGTTCAGCCATTGAAACCCACCTTAAATTTTCACTGCCATCCCTGCTTCTTGCTGATGATCTTAAACTGAATATATTCAGAATTGTCCAGGAACAAACTCACAATATTTTGAAGTATGCGCGAGCAAAAAATATCGATATCTTGTTGACAGAAAAAGATGGAATGCTGGATATTATTATTAAAGACGATGGAGGAGGATTTGATACAAATGCCGAAAGAAGCGGTATTGGACTCTCTAATATAAAACACCGGGTTACATCCTTTAATGGCCAAATGGAAATAATAAGCAGCCTGGGAAATGGCTGTACCTTAGTTCTAAAAATACCTTATGGATAATTTTCGACCGGAATTTTGAATAGTAAGCTTTTTCCATTTCCCTATGAAAGGATTAAATCCGGTATGTCGTAATTATAAAGGATGCTTACCCCTTTACTAACTTTGTGTTATGGCGGATGTACACTCCAAAGAAATACGCAGTAAAAATATGGCAGCGATCAAAGGCAAAAATACGAAGCCTGAAATGCTAGTGCGCAAATTTCTTCATGCAAACGGATATCGTTATAAACTCCATGATAAAAGCCTCCCCGGCAAACCGGATATTGTTTTACCCAAATACAAAACCGTAATCTTTATTTAAAAGTAGCGGTCGGCACCGAAGGTCAGTACCGCGGATAACAGTAAAGCAATAAATAAGAAGGATTTTTATTTTGCACCAGGTAGAAATTTTAAAGCCTTTTACCTTTGAAAAATGGCAGATCTGCACTCACAAGTAAATACACAAGTCCGGAGGCCTGTGCCGGCATTGAGCCAACAGCACCAGGGCTTTAAGAGAGATTTTCCTGTAGTGCTTTTATCAGTGCATTAGCTGCTGGTCCGGCAGACATCGGGTTTTGGCCCGTGATGAACAGCCCGTCTTTTTCAACCCTGGAAGTAAAGGGAATCAACGCATTATGATAATCAGCGCCTAAATCTTTTAACCGGCTTTCCAATTCGTAAGGCACATTTTTCCTGCGCATCACCATGGCTTCTTCGGTATTGGAAAATGCGGTAATCTTTTTTCCCTGCAATAATCCGGGTTGCATCTCTGCAGCCTTGATGAGGGCAGCCGGGCCGTGGCACACCGCTGCTACGTATTTATGTTCCTTTAAAAATTCCAGGATTATTTTACCACACTGCTCATCCGTTGCCAGGTCCCACAGAGGCCCGTGTCCTCCGGGAATGAATAAAGCATCATAATCCGATACATTAATGTCGCCTAAAGTATGTGTATTATTAAATGCTGCTTTTGCCACTACGTCATCATCAAATCTGCGGTTGGATGCCGTAATATGTTCAGTAAGCTCACTCATCGGATCAATGGGTGGCGTACCGCCTTTGGGGCTTGCAAGGGTAACCTGGTATCCTGCATCTATAAATTCGTAATACGGGTCGGTAAATTCGCCAGGCCAACGCCGGTAGTGCTATCGGTATGCTCCATCTCTTTGTGAGAAGTAAGTATCATTAATATCTTTTTCATTGTTTCATTATTTATTGTCTGATGGTTACTGTCAAAGATTGTTCCACCAATAATTTTGGGCATTTATGATCCTTGTTTGGAGTGAGTCATGTAGCCGATAGGCAAAATGGGGATGAGGAAGGCCGGAGGGATGGCAGAGAAGCAACAAATAAGGTGATTTTGTATTCTGAAGGGAAAAGCAAAACAAGGCGTTTAACTTTGCCTCATGTCAGATGTGCACACCAAAGAAATACGAAGCAAAATACCTGTCCCGTTTTTGGGATTACGGCTATCAAAGGCAAGAACACAAAGCCTGAAATGCTGGTGCGAAAATTTTTACATGCAAACGGGTACCGTTATAAACTTCATGATAAAAGCGTCCCGGCAAACCGGATATTGCCTGCCCGCTCGCAGACGGGTTTTACCAAAATACAAAACCGTAATCTTCGTGCATGGCTGCTTTTGGCATGGACATAAAAACTGCAAATACTTTGTTGTTCCAAAACAAGAACTATAATTCTAGCTCAATAAAATAAATGGCAATGATGAAAGCCGCAAAAGGGTTGAAGAAGGAAGGCTGGAAGATTAATCATCCGTATCTTCCAGAATTTGTTCCATAAATTCGGAGAGAGTTGGAATGTTCTCATTTTTTATTCTCCAGAGATTTTCATAGTCAATGCCGAAATATTCATGAATAATACGGTTGCGGAATCCGACAATCCTTCTCCATTCTATTTCTGGATGTTCGGTTTTAAAATAGCAGGAATTCTGTTGGATGCCTCACCGATAATTTCAAAATTTCGTACAACAGCATCCACCGTTTTATCATCCCGGATAAAATCATCATAAGACATTCCTTTTGTATAGCTCATGATCTTTTTTATAGCATCATAAATGTCTTCCAATAAATTTTTTATTTCTCTCTCAGACATAGATCAAATCAGGTTCAATAACTTTAAAATATTTTGGTTTTATGCCTTTACGCGATACCAGATCTACTTTTTGTTTAAGAATTTGTTCAAGTTCGTCTGCCAGGTCAATAAACCGGATACCGCTTGGCTCTGCAAATTCTACCATAATATCTATGTCGCTCTTTCCGGGAACTGCAGTATCGCGACTATAAGATCCAAATAATGCAAGGGATGTAAAACCATAGCTTTTTTGCAATGCGGGTTTAGCTTCCTGTAAAATTGAAAGGATATGCTTATTAGTAATCATGCAATAAAGATAAATTATTTATCTTCTCTAACTTTATATTATAGCCGACATTCACTCCAAAGAAATATGCAGCAAAAATACCTGTCCCGTTTTTCGGGAACTTGTCCCGTTTTTTTCGGGAACTCCCGTTTCGGGATGGCAGCCATCAAAGGCAAGAACACAAAGCCTGAGATGCTGGTGCGAAAATTTTTACATGCAAACGGCTATCGTTATAAACTCCATGATAAAAGCCTTCCCCGTCAAACCGAATATTGCCTGCCCGCCCGCAGACGGTTTTTACCAAAATACAAAACGGTAATCTTTATTTAAAAGTAGTGGTCGGCACCGAAGGTCAGTACCGCGGATAAGTAAAGCAAGAAATAAGAGGGATTCTTATTTTGCTAACTTTACGCGATGGCAGATGCGCATAGCAAAGAAATACGCAGCAAAAACATGACAGCCATTAAAGGCAAAAACACAAAGCCTGAAATGCTGGTACGGAAATTTTTACATGCGAATGGATTTCGTTACAAACTCCACGATAAAAGCCTCCCCGGCAAACCCGATATTGTTTTACCAAAATACAAAACCGTAATCTTTGTGCACGGCTGTTACTGGCATGGGCACAAAAACTGCAAATACTTTGTAGTACCCAAAACAAGAACCGAATGGTGGCTTAATAAAATAAACGGCAATATTGCCAATGATGCCAAAGCCGCAAAAGCCTTGAAGAAAGAAGGCTGGAAGATTATTACTATCTGGGAATGTCAATTAAAACCTGCCAAAGTTGAAAGCACACTGCGATCTCTTCTCAATAAAATTTCCTGATTTCTTTACGTGCAATTCTCTTTTGCACATTCATTATCTATTTTTCACCAATCCTTCATTGTGT
>CAVSIX010000001.1:0-87878 GCA_963728195.1 Ilumatobacteraceae bacterium | reverse complement strand
AAGCACAATGACCAGGGCGAATGCCCTGGTCACCTGGTGTCGGAGGGGGGACTTGAACCCCCACGCCCATAAGTAGGGCACTAGCACCTCAAGCTAGCGCGTCTGCCATTCCGCCACTCCGACGTGGTTGTGGGTCAGTGACTGTATCCGGCTCTGAGCGCCGCTCCACTCACGTCATGAGGAACGGCAACGCGAGCACCGTGAAGATCCACACGAGGGCGAACACGAAGGTGATCCGGTTGAGGTTCCGTTCCGCCGCCGACGATCCCAGCGCTGCACCGCCGCCGCCGCCGAACATGTCGGACAGGCCGCCGCCGCGACCGCTGTGCATCAAGATGCCGGCGATCAGGGCGCCCATCGCGACCACGTTGATCACGAGGGTGATGTAGAGCATGACGTCACGCACGGTCGACAAGCCTACCGGTCGCCGTCTGATGTCGGTGCCCACTTGGCACGGCGATGCAACCACGTCGGCGCCTGATCGAGCGCAGGTCGCGCAACACGGTCGATGCCCAGTCGCTCACCGGTCTCCCCGAGGACGTCGCACAAGGCCAGATATTCGGCGTGGCCCTCCATCTGATCGACGAGGGTGTAGTTGCGGCGGCCGCACACGGCGGTGAGACCGCCGGTCGGCGCCACCCTCGAACCGAACATGCCCTTGCGGACCCGCACGAGTCGGTCGACGTCATCCCAGTGCAGCCGCTGGTGCCAGAGCACGGCCCGTCGGGTGACGCCCTCGGCGTCGAACGACGAGGAGATCGGCATGTCGAACAAGATGACAGCGGCGCCGATGACGGCGACCACGACCAGCACCCAGGTGAGGATCGTCGATCCGGCGGAGATGGCCGCGAAGATCGCCAGACCGGCGAGCAGTACCACTCCCCCGAACGAGAAGCCGATGCCGGTGAGCGACGAGTGCAGAACCGTCTGCACCGGCTCTCCCGCCGACGACGCCGTGCGGCCGTCGCCGATCACGTCGGCGATGACGACCCGATGGTGACGGCCGTCGCGGCAACCTCGCCCGGTTCGATCGGGAAGTGACACGCCGACATCAGACCGGGCTCTCGCTCGATCAGTGGCGGCTCCTCGGTCGCGCAGATCTCCTGCGCCTTCCAGCAGCGGGTGCGGAACCGACATCCGCTCGGCGGGTCGATCGGTGACGGCACGTCGCCTTCGAGCACGATGCGCTGGCGCACCTTCTCGATCGTCGGATCCGGCACGGGCACCGCAGACAGCAGCGCTGTCGTGTACGGGTGCGTCGGGCGGTCGTAGATCACGTCGCGCGTGCCGATCTCGACGATCTTGCCGAGGTACATGACCGCCACCCGATCCGACACGTGACGCACCACGGAGAGATCGTGGGCGATGAACAGATAGGCGATGTCGCGCTCGCGCTGCAGCGTCTTCAACAGGTTGACGACGCCGGCCTGCACCGACACGTCGAGCGCCGACACGGGCTCGTCGAGCACGATGAAGCTGGGGTCGAGCGCAAGCGCTCGGGCGATGCCGATGCGCTGGCGTTGACCACCGGAGAACTCGTGCGGGTACCGGTTGCCGTGCTCGGGGCTGAGACCGACGTCATCGAGCAGTGCGGCGACTCGCTTCTGGCGTTCCTGGCGGGTCATCGACTCGTGGATCTGCAGCGGCTCGCCGACGATGTCGTTGACCGGCATCTTCGGGTTCAACGAGGCATAGGGATCCTGGAACACGATCTGCATCTTGCGACGCAGCCGTTGCATGTCCTTGCCCGGCAGGCCGACCAGCTCGTGGCCCTCGAACACGACCGATCCCGACGTCGGCTCGTGGAGTCGAAGCAGGGCCCGGCCGGTGGTGCTCTTGCCCGATCCGGACTCGCCGACCAGTCCCAACGTCTCGGCGTGCCCGATGTCGAACGACACGTCCGACACGGCCTGCACCTGGCCGATCACCTTCGTGAAGAAACCGCTGCTGCGGATCGGGAACTCCTTGACCAGGTTGGTCACCTGCAGGAGCGGGTCACCGTTCATGCGTCACCGTCCGTCGCTCGCGCCGCCCACGCGGAGTCGCTGTCGTCGTCGCTGCCGACGAGTACATCCTGGTCGGCGTGGAACGCATCGCGGAACAACTCGGTGGCATCGGATTGCGCTGCCACGTCCTCCCAGCGATGACACGCCGAACGGTGGCCGAGTTCATCGGTGTCGAACAACGGTGGTTCGGCCGAGAGGCACACCGGCGCCACGAGCGGGCAACGGGCGGCGAACTTGCAGCCTTCGGGCGGGCGGATCAGGCTCGGCGGCGCGCCTTGGATCGGAATCAGCTCGCCGGTGTCGCTGGTGAGCGACGGCACCGACCCGAGCAAGCCGGCCGTGTACGGCATGCGGGGGCGATGGAACACGGCGTCGGCCGTGCCGTCCTCGACGAACCGGCCGGCGTACATCACTCCCACGCGATCGGCCACGCCGGCGACGACGCCGAGGTCGTGGGTGATCAGGATGATCGCCGCGCCGACCGCCTCTTTGACCTCGAGCAACGTCTCGAGGATCTGGGCCTGCACGGTGACGTCGAGTGCGGTGGTCGGCTCGTCGGCGATGATGATCTCGGGATCGTTGATGATCGCCATCGCGATCATCACGCGCTGGCGCATGCCGCCGGAGAACTCGTGGGGATACGAGTTCGCCCGCTGACGCGCCTGCGGGATCCCGACGGTGTCGAGCATCTCGATCGCGCGCTCCTTCGCGATCTTCGGCGCCACACGGTGGTGAGCGAGCACCGCTTCGGCCAGCTGGCGGCCGACGGTGTACACGGGGTTCATCGACGTCATCGGATCCTGGAAGATCATCGAGATCCGGTTGCCACGGAAACCGCGCACCTTGCGCTCGGGCTGACCGATCAGGTCGTTCTCGAGGTATCGGGCCCGGCCGGTGATCTGCGCCGTGCGCGGCAGCAGACCCATCAGCGCCATCGTCGACACCGACTTGCCACACCCTGATTCGCCGACGATCGCGAACACCTCGTTGCGTTTCACCTCGTAGCTGACGCCACGCACCGCTTCGACGACACCGTCCTCGGTCGGGAACGAAACGCCAAGATCCTCCACACGCAAGAGGACGTCGTCCCACCCACCGCTCGCTTCGGGGACTCGATCGGAATTCGGCTCGATCACCACGGTCACTGGCGCACCCGGGTCTGCTTCGGGTCGAATGCGTCTCGCAGGCCGTCACCGATGAAGTTGATCGACAGCGCGATGGTCACGATGAACAGACCGGGCCACCAGAACAACCACGGACGTGTGTTGAACGCAGTCTGGTAGGTCGAGACCTGTTTGCCGAGCGACCAGTCGCTGCCACCGACGCCGAGGCCGAGGAACGACAGCGCCGTCTCGACCAGGATCGCCGCCGAGATCAGGAGCGTGGCGGTGACGACGATCGAGCCGATGACGTTCGGCATGATGTGGCGCCAGATGATCCGTTTGTCCGAAGCTCCGAGCGCACGCGCGGCCTCGACGTATTCCTTCTCGCGCAGCGACATGAACTCGGCTCGGATGATGCGAGACGTCGTCAGCCACGAGGCGAGTGCGATGATCAACGCGAGGACGAAGATGCTCGACGATCCGAAGCGGCGGCCGAGGACCGCCGCGACGAGTAGCAACGGGATCGTGAACATCACGTCGACGAAGCGCATGATGATGGTGTCGGACTTGCCCCGGTAGTAGCCGGCGATCGCCCCGAGCACGGTACCGATCACCGTGGCGACCAAGCCCGCAACGATCGCGATCACGAGGCTCTGCTGGGCCCCGCGCAGAGTGACGGCGAAGTAGTCACGGCCGATCGTGTCCTGGCCGAACGGATGCTCGCCGACCATCATCCCGTCGCCGTCGAGCCACGGAATCGCATCGAGCGTCGGCCGACCCCCGTCGACGAGCGTGCCGCTCTTGTCGTAGGGGTACTTCCACAGCGGCAGCCCGACGTAGGCGATCACGACGACGCCGAGGAACACGGCGAGGCTGGCCATGGCGAGGCGGTGCCGGAAGAACCGGCGCCGGACCATCTGCCACTGGGTGCGGGACTTGACCGTGAACTCGCCCGAATGCGCCTGGGCGACATCGTCGTTGTCCATCCCCATCAACTGTTCGCCGACGCGGTCGGGAGCGGCGATGTTGTCGGGGATGCGCCCCGACTCCTCGGTGGCGGTGCGGTCGGTCATCGACGGATCCTCGGGTCGAGATAGGCGTACATGATGTCGGCGATGGCGTTCATGAAGATGATCACGATCGAGGTGATCAACAGAAAGCCCATCACCGGATACGGGTCGACGTTGGTCAGCCCCTCGATGAACAGCGAACCCATGCCCTTCCATGCGAAGACGCGTTCGGTGATCACCGCTCCTTCGATGATCGTCGCAATGCTGATCGTCACGACGGTCATGACCGGGATCAGTGCGGTGCGGAATGCGTGACGCATGATCACCTGGGTACCCGGCAGCCCCTTGGCCTTGGCGGTGCGGACGTAATCGGACTTGAGGGTTTCGAGCATCGACGACCGCGTGAAGCGCATGAAGGTGGCGAAGCCGATCAGGGCGAGCGACAGCGACGGCAGGATCTGGTGGCCGGCGTAGTCGATCATGCGCTCCCAGAAGGGACCGCTCAGGTTCGGGCTCTGTGGTCCGATGGTGGCGATGGTGCGACCGGGCCCCCACGCCGAGACGAACTCGTCGATGACGACGAGCAGGCCGACACCGAGCGTGGTCCAGATGCCGGCGCTGACCGCAGCGCGACGGTCGACGACACCACCGACGGCCGACCCGACGACGGTGCCGGCGACCAACGAGAAGAACAGCAACAGGATCAGCTGCGACCAGGTCGGGTCCTCGATCCAGGAACTGAACACGAGCGATCCGATCACGCCGACGACCGCAGTGATCAGGCCGGCGGCGAGCACGCGCCGGTTCTCGAGCGGGGCGAACAACGCAGCGGCGCCGACGCCGACGCCGAGCGACAGTGCGAGCAGGACGCCGAGCGACAAGCCAGGATTCAGCATCCAGTCGGTGGCGTCGATGACGAGGAGCGCAACGAGGAAGACGACGCCCGTTGCGCCGCCGAAGGCGAGGCGTCTTCGGGTGGACCCGCGCGCCAGTCCGTAGGCGAAGATCGCCGGGAGGACACTGAGGATGATGATCCCGGTGACCGACAGCCCGGGTTCCTCCAGGAAGTCGTTGAACTTGATGGCACCGAACTCCTTGAGCAGCACGGCGAGCCAGAACACGGGAAGCGAGAAGAAGAGGAAGGCAGCGAACGTCGACGAGTAGTCGATGATGCTGTACTGGCGCACCGCGGTGATGATGCCGACCACGATGCCCAGCACGATCGACATCAAGGTGGCGAGCAGGACGAGGCGGAACGTGGTGACGATCGCGTCACCGAGCAGCGCGGACACGTCCTGGCCCTCGCGGTTCTGACCGAAGTCACCGCGGACGATGCCGCTCAGCCACGCGGTGTACCGCTCGAAGAAGCCGTCGTCGAGATTGAGCCGCGCCCGCCTGGCAGCGATCAGCTGATCGCGGTTGGGGTTGGTCGAGATCCGGAGATCGGCCAACGGGTCACCGGAGATCGTGACCAGGAAGAACATGACGAACGACGACGCGAGCAGGATCGGGATCGACACCAGCATGCGACGGACGATGAAGAAGAACATGAGAAAGGTGGTGAAAAGGAAGCGGTGCGCCGGGCCGGAGCCCGGCGCACCCACTTCACCGTAGTCAGGTCAGTTCGACCCGCACCCGATCAGGACAGCGACCACTCGCTGGCGTTCCAGGTGAGCCCGTTCTGCGACGGGTTGTAGACGACGTTGTTGGCGTTGTCGCTGTAGGCGGCAACTCCCGGGAAGCTGAACACCGGGATGGTGGCCAGGTTCTCCCACAGGATGGCGTCGACTTGGTTGGCCAGTTCGAGCTGGGCAGCCGGGTCCGGCGTGATCAGCAGTTCGTCCATCAGCGGCTGGATCTCGGGGATGTCGATGTTGCCGACATTGTTGCCCTCGCCCGGACGGTAGTTCGCGATCGCACCGGTCTTCAGCGGGCTACCGGCCCATGCGAACATGGCGATGTCCCAGTCACCGGCGGCCAACTCGACGTCGAAGAACGTCTCGGAGCCCGTGTCGGTGATGTCGAAGCCGGCCTGATTGCAGCTCTCGATGGTGAGAGCGACCTGGTCGGCACGGCGCTGGTTGCCACCGTTGTTGAACCAACCGAGACGCACGGGCACCGGAGTGGTGACGCCGGCCTCGGCGAGCAGCGCCTGGGCGCCCTCGATGTCGACCTCGTCGAACGCTCCACCGGAGTTGTCCTGGTAACCCTCTTCGAACGGCTGGATCCAGCGGTTGTTGAGCACGATGGCATCAGGGTTCACCGGCTTGATCAGGTTGTCGACCATCTGCTGACGCGGGAGGCACTTGGCGAAGGCCTCGCGGACGCGGATGTCGCTCCAGATGTCGCTGTTGAAGTTGAAGTCGAAGTGCTCCCAGGTGTACTGCGAGCCGTTCTCGACGACGATGCCGTCGATGCCGTCGAGCTGACCGATCAGGTCGACGTTCGGCTGCGGGTCCATGGCGTTGATCTCGCCGTTGGCGAGTGCCTGGGCCTGTGCCTCTTCGGCGATGATGCGGATCACGACCGGGCCGTTGGCCGGGGTGCCCCAGTAGTTCTCGTTGGGGACGAGCGTGATGCTTGCGCCCGGCTCCCACGAACCGATGGCGTACTTGCCACCGGACAGCATCGTGTCGGGGTTGATCTCGCCCGGGTTCACCGTGTACAGGGTGTTGTACGTCTCGGCGATTGCCTCGATCGACGCGCGATCGTCGGACTCGAACGCTCCGATGAGGTCGTCGACACCGGCTTCACGCGCGATGACGTGAGCCGGAACCTGACCGGTGAACAGCGACTGCCAGTCGGCGAACGGCTGGGCATAGGTCACCGTGATGGTCTTGCCGTCGTCGGAACAGTCGATGGTGTCGATCTGGTCGTAGCCGGTGGTGCCCACCAGGTCGAACAGGAACACTTCGGCCTCGGTCTCGGGGTCGATGACCGGCTCGCCGGCGTCGTCGAGCTTCAGGTACTCACCGTTGTTGGCGTAGTACTGCAGCTTGAAGTCGTCGCAGTCGATCGGCTCGCCGTCGGACCACGCCGCATCGGCGTTGACGACGTACTCGACGGTCTGCGGATCCTCGCTGGTGAGTTCCACGGAGTCCATCAGCTCGTCGTCCATCTCGAGACCCCCGGTGGGACCTGCGAAGTTGAACGGGTTCGGCTGGACCTCGTTGAGAACGATCGAGTTCTTCACCGAGTTGCTGGTGCCGAGGTTGTTGTTGTAGTTGCTGAACTCCTGGGCGAACCCGTAGGTGAAGCCCTCAGCTGATGCACCGTCGCCCTCCCCGGCGGCGGTGGTGTCGGTCGTGGCCTCGGTGGTTTCGGTGTCGGTGGCGTCGGTGCTACCGGGCGCCTCCGTCGTGTCGCCGCCGGTGTCACCGCTGTCGCCGCCGTTGTCATCGCTGCCACAGGCTGCGAAGACCAGCGCCGACGCGGCGACGAGTGCGAGGGCCGAACGGCCCCGTCGTGTCGTGTTCACGTATGTGTCCTCCTGAATGGGAAACAGAAACGGGAGGGTGTGGATGTCCCGGGAACCGCCTGACCAACGAATGTCTGTCAGCGTTCGACCGCAACCGATCCGCTCCTTCCCCCTCCCTGGCGAAAGAAGCTCCCAGACCATAGCAGCGCGGATTAACGCGGGGTAGCCACTCCCATTGCGACTGTGTGAAAAGTCAACTGCCCCGTCACCGCACTGTCACACCGTGGCGGGTCGAAGTGACAGTTCAGGAGCCGAACTGGACGATCTTCGCGAACTCGTCGGGATCGAGGCTCGCGCCGCCGACGAGCGCGCCGTCGATGTCCGGCTGTGCCATCAACTCGGAGGCGTTGGCGCCCTTGACCGAACCGCCGTACTGGATCCGCACGGCGTCGCCGGTTGCGTCGTCGGTCAGGTCGCGGACCTTGCCACGGATCGCAGCGCAGACCGCCTGGGCGTCGTCGGACGTCGCCGTCTTGCCGGTACCGATCGCCCAGATCGGCTCGTACGCGATCACCAGCGAGGCGATTTGTTCGTTGCTGCGCCCGGCCAGTCCGGCTTCGATCTGCCCGAGCACCTTCGACTCGGTGTTGCCCGCTTCACGCTCGTCGAGCGTCTCGCCGCAGCACATGATCGGCGTCATGTGGTGTGCCTGGACGGCGGCGACCTTCTTGTTGACCATCTCGTCGGTCTCACCGAAGAGCTCACGGCGCTCGGAGTGCCCCACGATCACGTAGACGACGTTGAGCTTCTCGAGGAACGCCGGCGACACCTCGCCGGTGAACGCACCGGTGTCTTCCCAGTGACAGTGCTGGGCGCCGAGGTGGAAGTCGAAGTCCTCGGTTTCGATCACCGTCTGGATGCTGCGGATGTCGGTGAACGGCGGATGGATGCTGACGTCCACGTCCTCCAGCGTCTCCTTCGGCACGAGATAGTGGAGCTTCTGGACGGTCTGGATCGCCTCGAAGTGGTTGAGGTTCATCTTCCAGTTGCCCGAGATGAGGGGTCGACGTGTCATGGCGTTCCGTTCTGATGGGTCATGTCGCCGCGTTGCGCAGCGCTTCGAGGCCGGGCAGGTCGCCGTTCTCGAGGAGTTCGAGGCTGGCGCCTCCGCCGGTGGAGACGTGGTCGACCTCGTCGTCGAGGCGGAACTGCGCCAAGGCAGCGGCGGAGTCGCCGCCGCCGACGACGGTGAACGCCTTGGTGTCGGCCATCGCCTGCGCCACGGTGCGAGTGCCCGAAGCGAATCGCTCGTCCTCGAACATCCCCATCGGTCCGTTCCAGAACACCATGCGGGCATCCATGATCACGTCGGTGAACGCCGCGGCCGAACCCGGCCCGATGTCGAAGCCCTTCGCCCCGTCGGGCAGGCGTGTGCCGAACGTGGCGTACTCGCCGTCGGCGGTCGTGCCGGTGATGTCCTCGGGCAGGTGGATCGTCTTGCCCTTCGCCCCGGCTTCGTCGAGCAGGCGTCGGCAGGTGTCGACCTGATCGGGCTCGAAGAGGGAATCGCCGATCGCCTTGCCCTGCGAAGCGAAGAACGTGAAGCACATCGCCCCGCCGATCACGAGCGAGTCGACGACCTCGAGCAACGCCTCGACCACACCGAGCTTGTCGGAGATCTTGGCGCCGCCGAGCACGGCGACGAACGGGTGCTTCGGGTGGTTGCGCAGGCCGAGGAGGACCTCGACCTCCTTCTGCAGCAGCCGACCCATCGCTGACGGCACGAACTGCGGCGGGCCGACGATCGATGCGTGCGCACGGTGCGATGCACCGAACGCATCGTTGACGTAGCCGTCGATGCCCTCGACGAGCTTCGCCACGAAGTCCGGGTCGTTCGCCGTTTCGCCCGGATCGAAACGCAGGTTCTCGAGCAACTCGACACCGGGAGCGAGCTCGGCGAGGCGCGCACGGACCGGGTCCATCGAGTACTCGGGGTCGGCAGCACCCTTCGGACGTCCGAGATGGCTGGCGGTGACGACCGTGGCGCCACGGTCGGTCAGCCACTCGATCGTCGGCAGCGCAGCGCGGATCCGGAAGTCGTCCGTGATCGTGCCGTCGTCGATCGGCACGTTGAAGTCGGTGCGTACGAGGACCCGCTTGCCCGACAGATCGCCGAGCCGCGCCTCCAGATCCTCCAGGGTGGGGATCTCGCTCATCGCAGCAGCCTCAGCGCTTCACCTTGGCGCCGGTGAACACGGTCAGGTCGACGAGGCGGTTCGAGTAGCCCCATTCGTTGTCGTACCAGCCGTTGATCTTGACCAGCTTGCCCATGCTCATCGTGAGCCCGGCGTCGAAGATGCACGAGTGCGGGTCGGTCACGATGTCGCTCGACACGATCGGGTCCTCGGTGTACTTGAGGACGCCCTTGAGTGCCTTCTTGCTCGCTGCTTCGAACGCGGCGTTGATGTCCTCGACGCTGGCGGCCTTCTTCAGGTTGGCCGTGAAGTCGGTCAGCGAGCCGGTGGGCGTCGGCACGCGAAGTGCCGTGCCGTCGAGCTTGCCCTTCATCGACTCCATCACGAGCGAGGTCGCGCGTGCGGCGCCGGTGGAGGTCGGCACGATGTTGATCCCTGCGGCTCGTGCCCGGCGAAGGTCCTTGTGGGGGCCGTCGACCAGGTTCTGGTCGCCGGTGTAGGAGTGCACGGTCGTCATCAGGCCCTGCTCGACTCCGAAGGCATCGTCGAGCACCTTGACCATCGGGACGAAGCAGTTCGTCGTGCAGCTGGCGTTCGAGATCACCTTGTGCTGAGCGAATCTGAAGTCCTTGTGGTTCACGCCGTACACGAACGTGGCGTCGGCGTTGGACGCCGGTGCCGACACGATCACCAGCGGAGCGCCGCCGTCGAGGTGGGCGCTCGCCGCCTCGCGGCTGTTGAAGAACCCGGTCGACTCGACCACGACGTCGACACCGAGATCGCCCCAGGGCAGGTCGGCGGGATTGCGCTCGCTGAGCACCTGGAGGGTGTCGCCGCCGATCTTGATGCTCGACTTGGTGGCGGTGATCTTCTCGGGGAAGCGTCCCAGAACCGAGTCGTAGCGCAGGAGGTGTGCCATCGTCTCGATCGAACCGAGGTCGTTCACCGCCACGAAGTCGATGTCGGCGCCGCTCGCCTTGGCGGCGCGGAAGAAGTTGCGTCCGATGCGTCCGAAACCGTTGATGCCGACTCTGACCGTCATGTCTGTGATGCCTCCTCAGGCTGGGGGAACCTCGTTGTCCAGGAACGACTGTAGTTCCCCCGCCACCGGAGCTGCCCAAACCACCCACCCCGTCTGAGTGGCACTTCGGGTGGGCCGGCCCACCGAAAACGCGACGCAGACGTTCGGGCGACGGCGTGCGTCAGCGCGAGACGTCGCGGTGCGTCGCTCGCACGGCGAAGCCGCGTTGGCGCATGCGGGCGGCGAGCTCCTCGGCGACGGCGACGGATCGGTGCCGACCGCCGGTGCATCCCACGGCGACAGTCAGGTAACTACGCCCCTCGCCCTGGTACTGCGGCACCAACATGGCGAGCAGCTCGTCGAAGCGATCGACGAACTCCGAGCCGGCGGCGGTCTCGAGCACGAAGTCGCGAACTTTCGGATCGTGTCCGGTCAGGGGGCGCAGGTCCGGCTCCCAGTGCGGATTGGGCAGGAACCGCAGGTCCATCACGATGTCGGCATCGAGCGGCAGGCCGTGTTTGAACCCGAAGCTCTCGATGGCCACCTGGAGACGCGACCCGCTCGGCGTGTCGAAGGCGTGGTCGATGCGCTCCTTGAGCTGGTGGACGTTCAGGTCGCTCGTGTCGATCACGAGATCTGCGGCGGCGCGCACCGGTTCGAGCATCGACCGTTCCAGCTCGATCGACTCGACGAGGCCCTCGGTCTCGTCGGCGAGTGGATGACGGCGACGGGTGGCGTCGTAGCGACGCACGAGCTCGGGGGTCGACGCATCGAGGAACACCATGCGCACGTCGTAGCCGTCGGCGCGCAGCTCGCCGACCTTGTTGAGCACCTCGGCGTGTTGGCGACCCGCCACCAGCGCAAGCCGTTCGATGTCGCTGGTCGGCTTGGCGGCGAGCTCGACGATCGTGCCGATCAGCGCCGTCGGCAGGTTGTCGACGACGAACCAGCCGAGGTCCTCGAGCACGTCGGCGACACCGGAGCGGCCGGCGCCCGACAGCCCGGTGATCAGCACGATGTCGGCCACGGCGTCACCCTACCGAGCGCTCGATCCCCGCCCCGCGATGAGCCAACGGACCAAATACCGGCGGTTCGCTCATCGCAACCGACAACTCCACCCCAGCGATGAGCCAACGGACCAGATACCGGCGCTTCGCTCATCGGAGCGGGCTTCAGGAACGGCGGAGGCGGAGGTACAGCAGCCGTGGGATGGCCGAGGCCTGCGCGTATTCGACGGCACGTTCCAGGAATGCGGGCGGCGGTGCCGGTTCGACCATCCGATCGAGGACCAGACCGTGTTCGACCAACGTATTGAGATAGCGCGAGAGCGGGCGATGGACGAAGCGGATGAACACGCCGCGCTCGACCTGCTCGACGAAGTCCTGCTCGACGAGGTACGGCCCGACGCGCCAGTACTGCTCGGGCGGATCGACGGTGTGGTCGTCGATCCAGGATGAGCCAGGTGTCTGGAGCAACGGGTGATTGAGGAAGAACGAGAACCGCCCACCCGGACGCACGACCCTGGCGACCTCGGCGATCGCTGCGTCGACGTCGTCGATGTGCTCGAACACCAGGCAGGCGACCGCTGCGTCGAAGGATCCGTCGGCGAACGGGAGTGCCGCTGCTTCCGATCGGGCGTAGGCCGCTCCCCCGCCACGCTCGTGTGCGACCTTGATCTGGTTCCACGTCGGGTCGACGCCGACGACGTCGGCCCCGGCGGCGGCGAGCATCCGGCTGATCTGGCCGTCGCCGCATCCGAGGTCGAGCACACGATCGAACCCATCGAGCTCCGCCGCCGCCAACGGCAGGATCTGCTCGACGTACTCGGGGTCCGCCCCCTCGGTGAAGCCCTCGATCCACCAGCCGGCGTGGTCCTCCCACAGATCGTGATCCGCCTGGTGGTGGTCGGAGGCGTCGCTCACGAGGGTCGAGGCTACGGTCGAACCATGAAGTTCTCGATGTGGCCCAACCCCGAACGCCCACCCGCCGAGGTGCTCGACCTCGCCCGCCTGGCCGACGCGGAGGGCTGGTACGGCATGTGGTACGCCGATCACTACATGCCGAACACCGGCAGCGAAGCGATCCAACCGGGAGACGTTCACGAGTGCTGGGCAATGCTGCCCGCCATTGCGGCGGTCACCGAGCGCATCCGGATCGGTCCGCTCGTGTCTCCCACGTCGGTGCACCACCCCGCAGTCCTCGCCAACCGGGCCGCCACGATCGACCGGATCTCCAACGGTCGGATGGTGCTCGGCATCGGCGCCGGCTGGCAGATCAACGAGCATCACGCCTACGGCATCGAGCTGCAGGAGCCCGGCCCCCGCGTCACCCGTTTCGAGGAGGCGATCCAGGTGATCCGCTCGCTGCTGAACGACGAACGGACCGACTTCAGCGGCGAGTTCTACGAGATCACCGATGCGCCGGCCGACCCGAAACCCGTGCAGTCACCGCTGCCGATCCTCGTGGGCACCGGCAGCCCGCGCATGCTGCGGATCACCGCCCGGCACGCCGACGAGTGGAACACGTGGGGAGGCCCCGACATGGCCGGCGGCGCCCTCGACAAGCTGCACACCGCCTGTGAGCAGGTCGGTCGCGACCCGTCGACGATGTGGAAATCGGCCCAGGCCCTCGTGTTCGTCAGCGACGACGCGGAACTGGCCGAGAACATCCGCAACGGCGACATGGGACCGCGCTCGATCGTCGGCTCGACCGACGCACTCGTCGAGGAGTTCGGCCGCTACGCCGAACTCGGCTTCGACGAAGTGATCGTCCCCGACTTCACGCTCGGCGCCGACGCCGAGGAGCGGGCTGCGACGTACCGGAGCTTGATGACCGACGTGATTGCCCAGCTCGCCTGACGCCACGCGAACGCCTTGGGTCCGACACCGGGCTCAGCTGGCGACGGCGTGGAACTTCGCGTAGACCGACTCGGCCACCGCGTCGGGCAGGAAGCCGAGCGACTTGAGCTCGTGCAGCTCCGCCCGCTTGACCGCGTTGACGCCACCGAGCGCCTTGACCAGCTTCTTGCGACGGACCTCGCCGAGACCAGGGATCCCGTCGAGCGAGCTCGACGTCATGCGCTTGCTGCGGCGCTCGCGGTGGAACGTGTTCGCGAAGCGGTGCGCCTCGTCGCGGATTCGCTGCAACATGAACAACGCCTCGCTCCCCCGCGGGATCTCCACCGGTTCACTGCGGCCGGGCACGTAGACCTCCTCGAACCGCTTGGCGAGGCCGGCCACCGGGATCTCGTCGGTGAGGTCGAGTTCATCGATCACCCGCTTGGCGGCACCGAGTTGCCCCTTGCCGCCGTCGACGAGCAGGAGCTGCGGGGGGTACGCGAACTTGCCGGGAGTGTCGCCGCGCTCCGCAACCGGCCGATCGCGCTCGTCGAGATACGCCTGCAGGCGTCGCCGCACGACCTCGGCCATGGCCGCGTAGTCGTCGCTTGCGGCGACCTCGTCGCCACCGACACCGTTGACCTTGAACCGCCGATACTCGCGCTTGTTCGGCAGGCCGTCCTCGAGCACCACCATCGAGCCGACGTAGTCGGTGCCCTGCAGGTGGGCCATGTCGTAACACTCGATGCGAAGTGGAGCTTCAGGGAGTCCGAGGTGATCCTGCAGTTCGGTGAGGGCCCGGCTACGTGAGTTGTGGTCGCTGGCACGACGCATCCGGTGGCGGGTGAACTCCTCCTGGGCGTTTCGGGTCACCGTTTCGAGCAACGCCCGCTTGTCGCCGCGCTGGGGCACGCGCACCTGGACCCGCGAGCCGCGACCCATCGACAACCACTCCTCGTAGGTCCCCAGCTCCGCCGCTTCGTACGGCACGAGCACCTGCTTGGGAACCCCGAGGATCGGGTCGTCGCCGTACATCGACTCGAGGATTCGGTCGATCAAGCGGCCAGGGGTGAGGTCCTCGACCTTGTCGAGCACGAACCCCTTGCGGCCGACGACTCGCCCGCGGCGAACGTAGAACACCTGCACCGAGGCCTCGAGTTCGTCCTCGGCGATGCCGATCACGTCGAGATCCTCGTTGCGGTCAGCGACCATCTGCTGCTTCTCGATCGCCTTGCGCACCGCCGTCAGCCGGTCGCGCAGCCGTGCCGCTCGCTCGAACTCGAGATCGGTCGCAGCGGCCTGCATGTCGGCTTCGAGCCGGTCGACGATCTCGTCGGTGTCACCATCGAGGAAGCCGATCAGCTCGGTGACGAGCTCGCGGTACGGCATCTCCTCGATCTCGCCGACGCACGGGCCGGCACACTTCTCGATGTGGTACAGCAGGCACGGCCGGCCGAGGCGTTCGTGTTGGTTGAACTTCGCCGGGCTGCACGTCCGGATGGGGAACGACCTCAACAAGAGGTCCAGGGTGTCGCGAATGGCGTAGGCGTGCGCGTACGGGCCGAAGTAGCGCGTGCCCTTGCGTTTGCGGCCACGCATCACCAGCGCCCGCGGCCACTGGTCGTCGATCGTGACGGCGAGGAACGGGTAGCTCTTGTCGTCGCGCAGGCGCACGTTGAACCGGGGATCGTGCTGCTTGATCAACGAGTACTCGAGCATCAGCGCCTCGACCTCGTTGCGCACGGTCGTCCACTCGACCGACTCGGCGGTCTCGACCATCTGTGCGGTACGCGGGTGCAGGTTCGCGGGCGATTGGAAGTAGTTCGAAAGGCGCTGGCGGAGGTTCGACGCCTTGCCGACGTAGATCACACGGCCACGTGCGTCCTTGAACTGGTAGGACCCCGGCGCCTCGGGGATCGTGCCGGCCGGGGGACGTTTCACCACGACAGCACCTCCATGACGTCTCAAGCATACGGACGGGCGGATACCGTGATGCCCGATGTCCGACCAGTTCGCCGCCATCTTCCGCCGCCGACCGAACGATGGCTGGTTTCGTGCGGGCAATTTCGACGTCACGACCACCGACATTCTCTGTGCGCTGGCGGTTGCGTCGATGTTCCTCTGGGGCCTGTTCCGCGACGCCTGGGACCGGCTGTGGTTCGCCCCCGTGCTCGTTCGCGACTTCGAGGTGTGGCGGCTCGTCACCTGGCCGGTCGCCACCGAACCGGCGATCTGGCCGCTGCTCGGCATCGTCTTCTTCTGGTTGTTCGGCCAGCAGCTCGAGTCGCTGTTCGGCCGCTCGAAGTTCCTGATCTGGGTGCTCGCACTCACGATCGTGCCGGCCCTCATCCTCACGGCGCTGGGACCGCTCGACGACAGCATCGACTTCATGATCCAGTTCGGGCTGAGCAATCTGTTCCTCGGCGGCATCTGGGTGTACGCAGCCACGTATCCAGGTGTGAAGTGGTTCGAGGTCATCCCGCTGTGGGCGCTCGCTGCGGTGTTCACCGTCCTCAACCTTCTGCAGTTCACCGGCACGGACCAGACCGGTCAGACGATCTTCCTGCTGGTCTCGATCGGCGTGGCGCTGGTTGCGGCGCGCTCGCTGGGACTGGCCACGGGTTGGCCGATCCCGCACCTTCCGCTCGAGAGCGCCGGCACGGGGCGGCGTCCCAAGAAGAAGAAGTCGAAGCCGACGCGCAGTGCAGGTCCGTCGAGGACCGGTGGGGTCGTGCAGGGACCGTGGAAGAACGCCCCGGCGCCGATGCCACCGCCGAGCGCTCCATCGCCGGCCGACCAGATCGAACTCGATTCGTTGCTCGACAAGATCGGCGCCAACGGCATGGACTCGCTGACCAGCGACGAGAAGAAGCGCCTGAACGACCTCAGCAAGCGCCTCCGCAACCGCTGACAGCAGCCGGCACCTTCCCCGCTCCCCGACTGGCCTCTCAGGCCCTGCGATGAGCGAAGCGACCAGATGGCGGCTTTTCGCTCACCGCAACAGCGCGCTTCCCGCCTGCGATGAGCGAACCGACCAGATAGCGGCTTTTCGCTCATCGCGCTGGCGCGGTCGAGGATCGCTCGATCGGGCTGGGTAGCGTCCAGCGCACCGGCTCCCTCCGACGTCTCGATGTCCAGGAGGTTCGATGTGGTCCACCTCACGCCCCAAGCCCACGAAGTCTTCGCGCGCCAACACGGCGTCGCCTCGGTCGATCAGCTCGTCACGACGGGACTGTCCGACCGCCAGCTCCGACACCTCCAGACCACCGGCGATCTCCACCTGATGCTGCGCGGCGCCTACCGAACTCCGAGTGCGCCGATCACCGAGTCGACCCGCTGCGCTGCAGTGTGTCTGGCGCGCCCCGATGTGGCCATTGCCGGTCCGACCGCCGGTCGGATCTGGGGCTTCCGTCGCCTCCCGCCCGACCGCCGGATCCACGTGATAGCGCCGCGGGCCAGCAACCCGGCGATCACCAGGTGGGTGGTCCCCTATCGCACCGATGCGCGCCACGAGCACGACGTCGTCGAACGCGACGACGGCATCCGACTCACTTCACGAGCACGCACGGCGTTCGATCTCGCCCGCTGGCTCGCGCCCGACGACCTGCTCTCGGTCATCGAGCAGGCAGCGCACGATGGTGGAGTGTCCGATGCCGACTTCCTGGCCGCCGCCGCCGACTGGCTCTCGCCCCGGCGGCCGTGGGCTCGATCCTTCGTCCAGGCACTCGACCGCCGGCTTCCCGGAGGACCCGCCGAGTCGCACCCCGAGGTGCGCGTCGCCGACGCCCTTCGCGGCACGGCCGTGCGCGGGCTCGTACGCCAACATCGCGTTCAGCTCCCCGGCCACGGCGAAGCCAGATTCGATCTCGCCATCCCCGAGCTGCGCTGGGCGCTCGAGATCGATGTCCATCCCCGGCACCGCGAAACGCTGGGCATCGCTGCCGACGCAGCCCGTGACCGAGCGGCAGCAGCGATCGGCTGGGTCACGACGCGGATCACCGCCGAGCAGTACGAACACCACTTCAACGAGACGATCGCCGACATCGTCGTGCTGTACTCCCAGCTCCGATTGCTCGCCGCGAGTTGACGAACGAAGCGCCGCCAGGCCGACCGTTCGCTCGTCGGTGCGTGATGTTCAGGCCGCCGAACGCGAGGCCGGAGACGTTGCCGCGGTGTACCAGGCAAGCACGAGGAGCGCCGCCGCCAGTGCGGTGGCGCCGTTGGCGAGCAGGTGGAATCCGAACGCCGCCTTGACGAACCCCGAGCTGAGCGCTGCCGCCGCACCGCACAAGCTGAGCGTGAGGTCACCGGTGCCCTGCACCTCGACGCGCGATGACTCGGGCACCGATGCGGTCAGGATCGTCGTGCCGCCGATCAGCCCGAAGTTCCAGCCGAGACCGAGAAGGAACAGCCCCAGGAACATCAGCGCCGGGACGTATCCGGCCGCGACCGTGATGATCGTTCCGGCGCCGAGGACGACAGCGCCGTAGGTGATCGCTCGGATCGGACCGGCCCGATCGACGAACCGACCGACGAACGGAGCGAGCCCATACATGCCGACGATGTGCACCGCGATGACGAACGCCGACAAGTCGGCGTGGCCGTGGTCCTTCATGTGCGGCGGTGTCATCGTCATCACCCCGACCATCGCCGCCTGCGACGCCGCCATCGCCACGATGCCGAGCCGGGCGCCCGGCGAAGCCCAGATCACCGACGACGACGAGCGAACGACGCGCAACATCCGTGTCCGTTCGGCGTGCGGATCGATTCCGCCGATCACCTCGAGCGGGTCGGGCCGGAGGCGGATCCACACCACCGTGGCTGCGACCACGAAGAACACGGCGGCGAACACGAAGGGGCCGACCAGTGGATCCAATCCGAGGCCTTCGGCGACCGTCTTCTCGAACGGCGTCAACAGCGGTCCGAGCGCCGCACCGAGCGTTCCGACCCAGACGATCGCGGCGATCGAGGCACCCTGCTTGTCGGGCTCCGCGAGATCGGCGGCGACGTAGCGCTGCTGCAGCGTCGCCGCCTGTCCGGCACCGAAGGCCACCATCCCGACGAGGAACAGCGGGAACCAGCGCAACTGGCCTCCCGTTGCAGCGATCGAGGCACCGACGGCGCCGATCAACAGCGTGCGCCCGAGCCCCACCCGGCGTCCCCTACGGCGCATGAAGGCGGCGAGCGGGATCGCCGTGAACGCGGCGCCGATGGTGAACGAGGCGCTGCCCATGCCGGCGAGGCGGTCGGAGCCGAGGAGGTCGCTCGCCAGCAGCGAGACGACCGCCACCATTCCCGCCACTGCGGCCTGGCCGGGCACCTGGGCGATCCGCAGCGAACGCAGCGTCCGTCGCTGCAACTCCTCTCGGTCGACGCCGCTGTCCGCCATCGCGTCGACCATCAGGTCAGTGTGTCAGCTGCAGCCACGTCAACCGCCAGCCGTTCCCACCGATGAGCGAACCGACCAGATACCGGCGCTTCGCTCATCACAACCCGAACGACCGCCCCACCGATGAGCGAACAGACCACATACCGGCACTTCGCTCATCACAACCCGAACGACCGCCCCACCGATGAGCCAACCGACCACATACCGGCGCTTCGCTCATCACAACCCGAACGACCGCCCCACCGATGAGCGAACAGACCACATACCGGCGCTTCGCTCGTCGCACCACCGAGGAAGCCTGGGGCGGGCCGGCTCAGAGGACGTCGCGGAGGAAACGGCCGGTGTGGCTCGCCTCGAGGGTGGCGATGTGCTCGGGCGGACCCTCGCCGACGATGCCCCCGCCACCGCTGCCACCGTTCGGACCGAGATCGATCACCCAGTCGGCGGTCTTGATGACGTCGAGGCTGTGTTCGATCACCAGCACGGTGTTGCCCTGGTCGACCAACCGCTGCAGCACGGTCAGCAGCCGCCGGACATCGTCGAAGTGCAGGCCGGTGGTCGGCTCGTCGAGCAGGTAGATCGTGTGGCCCGTGGACCGCTTGGCGAGCTCGGCGGAGAGTTTCACGCGCTGCGCCTCACCGCCCGACAGCGTCGGCGCCGACTGGCCGAGGCGCACGTAACCGAGGCCGACGTCGACGAGCGTCTGCATGTACCGGGCGATGCCGGGCTGGTTGGCGAAGAAGTCGACCGCCTCGGCGACCGGCATGTCGAGCACCTCGGCGATGTTCTTGCCCTTGAACTCGATGTCGAGCGTGTCGCGGTTGTAGCGGGCCCCGTGGCACACCTCGCACGGCACGTAGACGTCGGGAAGGAAGTGCATCTCGATCTTCAACGTGCCGTCGCCCGAGCAGGCCTCGCAGCGACCTCCCTTCACGTTGAACGAGAAGCGCCCGGGCATGTAGCCGCGCACCTTCGCCTCGTTGGTCGACGCGAACAACTTGCGAACGTTGTCGAACACGCCCGTGTACGTCGCCGGGTTCGAACGGGGGGTCCGGCCGATCGGCGACTGATCCATGTCGATCACCTTGTCGAGGAACTCGATGCCGTCGATGCGCTTGTGCTTGCCCGCTGCCATCTTCGACTTGTAGATCCGCTGCATCAGCACCGGCAGCAGGATGTCGCGCACGAGCGTCGACTTGCCGGAGCCCGACACGCCGGTGACGGCGACGAAGTTGCCGAGCGGGATGTCGACGTCGATGTTCTGCAGGTTGTGCTCGCGCGCCCCCTGGATGCGAAGGAACTCGAGGCCCTGCGGACGCCGCTGCTCGGGCACCGGGATCGATTTGCGTCCCGACAGGTACTGCCCGGTCACCGACTCCTTCACCTTGAGGATCCCGGGCACCTTGCCCGAGTACACGACCTCGCCACCGTGCTCGCCCGCGCCCGGACCGATGTCGACGATCCAGTCGCTCTCGCGAATCGTCTCCTCGTCGTGCTCGACGACGATGACCGTGTTGCCGAGGTCGCGAAGCCGGGTGAGCGTGTCGATCAACCGGCGGTTGTCGCGCTGATGTAGTCCGATCGACGGTTCGTCGAGCACGTAGAGCGTGCCGACGAGACCGGAACCGATCTGCGACGCCAGCCGGATGCGTTGCGCCTCGCCACCGGCCAGCGTGCCGGCGGATCTCGACATCGTCAGGTAGTCGAGGCCGACGTCGAGCAGGAACCCGAGCCGGGCGTTGATCTCCTTGGTGACGCGTTCGGCGATCATGCGGTCGCGCTCGGACAGCTCCAGTGCGGCGAGGAACTTGGCCGACTCGCCGATCGACATGTCGGACACCTCGGAGATGTTCTTGCCCTCGATGGTGACCGCCAGCGTCGACGGCTTCAGCCGCGCACCGTCGCAGGTGGAACAGGCGACGAGGCGCATGTAGCCCTCGTACTGCTCGCGCGACCAGTCGCTGTCGCTGCCCTCGTGGCGGCGCTTGATCCACGGGATCACGCCCTCGTACTCGGTGGCGTACGACCGCGACCGCCCGTAGCGGTTCTTGTACTTGACGGTCATCTTGCCCTTGACCCCGTGCAGGATGACCTTCTGCTGCTTGGCGGTGAGTTGCCCCCACGGTGCGCGCATGTCGATGTCCTGCGCCTCGGCGACCGACTCGAGCATCCGGGTGAAGTACTGCGTGTTGGCCGACCGCCAGGGTGCGATCGCCCCGTCGAGCAACGACATCTCCGGGTCGGGGATGATCAGTTCGGGGTCGACCTCGAACGTCGTCCCCAAGCCGTCACATGCCGCGCATGCCCCGTACGGCGAGTTGAACGAGAAGTTGCGAGGCGCCGGCTCGTCGTAGCTCGTGCCGCACACCGGGCATGCGAGATGCTGGCTGAACGTGAGCGTCTCCGGCGCACCCTCGACGCCACGCTCGTTGGCGCGCGGCACCACCTCGATCTCGGCCACGCCGTCGGCGAGACCGAGCGCCTGCTCGAGCGAGTCGGTCAGTCGCCGCTCGATGCCCTCCTTGAGCACGAGCCGGTCGACGACGATCTCGATCTTGTGGTTCTCGTACTTGGCCAGGCGCTCCTCGCGCTTGAGGAACTCGTCGATGTCGACCGTCTCGCCGTCGATGCGAGCCCGCACGTATCCCTGACCGGACAGGTCCTGCAACAGCGTGTCGTACTCACCCTTGCGGCCGCGCACGACCGGGGCCAGCACCTGGAAGCGGATGCCGTCGTCCATGTCGAGGATGCGATCGACGATCTGCTGGGGTGTCTGGCGTTGCAGGCGCGTGCCGTCGTTCGGGCAGTGCTGCACGCCGATGCGGGCGTACAACAGGCGCAGGTAGTCGTAGACCTCGGTGATCGTGCCGACCGTGGAACGCGGGTTGCGGCTGGCCGACTTCTGGTCGATCGAGATCGCCGGCGACAGCCCCTCGATGATGTCGACATCGGGCTTGTCCATCTGCCCGAGGAACTGGCGGGCGTAGGAGCTCAACGACTCGACGTAGCGGCGTTGCCCCTCGGCGTAGATCGTGTCGAACGCCAGACTCGACTTGCCCGAGCCGGACAGCCCGGTGAACACGATCAGCTTGTCGCGCGGCAGCTCGACGTTGACGTTCTTCAGGTTGTGCTCGCGGGCACCGCGAACGACGATCTGCGGGTCGTCCGCTTTCGCCTTGGAGGAACGCTTGCGGGGAGTCGTGGAGGGTGTCGCCCCGGAACGGGTCTCGGCGGCGTCGGTGGCAGAGGTGGTGGCGGCCATCAACGTCCGATCCTACCGCCGAACATGTGTTCCGAGCAGTGGGGCGGGCCCCGGACCGACCCACCGGGGAGGTTTCGTGGCCGCTCGCGGGAGGCATGTAGGAGGCGAGTGTGAATCCCGATGCCCTCCGATGTCGCGCTGGTCCTCGTCTTGCTGACTGCGGTCGTCGGCGTCGTGGTGCTCTCGCAGCGATTCCGACTGCCGCATCCGATCGTGCTCGTGCTCGCGGGGCTCGTCTTCGGGCTGATCCCGGGCGTGCCGGAGGTGCGGCTCGATCCAGAAGTCGTGCTCGTGATCTTCCTGCCGCCGCTGCTGTTCTCGGCGGCGTGGGACACCTCGTGGCGCGATTTTCGCGCCGACATCACACCGATCTCACTCCTCGCGATCGGCCTGGTCCTCGCGACGACGGTCGCCGTCGCCGCCGTCGCGCATGCGATCGTCCCCGGCCTCGGATGGCCCGCCGCCTTCGTCATCGGCGCCGTGCTGTCGCCCACCGACCCGGTGTCCGCCGTGTCGATCGCATCACGGCTCGGTGCACCTCGCCGGCTCGTGACGATCATCGAGGGCGAGGGCCTCGTCAACGACGCCACCGCGCTCGTCGTGTACAGCTTCGCCGTCACCGCGGCCACCACGGGCGACTTCTCGCTCGGTATCGCGTCGGCGACGTTCGTCGGCGTGTTCGCCGGGTCCTGTGCGTTGGGACTGGTCGCCGGATGGGTGACCGTGCAGGTCATGCGCCGGGTCGACGATGCGTCCGTCGAGGTCACCATCTTGTTGATCTCCCCCTTCGTCGCCTACCTCGCCGCCGACGCGCTGTCGATGTCGGGTCCCCTCGCAGTGGTGGTGACCGGCTTGTACGTCAGCCATCGCCGGGCGTCGTTCATGGCCCCGTCGACGCGGCTCCAGGCCAGCGCAGTGTGGAACGTCGGCGTCTTCGTGCTCAACGGTCTGCTCTTCATCCTCGTCGGCCTCGAGGTGCGGCCGGTCATCGAGTCCGTGCAGGACCAGCCGTTGATCCAGCTGACCGAGGAGGCGTTGGCAATCACCCTCACCGTCGTCGTCATCCGGTTCGTGTGGGTGCTGGTCGGGACGTCGCTGCTGCAACTCGTCCGCAGATCCGGCGAGGTGGTCGGGAGCTGGCGCACCCGCACCGTGATCGCCTGGTCCGGTCTGCGCGGTGCGATCTCGTTGGCGGCGGCGCTGGCCCTACCGCTCACCGTCGACGGCGGTGACGTCTTCGATCCTCGAGACCTGATCGTGTTCGTCACCTACGTCGTGGTCGTCGTCACGCTCGTCGGCCAAGGCCTCACGTTGCGGCCACTCATCGGGGCCCTCGGCATCGAGGGCGGCGACGTCGAAGAGCGCGAGCGGCGCCACGGCCGCGTCGCCGTCAACGAGGCGGCACTCCGCCGCATCGACGAGCTCGACACGGCGGACTGGGCCTCGGGCGCCCAGCTCGATCGGTTGCGCGGGCACTTCGAGGAGCGCCTCGCCGAACAACGAGCGGAGTCGGAGGACACCGACGCCCACCCCGACCAGGACCGCAGCCGGGTCCTGCACGACGTCATCCAGGCCCAGCGCGACGCCCTCGTGGACCTCCGTGACCGAGGTGAGATCAGCGACCGCGTGGCACAACGACTCGAACGTGACCTCGACCTCCGCGAAGCCCGGCTCGGTCCGCCGAGTTGAGAGGAGTCCGCCGACAGCGACTTCTTCCGAACGTCGTCGGTCGATGCGGCGCACACCCACCTGGCGCAGCGTCGCCGAGGGGACGTACCTGCTCACCGTCGGCAAGGCAGCGACGCTCGAGTCGAACCGACCGGATCCGGGCGCTTGGCTCGTCGCCTGGCTCTCGTCACCGGCTCGATCGGATGAGTGTCCGTTCCCGCAACGCACATCATCAGGCGCCGACGGCCAGCAGTGCGACCAACTCGGCGTGACGTCGTCGCGTGTCGGCGAGGTCGAGGTCGCCGATGGTGTCGGTGACCGCGGCGAGAAGGGCAACGCTTCGCTCGCGCTGACCGCGGACGAGGCAGGAGGACGCCCAGTCGAGTTGGGTACGTACCACCCAGGGCCGGCTGCCGAGCGCCGATTGTCGAGCGATTGCCGAGTTGAACAGCTCGTCGGCTCGACCATGATCGCCTCGTGCCTCGTGGAGGAGCGCGAGCAGCCGATCGACGGGGCCGAGGTACATCCCACCGATCAGCAGATTGACCCCAGACGCCGGCTCGAGCAACCCGATGAAGCGAGCGCAATGCTCGTTGCTGCGCAGGCCCGCCACGATCTCCGCCCAGAACGCCACGCACAGCTGCACGGTCGCGTCGTCCGTGAACTCCTGGTCGTCGAGGTCGTGCAGCGCGGCGCGCACGATGTCGAGATCACCGCGAAGCATCCGGACGAACGCCGCCGTGGTCCGCTCGGGTCCCACCGGGTGGGCACCGACGACGAGGGCATCGATGAGCGGGCCGAGATCGCCGAGCGTGCCCCGTTCCCGGTTGATGGCCAGGGTCGTCGTCGAGCGATACGAAACCGCCTCGGGCACACCGAGCTGTTCGAGCTGAGCGACGAGCGCGTTCGCACTCTGCTCGGCGCCGCTCACGTCGCCATCGACCATGCTCCGCATCGTCTCGTGGAGGCGCGTCATCGACATCCGCACGGCACCGATCTCCGGACCGAGCGACGTCATGGCGTCGATTGCGCCGTCCAGAGCGGCCCGGTCGCCGAGGTGCAGCGCCGTGTAGGCGAGGTGTCCGAGGATTCGCCAGCGCACCGAGGCAGGCATCGCCGGGGCGTCGTCGAGCACCGCCAGCGCTTCGTCGGCCTGCCGCTGGAGAACCGATCGGGGTGCCCACATGTACGAGGTCGTTCCGGCGGTGGCGACGAGCTCCACCCGCTCGACGAGCGGGAGTTCGAACAGCAAGACGTCACGATCCTCGAGGGCCCGGCGTCGACCGGCGAGATCGCGTTCGAAGATGAGCTCCTTCGCCAACTCGCCGAGCAGCGCCGCCCGCTGCCACGTGTCCAGCGACGCCATCGACAGCGCATCACGGAGGAGTTCCACCCGCTCGGGGTCGGCCGGATCGCTCGCACTGAAGCTGTGTCGCGCGCGCACACGCAGCGCCCTCACCGCGGTCGCCGGATCGGCGGCCTCGACTGCGGCTCGTCCCGCTTCCAACGCGTGGAGCCGAGCCTCGGGCGCCATGCCCGACACCGCCTCGGCCTCGGCGAGGCGAACGAGCACGCGACGACACTGCGCCGACCAGTCGCGATCGTCGTCGGCCATGAGTTCGAGCGCTCGACGGATCCATCGAGCGGCGTTCTCGTGGGCGCCACGGTCTGCGGCCAACTCTGCAGCGCGCACGGAGAGCTCGACGGCCCGTCCCCGGTCACCGCCGATGGTGGCCTCGATCCAATGGGCGGCGAGATCGGCGGTGATGTCGTCGAGCGACCCGGCGTGTCGAGCCTCGAGCGCCAACGCAACCTTGCGGTGCTCGCGGCTCCGACGGCTCGACGAGAGTTCGCCGTGGAGGGTCTCTCGCACGAGTCCGTGGGCGAACCGGTGCCGGTCGGCGCCCACGTCGATCAACAGGTTCGCGGCCGTCGCTGCGTCGAGTGCGTCCAGCACGGCCTCCACGCCGAACCCGAGCACGTCGGCGAGCAGCGAGACGTCGAACTCGAAGCCGATGACGGCAGCCGTGCGCAGCACCTGTTCGACCGATTCGCCGAGGCGGTGGAGCCGCTGGCCGACGACCTCCCGGACCCCCTCGGAGATCCCTGCCTCGTGCACCTGCGACTCGCTCGTCCACTGACCATCGCGTCGGACCAGCGTCCCGTTCTCGATGAGATCGCGCAGCACCTCGCCGACGAAGAACGGGTTGCCGGACGTCTCGCGTTGCACCCGTTCGGCGAACTGCCGGCCGATGTCGTCGAGCCCGTGTCCGCCCGCACGCTCGAGCAGTTCGCAGACACCGCCCACCCCCAGCCCTGCGACCTTGATCCGTGTGATCTCACCCGTCGTGCGGTACTCGCTGAGCATCGCCGACAACGGGTGTGCCCGGTCGATCTCGGTGTCACGGTAGGTCCCCACGATGACGAGTCCCCTGGGCCGGAACCGGATCAGGTGCTTCACCAACAGCAAGGTCGGCTGATCGGCCCAGTGCAGGTCGTCGATCACGAGAAGCCGTGGCCGCTGGGCGCCGCCGACCGACAGCCACGACTCGACCGCCAGGGACAAACGGTGACGTTCGGCGTCGGGCTCGTCACGAAGAGGCGGAGGAAGTCCCTCGACGAGGTCCCCCAATCGCGGCACCAGGCGATCGAGGTCGCCGGGGAAATCACCGAGCGCCGTCGGATCGGGTGACTCCTGGCGGACGAAGAACTCGAGCGCCGTTCCGAATGGCTGGAACGGAGCGCCCTCCTCGTCGCACCGCCCGGCCAGCACGAGCGGCGGCACGCCGTCGACCGCTCGCTCCTCGCGCACGCGCCGGGCGAGCTCCTGGGCGAGCCGCGTCTTGCCGGCACCTGGCTCGCCCGCCAGCAGCGCGACGGCGAACCCTCCGGCCGCGCCGACATTCCACGACTGGAGCAGTTGCTCGAAGATGTCCGCACGGCCGGAGAACGGGAACCCGGAACCGGCCAGCACCGCGGGGAGGCCGACGTCGGGGTCGGATGTCTCGCGGATCGGCTCCCACGGCACCGAGCTGACTGCAACAGGATCCGTCAGACCCTTCAGCGACAGCTGTCCGAGCGACACGAACGTGCGTCCACCTCGCCCGCGGGCGAGGTGTGCCACCACGTCGGTGCACCAGATCCCACCCGGCTGGGCCGCCGATTCGAGCCGCTGCGCCTCCACGACCGCCAGTCCGAAACAGTCCCCGCCGTCGAACGTGACGTCGCCGACAGAGATCCCGATGCGCACCGCGAGGTCCTCACCACCCGGCCGACGGTTGTCGAGATCGATCGCCTGCTGGATGGCAACTGCAGCAGCCAGGGCGTCGGTACAGCTCCCGAACGAGGCCATGACGCCATCGCCGAGCCGCTTGATCACACGGCCGTCGTTCGACTCGACACGGTCGGTCAGCAGGCGATCGTGTTGCACCCGGAGCAGTTCGGCCGCGTCCTCGCCGAGACGTTGGCGCAACTGCGTCGATGCGACGAGGTCCGTGAACATGACCGTCGCCGTCCCGATTCTCCCGTCCGCCACGATCACCCCCTCGGATTTCGCCGTCTGCGTGACACTAGTCCACGCCGCAGTTGGCGAGCCGGGGAGCCGGGGAGCCGGGAGCCGGGAGCCGGGACGATGCGGCCGGCTTGGCCTACTGGGCGTCGCGTAATTCCCGGCGGAGGTCGTTGATCTCGTCGCGCAGCTTGGCCGCGTACTCGAACTTGAGTTCGGCCGAAGCTTCGTGCATCTCCTCCTCCAGCGTCTGGACGAGCCGCGCCAGCTCCTGCTGCGGCAGCGACTTGAGGTCGCGCTGGACCTTGTCACGTTCGCGCTGGCGGCGCCGGTCCTTGCCCGGAACGGGAGCCGTGTCGTCCGGGCGCAGCAGGGAGAGGATGTCGCCGACGGCCTTGCGGATCGTCTGCGGGTTGATGCCGTTCTCCTCGTTGTAGGCGATCTGCACCTTGCGCCGGCGCTGCGTCTCGTCGATCGCCGCCTGCATCGAGCGGGTGACCCGGTCGGCGTACATGACGACCTGACCGTCGACGTTGCGGGCGGCGCGCCCCATCGTCTGGATCAGTGACGTCTCCGAGCGCAGGAACCCCTCTTTGTCGGCGTCGAGGATGCACACCAGTGACACCTCGGGCAGGTCGAGGCCTTCTCGCAGGAGGTTGATGCCGACGAGCACGTCGAAGTCGCCGAGCCGCAGCCCCCGCAGGATCTCGATGCGCTGGATCGTGTCGATGTTGGAGTGCAGGTACCGCACGCGAAGGCCCTGCTCGAGCAGGTAGTCGGTGAGATCCTCGGCCATCTTCTTGGTGAGCGTCGTGACGAGCACACGGTCGCCGCGGGCGATGCGGTCGTTGACCATCTCCATCAGGTCGTCGATCTGGCCCTTGGTGGGCTTGATGATGGCCTCCGGATCGACGAGCCCGGTCGGCCGGACGATCTGCTCGACGATGTTCGTCGACACCCGCAACTCGTAGTCGCTGGGCGTCGCCGAGAGGAAGACGCACTGATTGACGCGCTCGAGCACCTCTTCGAAGGTGAGCGGCCGGTTGTCGCGCGCCGACGGAAGTCGGAATCCGTGGTCGACGAGCATGTCCTTGCGGCTGCGGTCGCCGGCGAACTGCCCGTGGAGCTGCGGCACGGCGACGTGGCTCTCGTCGATCACCAGGAGGTAGTCGTCGGGGAAGTAGTCGAGCAGGGTGAACGGCGGCTCGCCGGGCACGCGGCCGTCCATGTGCATCGAGTAGTTCTCGATGCCGTTGCAGTAGCCCACCTCGCTCATCATCTCGAGGTCGTACTGCGTGCGCATCCGCAGTCGCTGCGCCTCGAGGAGCTTGTCGTTCTCCTCGAACCACTGCAGTCGTTCCTGCAACTCGACCTCGATACCCGCCATCGCCGAACGCAGCCGCTCGGGCCCGGTGACGTAGTGCGTGGCGGGGAACACGTGGGCGCGCTGCAGTTCGCTGAGTTGCTCGCCGGTCAGCGGGTCGATCGTGGTGATGCGGTCGACGGTGTCGCCGAACATCTCGATGCGCAGCACCGACTCCTCGTAGGCGGGATGGACCTCGATCGTGTCGCCGCGCACCCGGAAGTTCCCGCGGCCGAGCGTCATGTCGTTGCGCCCGTACTGCATGTCGACGAGTCGACGCAGGATGTTGCGCATGTCGTAGTCGACGCCGACGCTGAGGTCGAGGAGATTGCCCCGGTACTCCTCCGGGTTCCCCATGCCGTAGATGCACGACACCGATGCGACCACGATGACATCGCGCCGGGTGAGCAGCGCAGCGGTGGCGGAGTGGCGCAGCCGATCGATCTCGTCATTGATCGAGGAGTCCTTCTCGATGTAGGTGTCGCTCGACGGGATGTAGGCCTCGGGCTGGTAGTAGTCGTAGTAGCTGACGAAGTACTCGACGCGGTTGTCGGGGAAGAACTCGCGCATCTCCTGTGCGAGCTGCGCGGCGAGCGACTTGTTGGGTGCGAGGATCAACGTCGGGCGTTGTGTCTGCTCGATCGTCCAGGCGATCGTGGCCGACTTGCCCGATCCGGTGATGCCGAGCAGTGTCTGGAAGCGTTGACCCTCGTCGATCCCCTTGCTGAGCGCGGCGATGGCGGCGGGCTGGTCGCCGGCCGGCTCGAAGTCGGACACGACCCGGAACCGCGCATCGTCGAGTGCTGCATAGTTGCTCGCCGGAGCCTCGTGCAACAGCGCTTCGTCGGGCGCAACCGCCAGCGTGGGAGTGTCGGTCATCCCGTGCATCCTATCGGCGAACGCACGTTCGTACCGGCGCAGTGCTCCACGACGAGCCGAACGACGGCATCTGGTCCGCTCGCTCATCGCAAGCCGGAGCAGGTCGGGGATCTCCTACAGTGTGGGCGGTGGATGCGGACGCGCTGATCGCCGATCTCGACGCCGACCAGCGCGCCGCCGTCGTCACCGAATCGCGGCTCGTTGCGGTGATCGCTGGTGCCGGATCGGGCAAGACCCGGGTGCTGACCCGGCGGATCGCCCACCGCATCGCCACCGAGTCCGCGGATCCTCGGCACACGCTGGCGCTCACCTTCACCCGCGAGGCCGCCGGCGAGATGCGCAAACGGCTGCTGCGGCTCGGTCTGCGAGAACACGTCGAGGCGGGCACGTTCCACTCGGTCATGCTCGGCGTGCTCAAGCAGCGGTGGGCCGACACCGAGCGCCGCCCCCTCACGGTCGTCAACGACCGCCGTCGGTTGGTCGGCGACACCATCGACGCCGGCGACCGGCGCAGTCTCGCTGCCTACATCGCCGAGATCGACTGGGCGTCGGCGCGGGGCATCGACCCGGATCGCTATGCGGCGTCGGCACGACGCGAGCAGCGCCACCCCGTTCCCGGCATCGACCGCTGCGCCGCGGTGTATGCCGACTACCAGACGGTGAAGAAGCGCCGCGGCGTGATCGACTTCGACGACGTGCTCGCTCACACGATCCGTGAACTCCGCCGCGACAGCGCGTTCGCCGACACGGTGCGATGGCGCTATCGCCACCTCCTGGTCGACGAGGCGCAGGACCTCAACCCCCTCCAGCACGCCCTCGTCGACCTGCTGCGCGCCGGCCGCGACGACCTCTTCCTCGTCGGCGACCCGTCGCAGGCGATCTACGGGTTCAACGGCGCCGATCCGAGCCTGCTCGTCGACGTCGAGGCCCGATTCCCCGGCATCGAGGTCGTCCGGCTGCCCGTCAACCACCGATGCACACCGCAGATCGTGGCCGCCGGTGTGCACGTCCTGACGGCGACCGATCAACCGAGCCCGCTGGTGTCGAACCGAGCCGACGGACCGACCGTCGAGCGCCTGGAGGCCGACGACGAGGCCGACGAAGCCCGCCACATCGCGCAGTTCCTGCTGCGCTGCGATCCCAATCTCGTCCGCACAGGCGAGGTCGGCGTCCTCGCGCGCACCAACGCACAGCTGGGTGCGATCGAAGACGCACTCGAGCGTTCCGGCCTCCCGGTGCGTCGCCATGCGGCCGCCAACGGTACGCCGCTGCAAGCTGCGGTCCGCCAGGTGACGGCACTGGGGTCGGCGTCCCGCCTCCGCGGCTGGGCGCACGACGTCCTCGACGCACCGCCGCCTCCGCAGTCGTTGCGGCATCGCACGTCCGAGCCGGCCCGCACGTCCGGCCAACGCCGCGCCGTCGACGACGAGACCAGCGCCGACGGCGACCCCGAGCGACGGGTGGCCGCAGCGGTCCTCGACTTCCTGCGCGAGCAGCCCTTGGGCGACGGCGCCACGTTCCGTGCCTGGGTGGCGACCACCAATCCGTTCGACGATGCGTCGACCGATGGTGTCGACCTGCTCACGTTCCACGCCGCCAAGGGTCGCGAGTGGCACACGGTCGTCGTCACCGGCGTGGAGACCAGCCTGGTGCCGCACAAGTCGGCCGGCACCGTGGCCGGTCGCGCCGAAGAAGGCCGGCTGTTGTACGTCGCGTTCACTCGCGCCACCGACCACCTCGTCGTCACCCATGCCGCCCGCCGCGGCGGCTACGCCAGAACGGTCAGCCCGTTCATCGCCGACCTCGACCTCACGCCGGCGCCCCCCGCTCCCCCACCCCGGCGGGTGCGCGCTCGCGTCGATCCGCTGATCGGGGCCTTGCACGAATGGCGCGACGACTCGGCACGTCGCGCCGACATCCTGCCGACGCAGCTGTGCAGCGACCGCGACCTCGCATCGATCGCCCGCGAACGCCCGACCACGGTCGATGAGTTGGCGGCGATCACGTCGTTCGGGCAGATCACTGCCGAACGCCTCGCCCCGCAGATCCTCGAGGTCGTTCGGTCCTCGGACTCGCCCGACTGCGCCGGTGACGGTGGTCAGTCGGCCAGGTCGACGATGACCGGAGCGTGATCGCTCGGCTGCTTGCCCTTGCGGGCGTTGCGGTCGACGACGCACCATTCGGCGCGCTTCGCGACCGACGCCGAACACATCAGGAGGTCGATGCGCATGCCACGACCCTGGTGGAAGTCGCCGGCCCGGTAGTCCCACCACGAGTAGATGCGGTCGCCGGCGTGCTGCTCGCGGAAGACGTCGACGAGCCCCCACGCCTCGAGCGCAGCCAGTCGGTCACGCTCGGGCGCACTGACGTGCGTGGCGCCGACCAGCTTGGCCGGGTTGTACACGTCGCGATTGTCGGGTGCGATGTTGTAGTCGCCGCCGACGATCACGTCGCGCGCCGGATCGGTGTCGGCACCGAGGTGGGCAACGAGCCGGTCGAGCCACGACAGCTTGTAGGTGTAGTGGTCGTCGTCCAGCGAGCGGCCGTTCGGGACGTAGACGCTGCTCACGCGCACACCACCACAGGTGGCGGTGATGATGCGGGCGTCGGGGTCGGCCTCGACGCCACCGGCGAAGTTGGTGACGACGTCGCCGAGCCCGATCCTGGACAGGATGGCGACCCCGTTCCACTGACCCTGGCCATAGTGCGCACTCTCGTAGCCGAGGGCGCTGAACGCGAGCGCAGGAAACGCGTCGTCGGCGAGCTTGGTCTCCTGTAGGAGGAGCACGTCGGGCTGGACGTCAGCGATCCATTCCTCGACGCGCTCCTGGCGGGCGCGCAGCGAGTTGATGTTCCAGGTGGCGACCCTCACGTCACCGTTCCTGGTCCGATGGTGACGTGTTCTTTGCCGGCGCCTTCTTCGCTGCGGCCTTCTTGGCGGGAGCCTTCTTGGCCGGCGCCTTCTTCGCCGGAGCCTTCTTCGCCGGAGCCGTCTTCGATGCGGCCTTCTTGGCGGGAGCCTTCTTGGCCGGCGCCTTCTTCGCCGGAGCCTTCTTCGCCGGAGCCCTCTTCGCCGGAGCCGTCTTCGATGCGGCCTTCTTGGCGGGAGCCTTCTTGGCGGGAGCCTTCTTCGCCGGCGCCTTCTTCGCCGGAGCCCTCTTGGCGGGGGCTTGCTCGGCGGGGGCTTGCTCGGAGCGCGCCTCGGTCGGCTGCTCGTCGGACGGTTGGTCGGCGGCCGGCTCCTTCGCAGCTGCCTTCTTCGCCGGCGACCTGCGCGTCGACTTCTTCGCCGGAGCCTTCGCGCCCGCGGGTTTGTCGCCCGCCGACTTCTTCGTCGGGGCGTTCTTCGTGCCGCCGGTGTCGGCCTCGCGTTCGGCCGCGGCTTCAGCTGCCTGCTCGGCCTTCGCATCGGCGATCGCCGCTTCGGCCATGTCGGGCATCGCACAGTCGATACTGCGTCGCATCGGCGCGAAACTCACGACCACGAGCGTCACCGACTCGCCGAGTTTCATCACCTTGCGGGCACTGGTCGGCGCCGGATCGGCCATCAGACGCAACGGTACGTATCCCCGCACGCCGTTCTCACCGATCGAGATGTACGCGCCGTGCGACGAGTACGACTCGACGGTGCCGTTCACGCTCGTGCCGACCGGATGATGCTCGACGAACTCGAGGAACGGCATCAGTTCGTTGACGGCCTCGCCTGCCTTCGGTGCCCGTTCCCGACGGCCCCCGTCGCTGCCCTTCTGGGTCTCGGGTTCCGACGCTGCTGCGGCTTCTGACTTCTTGCGTGAGGGCGGCGGCGACTTCGGCACCGGCATCGGCTCCATCGCGGCAGCACTCGCCTTGCGCCCGCTGCGTCCCTTGTCGCTGTCCTTCTTCGAACTGCGACGCCCACCGCCACGCGACGATCCGGTCGCCTTGCGGCTCACCGGTCCACGAACGGGCAGACGATCGACGAACACCCAGCCGACGTGCGGCACCGGCTTGCCGCCGATCAGACGGCCCTCGTCGAAGAGCCACTCGTAATCGCCGTGGAACTCCTGGAACGAGTCGTTGGACAGGATCGACGCATTGGCCTTCTGGGCGATGCTGAGCACGAAGGCATCGCCGCGACCGACGGCACCGGCGGGAGGAGCGACGAGTTCGTTGTTCGAGATGCCCTCCTCGAACTCCTTGTTCTCGGACTTGTCGATGCGATGGCCGAACGTGGCGTCGACGACCACGGTGACCGAGGTGTTCGGATACTCCTCCATGAACGCCATCACCGCCTCGTTCAACTGAGCGAGGCTGGGCAGCGAGCGGCCCTCGGTGGCGATGTTGGACCCGTCGACCACGACGTGGCTGGGCCCCTTTGATGATGTCATTGCTTCTCTTCCTGAGTCGTAGCAGCCCGCGGGGCGAGATGACCGAGGATCAACCCGGGTCGATCACGTCCGCTGCCGCAGCGCCATCGTAGGCTCGCCGACCATGATCCGAGCAGTGTTGTGGGATTTCGGCGGCGTGATCCTGTCGAGTCCCTTCGAAGCGTTCAACCGATACGAGGCTGCCCACGGGCTTCGCGCCGACTTCATCCGCGGGGTCAATGCCACGAACCCCGACACGAACGCGTGGGCGCTGCTCGAACGCAACGACGTCACCCCCGAGGAGTTCGACGGCCTGTTCGCCGACGAATCCGAGGCGCTCGGGCACCGGATTCCCGGCGCCGATGTGTTGGGGTTGCTGTCGGGCGAGATCCGCCCGGAGATGGTGACGGCACTCGACCGGGTGATCCGTGCCGGTTACCGCACTGCGTGTCTCACGAACAACGTCGTCGGCGGCGAGCAACGCATGGAGGTGGGCGACGTGATGGTGATGTTCGACCACGTGGTCGAGTCGAGCAAGGTCGGTTGCCGCAAGCCCGAGCCGCGCTTCTACGAGATCGCCTGCGAACTCGTCGGCGTCGAGCCGAGCGAGTGCGTGTTCCTCGACGACCTGGGCGTCAATCTCAAGCCGGCGAAGGCAATGGGCATGACCACGATCAAGGTCGGCGCCGCCGAACCCGCCATCGCCGAACTCGAAGCCGTGCTCGGCATCCCCCTCCGCTGATCCTCGCCCCACCCACCGATGAGCCAACCGACCACATACCGACACTTCGCTCATCGCACGCCGCCCACCCCACCCACCGATGAGCGAACCGACCACATACCGACACTTCGCTCATCGCAGAGCTGGAACGCATGCTCGGAAATCGCGCTCCGCAAACCCTGAGGCGGGTCTGAGGTGGGATCGGTTCGCCCGCTTCAGCGGAAGGTGCGCTCCATGAGGTCTGCAAGCTCCTGGTCGTGGATCGCCTTCGAGCCGGTGGCGGGGCTGCCGGACTCGACGCGGGTCACGTGGCGCAGGTCGTAGCCCTGCTCCTTGACGCGCCACGTGTGGTGCTCGATGAAATTCCACGCGCCCATGTTCTCGGGCTCCTCCTGGAGCCAGCGCAGCTCGCGGGCGTTGGGATACTTCTGCAGGATCTCCTGCATCTGCTCGATCGGCAACGGATACAGCTGCTCGATCCGCACCACCGCGACCGGGGCGCCACGACGGTTGCGTTCGTCGATCGCGTCCCACGCGACCTTGCCCGAGCAGAACACGATGCGGGTGACGGCGCCGGGATCGATGTCGCCCGGGTCGTCGAGCACCTCCTGGAACGACCCAGCGGTGAGCGCGTCGATCGGTGAGCGCGTCTGCTTCATGCGCAGGCCCTGCTTCGGGCTGAACACGATCAGCGGTGTCCGGCGCTCGCTGTGCACCTGGCGTCGTAACAGATGGAAGTAGTTGGCGGCGGTCGTCGTGTTGACGATCTGCATGTTGTCCTCGGCAGCGAGGGTCATGAAGCGCTCGATGCGTGCCGAGCTGTGCTCGGGACCCTGGCCTTCATAGCCGTGAGGCAGCAGCAGCACGACGCCGTTGCGCTGGTCCCACTTGTCCTCGGCGGCGACGATGTACTGGTCGATCACGATCTGGGCGCCGTTGATGAAGTCGCCGAACTGCGCCTCCCACAGCACGAGTGCGTTCGGATTGGCGTGGCTGTAGCCGTACTCGAAACCGAGCGCGGCGTACTCCGACAGCAGCGAGTCGAACACCCAGAAGTGATCGTCGGTGCCGAGGTCGTCGAGCGGGATCCACGGCTCGCCGGTGTCGAAGTCGATCAGTGCCGCATGACGCTGGCTGAACGTGCCGCGCCGCGAGTCCTGGCCGGCCAGACGAACCGGATGGCCTTCGAGCACGAGCGATCCCATCGCCAGCGCCTCAGCGGTCGCCCAGTCGACCTCGCCGTCGGCGTAGAGCTTGGAACGCCCCTCGAACTGGCGGGCCAGCTTCGGATGAATCGTGAAGCCCTCCGGATACTCCGTCAGCTTGGAGAAGATGCGGTCGAGCACCGGACGTTCGACGCCGGTCGGGATGTGCGGGAGCACACCGAGCGGCCGCGGCGGCTTCGGCACCGGAAACGACGCAGGAGCGTGCGAACGGGTCTCGTCGAGTGCCACCTGGAGCTTGTCGTGGAAATCGCTCAGCGCGTCCTCGGCCTCGTCGACGGTGATGTCGCCGCGCCGCACCAGTGACTCGACGTAGAGCTTGCGGACGCTTCGCCGCTCGGAGATCGCCTTGTACATCAGCGGCTGGGTGTAGCTCGGATCGTCACCCTCGTTGTGGCCGTGACGCCGGTAGCACACCATGTCGATCACGACGTCCTTGTGGAAGCGCTGGCGGTACTCCCATGCCAACTCCGCGACGCGCACACACGCTTCGGGATCGTCGCCGTTGACGTGGAAGATCGGCGCCTGGATCGTCTTCGCCACGTCGGAGCAGTACAGCGACGAGCGCGCGTACTGCGGCGCCGTCGTGAAGCCGATCTGGTTGTTGATGATCAGGTGGATCGTGCCGCCGATGCGGTACCCGCCGATGTCGCTCATCGCGAGCGATTCGGCGACGACACCCTGACCTGCGAATGCGGCGTCGCCGTGGATCAGCACCGGCAGGACGCTGAAGGCGCCGGGCGGTTCGATCTGGTCCTGGAGCGAGCGGGCCATGCCCATCACGATCGGGCCGACGGTCTCGAGGTGGCTGGGGTTCGCGGCCAGTTCGATCGCCACGTCGGCGCCCGACGGGCTGACGTACTTGCCCTTCATCCCGAGGTGGTACTTGACGTCGCCGGAGCCCTGCACCGACGACGGGTCGACGTGACCCTCGAATTCGGAGAAGATCGCCTCGTAGCTCTTGCCCATGATGTTCGACAGCACGTTGAGGCGGCCACGGTGCGCCATGCCGAGCACGGCAGCGTCGAACTCGGCGTCGGCAGCGTTCGACAGGATCTCGTCGAGGACCGGGATCGCCGACTCGGCGCCCTCGATCCCGAAACGCTTCGTGCCGACGTACTTCGTCGCCAGGAACTTCTCGAAGCTCTCCGCCGCATTGAGCCGTTCGAGGATGCGGTGCTTGCGCTCCTTGGACATCGCGGGCTGCGCGCCCTCGAACTGCTCCTGGATCCACTGCTGTTCGTCGGTGTTCTGGATGTGCATGTACTCGACGCCGATCGTGCGGCAGTACGCGTCGCGCAACACGCCGAGCAGGTCGCCGAGGCGCATCTTGTCGACACCGCCGACTCCGTCGGTGAGGAACTCGCGGTCGAGGTCCCAGATCGTCAGGCCGTAGGTGGCCGGGTCGAGCTCGCGCGGGGTCAGCGGTTCCTTCCACCGCAACGGGTCGAGGTCGGCGATCAGGTGTCCGCGCACGCGGTGGACGCGGATCAGCTTGGCGACGGCCATCTGCTTCGCGAGCATCGCCTCTTCGCGGTCGATGGCGAACGTGTCCGGCCGCCACTTGACCGCCTCGTACGGCATGTCGAGCGCCTGGAACACGTCTTCGTAGAAGTCGTGTTCGCCGAGCAGCAGCTCGTGCACCCGCTTGAGGAACAGGCCCGACTCGGCGCCCTGGATGATGCGGTGGTCGTAGGTACTCGTGACCGTGACGACCTTGCTGACGCCGAGCGAGCTGAGGTTGCGACGATCGGCACCCTCGAACTCGGCGGGATAGTCGATGCTGCCGACGCCGACGATGACCGCCTGGCCGGGCATCAGGCGCGGCACGGATTGCACCGTGCCGATCGTGCCCGGGTTGGTGAGGCTGACGTTGGCACCCTGGAAGTCGTCGACGGTGAGCTTGTTGGTCTTGACCTTGCGGATGATCTCCTCGTAGGCGGCGAGGAAGCCGTTGAAGTCGAGCGTGTCGGCATCGCGCAGCACCGGCACGACCAGCGTGCGACCCCCCGCCTTCTCGACGTCGACGGCGAGGCCCATGTTGACGTGCTCGTTCTGCACCAGGCGCGGCTTGCCGTCGGCACCTTCGACGTAGGTGTTCTTCATCGCCGGCACCTCGTCGGCGATGGCACGCACGATCGCGTAGCCGATCAGATGGGTGAAGCTGATCTTCGTCTGGCCGGTGCGAGCGCGGAAGCCGTTGATCACCTTGCGGTTGATCTCGAGCAGCTTGGCGGGAACGTTGCGGAAGCTGGTCGCCGTCGGCACGGTGAGGCTGCGCTCCATGTTCGCCGCGATCGCGGCGCCGGCGCCGCGGATCGGCTTGCCGGGCTCCTCCGCCTCGGCGTCACCGGTCTCCGGGGTGTTCGCGGACGTCGCCGGCGCGGCAGCGGGCGCGGCGGGCGCCGGAGCAGGAGCCGGTGTCGGCGCGGCAGGGGTCGATGGAGCTGGCGCTGCGGCGGCCGCTCCCGAGCCGTTGGAGCGGGCGTCGTCATCGGGTGCACGATGGGCGTCGGCGACCGCCCGCACCGCCGGCGACGTCGCTGCAGCGGCGGCCACGCCGGGCGCCTGCGACTGGTAGTCGGCGAAGAACTCCTGCCACGAGGCACTCACCGACGCCGGGTCGGCCACGAACTGCTCGTACATCTCTTCGACGAGCCACGAGTTCGCTCCGAACCCCGAACCTTGACCATCTGGTGCTGCCACGCGGGACATGGTACCCGTCGGTTGCTCGGCGGAACCGGCCGGTCGCGAGACGGCCGCAGGACCCGTTGGATGCGGCCGACGGCGGTGCCGGCGGGTGCCGGACGGGTTGACGGAAGCTTGACCGAAGCTTGACCGGCATCGTAGATCACGCACCGTGCTGCCGGACTACGTTCGGTGACCAGCCGTTACGCCAGGGGTCAGACCCCAGGCGTAACGCTCCGACACCGCGACGAAGGGGACCACCATGGAGATGGCACGACTGAGCACCGGCGAGATGCTGTCGGGGAACGACATCGACGCCAATGCCAACCGCGAACGCACCCGTCAGAAGCGCCTGAAGAAATGGCTCGTGATGCTCGGGATCGTGTTCGCCTTTCTCATCTGGCGACTCGTCAACGACAACCCCATCCGCCCCGGCGTGCCGGGATGGCTGATGGGCAATCCCGAGATCATCATCGCGCTCGGCCTGATCCTGATCCTCGGTACGGTGATCTTCATCCCGTTCCTGACTGCCGGCCGCTCGCCGCACACGCTGCTGCGCGCGTCGGACTCGAACATCCGACTCGACGACGTCGTCGGCGCCGACCAGACCAAGCGCGAAGCGATCGACTCGATGAACCTCTTCCTCGCGTCGGAGACGTTCCAGCGCGAGATGGGCGGCAACGCTCGTCGCGGCGTGCTGTTCGAAGGTCCTCCTGGCACGGGCAAGACCTACCTCGCGAAGGCGATGGCAGCGGAGGCCGGCGTGCCCTTCCTCTTCGTGTCCGCCAGCGAGTTCCAATCGATGTACTACGGGCAGACCAACAAGAAGATCCGCTCGTTCTTCAAGGCGCTGCGCAAGGCCGCCCGTGACGAGGGTGGAGCGATCGGCTACATCGAGGAGTTCGACGCAATCGGCGGGGCCCGCAGCGGCATGAACACCGGCTCGATGCGCGAAGGCATCGTCGGCGTCGTGAACGAGCTGCTCGTGCAGATGCAGAGCTTCGACCTGCCGACCGGCCGGCAGAAGTTCAAGGCCGGTTTGATCGACTGGTTCAACGGATTCCTCCCCGCCGACAAGCGGCGGCCGCGTCCGAAGCGCAGCGAGGCGAACATCTTGATCGTGGCGTCGACCAACCGCGCCGCCGACCTCGACCCGGCCCTGCTGCGTCCCGGACGGTTCGACCGAGTGATCGGTTTCAACCTGCCGCCGCGGGCCGACCGCTTGGCGATCGCCGAGTACTACCTGGCGAAGAAGAACCACGAGGAAGCGGTCACCGCAGCGCTGATCGCCGACCTGTCGGCGGGCTACACGCCGGTGAAGATCGAGAAGCTGCTCGACGAGGCGTTGATCATCGCGCTGCGCTACAGCCGCACGTCGATGAACGTCACCGACGTGCTCCAGGCCCAGCTGGTCACCGAGGTCGGCGTCGCCCACGAGATGGGCTACCACCCCGATGAGCGGCGCCGCATCGCCATCCACGAAGCCGGCCACGCGCTGACCGCCGTGCTCACCCGCCGCGACGTGAAGATGGCATCGGTGCTGCGACGTTCTTCGGCGCTCGGCCTGGTCGCCCACGGCGACGTCGAGGAGCGGTTCCTCAAGACGCCGAGCGATGCGCGCGACCTGATCTGCGTCGCACTCGCCGGTCGGGCAGCCGAACTCCAGGAGTACGGCGAGGCGTCGAGCGGGATCTCGTCGGACCTCGCAGTGGCCACGAACATCGCGTCGCAGCTCGTCGGGCAGCTCGGCAACGGTCCGGGACTGCTCAGCCTCGAAGCCGCCGCGATTCCGACGGCCGCGAACCTGGTCGCCAAGGTGCTGTCGGACGAGTCGAGCCGCGAGGCCGCTGAGGCGTTGCTCGTCGAGGGATCCGAGCGGGCGGCACTGATGACGTCGAAGTACCGCGAGGCGCTGCTGCGCATCGCCAACGGCCTGTGCGAGAGCGACGAGCTCGAGGGCGATCAGATCAAGGCGATCGTCGCCGAGTACACCGACATCACCGAGCGTCGCGGCCCCGTCCGCATCCCCCCGCTCCGCACCGCCTGACCGTTCGTCGCCGCCACCACCGCCCCGACCCGCAACTCGCCCGAAAAATGCCTGACACGTCGCGCTCAGCGCGACAATCCAGGCAGATTTCGGGAGGAGGCGTTCGGGCGTGAGGGCGAACGGGTCGCGTCAGATCCGTTCGAGGGCGGCGCCGTCGAAGAGCGCGGTGATGCCCTGCTCGGCGACGTCGGCTCGCAGCTCGTCGGCGCTCGGTGCGGACAAGTCGCCGCGCGCGGCCTCGACGATCGCCGGCAGGAGACGGGCGTCGCTCGTCGTGTTGAGGAACATCTGCGGATGCGAGAGCACGAAACGGACGGCGCGTGAGATCGCTGCTGGATCGGTGAGCGGCTCGTACCAGCTGAAGTGCGGCGTCGCCTCGTCGCTCCAACGACCACGTGCGATCGACTTGATCGTCTGCACGGCCACCTGTCGCTCCGCACACACGGCGAGGAGCGCCTCGACGTCGGCGCGGTAGCCGGGGTTGTCCAGCAGCACGAAGTTCACCGGGAACAGCACCGACGCGAAGTCGAAACGCTCGAGGCTGCGAAGGTGCATCCCGGCGATGCGCAGGCCGTGACCGGTGACGCCGATGTGCGACACGAGCCCCTCGTCGCGGGCGGCGCTGAGCGCCTCGACCGCTCCGCCGGGCCCGAAGACCGTGTCGAACTCGTCGTTCTCGACGAGGTTGTGGAGCTGGACGAGATCGACGTGTTCGACGTCCATCCGCACGAGCGACCGTTCGAGTTCGGCGCGGGCGGCGTCGCCGTGACGCTCCCCCGTCTTGGTGGCGAGGAACACCTCGTGACGGTGCTCCGCGAGCCACGGCTGCAAACGGTCCTCCGATGCGCCGTACGACGCTGCCGTGTCGATGTGGTTGATCCCCCACTCGCCCACCCGCGCGAGGGTGGCGTCGGCACGTTCCTGGCTCATTCCGCCGAGTGCGGCCGCTCCGAAGAGCAGCCGCGTCGACTGGTGACCGGTGGACCCGAACGGTGCGGTGGGCAGCGACGTCATGGTCTCGACCGTAGTGGAGCGCCCGCCACGGTGTCGCGTCCGCGCCGGTGCTCCCCGAACCATGTCACGGCGTGACGTTCTGGTGGGTGAAGTCGGCCACGAACACGGCAACCGCCGCCGCCACGCAGGCGCCCGAGATCAGCCAGAACCGCACGATCACCGTCGTCTCGGGCCACCCGGCCAGCTCGAAGTGGTGGTGCAGCGGCGACAGCCGGAAGAGCCGGCGCTGCCGACCCGAGGCCCGGTACACCGCCATCTGGAGGCCGACGGACCCGGCCTCGACGACGTTGATGCCACAGATCAACACGAGCAGGAGTTGCGTGTTCGTCGTCAGTGCCAGCAGTGCGAGCGCCGTACCGAGCGCCAGTGCGCCGACGTCGCCCATGAAGATCCGTGCCGGCGCCGCGTTCCACCAGATGAACCCGGCGCAGGCACCGGCGAAGGCCGCTGCCAGCACGGCGAGGTCGTACGGGTTGACGACGTCGCCGTAGATGTCGGGGTTGCGCAGCGCCCAGAAGGCGAATCCGGTGAATGCGACGAAGCCGAACAGCGCCGACCCGGCTGCGAGCCCGTCGAGGCCGTCGGTGACGTTGACGGCGTTGGCCGTCGCAAAGATGATGAAACCGGCCCACAGCACCCACGGCACCGGGCCGAGATCCCAGCCGGGCAGATCCGCACGGGTCAACGACAGTCGGGTGTCGATGTCGGTGGTGGCGACCAGCACGGCGGCGATACCGAACGACACCACCAGCGACAGCGCGCCCTTGAGCTTCCAGTAGACGCCGCGGTTCTGTCGGGCGCGAATCTTGCTGAGGTCGTCGACGAGGCCGAGCGTCGCCATCGCCAAGATGCCACCGAGGACGACGAGCGTCTGGTCGGAGAAGACGACACCGGCGCGGACGTGGCTGAGCAGATAGCCGAACAGCGCCGCCCCGACGATGGCCAGCCCGCCCATCGTGGGCGTGCCCGCCTTGTGTTGATGGGGTGGCACGAATGCGTTCGCGGCGTTCTGCTGGAGGATCGGCTGGCTGGCGCCGCGGCCGGTCAAGAACACGATGAGCACACGGGTGCCGAACAGGGCGACGACGCCGGCGATCGCGGTCGCGATCACCAATGCGATCACGTCGCACCATCCGATTGCACAGCGCCAGACTCATGGAACGACGGCGGTGCCACCAGGGCACAACGTCACGGCGCCGCAACATCACGTCGGCACGACATCGCAGCGCCACGGCGCGCCGTGCGACCAAAGCCCCTGTTCGACCAGCGACGGTCGCCCTACCGTCGCAGCATGGAGATCGAGGAGCTCACCGAGCGCGCCACCGAGTTGGTGCGGAGCAGCACCCTGTCCTACGACCAGAAGCTCCGCCGCCTGGCCGCTCTCGCGACCGAGTGTCTCGCGTACCCGGAGCTTTCGGACGAATGCACCGAGGCCCTCGACAAGCGGGTGATCTGCGACATGTTCGAAGGCCACGCACCGTTCACCGCCCGGTACGTCTTGCCGGACTACGAGCTGGCTCTGCGCCAGGGACTCCACTACCTCGAGATGCCACCGCCGACGACCCTCGACGAGGCGATCGCCTTCCTGCAGGTGATGTACACCCACGTCCCGAGCGTCACGACCTACCCCGTGTACCTCGGCGACCTCGACCGACTTCTCGAACCGTTCGTCACCGACGAACTCTCCGACGCCGACCTGGACGCGACGCTGCGCCGGTTCTGGATCGGCATCGATCGCATGCTGCCCGACGCGTTCGTCCATACGAATCTCGGCCCGCACGACAACCGGATCGCCCGCTCGATACTGCGCGTCGAGCGTTCGCTGCGCCAAGCGGTCCCCAACATCACGCTGAAGGTCGATCCCACCATCACCCCCGACGACCTGATCGACGATGCCGTCCGCACGGTGTTCGAGACCGGCAAGCCCCACTTCGTGAACCATCCGATGATGGTCGCCGACCACGGCGAGCGGTACGCGGCGGTCAGTTGCTACAACTCACTGAAGATCGGCGGCGGCGCTCACACGCTGGTGCGTCTCAACCTCAAGGAGGTCGCGCTGCTGCACACCGGCGGCGTCGACGGATTCCTCGACGAGACGCTCGCGCACCATGTGGAGCTCACCGCGGAGCTGGCCGAAGCGCGCGTACGCTCGCTCGTCGAACGCCAGCGCTTCTTCGACACCCACTGGCTCGCGAACGAGGGGCTGATCGACATCGACCGGTTCGCACCGATGTTCGGCATCTTCGGGCTGGCCGAGTGCGTGAACCTCCTGATGGCCTACGAGGGATGCGACCGCGGCGGGGAGGCCCGTTACGGCCACGACGAAGAGGCGAACGCCCTGTCCGTCCGCATCGTCGAACGCATCGCCGAACTGGTGGCCGAGCGCCCGATGCCCTACAGCGAAGGCGGCGGCGGGCGTTGCTATCTGCACAGCCAGAGCGGCATCGACCTCGACGACGCCGTCACGGCGGGAACGCGGATTCCGGTCGGCGACGAACCGGGCTTGCTCGAGCACCTCGCCACGTGCGCGCCGCACCATCACCTGTTCGCCTCCGGCGTGAGCGACATCTTCCATGTCGACGAGACCGCGACGCGCAACCCCGAAGCGCTGGTCGACATCATCCGCGGAGCGTTCGCGACGGGAATGCGCGACTTCACGTTCAACCTCGACAGCAACGACTTCGTGCGCATCACCGGCTACCTGGTCCGCAAGAGCGATCTTGCCGCCATCGCCCGAGACGGCGTGGTGCGCCACGCGAGCGACCATCTCGCAGCCGGCAGCGAGGATGCCTACCACCTCACGCAACGGGCGGTGAAGCGGATCGGATGCCATGAGCGCACCCCTCGCTGATGCCGCCGGCACGGTGGCCTCGCGATCGGGGTACGTCGCCGACACGATCCCGTTCAGCAGCGTCGACGGGCCCGGCAACCGGTTCGTCGTGTTCCTGCAGGGATGCAACTTCGACTGCATCGCCTGCCACAACCCGCAGACGATCCCGGGCCACGAACCGGTGGCGGGCCACGACCCGCACCACATGAGCGTCGACGATCTCCTCACGTCGATCCGCCGGGCGGCGCCGTTCATCCGCGGTGTGACCGTGTCCGGCGGCGAAGCGACCGGACAGCCCGAGTTCCTCCGGGCGCTCTTCACGGCGATCGAGCAGGATGCCGAGCTGTCGGAACTCAGCTGTTTCGTCGACTCCAACGGCGCCACGGACCTGTCGACCTGGGACGACCTGGCACCGGTACTCGACGGTGCGATGATCGATCTGAAGTGCCTGGACCCCGTCATCCACCGCGAGATGACCGGCCAGCCGAACGATCGGGTACTCGCCAGCATCCGGCACCTCCATCACCTCGGGCTGCTGTACGAGGTTCGATTGCTGACGATCGCCGGCGTCAACGACGATCCCGACCTGCTCCTGCAGACGGCCCACTGGCTGGCAGCGATCGACCCGACCATGCGGGTGAAGCTGATCGGATTCCGCGCCCATGGTGCGCGGCCACACGAGCCGGCACTCGTCGAGCCGCCGCGGAGTTCCCTCGTCGAAGCGGCCGATCTGCTGCAGCGCGTCGCACCGTTCGACATCTGCATCGTGTGAGCTCCGGCGGGCCGCTCGCATGCCGCCGCTGGCGGTGATGGCACCGATCGGCGGTTCGACGGCGAGCGGACCGACCGGGCAGACTGCTCCGGTGCCCGCGATCGAACCGACCACCGAGCGGTCGAACGACCGGCCGGACCTGCCGGCGGATGCGGTCGGCGAGTTCCAGCGCGACGGTGCCACGGTGCTGCGTGGTGTGGTGGCCGAGCGATGGCTCGACCTGCTCGCCGAGGGCGTCGAGTACAACCGGACCCGCCCGAGCGCCTGGTCACACTGGTACACCAGCGCCGACGAGGCAGTCGGGTTCTGGAGCGACTACGTCACCTGGCCCCAGGTCGAGCAGTACCGACGCGTCGTGTTCGACAGCGGGCTCGCGGAACTCGCCGGACAGCTGATGGACTCGACGACGGTGCGGTTCTTCCACGAGCACGTGCTCGTCAAGGAGCCGGGCGCCGCCGAGGAGACACCGTGGCACCACGACGATCCCTACTACGGCGTCGACGGCATGCAGAACGTCAGCATGTGGATCGCGCTCGACCCCGTGCCCGCCGCCTCCGGGCTCCGCTTCATCGCCGGGTCGCATCTGTGGGGTCGCCGGTTCGTGCCCCGCAAGTTCATCGACCACACGCCGTACGGCGCAGCCGACGACCGCTTCGAACTCCTGCCGTTCGAGCGCGACCTGCTCGACGGGCAGCGCGTGATCGGATGGGACGTCGAGCCCGGCGACGTGCTGGCGTTCCACTTCCGCACGCTGCACGGGGCGCCCGGCAATCGACTCACCACACGCCGCCGGGCGGTCAGCCTGCGCTGGCTCGGCGACGATGCCCGCTTCGGTGAGCGGCCCTGGACGACGTCGCCACCGTACGAACCCGACGGTCTCGTCGTCGGCGGCACGCTCGACGGCGATCCGCGCTTCCCGCTCGTCGTCGCCTGACCCCGCCGAGCCGTGCCTCGCGCGGGTCGACCGGCCAAGATGACGAGATGACGTCACCACTTCCCGCCGCGTTCGACAACCGGGTGAGCCGCGACCTCGGCGTCGACATCCCGATCGTCCAGGCTCCCATGGGGTGGATCGCCCGGTCGCAGCTCGCCTCTGCGGTGTCGCAGGCCGGAGCCTGCGGGATCATCGAGACGTCGTCGGGCGAACTCGATGCGGTCAAGGACGAGATCCGCAAGATGCGCGAGCTGACCGATCGGCCCTTCGGCGTCAACATCGCCCAGGCGTTCGTCCGCGACCCGGCGATCGCCGAATTCGTCATCGACCAGGGGGTCAAGTTCGTGACGACGTCGGCGGGCTCACCGACGAAGTACACCGGCGTGCTGAAGGAGGCCGGGCTCACCGTCTACCACGTGGTGCCCACGCTTGCGGCCGCACTCAAGGCGGTCGATGCCGGCGTCGACGGCCTCGTCGTCGAAGGCGGTGAGGGTGGCGGCTTCAAGAGCCCGACACCGGTGTCGACGATGGTGCTGCTGCCGCTCGTGCGCTCGAAGGTCGACGTGCCGATCATCGCGGCCGGTGGCATCACCGACGGTGCGACGATGGCGGCGGCGTTCGCGCTCGGCGCCGAAGGCGTCCAGATGGGCACGCGGATGGTGTCGGCAACAGAATCGCCGGTGCACCACAACTGGAAGCAGGCGATCGTCGACGCCGCCGAGACCGACACGCTGTTCCTCAACCAGCGCCACTCCCCCGCGCTGCGGGCATTGCGGACCGATCGCACCACGGCGCTCGTCGACGCCGAGCACAACGTGTTCGCCGACTTCGGCAACGCGCAGGAGCTCTATTTCGGCGGCGACATGAATGCCGCCATCGCGCTGTCCGGACAGGTAGCCGGACGCATCGAGTCAATCGAGCCGGTGGCGAAGATCATCGACGACACCATCCGAGAATTCGGCCTCGCCGTCGAGCGCATCACCGGGGGGCGCTGAGGCGAGCATCGGTTCGATGCTCTCCTCGCCATCGGGGCTCGACATCACGGCCCGGAATCCGGCCCAGAGTCGTTCGAGTGCCACAGCGGCGAGGATCGCGACGACCGGTTCCACGGAGGCGCGGTATCTCGACTGACCGAACGTGATGGTCGCCGTCACGACGACGACGAGCAGTGGCCCGAGGAGCGGGAGCAGTCGTGTCCCGCGTCGCCGCAGGACCACCGCCCCGGCGATCGCCAGACCAGCGACGGCGAACCAACTGGCGTGCGCCAGCCCGGTCACCCACAGATTGCGGTCCTCGACGTACGAGTCGGCGCGCGCGAGCTCGATGGGTTTCCACAGGCTGGTCAGGCGTGCCCACCTGGCGACGACCACCGTGGGAACTCGTTCGATGTTGTCTCCGATGTAGTCCAGTGCGCCGTCGAGCATCGCCGCCGAACGTTCGGACTGGTCGGAGTTCTCGAACGTGAGCCCTTCGGCAGCCAGGTACTCGTTGGCGCACTCGAAGCTCCAGTAGCCCGTCCACGGGCCGTGATACGTGCTCTCACAGTTCGCCGTGGCGAGGGTCACCTCGTAGCCGGCCGACAGCAGCACCGGTTCGGAGAACCGAGACAGGTTGAACAGCACCCACGGCAGCAGCAGTGCGAGGCAGACAGCACCCGCCACGACCACGCCACCGATGCGCCGCCACCACGACCACGCACGCGTGCCCAACACGAGCGGGACCACCACGACCACGCTCAGGAGCAACAGTTCGGCGCGACCGTAGGCGGCGAACCCGAGCGCCGCACCGAGCGCCGCCACCCGCACAATCGAGGGTGCATGCCAGTACCGGTAGGCCATCAGCACGAAGGTGGTGACGCCCAGTGCTGCCACCGGCTCCGAGAGCAGCGTGCCCTGCCATCCCCACACGCCGGGATAGACCGCGATGAGGCCAGCGGCGATCAAGCCGAGCCGGTCACCGCCGATCTCGCGCCCGGCGAACCCGCCGACGGCGATGATGCCACCGCCGACGAACAACGACGTGAGCACCATCTGAGCGAGGACACCGGTGACACCCAGCATCGACCAGACCGCCAGGAACCCGATGAACAGCGGAGGGTGATCGGCCGCCTGCTCGGAGATCCCCGTGGCGAAGCGGACGAGCGGGTTGATCCAGCCCTCGCCTTCGGCGACGAGCTGACCGCTCCAGTAGTAGAAGTGCGCGTCTCCCCATGGCACGTAGTCGCGACGCCAGACCACGATGAACAGCAGTTGCCAACCGACCCCCACTGCGGTGATCGCCGCCAACCGTCGGAGGAACACCGACCGACCCGGAGCTCCGGCGTCGTCCGCGACGTCGGCTGCGTCCGCCGCCTCGGAGGTGATCGTGACGTCACTCATCAGCACTCCCGAGGTCGCTCATGTGCGGCGTCTGCGCAGGAGCGCCGTCACTCTCTCGCTCACCGGGTTCTCCAGGAAGTGGTAGCTGACCGCAGCGATGGCGGTCGAGACGACCGTCGTGAAGACGACGATCACGAGCAGGTTGCCGTCGAGCTCGGGCCAGCCGAACACGTCGTGCGACCAGACGATCACCGCCTGGTGCCACAGATAGATCCCGTACGAGACGAGACCCAGATACGCCATCGGCCGGGTGACGAGGAGCCGAAGGCCGAATGTCGACCGGGGAACCGCGAAGACGACCGGCGCGACGGCGCAGACCCCGATCACGGTGTACAGGAACTGGCGGACCGCCTCGCGGCTCACGGACGAATACTCCAGTCCGCGATCGAGGTCGAGCTGTGTCGACATGAACCAGAATGTCCCCAGCGCGATCGACCACCACAGCCACACGCGCCCGGCGGCGCGTTCGGTCGCCGAACGCACCAGCCGATGGTGGTCGGCCCACACCGAGACCACCGCCAGCGCCATCCCGGCACCGAACACGTCGAGGAACGCCGGTGTCCAGAGATGCGTGGCGAGCCCGATTCCGCCGTCGGAGCGTGGTAGCAGCCTTGCCGAGGCGACCCGGAACGCCAGGCTTGCCAGCGCAAGCGCCGCGCACACACCGAGCAGTCCGACTGCCTGGTGGTTGACGCTGCGCGGGGCGCCTGATCCACGCACCACGCGCCGAGCGGCGAGGGCCAGGAACGGCAGCAGCAGGTAGAAGCCGAGTTCGGTGGCGAGGCTCCAGGTGTGTGCCATACCGACCAGGACGTAGTCGAACACATAGACGTTCGTGAGCAGGTACGACGACAGCAGCGCACCGACGCCTCCGACCACGACCGTGCCGATCAGGAGCTGGATCGTCAACGCCGCCCAGTACGCCGGATAGATGCGAACGATGCGCCGGATCAGGAAGATGCCGGTCTCGGGCGCGGCCGTCCCGGCGAACTGCGCCCGCACGTACGGGCGATAGAGGAGGAACCCCGACAGCACGAAGAAGATCGACACGCCCACGTCCATGCGAGCGATGAAGCCACCCGTCAGCTCGTTGCCGAACGTGTAGCCGCTCGAGAAGCCGGCGTGGTGCACGATGATCAGGAAGGCGGCGATGAAGCGGATGCCATCGAGGCCCTCGAACCATCGGCGGTGCTGGGTCATCGACGCCGGGGCGCCGCTCGGAGACTCCGATCGACCGGCGACCGCGGTGCGCGCAGGGCTCTCCATCGTCATCCGGCGGTCACGCTAGCAGTGTGGTTCTCGCGGTGGGGATGACCTCGACCGGAGAGCTACTGCGTCAGTTCGATCACCCGGTCGACGAACTCGACGGCTCGGACCAGTTCCTCGCGAGTCGCTTCGCCGGGTACCTCACGGACGCGGATCGCCGAGGTCAACACGGGCTCGAACTCGGGGAGTCGACTCCGCGCCCACCGCCCCGCTCCGGACTTCGACGCCACGTCGCCCGTTTCCCACGTGTACAGCATCCGAGCGACGCCCAGCGCCACCCATTCCAGTACCGCACCGTCGGCTGTTTCCCGCGTGCGGTCGGCGCCGATCGCTGCGGCGAGGCGATCGCCGACGCCGCGCCAGTAGGTCTGCAGGTTCTCACCCACCCACGTTCGACGTTCGACCAGGTCCACGTGGACGCCGAGGCGGTCGGCGCGATCTCCCCGCAGCGCAATGCCGCGCGTTGCGAGCGTGTACCAGACGACAGGATTGATCTCGAACGCCTCGCCGTCGACGCGGTACTCGCCGTCGACCACCCAGGGGCGCTGCACCGCCATCGGCGGCACGACGAGGTCGCCCCATGCGACGTAGGGTCCATCGACGGCGATCGACACGCGATCGCGGACGAGTACCTGTGCGGCGGCCAGGTCACCGGCGAGGTCGGGGTCCGAAGGGTCGGCCACGACCGCCACGACGTCGATGTCACTGTGAGGCGTCCAGTCGTCGAGGGCAACCGACCCGACCGCATAGAGCCCTTCGATCACGCCGGGTGCCGCTTCGTCGTGTGCGTCGATCCATGCGGTGAGCGCTTCCGCGACGGGGCCCGGCAGCAGCACAGCGTCCATGGTTCGAAACTACGGCCCGAAGCCGGCGACGGCTCCTACCCTGGATGGATGGCCGTCGACGACGAACTGCTCAATCGGATCACGTGGAAGATTCCCAACGCACTGGCACTGGTGGGTTCCGCCCACGATGGCGAACGCAACGCGATGACCACCAGTTGGATCACACAGCTGTCGATGGAACCGGTGTTGCTCGGCGTCGGCGTCGACAACGCGGCCGTCACGCACCGGCTGATCTCGGGCGCCGGTGCGTTCACGGTCAACCTCTGGAACAGCGAGAACACCCGTCCGTTCGTCAAGTTCTCGAAACCGGCCGTCGACGACGGCGACACGCTCAACGGGTTCGCCGTGCGCGCCGCGACGACCGGAGCACCCGTGTTCGACGACGCGATCGCCTGGATGGACTGCGAGGTGCGGCACACGCTCGACCTCGGTAGCCACACGTTGTTCGTCGGCGAGATCGTCGACGCCTCGATCCGTGACGACGAGGCCCGCGCTGCGGCGATGAGCGACACCCGCATGAAGTACGGCGGCGTCAAGCGTCACTGAGCGGCACCGAGGTGACGCAGTGCCAGGCACGTCGTCAGCGGGTGGCGTTAGCCTCGACGGCACCATGGCCCACGAATTCATCTACCAGGCGTACAAGCTCGCTCGGCACTACCCGCCCGACAAGACGGTGCTGGAGAACATCTCGCTGTCGTTCTACCCGGGCGCCAAGATCGGTGTGCTCGGCTCCAACGGAGCGGGCAAGTCGTCGTTGCTGAAGATCATGGCCGGCCTCGACGACGGCTACTCCGGCGAGGCGCGACTCACCGCCGGGTTCAGCGTCGGCTACCTCGCGCAGGAACCGCAGCTCGACCCCGCCAAGGATGTCAAGGGCAACGTGATGGACGGTGTCGCCGAAGTGCAGGGCATCATCGATCGCTACAACGAGGTGATGGCGATGTGGGCCGATCCCGACGCCGACTACGACAAGATCGGCAAGGAGCAGGCCCAGCTCGAAGACAAGATCGCAGCGACCGACGCATGGAGTCTCGAGCGCAACGTCGAGATCGCGATGGATGCGCTGCGCTGCCCGCCCGACGACGCCGACGTCACCGTGCTGTCGGGCGGAGAGCGTCGCCGCGTGGCGCTGTGCCGTCTGCTCCTGTCACGTCCCGACCTGCTGTTGCTCGACGAGCCGACCAACCACCTCGACGCCGAGTCGGTCGACTGGCTCGAACGGTTCCTCGGCGACTACACGGGCACGGTCGTGGCGATCACCCACGACCGGTACTTCCTCGACAACGTCGCCAAGTGGATCCTCGAACTCGACCGGGGCCGGGGAATCCCGTTCGAGGGCAACTACTCCAGCTGGCTGGAGCAGAAGCAGGCCCGCCTCGAACAGGAAGAGCGCGGCAACGACGCTCGCAAACGTTCGCTGGCTCGCGAACTCGAGTGGGTGCGGATGGCGCCGAAGGCCCGCCAGGCCAAGGGCAAGGCCCGCCTCGCCGCCTACGAGAAGCTCTACAACGAAACGAAGGCGGCCGATCCGGGTGCGTCGAAGCTCGAGATCACGATCCCGGCCGGCCGGCGCCTCGGCGACCAGGTCATCGAGGTCGAGGGCCTGCGCAAGGGCTTCGGCGATCGGCTGCTGATCGAGGACCTCTCGTTCTCGCTGCCGCCGGCCGGCATCGTCGGCATCATCGGACCCAACGGCGCCGGCAAGTCGACGCTGTTCAAGATGCTCGCCGGGCGCGAAGAGCCCGACGCCGGTTCGATCAAGATCGGCGACACGGTCGATCTCAGCTACGTCGACCAGGACCGCGACGATCTCGATCCCGATGCGACCGTCTACGAGGAGATCACCGGCGGCGCCGAGGTGCTCGAGGTCGGTGGACGTGAGATCCACGGGCGCGCCTACGTGTCGAGCTTCAACTTCAAGGGCACCGACCACGGCAAGCGTGTCGGCGACCTGTCGGGCGGTGAACGCAACCGGGTCCACCTCGCCAAGCTGCTCAAGTCCGGCGGCAACGTGCTGCTGCTCGACGAGCCGACCAACGACCTCGACGTCGACACCCTGCGGGCACTCGAAGCCGGGCTCGAATCGTTCCCCGGTTGCGCCGTGGTGATCTCGCACGATCGCTGGTTCCTCGACCGCATCGCCACTCACGTGCTGGCATTCGAGGGCGACAGCCAGGTCCGCTGGTTCGAGGGCAACTTCTCCGAATACGAGGAGCGCCGCAAGAAGGAACTCGGCGCCGGCGCCGACCAGCCACACCGCCTCAAGTACAAGAAGCTCGCCTGACCGTTACGCCAGGGGTCAGACCCCAGGCGTAACGCCGGGACCGCCGAGTCGTGCGGTGCTGGCAGACTGACCGGATGCAGGAGACCGACGGACAGCTCGCCACTCGACTGGCGACACAGACCGGGCACCTGCTGCTCGAGTTGCGCGAGCAACTGTTCGCCGAGGGTGCCTCGACGTGGGACGTGAAGGATGCGGGCGACGCGATCGCCCAGCGATTTCTCGCCCAGGAGTTCGCCACCCACCGTCCCGACGACGCCGTGCTGTCCGAGGAGGGCCGGGAGGACCCGCGGCGTTTCGGAGCCGACCGGGTGTGGATCGTCGACCCGCTCGACGGCACCCGCGAGTTCAGCGAACCGGGCCGCATCGACTGGGCGGTGCACATCGCGCTGTGGACCGGTGACCGCTTCGGCGCCGCAGCGGTGAGCCTGCCGGCGATCGACCGCACGTTCACCACCGACGACCCGGCGCCGATGCCGCCGTTCGAACGGGAGCGACCGATTCTCGTCACGTCGCGCACACGGGCGCCCTACGCCGCGGTGCTCGTCGCCGAGGGACTCGACTGCGATGCGGTCCGTCTCGGCTCCGCAGGGGCGAAGGCGATGTCGGTCGTGATGGGCGAGACCGACATCTACGTCCATGACGGCGGCATGTACCAGTGGGACTCGGCGGCACCTGCCGGCGTGGCGCTGGCCTCGGGATTCCACGTCAGTCGTCTCGACGGGTCGCCGATCGTCTACAACGACCGCGATCCGTGGCTGCCGGACTTCATCGTCTGCCGGCCCGAGCTGGCCGAGCGGGTGCTGAAGGCGATGTGGGGGTGAGCGGCGAGCTCACGGCGATCCGCTGGTCGATCGACGACCGAGTGGCCACGGTGTGGCTGCACCGGCCCCATCGACACAACGCGTGGACGGGCACGATGCACACCGAGTACCGCCAGGTGATGGCCGACCTCGAACATCGTGACGACATCCGGGCGGTGGTCGTCACCGGCACGCCGCCGGCGTTCTGCGTCGGCGGTGATTCCAAGGCGCTCGAGGGCCACGTCGACCGAGGCGGCTACGACAGCGGACTGCCCGTGCACCCTGCAACACCCGGCGGTGGCGAGCGACTCGACGCCGACTTCGTCTGGCAGCTCGGGTACCGATTGCCGATCATCGCTGCGGTCAACGGGGCCTGTGCCGGCGTCGGCCTGGCCCTCGCGCTGTGGTGCGATCTCCGGTTCGTCGCCGCGGACGCCAAGCTGACCACCGCAGCCGCCAAACTCGGCCTCCCCGCCGAGTACGGGTTGAGCTGGATCCTGCCCCGGCTGGTCGGGGTGACCCGTGCAAACGACCTGCTCCTGTCGAGCCGCGTCCTCACCGGTGCCGAGACCGCCGACTGGGGCCTGTGGAACGGCGTCGGTAGCGACGGCACGTCGACCCTCGCAGCGGCACACGATTACGCCCGGATGCTGGCGTCCACGACCGGGCCCGATGCCGTGTCCACCACCAAGCGCCAGCTCACCGCCGACCTGCTCCGCCACGACCCCGCGGCTTCGATCGCCGACTCCCTCCGCCTCCTCGACCGTTCGATGGGCACCGCCGAGTACCGCGAAGGCGTCCGGGCCCTCACCGAGAGGCGCTCGCCGAACTTCTGACGGCCACCTACACCGTCGAGGCCGCCCCGCCGATGAGCGAAGCGACCACATACCGGCGCTTCGCTCATCGCACGCTCGGTCGGACCGCTCACAGTCGGCCGCTCAGGGCGGATCGAGGACGTCGCCGAGCTCGCGCAGGATCTCCTCGGTGTGTTCGCCGATCGTGGGCACCGGTCCGGCACGCATGGTGTGGCCCTCGAAGTCGACCGGCGTGGCGACCGCACGGAACGGCTCGTCGGCGTCGCGTGGCGTCATCTCGACGAAGCCCGGCTGCGCCTGCGGGTCGGCGATGACATCGACGATCGACTGCACCGGCGCCCACCACACGTCGTGGTCGTCGAACCGCTCGGCCCACTCCGACAATGGTCTGGTGGCGAACACCTCGTCGAACACCGCGATCAGGTCCTGGGCGTGGGTGACCCGCGCCTTGGCATCGGTGAATCGGGGATCGTCGGCCAGGTCCGACCGGTCCATCGCGGCCAAGACCTGGGGCCAGTGACGGTCGGCCTCGAGACAGATCAGCCAGAAGACACGATCGTCGCCGGCCCGGTAGCTGTTGATCAGCGGAGCCCGGCTGCGGTCACGCGGCTTCGTCGACTCTCGCCGGTCGAAGCGCAGCTGGATCCCGAAATCCCAGGCGATCGAGTACATACCGGTGCGCAGCAGGCTGGTCGACACGAGGCCGCCTCGCCCGGTGCGCTCGCGCTCGAACAGCTTGGCCATCACGCCGGCGACGAGCGTCATCCCGGTCTGGTGATCGCCCATTCCGGACCGCAACCCTGGTGGCATCTCGCCGGGTGGCACCATCGTGTGCGCGAGCCCCGATCGGGCCCAGAACGCACCGATGTCGTAGCCGGCACGGTCGCGATCCTCGCCGTCGAGCCCGTACCCCGAGATCGATCCGTACACGAGGCGCGGATGGCGGACACAGATCCGGTCGGGGCCCAGCTCGAGACGCTCGAGCGCACCTGGACGCATGTTGGTGACCAGCACGTCGGCGGTCGACAGCAACCGGTCGAACAGCGCATGATCGTCGAAGTCCCGCAGGTCGAGCACGATCGACCGTTTGCCCCGGTTGTCGACCTCGAACGGCGGCACCGGCATCGACCCGTCGAGCCCCACCGAGCCGAACACCGCCCGCTGCGGGTCGCCGGTCGACGGCTCGACCTTGATCACGTCGGCGCCCCAGTCGGCCATGATCCCGCCCGCTGCGGGGCCCGCCACCCACACGCCGAGTTCGACCACGCGGACTCCGGCGAGCGGTCCGCCACCCGGCGCGTCGCCCTTCGAGCTCGGCTGATCCATCAGCCCAGCGCTTCGATCACGTCGGGCGGCGCCTGCACGAGTTCGATCAGGACACCTTCACCGCTGCGCGGCGAGTCGTCGTTCCCCTTGGGGTGGATGAAGCAGACATCGTGGCCGGCAGCGCCCTTTCGGATGCCGCCCGGCGTGAAGCGCACTCCCTGCTCGGTCAACCAGTCGACACAGGCCGCGAGGTCGTCGATCCACACGCCGAGGTGGTTGAGCGTCGGCACGTGCACCTTCGGCGATCGTTCAGGATCGAGCGGCTGCATCAGATCGATTTCCACGCCATGGGGTCCGGCGCCCAGACGCAGGATGTCCTCGTCGACGTTCTCGGACTCGCTGACGTAGTCACCGACCTTGTCGACGCCGAGCAACCCGGTCCACAGACCGGTGAGCGCTCCCTTGTCGAGACCACCGATGGCGATCTGTTGGAGCCCGAGGACGCGGAACGGACGATTGGTCATGACGCGATGTTGCCTCGCGGCGACGAATCTCCGAGAATCCGGCATCATGTCGGGGTGACTGCCATGCCCTCCGAGACCGGACGCCCCTCGGATCTCGGCTGGGGTTCGTTCTCCGACGAGGCGCCGTGGGAGCTCGACCGCGACGACATCCGATGGTCGCACGTCGCCGCCCGGCTGCGCCGTCGGGCCCAGGCCGAGGTTCCCGGGCTGACCGCACCCTCGAAGCTGCCACCGGGCTCGCGGGTGCTGACCGTGGTCACCCATCTCGGTACGGCCCTCATCCCGTGGATGCTCAAGAAACGGCGCAGCCGGTTCGCCACACCCGAAGCGAGTCGAGCCGACGTGTCGCGCCGCCTCCGGCTGGCGGCCGAGGCGCTGGGCCCGACGTACATCAAGCTCGGCCAGATCATCTCATCGGGCGAGGGACTGTTCCCCGCCGAGCTGGTGAGCGAGTTCAAGAAGTGCCGCGACCAGGTGCCGGCCGAGCCGTTCGACGAGGTGCGACTCACCGTCGAGCAGGATCTCGGTGCCCGCCTCGAGGACGTGTTCTCGTCGTTCGACGAGACACCGCTCGCCGCCGCCTCGATCGCCCAGGTCCACGCTGCGACGCTACGCACCGGCGAGAACGTCGTGGTGAAGGTGCAACGCACCACCGTGGCGCGCTTGGTCCGCAAGGACCTGCGGGTGATGTCGTGGCTCGCGCCGTACCTCGTCGGGCGCATCCCGGTCGCCGCACTGGCCAATCCGCCGGCGCTCGTCGAGCTGTTCGCAGAGACGATCGTCGAGGAACTCGACTTCCGGATGGAGGCGGCCAACATGCTCGACGTCGCCGCGATGCTCCACGACCTCGACCAGCACCAGTACATCGTCCCGCGTCCGCACCCGAGGCTGGTCACTCGCCGGGTGCTGGTGATGGAGCGGGTGTACGGCTTCAACTTCGACGACGTCGTCGGCATGCAGGACGCCGGCATCGACACCGAGGAGGTCGTGCGGACTGCGATGATCGCCTTCATGGAGGGCGCGATCGTGGAGGGCATCTTCCACGGCGACCTCCACGGCGGCAACCTGTTCGTGCTCGCCGACGGCCGCACCGCACTGCTCGACTACGGCATCGTCGGACGCCTCAGCGGTGCGCGACGCAACGCCTTCCTGCGGTTGATGCTCGGCGCCACCACCAACGACGTTCGGGGCCAGATGGCGGCGCTGCGCGATCTCGGGGCCCTGCCGATCGACACCGACCTCGAGGCGGTGATCAGGGATCTGCGCCTCGAAGAAGACGTGATCGACCCCACCACGCTGACCGGCGAGGAGATGGTCAAGGAGGTGCAGCGTGTCGTCAAGGCGCTCCTCGGCTACGGCGCGAAGCTTCCCAAGGAGCTGATGCTGTACGTGAAGAACATGGTGTTTCTCGACGGAGCGATCGCTCGCCTCGCGCCGGAGCTCGACCTGCTCGGCGAGGTGGCGAACATCTCGATGCTGTTCGCCCAGAAGCACGGCGAGCGCCTCGGACGCGAACTCGGCGTCGACCCGAGCGCCGTCGAGTTCGACATGGACGGCGTGAAGGCGTCGATGGGGCTCGACCCGACGGTGAACCGCGTGACGTACCGGGAGCTGCAAGAACGTCGCGAACTGATCCAGAAGCGCATGCGCGAGCACGTCGAAGCCGAACGTCCCCGGCTCGACAAGTAGCGTCGCCGCTCGTGCGCCTGGTGATCGCCCGCTGTTCCGTCGACTACTCCGGTCGGCTCGACGCCCACCTCCCCGAGGCCACCCGCCTGATCATGGTGAAGGCCGACGGTTGCGTCGCGATCCACGCCGACGGCGGGGCGTACAAGCCGTTGAACTGGATGAACGCCCCCAACACGCTCACCGACAACGGAGATCACTGGGTGGTGACCAATCCGAAGAAGGAGACGCTGACGATCACGCTGCACGAGGTGCTCAGCGACGTGTCGGCGGAGTTGGGCGAGGACCCCGGATTGCAGAAGGACGGCGTCGAAGCGCACCTGCAGGAGCTGCTCGCAGCCAGCCCGCACGCGATCGAGGAGGGTCTGACGCTCGTTCGCCGGGAGTATCCGACGGCGATCGGACCGATCGATCTCGTGTGCCGGGACCTCTCCGACACGGTGGTCGCCGTCGAGGTGAAGCGGCGCGGCGAGATCGACGGCGTCGAGCAGCTCGCGCGCTACATCGAACGCCTGCGGCTCGACTCGTCGCTCGGCGAGATCCGCGGTGTGTTCGTCGCCCAGGTGGTCAAGCCGCAGGCCAAGGTGCTCGCCGAAGCCCGCGGCTTCCGCTGGGTCGAGGTCGACTACGACGACCTCCGCGGCATGAAGCCCGACGACCTCCGCCTCTTCTGACCGATCGTCACGCCTGGGGTCAGACCCCAGGCGTGACGGACCATCGCGTAACGGTCACCCGCAGGTCGACCCGGGCAGCACAGGGCGAGCGAGCACCTGATAGGTGACGCCGCCATCGTCGAAGAACGTCAGTTGATTCGCCGCTGCGAGGGTCTCGCCGACTTCGGCGGCAGGCACGACCGTGCACTCGCTGGCGTCGGCGAGGCGCACGCTCACGTCGGCGGGCCAGTCGACCACCGTCGGCTCGATGCCGTCGGCTCCGTACGCCGACAGGTCGTCGACGACGAGCGCCTCGATCGCGAACTCGCTCGGCTCGAAGATCGTCTGCTCGCCCAGTGCGTCGGCGCCGACGAGCGTGGGCAGATCGTTCAGCTCGGCGATGAAGTCGGCGAGCGCCTGGCGCTGCGGCGTGGTCTCCTGGCCGTCCTCCCCCGGCAGCGCCAGCCCGAGTGCATACGCCTCGTGCACGTAGGTCTCGCCGTTGACGCTGATCGTCACTCGGGCGGTCGTCGCGTCGGCGACATTGGTCGGCTGCTCGTAGTCCACCTCCTGCAGGAGTCCGGCCTCGTCGGCGGCCGCCAGGATCGCCTGGATGCCCTCCTCGGTGATCGGCTGCACCTGCACCGCAGGCAGCAGCGGTCCCGGGAAGATCGCAATCTGGGCGCCGGGGCCGAAGACGCGGCCGTCGCCGGACACGAGCACGTTCGGTGTCTGCTGGAATGCGAACTCCCGTGGGACGAAGCCGCCGACCTCGGCGTACTCCACGACGACGTCGTCTGCGCCGGTCGGGTGCTGGTAGCCCTCGGCGACCGGCGGCAGCGAGTCGTCGGCAGCCGGCGAGTCGGAGTCGCTCCCGCAGGCGGCGAGACCCAGCGCGGCGACGAGCAGAACGGGAACGATTCGCTTCTTCATGGTGTTTCGACGTTGTCCGTCCGGCTCCGGTTCCACACAATTCACACGCCGGAGCGCCGACCCGCGACCCGGTGTGCTCGAAGGATCCCGTGCAGGTCCGCCGGGGCGCTACCTTCGCAGGGATGAGTCAGGAAGTTCGAGGCATCATCGCCCGCGCCAAGGGCGAACCCGTGACGATGGAGACCATCGTCGTCCCCGATCCGGGGCCAGGTGAGGCGGTCGTGGTGATCCAGGCCTGCGGCGTGTGCCACACCGACCTGCACTACCGCGAGGGCGGCATCAACGACGAGTTCCCGTTCCTGCTCGGCCACGAGGCTGCCGGCGTGGTCGAGTCGGTCGGCGACGGCGTCACCGACGTGGCCCCCGGCGACTACGTCATCCTCAACTGGCGCGCCGTCTGCGGCAACTGCCGAGCGTGCCGCCGGGGCCAGCCGCAGTACTGCTTCGACACCCACAACGCGACGCAGAAGATGACGCTCACCGACGGCACGGAATTGTCACCGGCGCTCGGCATCGGGGCGTTCTGCGACAAGACGCTCGTCGCCGCCGGCCAGTGCACCAAGGTCGACCCCGCCGCCTCACCAGCGGCCGCCGGCCTGCTCGGCTGCGGCGTGATGGCAGGTATCGGCGCCGTACTCAACACCGCCGGCGTCACCCGTGGCCAGTCGGTCGCCGTGTTCGGTTGCGGCGGCGTCGGAGATGCTGCGATCGCCGGTGCCCGCCTCGCCGGCGCATCGACGATCGTCGGCGTCGACATCGACGACCGCAAGCTCGAGTGGGCCAAGGGGTTCGGCGCCACGCACGTGTGCAACTCCCGCCAGACCGACCCCGTCGAGTTCGTCCGGTCGGTGACGGGTGGCTTCGGTGCCGACGTCTGCATCGAGGCGATCGGCCATCCCGAGGTCTACAAGCAGGCGTTCCAGGCTCGTGACCTGGCGGGCACCGTCGTGCTCGTCGGTGTGCCCAATCCGGAGATGACCCTGGAGCTGCCGTTCATCGACGTGTTCGGTCGTGGCGGTGCGCTCAAGTCGTCGTGGTACGGCGACTGCCTGCCGTCGCGCGACTTCCCGATGCTGATCGACCTCTACCTCCAGGGCCGCCTCGACCTCGACGGGTTCGTGTCGGAGACGATCGGGCTCGACGGCGTCGAAGAGGCGTTCCACAAGATGGAGCGCGGCGAAGTGCTCCGCAGCGTCGTCGTGTTCGACACCGCACCCACGGGTACGAAGTGAGCCGATGAGCATCGAGCTGGTCACGACCGACGGGATCTTCGCGCTCGACGGCGGCGAGTGGGAGGTCACCAACAACATCTGGATCGTGGGCGACGACCGCGAGGTGATCGTGTTCGACGCCGCCCATGATCACCGACCGATCGTCGATGCGATCAACGGGCGACGCGTGGCCGGCATCGTGCTGACCCACGGCCACAACGACCACATCAACGTCGCCGTGCCACTGCGCGACGCCGTCGATGCACCGATCCTGCTGCACGACGCCGACCGGATGCTGTGGGACGTGGTGTGGCCCGCCGACTCCCCGGACCGTGCACTGACACCCGGCGGGGAACTGCACGTCGGCGGCCACGACCTGGCCGTGTTGCACACGCCGGGCCACTCCCCCGGATGCTGCAGCTTCCACGACGCCGCCTCCGGTCTGGTCTTCAGCGGCGACACGCTGTTCTGTGGCGGACCGGGAGCGACCGGGCGCAGCTTCAGCGACGAGCCGACGATCCTCCGTTCGATCCGCGACACACTGCTCGCCCTGCCCGACCACACGATCGTGCACACGGGCCATGGCGACTCCACCACGATCGGCGACGAGCGCGACGGCGTGCTGGTGCGCGCCGCCGAACTCGGGATCTGAGCGCCGATGACCACCGCTGCCGTCGCGGTCACCGGCGTGGTCCAGCACTACACGTGGGGTGACCGCACGTTCATCCCCCAACTGCTGCACACCACCGCCGATGGCCGGCCCTGGGCCGAGCTGTGGCTCGGCACCCACCCCAACGGCCCGGCGACGACCGCCGACGGGCCACTCGCCGACATCACCGGCGAGCTGCCCTACCTGCTGAAGGTGCTCGCCGCCGCCCGACCGCTGTCGCTGCAGGCGCACCCGACCCGCGAGCAGGCCGTCGACGGGCATGCCCGCGGCGTGTATCCCGACGATCGGGCCAAGCCCGAGCTGCTGTGTGCGCTGACCCGCTTCGATGCGCTGTGCGGCATCCGGCCGGTCGCCGCCACGCTCACGCTGCTCGGAGCGCTCGGCGCCGAGCCGCTCGCGGCGGCCCTCCGCTCCGACGGTGTCGGTGCCGTCATCGAGGACTTGTACCGGGGACGGATCGATCCCGGCCCGACCATCATGGCGTGCGCTCGTAGCCAGCGTCCGGAAGCCGAGCTGGTCACGCAGCTCGCGGCCGAATACCCCGACGATCCGAGCGTCGTGGTGACGTTGCTGCTCAATCGCGTGGTCCTCCAGCCCGGCGAGGCGATTCACCTGACGGCCGGGAACCTCCATGCGTATCTCGGAGGCGCCGGCGTCGAGCTGATGGGCGCCAGTGACAACGTCGTGCGCGGCGGCCTGACCGACAAGACCGTCGACGTCGACGAACTGCTGCGCATCCTCGACACCACACCGCTTGCCGAACCGGTGATGAAGTCCGCCGCCCGTGCCGGCCGGTATCCGCTTCCCGAGGCCGGTTGCACGCTCGTGCGCATCGAACCGGGCCGCACGCACACCTCGACGGGTCACGAGCTGGCCGTCGACCTCGGCGGCCGGACGCTCTACCTCGCCCCTGGCACGGCCCTGACCGCCACGACCGCCACGTTCGTCGTCACCACCCCCTGACCGCTCCCTCCCCCCACCGATGAGCGAACCGACCACAGAGCGTCGCTTCGCTCATCGCAACCCCAGCCCTTCCTCCACCGATGAGCGAACCGACCACAGAGCGTCGCTTCGCTCATCGCAGCGATGGGCGGCGGAGACTCAGGAGCGGGTGGTCTTGCGGATCTCGACGATCTTCTCGCCGGCGTGATTGGCGTCGGTGCCCTGTTCGTCGAGCAGGCGGGCACGATCCTTCTCGGCCTCGCGGGCGGCCTTGACGAGGTCCACACGGGCGAGTGCGGCATCGACACCGTGCTCCTGGATGAACTCGGCCCACTCGACGAGCTGGCCGACCATCTCGTCCTCGGGCACGACGGCGACGTTCTGACCCTTCACGAACAGGTGGCCGCGCTTGTTGCCGGCGGCGATGCCGAGGTCGGCGTCGCGTGCCTCGCCGGGACCGTTGACGACGCAGCCCATCACCGCGATCTGCAGCGGGATCTCGCGATCGGCGAACGCCTCCATCGCCCGGTTGGCGACCTCGATCACGTCGACCTCGGCGCGACCGCACGACGGGCACGCGATCAGATCGACGTTCTTGCGCTCGCGGAGACCGAGCGCTTCGAGCAACTGGCGCCCTGCGCGTGCCTCCTCGACCGGGTCGGCGGTGAGCGAATACCTGATCGTGTCGCCGATGCCCTCCATCAGCAGCGTGGCGATGCCGGCGGTGGCCTTGATCAGCCCGCCGGGAGGTGGGCCGGCCTCGGTGACACCGAGATGCAGTGGGTGATCGGTGACCTCGGACAGTTGGCGGTACGCCTCGACCATCAACGGCACGCTCGACGCCTTGACCGAGATCTTGATCGCCTCGAAGCCGACCTCGTCGAAGTAGGCGATCTCCTGCTGCGCTGACTCGACCATCGCCTCCGGTGTGGCGCTGCCGTACTTCTCGTAGAGCGACGGATCGAGCGAGCCGGCGTTCACGCCGATGCGGATCGGGATGCCACGATCCTTCGCCTCGGCGGCGACCGCCTTGATGTGCTCGGGCTTGCGGATGTTGCCAGGATTGAGACGCAGACCATGGACGCCCGCTTCCATCGCCGCGAGCGCCATCTTGTACTGGTGGTGGATGTCGGCGATGATCGGTACCGGCGACCGCGGCACGATCTGCGCCAGACCCTCGGCGGCCTCGGTCTCGTTGCACGTGCACCGCACGATGTCGGCGCCCGCCGCAGCGAGCGCATAGATCTGCTGGAGTGTGCCCTCGACGTCGGCGGTCTTGGTGATCGTCATCGACTGCACGGTGATCGGCGCATCGCCGCCCACCTTCACGTTGCCGACCGAGATCTGGCGGGTCGGCTTGCGAGCGACGAGAGCGCTGGAGACGTCCACGAACCGATCAGCCGATCGGCTGCGTGATGTCGAGGTACAGGCCGGTGAACATCAGCATCGCCAGGACGACGATCACGCCCATGGCGAACGGCATCAGCCGCTCGACGTCGGCGAAGTAGCGACCCGACATGTGTCGACGCTTCTCCTGGATGCGTTCGTACACCGCAATGGCGGCGTGACCGCCGTCGAGCGGCAGCAGCGGCATCATGTTGAAGACGCCGACGAACACGTTGAGGATGGCCAGCATGTACAGCACGCCGGCGAGCCCGCCCGACTCCCCCACGTCGTCGGACACCGTGGCGATGCCGTAGATCGTGGTCGGCCGAGCCGCCGGGTCGGCGTTCTCGGTATCGGTGAGCTGGTCGACGAGGTTGACCGGATTGAGCACCTTGACGATGCCCTTGGTCGACTCCCACGAGACCGGGAAGATGTCGGTGACGGCGTTGACCGCCGAGCCGGCGATGCCGTGCTGCTCGTAGAGCGGAGGGCTGTAGGAACGCACGCCGAGCAGCGCCGTACCGAACAGTGGATCGTCCTGGGGCACCGAGGTGTTGGCACCGAGGCCGACCGGGATCGTCAGCGTCTCGCCGTCGCGGATCACCACCAGGTCGACGACCTCACCCGGCTCGAAGCTGCGCACGGTCTCGCCCAGTTCGACCGACGACGTGACGGCGATACCGCCCACTGCGACGATCTCGTCGTCGGCGCGGATACCCGCCGCCCACGCCGGCAGCTCCTGCGCCGCTGCACCGACGATCACCCGCGGTTCGTCGTCGGCGGTGATCTCACCCTGGGTGGAGTACACGCCGAAGAGCAGGACGATCGCGATCAGGATGTGCATGATCGAGCCGGCGGAGATCACGAGCAGGCGCTTCGGGAAGCTCTGCTGGCGGTAGCTGCGAGCTTCGTCGCCCGGTTCGACCTCGTCCATCCGGTTCATGCCGATGATGCGCACGAACGCGCCGAGCGGCAGTGCACGAACGCCGTATTCGGTTTCGCCGCGTCGGAAGCTCCACAGGCGGGGACCGAAGAACAGGAAGAACTGGGTGACCTTCATGCCGGTCCACTTGGCGGTGAGGTAGTGGCCGAGTTCGTGGAGGAAGATCGAGATCACCACGCCGACGACGAAGACGAAGATCCAGATGTTGACGAAGGCGAGCCAGACGAACAGCGCGAGGATCGCCGCCATCGCCGCCAGGCCCTTCCAGCCGCCGGCAAGTTCGTCTTCGCCTCGTTCCACGACGGCGCCGCCGGCCATGATCTCGCTCTTCATGCGGCCGGAACGCGTCGGGATCGGCGGCGGGAGCTCGGCGCCGGAGCGCTTGCTGTCTGGTGTGAGTTGGTCGGTCATGTCGATCGTTTCGAGAGCAGGTCGCGAGCGATCCGCCGAGCCTCGGCATCGGCCTCGATCACGTCGTCGACAGTATGGGGATGTGCACCATCATGCATCGCTAGTACCCCAACACAGACGTCAGGGATCTCATTCCATCGCAAGTTTCCCGCCAAGAATGCGTCAACCGCCACCTCGTTGGCTGCGCTCAACCACGCCGGCGCCGTGCCGCCCACTCGACCGGCGTCGTAGGCCAGGTCGAGACAGCGGAACGTCGCCCGATCGGGCATGTCGAAGTCGAGCCGCGACAGCGCCGTCCAGTCGATGCGACCGAACGCACTGCCGATGCGGTCCGGGTACCCGAGGGCGTAGCCGATCGGCAGGCGCATGTCGGGCAGGCTGAGCTGGGCGATCGTCGAGCCGTCGGTGAACTCCACCATCGAGTGCACGACCGATTGGGGATGCACGACCACGTCGATGCGGTCGTACGGCGTGCCGTACAGCTCGTGCGCCTCGATCACCTCGAGGCCCTTGTTCATCAGCGTGCTCGAATCGACGGTGATCTTCGGACCCATGCTCCAGGTGGGATGGGCCAGTGCGGCTTCGACGGTCACGTCCGCGAGCTCGTCAGCGGTGCGCCCACGGAACGGGCCGCCACTGGCAGTCAGCAGGAGGCGGGCCACCTCGCGATCTGGATTCACCGATGAACGCAGGCACTGGTGCAGCGCACAGTGTTCGCTGTCGACGGGCACCAGCTCGGCGCCCGGCACGTTGCGCAGCGGCTGCACGACGGGACCCGCAGCGATCAGACTCTCCTTGTTCGCGAGCGCCAGGCGCTTGCCGGCTCGCAGCGTCTCGATCGTGATCGCCAGTCCGGCGAATCCGACGACGCCGTTGACGACCACGTCGGCCGGCCCGACGACGTCGGCCAACTCCGCGACGACCTCGACGTCGGGTAGCGCCCCGGCAACGTGGTGGCGTGCCGTATCATCGGCGACCGCGACGAGCCGCGGCGACCAACGCCGCGCCTGTTCGATCACAGCCGCAGCGGACGTCCCGACCGCCAGCGCAACGACCTCGTACGAGCCCGGGACCCGCGTGTTCTCGGCGTCGATGACCTCGAGCGTCTGGGTGCCGATCGAGCCGGTCGACCCGGCGATCGCCACGCGGGTCGGCGACATCAGTTGCTCAGAGCGCCGTCCAGGGCTCGACCACCAACATCAGGTAGTAGACCGCCGGCAGAGCGAACAGGAACCCGTCGAAGCGGTCGAGCACGCCGCCGTGACCGCGGATGATCGCACCGAAGTCCTTGACGTCGAGGTTGCGCTTGAACATGCTCTCGGCGAGGTCGCCGAGTGGCGCCGTCGCCGAGATCACGATGCCGAGCATCAACAGGTGGCTCGTGCTCGACCAGGTGTCGCTGTATTCCTGGATTCCGATGACCAGCATCACGAGCAGGGTCAGGATCGTGCCGCCGAGCAGGCCTTCGAGCGACTTGTTGGGGCTGATCCACGGTCGCAGCGGGGTGCGCCCGAACGCGGTGCCGACGAAGTACGCACCGACGTCGTTCGCGACGACACCGATCGCAATCAGTACCAGCGTGTCGGTACCCCACGGTGTGCCGCCGAAGAGATTCGACCAGGCGAGGATCAGTGCGGCGTACGAGCCGAGCACCCCGATCCACACGATGCCGAGCATCGTGATCGCCATGTTGGGCATCGGACCCGCCTCCACCGAGTCGGCGGCGATGAAGCTGATCGCACCGGCGATGAACGCGAAGGCGATGACCATCGGGATCGCCGCTTCGCCGACCCAATACGCCGCGAGCGGCGCGGCGACGGATGCCGCCACACCGATGGCGATCACGGGGCGGTAGCCCTTGTCGGTCACCCGAGCGAAGTACTCCACCGATGCGAGCCCCAGGGCCAATGTGACGAATGCCAGTGCGCCGGCGGGTCGCCACATGGCGAGCGCGAGGAACACCGCAGCGAGCGCGAGGCCCGACGCCACCGCGACCGGCAGGTTGCGACCGTCGGTGTTCTGTGGCGTGGCACCGGCGCTCGGCGGACGTTGCGGGGCGGCGCCGCGACGCTTCGGGTCGGGTCGGCGCGGCATACCCGACGGATCGGTGCCGATCGTGATGCGGGCCGGCTCACGCCGAGCGGGCTCGGCGGGCTCGGTGACCGGCACGGCACCCGACGACCGGGGCGACGGGGCGACCGGGGCATCGTCGACCGTTGGATCGTCGTGCCAGCTCAACTCGCCGGTCGGATCCTTCGGTGCCTCGACGGCCTCGTCCGCGCCCGACGTACCGGAGAACGACGACCACACGTCGATGTCGTCGGTGGGGTCCGGCGAGCTCTCGGCCGCCTCGATCCGAGGGACCTCACCGGTCGGCGGGTCTGTCCAGTGCGGCATCGCGCCGGAGTCGTCGGAACCGAAGCTGATCGGCTCGCGCTCGTCGTCGTCGAAACCGACGACCGGTTGTTCGGTCGTCGCCCCGAACAGTGGCCCACCGAACTCGTCGTCGTCGAAGGAGTCCATCTCGCTCTCGAACGGTCCCGGTTTGCGACGTGACGCCGCCCTGTCGTCGTCGTACTCACTCATGACTGTGTCCTTCCCCCTGAAATCCCGTCCCGAGAAGTTCGTGCGCTCGTCATACCTCGAGCAATTCCTGCTCTTTGCGCCCGAGTGCAGTGTCGATGTGCTCGACGTGCTCGTGGGTCACCTTCTCGAGTTCCTTCTCGGCGCGTTCGAGCTCATCAGCGGAGATCTCGCCGTCCTTCTCGGCGGACTCCATCGTCTTGCGGGCATCTCGGCGGGCGCTGCGCACGGCGATGCGGCCCTCCTCGGCCATGTGCTTGACAACCTTGACGTACTCGCGCCGGCGCTCCTCGGTGAGCTGCGGGAGCGAGAGTCGGATCGAGATGCCGTCGTTGTTCGGCGACACGCCGAGGTCGCTGTCGCGGATCGCCCGCTCGATCGATTCGAGTGTGCCGCGGTCGTGCGGCTTGATCAGCAACTGGCGCGCCTCGGGGACCGAGATCGAGGCCAGCTGTTGCAACGGCACCTGCGCACCGTAGTACTCCACCGTGATGCGCTCGACCAGCGACGGGGTCGCCCGTCCGGTACGCACCGTGGAGAACTGCGACTGGGTGTGCTCCACCGCATTGTCCATCTTCTCCATCGCTTCGAGCATGGCTTCGTCGATCACGGGAGCCAGCGTACCCAGAGCGACCCCGCTGACCAGACCATCGACTCCTGGTCAGACCTCGTGGACGAGGGTTCCCTCGTGTCCACCCTGCACGATGCTGCGCAGCGACCCCGGCTTCGACATGTCGAACACGACGATCGGGATGCCGTTGTCGCGGCAGAACGCGATGGCGGTCGCGTCCATCACCTTGAGGTTCTTCGTCATCACCTCGAGGTAGCCGACCTCGTCGTACTTCGTCGCGGTTGCGTCGTGGCGCGGGTCGGCGGAGTAGACGCCGTCGACGCCCGAGTGGGTGCCCTTGATCACGACGTCGGCCTCGATCTCGGCGGCGCGCAACGCAGCGGCGGTGTCGGTGGTGAAGAACGGGTTGCCGGTGCCGGCGGCGAAGATCACGACGCGGCCCTTCTCGAGGTGTCGCACCGCTCGCCGACGGATGTAGGCCTCGGCGATCCGGGGCATCTCGATCGCCGACTGCACGCGGGTGTCCTGGCCGAGGCGCTCGAGTGCGTCCTGGAGCGCCAAGGCGTTCATGACGGTGCCGAGCATGCCGATGTGGTCGGACTGCGTGGCATCCATGCCGCTGAGCGACCCGGTACGGCCCCGCCAGAAGTTGCCGCCCCCGACGACGACGGCGACGTCGACGCCGAGGTTCTGGCGCAGATCGACGATGTCGCGGGCGGTTGCGTCGAGCGTCGCACCGTCGAGGCCCTTGCCGGACTCACCGGCGAGTGCTTCGCCTGACGGCTTGAACACGATCCGCTTCCAACTGGGCCGCGGCCCTCCACGGGGATGGATCGGCTGGTCAGTCATCGGACCTGGACAGTACCGCGCCCGACGAACCGCCCGGAAATGCCGCCCCCATTCAGCGAGTCGTCCGCCCCCTCAACCGAAAAATGCCGCGGATGTTGCGCCAAGCGCAACGATTCCGCGACATTTCGGATCGGGAGGCCCGGTCGGGGCGACCGGGGCCGTGTGATCAGCCGATCTCGACTTGGGCGAAGTCGACGATCGTTGCGCCGCCGATGAACTGGCTCACCGACTGCTTGTCGTCCTTCGCATACGGCTGATCGAGCAGCGCGACGTCCTTGAAGAAGCCGTTGATGCGACCTTCGACGATCTTCGGCAGCGCCGCTTCGGGCTTGCCTTCGTTGCGGCTGATCGTCTCGAGGGTGGCGCGCTCGGAGGCGACGACGTCTTCGGGGACGTCGTCACGGCTGAGGTACGTCGGCCGGGCGAAGGCGATGTGTACGGCGACGTCGTGTGCCAGCTCGGGGGTGCCGTTGGCGATCTCGACAAGCACGCCGTTGACGCCGCGTCCACCCTGGATGTGCTGGTAGCTGCCGATCACGTTGCCCTCGGCGGCCTCGATGCGCTTGACCTCACCCAGGCCGATGTTCTCCTTCAGCGTCACCTTGAGCTCTTCGAGTTCGGCGGTGCGTTCGCTGACGGCGTCGACACCCTTGGCGGCGACGAGGGCGGCGAGTGCGTCGGCCTCGGCCTTGAACTGGTCGGAGCCGGCGACGAAGTCGGTCTCGCTCTTCAGCTCGACGATGGCGCCGACGTTGCCGTCGATCACCATGCTGACGACACCCTGTGATGCGTCGCGGTCCTCACGCTTGGCGCTCGCCGCGAGACCCTTCTCACGCAGCCACTGCTTGGCCGCCTCCATGTCGCCGTCGTTCTCCTGCAGGGCCTTCTTGCAGTCCATCATCCCGGCGCCGGACGACTCGCGCAGGGCCTTGACGTCTTGTGCGGTGAATGACATGGCTTCAGCTCTCCGTCTTCTCGTCGGTGTTCTCGTCGGTGCTCTGACCGGGCGTCGCCGCGGTGTCCTGCGACGCCTCGGGGATCACGGTCTCCTTGGTGTCGTCCTGGGCGTCGGCGCCCGCAGGGATCGGTGCCTCCGGCTCGGCAGCCGGCTGGGGCTGCTCGGTGTTGGCGACCGGTCCCGTGGTCTCCTCGGGGACCGATGCCGGAACCGGCTCGGCCTTGGAGTCGGCCGACGCATCGGACTGATCGGCGGCCGGAGCGGCCTTGGCGGCGGCGAGGCGGGCGTCACGATCGGCCTGCGCCTGTGCCGCAGCGTCACGAGCCGCAGCCTGAGCAGCGGCGAACTCGGCCTCCTGCTCGGGGGTGCGCTCCGCGACGGGCGCCGGGGCGGGGTTGCGCTTGTTGGCGATGAAGCGGCCCTCTTCGACGGCGTCGGCGATCACCCGGGCGAACAGGCTGTTCGAGCGGATGGCGTCGTCGTTGCCGGGGATCGGGTACTGCACCACTTCTGGGTCGACGTTGGTGTCGACGACGGCGACCACCGGGATGCCGAGCTTGTTCGCCTCGGTGACGGCGATGTGCTCCTTCTTCGTGTCGAGCACGAAGATCGCGTCGGGCGCCTTCTTCATGCCGCGAAGACCACCGAGGTTGCGCTGCAACTTGGTCAGCTCGCGATCGAGCAGAAGGGCTTCCTTCTTGATCATGGCGTCGAACTCGCCGGAGGCCTGCATGCGCTCGTACTCGAGCATCTTGTTGACCCGCTTGGAGATCGTCTCGAAGTTCGTCAGCATGCCGCCGAGCCAGCGCTCGTTGACGTAGGGCATGCCGCACTTGTCGGCATAGCTCTTGACGGGGTCCTGGGCCTGCTTCTTGGTGCCGACGAACAGGATCGTGCCGCCACCGGCGACGAGATCGCGCACGAAACCGTAGGCGGTCTCCACCCGACCGAGCGTCTGCTCGAGGTCGATGATGTAGATGCCGTTGCGCTCGCCGAAGATGAATCGCTTCATCTTCGGGTTCCACCGACGGGTCTGGTGACCGAAGTGGGCTCCGGCCTCGAGCATTTGCCGCATGGTGATGACGGCCATGATGGTTCTCCTTGTTGCGGTTGATCCCGCCGGTCGGCGCTCTCGGCGAGAGCGACCGCAGTGGACCGAGGGGACGGTGAGACGTCGCTGCGAACAGCGGCCGATCCGGGTGAATCGACCTCGGCGATGCTATCGGGCGGTTGCCACGTCACCTACGTGCAGCGGGGACGCGCCGGTGGCGCCGGACGAGGCGGCGTGCCGTCGAGCGGAATCAGGCGTGGCCTGGCGCGTAGCGCCCCGATGAACGGTGCCGGATCGGCGTAGTCGTCGCCGATGCGCAGGCCGAAGAAGAAGGTGTCGGACGCCCGCCCGACGATGCCGTCAGCGAGGACGGTGTCGCCGAGCTCGAGTGGCGTCGAGGTGAGCCGGCCGTAGGTGAGGCGCCAGCGTGACGCCACCTCGATCACCACGTAGCGCACGTCGACGACCGTGCCGACGAACACGACGGTTCCCGTCGCCGCAGCCCGGACGCCGACATCGCCATCGATGCGGTAGTCGATCCCCCGGTTGCCGGCGCACCACCGGCACGGCGGCTCGCGATAGGGATCGGTGACCTCACCGACGACCGGCGGGTACCAGCACGGTGCGGCGTGAGCGGTGCGAGCCGCCGAGAGATCGACGATCAGGGCGAGCAGCGACAGACCGACGGCGACGAGCAGGCGACGACCCCGCGCCGTACCAACGTGTGCGGACATGAGCACCCCTTCGGGACTTCTCGGCCGAGCCGAGAGCTGACGGAGGGCGCTGATGCGCCGAGATGGGTCCCAAATGCCCTTCGTGGTCCTGCGACACCTGGGCGAGGAAACCCCGCCGGGTGTGATCAGCCGACGCCGGCGGCCGACAGGCGCGAGCGCAGGTGGAGCACCGACTTGGTGTGGATCTGCGAGACACGGCTCTCGGTGACGCCGAGGACCTGTCCGATCTCGGCGAGGGTCAGGCCCTCGTCGTAGTAGAGCGACAACACGAGCTTCTCGCGCTCGGGCAGCTTCTTGATCTCCGCCCGCATGATCTGGCCGAGTTCGTGGTCCTCGACGACCGCCGACGGCGAGCCCGATCCCGGACCGTCGAGTGCGGCTGGCTCTGCACCGGCGGCGATGGCCCGGTCGAGCGGGCCGACCGTGGTGCTCGCGATCGCCGCCAACCAGCGGGTGAGTTCGTCGGTGGAGATGTGCAGATGGGCGGCCAGTTCCTCGTCGGTCGGTGCCCGGCCTTCTTTGTGTTCGAGTTCGGAGATCGCCTTCTCGACGCTGCGCGCCCGGCTGCGGATCGAACGCGGCACCCAGTCGAGTTTGCGCAGGCCGTCGTACACCGCGCCACGGATGCGCGGCACGGCGAACGTCTCGAACTTCACGCCCCGCTCCGGGTCGAACCGTTCGATGGCATCGATCAGCCCGAACACCCCCGAACTCACCAGATCGCCCGGATCGACGCTCGACGGCAGGCCGGCGCCGACACGGCCGGCGACGAACTTGACCAACGGCGAATAATGGACGATCAGGTGATCTCGCGCAGCCGAGTTCCGGCGGTTCAACCACCGGGTCCACTGCATCTGGAGGTCGGCGTCTTCGGGAACGATGCTCATGCTCTGGGGTGGGCCTCGCGGTAGGCAGCCGACAGGCGTTCGCGGCTGACGTGGGTGTATCGCTGGGTGGTCGCCACATCGGTGTGGCCGAGCAGTTCCTGGACCGCTCGGAGGTCGGCACCACCATCGAGGAGGTGCGTGGCGAAGGTGTGACGAAGTGCGTGCGGATGCGTCGGGCTCGGCGACCGACGATCGACGATGCGTCGAACGTCGCGCGGCGTCAACGGCCGACCGCGCTCGTTGCCGAAGAGCACGTCGCCCGCTTCGGGCGGAAGCACGTCGTGGCGGATCGCCAGCCAGCGTCGCAGCGCCACGACGGCCGGCTCGCTGATCGGGACGCGCCGCTCCTTGGAGCCCTTTCCCCACACCGTGGCGACGTCGTTCGCGACCGAGACCGACGACACCTGCAAAGCGCAGAGCTCGCCGACACGCAACCCCGAGCCGTACAGCAACTCGAGCACTGCGTCGTCGCGCCGGCGGCGCCAGTCCGGCTCGTCCTCCTTGCCAGGTCCGTCGAGCAAGCCATCGAGTTCGCGCTGATCGAGAACTCGCGGCAAACGGCCGCCACCGGCGGACACCGACACGCCGCTCGTCGGATCGACCTCGACGAGACCACTGGCGACGAGCCAGCGGTAGTAGCGACGGATGGCCGCCGTCTTGCGTGCGATCGACCGACGGGCGAACTGGCGGGTCGTGAGATGAGCCAGATACCGACGCACCGTGGTTCGTTTGACTGCGCCCGGTTCGAGCAGGTCGCTGCGGGCGCACCATGCCGCGAACGAGCGCACGTCGGAGGTGTAGGCCGCCACGGTGTTGTCCGACAACGACGTGAGCGCCTGCGCGAAGTCGTCGATGCGCCAGGGGTCCACGGCGACGATGGTATTGCCCACGGGGCAGCCACGGCGTGGATGGGAGGCCGACCCATGTTCCAGCAGCGCAGCGGACCCCTCGCTGTGCACCCCACGATGGCCGCCTCATGCGAGGTCGGCCCAGTCGTCGACGGCCTCGAACCAGCCGGCCGTTTCGCGTAGCCAGCCCGCATGTTCGAGGCGGGCGACGGCGAGTGCGGTGTCGACGAGCGAGGCGCCGCAGCCGGCCGACAGGTCTTCGAGCGTGCGAGGTGCGCTTCGACAGGCGTCGATCAGTCGGCGGTCGTCGCGGCGCGGCAGCGCCCGGGGATCGTGTCGGCTGCGTCCTGCCCGACGCCGGTCGAGGCCCAATGCCATCAACACGTCGGCGGTCTCGGTGGCCGGCGAGGCGCCATCGCACAGCAACTTGTTCGTTCCGAGCGCCGCGCGGCTCTGGATCGCTCCGGGGACGGCCATCACGTCGACGCCGCGCTCGGCCGCCTCGCGCGCCGTGATCAAGCTGCCGCCGCGCTCGCGGCTCTCGACGACGACGAGCACCTCGACCAGAGCCGCGAGGATCCGGTTGCGCAGCGGGAAGCGGAAGGCGTCCGGGGCGGTTCCCGGCGGCCACTCGGAAATGACGGCACCACGCGCGGCCACCGCCTCCCAGAGCTGGGCATGCTGGGCCGGATACGGCCGGTCTGGACCGGTACCGACCACGGCGACGGGATGCGATCCTTCGACCGCGAGTGCACCACGATGCGCAGCACCGTCGATGCCCTTGGCCAGGCCCGACACGACGACGACGCCTTCGTCGGCGAGCTCGTAGCCGAAGCGGGCGGCCGTCTCGCGGCCGCGTTGGGTGGCGTTACGTGTGCCGACGATGCCCACGCGGCGCCCGTCGAGCACGCCGATGTCGCCGCGCACGAAGAGTGCAGCCGGGCGCCGCGGGTCGTCGAGCAACGACATCGGGTAGTCGGCGTCTCCGGCAACGATGACACGGACTCCGGCGGCCACGCACTGGTTCCACATCTGCTCGGGCGGGCGATGGCCACCCGAACGCCGCCAGGCCGCGAGCAGGTCGGGCTCGCGGGTGAACAGCGTGGCGAACGGTTCGGGTGGCGGCCAGCCACCGGTGGCGATCGCAAACGCCTCTTCGGGTGATCGGTGGGCGAGCAGTCCCGACAGGCGGTTGGTGGTCATCCGCTCGAATCCGGCGAGGGCCGCGACGAACGCCGCCGGCGGCGTCATGCCACCCTCCCGGTCGGCAGGGACCGGGCGAACGTGGCTCGGAACCGCAATGCCATGGCGACATCGCACTCGTCGACGGTCGGCTCCAGATGCTCTCGCAGGTCGGCGATCGTGCGCGCCACCCGCCTGATGCGGTGGTAGCCGCGGCCGCTCAGGCGGTCGTGTTCCAGCTCGTGGCGCAGGAGCGCCATCGACGCAGCATCGAGCCGGGCGACGTCGTCGAGGCGTCCGGCCTGGAGCGCACCGTTGAGGCAACCTTGGCGCTGCACGGCGAGCTGGCGGGCGGTGCGCACCCGGGCAGCGACGACCGCCGAGCTCTCCCCTGGTGCGTTGACCAGCAGGTCGTCGACGGCAGGTCGGTGTACCGGTACCCGCAGGTCGAAACGGTCCAGCAACGGTCCCGAGACCCGACGCGCATAGCGGTGCAGCACGGCGTCGCCGCAGACGCACGCGCCGGGAGCGCCTCCCCCGCACGGACACGGGTTCATGGCGGCGACCAACAGGAAGTCGGCGGGTAGGACGGCGCGGATCTCCGAACGATTGACCTGCACCACGTGGGACTCCAACGGTTGACGCAGCCCGTCGAGCACCGACGGTGCGAACTCCGCCAGCTCGTCCATGAACAGCACGCCGCCGTGTGCGATCGAGACTTCCCCGGGCCGGATCACCTGCGATCCGCCGCCGACGAGCGAGATCTGCGACGACGTGTGATGGGGCGCACGGAACGGCGGCTCGGACACGAGGCCGCCCGGCGGCAGCGCGATCCCCGACGCCGAGTGGACCATCGTGACCTCGAGCGCACGGTCGCGTTCGAGCGGGGGAAGCAGCCCCGGCAATCGCGAAGCGAGCATCGTCTTGCCGGCGCCCGGCGGACCGATGAACAGCGTGTGATGCGCTCCAGCAGCTGCGATCTCCAGCGCGTGTCGGGCGATCGGCTGGCCTTGCACGTCGGCGAGGTCCGGCGGCGGGCGGCGGACGGGGTCGGAGCGCGGCGAGGGGTCGTGGTCGGGCCAGGGTGCCTCGCCGAGGAGCACCTCGATCAGCTCGGTGAGGTTCGCGATGAGCCGGACCCTGCCGAGCGCGACGACGTGCGCCTCGGTTGCGCTGGCGATCGGGACGACCACGTCTCGTTCGCCGAGCGCACCGACCATCGGTGCGACGCCGTTGACGGGCCGCAGCGATCCGTCGAGGCCGAGTTCTCCGATGAACGCGAGCCCCTCGATCGTCTCGGGCGGGATGACGTCGCTCGCCGCAAGCACGCCGACGGCGATCGCCAGGTCGAGGCCCGACCCGGCTTTGCGGTCGCCGGAGGGCGCCAGGTTCACGGTGATCTTGTGTTTCGGCCATGGGACGCCGCTGCTGAGCACGGCGGCGCGGGCGCGATCGCGTGATTCGCGGATCGACGTGTCGGGCAGGCCGACGAGGCTGAATCCGGGGAGTCCGGCGGACACCTGGACCTCGACGTGGATCAGGTGCCCTTCTGCGCAGAAGAGCACCGCAGATGGGACGGATGCGAACATGCGAACCTCCTCGGGACGACGCGGCGAACCGCCGGGAACAGCGAGGAGGGGCGACGGGGCCCCACGACCCCGACCCGGCGATGCGCCAGGTCGTACGTCGCACTGTACAGAGGGGCTGTCACAGTCCCCGACCCTCGTCCGGACTCACCCCCACCGATGAGCGAACCGACCACATACCGGCGCCCCGCTCATCGCAACCCACACACTCACCCCCACCGATGAGCGAACCGACCACATACCGGCGCCTCGCTCATCGCAACGGCGGGGAGCGCTGCCGTCTGATCGGGGGGTGTGCGTGCGACAATGCTCGCTCGATGGTGCACCTGCGGTCGGATCTCTCGCGTCGATCGACGGCGATGGCCGTCACGACACTCGTGGCGACGGTCGCATCACTGAGTGCATGCGGCGACGAAGCCCCGAGCGCCGAACGCTTCTGCGGCGAGGTGGCCGCCAACAAGGAGGCGCTCACCAATCCGCAGCTCGGCTACACCGACGACATCGGCCCGCTGCTCGACCTGTACCGCAGCGTCGGGGAACTGGCCCCGCTGGGGGTGCAGGCAGATTGGGATCAGATCGTGTCGGCCTACGAGACGGCGAGCACGGTCGTCGTCGGCGATCAGGAATCCGAGCAGCAGGCGCTGACGGCGATCTACTCCAGCGAGAAGTCGGCCGCAGCGGTCGAGGCGTGGTTGCTGGCGAACTGCGCGGTCGACATCGGCCCGGTGTTCACGATCGTCCCGCAGGGTCCCCTCGACGTGACACTGCCGCCGGACGACTCGGCGCCGACGTCGGTGCCCTGAGGGTTCGGGTCAGGCGATCTCGCCGCGGCGCAGGATCACCTTGTCGACGAGCCCGTACTCCTTGGCCTCCTCGGCGGTGAACCAGCGGTCGCGCTCGGAGTCGGCCTGGATCTGCTCGAGGGTCTGGCCGGAGTGCTCGGAGATCAACGTCGCCATGCGCAGCTTGGTGTAGCGGAGCTGCTCGGCCTGGATCGCGATGTCGGATGCCTGCCCGCGCAGGCCGGCAAGCGGCTGGTGCATCATCACCCGGGCGTTGGGCAGCGTGTAGCGCTTGCCCTGGGCGCCGGCGGTCAGCAGGAACTGGCCCATCGACGCAGCGAGGCCGAGACAGACCGTCGCGACGTCGCAGCCGACGAACTGCATGGTGTCGTAGATCGCCATGCCGGCGGTCACCGAACCACCGGGGCTGTTGATGTACAGCCAGATGTCCTGGCCGGGATCCTCGCCCTCGAGATAGAGCAGCTGCGCACAGATCTGGTTGGCGATGTCGTCGTTGACATCGGAGCCCAGCATCACGACTCGGTTCTTGAGAAGGCGGTCGAAGACGGCCGAGCGAGGATCGAATCCACCCTCGAGTGCTGCTGGTTGCATGAGTTCCGACATGGATCGAAGGCTATCGGTCCCGACCGGGAGGGAATCACGAGCACGCCGCACGCACTACCGTCTACGCATGGCCGTGACCGCAAGCTTTGCGCCCGAGCAGATCGATCTGCTCCCGAACGTGACAGCGACGTCCACACTGCGTCTGTACAGCGACGAGCCCGACACGCGAACGGTGGCACTGTCGGTGTCGGGAGAGTTCAGCGAACACGCCCGCCTCGAGTCGACGACGGTGACCATCGAGACCAATCAGATCGTCGATGTCGTCGTCACGTTGTTCGCGCCGTCGACGGTGGCCGCCGGCAGCTACACGCTCACCGCCGAGGTCACACCGGCGGCGCTCGACACCGATGAGCCGGTCGATGAGCCAGCCGGCACGCTCGCCGTCGCAGTCGCGACGGTGGAGATCGCCGCCCACAGCGACTACGCGATCGCGCTACAACCTGCGCGCTCGCGGGGCTCGAGGCGGGGCCAGCACGTGGTGCGAGTCGCCAACAGCGGCAACGTCGCCGTCATGATCGACGTGGCCGCCGACACGGCGATGACCGACGTCGGCGTCGAGGTCGGACAGACGTCGCTCGCCGTCGCACCCGGCGTGGCCGGCGACCTTCCCGTGCGGATCATCCCCGCCACCACGTATTGGAGCGGGCCGAAGCTCGACCACGACTTCACACTGCGCGCCACGTCGGCCGACGGCCGTTCTGACGAGCTGGCCGGCACCTTCCAGCAACGGCCACGGGTCCCCAACTGGGTCGGACCCGCTGCTGCTGGCGCCGTCGCTGCCCTGGTGATCGGCGCGATCGCCTGGTTCGCCGTGCTTCGTCCCTGGGTGCAGGACACTGCCGATGACGCCGCAGCCGAGGCGATCGAGCAGGACCGCATCGCCCTGCAGCAACGTATCGACGAGTTGGATGCCGCCGCAGCGGAGGCCGAGGAGCTTCCGCTCGGTGAGCCGTTCGACGTCCGGCTGGAGGTGGCGCCGAGCGCAGGCAACACCGCACAGGACAGCGCGGCCGTCGCTGTGGGAACGGTCGTCTCGATCACCGATGTGGTGTTCCAGAACCCGACGGGAGCCGTCGGAACGGTGTCGTTGCTGCGCGGCGACGAGGTGCTCCTCCAGTCCGAACTGGCCAACTTCCGAGACTTCGATCTGCACTTCGTGGCGCCATACCAGTTCGGCGACGACGCCGACATCGTGCTCGACGTCGAGTGCCGCACTCCGGGAAGTGGTGCCGACACGTGTCCCGTCGCCGCATCGCTGGTCGGCTTCGTCGACGAGCTCGGCTGACCGATCGCCACGTCCGAGCGACGGTGCTACTGCACTGCGCTGTGCGCTGTGGTGTCAGCGGCCGAAGGAGCCGGCTGGCCCGACCCGCAGCGCAGCGTCGGCCGAAGCGGCCCTGCGGTTCGACACCAACAGCTCGGCGCCGACGTCGTCGAACGCGTCGGGTTGGCCTTGCACGGTGAGTGTCGTCGGCCCGACCGGCGTGTTCGGGAGCACGACGATGACGTGTGCGAACGTGCCGTCGGGGTCGACGACGATCAGCTCGGGGATCGACGTGCCGGGCCGGGTGAGTTCGACGGTGGCTCCAGGTGGGAACCCCGCGCCGAACACGCTGACCGTCTGGCCGGCGCCTGCAACCTCGGGGACGAGGTCGAGGGTGGGCTCGGGGACGCCTTGGCCGTCGACGAGTGCCGTGACGAGCGGGCCGTCGCTCAACTCGAAGGTCACGACGGCGCTTGCGGCCCCGACTGCGACGGGGGCGAACTGCACTTCGATCGAGCACGAGGAGCCGGCGGCGACCGGCGCCGCGCTGCAGCTGTCGCCGACGACCGTGAACGCATCCTGCACGTCGATGGACACGCCGGCGACCTGCACGGTGCGCGAGCCGGCGTTGGTGAGGATGACCGGCTGGATTCGGCGCCCGGCGGCGACCACGGTCGGATCGAAGGTCACCGGCGATGCGTACGCCGTGACGCCGGTGTCGACCGGCGAGCGGTACTGCGGAGCGGGCGACGACGGCCTCGTCGGACGCGGCGCCGGCAGCGGGACGCGGCGGCTTCCGCCGCCGACGGTGGTGCTCGGGGGAACGACCGGGGTGGCCGGCAGTGTGGCCGCCGGCACGGTCGGTGCGGTGTCGACCACCGCCGTCGTCGGCGGCGGCGTGGTGGAGGCAGGCACCGTGGTGGTCGGCGCTGTGGTGGAGGTGGTGGTGTCGACGACGTCGGTGTTCGACGACGCGCGGTCGATGGCCCACACCGCCGGCGTCGCGGTCGGCGGGCCGGTCGGCCCCTCGGGGGTCACGGTCGGCGTCGCCGTCGGTTCGACCGCGCTGGCGTACACGATCCAGCGACCGAACTGCGAGATCGACAGCGCTCCGATCGGGCGGGCGTCGACGAGTTCGTCGATCCCGTGATCGGTGGTCGACGTGCCGTCCGACGACAGCAGCCGGATCGCCTCGCCGCGTCGGTACACGACGTGTTGTCCGTCCGCAGACACGGCGGGACGGTCGGCGTCGTCGACCAGGATCTGGGCGGTTCGCCCGGCGAGGTCGACGCCGACGACGAACGGAGCGGTCACCGTCGACGTGCCGACGACGGGCAGGTCGAGGTTGCTCGACTGGAACACGACGAAGGCACCGTCGGACGTGATCGTCGGTGACGTCGAGTCGGACGTTGCAGGGTCGCCCGACGACGTGGCGGAGAGCAGCTCGGGATCCGCCTGGGGATCGGTCGACGTCCACACGTACACGTCGGCGGTGGCGGGCTCGAACGGCGACGTGCCCGGGCCGGCGACGAAGACGACCGTGTTGCCGTCCGACGACACGTCGGTGGCGACGCCGGTGACGGTAGCGGTCGACCCGCCGACGATGACGTCGAAGGTGCCGCTGCGGACGAAGGGCTCACCGGCGGCCGGACGGACGTACCGGCGGACCTCACGGCCGGTCGACCAGACGATGGTCGATCCGTCGAACGACAGTGACGGCGCCGCGACGATCGCCGTCGGGGAAGTGGCCGCTTCGGGCACGACCTGAGGTCCCGCGGCATCGGTGACAGGTGCTTTCGGAGTGAGGGCGTCGAGGGTGACGGTGTCGAGCTTCGTGCCGCCCGGCAGCGGCGATGGGACTGCGGTGGCACACCGGTCGACTGCGGTGAGCGTCGCCTGGTCGACGCCGACGACCGTGTAGGCGACCAGGCAACCGTCGCCGCTGACGCCCGGTGCCACGCTGTTGTTCTCGGCGACCGACCGGCTGGTGTCGCCGACGCGATCACGGATCCAGACCCGGCGGCCGTCGAAGGGCGATGCGGCGCCGGTTCCGACGGGCCCAGCGGTCTCGTAGGCCACCACTCCACCGGTGTCGGACATCGCCGGAACGGCGTTGTCCGGAAGATCTTGGCGGACTCCGTCGCCGTCGATCGACACCAGTTCGGTGACGATCGGATCGGTCGCCGCTTGGGCTCCGATCGTCGACGCGTACGCGCCGGCAAGCCCGACGGTGACGACGGCGGTGGCGCCGAGAGCCAGCCTGCGGCCCCGGCTCGGCATGGAACGTGCTGACGTACCCACCACGGTACTCGTCGCGCCACCGAACCGTGACCGCAGGTCCGGCGATCGGTCAGCGACGAACGGCCGTCGTGCGGTCCCGATCGCGACCGTTGTCGTCGTTCGTGCGGGCCATGGCGGCGCCGAGCATCCCACCTGCGGCCGCTGCGACCACGGTCAGGCCCAGGAACAGTGCGCCGACACCGGCCGACTCCTCCGCCTCACCTTGGGTCAGGACGAAGCCCTGGTCCTCGGCCTGCTGCTGCTGATCGAGCGAGATGTTCGACTGGTTCTCGGCGTTGTTCAGCGATGCGCCGAGCGCACCGAAGCCGACACCGGCGCCGATCGCCACGAGCACCACGATCGCCACGGTCGTCACCGCCCAGGTCACGATGCCCTGGAGTGCGCCGTCGGTCGCGCGGCGCGAACGCCCGCCCGCACCGGCGACGAGCCCGCCGACGAACAGTGCGACGACCGAGGCGGCACCCGACCACCACAGTTCCGAGGCGTCGAATCCCGAACCGGAGATTCCGAGCGGCACGAGGTCGATCGCGGCCAGGAACAGCTCGAGCAGCACCCAGACGGCGAATCCGACGGCGAACCCGGACCATACGGCCGAGCCGGTGATGCGCCGCACCCACGACCGTCCGTCGCCGTTGTCGGTGTCGACGATGATCGCTTCGAACCGTTCGGTGGTGAACCGGCTGCCGTCACCGCCGTCGGACCCCGACGTGGTGGTGGTGGGAGTTGCGGTTCGCGTGGTCGTGTCGTGTGCGAGACCAGGATTCTGATCCATTGCGATTCCTCCTCTCAAGATGTGCGTGCGCAGTTCGCACGCCCTCGCGAAGTACCCGACGGCGGCATTGCTGATTCGCGCCACACGCGCTGGAACCACGTCCGTCCGCGTCCGGAGGGGCGGAGATCAGCGGGCGACGCCGCTCATCACGACGGCGATGCGCTCGTTCGGCTGGATCGCGTCGATCGTCGACAGGAGTCCGGCAAGCCCGGCGCTGCCGGTGGCGCTGACGTCGAATCCGGCTGCCTGCGCAAGTGCATGGGCGGCCACGATGTCGGCCTCGGCGGCGACGATCGGCACGTCGCCCCAGCTACCGATCGCCGCGAAGACGCCGATCCAGTCGTAGGTCTCGTCGTCGAGGATGCCGTCGGCGAGCGAACGGGGATCGTCCCACGGCACCATCAACTCCCGCCACAGCGGAGCGGCGAGATCGGGGCGACCGTCGGTACCTGCCTCGATCGCCCGCGTCCAGGCACGTGCGAGCGGCGCACATCCCTCGGCCTGCACCGCCTGGAACCGGCGGGCCGGGGAGGTGGCCCCGAGGCAGGCGGCGAAGGCACCACCACCGACCTGCACGAAGATGCGATCGAGCTCGCCGACGCGCTGCTCGGCGACTTGCTCGCCGATCTCCCACCCGATCGTGCGGCCGCCGTCGAGGGCGAGCGCGTTCTCGGGGCCTTGCACGGTGAAGGGGATCGCACCGTTGGCGACCGCCTCGCGGAAGCGGAACATTGCCGGGTCGCCGGGCGGATCCGACGCACGCCGTTCGCATCGGTGCACGCGGGCGCCGAGCCGGTCGATCTCCTGCCCGAACGCGTCGCTCATCCACGTCGGCACGTAGACGTCGATCGGCCAGTCGGCGGCCCGTGCGAGTGTGGCCGCCGCCAGCGCCGCATTGCCGCACGATGCGATCGCCAGCGGCGGGCGCGTGGTGAGGTGGCCGAGTTGCTCGGCGGCTCGGAGGTGGAGGAGGATCGTGAACAGGTGGCGGGCCTTCTGGCTACCACCGACGCCACCGGTCTCGTCCTTCACCCAGATCCCGCCACCGTCGGCGAAGCCGAGTGCGTCCGAGAGTGCGGCCGACCTTCCGAACGGCGTCGGGACGAACCCGGTGCCAACGACCGAGCGGATCGCATCGTCGAGTTCGATCACCAGTCGCCGTCGGGCCGCCACGTCCATGCCGTTCGCGTCGGCGTAGGCGGCCCAGGCGAAGTCGGCGTCGTGGCGGAGGTACGGATTCGTGTCGTCGTGGTTCCCCGAGCCAGGGTCTCGGGGATCCACGACGAGAGCGTCGGGAGTTCCGTCGGTCACGATCTGCAGGACGTGACGACGATCGTGCGCGGTCGCGTTCGGACAGCGCCAGGGAAACGACGTGGCGATGTCGACCTCGGCGGCGCATACCGCGCAGCGCCAGCCGGTGACACGCATCGACGGGGCCATCTCAGCTGGCGGCGACGCGGGCGTTGAAGTCGTCGATCATGTCGTCCCACACGTCGACGTAGCGGCGCAGGCCCTTCCAGAACGACTGGTCGCGGCGGGCCTCGAACAGCTCGAACGGCGTGCCCTGCTGTTCGACCCAGGTGTAGTAGCCGAGGTTGAAGATGCGGCGCCGGTCGGCTTCGGTGCAGTCGATCATGTGGTCGGTGTCGACCGATCCGAGATGCTCGCCGAACACCTCCGCTGCGTCGGTGGTCGTGAATTCGTTGCCGTAGCGGGTGGCGAGCAGCTTGGCCCGCTCGCTCGGGTACAGAGCGGCGCCGTCGGTGGCGACGGTGATCACGGCGTCGTCGGGGCCGAGGTCGAGCAGCTTGGCGGTCTTGATCGCGGCGAGCACGTTGCAGATCGCCGAGAACCCGAAGTGCTCCAGCGACTCGACGATGTCGGCGGGCACACCCTTGGTCTGCACGAGATACTGCCGGCCGACCTCGGTGTTGAAGAGAGCGTCGAGTTCGTCGGTCGACTTGTCGGAGATACCTACGACGACGTCGGTGTTGGTGACGTTGTGGATCAGCGGGATGTGCTTGTCGCCGATGCCCTGGATGTTGTGCTCGCCGAAGCCGTTCTCCAGCATCGTCGGGCATTCGAGCGCTTCGACGGCGACGATCTTCGTTCCGTACTCCTCCTTCAACCGGTCGCCGGCGGCGATCGTTCCGGCCGAACCGGTGGCCGAGGTGAACGCGGCGAGGTTCAGGTCGCGACCCTGCCGCTTGTACTGCTCGCGGACGGTCTCGAAGACGTGGCCGAACGCCTTGCCGGTGATGCGGTAGTGGCCGAGGTGGTTGCCGAACTCGGAGAACTGGTTGAGCACGAAGTTGCCCGGGTCCTTGCGGAGCTCGTTGCAGGCGTCGTAGATCTCCTTGACGTTCGACTCGGTGCCGTGGGTCTTGATGACATCCTCCGCCGGGTTGGCGCACCACTGGTCGAGCCAGTCGAAGCGTTCCTGGCTCATGCCCTCGGGGAGGATGGCGACGCCGCGGCTGGCCATGATCCGGCTGATGGCGATGCCGCCGCGGGCGTAGTTGCCGGTCGACGGCCAGATCGCTCGGTGGTGCGTCGGATCGAACTGACCGGTGACGACGCGGGGTGCGAGGCAGGCGTAGGCGGCGAGCACCTTGTGGGCGGTGATCATCGGGAAGCGGTCGCCGAACACGACGATGATCGGGCTCTCGACGCCGGTGAGGCTCGACGGCAGCACGACGTGGTCGGGCACGTCGACCCGGTTGCCGGCGAGGTCGTTGTACCAGTGGACCCGCCACAGGTTGCGGGCGTCGGGCCCTTGCGGGTCGGCGTTGTCGACCTTCGCGGCGTGATCGAAGGTGGAGGGATCCTCCAGCTGGGCGAACGTCGGCAGCGTGATGCCCTGGGCCCGGAACCGCTCGACGCTGTTGGCGAGCGCCGCCTCGTCGACGATCCGGTCCGCCAACCCGAACTGGTTCTCGAGGGCGTGCGTGGTGGCATCGACGTCAGCAGCTGCAGTCACGCTTGACATTCTGTCAAAGGGCTGGATGAAGTGCTCGCTCCATGTCCCCGGACGCAACACCGCCCGCCCCCGGGGAGTGGGGCGGGCGGTGTCCTTCAGGCGGTCAGAGAGCTCGGGTGATCAGCGGCACCAGGCGAAAAGCGTCGGATTCGTCGCGTGGAGGCTGACGACTTGACCGAGCGAGAAGTTCGACCCCTCAGGCAAGTTCGCGAAGATCGGGCCATTCTCCTCATCGGCGAGCGTGCTGTAGTCGATCTTCTTCTTCGTCGCATCCTGGAAGAGATCAAGAGTCCTCAGGGTTTCGAGTCCTGCCTGGACGCAGGCTCCCCCGCCCTTGGGCGCAGCGCTGGCGGTGCCGGCGGCTCCGAATCCGACGGTGGCGGCGGCGACGCCGGCGGTGAGCGCGATGGCAATCTTCTTACGCATGGTTTTACTCCTCAATGGGTTGACGGACAACACCACCTCTACGGAGCCCGACCGATCCCGGATGACAACTCGTTACGCCAGGGGTCAGACCCCAGGTGTAACGCCCGATTCCGAGCCCGTCAGGATGGACGTCAGGGGCAGCCCATCACCCAGAGCACGTCCGCGGACACATCGACGGTGCCGTCGGCGTCGGAGCCCATCGCATCGAGTGTCCCTTCGAGCGTGATCGCCATCCGCCGAGAGTTGAGGTCGGAGTCGATTCCACCGGTGTCGTGCTCGGTGACCGCAATCGTGCCAGGGCCCTCGTATCTGCGACTGGCGCTGAGGTCGCCGTCGGGCACCACGAGCAGGGCCACCTCGTCGACGTCGTACGTGCCGGTGGCACCGCCACTCAGGTCTTCATCCATGCCCGCGCTGAGCTGGAACAAGGTGTAACCGGTGTCAGGCGCAACGGCATTGATGCTGAATCCGAATTGGCCACCGCCGCACCCGCCGGAGCCGGTGAACGCAGAGGCCGGGTCGTCGATGGCGTACGTCTCGTCCTCGCCCCCACTGAACGCGATCGTTCCGGAGATGAACTCGCCGAAGCCAGCACCCGACGAATCGCTGGTCGCAGCGTCGGACTCCTGGTCCGCAGCCGCCCCATCGTCGGACACGTCATTCGCGGGCGCCGAACCGATCGAATCGATCGCATCGCTGACGTCATCGCTTCCGCCACAGGCAGCAAAAGCGAGTGAACCGACGGCGGCGAGCATGACGAGACGTTGTGAGGAGCGCATTCGACGACCATAGCGATGGGTCAGCCGAGCCTCCGATCCCGGGTCGATCGGCCCAGGGCAGACGGTGACATCGGCGTCACGCCGGGGGTCAGACCCCAGGCGTGACGCTTCAGAACGGGCGGTCGTCGGGCGGGAGGGTGCTGGGCCCGACGTGGGAGTCGAGCCAGGCGCACAGGTCGGCGACACCGGCCCACGAATCGCGAACTCGCTTGGCGGCGCCGGCGGTGTGGATCCACTTCGGCGTCCCGAACTGCTGCATGGCGATCAACCCCTTGCGCCGCAGCAACTCGATCCGGGCGTGATCCTTCGGATAGCCACGTGGTGCGGTCTTGAGCGTGTCGATGGCGTCGATCGTGTACTTGCGCTTCTCGGCGCCGGCCACGAGTGCGGCGAGTTCAGAGCCGGTCGCATCGCCGTCGATCGCGGTGCGGAACCGCTCGAGCTGATCTTTGGCCATGGCGTAGTAACCGGCGCCCACCATCAAACCCGTGGCGGAGAACTGCACGTAGTGCCCGGCCCCGCCCTCGGACTCGCCGTACGCACCCTGGGCCGTCTTGTACGGCGGCTTGTTCTTCGAGAAACGGACGTCGTTGTACGGGCGGAACATGTGGAAGGGCCCGTAGTCGGCGAGGGCCTCGGTCAGCTCGACCATCGGCTGCTTGACGAACTCGTCGTAGCGATGCTTGTTCGCCTGCCAGAACGCTCGGGAGTTGTCGGCGCCGAGCTGCTCGTAGAACTCGATGCCCTCGGCGTCACGCCGGGGGTCAGACCCCAGGCGTGACGCTTCAGAACGGGCGGTCGTCGGGCGGGAGGGTGCTGGGGCCGACGTGGGCGTCGAGCCAGGCGCACAGGTCGGCGACGCCGGTCCACGAGTCGCGGACTCGCTTGGCGGCCGCCTGCTTGGTGTGCAGCCACTTCGGCGTGCCGAACTCTCTTCGACATATCTATGAGGCCCTTCCGGCGGATCAGTTCGATCCACGGATGCTCCTTGTCGAAACCGCGAGGCGCCGTATTCAGCTCCTGAATGTCACTGATCGCGTTCCTTGCTCCCCCTTGGCCAGATCATCGACAATAGCAGCAATTTCCGGGCCGTGTTGGGTAGGCGACGACGGCCAACCAGAAGCGGGCCAGCTGGTGGCTCGCCATCGCGTAGTAGCCAGTGCCGCACATCAACCCGGCCGCCGGAGATGTGGAAGTAGTGGCCAGCGCCCCCTTCCGACTCGCCGGTGCCCGCGCCTTGATGCGTCTTGTACGGCGGCTTGTTCTTGGAGAGCCGGAGGTCGTTGTGCGGGCGGAACATGTGGAAGGGTCCGGACTCGGCGAGTTCCTCGCACAGATCGAGTGCCAAAGACCGCTTCACGGATTCGAAGTGAGCCATGTTGTTCGCCTCCCAGAACACCTTGGAGTTGTCGGCTTCGAGTCGTTCGTAGAAGTCGATGCCCTCGGCCGGAAAC